>CAWIQF010000019.1:0-10250 GCA_963838205.1 Terriglobia bacterium | reverse complement strand
TTGTGTGGTTCCTTGGTTCAGTTCGTGTGTGCCGATCGATAACCGTGTGCCGCGCCGCGTTCTCGATGAACAATGCGTAGCGCAGCCGCGGCGCGCCGTCTCCCGTCGCAGGCCGCGCCAACTCCAGCGTTCCATACGCCAGGTCCGTCGCCTGCCGCGCCGCCGCCTCACCCGCGTCGCGCGCCGGGAACACCGCCGCTTCTTCACCCGCCCCCAGTTCCAGCTGCGCGACCTCGATCATCGCCCGGCCGGTCCACTCCAGCGACGCCCGTCCGGTTAGGTTTTCGATCGGCAGAATGGCGATCCGCCGCGGCTGCCCGCGTTCGGCCGCGGCCTGCGTGCGGCTCCAGTAGAGCCACAATCCGCCGGCGATCAATGCGACGCCCAGCACTGCGCCAATCAGGCGCACCTTAGAGAACACGCGGCTCCAGTTTCATCAGCTCGTCGAACTCCGGCAGCTTTCGCAAGGCCGTGAAGTCCTCCTCCTCGCGGAATTTCTTCTTATCCTTGAAGCCGCCTTCCAGCGCCTTGCGGATATACTGCAGTGCCAGCTCGTTCATGCCGCGCTTGGCGTACAACCGCGCCATGTAGTAGTTAAATTTGGCGCGCTCCAGGATGTCCCGCTCTTCCAGCAGCACGCCCTGGTTGCCGTGCTTTTCGAAAACCTGCGGGTCGATTTCCAGCGCCTGCTGGTACGTCTCGAACGCTTGCTTGTAATTGCGGCGCGCGAACCAGGCCGTGCCGAGGTTGGAAAGAATCGAGGCCGAGCGCGGTCGCAGCCGCAGCGCCCGCTTGTAGTACCGGATGGCCCGACTGTAGCTCTTTTGAGCGTAATAGACCGTCCCCACGTTGTTGGTCGCCTCGGCGTACTCCGGGTCGGCTTTCGTCGCCCGCCCGTAGTACTTCTTGGCCGACTCCAGATCATTCTGCTGTTGATAGGCGATGCCAGTCTTGTTCAACACAACGGCAGTCATCGGCTCGGTCTTCAGATATGTTTCGACCGCCTCCCGGAACATCTTGCGAGCCATGAAGATGTCGCCGCGGTCCTCAATCGTGAGTTCCTTTTTGGGCGCGGCGGGTTGTTGCCCATCCGCAATGCCGGTCCAGGCAGCTCCTGGAATCAGTGCCACCACGGCGCCGAGTATCCTGCACGAATAGCCCCACGAGACCATAATTGCCTCCCCAGATCGACAATCCGGCTCACCGGGTAAACTTACTTAAATATAGCTCTGATCCTGCCCCAGAACCCCTTCTTCGGTTGGGGTGCGGCGGGCGCGGCCGGAGGGGCCGGCGCGGATTTCTGGACAGCGTTCGGGCGCGCGGAGCGGCCGCGTGCAGTGCCGGAGGCGGACCTGTCCGCGCCGCTTGTCCCGCCCTCCTGCGTCTCGGGCGTATCCCAACCCGCAATCAGCGCCCGGCCGTTGCCTCCGTGCAACCGGCAGTAGTCGGTCGGCTGCGTCCCGGCGATGAATACTTCGGCCCGGCGCTGCGGGCACGCGGCCGTGGCGAGCTTGCCCGCTCAGCGGGTCGATCTCGGCGGTGACAACGCCGTCCGGCGCCTGGAATTCCGCGACATTCTTGTACTCGCGGAAGCTATGCGCCCGCTTCATGAACTCGGTCCAGATCGGCAGCGCCGCCTTGGCGCCTTCCAGGGGCATCTCGGTGTTGTCGTCAAAGCCCACCCACACCGCGCACAGCAGGCGCGTCGTGAAGCCCACGAACCAGGCGTCGTGCGAAGTGCCCGTTTTGCCCGCCGCCGGCAGCAGGAACCCGCGTGTCCTCGCCGCGGCCCCCGTGCCGCTGCGCAGCACTTCTTCCATCAGACTCGTCACCATGTACGCCACTCGCGGGTCCAGCACGTCGCGCGTCACGGGAATGTAGTGCCACACCAGCTTGCCCGTCTGGTCCCGCACCTCGTTGATCGCGTTTTGCTCCATCCACGCGCCGTTGTTGCTGAATGTCGTGTATGCGCTGGCCATCTGCAGCGGCGTCGCCTCGTACGACCCCAGCGCCTCGGCCGGCGTGCCCCGCGTGGTCGTGAGCCCCGCGTCCCGCGCCAGTTCCGCCACCGTTTCGTAGCCCACCGTCTCGGCGAACTTCACCGTCGGAATGTTCATCGAATGCGCCAGCGCTTCCCTGAGCGTCACCCGGCCGTGCCATTCCTCGTGGAAATTGTTGGGCTCGTAAGTCTTGTCGTCAAAAACGAAAGTCGTCGGCTCGTCGATCACCTGGCTCACCGGCGTCAGAATCGTCCCGCGGCCCGTGATCGCCGTCCGCAGGGCCGCCGCGTACACGAACGGTTTGAACGACGAGCCCGGCTGCCGCATTGCCAGGGCGCGGTTCAACTGGCTGAGGCCGTACGTGCGCCCCCCCACCAGCGCCCGCACCTCGCCGGTGTGCGGATCCATCGCCACCAGCGCCACCTGCGCTTCGGGATACTTCTTCCGCCGCTTAGCCAGCTGCGCGTCCACTTCCTTCATCCCGATGCGCACCGCCTCCACCGCCTCGCGCTGCAGCTTCATGTCCAGCGTCGTGTAAATGCGGTATTGCGTCGTCTGAAAATCGACTTCCGCGAAGCGCTCACGCAGTTCGTCGTTGACCAGGTCCACGAAGTACGGCGCGTCGGTCGACTCGATGCCACCCTCGGCCAGCTTCAGCGGTGTCTTGGTCGCTTCCAGATACTGCATATCCGTCAGATAACCGTTCTCGTGCATGAGCCCCAACACGACGTTGCGCCGTTGCAGCGCCCGATCCTCGTGCCGGTAAGGGTTGTACAGGTTCGGCTTCTGGATCATGCCCGCCAGCAGCGCCGCCTCCTCCACCTTCAGCTCGCGCACGTCCTTGCCGAAGTACACCTGCGCCGCCTCGCCGAAGCCCCGCACGGCGAATGTGCGCCGCTGCCCCAGGTCCACCTGATTGGAGTAGTACTCGAAAATCTGCTCCTTGGTCAGCTTCTGTTCAATCTGCAGGGTGATCATCGCTTCGGCGATTTTGCGCCCCCACGTCTTCTCCGGACCAAGCCAGAAGTTGCGCGCCAGTTGCATGCTCAGGGTCGAGGCGCCCTGCGCCTTGCGCCCTTCGCGCACGTCCTCGAAGACCGCCTTGATAATACGCAGCGGATCGAATCCGGCGTGCTGGAAGAACCGTTTATCCTCGGCCGACGTCACCGCATCCACCAGCACCCTGGGAATGTCGCTGTAGCGCACCACGCGGCGCTTCTGCCGCTGCCGGTCGAACAGGTTGCTGATCAGCTCGGGCTCAAGCTGGTAGATCGTCCGTTCGCTGTTGTCGCGGTTCGACACGATCCGCTCGACCACGCCGTTCTGGAGAAAAATCACCCCCGGCTCGCTCCCCGTCCACGCGTCCACGCCCGGGAAAACTTCCACCCCGTCCGGACGGACCTTATACCAGCCCATGCGGCTGGCTCGATTCTCCGTGTAGCCGCGCCGCCGTAACAGTTCGGTCAGTTCGGCCGCGCTCAGCGACTCGCCCACGCTGATCGGCTCCGGTGCGGCGAAGATCTCCGCCGTTTGCGCGAACGGCCCATCCTTCAGCTTTTCGTCCACCAGGTTCGAGTAATGCACCCATGTCCAAACCGCGCCGGCCAGGCCTAGAATCACGACGATGGTCAGAAGCGCCGCCAGGAATCGCTTGAAGCGGCCGCGTGGGGCGTGGGGTTGCGCGGAAGTGGGCTGGGAGGGTCTGGTCACCTGAAATGCTCACCCGTTATTGTCGCATGCACCCGCGTGCCTGACCGCTGTTACGGCACCCGGCCCCACCACTCCGCTTCGCCGCGGCTCGAATGTTACATACGCTAGCGGCGGCGCCGTCTGGCGTCGCACTGGCCCAACCGGTTCCTGCAACGGGATTTGGTAGAGTATTGCTCAACCATGACTCGATTTACTCCGCTCTTGGTCGCGCTGTTGCTAGTGGGGGTGCTCCCTTTGACAGGCGCGCAGACTTCCCAGTCCGCTGCGCCGAAGCCGCTCCGGCTGGCAATCGCAGGTCTCGTTCATGGCCACGCAGACGGTTTCTTCCGGGCTCTGAAAACGCGCGGCGATGTCGAGCTGGTCGGCGTCTTCGATCCGAACACCGCACTGCAACACCAGTATGGGCAGAAATACGGCCTGGCCGATGCGCTGTTCTTTACCGATCTCGGCACGATGCTGGACCGTGTGAAGCCCGAAGCGGTGGCGTCGTTCACCAGCACGTTCGATCATGCGATGGTGGTCGAGGCGTGCGCGTCACGGCACATCGCGGTGATGATGGAGAAGCCTCTGGCAGTGAGTATGGACCACGCTCTGGCCATCCAGCGCGCCGCGGCCCGAGGTGGCATTGCGGTGGTCGTGAACTACGAGACCACCTGGTACAAAAGCCATGCGGCGATGTGGGACCTGCTCAAGCAGCAGCAGGCGGGCGGAGAGATCCGCAAGATGGTGGCGATGGACGGGCATGAAGGGCCGCGGGAGATTCACGTGGGACCGGAGTTTTTCGCCTGGCTGACCGATCCTGTAAAGAACGGCGCCGGCGCTCTGTTTGACTTCGGGTGTTACGGAGCGAACCTGATGACGTGGTTGATGGACAACCAGCGGCCAGTCGCGGTGACGGCCCTGGTGGCCCGCAACAAGCCACTCATTTACCCCCGAGTGGATGATGAGGCGACGGTCCTGCTGCAGTATCCCAAGGCCCAGGGGATCATCCAGGCGTCGTGGAACTGGCCTTTTGGACGCAAAGATTTCGAAGTCTACGCGGAGCGGGCGTATGCAATCGCCGTCGGCGGAAACGAACTTCGGGTGCGTCTGCCGGGGCGCCAGGAGGAGACGCGGGCGCCGGCCCCGCTGCCGCTGGAGCAACAGGATTCGCTCTCCTATCTGACGGCAGTGGTGCGCGGCCGGATTGCACCCGCTGGCTTGTCGTCGCTTGAGAACAACATGATCGTCACGGAGATTCTCTCGGCGGCGCGGGAGTCCGCGAAGACCGGCAGGACGATTCAACTGCGGTAGGACTGGCGCTTGGTCGAGCGACAGATATAGAAGAGGACTTCTCCGCGCCATGAACAAGCCATTCATCTCACTCTTCGCAGCCGCCGCGCTGTGCGCCGGGGTGGCTCTGCCAGCCGCGGCTCAACACAGTTCGCACGTGCTGCGCACCGCCGAGTACCGTGCCCTGCAACAGAAGCTGTGCCACGGCTGGAACACGTGGAGTGCGAACAGCGTTCTGGGGCACGTCTATCTGCCCGACGGCTTCGCGCTGACGCTGGGCCTGAAGAGCGCCGGTATGGGCCACGCGTATCAGGACACGTTTTTCCAGGCCAATGCGACGGCCAGGCGGCCGGAGAAGATCCGCCTGGGCCCGCACGCCGACGATGGTTCGTATACCGAGCTCGACGGTGGAATTGAATACGGGCGGTGCCGATTCCGCCAACCTTGCGCTGGTGCAGAGCGCTGCGGAGAACGGCGAAGAGTACATCCTGGTCAGCGTGGAGAAACGCGCAACATTGCGGCCCGAGCATCTGATCGTGGAGACCGGCTACTACTGGAACCGGCCGGGCAGGGTGCGGCGCGATGGCGCCGTGCTGAAGGCGCAGTCGGGGCGCGAAGGTGGCCGCGCTTTTGAAGTGCGAACGACGGCGCGGGAAGTGAACGACCCGTTCGTGACCACCAACGCGCCGTATCTTTCGGTGGCACTGGAGGGGCGCATTGCGGTCTACACAGGTGCGGAGAAGACGCTGGAACAGGTGGCCGCGATTGTCGAGGCGCACCGCGCGGCGCAGATGAAGCGGCTGGCGGACTACGGCGAGGCGCGCGAAGTTTTCACCGCGATGCAGACGATTTTGGGTTGGAACCTGACCTACGACCCGGAAAACGACCGCGCCATCGCGCCGGTGAGCCGCATGTGGAGCGCGGGCTGGGGCGGCTACGTGCTGTTCGACTGGGACACATACTTCGCGTCGTTCATGTACGGCCTGTACAACCAGGATCTGGCCTTCGCGAACGCGGTGGAAGTGACCAAAGGCATCACGCGCCGGGGCTTCATTCCGAATTCGGCTTCGGCCTACGACATTCAGAGCGACGACCGCTCGCAGCCGCCGGTGGGCAGTCTGATGGTGCTGGAGATCTACAAGCGCCACAAAGAGCGGTGGTTCCTGGCCGAGGTTTACGACGAACTGCTGCGCTGGAATCGTTGGTGGCCGGGCGCCCGCGACACCAAGGGACTGCTGGCCTGGGGTTCGGACAACGTGCCACAACTCGTGGACGGCACGTTCCACAATTTTCAAGCGGCATTGTTCGAATCGGGGCTCGACAATTCGCCGATTTACGACGGCGTGCCGTTCAACCCGCGGACCAACCAGTTGGAGATGGCCGACGTTGGTCTGAACGCGCTCTACGTAGCGGATTGCCGCGCGCTGGCCGAGATCGCCGGCGTGTTGGGCCAGGACGCCGACCGGCGCGAATTGCTCGCGCGCGGCGATAAGTACGCCGCTGCCCTGGGCACGCTGTGGGATGAGACGGCCGGCATCTACCTGAATCAACGCACCGACACCGGCGAGAAATCGCCGCGGCTTTCGCCGACCAACTTTTATCCGCTGATCGCGAAGGTGGCCACGCCGGAGCAGGCCGCGCGCATGGTGCGCGAACATTATTTCAACCCGCGCGAGTTCCACGGCGAGTGGGTGATTCCTTCGATCGCCCGCAACGTGCCGGGTTACCAGGATCAGAACTACTGGCGCGGGCGCATCTGGGGACCGATGAACTTTCTGGTGTACCTGGGCCTGCGCAATTACGATCTCGCGCCCGCGCGCCAGGATCTCGCCGAGCGATCGAACAAGTTGCTGATGAAGTCGTGGCACAGCGACCGCTCGATCTACGAGAACTACAATTCGATCACGGGCGAGGGGAACGACGTGCGCAGCAGCGACGCCTACTATCATTGGGGTGCGCTGCTGGGCGTCATCGGGCTGATGGAGCAGGGCCACTAGCGCGCGCAGATCCCACTCGGCCGCGGTCGTGCCGCAATCGAACATCGGCAATTGTTGGCTTGCCGTCTGACCCGCCGGTCCCAGCTTCCCTTGCACGCCGTTAGGGCGGCACAGAGGCGGCCACCCGCCGACGACTGCCATGCTCCGCGCATATGGGTCCGTACACGGCGGCTCGATATGGTCACGCCGGCGCTTCCTCGAAAAGTGACGGATACCCGAAAGCGTAGTAGAGTTACGACATGATCAGGCTTCGCACTGCCGCTTTGCTGCTGACGCTGGCCGCCGCTTCTGGCCTTTCGGCCCAGGAGGCGACGGTACAGGAGGAAAAGCAGACCTTCAAGACATATCCTTTCTCCGGATCGGATCCAGCGCCCATCATGACTCGCTCCAGCATGTGGGGCAGTGGAGCGAGCCTCTACCCCTATTACTTCTTCGACGAGCTCAGCCTCAACGGTGTCAGCCAGGAGCGAAACATCATCCGGCTGGAGAACGCCTACGTCAAATTGCTCGTGTCGCCCTCCGATGGCGGCAAGCTTCTCGCGGCCATCGAGAAGAGCACGGGCAAGGATTTCATCTACTTCAACAAGGTCCGTAAGTACCGTGACATCGCCCATCGCGGGCCGTGGACCTCGGGCGGCATCGAGTGGAATTTTGGCCTTGTCGGTCATACGCCGGCGACGGCCTCACCCGTCGACTACATGATCCGCAAGAACGCCGACGGCAGCGTCACCTGCGTCGTTGGAACGATGGATCTGCCCTCGCGGACCGAATGGCGCGTCTCCATCACACTGCCGCCGGACAAGGCCTACTTCCTCACTGATGCGCTGTGGTACAACCCGCAGCCGCTGGAACAGTCCTACTACGTGTGGATGAACGCCGCCGCTAAACTCGGCCAGGACCTCGAGTTCATCCTGCCGGGCACGAAGTACATCGCCCACGATTACTCAGTTTCGACAGAGCCATGGCCGCTGCTCCCGGATGGCCGCAGCCTCGCCTTGTACAAGGACCATCGCGAAGCGGACGAAGGCGGCAGCTACTTCGTCCACGGCAAGCTCCAGGAAGCCAACGGCGCCTATTGGCACGACTCGAAGTTCGGCTATGGCCATTGGGCGCTGCACGAAGAAGTGCCGGGCCAGAAGTTCTTCCGCTGGCCGCTCTCGCGCGATGGCGCGATGTGGGAAAACCTGCTCACCGACAGCGATGGCCCGTACTTCGAACCACAATCGGGCCGGCTGCTCGACCAGAACGACCACGAGTTCTTCGCCGCTTACACCACGGACCGCTGGCGCGAATTCTGGTTCCCTTACAAGCAGATCGGTCCCATGGTGACGGCCACACCCGCCGGCGTGCTCAACGCCAGGACCAACGGGCACGAAGTCGAACTCGGTTTCAGCGCACTGCAGAAGACGGACGAGGACCTGGTTGTTCTTAACGGGGACAAAGAAGTCTTTCGTGAACACCTGCGGCTCGCACCCATGGGCGTATTCGAGAAGAAGCTCGCCGTCGAGATTCCCATAGGCTCGCTGCGGGTGCGGCTTGGACAGCAGCAGATTTACACTGACGACCCTCAGGATGGAGTGCTGAAGCGCCCCCTGAATTTCCACAACTACGACACGAAGACTCTGGAAGGGCTCTACCAGTCGGCCGAGCGCGCCGAGAAATCGCGCGATTACCGGACCGCTCTCAACCAATACCTCGAATGCATCCAACGCGACCCCACGAGCGTTCGCGCTCTGACGCGCCTGGCCGCGGTTTACTATCGCCGGGCCGAGTATGCCAAGGCTCTGGAGTACGCCCGCCGGGCGCTCGACTTCGTAATGTACGACCCCGACGCCAACTACTTCTACGCCCTGATCGCGCGCCGTCTGGGCGACTTTGTGGATGCCAAAGAGACGCTCGGCTGGGCCGCCCGGTCGATGAAGTACCGCTCTTCGGCGTATTGCGAACTAGCGGAGATCTATTTGATGGAGGGCAACTTCGAGCGCGCCGACGAGTACTTGCGGCGCTCGCTCGAATACGACGCGCATAACATCAAGACGCTCGAGGTTCTGAGCACGCTCTCGCGGCGTACGGGCAAGAAGGAGCAGGCTCGCACTACTCTGGCGCGGATTCTGGATATCGATCCGTTGAGCCACTTCGCGCGATTTGAGACTTACCTGTTGCAA
Organism: Terriglobia bacterium; assembly: GCA_963838205.1. GTDB lineage: Bacteria > Acidobacteriota > Terriglobia > Bryobacterales > Bryobacteraceae > CAIVVT01. The sequence goes on along the minus strand of CAWIQF010000019.1, from coordinate 1,106 downwards.
CCGGACGCCTCCACCCTGAAGAACTTCCGCTCAATGATCCGCAACGAAATGCCGCACGAGTCGTACCTGGAGATCGCGTCCTACTACGTCAATCTCGGGCTGGACGAAGACGCTCTGCGGCTGCTCGAAGTCGCTCCGGATCAAGCTGAGATTCGTTATTGGCAAGCTTATTTGCTGCGCAACAAATCGGCCGAACAGAGCCGGAAAGTGCTGCAAAAGGCGGCCTCGCTCTCGCCCTATCTCGTTTTTCCCTTCCGCCAGGAGGCCATCCCCATCTTCCAATGGGCGGATCAGGCGCTAAGCGGGAATTGGAAAGCCAAGTACTATCTCGGCCTGATCGAATGGGGACTGCGGCGCGAGGACGACGCCCGGAAGGAATTCGCCGCCGCCGGGAACCTGCCCGACTATGCCGCCTTCTACGCCAGCCGCGCGTTCCTGGAACAAGCCGCCGATCCGGCTAAGGCGCAGGCCGACTATGAAAAGGCCCTCGCCGTCGATCCCGCCGACTGGCGGAACTCCAAGCGCCTCGTCGCCTATTACGCCTCGCGTGGCATGCATGACAAAGCTCTGGCCGTAGCCGAAAGCGCCTCCAAACAATTCCCGAACGAAGACGCCATCAAAGTCACACTGGCCCGCGCCTACATGAACTCTGGCCACTATCGGGAATGCCATGCCACGCTCGAGCACGCGACTATCCTGCCGGCTGAAGGCCAGAGCGACGTCTACAAGCTCTACGCCGACTGCCAGATGGCGCTGGCTCTCGATGCGATGAAGCAGAACCGCTACGATCTCGCCGTGGAGCACATAGAAGGCTCCAAGATCTATCCCGAGCATCTCGGGACCGGGAAGCCTGCCGATCCCGATTACCGCGTTCAGGATTGTTTGCTGACCATCTGCTACCAAAAGACAAACCAGGGCGCCAAAGCCGACGAGCGCAAGGCTGCCATCAACGACTTCGCCTCCCGGAATTCACGCGATGGCTGGGACCGTCTGAGTCCCAAACTCGACGCCTGGTATGCCTCCGATTTCCTGAACTCCGATCCGTTGACAGCACTTAAGAAGCTTGCCACCGCAATTCGAGGGAACAGGGCAGAGTAGCACTAGCC
>CAWIQF010000018.1:0-15085 GCA_963838205.1 Terriglobia bacterium | reverse complement strand
CGCATCCTCGCGCGCGACGATCACCGGCGCCGCCTCGCGCGTCTGGTACATCTTCGCGAGAACTTCCTTGGCCAGCTTGCCCGTCAACTCGCCCTTGACGACCAGGGCCACGAGTTCGGCCAAGTTGGCGGCGGAAACCGGCGACTCCTCGATCTCTTTGTGATCGGCCTTCACGAGCGCCGCCAGGTCGCCCGTGGTCCAGTTGGCGGCCAGCTTCGGATCGCCCGATGCCTCCGCGACTTGCTCGTAGAAATCCGCCAACCCGCGCGTCGACGTCAGCACTTGCGCGTCGTATTCGCTCAGCCCGTAACCCTCGACAAAGCGCTGGCGCTTCACCGCCGGCAACTCGGGCATGGCAGCGCGAACGCCCGCCAGCCACTCTCGCGAAATCTCCAGCGGCAGCAGGTCCGGTTCGGGGAAGTAGCGATAATCGTGCGCCTCCTCCTTGCTGCGCATGGCCAGGGTCTCGCCGAGTTCGACGTTGTACAACCGCGTCTCCTGCCGCACCCGCCCGCCCGATTCGATGAGCGCCACCTGGCGGCAGATCTCATACTCCAGCGCCTGTTTCAGGAAGCGAAACGAATTCAGGTTCTTGACCTCGGCCTTCGTGCCCAGCTGCTCCTGGCCGCGCGGCCGCACGCTGACGTTGGCATCGCAGCGCAGGTGCCCCTTCTCCATGTCGCACGTCGACACGCCCACGTATTGCAGCACCTGCTTCATCTCGGTGAGATATTGGAAGGCCTCTTCCGGACTGTGCATGTCGGGGTCGGAGACGATCTCGATCAGCGGCGTGCCGCAGCGGTTCAGGTCGACGTAGGTGTACTCATCGCTGTCGCGCATGCCATCGTGGATGCTCTTGCCGGCGTCGTCCTCCATGTGGACGCGCGTGATGCCGATGCGCCTTTGCTGGCCCTCGGCCACAATGTCGAGCCAGCCGTGCTCGGCCAGCGGCCGGTCGTACTGCGAGATCTGGTAGCCCTTCGGCAGGTCCGGGTAAAAGTAGTTCTTGCGCGCGAAAATCGACTTCTCCGGGACCTGGCAGTTCAGTGCCAGCCCGGCCTGAATCGCCAGTTCGACGGCCTGCATGTTCAACACCGGCAGCGCGCCCGGCAGCCCCAGGCAGACCGGGCACACGTTCGTATTGGGCGCCGCGCCGAAGCCCGTCGGGCACGCGCAGAAGATCTTCGTCCGGGTCGCCAGTTGGCAGTGCACCTCGAGGCCGATCACCGGCTCGTAGCGGGCGATCATCTCCGGCGTGGCGACGGGCGGCGCGGCAACACTCATGATTTTCTATTGTAGGATGCCCGCTGCGCGATCGAGGACTGGAGGACGGCCCAGAGAGCCTGCTACTCAACTGTTACCGATGTGCTCGGATCGTGCACCCATTGGCGGGCAACCAGGCGCGAGGCCGGCGTGAAAGCACTCGCTTCCACTGTGTTTGAAATGCGCATGCGCTCCTCACAGTCCGATGACAAGACTCGCGGTGAAATTTGCGCCGGGTTTTCAAGCATTTACGAGCACCGGGCGGTCCGGCGCGGAGCGGCGGTGGGAACAGAAGGCAGGAGCAACCTGCGCATGAACCTCGAAGAACGCATTGCCGCCCGCGGACCGAAGCGCATCCTGGCGCTGGATGGGGGCGGCGTACGGGGCGTGATCAGCCTGCAGATTCTGGCGCGCATCGAGGAACTGCTGCGCGCGAGCACGGGCAATGGGGCGCTCAGACTGGCGGAGTGGTTCGATTTCATCGGCGGGACGAGCACCGGCGCGGTCATCGCCGCGTGCCTGGCGCTGGGGCTGGAGACGCGCGAGGTGCTGCGGTTTTACCAGGATGCCGGGCCGGCGATGTTCCACCGGTCGGAGCTGGTGGAGCGGCTGTGGCACCTCTACGACCAGGACCCGCTGGCCGCGAAGCTGCGCGAGATCCTGGGCGCGGATACGACGCTCGGATCGGAGCGCATCCAGACGCTGCTGATGATCATGATGCGCAATGCCACGACCGACTCGGCGTGGCCGGTTTCGAACAATCCGCGGGCGGTGTACAACGATCCGCGGCGAGCCAACTGCAATCTGCGGCTGCCGCTGTGGCAACTGGTGCGGGCGTTGACGGCGGCGCCGGTGTATTTTCCAGCGGAGAAGATGCGCATGGGCGACAGCCAGTTTCTGTTTCAGGACGGCGGCGTGACGCCCTCGAACAACCCGGCGTTTCAGATGTTCGTGATGGCTACGGCGTCGCCGTACCGGGTGAACTGGAAGGCCACGCGCAAGGATCTGCTGGTGGTGAGCGTGGGCACGGGGCTGACGACGGAGACCAACCCCGAGGCGACGGCGTTCGGCCTGAATATCCTGGAGCTCGCGACCACGCTGCCGGGGGTACTGATCGGCGGGTCGCAGGTGCAGCAGGACCTGCTGTGCCGCGTGTTCGGAGAGTGCCGGTTCGGGCTGCCGATCGACCGCGAGGTGGACGACCTGAGGCGATCGCGCGGGCCGGGGCGAAAGCTATTCAGCTATGTCCGGTACAACGCGGAGCTGGACGACGCGACGCTCGGCCGACTGGGGCTGGGTCATTTACGCGCCGGCTCGATCCGCAGGATGGACGCGGTGAAGCACATCGGCGCGCTGGCCGAAATCGGGCGGGCGGTGGCCGCGGCACAGGTCCAAGCCGACCACTTCGCGGGCTTCTGAAGGGCCCGTGGGGAAGGGAGGCAATTCACTACGCGCGCCGACGCTCCCGCTCCAGTCGTTCGGCCAGGAACACCTTCAGCAGAGACTGATACGGTACGTCCTTTTTATTGGCCAGGACTTTCAGGTCTTCGATCATCGCGACCGGCAGGCGCAAAGAAATGGTGCGCAACGTGGGCTTCAGGTTCGGGAGTTTGCGGCGCTGGGCGGAGTGCCAATCGATGAAATCCGTGGAATCGTGCTTGGCCCAGAACTCGCGTTCCTCGTCTTCTGTTTGAAACTCAGGCACCGGCTTCTGTTTCGTGCTTGGCATAGGCATCCCTTTCTTTTCGGTTCATGTCTCGGACCGAAATCGCACGCAATAGGGCACGTCGGAGCGTGAACGCGACGAACAGTCGCCGGCCGGCGCTGGTCTGTCCCAGCGCATAGTTCCTTTTCTCCCGCCGCGAATGACGCACATCGCCGCGGACGACCAGGGGCTCATGGAAGAACACCGATTCGGCTTCATTCGTGGTGACCCGATGCCGCTCCCAGTTCTTGACTGCGTTCGCTTCATCCCATTCAAACCCGGTACAAGCATCGAGCGGGTCGGTCCGGTTCGTCACGACATCAGTATATCTCTGACATATACACATCGCAATCCGGAGGGAGATGCAGAGCGAAGCCCCAGGAGCGTGGGTTCATCGGAAACAGCGCCGGCCGCCGTGCACGCGTGCAATACCTGGGCGGCGCCGGACCCGGGCCGGGACCGAGCACCCAAAGTCGCTCGCGGCGGCGCGTCCGACGTGGTTCAATGCAGTGGCTCGGGAGCAACAAGATGCAGCCGATTAGCGGTGTTCGCGCGTCTCACTGATAATGAGGTCAATGGGGCTCGATCCCCGGCGAGGAATTTGAAACACATGAAACTGGCGCGCTGGGCCGCTGGAGCCGCGCTTTTATTCCCGATTTTCGTCTGCCTCGCGCAGGCGCAGGAGCCCATCCAGGAGCCACCCAAGGCCGGTCCGGTCGAGATCTTTCCGTTGTCCGCGATCCAGCCCGGGCTCAAGGGCACGGCGTGGAGCGTGTTTCTGGGAACGAAGCCGGAAGCGATTCCGGTGGAGATCCTGGGGCGCTGGAAGAACGCGTGGGGACCGGGGCAGGACGTGATCCTGGCGAAACTGGGCGGCAAGGCGGCGCGGACGAACGTGGCGGGCGGGATGAGCGGCAGCCCGGTGTACATCGACGGCAAGCTGGTGGGGGCGATCGCGCTGCGTCTGAGTATTTTTTCGCCGGACGCGATCTGCGGCATCACGCCGATTGAAAGCATGCTGGAGATCAAAGAAATCGACGGGACGCGCCCGTCGGACGCGCGCGCGCCGGCGATGACGGCGCTGAGCGTGCCGGGCGAAGTGCTGGCGGCGGCCGCGCCGCGGCTGGGCGGGACGAATGCGTCGCTGGTGCCGATCGGCATGCCGCTGGCATTCTCCGGGTTTCACCAGTCGACGCTCGAACAATTCACGCCGCTGTTCGAACAGATGGGCGTCGAGCCGGTGCTGGGCGGGGCGGCGGGCGACACACAATCGTCGCAGCCGGGCCCGGGCTGGCAGCAGGCGCTGCAACCGGGCCAGGCGGTGGCGGGGGTGCTGGTGAATGGGGACCTGGCCGTCACCGGGCTGGGCACGGTGACGTACAACGACGGGCGGCGCGTGCTGGCCTTCGGGCACGGGTTTCTGAACCTCGGTCCGGTTTCGATGCCGATGAGCGGCGGGGAAGTGATCCACGTGCTGAGTTCGGCGTACCAGCCCAACAAGTTTGCCAACGCGACCGAAATCGCGGGCGCGCTGCGGCAGGACCGCCATTCGGGCATTCTGGGCGTGCTGGGCGAAGCGGCGGAGACGATTCCGCTGACGCTGACGGTACGCTCGTGGGCCAGCGGGACGGCGCGCGAAAAGAAGCTGCACTTCAACGTGTTCGTGCATCCCAAATGGACGCCGACGATGGCGATGCTGACGGTGTTCGACAGTCTGCAGGACCTGAACGACGGCAGCAGCGACGAGGCTACGTACACGCTGCGAGGGAAGATCGAATTCGACGGCCTGGCGCCGGTGGAAGTGTTGGATACCGTGACCACGATGGAGGCGCCGATGCCCGCGCCGCTGCAACTGGCGCTGTGGTGGGGCGAGCGATTCAATCGGCTTTACTCGCTGCCCGCGGGTCCGCCGAAGATTCGCAGGATCGAGTGCAGCATCGAAATGCAGCCGCAGAGACGGATTGTCACGATCGAGAACGCGCTGCTGGACTCGAACGAGGTGGCGCCAGGCGGCGAGATTCGAGGGCGGGTGATGCTGCGGGCCTGGAGCGGCGAGGCCGAGATGCGCGAGTTCAAGCTGCAGGCGCCGCTTTCCATCGCCCGGGGCGAGCAGCGGATCGTGATCGCGGACAGCGAGGTGATGAACCGCGCGCAGAACGCCGCGGCGTACATCAACCGGCACCTGTCGGCCAAGGAGGCAGTGAGCCTGCTGCGGCAGGAGCGGCCAAACTCGCAGGTGAACATTGCCCTGATGGAGTCGCGCCCGACGGTTTACGAAGAGGACCGCAGGCTGGCGGCGGTGCCGTCGTCGGTGCTGAACGTGATCACCTCGGGGCGGGCGTCGAAACCGATGGTGGAGACGCCGGACACGGTGCGGGCCAGCGAATCGATTGCTCTGGACGCCGTCGTGACCGGCAGCGTAAGCCTGCATATCACGGTGAAGTAGTCGGAACATAAACAACCATGCACGTTTCCCGTATTCTGCTGTACACGGCCGCCTTCGCGGCCACGGCGGCCCTGGCCGTCGAAACAAAGACGTGGATTCACTCCGAATCCCAGGAGTTCGAAAAGGGCACGCTGAAAGGCCTGGCGATTGCGAACACCGGGCACATCAGCCTGGCGCCGAAGCTGACAGAACGCCTGGACGCCGGCGCCGGCCAACTGTGGAGCGCGGTGGCGGGCGCGGGCGGGCGCGTGTATGCGGGCGGCAACGAGGGCAAGATTTTCGTTGCCGACGGCAGCGGCAAGTCGAAGCCGCTGGCCACGCTGGAAGGCGGAGGCACGGTGTACGCGCTCGCCGGCGCGCCGGGCGGAGTGTACGCTGCGACGTCGCCCGACGGAAGGATCTGGCGCGTGGGCGAGGACGGCAAAGCGGCGCTGGTGCACGCGGCGAAAGCGCACTACGTGTGGGCGCTGGTGCCGGGCGAAGCGGGCGTGCTGTACGCCGCGACCGGCGATCCGGGGCAGATTCTCAAGATCCAGCCAGGGGGCCAGGCCACGGTGCTGTTCGACGCCGGCGAGACGCACGTGCGCTCGCTGGCCAGCGACGGCCGCGGGAATCTGATCGCAGGCACCGACGCGTCGGGCGAAGTGCTGCGGGTGAATGCGAAGGGCGAGGGGTTTGTCCTGCATGAGACGGGAAAACGGGAAGTGACCGCGATTGCGGTGGCGCAGGATGGAACGATTTTCGCGGCAGCGACAGGCAATCGCACGGCCACGCCGGCGCCTATGCCGATGCCCACGCCCGTGCCGCTGCCCGTGCCGGTCCAGCCGGCGGCAGCGGGCGCGCAGCAGCCGCAACCGGCAACTCCGGCGGCGCCGCGGCCGGCGGCGATGCCTCCAACGCTGGGGCAGATGAGCGGCCCGTCGGGCGGGAGCGAGATCTGGCGGATTGGGACGGACGGGGAACCGACGCTCTACTGGAGCAGCTCACAAGCGGTGGTTTACGCGCTGACTTTCGACGCCGCGGGACGGCTGCTGGTGGCGACGGGCAACCAGGGGCGGATTTATCGCGTCGACACGGCGCAGAGCTACACGCGGATTGCGCACGCCGAGGCAGGGCAGATCACGGCGCTGGCGCAGTTGCCCGGCGGCGGCATCGCGGCCGCATCGGCCAATCCGGGGAAGTTGTACCAGCTCGGACCGGAGACGGAGCGCACGGGCACGCTGGAAAGCGACGTTCTGGACGCGGCGTCGTTCACCTACTGGGGGCGGCTGCGGTGGGAAGCCGAATTGAACGGCGGCACGCTCAAGTTCGAAACGCGCAGTGGCAACCTGGACGCGCCGGAGAAGAACTGGAGCGCGTGGGCGGCGGTGGATCCGGGCAAAGGAGCGAGGGTCGCCTCGCCGGCGGCGCGGTTCCTGCAATGGCGCGCCACGCTGACCGCGGCGGATAGCGGCGCTTCGCCGGAACTGGCGCTGGTGGAGACGGCGTATCAACAGAAAAACGTCGCGCCGGTGATCGAGAAGATCGAGATCACGCCGTTCAATCACAAGTTCCCGGGTTCTTCGTCGCTGAGCATTTCGTCCGCGGGCACGCTGTCGCTGCCGCCCATCGGGCAGGTGCGGCGCAGCAGTCCGTTGACCGCATCGTCGGAGCCGTCCGGATCGGCCAGCATGAACTACGACAAGGGCTGGATCGGCGCGCGCTGGAAAGCCTCCGACCTGAACGGCGACACGCTGGAGTACAAGCTCGAGTACCGCGGCGTGGAGGAGCGCGAGTGGAAATTATTGAAGGATCATGTGAAGGAGAACCGCTACAGTTGGGATGCGACGTCGTTCGCCGATGGCCGCTACCGGCTGCGGGTCACGGTCTCGGACGCGCCGGACAACTATGATTCCGTCGCGCTCACGGCCACGAGTGAAAGCGAGCCGTTCCTGATCGACAACACGCCGCCGCAGATTGAAGGTCTCACGGCCAAAGCGGAAGGCGGGAAGCTGGTGATCCGGTTCCGGGCGGCGGACGCGTTGAGCGAGCTCGATTCGGCGGAGTACAGCGTCAACGGCAGCGAGTGGAAGGCGGCGCGGCCGACGACGGGCATGACCGACTCGCAGGCGCACGATTATGTCGTGGAGGCGCCGCTGCCGACGGGCAGCGAGTGGACCGTGGCGGTCAAAGTTCAGGACGAAAATGACAACGTCGCGGTGCGCAAGATCACGCTGCGGCCATAGCGCGATGCGGCGCCGCTAGTCCGCTTTGTCTTTCGCGAGGGGCGCGTAGCGGGGAGCGATTTACTTCTCGACGACGATGCCGGTCAGCCAGAAGTACGAATCGTTCACATTGACCGTGGCGCGGATCCAGGAGCCCTCCTTCAGCTTGGCGAACTCAGCGGCGTCGGGGACCGGGAACTCCATGGTCATGGCTTCCATCCAGCCTTCGATCTTCTCGTGCTTGATGACGGCGAGGCGGTTTTCGGGGCGCAGGCGCAGAATTTCGCCGTGGATCCGATAGCGCTGCTTGGGCTCGCCGTAGTCGTAGGAGACTTCGCGCCGTGAGCAGGCGCCGGCGAAGAATAGCAGGCCGGCCAGCCAGGAGCGGCGCGTCCCGGCGAGACCCGCGCGTGGGCTCAAACTGTGTTGCTGCATTGAATCGTCCCTCCCTCCGCCGCTCATCATTTGTAAGCCGGAATGCCGGTCACGGCCTCGCCGATGACCAGGGTGTGGATGTGATCCGTGCCCTCGTAGGTTTTCACGGATTCGAGGTTGCACATGTGGCGCATGATCGGGTAGTCGTCGATGATGCCGTTCGCGCCCAGCAGATCGCGGCTGATGCGGGCGCATTCGAGGGCGACGGCGACGTTGTTGCGCTTGAGCATGGAGATATGGGCGGGCTCGATCCGGCCCTGATCCTTCAGACGCCCGCAGTGCAGCGCCAGCAGTTGGCCTTTGCTGATCTCGGTGATCATCCAGGCCAGCTTCTCCTGTACGAGCTGGTGCGAGGCGATGGGCCGGTCGTCGAACTGCTTGCGCAGTTTGGCGTAGCTGCGCGCGGTTTCGTAGCAGTCGCTGGCCGCGCCCAGCACGCCCCATCCGATGCCGTAGCGCGCCTGCGACAGGCAGCCCAGCGCGGCTTTGAGGCCGATCGCGCCGGGCAAGCGGCTGGATTCCGGCACGCGGCAATCGGAGAACGAGAGCGACGACGTGATGGAGGCGCGCATCGAGAGCTTGCCGTGGATGTCGGAAGCAGTGAAGCCGGGCATCCCGCGCTCGACGAGAAAACCGCGGATGCCCTCCTCGCTGCGCGCCCAGACCAGGGCCACGTCGGCGACGCTGCCGCTGGTGATCCAGGTCTTCTCGCCGTTCAGAATCCAGTGGTCGCCGTCGCGCCGCGCGCGGGTGGTCATGGCGGCCGGGTTGGAACCGAAACCGGGCTCGGTCAGCGCGAAACAGCCGATCGCGCGGCCGCTCTGGAGCAGCGGCAGCCAGCGGTCCTTCTGCTCGGCGGTGCCCCAGATGTGAATCGGGTTCATGACCAGGGAGCCTTGGACGCTGACGAAGCTACGCAAGCCGGAATCGCCGCGCTCGAGTTCCTGCATCAGCAGGCCGTACTCGACGTTGCCCATGCCGGCGCAGCCGTAGCCTTCGAGATTGGCGCCGAAGAAGCCCAGCTCGCCCATTTCGGGAATCAACTCGGCGGGAAACCGGCCCTGGTTGTAGCAGTCCTTGATCAGCGGCAGGACGCGCTCCTCGACGAACTGGCGGGCAGTCTGGCGGACCAGTTTCTCTTCGTCGCCGAGGAGCGTGTCGAGCAGCAGGTAGTCGGTGCCTCGATACGCAGCCATATCCACATCATCGTATCTCCGAGGAGGAAGGTGAAAGGCGGGTGAGAGCCCCGGTCCCGTTTCGGCACTGTAATGCAAGGACGTCTATGCGCACCTGGCTGCCGTTGCTGCTACTCGCGAGCCTGTCGGTCGTACCGGCCGCCGCCCAAACGGGCTCCAAGTCCGGGGATGATCCTGGGGATGCGGCCTATCGTGCATTGCGCGCCGGAGAACTCGACCGCGCGGTGGCGCTGTTCCAGCAGGCGATCGCCGCCCGGCCGGACGCCGCCCATCTGCGGAAGGACTTCGCTTACGCATTGCTGAAAACCGGCGAGCGGGAGCAGGCGCGCGGCCAGTTTGCCGAGGCGCTGCGAATCGACCCCAACGACGAGCAGAGCGCGCTGGAGTACGGCTTCCTGTGCTATGAAACGAAGCAGCCGGTCCAGGCACGCCGTATCTTCCTGCGTTGGAAGGAGTTGGGCACCGGGCAGACGCGCGCCAAAGCGGCCGCGGCTTTCGAGAACATCGACCGCCCGCTGCGGGAAGGAATCGACCGCTGGAAGGCCGCGGTGGCGGCGGCGCCGGACCAATGGTCGGCCCACGAAGAGCTGGCCCGGTTGGCCGAGCAGCGGGATGAGCTGGCGCTGGCGGCGGAGCATTATCAGAAGGCATGGCAGCTTCATCCGACCGAGCGGCGGCTGATGATCGACCTGGCGCGGATTCTCAAAGCGCAAGGTAAGTTGCGGGAATCCCTGGCCGTGCTGCTGGCGGCTTCGCGCTCACCGCAGGCGCGCGTGGCCGAAATCGCGCGCGAGCTGCTGCCGGCGCGCTACCCATATCCTTACGAATTCGAGGAGGCCCTGCAGGTGGACCCGGGGAACCCGAATCTGCGCCGCGAGTATGCCTTTCTGCTGCTGGCCATGGCCCGCAATGCCGAGGCGCGGCGGCAGTTGGAGATCCAGGTCCGCGAGCATCCCGACGATCGGGTGAGCGGCGATCAACTGCGGCTGTTGAAGGAACCGGCCAAGCCGCCAGACCAGCCCTCCGCGGCTCTGGTGGCCACGCGCCCGGCGGGTCCGCCGCCGGACGCCATTTCGGCCAAGGAAATGGGCATAAAGAGTTACCATCGCGGCTACTTGCAGGACGCCTTGCGCTACCTGCAGGCCGCCTGGGAGCAGAAACCGGGTGACGCCGAAGTGGCGTTGCAGCTGGGCTGGACGCTGAATCTGCTGCAGCGCGACGATCAGGCGCTGGTGTGGTTCGACCGTGCGCGGCGGAGCGGATCGCCCGAGACCTCCAAGGAGGCCGACCGGGCGTACCACAATCTGCGCGCCAGCAAGCGCGCCGTGCGGGTGACGGTTTGGGCGTTACCCATTTATTCGTCGCACTGGGGGTCCATGTTCATGTATTCACAGGCCAAACTGGAAGGCGTTCAATTGAAGAAGTGGAGCTTCCAGCCATACCTGTCGCTGCGTTGGGTGGGCGATACCAAGACCTGCCCATTGCTAGTGAGCTGTCAGGGCGCGAGCCCGGGCCCGATGCTCTCCGATTCCGCGGTCATCGCCGCCGCCGGCGTCAACCGCTTCCTTACACCGCATCTGTTCCTCTGGGGCGAGGCCGGGCGGGCGTTCAGTTACGTGCGCTACGACAACTACATGAACACGAATCCGGCCTACGGATCGGGCCAGGCGGACTACCGCGGCGGGGCATCCTACCTGCGCGGCTGGGGCACGGCGGCGAACAATGGCGAGAGCGGCTGGTTCACGGAGGCTGGTGCGGACGCCGTCTACGTTTCCCGGTACGACCATAACTCCCTGCTTTACTCACAATTGCGACGTGGCTACACGCTGCCGGAGATGCCTGGCGGCCTGCGCCTGCAGCCGCTGTGGAACCTCAATTACACGGTCGATGCGCGGCGCCAATGGTGGGGCAATTTCGCCGAGACGGGGCCGGGCGTGCGCTTCCGCTGGGCGGCGCTGCCGCCGAGCCTGTCGTTCCGCACCGACTTCCTGCGCGGGGCCTACCTGGCGGATCGTCAGGATAACCCGCATCCACGGACGTACTGGGATGCGCGCGCGAGCCTGTGGTATGCCATTACCCGCTAGTGGCCTGACGCTGTGAGTACGTTACTGTGCCCTCTCTCGGCCACGGCTCGCAGCGGTTGTGGTGCGGCGCGGCGAGGATCTCCCTATAGTCGCGGCTTGGTAACGTTGTCTTCGCGACAAGCCGCCAAGCCGCTGATTGCAATCCTCTTCACTGCAACCTGGCTGTGCCATGGGCAAAATCTCGGCTCCATCCTCGCGCCACTGAACCTCGATCCGGCGCAGGCCTTGCTGGTGGTAGGCGATTCTCTCGCGGCCCAGGCCCACGGCTTTCATCCGACCAGCCGGCGGGTGAACGTGCGGAGCCTGATCGACGATCGCCAGCCGCAACTCCAGATCGTGTGGGAGCAGGCGGTCGATGTGGCGGTCTTTGCCATGCCGGCGGGAGCGCGCGTTTTCACCCGCGAGCGCTGGACCGGCGCGCCGCTGGTGGCGGGCCTGGCGGGCTCCGGTAACGGGTCGCGGAAACCGGTTTTGTGGACCGCCGTGGCGCCCGGCGCGCGGGGCTTCGAGCGGTTCCCCTATCTGCCCCAGGCGCTCGTGGACCTGGGGCTGAAACCGGCGCTGGAGTCGCGCTCGTTGTGGGCCTTTTTCGACTCCTCCTACCGCCTGCGAGCCGACCTGAATTATCTGGCCGGGCGGTGGCGGCGCGGCGGCGTGGCGGCGCTGCAGGTGGCCGCCTGGCACTTCTGGGAACGCGACCGCGTGCGCGACGAGTGGCTGGAAGGCCTGATTGCGGCCTGCCACCGCCACGGCATCCTGGTCTATGCCTGGGTCGAGTTCCCGCACGTCAGCGAAGCCTTCTGGAACGACCATCCCGAGTGGCGCGAGAAGACCGCTTCCGGCCAGGACGCGCAACTCGACTGGCGCCAATTGATGAATCTGGCCGATCCCGAGTGCGAGCGCGCCGTGGGTGCGGGCCTGGAAGGACTGGCCGGGCGTTTCGATTGGGATGGGCTGAATCTCGCCGAACTGTACTTCGAGTCGCTGGAAGGCTATGCGAACCCGGCTCGATTCACCCCGTTCAATGCACGGGTGCGCGCCGAGTTCCAGGCTCGGCAGGGCTTCGATCCGCAGGAACTATACCAGCCCGGCGGCGCGAATTCCTATGCGCGGAATCCCGCGGCGCTGCGCAAGTTCCTGGACTACCGCGCTGCGCTGGCGGCGAGGCTGCAGGAGGGTTGGCTGACGCGGCTGTACGCGCTGCGCCAGTCGCAGCCGCACCTGGACCTGGTGCTGACGCATATCGACGATCGCTTCGACCCTTCGATGCGGGACAAACTCGGCGCGGACGTGCCGCTGTTGCTGGGGTCGGCGCAGCGGCGCGGCGTCACGTTTCTGGTGGAGGATCCGGCGACGGTCTGGCACCTGGGCCCGGAGCGCTACGCCGAGATTGCGCGCCGCTACGCCGCGCTGACGAAGCGCGCCGACCTGCTGGCGATCGACCTGAACATCACCGAGCGCTACCAGGATGTGTATCCGGTGAAACAACAGACAGGGACAGAATTGTTCCAGTTGGTGCGCAGCGCGGCGGAGTCGTTTGAGCGGGTCGCGCTGTATTTCGAGAATTCGATTCTGCCCCCGGACTGGCCGCTGCTGGCGGCCGCGGCCGCCCCGGTGCGCCAGGCGGCGTGGACTGGCAGCGACCTGGAGATCGACTCGCCGCGGCCGGTTTCGGTGGCCTGGAAAGGCTGCGCCCTGGTGGACGGACGGGCGTGGCCGGTGCAGGACGGCGAACGCGTGCTTGTCGCCGCCGGCAATCACAAGCTCAGCCCGTGCCAGGAGCTGCCGCCGCAGCGCCTGGCCGATTTCAACGGCGAGCTGATCGATGCGCGCATCGTGCGCGGCAGAATCCGCGTGAAATACGAGAGCCGGTCGCGCGCGATCGCGCTGGTCAGCGACGGCAAAGGCGGTTGGAACGCGAGGATGCTGCCGCCGGGCCGGCAGGAGGTGGAGATTCCAGAGTAATGTCGAAAGCCGGCGGGAACGGATTCATTTCCGAAAAACCGGCTGAAAAAAGCGAGGGAGGTTCAAGTGGACCTGCGGTCAGCAACCACCTGCCGGCAGGCCGATCGCACCGCGAACTCCGCGTCCCGTTCGACGCCGGTGGAACGCGTGCCGGCGCGCGACGCCGCAGGCAGCGTCCTCAGAAGGAGTTTGTAAACTTCTCGAACTTGATGTCCGATTCAGCCGTGAACTTGCGGTAGTTGCGGAACTCGAGCACGTTGCGCTCGCAGCTACCCGAGCCCAGGCAGGAGATGGTCTCGTTCTGCACAGGCAGCAGATAGCTCTTGTTGTCGATTTTGACGAAGCCGTAGTCGAGGATCGACTGCAGCCGGTCGTACGGGAAGTCGCGCGGGATGGAGTACGCCTTCTGGTCGATGCGCAGCACGCGGTGCGTCTGCTTGTCGATCCACACGGTCCCCTTGTACGGCGCGTGGAAGTTGCGCCGCGCGTCGGAAGCCAGCACCCAGTGGGAGTTCTGCGCGCTCACCGAGAAGTCGAACAGGTAGGCCGCGCGCCCGTTGAAGCGCTCCTCGCCGCGCGGCGAGAATGTGGCGCCTTCAGCCGACGAAAAGAGGTTCTGCAGCGTCGTCACGAATTCGCCGGTTGACCACGCGCCGGTGCTCTCGATGGGCCGCTGGCTAGAGATGCCGTTGACGGCCACGTTGCGGTACTGCTCCCGGCCGTTGACGCAGGCAACGTCCGCGGTGACAACGTCGATCTTCTGCCAACTGTCCTGCCGGCCGTGGTAACGCGTCGTCTCTTGTTGCACCAGGAAGTCCGGCAGGTCGGCGACCAACAATTCGGTCTCCTCGCGCGCCAGCATAATGATGGCGTCGGCCGAGAGCGGCGTGGAACTCACCGGCTCACGCTCATCCGGATCCGGTCGCGCGGGCGGGGTGACGTTGCGGGGCGGGGCGTCCGCGGTCTTGGCGGTCTCGGCGGGTTTGGCTGCCGATTCCTTGTCGGGCGCCGCCGAGGATTCCTTGTCGGAGGCCGGGCCGGAGCTGTCGGAGTCCTCGGAGGAAGGCTCGCGGTCCACCTTCACCTTCGTCTTGCCGAGGTCCTTCTCAGTCGGCGCCACCACCTGGTCGTGGTCGAAAGGCCGCGAAGCCACCTCGCGCTCCGACGATGAGCCGGCGCGGTTCATCACGATGCGCAGCGCCGTTTCGACGTCGTCGGGATTGACCAGCACGGATAGCTGGTCGCCGGGGTGCAGCAGCGAATCGCGGATCTGCTCGCCTTCCTTGTTGCGAAACTGCGTCTTGGCCAGCAGGCGGAATTTCAGCAGGCGGTTCGATTTGATCTGCAGCACCAGGACCTTGTCGCCCAACTCGCGCAGCGTGCCGTCGATCGAAGCCAGCGTGACCTTGGACTCGTCCGGCTTGTCGTCCTTATGCCGCTTGGGGAGGTGGATTTTGGGGAGTTGGAGGCCGGGCTGGGTCGGGTACTGTTCGGGCGGATATTGGCCGGGCGGATACTGCCCGGGCGGGTATTGTCCCGGCGGATACTGGCCCGATGGATACTGCGGCTCGAAGGAGAATCCGCTGGCACAGCCCGTTCCCCACGCGAGGGTGGCAATCAGCAGGAGAACTGGGAACCAGAGTCGCTCCACTCTCGCGGATCGCCGCATCGCAGTCCCTCCTTGATTCCCATGATATAGCCCGACCGTGGAGTGGAACGGGGACGGCGCGGCGACCGCTCCGTCGAAGGTCCTCCGTGGCGTCGGGGTGCGGACCGACTCCCTGACA
>CAWIQF010000017.1:0-148798 GCA_963838205.1 Terriglobia bacterium | reverse complement strand
CGATCCACTTGGCGCTTTGTGGCGCAGTTGGCGATGCCCCAGCGATCGCCCAGAATGATCACCGAATCCTTGGCACGCGTCACCGCGGTGTAGAGCAGATTGCGGTGATGCATGAAGGAGTGCGACTTGTGGGCAACGACAACGGCGCAGGGAAACTCCGAGCCCTGCACCTTGTGGATCGACGTCGCGTAGGCCAACTGGATGTTGTTCACACCTTCCGAGTCGGCTTCGATCTGCACCGCGCGCCCGTCGAAGTCGATGGCCAGGCTGCCGTCCTTGCCCGCCTCGAGCACGACGCCCATGGCGCCGTTCATCACGTCCAGTTCGTAATCGTTTTTTGTCTGGATCACCTTGTCGCCGGCATAGAGGTGCGGCCGCCGCCCGGGCTCTACATCGGTGACCGCAACCCCGTTGAGCTTCAACTGCAGAAGCCGCTGCAGTTCCGCGTTCAGCTCAACGGTGCCCAACGGTCCCTTGTGAATGGGCGTCAAGACCTGCACATCCCGGAGCAGATCGTAACCGAGGCGCTCCTGGAGGACTTCCTCAAACAGGAGCAGCAGCATGCGGCGGACATCGAGGCTATCGGTGAACTTGTCGATGACGTACCAGGGCCGACGCGCGCCGAGACGCACTCCCGCAGTCGGCCGCACCTCACCATCGAGGATCGCCGTGGAGTTTTCTTTCAGGACGCCCGCCTGACGGATGATCTTGGTGAGCACCGTCGTGGGAATTGCGCGGGATTGCACCAGATCGCGAAGCAGATTGCCCGGGCCCACCGGCGGCAACTGGTTGTGATCGCCAACCAGGATCACGGCCGTGCGGCTGCGGTTGACAGCTTGAAAGAGCTGCCAGGCCAGCGGGATGTCCACCATCGAAACTTCGTCGATGACCAGGATGTCTGCCTCGATCGGATTGAGCGCATCGCGCGAGTACGTGCGCCCGTTGTAGCCGAGCAGGCGATGGATCGTGCTCGCCTCGTGGCCGACCACTTCTTCCAGCCGCTTCGCCGCCTTGCCCGTGGGCGCGGCGAGCACGACATTCAGCTCCAAACGCTCCGCGATGGAAGTGATCGCCGAAACGGCGTACGTCTTTCCGCTGCCGGCGCCGCCGGTCATCAGCGAGAGGGAGTAACAGAATGCATTGCGCACGGCGGCCCGTTGGTCGAGGTTCAGCTCGCCGGCCTCGGCGTCGAGCAGCCCCTCGACATTGGTGACAACGTGCGGGTTGGCATGCCCGCCTTCACGCAGAATTTCGGCGAGCTCCGCCTCCATCCGATGGATCTCCGGATCGGCGACAGCGAGCTGAGCAAAGGGCAGGCAAACCAACTGCGCCTCGGCAATGAGCGCTTCCAAATGGCCTTCAATCACCTCGCGGCAATCTAGGGTGTCCATCACCAGTAGCGTCTTGGCGCGGTCGAGGAGATCTTCATACTCCACCCAGCAGTGGCCGTCGTCGAGAGCCTCCGCAACGCAAAACGCCAGCCCGGCACGGATGCGCGACGGCAGATCCTTCGGCGTGCCCATCTTGCGGGCGATCTTGTCGACTCGCTTGAAGCCGAAGCCGCGGATCTCGCGCACGAGCACGTACGGATCCCGCTGCAGAAGGGGCACGACCTGGCTGCCGAAGCGATCTACCAGCGTCGTCACCTGGTGATGCGTCAAGCCAAAGCGTGAGAGATACGTCATCGCGGCGTTGAAGTCGGCGTTCGCGACCCAAAGCCGCTGCAGCGCGAGCGCGGCCTCGATGGGAATCGTGGCGATCGCGGCGACGCGCTCCGGTGAAGTACGAATGACCGTATCGAAGCTGCGCCCAAACTCATCGGCGATCGCGCGCGCCTTCGCCGGGCCGATACCCTTTACATCCGGATGGTTCGCCAGGAAGTTGGCCAGGCCATCCGCGTCCATCTCCAGGTCATAGCCAAGGTTCTCCGCGGCAAACTGCCGGCCATACTTCGGATGTTTGGCCCAGTGTCCTTCCAGCAGGACGGACTCGCCCTCGCGGACAAAGATCTTGCCGGCGAAGGTGGCAAGGTCGCCGTCCGGAGTGCGCAGTTTCCCGGCGCTGAACGTCGCGCCGGAATAGAACACGATTTCCACGATGCCGCGGAGGTTCGTTTGAACCTCCGCGACTGCGGCATCCGTCATACGCTCCACCTCTTGTGTGCGCCGAGCAAGTACGCCTGCACGAAATGGCAGGCCGCCTGGCGGCTCGAACAAAAGAACACCGGGACACGGAAGTCGAGGATGATGGACAGCGCGCTACCAAGTACGGCACTCGGGTGCGCCGCGCCGCGATAGCGCCTCTGCAGGACATCGAGGACGCCCGCCTCAACCACCACGCACGCCGCCCGGTACTCGGCCAGCCTCCGCAACTCCCGGTGGAAGCGCTCGCGGGAATGAATGACGGTGGAGACGAAATCGTCGAGGCTCTTCCGCTCCACCGCCACCACACCTTCGAGGCCCGCCACGGAGTAATCCCCGGCCGGCAGCGCGCGGCGCTCGGTGGCCGCCAGCCGGGGATCGAAGGAGTAAGGCTCCTGCTCTCGCGTGTCGGTGAGGATTGTGGGCAGTCCCGGATTAGAACGGGACAAGGGCGTCGCCCGCCTCCTGCCGGAAGTTGCCGGGCGCGCGATCGTTGTCGATGCGGCGGTTGAAGAAGATGTTTTCGTTGTCGCCCTTGGTCTTCTTCGTGACTTCGAGCTTCACGTCCAGAAGGCGCCGGAGATGATTCGGCAGGTCGGACAGCCGCTCGAGATCGAGCCCGCACAGGTGCAGGTCGGCCTTCAAATACTTGAGCGTCTTCTGCGTGATGACGCTGTTGCGCCAGATCAGGCGGTTCACGCATTGCGGCGCGATCACACGCAGCGTCCACCTCAGCATCGGGTTGCCCGAGGTGTGCGCTTCGGTCAGTTCGGCCTTTTCGACGTTCACCTGGTACTTCCCGTCGGGCACGCTCTCGAAATCACCGCGCTCGGCGGCCTGCTCCGAGCGGAAGCCGGCGTCAAATTGAGACAGATCGATCGGTTTATTACTCATCGTGTTTGCTCCTGTTGAGAATTCACTTCGTTGCGGATGCCTTGGCGGCTTGCGGCTTCAACGGCGCCACCGCCGTGTTGAAGGCCTCGTAGAACCTGGAGAAGTCGAGGTCGAGCGTCTCCGGCAGCCGCCCGGTCCGGTCGCCGGCCTCGTAGTAGAGACTCGGCTTGGTGCGAATCACCCGCCGCATCCTCTGCTCCCCGTTTTCGCCAACGGTTACTTCCAGATCGCAGTACAGAACCATGTCGACCATGCCGAGCACGATCTTGCGGGCCTTGTCGGGCAGTGTCGGTACGATCCGCGTGTACTTGCCGGTGCGCGTCTCAACCTCGATCTCCTTGGCGTGTGAGACCAGGAAGAGTCCATAGGGCAGAAACGCCAGCTTCGTCAGGACGCGCTGGAATTCGTTGTTGACGATCGCGTAACCCTTGCCGTAACCGAGATCGGACTCGTGCTCGATCTTGAACTTCTTGAGGATGGAGTCCGTGCAGAATTTGTAGGCGTTGTCGATGGTGTCGATGATCACCGTTTTAAAGGGGTGTTTCCCGTCGATGATTTCGGCGCATGTGGCCAGCAGTTCGTCCCAGGATTGGATCGGCACCTGGAAGACGTTGAGCGCGTTCAAGCCTGGCTCGGTGGCCAGGAACACTGCACTCTCTGAGTTCGAACAGAAGGTCGACTTGCCGATCTTCGTCTGCCCGTATGTCAGCACGGTCAGGTCGGCCAGATTCGGCTTGGGCGCGGTTTTGGCGCTGGGTAGTAATGCCATTTCGATGGATCTCCTTCAGAAGGCCGGTTCGGTTGTTGCTGGGGGCAACACGTGGAGCTCCTCGTTGGGCGCCACGCGCTGGAAGAAGTTGTCGATGACGTTTGGATTGCCGTTGGAGCGGCACAGCGCAAAGTACGCGCAGGGCCGTTGGTAGTTGAAGCAGAACGCCGTGTTCTGGTAGAAAACTCTGCGGCGCCGGGCGTCGAGAAATGCTTGCGTCAGCTCCCACAACTCGCTGCGCAGGATGTCAAAGCGGTCACGCGAGAGATAGAGCATCTCCCGATGGAACATCGTCGGATCGGCGTACTTCTCCGCGAGACGCTGCTGAAACTCCTCATCGGTCTCAGGCATCTTTCGCTTCGCCGTAGTCTTGCCCGTCTTGGATTTCGCGAGCAGCTCGGCCCGCCGAAGTTCGAATTCTTCGACGGTCTCGCCCTTGCTCTGTTGCAGGCGGGCCTTCACCAGGACGTTGTAGAGAATCCCGGTGATCGGGATGCCGAGCGTCTGCTCGATGTAGTGCGCGTACAGCGTGATCTGGAAGTCGGTCCAGAGTTTCTCAAGGTAGTCTGCATCGAGCTGCGATGCCGTCTTGTGCTCCAGAACAAAGTACTCGCCGCGGATGCGCACGATGCCGTCGATCTTGCCGGCCAGGACAAAACTGCGTGACGCCGCGCCAGTCGCCGGATTGACGATCTGGCCTTGGAAGGTTTTCTCCAGCGCGACGATCTCGAACTCCTCCGTGGGATAGCGCGCCGCATAGGCCGTTATCATTGCCGTGGCGTTGAGCCAGTCCCGCTTCTGGTCTTCGTCCTGCGCCCGGCTCGGGCACAGCCGGTCAATCCGGTCGAGCACCGTGGCGAGATCCCGCGCGCCATGCCACAGCTCAAGGCACTCGTGGATCAGCGAGCCGAAATGGAGGTTGTGATCGCGCAACAGCGGCACCAGTTGTTCGATGTAGCGCCACTCCACTGCCTTGCGGCAGTTCCGGAAGAGGCTCCACATCGAGTAGGTGGAGATGATCGGGAGGGCTGTCATCGAGCACCTCCGTCGCAGTAGCACTCCGGCAGAATGCCGGCACGCAAGAACGCGGTCCGGAGTTGTCCGATCAACTGGTGAATCCGCTGCCGCGTCCGATTGCGCTTTGTGGCCACCTCCACGGGCGACAGGTATGTCAGGTCAAGTGCCAGCTTGCGAAGGTTGTCGGGCAGCTTGGCGATCACGCGCTGCACGTCCGCGCTGAGAACCAGGCTGGCCGTCGGGTCCGCTGACGCTGGCTCCCTTTTCGCGCGGGCGGAGTCGACGCGCTCGTTCTGCTCCGGATCGAAACCGTCACAGATTGGCGACAGCGCTTCACATTGGACGCGCTTCGATTCCCGATGCGCTGCGACCGCCGACCTGTTTCGAATCACACCGCGAACGAAGGCCCGCCACTCGCCGCGTGCTGGATCGAATCCGGGGGCGCGCTGCAGACAGTCGAGGACGAATTCCTGACGCAGATCCTCCCAGTCGTCCTGCGGGAGTCCGGTACGGTTCACGAGGAAGTGAGCCCGACAGGTGGCCTGCTCCAACATGTAGGGAGCAGAAGCTTGTGGATCGAGTGCAACTGGAGGGATCACCGGCGCACCTCCGGATTGGCCGCTTCGAAGATCAGACGGCGCGCGATTCCAGCGCGCACTTCGATGCGCTCGATTGTGCCGTCGCCCATCGCATCCAGGCGCGCCATGAGGCGGCAGATCTCTTCGGGCAATGCGAAGTCCGGCAATTCCTGTTCGGGCCGGGCGGCGTCTTCGGTATCGAGCCGCACGTCGAAAAAAACCTGCGGCGCGGGATTGAAAACCGGTTCTCCACGCCGGATTTCCAGATCTTCAATCCGGCCGAAGCTGATCCTCTGGCACAGCCGGACCAGCGCCTGCTTTGGCGCTGACAGTTGTAGGAAGTGGGTAGATTGGCGCATTGGCGTACTCACTCCCCCATCCGTTCGCGGTTACGAAGCAGGAATTCGTCGATCGCCGGGTGGACGCGCGGCAGCTTCGCGGGAGGTGATTTCACGTCGTCGCCATGCAGTTGGCCCTTGAGATCGCGCAACACTCGGACGCGAATCCGGTCCAGCCGGGTCATCATCGTCCAGAGCATGTCGTCATCGAGGTGATAGGAAGCAGCGGCGCCGCCGATCAGAATCGCAATGTCGTCAAACGTTTCGCGTACGAGACTCTCCGGATTGGAAAGCGTTGGTTCTGGCTGTACGGCCGCCGGGGGCCCGCCAGGATGAATAGCAGAAGAGGGGGTGCTCATCGGTTTCTCCTGCTCCCGGTTGGTGGAATATTCCATCTGAGCGGGTTTTCAGAAGGTGTCCGAGAGTCAAGTTATTGAAAACAAGGCGAATCGAATTTCGAAGATTTCTAGCCGCTGGTCAACGGCGGCGTGGAGTATTCTGCCTGGCTCACTTCGGGAACAGAAACGCGCAGATTCAGAGCGGCCGGTTAAAGTAAGTGGCAGCGGCGGTCGCGCAACCGAAGGGAATCAGGACTAGGGCGGGCTTCAATTCTGGATCGGTTCGGCCCTATGGGCAAGGCTCCGAGTTCGGTGTGATCCTTATGAGGAGCTACTTGCAGATTCGGTGACCACGGCTTGCAGTCTTGGCCCAAAGCCACCATTACGAGTCATTCCCAGTTAGGCCCGAATGACTATCCAAGCTTCGAGACGCCTATCGTCTTGAGAGTATGATAATGATGACGGCTGTGGACCAGCGGGAGGCCTCGTCATGGCTGGAGTACGACCCCTCGTTGGCGAGAGCAGGCACCCATCAATTGCTTTTTGAGCGTCGAAGATTTTGCTATGGCCTGGTCCCTTTGCCTGAAACTGTGGATCCGATGAGGCCTCGTTAAATCAGAGTTCGCCCGCTGTCGGCGATCTCAAAATCGCAACCGGCTCCTCGGGCTTCCGGTTGAGGCACGGTGCCCCTTAGCTCAAGGGCCGCCGCCTATGCCCGCTAGCATTGACATGAGCCGCGCGATGGTCGTAGCCAGAACAAAGGAGACAACAACCGCAAATGACTCTCATGCAATTGATTATGTCCAAACTCTAGGCGAAGCAGGTAAAGTACATGGGTAGGATCAATGTCTGAACATCAGATTGGCAACACTTGGAAGAGTCCATCCACAGGGATCGAACTCGTGTACATCCCACCAGGCGAGTTCGATATGGGTTCCGGGAGTGTTGAAGCAGCCCAGCTCGAGCAGCCGGTCCATCGGGTGCGGATCCAACGCGGATACTGGTTGGGGAAGTATCCCGTGACGCAGGCGCAATGGGAATCGGTGATGGGGATACACAAGGGTATTGTCAAGTGGCCCGACCGGCCGGTGGGGAGAGTGTCATGGAAGGATGCGCAGAAGTTCACGAAAAAGATTAGCGCAAAGGGAGAGGGGAAGTACCGGCTGCCGACGGAGGCGGAGTGGGAATACGCGGCGCGCTCGGGTACACAAGGTGATTGTTGCGCAGAAGTGGCGCAGGTCGGTGGGCACGACCCAGATTCTGGAAGGTTGATCCAGCCAATGGGGCTGGAGCAGCCGAACGGCTGGGGACTTTGCGGCATGTTGGGCAATGTGTGGGAATGGTGCGCGGATTGGTATGGAGCGTATAGCGACGGCATGCAAGTCAACCCCACAGGTCCGGTGAGTGGAGATCGTCGTGTAGTGCGTGGTTGTCCGTGGCCCGAAATTGCCACGCTATTCCGGGTTTCCGTTCGATTCGCGTGCCCTCCTGGCGCCAACAACAGCAGCCGCATTGGGTTCCGTTGTGTTCGGGAATTGGGGTAGATCGTTGGTTCTTCTCTCACCTCTCTGTTTGTGGAGTATCAAGGCAAGCTCAGGTGGTGTCCAGGATCGAGCTGGACTGCGAGCCGGGCAAACCCTAGGCGCGGCTGGGGCCAGCGCGGCCGACGCGCGTACGTGCAGGTGCTGCGCCTGCTGGAGACGTTTGCGCTGGCGGAGGTGAGTGCTGCGGTCCGGCAGGCGCTACTGCTTCCGGCCATCAGCTTCGACGCGGTGAAGCACCCGGTGCTGTGTGCCATCGAGCGCCGGCCGCCCAAGCTTGATTTGGAAAACTATCCCACCTGCCGGTCGCCGAGGTGGCGCTGGCCCACGCTGCCGACTATGCTGCGCTGTTGTCCGCGGACGGCCTGTAATGGACACGCCGCAGGAGTTGCTGGAGCATTACCTGAAGCAGCTGAAGCCGCCGACCATGCTGCGTGAGTACGCCAAGCTGGCCGAGCAGTGCGCCCAGGAGGGCGTGGACTTCCAGCGTTTTTTGCTGCGGCTGGTTGACGCCGAGATGCTGGAGTACATCAGTCGTCTATCGTGGAAATCAACAACCACGTTGGACGACGTCTGGCTCATGAGGGCATGTGGAGACAACACTTAACTACCAGGAGTACCATGACTGAAATGTGTAGCCCAGCATTCACCTCCGAACGCATTGCTCTAAGTGGTAGGTGGCAGTATACTTGCACCGGAGAGCAGGAGCTGGTTTACTGAAATGCTCCTTACGACATCGAGCGGGGATAGCCTGGAGCGCCTGTCGAACGTGATCCGCATCTCAGTAATACGGGAACCAACCCGGTACACTTTACCGAATAGTCAATCTTGGGGCCTGGAAACACAAGCATGCTGTCGAAGTTTTTACAGAAGGACTGACTACGCGGTGCCGAAAATATGCGGCGGATGAATAGGCCATAAAGTAAACCATTCAGGCAGCGCTAACATAAAGTACAACCCATACAATGTTAAATACTCCAAGCCTTCAGGAAGTTAAGCGCTACTTTCAGGTACTCGACGTTCTTCCGGGATGCTCGTTAGATACACTGAAACAAGCGTACAAAAAGCAAGTCAGGTTCTGGCATCCAGATCGTCATTCTTCCCAGGATCGAATAGAGGTCGGTGAACGCTTACGTCTTATTAACGAAGCCTTTTCCTATCTCAGTGTTCACTATGCGGAATTTACACCGCAATCTTTTGCTAAGACGAATAATACGGTACGGGAATCTGATGGCGAGGAGTTACAGCGCGCCAAAAAAGAGGCCGAATTGGCAAAGAAGCGGGAAAAAGCCGCTAAGGAAGAGGCCGAATTGGCAAAGAAGCGGGGAAAAGCCGCTAAGGAAGAAGCCGAGCGCGAAAGATTGGCTCGGAGAGAAGCTGAGGCTCGTGCTGAGAAACTGGCGCAGGCAAGTAGAAGTGAGCATGAGGATGATGTGGAGCCGGACGACGCCGACGCAGTGCGCTGGTACCGCAAGGCGGCTGAGCAGGGCAACGCTGAAGCGCAGAAGAATCTCGGCTTCATGTATCAGGAAGGCCGAGGGGTGGCCCAGGACCACGCCGAAGCAGTGCGATGGTACCTAAAGGCCGCCGAACAGGGCGACCCCGATGCTCAGTATGCCGTCGCCACGGCGTACTACGGCGGCTACGGTGTGCCACGGAATTATATTGAATCGGCCCAGTGGTTCCGCAAGGCTGCTGAACAGGGCAACGTTGCAGCGCAGAAAGACCTCGGCTTCATGTATCAGGAAGGCCGAGGGGTGGCCCAGGACGATGCCGAAGCGGTGCGCTGGTACCGCAAGGCGGCCGAGCAGGGCGACGCTGACGCGCAGTGCAACCTCGGCTGCAGGCATCGGGAAGGCCGAGGGGTGGAGTGGTCCGTGGAGTGGTCCGCCGCCGAAGCGGTGAACTGGTACCGCAAGGCCGCCGAGCAGGATCACGCTGTCGCGCAGGATTGGCTGGGTTTCATGTATCGAGGAGGCCAAGGGGTGGAGAGGAGCGATGGCAACGCGGTGTACTGGTTCCGCAAGGCCGCCGAGCAGAATCTCGCTTCAGCGCAGCGCAACCTCGGTCACATGTATCAAGAAGGCCGAGGGGTGGCCAAGGATCACGCCGAAGCAGTGCGCTGGTATCGTAAGGCCGCTGATGCCGGCGACGCCTGGGCCATGACCAGTTTGGGCTGGATGTATGAGAATGGTCAGGGCGTGAGCAGAGACATGGTGCAAGCCGTCAGCTGGTACCAGAAAGCGGCGGCACTGGGGGGAAAAAAAGCACAGAAGAACCTGAAGCGCCTAGTCAACGGAAAGAACCGAACTCAAACCGAATCGGGCACGAAGACAGTCTTAAGCCGAACAGCACTGTATGCGGTGTTGTTCCTCATAGCTGATCTTCTCTTGTTCCGCTACGGATCGGAGTTCATACGCGGTCGCCTGCAGACCTCCTCCAGAGCTGAGACAACGCCTCACTCAGCCAGCACAGACGGGCCGTCTCCAGTCTCTCCGCTCGACTCGTACAAAGAACGCCGGTCAGGTCAGGCACTTAGCGGGCCAGCACCTAGCGCCCTAGCAGTCCCTGCCGGGGTCAAGTCCAAGGTGAATCCGGAGGATGGGCTAACCTACGTCTGGATCCAGCCGGGCACATTTCAGATGGGTTGCTCGCCGGGCGACAACGAGTGCCGCGCCAACGAGGAGCCGGCACGTTCGGTCACAATTGCGCAGGGCTTCTGGATGGGGCAGACCGAAGTAACTCAGGAAGCCTACTGGCGGGTAACGGGGAAGCATCCGCCTCTCCCGGGGGACTATCGCCGGCCTGCGGAGCTAGTGAGCTGGCACGATGCACAGTCGTATTGCCAGGCAGCGGGGATGCGCCTGCCCACAGAAGAGGAGTGGGAGTATGCGGCGCGCGCCGGCGACACATCGCCCCGCTACGGGAGCTTGGATGTGGTGGCCTGGTACGAAGAGAACAGCGGCCGCATTACCCACGAAGTGGGGCAGAAACAGCCCAACGCCTGGGGCCTGTACGACATGCTGGGGAACGTGTCGGAATGGACCGCGAACGAATACGACGGCGACATGATGCAAGGCGGTCCCTGGAGAGTGCTGCGAGGCGGTTTCTGGGACAGCAAGCCTTCGGGCGTCCGCGTCTCGGTCCGTGAATTAGTTCCTTATTCTTGGGCTAGCTGGGACACGGGCATCAGGTGTGTTGGGGAGTAGATTCCCTCTTGGGAACTCCACAGCACTAGAAAGTGCAAGATCTGGAGTCGACCTCGCTTCTTCAGGTATATACTGAGGCCGGACGCGGTCCGGGATTGGCACTTGGATTAAGGGCGATTGCAGCCAACGTGATGGCATAGCGACATGCTGCGTCTAGCTGGAAGCTCAGGCGCGCACATCGGGACTGTCACCCGGGTTCGCAGAGGCGATTGAAACTCGAATTCCGGGAAGATCCGAACTTAGAAGTTTTTTAAGATGGAAAGCGGCCCTCTTCCAAAAGGGCAAAAGGAGAATCCGATGGCAGTTACTAGTCGCGCAGGAGGGGCCGATCCCTCCCCGCAGTCTGTGCTAAGTGCAGAGGCGACGCTGGTTCCCAAGTGGTTGATGGATTATCGTGTCGGGGAGCCATTTCCCTTGAATAAATTCCTTCAATCGAGGGTGGTCTATTACCCGGGTGCGGGCGAGGATCGACACCCCTTTTACGTTTTCGGCGAAACTCACGCCGCACACTGCTTCGCATTTGCGGATTACGAGACGAGCCAAGGGGACGCACGTAGATTGCTGCATTTTCTAGATTCACCGCAGAAGCACTCTTACGTGCAGATTGCTCATGGGGAACTCAGCAGGGAGGAACTTACCCTGAAATCGTTGTACACGGTCATCTCCCAACAGAAAGGTGACCCTCAAGTACCGCATGATGAACCCTCTGGAGGGCAGTATGCCGTTTGGTCCATTCTTGAGGGTGGACCCAGTAGTCCGAAGTCACAGCATCTGCGGATTCCGAGGTTGCCCCAACAGCCGCGGTTCGCATTGCTTTACGTGGGTTACGAGGCGATCGCCGCCTACCACGCACTATTCTGCCTGAAAGGGAGCAAACCTCCGTATGCCATACTACTCCAGGACCATGGATTGGGAGGCGGTTGGACTGAGTTTGGCGGAAAAGGCAGCCTGCTCTTGCGCACGGCGAGGCAATCCGGCCTGCCGCGATGGCTCCTAGTCGCGAGGAATACGACAGCATGGCCGGGATATGAACTAGTATCGGGCCCCGATCGCGGTGGCCTGCATAACACACCGCGATCTCTCTACCGCCTAAAAAAGGCAAGATGATTGAAAGTGCCAATGTAGGATGGCGAAACGACGGCGCCTCGGCTTCTGGTGCCGCCCACTCGCTCTGAATTCTGTCCCGGCTTGACCGCTCGTCTCCCCTATAAAAGCGCGCCGTACGCGCGCCCCTTCGAGGATGCCTTGTTTCCCGTCCTATTCCCAAACGGCGATCAGCGGACGCTTGCCTAGCTCCACCAGTATTGAACGATCAAATTGGTTCTTTGGGGCAACGATTCAATGAAAGTGATGAGTAGAATTACTCGCTACATTGTATTGACGCCGACCAATAAGGTGATAAGACTCACCGAAAGATGTGTGACACGTTATAGCCAGCAGCTGCTACCAAAAACAGGGCCACAACTAAAAGCGAGAATAGAACATAGGAGATAGCAACCGTATGCTGGAGCTGCTTTGTATGTACATATTGCTGTTGTGCTTTAGCGATTAGTTGGCTCATATCAATCGTGCTGCACTGGGTCTTTACCATTGTACAGAGAGCCGCCCGCGTCTCTCTACTTATCACCCGAACCTTGTTCTTTAAGACCAAAGAAAGGGCATAACCAACGAGTATGGGGACCCAAGCAACTACTAAGAATCCGAGGTAAACGGCTAAAATAGCAGGAAGCCAAGAAAAGTGCCCCATCATGCTGAGCTCCCGAAGCCACTGCGCTCTTTCGCTGTCTTCTGGGCGATCGCCGATCACTTTCCCAGAAACGCTGTCCATAAATAGTTTATACTTTCCTCCTTTGTAGTTATATGACAGCATCCAGTAGCCTGCTATAAAGGGTGTAGCTTGATCCAGCGAGTAATCGAAAGTTACCTTAGTGCCCAAGCTTAAAGAAGGAAAGACGGATTTTGCTTGAGTATGTACATGCTTACTCAAGAGTTCATATCCACGGGCTTGAAACAACTCATCGGGCTCAAGTTGTTGAGCCACGGATTCAATTATACATCCCCCTATCAACTGGGGGTCAAAGGGTTTGAGTTGATGGCCAATTGTAACTAATTGAAGCTGTTCAGCGAGCCTATCTTCGATGCCACAAGACAGACAAACATCGAGACGGAACTTTCCCTGCACAGGTTGCGTGAAAGGATCCCATACGATATCTACCTTCTTTCGTGGTACCTGCTTACCATCATTCGTAACGGTAACGTAATTGATTACCTCCCTGCCCGTCATTCCGTGCATGTCCCCATGGTAAGATACGAGATTTCTCATAAACGGCACGTAGACCGCTTGAGTATCGAGATTGGCTCTCAGTGTTACGAGAAGGTCGTCTGGCGTAAGCAATCCTTCCGCTAAGAACTCTAATGTAGCGTC
Organism: Terriglobia bacterium; assembly: GCA_963838205.1. GTDB lineage: Bacteria > Acidobacteriota > Terriglobia > Bryobacterales > Bryobacteraceae > CAIVVT01. Next base: position 135,548 of record CAWIQF010000017.1, on the reverse strand, counting down.
GCGGAATTGGCTCTGCGTCCGCTGGAGTGGGATCATTGCATGAAATATCGGGGCATTTCCGACAGTGCCCGAAGTGACAGGAATCGTGCTTGCACAATATGGACACTTAGTAATAGGCGACCCAACTAGAACATTAAGATTGGCCCCGCAATTGCTACACGTAAATGCCTGCATAGGTTTCAATAATATGTCTTGTCTTGAACAGCATTTCTTCGAATGCCAGCCAGTTGTGAGCCTACTGGCGCTCTTTTTCTTCGAAGATGGACGGTGGTATGTAGTACTCCTGAAGCACGATCTTTGGTTCAATCAACAGGCGGTGTCACTGGTGATGCTTAGCCTTGACATGCAACGTGTCGAGAATCGCGTTTTCGCCGACGACACCACCGCCCCAGAGTGTAGCGCATTTAGTGGCTTCTAGGCCGTTATGTCTTAGAGTCGTTCGGAATAGTGATGAAACCAAAGGTACGCTTGGTTGACCAGACCAAGATCAGAGCCTGAACCGACATGACGCCAATGATGGCGGTGAAAGAGGTCCGCGAACGTCACCGTTCTCGTTTGGGGTGTGTCTAGCGCGAGCAGCTTCTGCTGTAGCTGTGTTCTGGGCTACCGGTGGCGACGGGGGTGGACGGAGGCCGTTTTGTAGCGAAATCGAAGGAAAAGGAGGCGAGGGACGGAGGGTGCGCATGGAACTTACTGGAAAAAGGGGACTTGGCGGTTCTGATGTTTTGTAACTGGGCGACAACTGCGCCTTGCAGGGGCGAAACGGCTCCCAGAGGAAAAACTGCAACTCGTAAGACCAAAGGATGGCGGTTGGGCTTATACTGAACGAGATCTTGAAGTCTAAAACGGAAACTCCGGCTGAAGGCGAAAATGATCGAGTCCTCATAATCTCCCTTTGCTGGAAGCACCGATGGATCTGGCGGTAGCCATCCGACGTGAAAATGAGACGAGCCATGAGCACTTATGTACCTTCATCACGCATTATTGTCTGCGTTGCTGCCACCGGCAAAAAGTTTCACTGTGAAGGCTGCCGGTATTGGGCGCAGAGCGAGATTCGGATAACACTTAAGGAGGCAAAAGCGGCGGGCTACAAGCCGTGCAAGATTTGTCAGCCGCGGCAAAGGTGCCGCATTCACTGCTGTCTGGGAGATAATTTTTTCATTTCGGGTAGTCGATTGATGGCGAGGCGGTGAAGCCTGATTTGAGTATTTTCGATTTGAACTGTTCTCGGCCGGAACTGGCCTCCGGCCGTCCCCTCGGGCTGCTTCGCCGCTGAGGAGCGTCAGGGTGCCTGGGCGAAGCCCGCCCGCGAGGTGGTCGAGTGGATCCAGGCCTGAATGGAAGCCGACGACGTAGCGCGCGGGGTCGAACAGCGCGTCAACTCCTCCGTCAAGGGTGGAGACGATTTCGCGGGGAGTCAGGAATTCACACCGGCTTCTGCTCCGCCACCACATTCGTCACGCCTCTGATTGGACCACCCGGCGTTTTGGCCTGTTTGGCTTCGGCTTCTGGTCAACCCCAAACGTCTTGCCGACCCACAACAGGACTTCCTTTGCGGCGGGGCTGATGTCCTCCCAGTCAAAGGCCATGGCCTTGTGGATGCCGATCCCGTATGGGCGGAGGATGACGGTTTCGACGCCCGGGATCTGAACGACCTCAGTGGCGATGGGCGCGAATTCTCCGTCCGTGAACACTTCGTGGCGCGAAACCTGCTGGCCCTCCAGGGTGGTCAATTCGAAGTTGGTATGGAAGATGCGAAAGCCGTCGCTCACCTCCTCCACCACGATCTTGATCGTCTCTGGTTCGTGTTGGGTGTTCATCTCGACTTCGATGGCGGTTTTAGTAGTAAACCTCTGTGAACCCGCCGTTGGGAAGGGTCTGGTACAGAGAAGTTCACGCATGTAGTCGGGCGACAGATATATGGGGGTCAAACTTGATGCCCCGCCAACGGGCCAGCTTGCCGGCAGTTAAACGAACTAGTCTCGCGGTCTGCTTCAGGTGCTCTCTGCTATGCGGGGTGGCTCCACATCTCCGGGTGAAACTCAAACAGGTCGTCCCGATTGCCGCAAAAAGCTGCTTCGAGAGAGAAGGGGATCTCAAATGGAGGTCGTTTGCCGTTTGGCAAATCATCGCGGCGGTTGGATTTGGCAGAGAGCGTTCTGGCTAGTTCCGTCATGTAGTCCGACCGTCAGTCACTGACGTCGCATGACCACGTCAAGTTCACACTCAAGAAGCGCACTAGCCTTGGGGCTGACGGTCGTCCACTCGGAATTAACCGTCTTGGCGCCGGAATGGTCGTATTTCACGACTGGAGGCCCCACGACTCGCTATTTCTTTCGCGCGACGCCGCATTCGAAGTGCGCGATCCAAGCGTGCTTGCTGTCGCTATAGCTGAGTGGATCCTCCTGAATGCCGGTCCAAATACGGAGCAGGCGGCCTAGCTTCAGCACGGCCATATCTTCCGGCTGCCGCTGAAGTTTCCCCTCGGATCGCAAACACTCCAGCAACGCTCGGCCTTCAGGCGTTGGGATTCCCGAATCCTTAGCGAGTCCGAGGGCAACGAGGGAGTACTCGCGCCACGCGCGATCTTCTCGCTCGGCAGTCTCCGTAGTGCTGCGGCCATCTTCTTTTTGGATCTGGCGGGCGCGAAATACCTCTTTTGACTTGACGCCGACGGCCAGCCGGCCGCCCGCCAATTCCTCAATCCGGAAGTCCAGCCACGATGCGCCTGCGGGCGCCGGGAATCCTTCGTCGGCACGCATCCGTACTCCGAATGAGCAGCGATACTCCCCACCCGCCTGATCAAAGGTGATCGGTTCTTCGGCGATTGCGAAGAGAGTCTGCAGCCGCGTGCGCAAGACGCTGATCTGCTTCTGGGCGCGCAGTTTCTTGCGCTTTTCGCTCGGCAGTTCGGCCAAAGCTACGCGGCCGCGCCGGGTGGCGAATAGCCGAAGGAACTGCAGGGGCCGATCGCTGGCCGACTCTCCTTGCCGGCCATCCACAAACCCCGCCTCTTCCAGACTCATCTCTTTCTCGAACGCGCCGGCGCTGACCAACAGCGAGGTGTCCGCAACCTCGATGGCCAAGTCCGCCCAAGCGGTCGCCTCGGGCAAGGCGACGCTCCGGATGCCAGTTAGCTTCTCCGAACCGCGTTCCCGAGGCAGAGCGTCTTCGATGTAGTCGAGAGCGACCTCCAATCCGCGACCCGTCAGCACGGTGATGGCCTTGACGTCCAAGACGGTGAAGTGTGGGACGCACCAGCCTTCCATCCGCTGCAAATTACCCAGCGCCAGCAAGACTCCGTGCGTGGCATTCAGGTGCCGCGTGGCGGCTTCTGGAATGCCGCTATCATCGCGGGATCTCGCAACGGCGAAGAACACGTCGCGGAACCGGCCAGCCAGGCGCCGGCGGCCGAGTTTCCACAGATGCCCAACCAGGACGTTTTCCACCGTGCCCGCCAGTTCCATGGCTGCGGCGAGTTGCCGCGCCAGTGCACCGATGTCAACGGTCCACTGGCGCAGCCTCTCGTCGGGGACGTGCACTCGACCCTCGGCCGGACATGGAATGTAGGCCCGCATCCCCGAGGCATCCCGCACGCTCGGCAGCCAAATCACCTCTTCGGAGTGCCAATCGCCGCAGGCGTCGCAGGCGACGAAGCGGGCGCGGTCGCCTTCGTGGACAAGGCCCAACCGCGTGAGATGCTCCAGTTCGCCTGGCAACCAGGACTGAATCTCATCGAAGCAGAAAGACGATTCGTCGCATTCCGCTCTCAGCAGGACCTGCCGCCACAGATCACGGCTCACGCTCGATCCCCCAGACCCTCAGATAGCGGCGGAGAGTTTGCTCCTCCGCATCATCGCCGAGGTCGCAGCGCGTCTCCGAGATCTTGAACGTGATGCTGCGGTTCCTCTTTCCGGGCCGCTCGATGACAGCGCGCAACGTGGCCTCCAGGATCGTGTCGTGCGCGAGGTCGGCCTTCTCGTGGGCAAAGGTCGCCCGGATCACGTCGTAAACTGAAGATCGCGAGCCGCGCACGCCGGCATCGATCATGATCGTGCCGCCGGCGTGACCGTGTGTGCGCACTCGAAGGGCCGTGACGCTGACGGTGATGATCCGGTGCATCGGATCAGTCGGAAACGCCAATCCTGGGTTCTTGAACAACTCCAGGTCGTAGGGCTGGGTTCGGCACGGCTCCGGTTTCTTGTCTTGGCCCAAAACGACCTCGGCGAAGATCTCCGACAACTCGTCTCGCACCTGCTTGCCGCCTTCCGCGTACAGGTCAACGGTTCCGGCCGACCCGTCGTGCGCGAACGCGACCTCGAATGCGCCGTTCCACGGTTGCCGCGAGAGCTCGCCGTCCTCACCATAACCGACAATCTCGTCGGCGTAATCCGCTGGATATGCAAAGAAGGAGTCGATCCCGCTCGCGCGCCGGCGATGCTCCACCTTGCACCTTTCCCCACGTCCCTCGCGGGAGCAGTAGTAGTTCGAGATCCGGCTGCCTAGTTCCTTGATGCATCCAGCCGTGACCTCGATCTGCTGCTTGGGTAACCCGTTCCGCTTCTCCCATGACCGCCGGGGCAGCCCTTCGATGTGATCCAGCGTTCTCGCATTCTCGAAAACTTCGGGATGATCCAGAAAGCAGAAAAAGGCGCGCTCGTGGGCGTTCTGCCTGGCACCCATGTCCTGCGCAATTTCGAGTCCCCGGTCCCGCGCGGCTTCGATCAGCACCCGCGTGCCGCGTGGCGTCGCCATCGAGTGAATCTGGCGGAACGTACCACCAACCTGCCGGCGTTCCGCTTCCGGCAGCTCTTGCCACCGCTCAAACGCGCCTTCAATCTGCGCCTCTTTCAATTGGCGCCAATCGAAGTCCGTAAACCCTCCGAAACGGGAAAAGAAACGCGCCAGGAGCGAATTGGGAACCTGACGCAAGAACGATCTCGGGTTGTATTGCACGGCACACACTCCCTTCTACTTAAGGACCCCATGCGATGCTTTCCGGCGGCCAGCGACAGGACTCCCCTCACGATTCCGCCAAGGGGAACCTTGCATCAGAGCCCAAAGTGACGATTTGATTTAGGAGCTGGCTGTCCGAATCATAGCACGGCGAATACACGGCGAACTAACTCACAGCGCATCCGATTGAAAACGCGGGCAATTGAGTGCTTGACGGACTCCGGCGGTGGAGATTATGTGGGAATCAAGGCTCACGCTAATACCTTATCTGACTTCAACTTACGCCACAGGCTCCGCTGCTCCGTCCAGGACAAACGCTCCGCGATCCGCCGCACTGCAACCTCGGAAACCGGGAACCGCTCGCCCGGCGCCTGCTTCAGGTTGAGAATCTCCAACTGGAGGTCCGAAGCCAGCCAGTTGAACTTCATGATCTGGCTGATCCGCTCACGCGTCAAACCTCCAAGCCGAGCCAAGTCGGCACAGTCCTTTGCCTCGCCGAGTCGCAGCATCTCCTGAAACTGGATCGCCAGCGCGAGCACCTGGCTGATGCGTGGGGCGCTTCCAGGCGGTGGTGCGCATCGGGGTGCGGCGGCGTTGTTTTCCTGGGGCGGCCGTCCCGCCGCGCGGCGCTTGGGCCGAAACGCGAACTGGATGTTAAGCGGGCTGTCCTGCGTCATTTTGACAAAGCTCCTTGATGCCGGTCGAGCGGAAGCCAACTGTGACTACACCAGCAGCGCCGTCGTAGCGGACTTCCTCGACTAGTGCGCGGATGAGCTTCTCCTGCTCCCACGTCGTCATCTGCTCCCACAGAGGGCTGAACTGCGCCAGGGCCCGCTGCAGGTCATCCGCGTTGACTCCTTGCAGATCGGCGGCTGCTTCCGCTTGCTGCAACTCAGCGAACTGCCCGTCGAGTTCCGCGGCGCGCTGATGGATCTCTGCGAGGCGATCCGTCGCGGCCTTGGCTTCAGGTCCGGGCGAACTGACCGTCCTGGCCAGGCCGCTCATTTCCCGCGACAGCTTCTCCAAAGCGCTTCCAACCAGTTCCTTCTCTCGCGCAAGCTCAGACAACTTGGCGTTGGTCCTCTCCGCGAGTTGGCGCATGACCTCACCAAGCATGGTTGGATTGCGGCCGATCCAGCGGATCTGCTCGACCACGGCACTCTCGAGCGCCGGCGCCGACACCGACCGCGTCGGGCAGTTGTTCCAGCCACGCTGGTGCGCATTAACACAAACGTAGTAGCGGTACAGCCGATTGTCCTTCTTCGTGTACGTGTGGATCATCCCCGCGTCACACGAAGCGCATCGGACCAGTCCTTTGAGCAACGCGGTGTACTTGTTGCGCAGGTTGCGCCCGCCGCGCCGGCCGTTCCGCTTCAGCAGTTCCTGAACGCGGACGAAGGTGGCGTCCTCAACAATCCGGCCGTGCTCGCCCTCATAGATGTGGCCGTCAAAGTTGACCTTGCCGGTGTAGCCGACGTTGGTCAGCAAATTGTGCAGCTTGGTCTTCGTGAACACACTGCCGCCGGTCGCGCGTCCCTCACGCGTCGTCCAAGCCTTGAGCGTCCATCCGCGCCGGTCGAGTTCCTGGACCACCGGCATCAGCGCGCCGTAGTCCAGGTACAACTGGAAGATCTCGCGCACTCGCCGGGCTTCCGCTTCGTTGACGACGAGCACGCCGCCTTGCGCCGCCACATCGTAGCCGAGGATCAGATTGCCGCCGACAAACTTGCCCTTGCGGCGTGCCGCCCGCATTTTGTCCCGCGTGCGCTCCGAGATCATCTCGCGCTCGAACTGGGCAAAGGAGAGCAGGATGTTGAGGGTCAGTCGGCCCAGCGACGCCGTCGTGTTGAACTGCTGAGTCACCGACACGAACGTCGCGCCGCGCAGATCCAACACCTCCATGATCCGTGCGAAGTCGAGGAGGGACCGTGTCAGCCGGTTGACCTTGTACACGACGACGCAGTTGACCGTGCCGGCTTCGATGTCGGCGAGCAGCCGCTTCAACGCCGGCCGATCCATGTTGGCGCCGGTGTAGCCACCGTCATCGTACTTCTGCGGCAACGCCGTCCAGCCCTCGTGACGCTGACTCGCGATGAACGCCTCGGCCGCTTCCCGCTGCGCATCCAGCGTGTTGAAGGACTGCTCCAGCCCTTCCTCTGTCGACTTCCTCGTGTAAATCGCGCAGCGCACCGCCGTACTGGTCACGGCCGCTCCGCGAGCCTCTCTCCCGCGACTCTCAACTGGCAAGGCGGTCCTCCTTCTTCGCAAGCCCGAAGAACGTCCAGCCATTCCACTTGGTGCCCGTGATGTCCTGCGCGATGGCGCTGAGCGATGTGAACTTGCGGCCGTCGTATTCGAATCCGTGATCGAGCACGCGAACAAGGATGGTCCTGCCCTTGTAGTCCTTCATGAGCAGGCTCCCGGCCAGCGGCAGCCGCACGTCGTGTTCCGGCGCAACCTCTGTAGTCACCGTGCGATCGAGCGGGATTGCCTTCTTTCGGCGCGCGGCATTCTCGCTGATTTGGACACGCAGCGCCGTGCCGCGCGCGATGGCTAGCGCATACTGCCGCGCGGAGTCTGGCAATCCGCCTTCTTTGCGCGCCTGCATGTGCCAGGCGATCTTCCTGCGCAAGTGGCCTGCGTTGGCGACCGCTCGCTCTTCTCCGAACAACTCGCGGTGGATCTCCAACAGTCGCTGCGTGTCCATCCCGCCAAGCTGTCCGACATCAAGGTCGCGATCCACTTTTCGTGCTTCGGGCATTCGACTTCTCCGTCTGTCAACTACTGAACATGAGGGCTCGAAGTGCCTGACTTATCAACTGGATCCGCGTTCGAGTCCGCGGCGATTTCCAACCGTGCCGGCAGGGTGGCCGCGTGGCGTTCATACGCAATGGCGAGCAACCTCGCGACATCGCGCAGGGCTTCTTCTGTGATTGGATCTTCGACTCGCATCGGCGCCTCTTCCCTCGGGCCTGGCGCCGAATGCGAATGTGGGTGCGGGAAGGGAAGCGGGCGCCTGCGCGGCGATGTGGTTGCCCGAATCGAGTTCCGGCACCCACAACGAGTTCCGCGTTTCGGCAAGCCCGCTGTCTGGTGATTGGGGCGCGCGTGCGCTCCTACTTATCTATACTCGCGGAGCTTCAAAATCGTAAAGTACTGATGGGGAAGTCCGTTTGCCCGGTGGGCAGGGCAGCCTTTGTGCGCCGACCGACCCAAGTCGTCAGCACGGTTCTGGACGGTGGCAGCGGACTGGAAGGGACGGGATCGGTCTATGGCGATTATAGAATCGATTGCAGTTAACATCCTCAGTAGCCTCGCTTACGATTTATTGAAGCGGACTCGAGGAGCCACGATTGCGGCGGTGGATGCCGCTATTCTGCGCACTGCGGAATCGTTTCCAGGTATCGAGGACCTTGAAACTGCCCTTGAACAGTGGTTGGTCTCACCGGAAGTCATCAGCGCGCTCGAACCCTTTGCGAAAGGACTCACGGGGCTCGACGAGATCAGAATTGACGTCCTTGCGGAAACTTTCGTAAAGAATACTCAGTTTTACCTTCCGGACGGCGCTGAGGCAACGGCCCAACAGATTGTCTCCAGATTCTTCTCCGAACTGCGGGAACAGTACCTGAAGGTTCCAGAGACGGGGATTCCGTTCGTTGCCAATCTTGTCGAAGAGTCCGATCGCCGAAGCGAAGCAGGTCGCCAGCAGGTGATGGCCGCAATAGAGGGCCTGAAGGCGAATCCTAGGCACGCTGACAGTACAATTACTGGGAGCGGGTTTGACGCGCGGATTGACGAAGCCAACACTCATCTTCAGAAGTATGAATACGATCTGGCAACGCACGATTGCGATAAGCTCCGTCGCCACTCCTGGGACGCTCTCAGCGCGCGCCAGAAATTTCGGACTCTCACGATTCTTGCCGCAGCCCACCTCTGTCGCGAAGAGCTCGTTGACGCAGCCCGCTTATTCATCGAAGCGAAGTCTTTCCAACCAGATGACCCTACTGCTCTTGCCAATGAGGCTAGGGCACATCGGCTTCTCGACCAAAGCGATCGAGCGTTTGAGCTAGCTGCGCTAGCCAAAGACCGCTTTCCAGATTCCTCGTTGGCTTTGACGGTCTGGCTGGATGTTGCTCCAGCGTCTGTCTCAATGGATGATTTGGAGAGAGCGGTCCCACCGCAGTTCGCGGAAGACGTCGATATTTTGGCGCTCCTGGCATATCGCGCTTTGGCGGCGCAGGAGTACTCAAGATCTGAAGATCTCGCTCGGCGAGCAATTAAGTGCAAGTCAGGTGCCTCGTGGCCGTGGTCCCTGCTCGGAGAGAGTCTTTTTCGTTCCGCCCTGCCAGGTAATCCCGAAGACTTTTCTCGTCTCACCGTACTAGCCGACAAGAAACGACTCCTGGAAGCAGATGAAGCCTGCACAAAAGCAGTTGAACAGGCCAAAATTGAACGGCGTGCTTCCGCCGAAGTGAGCGCTCTCTTGATTCGCGCGGAAGTGCGTGAAGCGCTCGGACAGCAGTCTTCGGCGAGCTGACGACACTATCGCGGCGTGGGCACTTCAGCCTAGTGATCCGACGGTGATCCGTGAGTACGCCCGCCTGAAATTAGGGCGTGGAGAGGAACAGGAAGCTATCAGGATTCTACGTCCGGTCGCGCAGCCGGGCGCCCGCGATGATCTCCAGATGCTACTTGCAACTGCGCTGCGCCGCACCAGCAGCACGAAGGACCGCAAGGAAGCCAGCCTGATCTACGAGACTCTCGCTACAGATTCAACTCCAAGAGACCCCAGGTTTCGGGTCTACATGCTCGAAGCCGCTCTCGGATGCTTTACGGAAGACGAGTCCTGGGAGAAAGCGCGGGCGGTGTTGCGCCGCGTTCCAGCCGAGTCTATATCGGCGACGGCCCGCGCCGTCCTCGAAGCAAGGCTGGAACTCGCCGCGGGAAACCGGGAGAAATCAATAGAACTGGCCTCCCTGGCTGTCTGCTCGCTGACGGACAAGACGAGCGACGATGATGTGCGTCGAACGGCCACGCTACTCGCGGACTTGGGCCGTCATCGTGATGCTCTGCCGTTGTGGCGGCGACTAGCATCTCCCAAGCAGCTTGGTTACGATACCAGCCGCTTCATCGACTGTACACTTCGTCTTGGCGAGGACGGGGAGTTCCTGTCGATGTGCGAACAGCTTCGATCAAACTACGTCTACGACAAACAACTGATTGAAGTCGAAACTGGCGTTCGCAGTCGTTACGATATTGAGGCGACCATCGGCCTGCTCCAGGAGCACCTGAGTCGTTCACCAGAAGATCGCAACGCACGTTTGCACTTATCGGCAATCGGCCTGGAACTCGGACGAACTGAGCTCGTGGTGTCCGCGCCTGACGCGATGCCGGCACCCGAGGATGTGCCGCACGAGAATTGGAAGCTCATGGTCCACGTGATGAAGAGCGGAGGCCATTTGACCGAGGCCCTCCGATTTGCGTATCGCGTTCTCCGCAACAATTTTGGCGACCCGGAAGCCCACAGGGCCTATCTTGCGTGCTTGCTGCTTCCACTTGGCCCAAGGCCGGATATCCCTCCAGTCGCTGTCGCCGGGCCAGGTGCAGCAGTTGCATATAGAGAAGAGGGATCCACGCAGGAAGAGTGGTGCGTGATTGAAGATGAATTTGAGCCCAACCTTAATCTTCAGGAAATTGGTCCTGATCACTTTATTTCGCAGCAGCTAATCGGAAAGCGTGTGGGCGATATCTTTATATCGGCGCAGGGCTCAGTGTCGTCAACAATGGCGACGGTTACACAGATACTAAACAAGTATGTGTTTCGTTTTCAAGACTGTACTAGCAAATGGCAGCAACGTTTTCCAGGACTACCCGATATCCAAGCAGTTCGCGCGGTGAAACTGAGCACTGGTGGTGAGCAAGAGATCGATCTCACAAAGTTGTTTGCAAGTATCGATAGAATTGCAGCAGACCAGGAGATCGCGATTGAGACTTATCGGTCCCAGCCGGTTCCAGTTCACCTACTGGCCTGTGCACTAAACCACAACGGCTTCGAGCAGTATTTCCAGGTAGCTCTCGATGACTCCATAACAGTCCGGTGTTGCGATGGCAATTCAAAGGAACATTTTGGGGCTATCTTTGCGATGCGGAACGCCTCTTCCGTCGTTCTTGACCTTTCAGCTATTGCGACGCTTGCCCTTCTCGATCAATTCGACGAGTTGAGCAAGTTTAATGTTCAGGTGCTGATTTCTGAACTTACCCTCGGTGAGATCAGGGCCTACATGAAAGACCAGGATGGCGGCAGTCACAAGAGCAGTCGCATAGGCAAGATCGAGGGGCGATACTTCATGGAGGAAGTAACTCCTGAGAGCCGAAGACAGTATCGTGAGTCATTGGAGAATGTCATAGTGAAACTGCTTGCCCACTGCACCATTACTGGCTGCCCCGAGCTTGCTGCCGTACCGCCGGAGAAACGAGGATTTCTGACCAAGGCCTTCGGCATGCACGGTGCTCAGAGTGTTGTACTGGCAACAGTTCCAGGTCGCGTGCTCTGGACGGATGACTACGGAGTGGCGATGCTGGCTCAACACGAGTTCGGAGTTCGCCGGGTTTGGACACGCGTCGCGTTTGATGAAAGGGCCATCGCGGGCGCGATAAAGCCCGAGGTGTTCCACGAGGCGACGGCGAGACTGATCGGCTGGAGATACCAGTTCACGAGTCCAAATCTTCCCGCGCTTGTCTGTGCCGGGTCGTTGGCGCAATGGAATCCGGATCGGTGGCCGCTGAAGCAAGCGCTGGACCTTCTCGGCGACACTAACCTTTCCACCAAGGACGCAGTGCGACTAGCGATTTCTTTGATCCTTCATTACGCTGGCGAAGTCGTGCTGCCGGAGGTCCGAGGCGCGCTGACGGTGCAGATTCTGGCGAACCTCTCCCGGCGTGGGCAGGGACTGCTCCCGGTCCACGTGCTGCTGCGGACCCTCCCCTCCGAGTTCGGCCTGAACCTCATCCGCGCAAATGAAATGGTCCAGCTCATACGCGCTTGGATCGCAAGCCAGCCGCCGATGGGGCTTCGATAGCTGTCAAGGAGTTCGGTTCGAAGCGGACGAGTCGTGGCCGGCCAACGTTTCCGAGGCTGTCAACAAACGCACCCTGTCAACCGGAGAAAACGGAGAGTTCGCAGGAAAATCGGTGGCCTTCGACACGGACCCCTGGGGTTCGGCTTGCTCACCAAGCGATGCGCTTCTTGAAACGGAGAGACCGGAAGACCCAAGACCCGCAGAATGTTTGGGATACGGGCGACGGGAAAACGTGCTGCTGTCAACAAAAACGGGGCTGCAAGTTGGGGTAGGAGGATATTGGCTCCCCGGCATGGATTCGAACCACGATTCACGGCTCCAAAGGCCGCTGTCCTACCATTAGACGACCGGGGAAAGACTCGGGCGACTTTCCCAGTTTAGCCTATGCGCCGCCGCCGTTTGCATCGCGGCTTGCCGCTAAGCCCTAAACTCCATGCGCCCGAAACAGAAACGGAGCGGACCCGGCGTCAGGGGTCGTCCGAGTTCTGCGCAAGCTACCGCTGCAGATCGCCGTTCTCGACCACGCCTGGCTCATCGAGGAGTTGGATGGACGTCGCGGGACCAAGGTCGGGATTCTTCCACGACGAGAGCGCCCAAACTACTTTCTTACCCGGCGTCACTTCCACGATCTGGACAGTGCCCGCCCATTCTTCCGTGTTCTTGTTTCCGGCGCACCAGTTGGAGATCACGGTATCGCCGTTGGCCAGCCGCATCGCGGTCTGAATGTTGAATAGCTTGATATTGGGAACATCTGTCTGTGTCAATTCCCATACCGTCTCGCCCTTCGAATTCACTTCGCGCGCATAGCGGCTCGCGTCTCCAGAGATCAGCGTATTGCCGTTCTTCAAGCGCACCGCCTGCCACGGGGACTTAGCCTCGACGCTCCACACGACCTTGCCGTCCATGTCATATTCGACGACCTTGCCCTCGCCCATGTGCGGCACTAGAATCGTCCCCGCCCCGGTCATTCGTATATGTCGAAACTGGCCGTGCGTACCGCTGACCGTAGTCGGGATTGGTATCTCTTTTTCGATCTTCCCGTTCGCCGTATTGATGATCAGCGCCTTGGCCGGATTCCCGTTCTGCATGATCAAAACCCGGTCCTTCCCGGCATATTGGATCGAGTGCACCTCGGTTCCGGGAGGCGCCGGATAGTCCCACACCAGCTTCTTGTCCGGGTTCACTTCTCCGGCGCCGGACATGCGCGAGAAGATGATATTTCCATTCGAGAGTAAAGTAGCGTCGTCGAATTCCTGAATGCGATTTGTCTCGGTTCTTAGCGGCATCGAGTACTGCCAGACTACTTTGCCGTCACGCACGATGAAGATCGATTGCTCCAGGGGCTTGCGAGTGTCCCATTCTCCGGCATAGAGGAACGGATGCTGCGCCGCGCCTTTGCCGGGCAGTGCTTCCGGCGTGCCGGCCGCGGCAGCAGCCTGCGCCATCCCTACTTCCAGTGACGCCGCGGCAGCAATAGTGCCGCAGGCTGCCAGAGCTAGAGCCAAGCTTGCGTATTTCACTGCTTCTCTTCCCTATCTTTCAACTAATGACCTAAGTTAGATCGTCATGGGATAACTCATCGCCGCTCAGTCGAATACCACGGTCTTGTTGGCGTAGCGCAATATCCTGTGCTCCAGGTGCCACCGCACCGCCCGCGCCAGCACCACGCGCTCCAATTCCCTGCCCTTCTGCATCAGGTCTCCCAGTTGATCGCGGTGCGAAACCCGCGTCACGTCCTGCTCAATGATCGGCCCCTCGTCCAGAACCTCGGTCACGTAGTGGCTCGTCGCACCGATCAGCTTCACGCCCCGCTGGAACGCCGCCTGATACGGCCGCGCCCCGCGGAACGCCGGCAGGAACGAGTGGTGCACATTGATAATCCGCCCCGGATACCGGCTCACGAACTCCGCCGACAGCACCTGCATGTACCGCGCCAGAACGACCAGATCCACGCCGTGCAACGCCAACAAATCCAGTTGCTCCCGCTCCGCCTGCGCCTTCCGCTCCGCCTCCACTGCGATCTGATGGAAGGGAATGCCGTAGAACTCGGTCAGCTTGCGCCCATCGTCGTGGTTGCTGATCACCAGCGGAATCGTGCACCCCAGCTCGCCGGTCTGCCACAAATGCAGCAGATCCGCCAGGCAATGCGTGTACTGCGACACCAGGATCGCAACCCGCGCCGGCCGCGCCGAATACTCCAGCCGCCAGCGCATTCCGAACTTCTGCGCCACCGGCTCGAACTCACCCGGAAAGCTCTCGGCGTCCAGGTCGAAACCTTCCAAATCCCACTCCACCCGCATCAGGAACAATCCGTGCTCCTGGTCCTGGTGCTGATCGGCGTGCAGGATATTCGCATTGTGCGAGTACAGGAAATTCGCGATCGCCGCTACCAGCCCCTTACGGTCGGCGCAGTCGATCAGCAGAATTCCGGTGGGCCGTTGCTCGCGTGTCATCTCTTTGACTGTATCGTTTTCAGACCTTCTGCTCTGAGCTGCGCATCGTCGACCCCGGTCCGGCTAGTAGCGGATTCACGGGACAATCGGCGCCTAATTCGAGGGATCGCAAAAAAAATTGCTTCGGCCCTCAACCAAAGCCGGATTCTCTCGTTCAAGTGGGTGTAGGCAGCGCGCGAGCGCTCCCGATCGCAGGACCTGACAGAGGAGTAAAAGACCATGAAGAGAATGATCATCGTTCTGGCAGCGGCAGGGTTCGTGGGAGTCGCGACGCTGCCGGCCCAGTCCGTCGACCAGCGGCGCGAGAACCAGCAGGACCGCATCGCCAACGGCATTCAGCAGAACCAGCTCACGCCCGCCGAAACGGCCAAGATCGAAAAACAGGAGAAGGCCATCAACCAGCAGGTAAGCGGGGACCGCTATCTCAACGGCGGCAAGCTCACCCCGGCCGAACGCAAGCAGGTCAACGGGGAACTCAACAAGACCAGCTCCGAAATCCACACCGACCGCACCAACAGCGCGCATCCGGTGTATGGCAATAACAAGGTGGACCAGCGCCGCGAGAACCAGCAGGACCGCATCGCCCAGGGTGTGAAAAGCGGTTCGTTGAACGCCGGCCAGACCGCCAAGCTGGAGGGCCAGGAGGCGAAGATCAACCAGCAGGTGCGGACCGACCGCGCGGCCAACGGCGGCAAGTTGACGGCCGCGGAAAAGAAGCAGGTCAACAAAGAACAGAACGTCGAATCCCGCCGCATTTACAACAATAAGCACAAGTGAGCGCGTAGCGGCCACTCGCCGCGGTGGGGTTTTCCTTCGGAGGATACGGCTTCCCGCGCGCCGGCAACGCCAGTCGCAGGCCAGCCTCACTGCGGCGAGCCAAATGGGTCCGGTTGCCTTTCCCAGCCACCGCGCAAACCCCTCGCGCGCGGGGGACACCGAGGCCCACTCACCTCCAACCACGACCACAAAGCCCGCTCCCGAGGGCGACACCAAGGCGTCCGCCCCGGTCGCCGCAGGTGTGTCCCCGCGCTATCACCGCGCCACCAAACGACGTCCCTTCGACTGAAACCCTTCTCGCGCAGGGGACATCGAGGCCGTCCGCATACCTTCTCCATCTCGCCCGCAATCACCGCGCAAACCCTTCGCGCGCGGGAGACCGACCGAACACCGCAAACTTCTCGCGCGCGGGGGACACCGAGGCCGTCCGCATACCTCCTCCATGTCACCCGCAATCACCGCGCAAACCCCTCGCGCGCGGGGGACACCGAGGCCAACTCAGCTTCGAACACGACCACCCAGCCCACAGCCCGAGGGCGACACCAAGGCGTCCGCCGAGGACGCCGCAGGTGTGTCCCCGCGCTACCGCCGCGCCACCAAACGACGTCCCTTCGACTGAAACCCTTCTCGCGCAGGGGACATCGAGGCCGTCCGCATACCTTCTCCATCTCGCCCGCAATCACCGCGCGAACCCTTCGCGCGCGGGGGAAACCGAGGCCAACTCAGCTTCGAACACGACCACCAAGCCCACAGCCCGAGGGCGACACCAAGGCGTCCGCCCCGGACGCCGTAGGTGTGTCCCCGCGCTACCACCGCGTCGCCAATTCACACCTCTCTCCTAGCGCGCACAAATCTCTCGATCCACACTCTGCATCCTCTGCGCCGTGTGCACTCCAGCCGTCTCCTCACCCGCGCTCTCACCAACCAATCCAGGACGCCCGCTTCCTCCCGTGGGAATTCGCGCCAGCCCCCTGCCTCCCATCAAAAGCACTTCCACCCGTCCCCGTTGGCATTTTCTCAATCCGGTGTAGTCCAAGACCTGAGCCAACCCCTTCCCTGAATATCGACCCTGCCAGAACCCATCACCACCATCGCTGGGCCGCACGACTCCCACTCTCCGCTCCCGGGCGCTGTGAATTCAGTTCCGAAGTCGATAGACTCGATGCTGACCTTTGGGCCATGGCCACGCAGCAATTCCGGAAGTCGATCGCGAGCTACCTGGAGACGCGCCGGCTGTTCGCTTCCCGCTCCATCGAGAATGAGTCTTCGGTCCGGCACGCGTTTCTGACCCTTCTCGACCAGACCTCGCGGCATTACCGCTGGACAATGATTCCCGAGTACCCGCGCAAGGCCTTCGGCGGACGCACCATCGTGCCCGACGCGACGCTACAGGACGAGTACACGATCGATCGCGGCTTCTACGAAGCCAAAGACGTCCACGACGACCTGGAACTGGAAATCCGCAAAAAGCTGCACAGCGGCTACCCCGACTCCAACACGATTTTCGAGGACAACAGCCGGGCGGTGCTGTACCAGAACGGCGCGCCGGCGCTGAGCATCTCGCTCGACAACGAGAAGGAACTCGGTGGTTTACTCGAAGAGTTTTATCACCACCGGCGGCCCGACCTGGACGGCTTTGAGAATGCGATCAACGGCTTTCAGGAGGCGTATCCCCAACACCGGAAATGCCTTGCAAGTGGAAATTGGCAAGGTGGTGGAACGGAGATGTGCTACAAGATGTTGTGGCTGCTCCCAGTTGCCGCCAGCTAACGGGGTTCTGCCTTCGAATTTGCGTGACTCGCACTTCGAGTTATGACAAAATGTAGTGCTGGGTAAAAATGTCCACCCGGGTTCCGTACAGCCAGCAGTTCACGCCGGAGCAGACGCCGCTCAGCCGCCTGATCCCGATCCTCCGGCAGAACGCCGGAAATTCGGGCAAGCTAAGAAAAGCGATTGCAGCCGCCTTCTTTAAGGGCAAGGCATCCCCTGACAAGCTCTCTGGCAACACGCTCATCTCTCTCAAGACCTACGGCATCATTGAATCTGACGGAGCGCTTGCCCCGTTCGGCAAACAACTCGTGGCCGCACAAGGCGACTTGCCCGCTGCGCATAATCTACTCGCCAAGCGACTTCTTGTCGATATGAATGGGGTGGCGATTGTGGAAACGCTCCGTGAAATGTCGGCTGCCGGACTCAAGATCGAACTGAAGTCGCTGCCCGATGAGCTTCAGCAGCGCGGCATCGAAGCCAGCAGCAACTCCAGCGACCTTTCAGGCGTACTCGGGTGGCTGAGGGAGGGGCGGGTGCTCCTCAACAAATATGAGGTGAACGATACCCAATACGGCGCGCTCACCGGCACCCCGTCCGAAACCCTCCAAGCCCTAAAGAACCTCAACTCTGAACAGATCGCCTTACTGCGGGCCATGGTCGCGCTGAACGTGACAAACTGGACGCCCTACAACACGCTTTGCAAGCACGCGGAGGCGCTGTATTCGGGCGAGATTCGCTACAACTGGAAGGATATCGTCAAGGCCGTCCTTCAGCCGCTTCAGGATGCCGGGCTCATCGAGATCCGAAAAAAGGCGAAGCAGGATCAGGATACGCCGGAAGGCCGTGGTGGCAAACCTACTGACGTCAAGCCCACTGGCAAATTCGACAAGGAGATTGCGGAGCCTCTTCTCAGCGCTCTGTACAAATCCGCTGGCTATTCCGAAATCCGGGCGATTCGTAGCAAGGCGCTCGTTGATATTGTCGCGGACACCGAGAGCGCCGACACGAACAAGAGCGGGAAGGCGCTCGAATTCTTAGCCATCCGGCTCTGTCAGATGCTGGACCTCGATTTCATGGGGTGGCGCGAGAAGGATGAGGAGTTGGCCGGTGGTGGCGAAGTTGACGCTCTGCTCCATTCGACGCGGCTCACCTACTCGCGCTGGCAAGTCCAATGCAAGGTTGGGAAGGTCACCTTGGAGGCCGTCTCCAAGGAGGTGGGCATGAAAGAGGTCACGCTCGCCAACGTCATCCTCGTGGTGGGCACTAAGAAGGCCAGCGACAGCGCGATGACCTTTCGGCAGAAGATTGTCAGCAGCAGCAACCTGAACATCATCATCATTGATGGTCCGCTGCTTCAGAGCATTATCAAAGACCCACCGCAATTGGTTGAAGTACTCCATAGGCAGGCAGAGAACGCGCTGAGGATGAAGCCCAGTCTTCAGAACATAAAGAGCGTTCCGCCTTCTGGTGGTGATGGCGGACCCACGGCCGGAGGTGACGCGGGCGGAGCCACGCACGCATCGGTACCCGCCGTCAAACCGAGTTTCTCTCTCGCCTACTCCACCAAGCTCGGAAGGGCCTTCAACGGCGATTCGCTCGCGGTCCTGCCGCACTTGATAGATCAGGGCGTCAAGGTCAAACTCATCGTCACCTCGCCGCCTTTCGCGTTGGTTCGCAAGAAGGACTATGGCAATGAGGATGCAGACTCTTACCTCCGTTGGTTTGAGCAGTTCGTGCCGTTATTCAAACAAATTCTAGCGCCGGATGGCAGTCTCGTTATTGATATTGGGGGCGCGTGGATCAAGGGTCTGCCCTGCAAATCCACGTACCACTTCAAGCTTCTGCTCCAACTGTGCGAAAGCGGTTTCTATCTCGCCCAAGACTTCTACCACTACAACCCGGCGCGGCTCCCCACTCCGGCCGAATGGGTGACGGTTCGGCGACTGCGGGTGAAAGATGCGATCAACAATGTCTGGTGGCTGACCCTAGATCCCTTCGTTAAGAGCGACAACCGGCGGGTACTCCGGCCATACAGCGAGAGCATGAAGGGCTTGCTTAAGAACGGCTACAAGGCTCAGCTCCGTCCCTCCGGCCATAACATCAGCACAAAGTTCCAGAGGGACAACAGCGGTTCTATTCCGCCCAACCTCCTGGAATTCTCCAACACGGAAAGCAACAGCTACTACTTGACCCGCTGCAAGGAAGCTCAGATCAAGCCGCATCCGGCACGATATCCACAAGCTCTCCCTGAATTCTTCATCAACTTCCTCACAGATCCGGGGGACCTGGTGCTAGATCCCTTTGGAGGGTCAAACGTGACCGGTGCCGCTGCGGAGGCGCTTGGGCGCCAGTGGATCAGTGTGGAACTTGATCCCGCATATGTGCGAGCTTCCCAGTTTCGTTTCGAGCATCACCCGCCCAAAGTGGTTGCGCCGCATGTGCTGAGCAGCAAGGTTAATGGTCGGCCTCCGACGGAATCGCTGTATCTGTTCTGATCTCTGCGCCGCATGGGAATGGGGTGCTCGTTGAGTACATCTACGCATTGCTGCACCAACCGAGGTATCGCGAGCGGTACGCCGAGGCATTGAAAAAAGAACTGCCGCGCATCCCGCTGGCGCCGGATTTCGACGCGTTTGCCAAAGCCGGAGCGCTGCTGATGGAGCTGCATCTGCACTACGAGCAGCAGACGCCGTATCCGCTGCAGCATATCGAAAAGGCGCCGTTCTCGTGGGAGCTGACCGGAAAGATGAACGGCGACAAGATGACCGGCGGTAAGATGAAGTTCGCCAAGGATCGCCGTAGCCTGTACTACTGGCCTGTCGCAGAGAGATCGTTAGTACGCATGCGGCGGGAGGGGTCTGAGTACTTCCACTGGATGGGCCGCGCGTGAGCGGAGTAGGCGTTGATGTAGCGGCGCAGTTTGCGAGCCAGATCGGGGACCGAAGTGAAGATGCCGCGGGCGATGACTTCCCGCTCGATCTTGCCGAACCAGAGTTCGACCTGATTCAGCCACGAAGAATAGGTCGGCGTGAAGTGGAGTTGGACGCGGGGATGTGCGGCCAGGAATTCCCGGACGGCCTGAGTCTTGTGGGCCGAGAGGTTGTCGAGAATAATGTGGATCTCCTGCTGCGGCCGGCACTCCGCCACGACCTGCCCCAGGAAGGCGACGAACTCTTGGCTGGTGTGGCGCGCGGCGGTCTTCCCCATGACTTTGCCGGTCTTGGTGTCCAGCGCCGCATACAGCGACAGCGTGCCGTGGCGGTAGTACTCAAAACCATGGCGCTCGGCGCGGCCGGGCGATAGCGGCAGCACCGGGTCAAGCCGGTCCAGGGCCTGAATCGCGGTCTTCTCATCGACACAGAACACGGCTGCGTGCTGCGGCGGGTTCAGGTAGAGTCCGATGATGTCGGCCGCCTTGGCTTCGAAGTTGGGATCGTTGGAGGCCATATAGCGTTCCAGACGATGCGGCTTCAATCCGGCTTCCTTCCACACACGGTGCACCGCATCCTTGCTGACGCCGAGAACGGCCGCCAGTTTGCGGCAGCTCCAGTGCGTCGAGTGATCGGCGGGCCTCTTGCGGGTGGCAGCGAGGATCTTCGCGCGTAGGGCGGGCGTCAGGACGGTCGGCTTCTGGCCCGGATGATAGGTGTCCAGGCCGTCAACGCCATCCGCCAGGAAGCGCTCTTTCCAGCGGCTGATGGTCGGTGCAGTGGTATCGAGTCGTTGCTTGATCGTGCTGAAGGAGGCGCCCTCGGCCAGCAGCAGGATCAACTTGGCGCGGAAGACGTAGCCGGCGGGCAGGGACCGGGATTGGGCGATCGCGGTCAGTTCGGCCGACTGTTCAGCGGTGAGGAGCAGAGCGGTGCGGGTCGCCACAATTGTATTGACGCACGCTCGCTAGTAATGGTTACTCTGCGACAGGCCACTACAACGACTCGCTGACGCTGGCCGGGATTCCGGAGAAGGCGTTCGAATACCGGCTGGGCCATCGCTCCGCGCTCGAATGGGTAATCGATCAGTACCAGCGCAAGGAGAACTCCAACCCGAACCGGGCCGACGATCCCGAGTACATCGTCCGTCTGGTGAAACAGGTGATCGCGGTGTCGCTGGAGACGGTGGCGATCACGCGCTCGCTACCGGCGTTCTCGGCGGCTGAGTAGAAAACCGTAAAACCGGGACAGAAAACCGGGACAGTATCCGCAAATCCCAATAAAACCGGGACAGTATCCGCAAATCCCAATGGTGAACGGGTCAGGCTGACGCGTTTGCGCTCCGCTCCGTAGTCCGCTGAACAGTCCGCCCTTCTCCCGCAAGCTCTGCTGGCGCCGCACCCGCGGCGCGGCCGGGCATGCCCAAACACGGGGCGTCAGTATCGGAGGAAGCAGATTCTGTCGGCCCAGTCCCAGCCTTGCGCTTCTTTAGCCAGCCGCGCCAACGCCCCAACCAACCCTCCGATATCCGCGGGGGAGATGGTCTTTTCGTGAACGAAGACAACGCCCCCGTGGTGGCGCCCTTCTTCTGCCCAGGCCTTCAATAGCGGCGGAATGGTCCTGCGGTCATACGAGACCAGCGTCAGGGCCTGCGCGGCGGCCGCTTGCAAGCAGGCCTCGTCAGATTGCCCGAGGTAACTCCCGTCCTCCCACTCCGCCATCGAATGCACGGGCATGGAACGGTTACGGCGGCGCAGGCCCAGCGCCACGTCCGGCGAGATATGCTCGTCGAGCAGCAGCTTGAGCACGTCAGACTCGCGCCCCTTTGCCAGCGACGAATTCGGCGGCTTGGGGCAACATGCGCTGCAACGCCGGAAAGCCTGTCGCTTCGTTTTCCGCCAGCGCCGCCTCAATTTCCTGCGGGAACGCATCCGCGTAGTTGCTGGCTGCCAGAACCTTTGCCTGCGGCCAGCGCAGATGGCGTGCAACCGCGGCGGCATCGGACTTGTAGCTGCGAATCAGAAGCATGACCTCCCACACGGCGAGCGAGCTTCCTTGGATGCATGCCTGCCGCCCCGCTGGCGAATCCCGGAAGTCGATGAAGGCGAACTCGAGCTCGCCGCAAGCCTTCCTCAACAAGGCGTGCGCTGGTGTCGCTGGCCGTCCAGCCATGGCGGCTCGCCATGCGCTTGAGCCGTTTCCCGCTCTCAGCCGGCAGGCGCATACTGATGACCGTCGAATTGGCTGTTCGCATGAAGATCCCCGTTTGTAAGTCTTGTAAGCATTGTAGCACCCTTGCCGGCACCGCACTGAATTGCAATGTTCAGCCAGTGTACGGCGGCCCAGCGGATCGACGATCTGCAAACCCGGGGACGGTACACGCAATCGCTGATTTCATAATCCGGGGTGAAGGGGTCAGCCTGTTCGCTGTGTCAGGCTGACGCGTTTGCCGCGTTTGCCGTTTGCCCATTGGCCAGACCGGCGCAGACTTTGCGTGTCTCAAGAAGGTGGTTTTGGGGACGTGGCGCGGCCCTTGCGGACACACGACAGCTTGACATCCGTTACGTAACGCATTACGGTTTAAGTTGATCCGTTCGATCCGTCACAAAGGACTGAAACGTCTCTACGAAGAAGACGACGCAAGCGGCGTAGTGGCCGAGCATGCGGAGAAGTTGCGCGATGTTCTGGCGCGACTGGACGCCGCCCGGGCGGTTTCCGACATGGACCTGCCGGGGTTTCGGCTTCATCCGCTCAAGGGCCGGGAGCAGGGTTTCTGGGCGGTAACGGTGCGGGCCAACTGGCGGGTGATTTTCCGCTTCGCCGGCCCGGACGCGTTGGACGTTGATTACGTGGACTACCACTAATTAGGAGACTGAACCCATGCCGATGAAGAATCCGCCGCATCCTGGTGGTCTTGTACTGCGCCAGTGCATTGAGCCGCTGGGCCTGAGCATCACGGCCGCCGCCGCCGCGCTCGGCGTCACGCGCACCACGCTTTCGGAACTGGTGAACGGGAAACGCGGCATCTCTCCGGAGATGGCCGTGCGGCTCTCCAAAGTCTTCGGCGGCAGCGCCGAAAGTTGGCTGGTGCAACAGGCGCAGTACGATCTGGCCCGCCTCCCCACTATCCACATCAAGCTCAAGCGGCTGCAAGTCGCCTAGCCCGTTTGGGAAGCCCGAGGCATCCGGTTTCGGTGATCCTGGCAGCTTGAGATTTCACTCCGCGGATGCCTCGGATCCGGGTTTCACCGTGCATTGCACCGTGCGGCGCGGGCGATTCCACCGTGGCAACACCGTGTTTGACGCGGGGAAAACACGGTTTTTCGCGGTCTTTTTGCGTATCGCTGTAATCGTGGTTTTCTAAAGGACTTAGTCGAATTTCGCGCAAAATTGCCTAATAACTGCCGCGTGCGTTCCGCAGAGTGCTTTGTAAGTAATTATTTCTAAACAACTTAGACGAACTTGACCCGACGTCACCGCGTATCTATGGTTTTCTAAAGGACTTAGTTTTGCAGGTCGGCGTACGGTATCGTTTAAATGTTTGATTCTAATAAACTTAGCTGAATTGAAGTACGAATGCCAGTGCGCACGCCACGTATCTATGGTTTTCTAAAGGACTTAGCCGCATTCAACCGCACATTTTGGCGTGCGCACGACGTATTTCCCAGTAAGTACCATGCTTCACCGTGTATCTATGGTTTTCTAAAGGACTTATTCGAATCGAACCGTGTTTCGTTGGAACTGCAAATTCACCGTGTCGTGGGGGTAGTTTTCACGCTGACTTGTCCCTCCGGCGGCGAGCATGTCGAAGGCACAGTGAATGGGGACCAGCGCGCCGGGGGCGCCATGGACCGGGGTAACCGCGCCGCCGCCGCTCGCGTCAGGGGCAGTAGCTTTATGCGAACGATACAGATGTGCGCGGCTGCGGCCGTAGTATGCCTGGCCGGAGTATCTCTGGCCGGCGAAAAATGGGATTCCAAGGACCCGTCACAGTGGTCCAGCACCGAGATCGATAAGCTGCTGCATGACTCGCCGTGGGCGCAAAAGGCGAAGGTGCAACTCGGCCAGACGATGGGCGGCAACGGCCAGGGGCCGAACTCCGGCGGCGGCAATTACCCGAATGGCGGAGGCGGCTATCCGGGCGGCGGAGGCCGCGGCGGATACGGCGTGCCGGGGATCGGCTTTCCGTTCCCGGGTGGCGGCGGCATGGGTTACCCGGGGGGCGGGCGTGGAGGCAGGGGCGGCGGCAATCGCCGTCCGCAGACATCTAATGTTGACGCCACCGTGCGCTGGGAGAGTGCGCTGCCGGTGCGCCTGGCCGATGCGCAACAGAATCCGCCGCCGAAGCCGGAGGAGAAGGCTGAGGTGAAGCCTGCGCAGCCGAGTGACCAGAAAGGCGACGCGCCCACAGGAGGCTTCAAGAAGGCCGACGCGCCGGCAGCGGCGTCGGCAGCGGCGGAAGAGCATCCTTCGGTGACGAAGCTGACGCCGAACGAGACGCCCAAGGAGTACATTGTCGCCGTGACCGGCTTCCCGCTGGAGTCGTCGAATCAGAACTACCGGCGGCGCGACTCCGATAGCGACCAACAGACGAATCAGCCGGATCAGGCCGATAAAGATAGAAGCGACAACCGCACTGGCCGCGATCCCGAAGCCATTCGTGAGGAGTTGATGGAGCGCACGTCGATCTCGCGCAGCGAAGGGAAGACGCTCCGGCCGGTGAGCGTCGAGTACAACCTGCCGGGGCGATACGGCATCATCTACTTCCACTTCTCGCGCGAGGACGAGATCACCAAGAAAGACAAAGAGTCGATCTTCCACACTCAGCTCGGGGACAATCGGCTGGAGCGCAAGTTCGAGGTCAAGGAGATGACCTACAAAGGGAAGCTGGAGTTATAGAGCGGGCCAGTCACGAGTGGCTGGTGGCAAGAGTTCCTATATCGACTACTTTATGGTTGCGGCTCGGTAGCATCGTCGCCGCGCGACAATCGTTCCTTGTCATCGCGGCTCCGCAAACCGATTTGATTGCAATGCGCCGATTCTGGGCCGCGCGCGGCTCAGCGGCGGTCGGGGAACGCGGTAAGAACCGCTCCTAACGGTCGCGGCCCAGAAACGCGCGGTCGCGGCTCAGAAACAACGCGAAGAACCGCTCCTTTCAGTCGCGGCTCCGTAACAAAGTCGCGGCTCAGTAACAGTAGTCGCGACTCAGTAACACAACCGCTCCTTGCAGTCGCGGCTCCGTCAGACAGTTGCGGCGCGGAAACGCAAGTCTCCGCGACAGGCCACTAATTGCCCGTTTACTCAGCCTTTGACTTTTCGTCCGGCAGTAAGCGGTAGGCGACGATCTCGGCCTGCTCGGAAGTGCCACCGAGCGTGCCAGATTTCAGCAGCACTTCGAAATAGCGAATGCGATCGCGATCGACGGCGTGGATCGTCTTCAACATCTGCTGCAGCAATTCAGGATGGGTGGTGAATTCTCCGGCCGCTTCCGTGCCTTCTCCCGTGGCGCCCGCCACCATCAGAACACTGCCGTCGTGAGAGAGATTTGGCACGAGAGCGATCACGCTATAGGTTTCGCCGCCCTGGGTGGAGTTGCCCTCGACCCAGTAAACGCTCTTTTCGTTGGGCCGCGGCTTCACGTTGTGAAATCCAGGGCGTTGCGCTTTCGAGTCGTAGACAAAGAGAAAATTCAGCGACTGCTCAAACAACTCGACCCATGGGTTGGCGCGCCGGCTGCCGATCAGGATAAAGTTGCCCTTCTTGAAATCGATGAGCTGGATGGTACGCGCGTGCCGGACAGTGGAATGGGTCAGGTACTCCTGGTTGAGTTGCAGAATCCCCTGTACCAGCCGGACGTCGGCCATGCTCGTATACTGGCGCTGCGGCAGGATCTTGAGAAGAGATTCCACTTCGCGAGACGCGGCGGGCGCGCCAGGCGGGTAGTTCCGGTTGACGTACTGCGCCAGGCTCACCGGAGCCCCCGCGATTTCCTGATACAGGACCAATGCGGAGTCCGCGCAGACAAAGTAGGTTTGCTGATCCTTATTAAACAGCGCGGCCCAGAGCGGGTTCTTCGGAGCAGAGGCTTGAACGGCGGGAACTGGCG
The DNA here is from genome assembly GCA_963838205.1 of Terriglobia bacterium. Lineage (GTDB taxonomy): Bacteria > Acidobacteriota > Terriglobia > Bryobacterales > Bryobacteraceae > CAIVVT01. The sequence continues at coordinate 109,477 of CAWIQF010000017.1, read as the reverse complement.
CGTGGAGTTTCTGCTGGTCGCGCACGAAATACCAGGCGGCCAGTGCGCCGAAAAGCACGGTCGTCACGCCGAGAATCACCGCCCAGACGAAAGACGCGTCAACTTTTCTATCTGAATTGACCTCGGAGAAATCGGCCTGGCCGGGACGCCCCTCACTCGCCACTTCAGGCAGCGCGGCAGCCGGAGTCCGGGCTTCGAAGCTGGCGATGTACGCGCCCTTGGGAATGGAGATGAGGATGGGCTCGTCTTTGCCCTCCGCCGCAAAATAATCTTCCAGCCGCTGGCGCAACTTGCGAACTTCCACCCGGACGATGGTGTCGTCATTGGGTCGAAAGTCGTGACCGCGGCCGAACACGACTTCTCCGATGCGCTGTTCGCGGAGTTCCTCGTGGCGGCCCTGCAGGCTGTAGTCGCAGATGTAGAGGAACAGATCCCGCAACCGGGATGGTTTCTGAAACAGGGAACTATCGGCGATCCGCTCGATCAGCCGGCGACGGGCATCGCTTATGGAATTTTTTGTCTGCACAACGCGGATTCGTTTCCGGGCCGAGCGACTTCGGCCAACTTGTTCACGATTACTCGGGCTGAACCAGACCGACCCACTGCGGATTCTACAGGAAACGAAGGCGAAAAGCGACCGGCTCGGGTGCGCCAGCGGTGCGCCGGTCCGTGCTGCCAGGCGCGCCGCCAAGGCGTGTGTCTGTGGGGAATCTCAACGCGAACAACGTTTCCGTCGGGGGATCGGCTACCGATTCACAGGCCTATTCACGGCCCTATTGAATTGGCTATAAAGCCTTATCTATAAGTATTTTACGGACAATTCACAGGCGATTAACAGTGATGCTCACGGCTAGCTCCCTTGAACGCGAATCGGAAACGAGGCAAGTTGAGAACATCGCATTGGCCGGGGATTCTCCGCTCGCTTGTCTGCGGGTTCGGAGGAGCTTAGGTGTGTGCGCGAAAAGGTGGGAGTGCGCGAAGGCTTCGCCGGGCGGGTGCGCCGGTGCGTGCTGGCTGGTTGCACCAAAGCAGCCCGCGGCGATCCGAAGCCAAAACGGCTCCACGAAACAAGAAAGGAATCGGTCCATGAAAAAACATTGGATCGCCGTGATCGCTTTGGCGATTTTGGCGTCCGTGCCACGACCGGTATTTGGCCAGGCGGGCTATGGATCCATTGGGGGTTCAATCCAGGATCCGGCTGGGGCAGTGGTGCCCAACGCCAAGGTAACAGTAACGAACACGGCGACTAATATCGCTTCCCATAGCGCTTCGCTAGGAGATGGAAGGTACCTCGCCGCTCAACTGCCCCCGGGCATGTATCAGATCAGCGTGGAAGTGCCTGGATTCAAGAAATATGTTTCCTCCGGCATCGTCGTCCAGGTTGACGATAAACTCGCAATCAACATAAAACTCGACATCGGCTCGCCCACGGAGACCGTCACGGTCACCGGGGAAGCGCCCCCGATGCGGACGGAGGATGCGGAGACCGGCGAAGTCGTCAACAACGACTTCATTATGAATTTGCCGGAGATTGACCGAAATCCGTTCGATCTGATCCGCATTTCTGGAAACGTGCAAGGCTCCGAAGGTGGCGTCAGCGCCTCGACTCACATCAACGGCGGCCGCACCAGCAGTATCGATTTCTTTGTCGATGGAAATGTCGTGACCTCCGGGCGTGGCCACACGATCTCGGACCAGACGCCCTCGATGGACGCGGTTCAGGAGTTTAAGGTCGTCACAAACGGGATCTCGGCCGAGTACGGCAGGATCTCCGGCGGCTACGTTGAATTGGTCACCAAGTCGGGGACAAACAGCTATCACGGGGACATGTACGAGTACATGTTCAACGACATGTTCGATGCCAACTCGTGGTATCAGAATGCCGTCGGCAACCCCAAGGTGCACTTCCGCCAGAACGATTACGGCTTCACCCTGGGCGGGCCGGTGTCGATCCCCAAGATCTACAACGGCAAGAACCGGACCTTCTTCTTCGTCGACAACGAGTACTACAGGTACAACCAGGCGGGCAATGTGGTCCTGATGACTGTGCCCAATCAGGATCAACGCAACGGGAACTTTGAAAACACCGTTGCCGGCGGCTACTCGACGATGATGTACGACCCGAATGGAAACTATGCCACAACGCCCAACGCGGACGGAAACTATAGCCGCCTGACGCTGCTGGGCGGCGATGGCAAGACCGTTCCGGCCGCGCAGATCGACCCGACGACGGCGGCCATTCTAGCGGATCTCCCGTTGCCCAACCGGCCGAGTACGGGAGGATTCACCAGCGGGAACAACTACCAGGGTTTCCAGAACACTCTCAATAACACTTTCCGTTTCGGTACGCGTCTCGACCAGGTGATCACGGACAACCAGAAGCTGTTTATCCATTACATTACCTACAACCAGAGCGGCGGCCAGTCCCGAGTGGGCGGCCCGCTGTTCACGGCGAACACCACCCGCGTCGCCGGCGCGTTGAATGGGAGCGTGAATTACGACTGGACTGCCACGCCCACTTTACTGTTCAACGTGCGGGGTTCGGTGATTCACGATCCGAACGACGCGGGCTCCACGCTGCCCGCTGGTTTCAACGCAGCTTCGCTGCATCTAAATCCCGAAATCCAGGCGATCCTCGGAAGCAGCTCGATTCCGACCATCCAGGAAGACTTTGGGATGTGCTGCGGGTACTACGGCAACTCGCCGTCCGAGACCGTCGCTATCCCGACGACGTACGATTTTGGCATCACCGGCACGAAGCTGCTGAATCGTCACACCCTGAAATTCGGTTGGGAGAGCCGCCGGTATTACGACAACTTCCTGAACAAGGGCGGATACAACCCCTTCACCTTCGACGGCAACCCGGTGGCGTCAGAATCGGGCGACCACGGCTTCAGCTCGGCCCAAAGCGTTCCCAACTCACTGGGCGCGATGGAGCTGGGCCTCGACGATTGGGCGACGATCCAAGGCTATTCGACGCGCGCGATGAACGTGAACTACAACGCCGCGTTCATCCAGGACGATTTCAAGGTGAATTCGAAGCTGACGGTCAACGTCGGCTTGCGCTGGGACCGGGAAGGCCCGACGACCGAGCGCCACGACAAGATTTACTTCTGGGATCAGAACGCACCGAGCCTGTTCACGATCAACTCGGGTTACACCTGGGCCGGGGCTCTGGCCGCTGCCGGCTTGCCGGCGAGCACTCCGGCTCCGAGCTGGGTCAACGGCATGCCGAACGGCGCCGTTGAGCTCCCGAACACGCCAGCCTTCCCCTCGCGGAATTTCCAGGGCATCGATTCGCACCAGTTCGCCCCACGCCTGGGCCTGGCCTACCAGATCGACAAAAAGACCGTGCTGCGCGCATCCGGCGGATTGATGTACCTGCCCACGACGGGCGACGCGGGCGGCTTCTCCAGCAGCAACGAGAGCCTGCCCCTCAGCGCCGCGGCGAACGCCGGTTGGCACCCCTCGAACGACGGGATCAAGCACTTCATCTCGTCCTGGGCCAACCCCTTCCCGCTGCCCGGCATGATCACCGAGTACTCACGCGACACGCTGCTCACCAACCAGGAAAGCGCCAATCCTCCTGGGGTTACCGCTTACAGTCAGAACATGCACATGCCCCGAGAGTACAACTGGGGGATCAGTGTACAGCGCGAGCTTCCCTTAGGCTGGGTCTTGGAAGCAGGCTGGTCGGGCAATCGCGGATTGGGCCTTTTGGCGCCCGAAAATATCAGCATGTACCCCGCAAGCCTGTTCACGCCTGCCTATTCCGGCGTCATGACGACTCCGATGGCATCGCCGAACGCCGGTCAGACGCTGAGTACTTCAACTGTTGGCCCGAGCATGCTGGCCGGCATTCTCGAATACCCATATCCGCAATACGGAACGGTCACGGTACTGGGAACGAATGCGGGTTCCTCGACCTTTAATGCGTTCAACTTCCGCCTCGAACACCGGATGTCGCATGGGCTCACTTTCCTGCTGAACTATACGTATAGCCATGCGCTCGACGACGTCGGCGGTCCCGAAGCCAGCTCCGGCAGCGGTCAGGACGCCGAAGGAATTAACGGAAAGAGAAATCAGAGTATCTACCCATTCCAGTCGACTTGGGGCTTGAGCGCGGCGGACCAGCCCAACCGCCTGGTCGTGACGTTCCTGTATCAGCTTCCATTCGGACAAGGCAGACATTGGATGGGCACGCCATCCACGACACCCGAGAAGATTGCGGACCGGATCGCCGGGGGCTGGCAGTTTGCGGGCAACTACACCTACGTGAGCGGGACGCCTGTCCAATGGTGGGGTACGACCAATATCAACACCAATAACACCATCCTGGTCGAGACTACATACGGAAGCTACGCGACCAGCAATCACAACCTCGGCAATCCGGCTTACACGGGCGACAGCGGGTCGCTGGTGGGGCCATCGCAAAATCCGTCAACGGGTATCAGCAGGTTCAACGCCGCCAACATGGTCACGGCGCAGAACTTCGTCGCCGGTAATCTCCCGTTTGACGATCCCAGCCTGCGCAATCCTTCGTTTTATCAGATGGACCTTTCTCTGATGAAGAACTTCTACGTCGGCTCTGAGAAGAGATACTTCCAGGTCCGCGCGGAAGCTCAGAACGCTTTCAATATCCGAGGTTTCGGTTCTTACAACAACGACCTCGGCACGTCACTCTTCGGGCTGATTACGAACGCGGGCAACTCGCCGCGCGCGATTCAGTTGTCGGCGCGCTTCGTCTTCTGACGCGCCCAATTCCGAACAACCGCATGCACCGGGCCCCTACGGCCCGGTGCGTGCATTTTAGAGACGACTATTTGTGAGCGCAGCACCCGCCCGGTGGTATTTTGAGCAGAGCATTTAGTAGAGTGGGTGTCATGCGATGGGCGGCCGTAATCGTCGTTTTTGTGGCGATTGCGGCCGTTTTTCATGGTAGCGAGACCAGCACGATCCGGTTTGCGGACGTTTCCGCAACCAGCAATCTGCGCTTCATTACACGCAACAGTCCGACTCCCAACAAGAATCAAATCGAGACAATGGTCGCGGGCGTGGCCCTGCTGGACTACGACCAGGATGGTTACCTGGACGTGTTTTTGGTCAACGGAGCCGAGATTCCTTCCCTGATCAAGACGTCGCCGGCGTACTGGAACCGCCTGTTCCACAACAATCACGATGGGACGTTCACCGACGTCACAGAGAAGGCCGGCGTGAAGGGCAATGGTTATGGAATGGGCGTGGCCGTCGGCGATTACGATAACGACGGTTACCCCGATATCTTTGTTTCCAACGTGACCGGGAACCAACTGCTGCACAACAACCGTGACGGCACGTTCACGGATGTCACGGAGAGTGCAGGTCTCGGCGGCGCGCAGTATAAGGGTAAGAAGATGTGGTCGACGGGGGCGGGATGGTTCGACTACAACAATGACGGGCGCCTCGATTTGTTTGTCGTGAACTACTGTGTCTGGTCGGTGAACGCGGACCCCTTTTGCGCTTCGCCGGGGATGGGGCGGGCGTATTGCCATCCGCGATTCTACGAACCGCTCCACAATACTCTTTACCGGAACGACGGCAACGGGCATTTCACCGATGTCTCGGAAGAGACAGGCATCGCGCGGAGTATGGGACGCGGGATGAGCGTATCCTTTGCGGATTTCGACGGCGATGGTTATATGGATGCCTTTGTCGCGAACGATGCCAGCCCGAATTTCCTATTCCACAATCTCGGGGGCAAGAGATTTGAAGAGATCGGCGTGGAAGCGGGCGTGGCCTACAACGACTCGGGCAACGCCCTGTCGGGGATGGGCTCGGATTTTCGCGACGTCAATAACGATGGGCGGCCGGACATCTGGCATACGGCGGTGGAGCGCGAGACGTTCCCGCTTTATCTAGGGCTCGGCAAGACCTTCTTTTCCGCGACCATGTCGAGCGGGCTCGGCCGCTCTACCGTGAAGATGTCGGGGTGGGGCAACGGCATCATGGATTTCGATAACGACGGTTGGAAGGACTTGTTTGTCGCACGCTCGAATGTGCTGGATACGGTGGAGGAGTATCACGACGGCCGGACCTACGCGGAACCGAATGCGGTATTCAGAAACCTTGGCGGAAGCACGTTCGAGGACGTCAGCGCGTTGGCCGGCGACGGCTTTCAAAAGGCAGCGCCGCATCGAGGCGTGGCGTTCGGCGATCTCGACAACGACGGGCGGATCGACGCTGTCGTCAGCGTGCTGGGCGGAGCTCCGCAAATCCTGCGAAATGTTTCGGCCAATCAGAATCACTGGCTGCTGGTGCGGCTCATCGGTTCGCGAAGTAATCGCATGGGTCTGGGCGCGCAACTGCGGCTGGTGGACGATGCGGGACACACGCAGTGGAACGAAGCGACCACCAGCGTCGGATATGCTTCATCGAGTGACAGCCGGGTGCATTTCGGTCTGGGCGGCAGCACACTTGTGCGCGAGTTGGAAGTGCGCTGGCCCAGCGGAGTGAAACAGGTTCTGCATGACATCAAGCCCGATCGCATCCTGGTGGTCAGGGAGCCGCCGGCATGATCTGGTTCATATTGATGATGCTGTGGCAGGCCGATCCGGATCAGGCGCGTTTCGAGCACGCGCGGCAACTGGCGGCTGAAGGCCGTTGCATGGAGGCCGTTCCCGTATTCCGGCAGCTTGCGGCCGCGCACCCGCACAGCGCAGCAATTCCGTTCGCGCAGGGGCAGTGCGAATTCAACGCGAAGGACTACCTGGCGGCGGTAGACTCGTTTGACCGGGCGTTGCAAATCGATCCACAGATGGTGGAAGCGCGGGCGCTGTACGGGGCGGCACTGGGGCTCTCCGGAAAGCCGGCTGAAGCCATTGTGCAACTGAGAAAAGCGGTGCGCTCGGACAACGATTTCGCCGCGAGTTTCCGGCTGCTCGGCATGTTCGAAGTCGAGAATGGACAAACCGGGGCCGAGGCCCGCTCCGCGCTCGAACGGGCCGTGACTTTGGAAGCCTCCGATGCTCGCGCGCACTACTGGCTGGGACAGCTGCATCTGTTGAACCAGGACTACGACGCGGCCGCCAAAGAGTTCGCAGCCTCGCTGGCACTGCAGCCGCAGTCGGTCCAGGCGATGGTTGGCCATGCGCGCGCGCTGGCTGGCGCGGGTCAGGCTGAGCCGGCTCTCGGCGAATTCCGGGATGTGCTGAAGCGCGAGCCGGCTTCGCCCGAAGCGTCACTGGGCGCGGCGACGTGCTTGTATAATCTGCGCCGGTTTCCCGAGGCCCTCGCCGCGGCGCGCGAAGCCGCCGAACACGTGGCGGACCTGCGCGACCGGCGGGCGGCGTTGTGGCTTCTGAGCCGCCTGTATCGCGCGACCGGCGAACCGGACAAGGCGCAGCTGAATGAGCGGCAATTGGCAGAGCTGGAACAAACAATGAACGACGACCTGGCGCGCTTTCGCGCGCTTCAGGAGGAAGCGATGCGTTATCGTTCCTCCGGTGACTTCACGAAGCTGGCTGCGACGCTGGAAGCAGCTCTGCGCATTGAGCAGCGGCAGGATTTTCTGGTCATGCTGGGCGATGCCTACCGGGCGTTGAACCGGCCCCAGGATGCGGAGCAGTGCTACGTACGCGCGCTGGCCGCCGGGACAGAGCAAGAGCAGATTGTGCGGCGACTGGAACAGGTCCGCGCGGATCAAAGGAAGAGTGCAAAATGACGGAGGCGCGCGTCGAATGTTGATCGCGATCCTGCCACTGCTGCTCGCGCTGCAGCAGCCGCCAGCGGAGTCTTCCACGCTGGGCGCGGTGGAACAACTGTTGCGCCAGAACCGTTACGAAGACGCTATCCGGGAGCTGAGATCCGCGATCGAGCGGGAACCGCAGTCCGGCGAAGCCGTGTGGGTGCTGTTGGCGCGTTGCTATGAAAGCGTAGGGAAGCCGGAGGATGCGCTGCGGACGCTACGGGCGGGCGTGCGCGCCAAACCCGAATCGCAGCGTCTGCCGCTGAATCTGGGCGAGGTTCTGTTCCAGCTCAGGGCGGACAGCGTAGAAGCAGGCGCGCTGCTGGCGCACGCGGTTGAAGCGATGCCGCGGGATGCGGAAGCGCGCCATTATTACGCGCAATGGGCGTACCTCAACGACAAGGAAAATGAGTGCGCTGCGAACGAGCGCACGGCGCTGGCGCTGCCGGGTCTCAACGACCAGGCGCTGCTACAGATGTACACGTTGTTGGGGCTTTGCGAGGACAAGCTGGACCATTCCGAAAACGCGGAGAGCGCCTTCCAAAAAGCGCTGAACGTGAACCGCCGGTCCAAGTCGTTCGATCCAGGCTCGGCCATTCAATTCGCCCGTTTCCTGAGCATTTCCGGAAAACAAGAGCAGGCGCGGCAATTGGTGCAGGAGGTTCTTGCCCACGCGCCATCGTTCGGACCCGTGCACCTCGAACTCGCCAAACAATTCGACAAGGCCGGGCACTTTGCGCAGGCGGTGGACGAAGCGCGGCTGGCGCTGGCGGGCGAGGGTAACGACAGCCTGACAATCCGCTCAGCGCGGAGTGTCCTGGCGAAGGGCCTGTTCGCGCTGGGTCAGAAAAAAGAAGCCGAGGAACAGCGCCAATTGATCGAAGCGGAGTCGAAGCCGCAACCATAAGACTACTGGCTGATGCATGTCACCAGGACCGCACCAGCCAAAACGCAAGAGCGCAGAAATGTTGTTGAGCGAACGGTATTGGCTCAGGCCGATTTGTAGAAACGGAACGAGCTGCCCTGTTTTATCCGGCGCGGCTGAAACGCCGGCCGGTTCGCGATCGGCCGCGCGCTTCTGACAGGCCGCGAATCGCCGCGGATGGCCGTCATGGGCCCGACATGGATCGGCCGCACGGGCACGATGACGGGCACGGACACAGGCACTTCCGGAATCTCGTGCGCCGAGGAGTGGCGCGTCAGCGTCAGGCTCAGCACGCGCTCGATGTGCCGGATCGCGCCACGCTCCGAGGGCGTGAAGAAACTCGAGGCCACGCCGCGGCGCCCGGCCCGGGCCGTGCGTCCCACGCGATGGATGAAGTCCTCCGGAGCCCGCGGCAGGTCGAAGTTCACCACGTGCGCGATGTCGTCCACGTGGATCCCGCGCGCCGCCACGTCGGTGGCCACGAGCACGCGGTAGTAACCTTCCTGGAAGCCGCGCAAGGCCTGGTTGCGCTGGCTCTGGCTGCGGTCGCCGTGGATCGCCGCCGTCTTGAATCCGGCCGCCGTCAGCCGGTGCGACAGCCTGTCGGCACCGTGTTTAGTGCGCGCGAAAACCAGGAACGAACCAGTCTCCTTGACCATCAGAGACTGCAGCAGCGTCACCTTACGCTTGTCTTCGACTTCGTAGGCCCGCAGGTCGAGGTCGGAGACCAGCGTTTTGGTGGAACCGATCGCCACCTTCACGGGATCGCTCAGGTGTTCTCTGATCAGGTGGGCCACCGAAGGCTCGATGGTGGCCGAGAAAAACAATGTCTGGCGTTTGGCCGGCAGGCTCGACAGGATGCGCTTCAGCGAGGGCAGGAAACCCATGTCGAGCATCCGGTCGGCTTCGTCCAGCACGAGAAACGACGCGCCATCCAGCCGCGCCAGGCGGCGCTCCAGGAAATCGCACAACCGGCCCGGCGTCGCGATCAGGACGCGCGCGCCGTCGCGCAGCGCCCGAAGCTGCGGGCCTTCATTCATGCCGCCTACCGCGACCGCGCTGCGGATGCCGGTACCCGCCGCGATCTGCACGAATGCTTGCTGAATCTGCAGCGCCAGTTCGCGCGTGGGGGTCAAAATCAACGCCTGCAGGCCCTTTTGCGCCGTTCCGCGCGAGAGGATTTCCAACATCGGAAGAAGAAACGCCAGCGTCTTGCCAGTACCGGTCTGCGCCGAGGCCACGACGTCGCGGCCTTCGAGGACTGAGGGAATTGCCTGCGCCTGCACAGGCGTGGGCAGCTTGAATCCGCCGGCGACGAGATTGCGCTGGAGGATCGGGGACAAAGAGAGATCTGTGAATTGGTTCATGTTGTTCAAACGGGAAGGCGGATCAACGGACCGGCGGCAAAATGCAGGCGGGGCGAATCAAACTTCCAACTTTTTGTATTATAGCGCAATTCCCGCCCCGGTGGGGCAGCTTGACACAGCTTGACGCCCGGCGCGGCCGTTTTGTCAATGACGTGTTCAGTCTCTAATGGATTGAGTTCGCAAGGCTTTGCAGAACATTGCAGCCTGGGCCGCGGTTCAGATCCACTTCTTTTCGCTCCACAGCTTGATTGCCGCCTCGGTCAGCCGTGCCAGGTCGGCGATCAGCTCGGGGACCGGTTCCGTCTTGAAGTTGAAGCACGCCTTGCCTTGCATGCGCTTCTTCAACGCGGGCGAAACGCTCTTCTGGAGCTCCGGACACATATAAATCGGCACCAGATGAAAGCTCACGTACGCCTTGCCCAGAAGCACCGAGCCGAAATACAGGGGCTGCCCTTTATGTTGTGGGAAGGGCGAAGCGCACCTCGTGACGAGGGTGTACTGCGTGGGCGTGTCGGCCTTCACGGCCAGACGATCCGCATGTTTCCCAAGCACCGGTTTCAATGCGGCGAATACGACGGCGAAGTCGGCAGCCATAGGGCATAGTGTACTCCATGCGATGAACCGCGAGAGCGGGAAATGGGGACCGCCAGAAAGCAGGAGCGGCGGAGGAGGGTCTGCCGCAGTAAAACGGCATTGCACCTCCACGGCCGTCCAGCGGTGCCAGCGCCCCTGGACAGTGCGGGCCGTGCGGAGGGAAAGGATGAAGGAGCAATGTGTGAGCGGGCATGAGTGTGAGCGGGCATGAGTAGATCAGCGCGGATTGAACCTGATATGCTCGCCGAGCAGGCACAGTCCCACCATGAACCGACGCGACTTCCTCTATTGCTTCCCTTCCCTGGCCGTTTTGGGTGCGGCCGAGACCCGGAAAATTACCGTCGGCGCGCACCCCTGGGTGTACGCGGCCTCTCAGCCGAAATACGATCCCACGCCGGTGGTCGAGCAGATCTTCCGAGAGCTCGGAGCGGCGGGCATCGACGCCATCGAATTGATGCATCCGCTGTTGCTGAAAGACGACTCGGTCGCGCGCATTCAAGAACTGTCGAAGCGTTACGCGTTGCCGGTGCTCGGGACGTCGTGGGGCGCGAATATGTGGAAGCGCGAGGAAGCGGAGAAGATCGTGGCCGAAGGACAGACGCTGATCGCCCGACTGGCCCAGGTGGGAGGCCGAACCCTAGGCATCAGCGTGGGCGACGCGGGACGAAGGAAGACCGATGCTGAGTTCGACGTGCAGGCCGGCGTGCTCCGCGAGATCCAGAAGACGTGCGCCGATCACGGCGTGGTCCCGAACCTGCACAATCACACTTACGAAGTCCGCGACAACGAGTACGACCTCAACGGCACGCTGGCCCGCGTGCCCGATATCAAACTCGGCCCGGATCTCAACTGGCTTGTGCGTGCGAAAGTGGATCCGGTGGATTTCATCTGGCGCCATCGCGATCGCATGATTTTCGCGCACCTGCGCGACCAGAAGGCGGACGGCAGGTGGGTGGAGGCGATGGGCGAAGGCGACACGGACTTCGCCGCAATTGGCCGCGTGCTCCACAAGATTAACTTCGCGGGCGACCTGGTGATCGAATTGGCGCACGAACGCGATTTCGTGCCCACACGCTCGTATGGCGCGAGCTTCCGAATCAGCCGGGAGTATGTGCGGCGCGTGATGAATTACTGAAGCAAGGCAAAGGCTAACCAGAAGGAGAGTGGCGAAGGCCCGCGCTTGCAATTGCTGCCGGTGACGCCGGTGTCATTGTCCCGCCAGCGCCGAGGACCCTGGTCGAAGACTCATCCCCGGCAATACAATAGAAAGAGTGACCCACGGCACGGTCATCGCTCTCACGCTGCTTCTCTCGGCCGTGCCGGTGGCCGGCACGCCGGGCCTGACGATCGACTACCCGGCCGAGGGCACTCTTTTCCCGCCCGACTTCGCACCGCCCACATTTCTCTGGCGCGACGCCAGTGCGGCGGCCGCGTGGCGCATCGAAGTTTCCTTCGCCTCGGGCGCCCCGCCCCTGCGCTTTGTCTCCAACGGCCCGCGCCTCCAACTTGGCGAGATCGACAAAGATTGCATCTCGACCACCAACGAGCTTCCCAAAGTGGATCCGCAACAAAGAACCTGGAAGCCTTCTGCCGCGGCCTGGTCGCTCATCCAGAGCCGATCCAAGAACGCGCCCGCGCTGGTCACGTGGATCGGCCTCGAACAGGGCCGCACCGCCTCCCGCGCGACAGTGCACATTCAGACTTCAGCCGATCCGGTGGGTGCGCCGATCTTCTATCGCGACGTCCCGCTGATGCCCAGCGAAACCCAGAAGGGCGCGATCAAGCCGCTCGCTCCGCATGCCGTGCGTCTGGTCGCCTGGCGTACGCGCGACGTCAGTCAGAGCGCCAGCCGCATCGCCATGCAGGGGCTGCCCGTGTGCGCGAACTGCCACTCCTTCTCGCGCGACGGCAAGTTTATGGGCATGGATCTCGACGGTTTGAAAAACAACAGGGGCCGCTATTTCCTGGCCCCGCTCCAGCCCAACGTGACCGTGCGCCCCGCCGACGTGATTCAGTGGTCCTCGGCCCAAGGCCGGCTCGAGAGTTCGATCCGCGTGGGCTTCATGTCTCAAGTCTCCCCGCGCGGAGACGCCGTCGTGACGACCATCGACACGCCAGGTGCGCACTCCAGCAACTACTACGTCGCCAACTTCACCGACTACCGCTTCCTGCAGGTCTTCTTTCCTACGCGCGGCGTCCTGGCTTGGTACAGCCGCGACAGCGGCCTCCTTGAACCCCTGCCCGGAGCCGACGATCCGGCCTATGTGCAGTTCGGCGCCGTCTGGAGCCCCGACGGCGAGTACCTGGTCTTTGCCCGCGCCCGCGCCCAGGACCCTAACCCGCCCGGCCTCCCGTTGGCCCGATTTGCCAACGATCCCAACGAACTCCAAATCCACTACGACCTCTATCGCATCCCCTTTAATCACGGCCTCGGCGGCCGCGCGGAGCCGATTGCGGGCGCCTCCGCCAACGGTCTGAGCAACACTTTTCCCAAACTCTCCCCCGACGGCCGCTGGCTGGTCTTCGTCCAGTCGCGCAACGGCCAGCTCATGCGCCCCGACAGCCAGCTCTACATCGTCTCCGCCGCGGGCGGCGAGGCGCGCCGTATGCGCTGCAACACTGCGCTGATGAATTCATGGCATAGCTTCTCGCCCAACGGCCGCTGGCTGGTTTTTTCTTCAAAAGCGCGCTCACCTTACACGCAGATGTACCTCACCCACATCGACGCCCAAGGCAACGACACGCCGCCCATCTTGATTGAAAATTCCACCGCCGCCAACCGCGCCGTCAACCTCCCCGAATTCGTCAACGTCCCGTCCGGCGGCCTGCAAACCATCGGCGGGCCCGCGCTCGATTACTACCGCTTCTACGACAGCGCGCTCTCTATGCAGAAACAAGGACGCTACGCCGAATCGGCCGACGCCTGGAAAGCACTACTCTACATCGCGCCGGAAGACAGCGACGTACGGCACAACCTGGTCCTGACCCTTATGATGGCCGGACGCCGCGACGAGGCGCGGCCGTATCTCGAAAAGAGCCTGGAAGACGCGCAGCGCCAGACGTCACTCAGGTGGGCCATCCATCTGCTGGAAACGGGGCAGGACGCCCCGCCCGTCGCAGTTTCCGCGAACCCTACGGCCGAGGAGCTCTATTACTCCGCCCTGGTCGCTCTCCGCCGCGGCGACAAACAGGCCGCCAGCGCGAACCTACGCCAGGCCTTGGCGCTGAATCCCGACTACGCCGAAGCGCACCAGCATCTCGCCGAGACGGCCGATCAGCCCAGCCTGGCGCTCGAGCACTGGCGCGCCGCCGTTCGCCTCCGTCCAAACAACGCCACCGCTCTGCGCCGTGTCGCCTGGATCCTGGCTACGAACGCGGAGCTGCGCGACGGGCCCGAGGCTCTCGCGCTGGCCGTCCGCGCGCTCCTGCTGACTCACTCCCAGGACTGCGCCACGCTCGATACGCTGGCCGCCGCCTACGCCGAGAACCGCCGGTTTGAAGACGCCATAACCACCGCCCGCAGGGCCGTCGCCGCCGACCCGGCCCAAGCCCAGGCCATTCAGCGCCGCATCGAGCAATACGAGCTCGGGAAGCCCTGGCGCGAATAGATGGGAAGGACACGGCCGGACCGCGAGCCTTCAAACACAGATGTGCATTCCAGCCTTCAACCCCGCTTGCGAAATGCCCACAAGGGAGTGATGCTATGCTGCCGACAGGAAGTCCGAAATGAAATCTCCTAATTCGAAGTGGACCTTGTTATCACTGGCGACGGCTATGCCGGCGGCCTTGATGGTGCTCGCCTCTGCGCTGGGCGCGGTGCGAATGTCCGAAGCCCAACCCGCCCGGCCACCGGCCGGTGATGTCACGAGTTTTTCCGCCGTGGCGCCGATTGACGCGCACGCGCACCTTTACAAGGATGACCCGGCGTTCGGCGCCCTGATGAAGCGCCTGAACCTGCGCATCCTGGACATCCTCGTAGTTGACGATCGCGACCCGTACGCCAAGGGAATGGAGCCGCAACGCGGTGACGTGCTCAAGGTCATCCACAGCACGGGTGGCCGTGCCGTTATGTGTACGACCTTCAGCCCTTACGAATTCGAAGAGCCGGGATTCGCCCAGCGCACGATCCACCAACTGGATGCCGACTTCGCGGCTGGAGCCATCGCGGTGAAGATATACAAGGTCATGGGCATGGAGATGAAGTCGAAGGCAGGGAAATATGTGCTGCCCGATGACCCGGCCTTCGAGCCCATCTATAAGTACATTGCCACCCGCAATCGGACGGTAGTCGCGCACCTCGCGGAGCCCGATTCCTGCTGGCAGGCGCCTAACCCCGCCAGCCCGGACTACGAATACTACAACGAGAATCCGCAGGAGTACGCCTACGCGCATCCCGAGTGGCCTTCCAAGGCCGCCATTCTCGCGGCTCGGGACCACCTCGTGGCCGAGAACCCCAAGCTGCGCGTGGTCGGCGCGCACCTGGGCAGCATGGAAGCCGATGTGAATGAGATCGCCAAGCGCTTGGACCGCTATCCCAACTTTGCCGTGGATACCGCCGCGCGCGTTCCCTACTTCATGCTCCAGCCGCGGGACAAAGTGCGGGCGTTCCTGATCAAATACCAGGACCGCATCCTATATGCGACCGACCTGGTCACCATGCCGAAGGACGATACCGCAAAGGCGCTCGCAAACTGGAACAGCACTTATGAGCGCGATTGGAAATTCTTCGCCACGGACCAGACGGTCGAGTACAAAGGGCACAGCTATCGGGGTCTGGCGCTGCCCGGGCCTGTTCTCGTCAAGATCTTCCACGACAACGCCGTCCGCTGGCTGCCGGGGATCATGGGGAAACAATAGAACTGTCGAGTGCGCCCGCATGGTCCTCTATGCGAGCGCCGCTCTTGTATCACTCGCTCAACTTGTTTGATGAAATTCCGGCAGGGTGGTTTTTTCGGGTTGTGGGATTAAGAATGGTCCGCTGCCATATGCAAGGTGAGGTAGCAGACCGGACGTCGTATGTTGCGGAAAAGACGAATGGTGGGCGCGACAGGACTCGAACCTGAACAGGGCGGTTCCAAGGGGTAACGACGCGTGCTAAGTGGTTGTGTTTTCAGTGAGCGCCGGAGGCCGTGGTCCATGCCGTGCTGGCGCGTTTTCCTGGGAGTCTTGCACGAGTCTTGCACGGAAGGGCGCGCGGGCCAACATGATCGCCAACCAACCCGAGGCGGTCGACGGCGTTGACAAATCGCATGAAGCCGGCAGGGTCCTGGCCTGCCAAGGACTGAGTGAACGAAAACAGCCGGTGCGAAGCACAAAGGGGCACTTTCTAGTAATCGATGCCCACACCAAGATTGGCGTTTCAGATTCGACGGAGCAGAGCCCCGCGCGGCCGCGGGCATCGTAGCCCGCATAGACGGCCGACAGATCCAACTGATCGCAGACCTCGCCGATGAACCGCGCCAGGTGGTCCGCCGGCAGCCAGTCCTGCAACGTCGGCGGCAGCAGGTACGGCTGGTTCAGATCGCCCTGCCGGAATCGCTTGCTCATCTAAACAAATAGATGCACATTTGTTTCATCGGAGTCCGTCTATCTCCGACAGACTCTCAGAGCGACCACTTCTCCCTTTTCCGGCGTTCAACGAGCCAGACCGAGGTCAATTATGATCCCAAATAGAGAGCTGACACTCGCGGTGAGACTGGTATAGAGGAAGAAGCAAACCAGGTCCATCCACCACGTGGGAAGGCGCTCCTGTTTCAAACTGCGCCGCCAACCGCTCCCGCGCGCGCTGCATCTTGGTCGCATCCACCCGCGCGATCTCCGCCCGTACCTCCCCCTCGCCCGGAAGAGCATGATCGGGAAGCGGGCGAAGATTCAAGAACAACGCCCGCAACGCAAGAACCTCCGCCAGCACCACTTCGTCCGCCGCCCCACCGCCTGGACGGCCACTCCCGCCGTCCGTGTCCGGCTCCAGCAACCGCGCCCGGACCCACTCCGAAAGCGTCAGATTCGCCGCCCGCGCCCGCGCCTCAAGCGCCGCATACTCCGCGTCGCTGACCTTCGTGCCTACCGATTTTGTCCGCAGAGAAGCCTTCACCATGCCTCACTCCTTCGCCTTGTAGCTGTTCATCCCCGCAACCATCCGCGTGATGTACTCCCGCACCGCTGCCGATCGGCGCAAGATCGGGCGCTCGTTGGACGCTGGCGGCGGCGCTTCTGTTGGCTCCGGTTGGCTGGCCGGGAACTGCTTCGACTGCTCCATGGATTCCTCGCTCTTATGGACGCTGCACGGCGCTTTTCAGCTAAGGGCAGGAAAATCATCAAGTTACCCTACAGCAACCGGCGCGTGTTTATAGAATAGATCGGATTACACCATTTTTACTTTTAGTCGCTTGTTTTCTTATGGTTCGCGCTCGGTAACCTGTAAACACCATATTTTTAGAGAGTTTTCCTTTTAGCTGCCTGATTATAAAGTGGTTCCCGCACAGTAACCGAAGGTTACTGCGCAGCTTCCATTCTGGGGTGATGTGTCCCCCTAATTCCGATGCGGAGCAGCGCGGGCTTTTGCTGGTCGTGACGAGGCTGCCGACTTGTGGCTAGACAGGGCGGAAGCTGATCTCCCCGATGCTGCCGTCCGAGCCAACTTCAAGGCGCGCACGCAAGGGAGCGCCACCGCATAGGCCAGCACCGGGAGAAGACAGCACGATCCATTCGACCGCATAGCCGCTACCACTGCGAGCTGCTGTTTGCTGGAAGGAGACATTCGCATAGGCGGTCTTTGCGTGTTTCCACCACGCCCCGAAGTCTCGCTCGCTCGGGTCGAAGGGGACCGCCTGACACTGCCACTCTGCGGCCTGTTTGAGATCAAGCAGACCGGGGAGTCGGGTCATCGAACGACGCTCTGGATTCACATCACGGTAGAAGTCTGCCAGAGCTTCCGCTTGATCTGGGCTGGATATCTTCACCTTCAGAGCCCCCATCAGCCGATTAAAATCGGCCTTCGACTCGGCGTAGCCACGGATCAGATAGGCGCTCCCGTCGAGCGGACTAACGGCCACGAGAGACACAGGATCATCGATGTCCGTGAAGATGTGATGGACTACGGCATGATCTTTGATCTCATCTCCTGCCGGATTCAACCTGTAGATGAACTCTGACCCGGCCAGTCCTCCCACCAAGGCTGATAGTTTCTGCTCCAGTCCCTCATCTCTTTGGACGCCCAGGAACTGCCCAGGCCGAAGATAGCTCAGTTTTGGGCGGGCAATACTTAGGGCTTTCTCCCTTGCGCTTTGCTCGTTCATCTGTGCATTGGTAGGTACTCTCAGTGCTGACAGCATAACCATTGCTAAGGCAGCCAGGAACAGCTTTCTCATCTTCATTGGGACTGCTCCTTTTTCCTTTCCTTCTCAATCCTCTTCACTTCTTTGGCGATCGCAGGTCCCTGCGCTTTCTGCACAGCGATCGCGCGTTGTTCTTGTGGTCTCTTGTCGTGAGGAAGGGCGGCCTCCGCTTTCGAATCCTTTGCAAACTTGGCTGGGTCCTTTTGAGACTCTCCTGCGTGAACGACCTCATGGGTCAGAACTCCCGGCGTTTCCCCGGCTGTCGTGCGATTGTCAATCGTGATGATCGGACCGCCCGATTTCCCATCAGTTGTGATATTCGGATCTGTGTTGCCCGAAAGGGCGAAAGGGGACGTCCTGATGTGTCGCTCTGGCATTTTTGTTGCGCTGAATCCACTACGGCGCGTCCATGTTCCTCCCCGGCTCTGCTCTCCCTGGAACCAATTCTGATTGCGTTCATTATGCCTGAGCCGCGAGTTGCCGTCCAGGCTCCTTCTGCGCCGATGCTGGTATGGCGCTGGTCTTAGGTTTGCGCAGCGCCCGAACCATCTTGGTAAACTCTTCATCCCCAAACGGTTGGCCGGCATAAGTGGCGCGCCGCAGGGCACGCTCCAGAGCCTCGTCAGCAGACTGCCTCAGCAACCGGCGCCAGTTCTCCGCGCCGCCTTCCCGCCGCCAGAATTCCATGTCGAGCAGGCGCGACCGGTCCTGCCCCACCAAGTGCGCTCGCGCGCTGGACCACTCCCAGTCCTCCGCCCGCTCCACCCCACCGGCGCGCACCGGATTCAACTCCACGTACCGCAGCGCCGTCCACAGGTGCGCCGGACCCAGCGCGCAGGAATTGAAACGGTTCTGCCAAAGATGTCCGCACCGCGACAGACGGCCGTTCCGGTACTGCGCATACCGGCCATGCACCCGCTGCAGCACCGACGCCAACTGGGCCCCGTCAACGGGCACCAGAATGAGGTGGATGTGGTTGCTCATCAAGCAGTAAGCGAGGACCGGCAACTCCGCCAGACAGGCCTGCTCGCGCAACAAACCAAGGTACACGCGACGGTCCATGCGCGTGCTGAAAACCGTCTGGCGCGCGCTCCCGCGCTGCGTAATATGGTGTGCCACACCGGGCACGACGAACCGCGCAAATCGAGGCATCTCAGCCAATCAGTACCCCGAATGCCACGCAAATCTCTCACGAAACCCCAGAGGGACACATCAGGACGTCCCCTTTCCCTGGCTCTTTTCGTCCACGCAGAGGACAATCGCGCGGTCTGGAGGATTCATGTACAGGCCGACGATGTCCCGTACTTTCTCGACGAACTGCGGGTCTCTGGAGAACTTGAAGTTCTCTACCCGATGGGGCTGCAATCCAAAGGCGCGCCAAATCCGCCCGATAGCAGTCTGGGAAAGACCCGTCTTCTGAGCCATCAGCCGGGTGCTCCAGTGGGTGCTATTGGTCGGTATCGACTCCAAAGTTTTCGTGATCACTGCCTCGACCTGTGCATCCGTTATGGAGCGCGGCGCACCCGGCCGTGGCTCATCGAGCAAGCCCTCCAGGCGGCCCACGCGAAATCGTTCGCGCCACTTGCAGACCGTTGCCCCCGTGATCCGAAGCCGTCTCGCCACCTCGCCGTTGCTCAGGCCGTCACTGCAGCCGAGCACAATACGGGCGCGCATCGCGAGGGCTTGCCCGGTCTTCGGCCGCCGCGCGAGCATAGTCAGCTTCTCCTTCTCCTCGGGGGTCACGTTGAGAGGTTTGGTGGGGCGACCGATGGCCATATCTAAGTATGCACCAACCCGGTCACTTATTCAATTTATTTATGACTCACCACACTAGGCCAGCAAAGATGCCCAAGGCGATCACAAGTCGTTGCCGCCGAACGGATTGAGCAGCGAGCGCGATGCCCGCCAACACCCACAGGAGTGCTAGCGCATGCAATAATCCGATCCATATCGGATCGGGGTCTTGGCCAACGTCCCGACCAAAGAGAAAGAGCGACGCACCTAGGCGAGATAAGCCAATCAGTGACCCCGCTGCGCCCAATCCAAGCGCGGCGGCGATAGGCCAGCGAAGGACACGACCAACACGGCTCTCCAACAACAGTGGAAGTGTCGGCGCGCACATCGCCGGTAGGACGTGGCACACGATCAGCGCAGTAGTGGCGCCCAACAGAACCGCAGCTGGGAAGGAGTAGCTGGGCCAAGCGGGATCGACGGTTAGAGCCCACGTAGGCACAGAAAAGGCGAGAGCCGCTTGCGTGGCAACAATCCAGTAGAGTTCGGAATCGAAGTGAGGCATAGAATCCGTAAGTCTCAATCACACTCGATCACAGTACGGAAGTTATTACACTGGTTTGGACCTAAAACAAAGCTGACTTGAGCGGGTCGTCGGAAATGACTTCCGTTCGACATTGAATCTCTCCGCACATTAATTGCTCTATTGATACTGGCTCTTCTATCGTCCGTCTTAGAAGCGACAGTTACCAGCATTGTTTTGTATTCACTTCAGCCGGTACGGGAGCTTGAAAATCGATTTCCGGAGACTCCGGCTCCGGATCCATCCCGAAACCACCCCATTTTTCGCATGGTGGCGTGCGCATCGCATAAAACGCACAGTGCTGGAAGATCTCGCGGTCGGGAAACTTCATCCAAATCATGAGGGCGTTATCTCTCAGGTTGAAGTCACGAACCCTGATCTGCTGAACGCTTGGCCACTGGGCCTCAACTTGAGTGCGAAGTTCCACTGCTACGTGTCGTTTCATGTCATCGTTGGGAGACGGTTTCCACGCTGGAATCGTGCGCAGATTGAGTGTAGTTGTGCAGGTGTTTGTTGACTTTTCGGAATACTCCTGCCCCGCGAATCGCTCAATGCACCGCCGCCAGCCCTCATCAGGAGGACAACTCCCTCCACCGCGCCGTCCACTTTCGTCGAATATATCGGCCTCGCGAATCCCGGCGTACTCTTTCCTCCGCTCACGCACGTAGAGGCCCGTCAACGGACCACGCATCCAGACATCAACATGAAGCAGGGAAAGGCCCTTGAATGGATCGCCCCCCCAAGCCCAGGCCCTTTGGTACTCGATCTGATACATGAACTGTTCAAGGGCGCTCGGATTGGGACAGTTGGCGGGCGTCAAGCTCAAGCTCCGAGAGGGGATCGCTTTGACTTCGCTACCGCCTGCCTCAGATCGTGCCAGAGCCAGCTGCATATCAACGAGCCTTTGCCGGACTTGAACGGGCGTATCCCCTTTGGCGGACGGAAACGCTGGGGGCGCTATCTCTTTGCGCATATCCGCTGAGATGCGCCGCTCGTCTAGATCGTTGGAAGTCAGCTTCCAAACAGGGATGGTGTGGGGATCAAGAGTAATTGAGCAACTCCAGCCTATATTGGCGAGAGCCATCCCACCGGCGGCTCGCACTGCGCACTTTTCCCCTTCCTCTGTGGCTGGACAAGTGTAGCCACGCCGTGCCCCTTGATCTACAACAACGTAGACCATGCGGGCAGATGGAGTGAACCCGCGGAGCTCCGCCTGCACGTAAAAGACAGTGGTGCTCTTGCTTTCCAAAACATCAAGATGCAAATCCTGCAAACCCTCCAGCGGGTCTGGTTTCTCACTGCGCATGTACGCGATCTGGCGCTTGAAAGCGTCGAGCGCAGCCGGACGCGGACAGTTGGCTCGCGTAGACGTAACCTGTGCGGATCTACCGTGATTTGCCTCGACGCCAGCACCTTGAGGATGTGCTGCAGCGGTTTCCTCGTCCACCCCAAAGGCTGCCCCAGCACACAGACAAGACACAGTCACGCCGGAAATGATCAGCTTGGATATCATTGACTTCAATTTATTGCTCCTCCTGGTCGACGGCGCCTTATTATAGGAGGGGACTTCTTCCGTCCTTGATAAATAGAATAGAAATTCCAATAATATTGACCGTCCTGCCAGCAATACGCTCCCGGCATACATTTCCCGGCGCCAGACCCAAAAAAGTAGGCACCAGGAACTGGATTCGTGATAAATGGGACTCCGAAAACATAACTATTGTCAGCTGCCTGGTCAACCCCCCACGCGACGACAAAAGCCATTTCCAAACCTTGGCAGTTTCCGGAAAGGGGACGTCCTGATGTGTCCCGCTGGCATTTTTCAACTCGCTGGATCTTGCATGTGCCGAGCGGATTCCGTCTCGGTCCGCCCGCAAGTGGTTGACCAAGATCCTGTTCCAGTATGTGGTACTCTTTCCGGTTCGTCCAGCCCGATGATCGCGCCCAGGGTCGCGCCGCCATCCTCCTCGCCATTCCAGCCCACGCCCACACCCCCAATTGCCCTCCGATCAGCGCCCAGAATCAAACCTGCCCCACGAGTCCGCAATAAATCACCACAAAACCACAGCGGGACACATCAGGACGTCCCTTTTCTTTTCCCGCAATAAATCACCACAAAACCACAGCGGGACACATCAGGACGTCCCTTTTCCCAAATCTCTCACGAAACCCCAGAGGGACACATCAGGACGTCCCCTTTCCCTTTCCCCTTTCCGTTATCAGGCCGAGCCGTTCGCCAGGTGCGGGTAAGAGAAGCTCGTAAGCCACTGATGAGCAGTTAGTTATCGAGCGAGATGCGTGCAGGGCGGCGCTTACCTGACCAGGGGGTGAAACATGACAATTGACGAAGCGAGTTTCTAAGTCGTTTAAATTCAGTCCGTTAGTGGTGTGACGGGTCAGGCTGTTCCCTTTCCTTACGCAGATTGCTTCCAGGAGGAGCAAACCTGCGATTGATCTTTCTTGTAGTTCTGAGATATGACCAAAAAATATACGTTGTTGCGGCTACGTACATGAAGATCGGAACCATGAACATCGAGAACAACAGAACATTCTTCCCAATAGAGTCCCAATGCCGATGGAGCCAATGGCCCTTGAGAAAAGGGACGACTGTCAAGATGGCAATGCTTAGCACGATTCCTAGGAGCAGCGTTGCACGCTTCCACTTTTTCAGCCGAACCTCGATACGCGCTTCTTTAGCTGTGGCCTCGAAGTCTTCTTCTGCGGCCATTGCGCGCGCGCGCGTCCTAGCATCTGTGAAATCCATTTGGCACGCTCCGTTTTGACTTGGCACGCTCAAGGCACTTGCATTCTCCGCAACTGTTACTATCCGCCACACCGCTACAGCAGGGCCGGCGCTACAGAAATCCTACTTGTTGCATGGGTTACCTTGCATATCCCAACATCCGGTTATCTTACTAGTTGTACCATTGGTGGATCCCGCCTGTTCCGAAGAGGGCGGTGAATAAATGAGCCACTCCAATATGTTCCAAAAACCCTCGCTCATGGAGCTTTGTGCATGCCCAGAAAGAGAACTGGCGGCGATTCCAACGCCGGCGTGTAGTCCCATTTTATAATTCCGATCCGCAACGCTCGCATTGTATCTGGCAAGTTTTCGGCGTCCGACAGCATGAGCTCGCCTGCCTAACGAACCAGGGTCCTCTGGGATGTGAATGACATCTGCTGCAAAGTGCCCGATCTCACCAGAGGCAAAACCAACAGCGAAATCGGTGCCGACATCACCTAGAGACGTTCCATTCCCCTCGACGGTACGGGTTACCATTTGTCCCGCCGTATTGGCGACTCCACCTCCTAATGCATCCGCTAGTAAACTGCTGCCTCCAGTCGCGACAGCGATAGCGCCGGTAGCCGCGCCGCCAAGCGTATTGGCTCCAACCTCCCGCCAAGAGACTTGGCTCCAATCCCCCCCATTCTGGTAGAGTTGGCTTCCAAGGTCCCAGCTTCCCTCAACAACAGCACCCACAACGGCACCGATGCACCAAGGGCACCTCCCATCCGGATCAGTTAGGTTCAGCGGGTAATTGTAAACGTAGCTGTACCGGTTCCAAGTTTGCGGATACTCTAGGATTTCGCTCTCGTATGCAGGATCGACACTCGTGAACCTCCCTTGCGCGCTGGACATGTATCTTGCCCCAAAATAATCGAGGCCAGTCTCGGCATCGCGTTCTTTGCCGGTGAACTTCTCGGCGACACCATCGGACGTTCCGTAGCAGCCGGTGCGGCCGCCGAGCCTGTTGATAGTGTCTTCGCCGAAGGGCAGGTAGTCGTGGAGCTCGAGGCAGCCGCCGCTGGAGTTGGTCGTCATGCGGGTGCTGCCGAGTGGTCGGCCGATCAGGTACTCAGTCCCCGTGACCGTAGGGGCCTGCGCGGAGAACTCCGCCGCTAGCTGGCCCTGGGCGTCATAAACATACTGCGTCGTCACGCCGCCGGTGACGCGCTGCACGCGGCGGCCCTCGCCGTCGTAGGAGTAGGTCGCGGTGATCGAATTGATCGTGCTGGTGGCGAGGCGGCTCTCGGCGTCGAAGGTATTGGTGTATCCGCCGATGGTCGTCTGATTGCCAGAGAGATCGTAAAGGGCGCCGTTGTTGAGCAATCGGTTGGAGGAATTGAAGTTCGAACTGGCCGTCGGCGTGAAGGCCGTCTCCAGTCCAGCCGGCGTTGTCGCGCTCACCCAGCGGTTGCCGTAGATATCGTAGCCAAAAGTCTCGCTCCATGTGGTTGTGCCGCCGGAGTTCTTCTCCGTCGCCGACGGCAAGCCGGTTCAGCGCGTCGTAGGTGAAGGTCTGCTTCAGACCGGAAACGCCAGGGGTGGTCACGTCTTCTTCCAGGATATTCCCGTTGTTGGTGGGCAGTAGACGGCAGGACTGGTACAAGGATAAAGGTCGATGACCCAGGAGCCCGCGCTGATGGAAGTTGGCTGCGAGGGTCCCTGATTCAGGCGCGCGTCCTGAACCCGCGGATCTAGCGCAGGCGCAGGGGTAAACCAGTAAGGGCTTACTGATTCTCGTCTGCAGCTTACTGATTCTAAAGGACCACCGCAGTAAGCCCTTACCGTTGTCCTTTTCGAGCCAGTAACGACCGACCGTAAATCAGCGCTCTTTTCGACCCCACGAAGCCGCGTTCGAGGCGCGCGGCCCGGGCGCGGATCGGGCGCGGATGCCGGACTGATCGACGCTCGGCTCGGCGCAGCAAGGACGCGCTTCGATGTCGCGCCAGCGCTCGCGCTACGAGCGCTGCATGCACGCCAGTCAGTCAGACCAACCGTTTCCAAGAGAACAGACACCGCAGCCGGTTGGCGGTGTGGCTGCGCGTGCCGCAGTGCTGTTGAACACACCCGCAATCCATCCGCCATAGCGAAAGTTTTCGCGCCGGGGATCTAAAGTTTTCCCCAGACCCGCCGATGTACTTGTTGTGTGTCGATTCAAGACGGCGCGGCAGAGGCAGACGGCTGAGAACAAGTGCGGCCCCACGCACTACACGAACAGGGATAGCACTTTCTCAAGTTTGTGGAGGAATAGCGCATGCAAGATCAGGATGTGATTCAGGAATTTCTGGTCGAGAGTTATGAAAACCTCTCGCGCCTGGATCAGGAGTTGGTGGAACTTGAGAAGCATCCGACCGATGCAGCTCTGCTGGCGAGCATTTTTCGCACCATTCACACCATCAAAGGCACGTGCGGCTTCCTCGCGTTTTCAACGCTGGAAAGGATGAGCCATCAGGCCGAGAGCCTGCTGAGCCAGTTGCGCGATGGGGAGCGGGAACTCAATCCGGCGCTGGTATCGCTCATCCTGGAGACGGTCGACGCCGTCCGCAAGGTGCTGGCCTCCATCGAAGCCAGCGGAGAGGAAGGTCCGGAGGGCTTTGAGGACCTGACCGAACGTTTGCGCCTCGCGGCCCAATTGAAGGCTGGTCCTGAGATTCAGGCCGTTGCTGAGACTCAAGCGGTGCCAGAGACTCAAACTGCGCCTGTACTTCCGGCCGTTCCCAAGGCTCAGACTGCTCCAGGCCCACCGCCGGGTCCCGTGGCGGAAGCGGCCGACGACCATGTCGCCCCCGAGCCAATCGAAGGCAAACGGCCCGAGGAGGACGCCGCGAAGACTTCCACCGTGGCGGATGCCAACATCCGGGTCGGGGTCGGCTTGCTGGACAAACTCATGGATCTGGTGGGGGAACTGGTGCTGACCCGCAATCAGATCCTCCAGTTCAACACCGAGCGCGAGGATGCCGCTCTCAACGCGACCTCGCAGCGGCTGAACCTGATCACGACCGAGTTGCAGGAAGGCGTCATGAAGACGCGCATGCAACCGATCGGAACGGTGTGGAACAAGCTGCCGCGCGTGGTGCGCGACATGGCGGTGGCGCTGGGCAAACAGATCAGGCTGGAAATGGACGGCGCCGAGACCGAACTCGACCGCACCATTATCGAGGCCATCAAAGATCCGCTGGTGCACCTGGTCCGAAACTCTTGCGATCACGGGATCGAGCCGCCGGATGTGCGCCTGCGTGCGGGCAAACCATCGCAAGGCAGGCTGACCCTGCGCGCCTATCACGAAGGCGGGCAAGTCAATATCGAGATTGGAGATGACGGAGCGGGGATTGACGTCGCGCGGGTCAAACAGAAGGCCGTCGAAAAGGGGCTCATGCGGCCTGAACAGGCGGAGAAGCTGAGCGATCGCGAGGCGCTGCACCTGATCTTCGAGCCTGGGTTCTCGACGGCGCAAACGGTGACCAACGTGTCGGGACGCGGCGTCGGCATGGACGTCGTTAAGACCAATATTGAGAAGATCGGGGGCATCGTCGATGTCTTCAGCCGGCTCGGCGAAGGCGCCACGGTCAAGCTGAAAATCCCGCTCACTCTGGCTATCATTCCCGGCCTGGTGATCACCAGCGGAGGCGAACGCTTCGTGATCCCGCAGGTCAGTTTGCTCGAATTGATCCGCCTGGAGGGAGATTCCTCGGAAAAGCACATTGAACAAGTGCACGGCACGCCGGTATACCGCCGGCGCGGGAGCCTGCTGCCCATCGCCTACCTGAACGAGGTGCTGGGGCTGAAATCGGCCGAGCGGGCCGAGGCGGTCAGCATGGTGGTGCTGCAGGCGGAAGACCGGCAGTTCGGCCTGGTGGTAGACGGTATCAACGACACCCAGGAAATTGTGGTTAAGCCTTTGGGTAAGCAACTGAAAGGACTCACCGTATACGCCGGCGCGACGATCATGGGCGATGGCCGGGTGGCGCTGATCCTGGACGTGCTCGGCATCGGCCAGCGGTCCGGCGTGGTGGCGGAATTCCGGGAGCAGGCGCGCGCGGCGATGGAACAGAAGACGCAGACCGGGATCGAGCAGCAGCGGTTGCTTCTGTTCCGGGTTGGTTCCTTCGAGCGCCTGGCCGTTCCGCTGTCACTAGTGGCGCGACTGGAGGAGTTTCCCCGGAACTCGATCGAGCATGCGGGCGGCTGCCAGGTGGTGCAATACCGGGACCACATTCTCCCGCTGGTGCCTCTCCGGGACGTGCTGGAACCCTGCGCACCCGACCAGGACCAGGCGCCCGATCCCGTGCAGGTGGTTGTTTTCAACGATGGCGACCGCAGTGTGGGTTTGGTGGTTGATCAAATCCTGGACGTTGCCGAAGAGGCGGTCACGGTGCGCCAGAAGTCGGGCCGCAAGGGCCTCCTCGGCTCGGCGGTTGTGGGCAAACGAGTCACCGATTTCCTTGATCTCAACCATGTACTTCATGCGGCCGCGGAAGATTGGTTCCAGGGTACGGGCGGCCCCGCCAGCGGCAAGCGAGTGCTGGTCGCAGAAGCCTCGGCGTTTTCGCGTGGACTGATCCGAAGCGGTCTGGATATGGCGGGCTACCGGGTTCTGGAGGCGGCGAATCTGGCGGAGGCAATTCGCGGGCTGGAGCAGCATGCGGTGGACGTTGTCGTGATGGCGCTGGACCTTCCGCCCGATGGCAGCTCCGCTCTGTCCGAGGCGATGCGCCGGCGGCCGGAGTGGCAGGGGATTCCAATTCTGGCGCTGGCCGACTCCGCCGAGCAGGTTCGGGCAAGAGCCGACCAGCCGGCGGATTTCCAGGATTGCCAAGTGAAGTCCGACCAGGACGCGATGCTCGAATCGGTGACGCGGTTGGCCTCGGTGCTGGCTTTGGCCGAGACAGCGTCAGTGGGCGTTGGTGAGGAGCGATAAGCAATGGCGAGCGATGAAGCGACCCTAAGACCCGAACTGGCGCAGACCAGCGGGCAGTTCTCCACCTTTTTCGTGGCGGATTTGTTCTTCGGCGTGGATGTTCTGTGCGTCCAGGAAGTGCTGCGCTTTCAGCATATGACGCGCGTGCCGCAAGCCCCTGAGGTCATCGAAGGACTGATCAACCTGCGCGGGCAGATTGTCACGGCTATCGATATGCGTCGACGGCTGCGTTTGCCGCCGCGTGCCGGGGAGCAGACGCCGATGAACATGGTGGTCCGCACCGAGGACGGCGCCGTCAGTTTGTTGGTCGACGAAATCGGCGACGTGCTGGATGTGGATGCTGCCACGTACGAGCGGCCGCCGGAAAACCTCGATCCCGCGGCGCGAGAGCTGATTCGCGGCGTCTACAAGCTGAAGGATCGGTTGCTGCTGGTCCTCGATGCGGAGCGCACGGTGGATCTAACTGCCGGGAGGACAGCCTAATGCCTGGGAAACGCTCATCGCTGAGTGAGAAGGCGATCGAACAACCGGCGCCACGCCAGGATGCGGCGAGGAGCTGAGATTGGCCTTCACATTCTTTTTCCGAGACCAACAGGTGCTGGAGCGGGTCGTCCAACACAGCCTCCCCACTCTGGTGGGCCGCAGCTATCCCCGCATATGGGACGCCGGCGTGGCGATGGGCCAGGAGCCCTACACGCTAGCGATTCTGTTTGCCGAGCGGATGGGGCGCTTCGCGTTCAACAACTTGCGCATTGATGCAACCGACGTGGAGAGCACGGGCCAGTTCGCCCGAATGATCGAGGCTGGCATCTACCCGAAGGATGAGTTGTCACGATTGCCCGAGGGCATCCTGGGTAAGTACTTCGAACCGAACGGCGAAATCGGGCATTTTCGCGTGATCGATAGCATCCGGCAACGGGTCGTCTTCCAGCGGCACGATCTCCTGTCGTTCAAGGAAATCGGTCATGGGTATTCGCTGGTGGTGTGCAAGAACGTGCTGCTCCACTTCCTGCCGCCGGAGAGGATCGAGGTGCTCCGCATGTTCCACCGGGCGCTGGCGCCGGGCGGCTTTTTCGCCACCGAGCAGACGCAGGAGATGCCGGCGGAACTCGCCCCGCTGTTCCAGCGGTTGATTGCCGACGGGCAGCTGTTCCGCAAGCTGGAGGGCGGTGAATGCGGATCTTGAGGCTGGAAAACAGCGGCCAGGTCTACACCTGCGAGGTATACCTGGTGCTCGGCGGCGCGAGCCGACTGGATGACGTCAATACGCTCGTGGACGTGGGCCAGGATCCGGCCATCCTGGCGAGCATCGAGCAGGCGCCCACCGGAGTCGGCAAATGGAGCGTGGAACAGGTGGTGTTGACGCATTGTCATTCCGATCATTGCGCGCTGCTGCCGCAGGTCCGTGAGGCGTTCCACCCTAAGGTGCTCGCGTTTTGTCCAAACATCGATGGCGTCACAGGGCTGCTCCGCGATGGCGACGCAGTGAAAATGGGCGACGAGGTTTTCGAGGTAATCCACACGCCGGGCCACAGCAGCGACTCGGTCTGTTTTTACAACCCGACGGAGGGTGTACTGTTCGCCGGCGATACGCCGCTGCTGATCACATCGCCAGCGGGAACGTATGAAACCGGATTTCTGGCGGCATTGGAGAAACTGTGCGCCCGCGATATCCGGCGAATCTACTTTGGGCACGGCGCTGCGCTGAGTGAGCGCTGCAACGAGAGGCTGCGTGAATCGCAGAGGGTGGCCGCGGGAAGCCCGGCGGCCAGCTGAAGACGAGATCGGATCGAGAATCAGGCGCTGATGGCGGCGCAGTGGCGAAATTGGGATACGAAGGAGCAAAGAGAATGGCAAGACAAACAAGTGGCAGCCGGGGCGTTGGCTCCGGCCGAAACCAGTCCACCGGCGCCGCCGTTTTGGACCGTCCAGTAGCAAACGCGCACGAGACGCAAACGCAGGAACTGTTGCAGGAGGAGATACGCCGGTTGGTGGAAGCCTCGCGCGCAGGCCGCCTCAGCGAACGCGGGAGGGTGGAGCAGTTTGAAGGAAACGACCGCAAACTGGTTGAGGGCGTGAACACGATGCTCGATGCGATCCTGCTGCCGATCGGGGAGGGCAACCGTGTCCTGGCGCAGATCAGCGCAGGTAAGATCGACGAATTGATCACGCAGACCTACAGCGGCGATCACGAGAAGATGAAGCAGGCCGTCAACAGCGTCGCCGCGGCTTTGCAAAACATGGCGATGGACGTCAGCGTTCTGGTGAAGGCGGCGGTGGAAGGCAAACTGGCGACGCGAGCCGACGCCTCGAAGCACCAGGGCGACTATCGCAAGATCGTCGAAGGCGTCAACAGCACCTTGGACGCGGTGATCGGACCCTTGAATGTATCCGCCGAATACGTGGACCGCATTTCCAAGGGCGATATCCCGCCGAGGATTACCGACAATTACAACGGCGATTTCAACGAGATCAAGAACAACCTGAACAACTGCATCGGCAACATCAGCGCACTGGTCAACGAGGCCGGCCTGCTGGAGAAGGCGGCGGTGGAAGGCAAACTGGCGACGCGAGCCGACGCCTCGAAGCACCAGGGCGAATATCGCAAGATTGTCGAAGGCGTCAACAGCACGCTGGACGCGGTGATCGGACCCTTGAATGTGTCCGCCGAATACGTGGACCGCATTTCCAAGGGCGATATCCCGCCGAGGATTACCGACAATTACAACGGCGATTTCAACGAGATCAAGAACAACCTGAACAACTGCATCGGCAACATCAACGCGCTAGTCAACGAAGCCGGCCTGCTGGAGAAGGCGGCGGTGGAAGGCAAACTGGCGACGCGCGCCGACGCCTCGAAGCACCAGGGCGAATATCGCAAGATTGTCGAAGGCGTCAACAGCACGCTGGACGCGGTGATCGGACCCTTGAATGTATCCGCCGAATACGTGGACCGCATTTCCAAGGGCGATATCCCGCCGAGGATTACCGACAATTACAACGGCGATTTCAACGAGATCAAGAATAACCTGAACAACTGCATCGGCAACATCAACGCACTGGTCAACGAGGCCGGCCTGCTGGAGAAGGCGGCGGTGGAAGGCAAACTGGCGACGCGAGCCGACGCCTCGAAGCACCAGGGCGAATATCGCAAGATTGTCGAAGGCGTCAACAGCACGCTGGACGCGGTGATCGGACCCTTGAATGTGTCCGCCGAATACGTGGACCGCATTTCCAAGGGCGATATCCCGCCGAGGATTACCGACAATTACAACGGCGATTTCAACGAGATCAAGAACAACCTGAACAACTGCATCGGCAACATCAACGCGCTAGTCAACGAAGCCGGCCTGCTGGAGAAGGCGGCGGTGGAAGGCAAACTGGCGACGCGCGCCGACGCCTCGAAGCACCAGGGCGAGTATCGCAAGATCGTTGAAGGCATCAACAGCACGCTGGACGCGATCCTGCTGCCGATTGGAGAAGGCAATCGGGTTCTGAGCCTGATCCGAGGCGGCAACCTACGCGAGCGCGTCGAGATTGAGTGCAAGGGTGACCACGCCAAGATGAAGGATGCCGTCAACGGCGTGCACACATGGCTGTCCGATTTGGTCGCCTACGTCACCAAAGTGGCAAACGGCGACATGACTGCCTCGATGGCCAAGGCTTCCGATAGCGATCAGATTCACGAATGGTTGATGCTGATGAAGACCAGCATCCTAGCGCTGGTGACTGACGGCGTGGAACTGACGAAGGCGATGCTGGACGGCAAGCTGGCGGTGCGAGCCGACGCGACCAAGCACCAAGGCGACTTCCGCAAGGTCATCGAAGGCTTTAACGTGAGCCTGGACAACGTGATCAAGCCCCTGAACGTCACCGCCGAATACATGGACCGGATCTCGAAGGGCGACATTCCGCCCAAGATCACCGACGTCTACACGGGCGACTTCAACGCGGTCAAGAACAACCTGAACGTCTGCATCGACTCGATCCGGGCGCTGGTGGCAGATGCGGTTTTGCTGGCCAAGGCTGCGGCTGACGGGAGGGTCGGGGTTCGGGCCGACGCCACGAAGCACGACGGAGACTACCGCAAGATCATCGAGGGCGTGAACAGCACGCTGGATGCGGTTGTCGAACCGCTCAAGGTCACGTCGCAAAACGCGTCAACGTTGGCCTCGTCTTCCGAGGAACTGACGGCGGTCAGCCAACAGATGGCGGGCAACGCCGAGGAAACCGCGACGCAAGCCAACGTAGTGTCTGCGGCCAGCGAGCAGGTCTCGAAGAATGTGGCCTCTGTGGCCTCGGCCTCCGAGCAGATGCAGGCCTCGATCCGCGAAATCGCCAAGAATGCCAACGAGTCGGCTCGGGTGGCAAAGAATGCCGTCAGCGTGGCGCAGTCGACCAATTTGACTGTGAAGAAACTGGGCGAATCCAGCCAGGAGATCGGCAACGTGATCAAGGTGATTACGTCGATTGCGCAGCAAACCAACTTGTTGGCTCTCAATGCGACGATCGAAGCGGCTCGCGCCGGCGAAGCGGGCAAGGGTTTTGCCGTGGTGGCGAACGAGGTGAAGGAACTCGCCAAGCAGACCGCGAAGGCCACCGAGGACATCGGCCAGAAGATCGATGCGATCCAGGGCGATACCAAGGGCGCCGTCAAGGCGATCGAGGAGATCGGCACCATCATCAACCAGATCAATGACATCTCCAACAGCATTGCTTCAGCGGTGGAAGAGCAAACAGTGACCACCAATGAGATCGGCCGCAGCGTGACCGAGGCAGCCAAGGGGGTCGGCGACATCGCCAAGAATATTGGCGGCGTGGCTATTGCCGCAAAGAATACGACGCAGGGGGCCAACGACACGCAAAAGGCGTCGCAGGAGTTGACCCAAATGGCGGCCCGGCTGCAGGCGGTTGTCGCTAAGTTCACATTCTGACCGGCACCGCGAATTGGAACAAGGCCCGGCGGAGGCTGCTGATCCGCCGGGTCACGGTTTATTCAACGAAAACAGGTGAAACGATGGCCAGAGCGCTAGTTGTGGACGATTCGAGGGCCGTTCGGATGATCCTCGCCAAGACATTGAAGGAGCTTGGATTCGAGGTTTGCGAGGCGGCCAACGGAAGAGAGGCCCTGGAGATTATCGAAGCCGAGAAGACGGAGGTGAAGCTGGTTCTGGCCGATTGGAACATGCCCGAGATCAACGGACTGGAGCTGCTCAAGCGGTTGCGCCAGGATCCGGAACTTTCCTCTCTGGTGGTGGTCATGGTCACCACGGAGACGGAACTGGACCAGATGGCGGCCGCCCTGGAGGCGGGAGCCAACGAATACGTTATGAAGCCCTTTACGAAGGACATCCTCGTGGAGAAGCTCCAGCTTGTGGGGATCCATCCATGAGGGGGGAGCAGGTATGGCGGCGCTGAACAGGCGAGTGCTCCAACCGGGAGAACGGATTCGGGTGCTGGTGGTGGACGACTCGGTAGTTATCCGGCGCCTGGTCACTCACGCCCTGGAGCAGGATCCGGCGCTCGAAGTAGTGGGAGCGGCATCGAACGGTGCGATCGCGCTGCAACGGATCCCGCAGTTCAATCCCGATGTTCTGACTTTGGATATTGAGATGCCGGAGATGGATGGCCTGGAAACGTTGCGGCGGGTTCGGCGCGAGTATCCCCAACTGCGGGTGATTATGATCAGCGCGCTCACGGAGCGCGGCGCGGCGGTAACCCTGGAGGCATTACGTTTGGGGGCCGACGACTACGTGGCCAAGGCTTCCAACGAATCCTCGATCGATGGCTCGATGGCGCGCCTGCGGGAAGAGCTAATCCCGAAGATCACACAGTTCTTCCACCTGCCAGGGGAGAACGGCGCCGGGGCCCGGCCGATACCGGCGCGAGTCGTAGCGGCTGCGCCGGTCTGGCAGAGCATGAAAGTGCGGCCCAAAGTTGTGGTGATCGGAGTCAGCACGGGAGGGCCGACGGCGTTAGGCGCGATCATTCCGGAATTGCCAGCTGGGTTTCCACTGCCGGTCCTGGTGGTGCAGCACATGCCGCCCCTGTTTACGCGACTGCTGGCCGAACGTCTTCACTCAAGTTGCCGGCTGGCAGTCGAAGAAGCGCGTCAGGGCGAGCCGGTGGAAGCGGGCAAGGTCCTGATCGCGCCGGGAGACTTTCACCTGAAGGTGGCCTCCAGCGGCGGCGGAGTGCGCGTGAATCTGGATCAGTCACCACCGCAGAATTCCTGCCGTCCGGCCGTGGACGCGTTGTTTACATCGGTCGGGGAGGTGTATGGCGGCGCAACGATAGCCGTGATTCTGACGGGCATGGGGCAGGATGGGTTGCGCGGGGTGGGGATTCTCAAGGCGCAGGGGGCGAGCGTCCTGGCGCAGGATGAGGCCACAAGCGTCGTTTGGGGCATGCCCGGCGCCATAGTGAATGCGGGTCTTGCCGATCGCGTGCTGCCCCTCGATCAAGTCGTACCGGAGATTCTGCGGATGGCGGGCCAGATGTGAGGGGAACTGAATGACCTGCCAAACGCCAATCCCGGAGATCTACTCGGAGAACTACCGGTTTCTTCAGGAGCATGTCTATTTGCAATCGGGCATCGTACTCGAAGGGGATAAGCACTACCTGTTCGAGAGCCGCCTTGCGCCGATCGTGAGGCAACTCGGCCTGGGGTCGATCAACGACTTGTGCGCACTGCTCCGGGCCACGCGCGAGATAGAAGTCGGCCGCCACGTCGTCGAGGCCATGACGACGAATGAGACCTACTTCTTCCGAGATCCAGCGCACTACGATGCCATACGGTCGGTCCTGCTACCCAAGCTGAAGGAAGAGCGGCGAGATTACAGAAGATTGCGATTCTGGTCGGCTGCGGCATCGACCGGGCAGGAGGCCTACAGCCTGGCCATGCTGCTCTTACAGGAAGGGTTGAGCGACTGGAATATCCAGATCCTAGGCACCGACTTTTCCGCGCCTGTGGTGGAACGCGCCCGGTCCGGCAAGTATCAGCAGATAGAGGTGAACCGGGGGTTGCCGACGGCGCTGCTGGTGAAGCATTTCCGCCGTTCCGGCGTGGACTGGCAGTTGAGCGAGCCGGTGCGCCGGCTGGCGAGTTTTGAGACGATTGACCTGCGCCAGAGCATGCGCGCCCTGGGACCCTTCGACCTGGTGTTCTGCCGCAACGTCATGATTTATTTCGATGCTGAAACAAAGAAGAACATTTTAAGGCAACTCCACGGAACCCTGTTTCGCGGCGGCTGGCTGATGCTGGGCGGAGCCGAGACGGCGTTCGGCGTCGAGGATTTGTTTGACAGAGAGACCGTCGGAAGCGCAATCGTGTACGTTGCCCGCTGAGAGGAAAACCATGCCATCCGGTGCGAGCGTAGAGATACTGCCGAGCGAACTTGCA
The DNA here is from genome assembly GCA_963838205.1 of Terriglobia bacterium. GTDB lineage: Bacteria > Acidobacteriota > Terriglobia > Bryobacterales > Bryobacteraceae > CAIVVT01. The sequence goes on along the minus strand of CAWIQF010000017.1, from coordinate 74,112 downwards.
CAGATCGTTGTATCCGTTTTCGAGGCCATGTTGGGCCTGCAAGCGAGCGAGAGCGAGACACCCTGGTTCTTCAGCGGGGACCGGTTGACATCCGTTGTCCACCTGGCGGGCGATTGGAACGGAGCGGTGCTGGTGGAGTGCGACCGCGGGCAGGCCTGCCGCTTTGCGGGCCGTTTTCTCACCATGGAGCCACCGGAGACGGTGGACGACGTCGTGCGCGACGTGCTCGGCGAACTGGCCAACATGATCGGCGGCAACCTGAAGCCTGTATTGACACCGGGGATCCGGCTTTCCATGCCCAGCGTAGTGGATGGCTGCGACTACAGCCTGCGGGTGTGCGGGGCCAAGGTCCAGCAGCGGCTTGCCTTTCAATCCGCCGAGGGCCTCTTCTGGATCACCATCCTGACCACGCGATAGTGAAAGCGGAAGCGCTCGGGGCGGTTTGACCTCCTCCAACAAAACAGGCAGCCACGCAGAGTGGGGCACCGTCGGACGAGGTAGCCACGGCACGCCAAATCCTAGCGAATCCGGCACGGTCCGACCAGGCACGCCGTCTCGGGAGACCTGCTCCGCGCAGCTTGTTCGATCCGCTCGCCGCGGGTTTCGATCGGCCCGCTCAATGCGAGAGATGATCCCCAGTATGACCGCGAGGGCTGCGCTGTGATAAACCGGACATGATTGGAGCCGACTCATGTTCCGCATCTTCCTGGCACTGGCAACCGTTTCCGTGGCCCTGGCGAGTAGCCCCGACAAGGTAGTCCCCGCGATCAACGACATTGAATCCTGGCAACAGGTGGGACAACAACCGTATGAGATGACGTGGGCCGAGCGCGCTGAGAATCCGCACACGCTGGTCGATTTCGAGGACCTGAGCGGCTGGAAGCTGGAACTGTATGGCGGCGCGGCGGGTGAATTCCGGCGCAGCCGGGAGCAGCAGATGTGGGGCCACTCCGTGGGGAAGTTCGTCTTCTCCGGACCGACCACGGAAAGCCGCGTCGTGGCGCGGCCGCCGCAGCCGATTCCGATTCCCGGCGAGTTCGACTCGGTGGAGCTGTGGGGCTACGGGAACCGGTGGGGCTGGGAAGAGGACAAAACGACGCCGGCGGCGGACGTCGCGGTGCTGTTGACGGACGCGCGCGGCAAGGAGTTTCGCATCCCGCTGACGGACATCCGCTGGAAGCAGTGGTGGCTGATCCACCGGCGGGTCAGCGCCGAGATGCTGAAGGAGATGACGGCGCCGGTGGCGATTTCGGGCATTGAAATCTCGAAGATCGGCAACACGGAGCCGCGCTACTTCTTCTGCGACTCGCTGGCGATTTATCGCGAGGAGTTCCAGCCGCTGCACTTTGCCGAGCAGCCGAAGCGCAATCTCAAGCCCTGGCGCGGGCAGATCGCCGGGCTCAACACCGGGACAGGCAGGCTGCCGTTCCCGACGCGCGAGGAGACGATTCTGCCGCGCAATCAGGAACGCGAATTCAAGGCGAGCGTCGTCCAGAGCGGGCCGCAGAAGTTCAAACTGCGCTATGCCGGCCGCGATGCGACGATCGTCTATGAATACCGGCCGGCGGCGGGGAGTCTGGGCGAGATCACGGCCAGTGTGAACGGCGGTCCGGCGTTCCGGCCGCTGGAGGGCGGCGGCGTCCGGTTCGAGGATACGGCCCAGGCCAGCGTGGCTGAGGGCTCGCTGATGACGGCGAAGCTGGATGGGGACGTGGTGCGGGCCACGTTCAAGTATGGGACGCGGCAGGTGGAGTACGAACTGCGGTTGTGGCAAAAGTCGCTGGTGCTCGACGCGCGCGCAGAGGGCGGCGAGGTGACGGAGCTTTCGTTTGGACGCGTGGCTGGGGTCACGCGACCGAAACTGATCACGGTGCCGTACATCACCTACGGCGGCACGAACCCGCGGGTCCTGATGTCGGGGCCGGCGGCGAAGCCGATGTTCACTTCGGTGTGGTGGGACTGGTACCGGACCAACGCGTCGGCGCCGTACGCGGCCAAAGAGCCGCAGGTGAGCGACGACGGCGCGCCGGTGAACGGCGGATTGAAGTACACGCCCAAGACCGACGGCCGGCGCAACCCGATGTACGAACGCATTTTCGTTACGACGTCTCCGGTCTACGAGGAAACTTTGCCCACGATCCCGAATCCGCCATCCCTGCGGCAGGCGGAGGGCAAAGCGGTCGTGTGGACCGTGGCCGGCGACATTGAGACCTTCCAGAGGGACCATGCCCGCAGCCGCGCCATTCGCGCCTACGGACTGGATCACATCATGCAACACAGCCATGAGATTACGTGGCGCGACGAAGGCGACAGCTTCACGCTGCGACTGCGGCCCTCGCCGCAGAAAGGCGGCGAGGCGGGCCTGAAATGGTACATGGCGGCGCAGCTAGGGCTGGGGTGGCTGCAAGGCGTGTACAGCAACTACACCGACATCGGGACGACGAACACCAACTTCAGCGGCGACGCGGTGCAGCGCGAGCCGAATGGGGAATGGCGGCGCGCCTGGATGCGGTGCTATGCGATCAAGCCGTCCAAGGCGGTGGAGTTTGACGAATACTACGCGCAACGGATCGAGAAAATGTACGGCGTGAAGATGTCGTATACGGACGTCCATACGGCCAACCCGCAATGGGAGTACAACGATTTCGATGCGCGCGTGCCGGGCGCGGGAACGATGGCGGCGACGTTTTACGCCTATGGGCAACTGCTGCTGAACGACCAGCGCGTCTATGGCCCGACGCAATCGGAAGGAACCTACCAGTGGATGTACGCGGGCCTGGAGTCGGGCAGCTACGGGTGGGTTTACACGGACATGAATCTGCTCACGCACCCGCTCGACGTGGCATTCCATCTGAACGAGATCCATCCGCTGCAGTGCGACTACGGCATGGGAGACACGTCGTTCAGCCTGAGCAAAATGGAGCCGGGCTGGATGAAATCGCCGAAGCGCCGGGAGTACGTGGACCTGTTCCTGGCGACGACCATCGGTTACGGCAACATGGGCTGGCTGGTGAGCGAATTCCCCGACGAGCCGTTCCACGCGGAGGCCATGGCGCGCTCGTATTACATGCTGCAACAACTGCAGCAGCAATATGCGTTCGTGCGTCCGGCCAGAATCGAGTACGCGGACCAGGAAGGGAAGATGCTCACGCCGAGCGCAGCGCAAGCGACGGGCGCGATCGCAGGGTCGCGGCTGCACGTGATTTACGAAAACGGCACGGAGGTGTACGTGAACCGTGGGGATGGAGGCGCGTGGACGGTGAAGGACGGGCGCGGCCAAGCGCTCGAACTGCCCGCGGCCGGCTGGCTGGCATTCAACCCGCGCAATGGCCTGTACGAACTCTCGGCCAATGTGGGAGGGCACCGGCTGGATTATGTCACGGCGCCGGAGTACGAGTTCCTGGACGGGCGCGGCCAGTGGACGCAGCGCGGCAATGTGGGCGCGACGGGCAGCGTGGCGCTGCGGCATGACGGGCGGGCGCTGGAACTGATCGACGTCTATGGGAACGACCGCATTGCGTTCCGCGCGGAACACGCGGGTGCGCTGACGGCCCGCGATGCCGATGGCAAAACGCTGGGTCCAGTCGCAGTCAAGGCCACCGCAGGCTGGTACGAGTTCCGGCCAACCGCGGGCGCGCGCAGTTATCGATTCGAGTAGCGTCGGGGCCAGCGGGCGCGGCTATTGCACGGAGCGAATGGATGCAGCGACGTGTATCGGTTGTGCCGTGTTCCGACCCTGGCCGGACCGGAGTCGAGACGCCGTATACTACGACTCAAGGGACACCAAAAATGGAACATCTGGCTAAAGCTCTTGTCTTACTTCTGGGCCTGGCGCTGGCGTCGGGATTGCGCGCGGAACTTCCACCGTTGATCGATCGTGAGCTGTTCTTCGGCGACCCGGAGATCTCCGGCGCGCAACTTTCGCCCGACGGCAAGTTCATGACGTTTTTGAAGCCGCTGGAGGGCACGCGAAACATCTGGGTCAAACGGACCGGGGAACCTTTCGCGGCGGCCAAGCCGATCACCAACGACAAAAAGCGGCCGATTCCGGCCTACTTCTGGAGCCGCGACAGCAAGTACGTGCTGTACGTGCAGGACCAACTGGGCGACGAAAACTACAACGTCTACGCGGTGAACCCGGCGGATGCGCCGGCCGCGGGCTCGCCCGTGCCGAAGGCGCGCAACATCACCGCGGCCAAAGGCGTGCGGGCAGAGATATTCGCGGTGCCGGAGAGCGACCCTGACGTCCTCTATGTCGGGCTGAACGATCGCGACAAAGCGTGGCACGACCTGTACAAGGTGAAGATCTCCACGGGCGAAAAGACGTTGGTGCGCACGAACACGGATCGCATCAGCGGCTGGATCTTCGACAACAAAGACAACCTGCGGCTGGCGTTGCGATCGCCCGAAAACGGCGACACCGAGATTCTGCGGGCGGATGCCGACGGGTTCAAGAAGATCTACTCGTGCGGAGTGTTCGAGATTTGCCAGCCGTTCCAGTTCGAGCCGGGCGACAAGCAGGTTTACCTGATGACCAACAAGGGTGACGACGTGGACCTGGCGGCGCTGGAGCTGCTGGACCCCGCGACGGGCAACGCCACGCTGGTCGAGAGCGACCCGCTGAAGCGCGTGGACCTGGGCAACGCCGTGTTCTCCGAGCGCACGCATGAACTTCTGGCGACGGTCTACACCGACGAAAAAGAGCGCATTTATTGGAAGAACAAGGCGTGGGCAGCGGACTACCGACTGCTGCAATCGAAGCTGCCGGGCATGCAGGTCGAGTTCGGCTCGGGAACCAAGGATGAGTCGCTGTTCCTGGTGTCGGCGAGCAGCGACACGGAGCCGGGCGGGACGTACCTGTTCGACCGCAAAACGAAAAAGCTGACGCTCGAGTACCGCGTCCGCGAAAAGATCGACCGCGGCGCGCTGGCGCAGATGCGGCCGGTCACGTTCAAATCGTCGGACGGGCTTGAAATCCCGGCGTACCTGACATTGCCCAAGGGCATGCCGGAGAAGAAGCTGCCGTTGGTCGTGTTTCCGCACGGCGGCCCGTGGGGCCGCGACACGTGGGGCTATCGCGGGCTGACGCAGTTTCTGGCCAACCGCGGATACGCCGTGCTGCAGATGAACTTCCGCGGCTCGACGGGCTACGGCAAGAAGTTCCTGAACGCGGGCAATCTGGAGTGGGGCCAGAAGATGCAGGACGACATCACGTGGGGCGTGAAATACCTGGTGGCGGAGGGCATCGCGGACCCGAAGCGCGTGGGCATTATGGGCGGCAGCTACGGCGGCTACGCGACGCTGGCCGGGGTAGCTTTCACGCCGGACCTGTATGCCGCGGCCGTCTCCATCGTCGGGCCTTCCAATCTGATCACGCTGCTGGATTCGATCCCGGCGTATTGGGAAGCGGGCCGCATGATGTTTTACAAGCGGATGGGCGACCCGCGCACGAGCGAGGGCAAGGCGCAGCTCGAACGCCAGTCGCCGCTGAACTCGGCGAACAAGATCAAGACTCCGCTGCTGGTGGCCCAGGGCGCCAACGACCCGCGTGTCAACAAGGCCGAATCGGACCGGATCGTCATCGCGCTGCGTGATCGAGGATTCCCGGTGGCGTATATCGTGGCACCGGACGAGGGCCACGGCTTCGCGCGCCCGGTGAATAACCTGGCGCTGTTCGCGGAGGCGGAGAAGTTCCTGGCCCAGTACCTCGACGGCCGTTACCAGGAGGCGATGACGCCGGAGGTGGCGGCGCGGCTGAAGGAGATCACGGTCGATCCGAAGAGCGTGACGCTGGCCAAAAAGATCGACGCGCAGTCGGTGGGCGTTCCCAAGCCCGTGGCGGAGCTCAAGCCGGGGGTGCTGAAGTTCAAAATGGCGATCCAGATGGGCGCTCAGACGATGAACATGGAGATGACCACCGAGATCAAAGAGGACGGCGACCTGTGGATGATCACGGAGAAGGTCGCGACGCCGATGGGCGACATGGTGGACACGACGTGGAACGAGAAGGGCAGCCTGCTGTTCTCGAAACGCAAGATCCAGCAGGGCCCGTCGACGATCGATCTGGCTTACGCCGACAAGAAGGTGACCGGCAAGATGGTGATGAATGGCCAGGAGCACCCGGTGACTGCGGATCTCGGCGGGCCGATGTTTGCCGAAGGCGCGGGAGCGGGCCAGGTGGTCGCGCTGCTGCCGCTCGAGGCCGGTTATAAGACCGTTGTCCGCAACATGGAGCAGCAGCAGTCGAAGGAGCAGTTGATGCAGCTCGAGGTGACGGGCAGCGAGACGGTGAAGGTGCCGGCGGGCGAGTTCGAGACATGGAAAGTGGAAATGACGCCGGCCGACGGCGGCGCGGGCAAGGCCACGCTGTGGATTGGCAAGTCGAACCGGCGCATGGTGAAGCTGTCGGCGGTGATACCGGAGATGGGCGGCGCCAAGATGACGATGGAGCTGGAGTAGCCGCGAACCGGCGGGACTGAGACAGACGCCGCCTGACCCAGCGCGCGGCGGCAGTGCATAGAATGAAGCGGACCGACCAATGAGGGAGTGATTTCATGAGCAAGCTCGCCATTCTCGGCGGCGACCCGGTGCGCCGCAAACCATTCAGCCCGTGGCCGCTGTACCAGCCCAGCGACATCGAGCGAATCGTCAAAACGGTGGAGAGCCGGCATTGGGGCGGATACCCGCTGCCGACGCCGCTGGCGAAGAGTTTCTGCGAGGACTTCGCGGCGCTGCAAGGCGCGAAGTACGCGCTGCCGGTGGCCAACGGGACCGTGGCCATCACGCTGGCGCTGCAGGCGGCGGGCGTCGGCTTCGGCGACGAAGTGATCGTTCCGGCCTACACCTGGGATGGCACGGCCACGGCGGCGCTGGCGATGGGCGCGGTGCCGGTGTTCGCCGACGTCAACCCGGACACGTACTGCCTGGACGTGGAGAGCGCGCGCCGGGCGATCACGCCGCGCACGAAGGCGATCGTGCCGGTGCACCTGGCAATGCGGTTCGCGGAGATGAATGGCCTGCTGGAGTTAGCCGCGGAGCACAAGCTGAAGGTCATCGAGGACTGCGCGCACGCGCACGGCGGGGCGTACCAGAGCCGCGGCGCGGGCTCGATGGGCGACATCGGGTGCTTCAGTTTTCAGGAGAGCAAGACCGTGACGTCGGGCGAAGGCGGCATGGTGATCACCAACAAGCTGGAGCATTACGAAGCGCTGCAGACGGTGGTGAACTGCGGACGGGCGAGCCTGACGGACCAGTTCGGACAGCGCATGATCGGCCTGAACTACCGCATGACGGACTTGCAGATCGCCCTGCTGGTGGGGCAACTGGAGATGCTGCCGGGGCTGCGGCGGAAGCGCGCCGACAGAGCCGCCCTGCTGAGCGAACTGCTGTCGCGAATTCCCAACCTGCGGCCGCTGCCGCCGCAGGCCGCAATCACGCAAACGACGCACTATTGCTACATCTTCCAGTACCGGCCGGAGAGCGGGCAGCCGGCGCCGCACCGCGATCTGTTCGTGGCGGCGCTCGAAAAAGAGGGCATTCCCTGCGACGGGCGATTCTACGAAGCGGTTTACCGCAGCGACCTGTTCTACGCGACACCGCAAAACTGCGCGCAGCTCGGGTTGGGACGGGAGCAGGCGGTGGACTACTCGCAGTGCCACTGTGCGGTCTCCGAGCGCGCGGCCTACGAAGAGGCCGTGTGGCTGTTCCAGTTCTGCCTGATCGGCGAGGAAGAGGACGTTCGCGACATGGCGCGGGCGATCGAGAAGGTGTCTGAAAACCTCGCGCTGCTGGCGCAACAGGATCCGGCGCTGGCGGGCGTCAAGGCGATGGGCCGGGCCCAGCGGGCGCGCGTCGAGCGCACAAAGAACTACTGACGCGCAATTCTAAAAATCGGAAGCGGGCGAGTTAAGAGTCATAGCTGGCCGTCACTGGGAAACGGAGCCCGGCGCGCCGGCCGCTTGGCCCAGGGCGTGGGGCCGAATGGGCAGTATGCGCTTGAGCGGCAGGTGGGCCGAGGGGATGACATAATCGCCGAACTGCCACGTGCCGAGCAGTTTCTGGATCGCCAGACCGGGATATTGGGCGGGGATGAAGCCGGTCCAGCGTTGGACGATAGTGCCGTCCGCCGCAACCAGGAAAGTCATCGGCCGCGTTGAGCCCAACGCAGCGGCCGCCGGCGTCTGGTCACTGGCCAAGGGGATGCTGTCGAGACGCCAGTCGGGACTGGGCGAGCCCAGGAGGCGGAGCTTGAGGCCTTGTCTCCAGTATTGTTCCTGCATGCTGCGCAGGACCACGATCTGGCTGTGAGAGTCGGCGGAATCGTCAACCAGCGAGATCAGGGCGGGGCTGCCCTGGGCATCCTCCAACAAGGAGGGATCCAGCGAACCGAGAGGCTTGGCGGCGGGCACGGTTGGCAGAGGGGCCAGGCGGCCATGCCGGTCCTGGGAGGTCGCAGCCTGGTAGGAGGCGAAATCCACGGGCGTCGAACGCGCCGTATTGGAACTTCGGGGTCGCGCCGTTCAGAACCCAGTAATTGTTCTGATCGAGGGTCACGGAAGTATTGCTGAGGATCAGGCTCGGCACGAGCGAGATGAGGATGTTGTGTTTGAAGGTATTGAGGCCGGCGCCCGTGAAATCGGCGCTGTTGTTTAGGACGAAAGCGTCGGTGGCGGGACTCCAATAGATGGCGTTGTCGTGGATCGAGACGCCGTTGAGATGGCCGTTGTCCCAGGTTGAGATGAAGATGTCGCCCTGGCGCAGCGCCATCGCCGAGTCGCGGGCATTGTTGACGCAGACATTGTATTGGACGGTAGCGTTGGACGTGGTCAGGGTTTCGGCGCCGAACACGGACGCGCAGTAGCCTTTGGCGTCGTGGCCGTAGTTGAACTGAACGACGTTGTTGCGCGTGCCCCAATCGATATCGAATGCGCCGCCATCAACGCCGGGCGAAGTGCTGAGCCAGCTTTCATTGAACTGCGAGGTGCAGTTGTTGCACATCCAGGTCCATATGCCGCCCGGAGTGCCGATGGTCTCAGTGGGCTGGCCGCCGGTGCGCCAGGCGGAGCTCTTCTCGATCAGCCCTCCCTGAACCATCGACAACACGATGCCGTCGCCGTAGACGTCATGCACGATGGAGTTGCGAACAGTGACATTGAGCCCGTGCGGGCCGTCCATGTTGCCCTGGTAGGAAGCGCCCATCACCTCTATGCCGGCCCATTGGGTGGTGCTCCAGGCGCTGGCGCCGTCGATGACGACGTCGTTGAACGCGGCGCCATTCGCGGCCGGACTGATCACGATCAGCCCGGAATCCTTGGTCGTTAGTGCGCCGTTGACGTCGTGCACGGCGACGTTGGTGATGCGGAAGTGGGTCAATGGACCGCTGTCGCCGCCGATGTGAATCCCGTATAGCGCGCCGCCGCTGGTTTCGATGTTCTCGATGTGCCAGCCCTGCTGGTTGAACAGCCACACGGCGGCGATGTAAGTGCCTCCATTGATGAGTGGAGCCGCGCCGGAACCGTAGGCGCCGAGAACGATCGGCGCCGTGGGCGTGCCTGAGCCCCGGGCCGAGAAGATGCCCTTGCAGGTGGTCCCGCGGTTGAGCAGGATCTGGTCGCCGGGGGCGAAGGTCCGGCTGCTGATGGCCGCCAGGGTGCCGAAAGCGGAGCTGGGCGAAAGGCCGTCATGCGCATCGTTGCCGGCGGCGCAGTCTACATAAAAAGTACCGGCGTGGGCGGCGGTGAGAACCGCCACAGCGAGGAGAGCGCGGAGCGGGAGGCGCTGATTCATGGGCTTCGACTCTAAGGATACTTCCCTGCCCGGCCGCTCGGGCTGGCCGCCGGCGAAATAAACAGCAGGCCGATGCACTTGCAGGTCTATTCAAACCGTCGCAGTGGTCCGATAACAGGAGTGAGCCGGGCGCTTCGGAGCATTCGGGGCGTTCGGGACCGGTCGAAGGCGGAGGTGGCCGGCGATGAAAACAGAGAGCAATTGGAGCGGCGATCCCAGGATGCGGCCCGCCTGGGGGAAGCGCGATGAACGACTGTCACTGGCCAAGCCGGGAGCAGAAACTGGCGGCAAGCAGGAATCGTCTTGGGCATTTAAGCTAGCTGCGGACGGAAAACTCGTTATGACCGGGGGTATGCGGAATCGCCGGCAGCCACTGTGGGGTTGCCTGGTGATGACCGTCGTTGAAGGAGTTCGGAGAGCGGGGCGTGGAGACGGGCACGCACGGGCCGCGCGCCGCGAAGCAGACTGGTATCGATTCTGAGGCATCCGGGAGACGGAAATGAGGCGTGGGCCGGGTGCAGGCCCGCGGAAGATCATAGGGGATTATTCAGAGGGGAGCAGGTCAAAGGAGGCTAAAGCGTTTGAAGCGAGGTGCTTAGTCGTGTGTCGCGGAGAGTCGTGCTAAAGCTCGACGAATGACCGGCAACCAGCCGATCATTGCGGAAAAGCAGTATACTCATCGCGATGGTCCGATTCGTGGCCGTGGCCAATCTTAAGGGCGGAGCGGGCAAGTCCACGATTGCCGTGAATCTGGCGGGTGAGCTGTTCGGCAAGAAGCATTCCGTGACCCTCGTGGATGCCGATGCGCAGGGCACCGCCACGTATTGGGCAACCGCCGGCAGGCTGCCGTTTCCCGTAGAATCGATGCCATTCGAAAATGCCCGGGACGCCAAGCGCTGGGCAGCGCGGGTGCTCGAGATCGACAGCGACTATGTGGTGATCGATTGCCCGCCGCATATCGGAGGAGCCACTGAGGCTGCTTTCGGCATCGCGGATCTGGTGTTGATCCCGGTTACGGCGTCCGGCGCGGATCTGGCGGCGACTCTGCGGGCGCTCGACCTGATTCACGAGGTCCGGGACATTCGCGACGACGGAGCGCCGGCGTGCTTGATGATTCCGTCCAAGGTGGACAGCCGAACGGCTTTGGGGCGGGAGATCGGCGAGGTGCTCGATCAATTTGGCGAACAGGTAGGTCCGCCAGTTCACCAGCGGGTGGCGTTCGTGGAGTCCTTCGGGCAGGGCCAGTGGATTGGTGATTTCGAAGCGGAAGGTCCGGCTCATCAGGACATCATGGAACTGGCCTCGGCGGTTCGCCGGGCACTCAAGAAAACCTAGCCGCGGGTCACCGGCCGGCCTACGCCGGCAGCGGGTTGGCAACAACGGTGCGGGGGGGCAGCCGCCGCGAGCGGGAGCGCTCAGGGCTGGCGTGTGATGTCGCGAATGAAGTCTGTTTCGTCCTTACGGTAGGGCGTACCGTCGGTGTGGAATACTTCATGGAACCAGATGGCGGGCTCGCGATCGATGTACGGGTGCTGCCACGAATCCCATGGCAGGTAGGTCTGGGTCTTGCCCGCCACCAGGCCCCAGTTGATGGCCCCCACCCTGTATTTCCTGGCCACCGGCAGGGAACCTTGGAACGTGCTGCCGTTGCCGCGCGCCATATACTCGGTGCAAATGATGGGGCGGTTGTAGGGCAGTAACGAGCGCACGCTCTTCTCGAACTCGGCCGGGCGGCCGTAGTTGTGGAAAGAGAGGATGTCGGAGTTTTCGATCTGGACGCGCGCCATCGCGGAGAGTTTTTCGGGCGACGACCAGTCGCCCTCCCATACGCCGCTGGTCAGGGGCTGGTCCGGCTTCGCCTGGCGCGCCCAGGCGAAGACTTTGGGCAGCAGCACCAGGACGGTCTGGACTTTGTCCCGCGATTCCGACGGACCGGCGCTCGAATCGTTCTTGTTGTTCGGCTCGTTCCACAGATCCCACGCCAGGACCCGCGGATCCCGGCCAAATGCGCCGATGATGCCCTGCACGTAGTCTTTAAAACGCGGCAACTGAGCGGGGTCCGCGAGCGCCTTCGCGCCCGGGCTCTGCACCCAGCCGGAGTTATGCACGCCCGGCTTGGGCGCGGGCTGTTTACCTAGTTTCGGGTTGGGGTCCCAGCACGAATCGAAGAGCACGAACATCGGGCGGATGTGATGTTTCGCGGCTATCGTGAGAAAGGTGTCAATGCGCTGGCGGAAGCCGGCGGCATCCTGCTGCCAGAGCAGGTCGTGGAGGAAAACGCGCATTGTGTTCATGCCGATGCTTTCCGCCCAGCCGAGCTCCAGGTCGATGCGTTGGGGGTCGAACGTCTCCGCCTGCCACATCTCCAGTTCGTTGATGGCCGTTGCCGGGATGTAGTTCGCGCCGACGAGCCAGGGCTGTTGCCGATACCAGTCGTTGGCCCGCTGTTCGGTCCAGCGGAGGGGTAGGTCCTGCGGACGAGCGAGGGGGGCAAACGCCGCGCTCAGAAAGCAGACCAGCAGAAGTGATCGTTGCATTGGGATGTGCCCATTCTATTCCCTGAGAAAGGGGTCCGGACAGCAGGACGCGGCCGGGAGTCGAATGCCGGCGTCTGGCGCAGACACGGATGTCCTGCAGGAGGCCCGATGCGCCGACGGGGGGCAGGTGGAAGTGTGGGTGGTGCTGTACGCACCAAACCGCGGATTGGGGGTGATTTGCCCCACCCAGAATTGGGGTGAGCCGCGCGCGCACACATCAACTTCCATGAAACAGGAGGGATTTGGTTGGATTTCTCCACAATTTGGCCGGTCAGAACATTGGAAGGCGACATGCATTGCGGGAACCGGAGGTCTCTATGCGCATACCGCCCCTCGGGAAAACCAAGGGTAAACTGATCGCCATGTTCGCGGTTGTGGCGATCTCGATTTTGACGGCCGGTTCGGTGAAACACGATTTCGCAATAAATCAAAAGGCCGCTCTCGGCCAGTCCAGCGTCATAGATTTTGTTCGGCCAGGGTTGGTCCTTAAGGTTCTTTCAGCCAGTATCGGCGCGGATGGGACAATGGCCGCGACGGTCTCCCTCACAGATCCTGAGGGATTGCAACTCGATCCGACGGGCGTGGCAACGCCCGGCGCCATAACGGTAGCCTGCACGGTGGCCGTGCTGCCCAATGGCTCGAATGATTTCGTTTCATACACCAGTTCTCCCTCAACGAGTTCCACGACGGGCAATACGACGACCGAGGTCTGGTTCGACGAGTCGGGCACTCTGAGTCCGGTGGGCGACGGCACCTACACCTACACTCTGGGTGTGAAGGCCCCCTCCGGGTTCGATCCGACAGCGACGCATCGGGTGGGGTGCACTTCCTCGCGCAACCTGACGTCGTTCTCGCTGAGCACGTACTACGCGGCCGGCACGCTCGATTTCGTGCCCAGCGGGGCGCCGTCGCTGAATGATGTTGAGATCCACATGGGCTCCCCCACGGGTGCGCTGTTTGCTGCCGGGGGCGCTTCCGGCACGGCGACGACCGGGGCCTGGGCCAGCGCCGGGGACGCGTTCTACCTGGTCGACAAGGTTTCGGGCAACACGCTGGCCACGCTCACACTGCAGTCTACTGGCACGCCTCCGCCATCGCTGGGAAACATGGTCTTCACGGCCAGCCCCAACCCGGTGCCGGCCGGCTACAGCGTGGTCAAGGTCTCGTGGAGCGTCGCGGGCCCCGCCAAGTTCCACGATGTGGTGCGCACGGCGGCCTGTAACGGCTGTCACCTCAATCTGAATTGGCACGGCGGCCAAGCCATTGGCGCCGACCTGTGCGTCCTGTGCCACACCAAGGCGACGGCCGATCCGACGTCGGGCAATTCGTTGTATTTCCCGGTGCTGGTGCATAGCCTCCACATGGGCGAGAACCTGCCCAGCGTGAAGGCCGGCACACCGTATCAGATCTACGGCTACGGCGGAGCGGTTTCGGACTTCTCCACGGTCGCCTATCCTTCCGATCCGGGCCAATGCTCGACCTGTCACGACGCCAAGTACGGCGCGACCCAGGCCGGCTACTTCCAGTCGCAGGCCAACCGGGCCGCATGCGGCGCCTGCCATGACGACGTCAATTTCGCGACCGGTCTGAACCACGTCAATCTGGTGGAACAGGACGACAGCCAGTGCACCGATTGCCATATCCTGAAGGGCGAGCTGCCGCTCGACGCCTCGGTGCTGGGCGCGCATATCAACCCCAGCGCTCTCATTCCGGACCAGCAGAGCTTCGTGCCGGGCATGGTGTTCGGCAACCTCCAGGTGACCAACGCCACGGCCGGTAACGCGCCGACCATCACATTCACCTTGCAGGACAAGTCGGGCAACGCCATTGCGCTGAGCGAACTCGCCAAGTCGCCGGGACGCATCGCGGCCGTGATGGCCGGTCCGGCCAGCGACTACGGCTACACCTCTTTCGGCGCCGACCAGACGACGCACGGTTACATTTCCGAGACTGTGACCAACGGCGGAAGCTGCGACAGCGGCGGCAACTGCACCTACACCTTCACTCACTCCATTCCGGCCAACGCCACGGGCACCTATTCCATCGGGCTCGAGGGCCGGCGCGCGCTGACAATTCTGCCCGGCACGGTGCAGCAGGTCAGTACCGAATACGGCGCTCACAACCTGGTGACCTACTTCTCGGTGGACGGCTCTCCCGTCACGCCGCGCCGCACGGTGGTCAGCCTGAATAAGTGCAACGCCTGCCATACCTACTTGTCGCTGCACGGAGCCAACCGCGACCGCATCGAGATGTGCGTGACGTGTCACAACCCATCCGAAACGGACGTCTCGACGCGTGCTAGCGCCACCAATCCGGTCGATAAGGCTACGCCTCCGCAGTCCGTTCGACTTCGGCTACATGGTCCACCATATTCACGGCGGAGCGGATGTCAAAGCTTACACCGGCGCCACCTACATCGTCGTCGGCTACGGCGGCAGCCACAACGACTTCTCGAATACGCTCTATCCCGTGATGAACTCAACCGGTTCGGCGGCCAACATCGGCTACTGCGAGATGTGCCACGAGAACGGTTCCGAGCAAAACCTGCCCGAAGGCCTGAACGCCATGGTCGATCCGCAAAGCACGGTCAATCCGATGCCGCGCGTTACGGCGGATTGCACCGCTTGCCACGCCCAAGCCAGTACTCTGTCCCACGCCCAGTCCAACACCTCGGCACTCGGCGAAAGCTGCACCGTCTGCCACGGTCCGTCGGGCGCCTATGCAGTTTCCATCATGCATGAGTCGTCCCTTCCGCCCGCGGGCACGATCCTGCCCACTGCTATCGGGCATAACGGGAACGTCACTCCCACCATCGTGAGCGGCGCCGCGAAGCCTGTGAAGTCTGAGTAAGACCGACCTCCTCCCGGGATCGGGTCCTCCATGGGGCCCGATCCCGTTTTCAATCCGGCTCGTCGAAAGGCGGCTCCCCAGCGGGTGGGCCGCCTTTTTCTTGGATCGTGCGCCAGGCGCGGCGCGACAAAACGGCGCATACGTCGTGCGGCGCACCGCGCACGCACCGTGCACGCACCGTGGATTCACCATGGATTCACCATGCGCGGACCATGTTTCCACGGTGTTCTTGCGGTGATTTCACGGTGAAATCGCCGCTCGCGCCATCGCCCGCGGGCGGGCAAACATGCCGGGGACTATTGTCAGGAGTTCTTCCCGCTGACCCACGTCAGAGCCAATTTCCTGTGCAATATCGGATATGGAGACCGCTCGCGGCTCCATGCCCGGAATCCGCGTTTGAGTTTTGAAGAAGCCTGCGCTCTGCTTTGATTCCCGTTACAACGGTTCTTGCAGGCAGAATTGGAAAGGACCTCATGACACCGACCGGAGCGCCTTCGCTGGATGTTGTGTTTGACAAAGGGGACGTCCACAAAGGACAAAGGGGACGTCCTGATGCGTCCCTCCTGGATTTTGTTGCCGTTTATACCGCCCCTGATCCAGCGGATTGGTTCTGAAATACTGATTGCAGGACGGTTGAGGGTTCGCCCGCCGGTCACGGCAAAGGGCAAAGGGCAAAGGGGACGTCCTGATGGGCAAAGGGGACGTCCTGATGTGTCCCTCCGGGATTCTGTTGCCGTTTATCCCGGACCCATTCCAGCGGATTGGTTCTAAAACACTGATTGTAGGACGGCTGAGGGTTCACCCGCCGGTCACGCACCCGAGGGCGCAGCGAATCGAGCGTGAACGCGCAAAACGGACTGGACGCTCTGGAACAACTCTCTCATACTGAAACAGCATGCTGGTCAATCAGTTGCCGGCAGGTGCGCATGGAATCCAATCGCCGAAGACAACATTCAGCAAGGAGAAAACCCCACGGGGACACATCAGGACGTCCCCTTTCCCCATTCAGCAAGGAGAAAACCCCACGGGGACACATCAGGACGTCCCCTTTCTTCGGGGACACATCAGGACGTCCCCTTTCTTCGGGGACACATCAGGACGTCCCCTTTCCCTTTCCTTTCCGGCACTGGCGGCTTGACGCCGGTGGGCTATGGCTACCGTTCCATCGCGCACATCGTGAATACCGTCGTGCGCCTGGAGCAAACGTGCGACTCCGCGCTCAGCCGCCGCCAGGCGCTCGACGAGATCGATCGGGCCGGCATCATCGCCACTCCGGCCAACAGCGGCTACAACGAACGCGTGATCGAAGCCGGCCGCTGGTCGATTCTGAATGGCGCCCGCGAGGCCCGCATCGAGTACTGAGGATCATCCATCGGAAGCTCTTCCCTGTCGCCACGGGCTGCATCTTGTCGCGGCGCAGCCTGGGGCGCGGCACGCGCGAGGGCCACCCGGATCGTACGCACCGCGAGAGGTCGCGCCTGGATGCACCGCGGTGAACCGTCCGCGGCGCGTCCGCCTGAGATTGTGGTTCAGTCCCACCGCGCTCCGTCCGATATGAGGGGTGAGTGAGGAGCATGAAAGAACGACGGATAGAGCGGCGCGTTTTGTGCGCCGACCTGGTCGAGGTCGGCTGGCGGGACCAGAACGGGCAGCGGCACGGGGCCATCGCCAATCTCGAGGAGATCTCCACCCAGGGCGCTTCCATCATCCTGGAGGCGGCGCTGAGCGTGGGAACCACGGTGCAGATCCGTTGTCTGCGCGGCGTATTCAGCGGAGCGGTCTGCTACTGCCACCACGAGCCGGATTTCGGCTACGTCGCGGGCCTCGAATTTGTGGGCGGCGCGCGTTGGGACATGCGCAAGTACAGACCGCGCCATCTGCTGGACCCGCTCTCCGTGGCCGGAGACGGCTCGCCCGACGATGTCTCGACCTAACATCAATAGACTGGGCCGGCCACCGAGGTTTGCAGCCCGGCAACCGGCCCAGTCGAAGCGTACAACAGTCGAGTTTCAGATCCGGCGTGGCTTAGCGGCGCCCGCCGCGAAAGCCGCCGCCGCCGCCTCTGCCCCAACCGCCGCCCCAACCCCAGCCTCCGCCCCAACCCCAGCCGCCGCCCCAATACAGGCCCAGACCCGGCCCGTAGAAGTACGGGCTGTAGTAATAGGGCGAGTAGTAGGAGTAGGGATAAGGCGCGTAGAGGCTGGAAGGCCGATCTGCGCCTTGCGAGTTCATGCTGGTACGCAAGCCGCGCTGCGACGACAGATAATCGTCTGCTTGCACCGGCGCGAAGGCCCGCAAAGTGGTCTCGTTGTTGACGGCAAAGACAAACGGCGCCTCCAGACGGAAGGTCAGTTGGGATTCCGGATAGACGACGGTTGGCTTGCCGTGGGTCAGCATCACGCCGACGGTGGAGGCCACGACGCCGCCCGCCGCGCCAATGCCCGCTCCCGAACCGCCGCCGACGGCCCCGCCAATCGCTGCGCCCGTGGCTACTGTGGTGCCCACTGCGGCGATCTCACGGCCCCGGTATACCGGTGGTCCGTGGAACTCGATCAGACGGCTTTGAATGCGCACCTGGCGTCCGTCGGCCAGGGTGAGTTGATTCAGATCCAAGGCCAGTCGCGATTCCTTTTTCCCGTGGCCCGCCTTCTGGGCTTCGGTGACAGTGCCACCGACGATCTGGCCGCGCCGGGCGAGCACGCGCCCGTTGACGATCAAGGGCTGCGTCAAAGTAGCTGTCCAAACGTCCCCAGCTTTGTTATGGTCGCTCGACAGGCCCTGGTCCACGCGCACGTTGAGCCAGGTGCCGGCGGGCAGAGTCAGATTCATCGGCAGCGCCGGATGCTCGACCCGGTCGGGTTCGTCAAAGCGGTGCCAGCCGGCGCGCGCCGGCTGTGCGGGCCGCGGCTGCGGCCGGGGTTGATCATAGCC
Source organism: Terriglobia bacterium (assembly GCA_963838205.1). Lineage (GTDB taxonomy): Bacteria > Acidobacteriota > Terriglobia > Bryobacterales > Bryobacteraceae > CAIVVT01. The sequence continues at coordinate 56,008 of CAWIQF010000017.1, read as the reverse complement.
GGGCTGCGGTGCGGCCACGGGTGGTTGCTCCGAAGGCGCGGACTGGGGGTCCAATTGTTGGTTCTGCTCCGCGGGCGGATTGGGCTCCTGCGCCAGCAGTGGCAGCACAGGGGCCACAGGGAACGCCAGCAGCAGAGCAGCGATCAGTTTGTGTCGGATGGTCATGGGTCTCCGATCCTTTCTGGTATCTTCTGTCCCGATTAGTGCAATCTTTATGCCAAACTTTAGTTATTTATATTCAATAAATTGAGATGTGGTGAATGGCCGACTGCCACCACCGCGGTGCTTTTCAGCCACCAGTCTGTTCCTGATGTTCCGGATCGCACAGTTTTACCGTTTTCAGCCATTCCTGCATCAAGCCGCACGATAATGGGTTTGAATGCTCCGGTATATCATTGCGTTGTTTTCGTTTTCGCTTCTCTTGTCCGGTCAGGAGGTTGTTGCATTCCCCAGCGGGAACCTGACTCTTCATGGCGTGCTGTACCGGCCAAAGGGGGCGGGACCGTTCCCGGCAGTCGTTTACAACCACGGGAGTGCCGCAGATAGTTCGACCGCCAGTGAAGCGCTCGGCCCAGTTTTTGCGAACCACGGATGGGTGTTCTTCATGCCCTCCCGGCGGGGTCAGGGACTGAGCGCGTCGGCAGGTCCTTACATCCGTGACGAGATTGCTGCGGCTATAAAGAACGGCGGTATTCGTGCAGGCGCAGCAACTATGATCCGGCTTCTTGAGACGGATCATCTCAACGACCAACTGGCGGCGCTAGCCTGGCTGCGAAAGAACGGCCTTGTTCGATCAAATCGCATTGCGGTTGCCGGTACTTCTTTTGGTGGCATTGAAACGGTGCTCGGCGCCGAGAGAGGATCGTACTGTGCCGCGGTCGATTTTTCCGGCGGTGCGGAGAGTTGGGCGCAAGCACCCGACCTCCAGGCCGTCATGACCCGCGCGGTCCGAAACTTGCGTGTGCCGATTCTCTTTTTGCAACCTGAAAACGACTACGATCTCTCGCCGAGCAGAACGCTCTCGGCGGCGATGAAGGATGCTGGTAAGCCGTTCGAGATGAAGATTTACCCTCCGTTCGGTGAGTCGAAGGAGGATGGCCACACCTTCGGCTACTTTGGAGGCGCCGTATGGGCCGACGACGTCTTTCGGTTTCTGGAACAACATTGCAGCAGGTAGCCGACTCTTGGCGAACGTTGAGCCAAAGGTTTCTTCAGCGCCGAGCGGGGAAAAGGACTTCGAGCTTTTCCAAAAAACGCGGCTATCGAAGGCCTGCGGAGTGCGTCCAACGGGGATGAGGCTCAGGCGCCGGTAGGCTGGTTGGCGGAGCCGTTCGGTGGGGATTCGGTCAGCCCAGAGGGAGGAGCTCGCGATGCGGCAAGGTTGGCGATTGGGTTGGGCGATGACGCTGGTGTGTTGCGCGGCCTTGAGCGCGCAGGAAGCCGCGCCGGCCGCGAAAGCGCCGGTTGAAAAACCGGAGGGGCAGCGGGAAAAGAAGCCCGTTCCGAAGAATCCGGTTCAGGAGTTTCTGAAGAGCACGGTGGAGATGATCCCGGCGGCCTCGCTCTCGGTGCAAGTGGCGGCGCTCATGGACGCCGCGGAGTTGTATGGCGCCGAGGACAAGGCGCAGACACTCGATCTGCTGGCGCAGGCCTTCCGTGCGGCCGCGGCGATTCCGCCGTCGCCCGGGGGGAAGCTGGGGGAGGCGCAGTCGCAGGTGCTGGTGATCATGGCGAATTACGATCCCGGCGGGGCAGCGGAATTGCTGGCCGGACTGAGCCCTATGGCACGGGGTTTCCCGCTGTTCATGATCGTATCCAGGCTGATCGAACAGAAAGAACTCGAGCGCGCGATTTCAATTCTGGAGCTGTACTCGACGCCGGAAGCCTACCCCTATACGGCAGCCAACATGGTGTTGAAAGAACTGGCGGAGGACGACGCGCGGCGGACGCAGATCTTTTCCGCGGCTGCGTCGTCGTTCACCTCGGAGAGCGACATCGAGGGCTTCAGCCTGTTGTTGCAGGGCCAGTGGCGCTCGACGCCCCGGACCGTGCTCGACCCGGCGGTGCATCGCGCCGTGACGACGGTGCTGAAAATGAAGCGCCCGGAGGATATGTCGGTCACCAAGAGTACGGCCAAAGGCTCGGTGACGTTCGACAACCAGACCGATGCCGAACTGTTCGACCTGATCGGCGTTCTGCAAAGCGTGGATCCGAAAGGCGCCAAGGAGATCCTAGATCAGCGGCCATCGTTGGCGGCGGCGCTGGAGCGCTTTCCGGATGGGAGCGCCTCGATGGCATCGAGCGGCGGCGATCGAACATCGGAGACAAAGAGCATCAGCGACATGCATAACTCGGATGGACAGGTGCAGGAGCAGATGCGGCTGAATGCGGTCTCGGATGCACTGGCGGAAGAGGCGCTCAAGCTGGCGACGGACAGTGCCCTGGCGGCGATCAAGAAAGCAAAGCAGATTCCGCTGGAATCGATTCGTGCGCGGACACTGCTGCAGATTGCGCAGGAGGCCGTGGAGAAGGATCCGGAAAGCGCGCACCAGGTGCTCGCGCAGGTGGACACGGAACTGCGCGGTGTCAAGGACATGCTGAACGCCGCTCAGCTTTGGGCCGCATTCGCCGAGACAGCGGCCAAGGCGAAGGAAGTGGATCTGGCCGACAAGGCGATCGAGCACGGTATGGCGGCCTGCGAAACGCTTTACAAGGAAGACGCCAACGCCGACGATCCCAACTTTGCGCCGCGCGAGTCCTGGCCCTCGATGCAAAGCTGGCGCACGGTGATGGTGGCCGCCGCGACGATTCACGGGCTCGACGCGGAGCCGCTGCTGGCGCGCGTGACCGACCCCGATCTGCTGGTGATGGCGCGCCTGGCTGTATTGCGAGGCGTGCTGAAAAAGCCCATCAAAGGCATGGGCATTGGGGTCCAGCACAACAAGCGAAGCTAGGATCCGTCGGCGGTGAATTCTCTGGCGCGCGCCGAAGCGCTGGATGCCGCGCGGGCGGGTAGCGTAAGGCGAGCGGAGGCAGAAAGGTCAAGCTTGACCTTTTCCTGTCTGTAGGCCGCTGATTATAAACCGGTAAGGGGGTCAAGCTTGACCCCATGCCGATTGTGCGTCGGTTACATGAACCCCAAGACTCGGAACAGTATTCGCGATTTCCTAAACCTGGAAGCCCTGCCCTGCCCGCACGGCCGTGGCATGCTGAAGTCCAGGGGGTATCCATGCCAGCAGAGTTGGGAGAGCTGTTTGAAGATCGGATCGCGGCCGCTGCAGCGCGCCTGAGCGCGGTCAGCGAGGAGCAGGCCGCCGAGCCCTTCCGGCCGGGCGGTTGGCAGCGCAAGGAATTGCTGGGACACCTGCTCGATTCGGCGGCCAACAATCATCAGCGCTTCGTGCGGGCGGCGCTGGACGGGCATTACGAAGGGCCGGGCTACCAGCAGGAGGCGTGGGTGCGGCTGCACGACTACGCCGGGCTGAGCTGGGCGGCGCTGGTGGCGTCGTGGCGCGAGCGCAATGCGCTGCTGGCGCGGGCTCCGCCGCCCAAAGCGTCCGTCACTTTGGTTGGACATACCGCCACCAAAGCACCAGGATGCAACGGTATTCCCGGCCGGGTTCGGGGAGCCTCAGAGCGCTGCTAGGAGGTCGGTCTGTCAAAAGTCGCCCATGGCGCGGTGGTCGTGGCAGCTCCTCGCGTCCACTTTCATGCCACTTTGTGAGCCGGAGGTTCAACGGGTCTCCCTAACGCCACGCTGACCGGACGCGTACCGCTGAGTTTTTGAGCATCAGGAAGCAGCCCGGCGCGCGGGGATTCAGCCGGCAAGCATGAAGGCCGAGGGGAACGACGTCAAACAGCCGAATGGCGTGGGGTGCAGCGACTTGGCGAGTCCCTGCAACTTTTCGCAATTTTCATCGCCGCTGCTGCTCCTGCTGCCTGCTGCGAATGAAGCCGGCAGACCTGGCGCGGCGAATCCGCGGCGAATCAGGCTGCGGCCCCTTCGCTGACCGTTTCTCCCCGGCGGTGCCCTTCCGCACCTCTCCCGCATGCGTCTCGAACAGCCAGCGGAGGTGGATAATCTCGAACGGAGCGGCGCAGTAGTCGGCGGCGCCGGCTTCCAGCGCGTCCAGCCACTCATCGGTCTCGGGCAAACGGCTTACGACGATCACCGGCAGATGCGGGAACATGGTCTTCGCAGCGTGGAATTGAGGGCCGGTGGTGCAGAAGACAAGATCGCCCGAAACGGCAGGCGAAGCCGTCGAGATGTGGTGAACCTCGCAGCAGGCGGCCTTGAGGGATGCGGCCAGTTCAGCTGCCAGTGTCTCTTCCAGGTGGAAAAGGATGGCTTTATGAGTCGGATGAATCATCGAGTCCATAACTTGCATCTCCTGAGAGGATTGGACTCAGACGTACAACGGGGCCTTGGGGCGCGGGCCATTCCTTGGAACCGATACGCCCTCCCCGGTCCTGCCTCCTTGCCTCCACCTACTCGATCTGAAGTAAAGGAGAATACACCTGCGATTGGCTGCCACAATCCTGTAACCAGCTTTTGGCAGTGTCCCACAGAAACCCCCGAACGTCCATACGGGACCGACTGTATCTTCTGGAGATCGATCCATGTATTCTCTCCGCGCTGTCGGCGATCCCGACAACTCACGCTTGCACGACCCGAATGTGTGAGTTACGCCGGCCAGCGCGTCCGTCTCACTGATTGGGCATACCGCCGCTTCAGCACAGAAATCAGGGTGCCATGGTATTCCAAGTGGGGTTACGGGAGCCTCAGAATACTGCTAGGAGATCGCTCTCTGACATGACGCTCCCCAAAATGTCGCCCACGATGGAGGGTCCGGTGATGCTTACATGGAGAAGATTACAGAAATTGTGGGGAGCTCCCATCTCACGGAATCTCTCCGAGCCGACGGCCGCCGGCGCTAGGTCCATGCAGCATCGGATGGCCGTGCTCCTAGTAGCACGAAACTACTCTTTACGAGAGTCGCTCGCAGTGCTCGGCGTGGTGAAGTGGTGGGACATTTGTTGGGCCAGCTCCTGCGATGAGGCGGCTGATATTCTTAGGCTACGGCCGATTCCACTTGTCATTTGCGACGAGGAGGCGCCAGAAGGCTGGAGGACAATCGTTGAGAGAATCGTCTTTCTACCGCAATCGACCTGCGTGCTCCTAGCATCCCGATTCTGCGATGAGGCCCTTCGGCGGGAAGGCCGCCGGTGTTATGCCTACGACGTAATCGCAAAACCGTTCAATTGGGAAGAGGTTACAGACCGTGTCCTCTTCGCCTGGGCGTGGTATACCTCATGCTGTGAATCATGGTGGGGCCCGAACGCAGATGATAGGATACTCCGCCAGCGTCAGGTGCTTACTATAGGATAGCTAGACTTGCTGGTATCGGCGGTTGGCGGTTTGCATGTAGTTGGTTTCACTACTCGCAAAATTGTCAAAACGATGAACGTCGATGAGCTGCCAACAATTTACTTAGTCTTCCGATTTATGAGGTGACCGCAAGTGTTTCAGAACCAGACAAAAGCGCTGCTCTGGGCAGGATTCGGCGGCCTCATAGCCCTTATGGGTACTCTGGGCATCACGGCCATCTCCTTCTTGTCCGAAATGGACGCCCGGCACGAGCGAAACCGGATGGACTTCGTCGCCCGAACCCGCATCCTCGAAAGCCTGCGTTCTGATCTCTACTTGTCCGGCACGCATGTCCGTGACTTTCTGTTCGACAGCGGCGTGACCGCCTCCGTATCGGACCAGCAGTCGTACTCAGAAACGAAAGCAAGAGTGCAGGATGAGCTGTCGCAATACGGACAGTACCTCCGTGCGGAGGAAGTGGATACCTACCGCACTCTGGATCAGGGAACTCGCTCTTACCTGCAGACGCTCGACTCCGCCTTGCAGTGGAGCCCGGCAGAACGAAGCGCGAAGGGCACCGCCTTTATTCAAAGCGAGCTATTGCCCCGGCGAGCGGCCACTCTGACTCTGACTGATCACATCGAACGGCTCAATGAAAACCGGCTGGAGGCAAGCGGCCGTGAAACCAGCGAATTGTTCGCCCTTTTCCGCGCGCGGTTGCTCGGATTGGTCTCGCTGATGCTGACTCTTGGCCTCCTGCTGGCAGGGATAAGCCTGTGGCGGATTCTGCAACTGGAGAGGGAATCGGAAACGCGATTCGCTGAAATTGAACGTGCGCGGAGTGAACTTCGAAGCCTATCGGCCCGTGTCCTGCGGGCGCAAGAGGATGAACGGCGTCAAGTCGCACGCGAGCTCCACGATGAAGTGGGTCAGGCGCTGTGGGCGATAAGCTTGGGAATTGACAATCTGGGCGCGGTATTACAGCGCGGCGACACGGAACTAGCGCTGCAGCAGCTAGCCGCTCTGCACGACATTTCCGACAACAGCGTGCGAGTGGTACGGAACATGTCACTCCTTTTACGCCCCTCGATGCTTGATGACCTGGGGCTCTTGCCGGCACTCAAATGGCTCGCGAGAGAGATGTCGCGCACTTCGAACCTCCACGTAGAGGTGAACGCGGAGCAACTCCCTGACGATTTGCCTGAAGAGCACAAGACTTGCGTCTTCCGGGTGGTGCAGGAGGCTCTGCGCAATAGTTCGCGGCATGCCGGAGCGCACAGCGCCTGGGTCTACGCGCGGGTGAGTTCGGGCAAGCTGATGCTAACCGTGCGGGATGAGGGTGCCGGTTTCGATCCCCAGCGGGAAAAGGGGCTGGGACTTCTCGGGATGGAAGAACGCGCCCACCACCTTGGTGGCGCCCTGCAGATACAATCCGGCGCCGGGCGCGGAACAATCGTTGCAGTTCAACTTCCATTACCGGACCATCCGAAAGAGGGGCTATCCGTGGAGTCCGTTGCTCATGAGATCAGACCTCTCCGCACCGCATAGAGGATCAACTCCGGCAAGCTGTGCAGGTTGAGTTTCTGAAGGATGTTGCTGCGATGGGTTTCCACCGTGGCCACGCTGACGTGGATCATTTCTGCGATTTGACGATTGGATTTGCCGGTTGCCAGAATCTGCAGGATTTCTTTCTCCCGGATGCTGAGCAAGTCGTAGCTGTCCTCAACCCCTTTCCGGCGCATCTCGTGGGTGAATTCTTCGGCCAGGATGCGGCTGATCTCGGGACTAAAATATGCATTCCCCGAGGCCACGGCCCGAACCGCATTCAGGATGTCGCTCTCCGCGGAGGCTTTCAGTAGGTAGCCCTTCACGCCTGCCTTCATAGCACGCAGCACGTAGCCCTCATCCGAATGCATGCTGACTACAATGATGCGGATTGACGGCATTCTTGCCGAGAGATGTTGCGCCACGTCAATGCCGTTCAATCGCGGCATTCCGACATCGAGCATTGCGACGTCCGGGTCACACTTCAACGCGAGATCTAGAGCCTCGTAACCATCCGAGGCTTCACCGACGACTTCGAATTCCCTCTCGCGTTCTAATAAGACACGCAGGCCGCTACGGATGAGCGGGTGATCGTCGGCAATCAAGACGCGAATCGGTGCCATTGATCGTAGCCTGAAATCTCTCCCCAGAGTAAACGCGGGAACCGAATCCCAATAAGAATGGAGAATTCCGGGGGCGTCATTCTCCGTGGTTTCAACCAACGCTTAGGGCCCAAGTTCTACCGCAATGCACCGATTGAGAATCGCAACGCTGAGTACTCAGTTTGATAGTCATACTTCGCGCTGAGGGTCTCGATCTCTGCGCGGGTCAAATTCAACTGAGCCTGCGTCAGCTCTACGATTGACGACAAGCCCAGATCGTAACGTCCTTGCGCGAGGTCTAGCGCCATCTTTGCCTGCTGGACGAACTGTGCCGCGACATCGAGACGCTGGCGGGCGGTGGTCGTGCTGGCCCACGCGGAACGCACATCGCGCGCAACACGAAGTTGCTGATCCTTCAACCTCTGATCGGCAGCAGAAGCCCGATAACGCGCGGCTTCCCGGCGCGCGGCGAAGAGATGGCCATTAAGAATTGGGATATCGACGTTCACCGCCACACCCTCGTACTCGGCCGGGATTCCGTTTGTGTTGATCACGGGCAGAAACCCGGCGACTCCGACCAGGGTCACGGCCGGACGCGACAGGTCTTTTTCCGCCTCTGCAAAGCGGTGCGCAGCCTCGCCGGCTAGACGCAGGCTGGCCAGCTCGGGCCGGTTCTTGTATGCTTCGGCGATCATTGGGTCAGGCTGCAGCGGGGGGCTCGGCGGAAGCGGCTCTTCCGTTAACTCGAACATCGCGCTCTGGTCCGTGCCAATCGCGCGCGCCAGCTCCGCAAAGGCCTGCTGGAGATTGTCTTCGGCGCGAAGCAGCAACAGTTTGGCATCCGACAAGTTGACATCGGCGAAGTTGACGTCAAGCTGCGACCTCAGCTTGTTCTCGGCCAGCGCGGAGATCTGATCGAAGAGTTGCTTTCGCGTCGCCACCGTTTCCTGCGCCACCCTGACGACCGCCTGGGCCTGCAGAGTATTGAAGTACGCCTGGTTCACGGCGAGCAACACGTCGTAACGTGTTGCCTGGTAATCCTGCTGTGCCGCCTGTTGTTGGAGTTTCGAACTGGCCACCAGGTTGTGGGTCCGCCCGGCGTCCGTGATGAGCTGAGATAGCGTGATGCCCTGGCCGGCGCGGTCGAAGAGCCGCGAGGCGACCAGCGCCCCAGCGCCAATGCGCGCTGCTGTATTCGCTTGCGACCCCGTCAGGTCGGCGTTCAACGTGGGGAAATACGCCGACCGAACTTCCCGGACCTGCTCGCCCGCGGCCAATGAGAGGTCCTGCGCCGCCATCACTTGAGGATGGTTCTTCAAGGCCAGGTCTTCGACCTGGCGCAACGTGAGCTTTTCCGGCGCGGGATTCTGCGCAAAACCGGTCGCGGCGCACGCGAGTGCACCCAGCGCGCACGCCCAGGCAATTCGATTCATCACGCGGCCCTCGGTCCTTCCACTCATTCGGCGCGCTCCGGTTGTGTCGGCGCACGCCTGTGCCGGTAGATCAAAACGTACGCCGCGGGCACGATAAACACAGTCAACAACACCGAAGTCGTCAGTCCGCCGATGATGGCCTTCGCCATCGGCGCGTACTGCTCCGCGCCCGTGCCGAGCTTCATGGCCATCGGGAGCATGCCGATGATCGTGGCGAGCGACGTCATCAGAATCGGCCGCAGCCTGACGCGGCACGCCGTGATGGCGGCATCCTGCACGGAGAGACCCTGCCCCTCGAGCTTGTGCGCGAAGTCCACGATGAGGATGCTGTTCGAGTCCGCGATGCCGATCAGCATCAGCACGCCCATCAGCGACATGACGTTCAGGGTCGTGCCAGTCAGCGGCAGAATGATCAGCACTCCGATGAAGCCCATTGGAATTGCCAGCATGATCAGCAACGGATCGATGAACGAGCGGAATTGTGCGACCAGGATCAAGAACAGCAACACGACCGATAGCGTCATCCCGAAGCCGAAGCTTTTGAAGGACTGGTTCATACCCTGCACCATGCCGCGCAAATCGATGCGAACCCCCGGCGGCAAGTTTGTCTTGGCGATGATTACCTGGATCTGCCTGGCCGGGCCGCCGAGGTCTTCGCCGAGCGGCGTGACGAACACGTCGGTGACGCGCTGAATCTGGTAGTGGTCGGCTTCGGTGGGCGTTTCCAGCGTCTCGAGTTTGACCACGCTGTCCAGCGTGGTCGGCTGCTTCAGGCCTGCCGCGCGCAGCGGGATATTCGTCAGGTCCAGCGTGTTGCGTATGGAGCCGCTACCGTTTTCTTTGTACTGCACGGTCAGGAAATAGTCATTGCCGGTGACGTGATCGACCCAGAAACTTGGCGCGATCATCACGTTCGAATTCAACGCCGTGATTACGTTGTACATAACCTCCTGGGGACTCAGCCCCAACTCGGCCGCGTGCACGCGATCGACGTTCAACCGCAGCGCGGGGTAGTTCATGTCTTGCGGGACGTAAACCTCGCCCACGCCGCGCAGTCCGCGAAACTTCGTCGCGAGGTCCCGCGCGACGCCGAAGTCCGCCGTCAAATTGCGGCCGCTGACTTGGACGTCAATCGGCGCCGGCATGCCGGAGTTGAGAATCGCGTCCTGCATGGAGCCGCTGCTGAAAAACGTGCGCAGTTCGGGGTAGCTCTTGTGGATGGCGTCGCGGACGCGGTCCATGTATTCGAAGCTGCTCGTCTTGTGGTCGTCCTGGAGCGCGACCTGGATGGTTGCCGTGTAGGAACCCGCATTGGACGTGTACAAAGCGGAGAAGTCCGGCACGACGCCGATATTGGAGACCACCATCTTGAAGTCGTGCGGGGGAACAATCTTGCGAATCAGGTCCTCGACCTGTGCGGCGCAGCCTTCAGTGCGTTCTATGCGGCTGCCCGTCGGCGCCTTCAAATTGATCGTGAATTGGCCGGCGTCGGTGCGCGGAAAAAATGACACGCCAAGCAGCGGGTAGATAGCAAAACTGGCGACGAACAATCCTCCCAGTGCCGCAACCGTCAGGCCGGGGCGCTCCAGCGCCCAGCGCACCCTCCGCTCATACAAGTCGAGGAACCGGTTGAACGCGCGGTTGAACGCCGCATTGAAGCGCCCGCCCCAGGAACGCCCCGTGTCCTCCGGCAGTTTTTCTTCCGCTTCCAGGGGGGTGTGGTGTCCCGCGCCCGGCACACTTTTCATGTATTTCGAGCAGAACAGCGGGATGACCGTCATGGCCACGACGAACGAGGCGATCATCGAGAGTCCGAACGATAGCGCCAGTGCCGAAAAGAGGAACTTGCTCACACCAAAGAGAAATACGACCGGGAGGAAGTCAACGACATCCACGAGCGTCGCCGCGAGCACTGCGAGGTTGACCTCGGCGCCGCCCTGTTCCGCTGCAACCGCCGGCGACGAACCCATTTCGAGGTGGCGAAAAATGTTTTCGAGCGAGATGACAGAGTTATCGATGACGCGCGAAAACGCCAGCGCAATGCCACCGAGGATCATCGTATTCACAGTGCTGCCCATCAAAGAGAGGACGACAAACGTGGCGAGCGCCGAAAGCGGGATCGACAAAAACACCGCGAAGGTTGCCCGCATGCTGCCCAGGAAGATCAGGATCATCAGGGAGGTCAGCGCCAGGCCGAGCAGCCCTTCGTGGAGCACCGTCCGGATGGCTTCTTTGACGAAGGCCGATTGATCGAAGACGACGCTCCTCACAAGTTGTTTTGGTATATCGATCAATTTCGGGAGCATTTCGCGAATGCCATTGACTACTTCAATGGTGTTGGTGTCGCCGCCCTGCTTCATGATGGGCAGGTAGGCCGAGCGCTGGCCGTCCACGCGAACGACGTTGTATTGGATCTGGTTGGCGTCCTTCGCCTCTCCCACATCCCCCACCGTGACCCAACTCGCACCCGAGGTCTTGATGGGGATGTTATTGATGTCGTCCACTTTTTCCACGAGGCTGTTCGAGTAGACGTAATAGTCGTATGGCCCGATCTTCACGTCACCTGCCGGCAGAATCAGGTTGTTCTTGTTCACCGCTTCAACGACGTCCATCAGGCTCAACTGCCGCGAGAGCAGCTTGTACGGATCGACGTACACCATCGCCTGGCGGTATTTGCCGCCGAACGGCGGAGGGATTTCTGCGCCTTTCACCACGGCGATCTGGTTGCGGATAGTGAACTGGCCGATGTCGTGCAGCTCGGTCTGCGTCAAACCTTCGCCCTTGAGCGTCACCAGACACACCGGCAGGCTCGATGCGTCGAACTTCAATACGACCGGAGGCAGCGTACCTGGCGGCAGGCGCTTCAGGTCGGCCAGCGCGAGGTTCGACAACTCCGTCACATCGGCATCGGCGTTGGTGCCGGGTTGGAAGTAGACCTTGATGATGCTGACGCCGAGCATCGATCGGGACTCCATGTGATCGATGCCGCTCGCAAGCGTAAAGAAGCGCTCGAGTGGGTTGGTGATGTCCACCTCGATGTCCTGTGGCGGCATGCCGGAATAGAACGTGGCGACAACCACTTCGGGCAAGTTGATGGTGGGGAACAGATCGACCGGCATTCGCACCAGACTGACCACGCCCACAACCACAAGAACGAGGCAGACGACGATGATGAAATAGGGGTTGCGGATCGAGAATCCAGGCATGGCTAGGCTTCAGTTGTCCTTCGGCGCATTCTCTTTGCCGTTGCCCTGATCGAGGTTCATCGGCTGCGGACGCACCTTTTGCCCGACCCGCAATCCGCCTCGATCGCTGGCCACAATCGTGTCGCCTTCGCTCAAACCCGAAATAATCTCGGCGTCGGTGTCGGTTTGAATGCCAAGAGTGACTGTGCGCGACTCGATTTTCGATTGAGCGTCAACGGCATACACCGTCACTTGGCCGCCTTGGTGATTGAGCGCGAGCAGCGGCACGGCCAGCGCGCCGTCTTTATGTTCCAGCCGCAGCACCGCCTCGGCATACATGCCGGAGACGAGTTTGCCGTCGGAGTTGGCGACATCCACCTCGGTGTGCATGGTGCGCGTGTCGGCCTTCACGTCCACCGAAAAACGGGCGACCTTCCCCGTCAGCGTGCGGTTGAGCGCGGGCACTCGGACCTCCACCGAATCGCCCACTTTGACGAATCGGACGTAGCCTTCGGGCACCGGAATCACGAGTCGGAACAGGTCGTCCTGCGACAGGCGCACGAGCGGCATGGCTTGCGTGCTCGACGATGTGCCCGCCTGCATCAACATGCCGAGGTTGGCGTAGCGCTGACTCACGACGCCCGAAAACGGAGCGGTGATGCGCGAGTAATCGAGCAGGACGCTGTCATGTTCTCGCTTCGCCTGCGTGGCCAACAGGTCGCTGCGTACCGCCTCCAGGTTGGATTTCGCCGAGTCGACCGCCGATTCCGCGGCGAGGTCGCGGCCCTGTGCGTCGTCCACTTCCTGCTGCGCGACCAGTCCGGGTTGCTTTAGCGCAACGGTGGAGAGGCGGTCGGCCTGAAGATGGAGCGCATGATGCTGCGCCTCGACGCGGTTGCGCTCATTCTCGGCACGCGCGATGCGATCACTGGCGTTGCGGATCATGGCATCGTCCTGTCGCAACTGCGCCTCGAGTTCCGGGATTTCGAGGACGGCCATCAACTGGCCGGCGTGCACTCGCGAACCGTAATCGACCAGCAGCGTGTGAACGTAACCCGACTCTTTGGCATAGACGTCGGTTTCCTGGAACGGCACGAGTTCGGCGGAGACCGTCAGACTGCGCCCGAGGCTCTTGCGGCCAACCTGCACGACGCCGACACGGACGGGCGCGGCCGCGGCGTTCGCCTCACCCACGGACGTTCCGGGCGTATGCCCGCAGACTGCTCAGAATAAAACAAGCGACGGGCGCCCCGGCGCCGATCCACCACGCCCGGCGTCGCGAAAATACGCGGGCATCACCGCTCATTCGAGTCCCGTCGTTCTCGCGATCGCGCGTGGCAACAATGGCTCTCTCTTCAACCGTGCCGCGAGAGTCTCGATTGTGAATTCGGGTGAGGCGCAAAAATCGATGAGACTTTTCTCCGCCGCGATCATGCTCTCGACGGTTTTGGGAATCGCCGCGGCGATGTGGAGAGGGACGTTCTGCACGCCGTGACGGTCGCCGTGCAACAGATCGCCCGGCTTGATGGCCAGTCCGCCGATCTCGACGGGTTCACCGAATTTGACAATGTGCGCGTAAGCGTGCGAGACCGAGGTCTGTCGGGCAAACAGATGGAAGCCCGTGGCCTCCACCGCCGGTAGATCGCGTACTGCGCCGTTGGTGATACACCCGACGCAGCCGAGCGCCCGCGCAATGTGCACATGAACCGCTCCAACGAAGGCCCCGAGTCCCGGTTCGTGGTCGATGTCTTGCAGCACGAGCACGCGCGGTTCGGGAATTGTCAGGACGTACCGCCACCAGTCGATGCGGTTGTAGTAACAGCGGCCTGCCATCGGCGGCATGGACGATCGGATCACGGTCGGTACGGCATAGCCGAGCATCGGGCCGAGCAATGGGAAATGGCAATGCGCTGTCCCGTGCACAAAGCCCTCATTCCGCAATCTCACTTCAAATTTCTCCATCGCATTGGAGACACTGCACGTATCCAACGCCCGCAGAGCCTCGAAGTCGGGACGCGCTAACGGCTCAAACTGATTGGGCATGGGTTGGGTCCAGCCAACTGGCAACAGACTCTTTCCTGAGCATGCAAGTGGCGTCGAAGGAACGCGGCGATTCCTGCGGGTCGCGTCGCTGGGTTCGACAGCGAGATTCCCACCATGAGACTTCCGTCTGGGTCGAGGCCAACCAGCGTTTGTTTCTCTTGGGAGGACGCCATACTGCTTCGTGTATTACTCCCCAACGCTGATCGTAAACGCACTTCGGCACGATTCCCATCCTCCGGAGAGAGTATTTTGTCCGCCCACGATGTATGAGAACACCATCCTATTTCCAGATGATGGTAAGTTTGCGGCTTCGCGGATACACTTGCGCTCAGTTAGCGGAACGCGATCGCTTCCAGGATGAGGCGGAGCGTGCCGGTGAAGGATTATGCGGGCATTCTGGCGCAGAACCCACTCCGAACCAGTCCGGTTCGTGTATTTGACCGAGTCATCTGCGCATGCGAGCGAAGTGCAGAAGCTGGCGGGCAGCAGTTTCGAGCTCGCCGGCGCGGCGCCAACGGTCAAGACCGGTCTTGAGTTGGCGGCCAAAGCGGGCGCACGCCTGCTCCTGACCGACGCGCAACTGCATCAGGAGTCGTGGCACGATGTGTTGGCGGCCTGCCAGACCGGGCGGCCGGAACTTCTTGTGATGGTCATCCTCGACGCGTTCGACGGTTCAGCTTGGGTCGATATCATTCGCGCCCGCGCCTACGAAGTGCTTATCCGTCCGTTAAGCCCCGTCACTCTGCAGCGCGCGCTGGCACAGGCGGCGGAGCACATAAAGAGAGAGTGGCCCAAAGTGGCCGCGTCTGGCTAGCGCCAATCATAGACGCATCTGCCACTTGCATGGCCGCCGCCTGGCCCTGCCATCGAGTGACAAACTGAGCCCCCACAGCCTAAGATCGGCATTATGGAAGAGGCGGGCGCGATGTCAACGATTAGCAGGAGCGGCTTCCAGCCCAAGTCCCGGTGGCGCTTGGCGCTGATCGTAGGATTCGGAGCCTTGGTGGCGGTCACGATCGCTGGCGCAGCCGATATGTGGCTTACTCTTAGGCAGATTCATGCGCGTAGTGCGAGCGTTCTCAACGACTATATGCGACGTGACAAGATCCTCGAACGCGTGCGCACGAACGCCTATCTCAGCACAACGCTCTTGCGCGATTTTGTTCTTGACCCAGACCCCTCGCATGTGCAAACTCACCTGGACGATCTGCATCGATTCCGCGGCGAACTGGAAGCGGCGATATCGGACTACACCCCGCTCGTAGAAAGTAATGAGAAGCCGACATTCGATGCATTAAGGGCAGAGTTGCTCGACTATTGGAAGGAAATGGATCCTCTGCTGGATTGGCCGCTGGAACGGAGAATCCGCGACGGCTTCCGCTTCCTGGCCTCGCGAATTCTGCCACAGCGCGCACGCCTGCTCGCTCTTACCGACGCCATCGGAAGAATTAACGAACAGGAATTGCACCGGCGCCAGAGCCGCCTGGATGAGCTGTACGTTCAGGCGCGCTTACGCCTGGCTCTGGTGTTCGCTTTCTCTCTGGCGCTCGGCGGCGCGATCGCCTCACTCTCGTTCCTCTACCTGGTCCGCCTCGAACGTCGCGTACAGATGAGCTTCGAGGAGATCTGTCGCACACACGAGGAGCTCGAGCGGCTTTCGCAGCGGTTGGTCGCGGCGCAGGAGCAGGAACGGCGAGCCCTTGCGAGAGAACTGCACGACGAGGTCGGGCAGAGTCTCTCGGCCCTGCTCCTCGAAGTGAGTAATGCAACGGCCGTGGCGCCGCCTGGCAAGACTGATCTTCGTGCGCGCCTCGACGGGGCGCGGCACCTGGCCGAACAGAGCCTGCGGGTGATCCGCAACATGGCTTTGCTGTTGCGCCCGTCAATGCTGGATGACCTCGGGTTAGTTCCGGCGATCGAATGGCAGGCGCGTGAAATGTCCCGTCGCACAGGACTAGATACCCGGGTGGAGGCCTCCGGAGTGCCTGATGACCTCGACGAGGCCGTCCGTACGTGCGTCTATCGAATCGTCCAGGAGGCACTCAACAACTGTCAGCGGCATTCGTCCGCGCAGCGCGTCGAAGTCGTTCTGGACTACGACCAGGGGCGGCTGCTGGCTCTGGTGCGGGATGACGGACGAGGATTCAGTATTGAAAGTCATCGGGGCGCCGGACTGATCGGTATGGATGAACGCGTTCGCGCCCTAGGTGGCACTCTCCGCATTGAGTCAAGCCCCGGACGCGGGTGCATCGTCCAGGCTACAGTGCCAGTTGAGTCGGCACGCGCAGTGCCGGAGGACGCTGAAACATGATTACAATCCTGCTCGCCGACGACCACACGCTCATGCGCCGCGGACTGCGCCTTTTACTGGAGCGGGAGGCCGATTTCGAGGTCATTGCGGAAGCCGGCAACGGACGCCAAGCTGTCGACTTGGCTGCTGCGCAGCGCCCCAGCGTGGCCATTCTCGACATCGCGATGCCGTTCATGAACGGGATAGAAGCGACACGCGCAATCGCCTCTTCTGCTGCTGTGACTCAGGTCGTCATTCTCAGCATGCATGCCGACGAAGGATACGTTCTCCGCGCCCTCAAAGCCGGCGCCCGAGGCTACATCCTGAAGGATTCCGCAGAGGAGGACCTGATCCATGCAGTTCGCAACGTCAGCGCCGGAAAGAGTTTCTTCAGCCCCACCATCTCCCACATGTTGCTCGACGATTACGTCCGTCGGTTGGCAAGCCACGGCTGCGAAGACAGCTATGATCTGCTGACGCCGCGCGAAAAAGAGCTGCTTCAGCTCGTCGCCGAAGGCAAGAGTGGCAAAGAGATTGCTACCCTGCTAAACCTCAGTCCGGCAACGGTGGCGACCCACCGCGCCCACTTGATGGACAAACTGAACCTCCACAGTGTTGCTGAGGTGATTCTGTACGCCGTACGCAAAGGGCTCATTAGCTGAACGGGCTTATGCCGATGCGAGCCGCGAAATGATGCGTCCAATGAGGTGATGGTCGGGGAGGTGTTTGTGGAATGCACTGAAAGGCCGGAGATTCCCGGTTTTGGATTTTTCCGGCAGACCTCAATTGGCGCTTGGCGGAGCCAAACGACGGCTCCATAAAAAGCCTGCACTTCGGGAGGATCGAAAGTGGCGGCGTGCGATACGTTAACCGGTAAACCGGGAGCCAAGATGGAAATCCGTGTGAAGTCTCAAAACATGATCGAAGCAGGGAGTATGGTAACAAGAACGCGATTTTTGGGAATGCCGGCGGTACTTCTTATCCTGGTTTTGTTTTTCGCCGGACCTGCCGCTTCCGAGGACGCGCGCGGCGCGCCGGCCCGTGATCAATCGACCCGTTTTGACGATTCGAACAGCCACAGCTTCCCCCATATTTTTTATCCCTACACCGTTCCCTTCCTCCCCGCCGCGCGACTGGACAACTCGCAACGGCTTCAAGACCTCATTGTCAACGGCAAACTGACGCTGACACTCGATGACGCCATCGCGCTGGCCCTGGAAAATAATCTGGAGATCGCGGTGACGCGCTACGACCTGCCTATTGCCCAGACGGACCTGCTGCGCGCGAAGGGCGGCGGCGCGACCCGTGGCGTGGCGGGCTCCTATCAGTCCACTACCCTTTTTCCCGGCAGTCTGGGCGGAGGTGTGGGCAGCGCCGGAGGCGTTGGCGCGGGTGGCGCGGGAGGTGTCCTCGGAGGCGGCATCGACCGCGTGGGTTCGGCGCCCTGTCGTGATCCCACCCTGCGTGTCGGCTATGGCTGGAGTAATGCCAATACGCCCCTGAACTACACTGTGGTAAGCCATGTGCCGGTTGACACCACTCACCAGGAGTCGGCTTTCACCGGGTACAGCCAGGGCTTTCTGAGCGGTACAAGCCTTTTCGTTTCCGAGAGCAACTCGCGTCTATCCTCCAACACCCCGACCAGCATTTTCAATCCAGAGTTTGTCTCGGACATTACCGTAGGCATAAGTCAGCACTTGTTGCGCGGCTTTGGCACCCGCGCCAACGCCAGATTCATCCGCATCGACCGTAATGAGTCAGCGTCCGAGTATGGCCGTTTTGACATCTGGCCGGGGATGAGCGTGAGTTGTCGATTAGGCGACTTGGCCGTCAAGGGAGCCTAATGCGGATCCGGCAAGTGTCCACTTGGCGGTTAAGTGGACACTTACGAAGGGGTGGATGAGTGGGGCGCCGTGTTCCAGGGCAGCAGTTCGGCGATGCGGTTGACGGGGTGGTCGGCGATGCGCGTGAGCACATCGCGCAGGTGCCGCCACCGGCACCAGTGCGGTCCCCAACCAGCGTGCCCCCCAACCGCCCGCGCCGGTACAGCCTGCGCCAGGCGAAAACCTGATTCGCATTCACCCCATGCGCCCGGGCCACCCGCGCCACCGAAACTCCTGCCGCCAAGGTCTCCTCGACGATCTCGCGACGCTCCTGCACCGACCACCGCCGTCGCTTCTCGTCAGCTCCCAGCGCAGGCAATTGCTTTGTAGTTGGTGTACGATTCGCCGCGTCCATCCTCGCCCTCGGGCGCGCCACAGCGCGTCCCCTTCGAGGATGCCAGCACCCTCCCCTTGCGGCTAGAGGGCCATGACCAGACGCTTACGCAACAAACGCAGTACTTGCATAAACAAGTGCAGGTTTTACCTGCGATATCCCTCCGGAGTGCACGCCGTCAGCCGATTCCCAGCGCTTTGGCGGCGCGATTGCATTCGTCGCGCGGATGAGAGCCCAGTTTGAGCCGCCTGAGATCGGGGCGCCAGTCGGGAGAACTCGGTCTGATCGCGACCAGAGCCGCCCCGCGCTGCCCGGAACTCATGCGTTCAACCGGCGAGCATTGCTGCTCAACGGGCTGGTAAATAACTTGGAGTACGGCTCCAACGCACCGGACGCGCCCAAGGACGTGTTCATCGACGACGCGGAGTTTGCGCGGCGGTGGAACACGGAAGGGCGGCACTACCTGGTGGCAGAAGGTCCGGCACGGCCCCGGCTCGAAAAACTGGTAGGCGCGCCGGCGCTGCACATAGTAGCGGCGAGCGGGGGCAAGTACCTGTTCACGAACCGGCAGCGGCCAGGCGCCGGGGGGAAAGTTTCTTGTGTTCACTAGGAGGGGGTTAGGTGTGCGCGTGCCTTGCAAAAAGTCGAGGCTCGACGCCAGAGCGGCAGCGGCTCTGGCAAGCAGGCGTTTACGACCAAGTCCGGAAGTTGATGGCCGTGCAAGGCAGTCTCAGTGTCGAGCGCATGTGTCACCTGGCCCGGGTCAGCCGGGCGGGGTTCTATCGGTCGCTGCGGGAGCAGATGCCGGTGGAGGAAGAGATGGAAGTGCGGTCGGCGATTCAGGCGATCGCGTTGGAACATCGGCGCCGCTATGGATACCGCAGGATCACAGCGGAGCTACGCCGGCGTGGCATGCTGGTGAACCACAAGCGTGTGGCGCGAATCATGCGGGAGGACAACTTGCTGGGGGCCCAGCCGCTGGCGTTTGCGGTGACTACGGATGCTGATCTCTGCATACACTGTTTCCGGATGACGAGCTGATTCTGATAATGCAGTCCCCGTGCTGCCAAAGCAAGCCAGCCCACCACCACCCAAAATCCTCCCCGGAAACCCGCCGAAAGATAGCCCATCCAACATCAACGTGAGCTGTGTGAGAGATAGCGGCTAGGAACGCCGGGTCAGGTAGTAGTGCACAGCCGGAGTGACGACCAGCGAGAGAACCATGGACGAGAGGACGCCGCCTATCACGGCGATGGCGAGCGGCTGCAGCATCTGGGATCCGGCTCCCAGAGCAAGCGCAAGCGGCATCATCCCCGCCACCGTGGCGAGGGCCGTCATCATAATCGGGCGCAGGCGGCGCTCACCCGCCTGAATCATCGCGTCGAAGGCGCTGGCGCCCTCGGCCCGGAACCGCTGGTCGGCGTCGAGGAGAAGAATGCCGTTTTTGGCGACGATGCCGATGACCATGATCAGGCCCATGAAGGACGAGATGTTGAACGACGTTCGAGTGATGAACAAAGCCAGGAAGACGCCGGAACTCGAGAGGATGGCCGACGCCAGAATAGCCACCGGCGCGGCGAAGCCGCCAAACTCGAACAACAGGACTATAAACACCAGCACTACGGCGAATACAAGCACCGTGACCAGGTCGCGGAAAGAGCGCTGCTGCTCCTCGTAAGCTCCGCCATAGGCGACCCGGAGCGAAGGTGGCAAGTGGAGACCGGCGATGGACTTTTGCACAGCGGCGATACCTTCGCCCAGGCTGATGCCCTCCAGTCGCGCTGTGACCGCCACGTCGCGCTGCAAGTTTTCGCGCCGGATCTCGGTTTGCCCTGGCAATTCAACGGTTGTTGCCAAAGAGTCCAGGGTACCCGTCTTTCCGCTCTGGCTGATCAGGAGCGTGCGGCGGATGGTGTCGGTATCGGCGCGGGCCGAATCGGGATAGCGGACACGGATAGTGTAGGCCCGGTCGTTCAGTACGACAGGCGCGGCAGCCGGTTCTCCCTGAAGCAAGGCGCTGGCGTCGAGTTCGATTTCCTGCGGTGTGAATCCGCCGCGCGCTGCGATCACGGGATCAACTTTGAATGTAATGGCTGGGCCGCTGATAGTATTGTCGATTCCGTTGAGGACATCCACAATGCCCGGAATCTTCCTGATCTGTTCCCCGACTTCAGGGGCCCATTCGCGAAGCAGAGCGGGATCCTGTGCGAACAGCTTGATTTCGACAGGCTCTGGAGCACTGGTCAGATCGCCGATCATATCCTGAAGCAGCTGGACGAACTCAATCTGAAGGTGTGGCTCGGCGTCCGTGACCTTTTCGCGCACCTCCTTGATCACTTCTTCACCGGAGCGCTTCCGATCGCGCTTTAGCCGGACGCTGATGTCGCCGGTGTTAGCTTCAGTGACTTGCGCCAGGCCGAGTTGCAAGCCGGTGCGGCGCGAGGTGTTCTCCACCTCTGGGATACTTTTCAGAATCGATTCGACTTGGGTGATGGTCTTGTTGGTTTCCGCCAGGCCGGACCCCGCGGGCATGATGTAGTCCAGAATGAAACCACCCTCGTCCATGGTGGGCAGCAGGTCGGAGCCGAGGGCGCCATAGCAGAAGTACGCGCCGCTGATTACACCCAGAATCAAGGCCGTAAGAACCACCGGATGTGCAAGCGCGGCTCGCAGCACGCGCTCGTAGAACGAAACCAGGACGCGCATGACGCCAGCTTTATCCTCGCGCGGATTCTCCGCGACGGCACGGCCACGGCGCAGCAGAAACTGGCTCAGCGTGGGCGTCCAAGTGAGGGCCAGGAACAGCGACGTGAGCAGCGCCATGGCGACCGTAACAGCGAGAGCGCGGAAGAAGACGCCCGTGACACCGGTGATGGAGATCAGCGGCAGGAAGACCACGATGGGTGTGATCGTAGAGCCCACCAGCGGCTTGCTGATTTCACGGATGGCGGCGCGGATGGCCTCCGAACGGCTTTGGCCGGCGTCGCGGTGCAGAACGATGTTTTCCACCACGACGATGGCGTCGTCTATCACCAGGCCGACGGCGGCGGCCAGGCCGCCGAGGGTCATCAGGTTGAAGGTTGCTCCAACGATCTTCAAGGCGATGAATGTCATCGCCACGGTGGCGGGGATCACCATACCAGCGACCAGCGAAGTGCCCCAGTCGCGCAGAAACAGCACCAGGATGATAGACGCCAGGATCAGCCCAATCAGGATCGCGTCACGCACGCTACTGATGGAATCGTTGACGATCTCCGACTGATCGTAGAACGGCTGCAGTTCGATGTCCCTGGGCAGCGTCTTACGGATCGACTCGATTTCGGCGTGAACCTCGTCGGCCACCGTGACTGTATTTCCGTCGGGCTGCCGGTTGATGTTCAACAAGACGGCGGGCTTGCCGTTGGCGGTGACCACGGTATAGACCGGCTTGACGGAGTTCAGAACGGTACCGATGTCCCCGACGCGAACCGGCAGATTAGCCGGTGTGGTTTTGATGACGATGTTGGCGATCTCGGCGGGAGTGCGGGCCTGGCCGCTGACGAGGCTGAGTACAAGCTGGTGGTTGGCCTCTAACAACCCGGGTGAATCCACCATGTTGCTCTTGTCCACCGCGTCGAGGATGTTGGGCACGGTGACGGCGGTCTGGATCAGTTTGGCCGGGTCCAGGCGAATCTCGAATTCGGGTTCCTGCCCACCCTGCACGACGACAGTCGCGACGCCACTGAGGCGATTGAGGCGCGGCTTCATCTCATAGGTGGCCAGTTCCCAGAGGCGCGTTTGCGGAACGCTGTTCGAGGTGAGGCTGTAGCCGATAACGGGGAAGGCTGCGAATGTGAGGCGGTTGGCGACCAGGCGCGCGGTGGGCGGCAGCATCGGTTGCACGCGGGCCAATGCCGCATTCGCCAATTCGAGCGTGCGGTACATATCCACGCCCCACTCAAAGTAGAGGTTCACTTCGGCGGTGCCTCGGCTCGTCGTGGACTTGATCCGTTCCAAGCCCTGCACGCTGTTCATGGCCTCTTCGATGGGCCGGGTCACCATCACCAGCATCTGATCGGTGGGCGCGACCCCGTTGTCGGCGCCGATCACAATGCGAGGGAAATCGGTGTCGGGGAACACCGAGACCGGGATATTGAAGGCCAGGTAGACACCGACGGCAATAAACGTAAGGATGACGAAGATGATCGGTTTGGAGTGACTGGCGGTCCAGTGCACCGGAGGCAAAACTTGACCGGCCAAGGGTTCGTGCCCGTCACTCATGTGCGCCGGCTTTCTTGTCTGCCGGAGTGGGTCCCTGGCCCTTGCCTGAGCCTTCCCGCACACCGCTCTTTGGAGTATCCTCGCCGGAGTTGTCCAGCTTGACCCTCGCGCCATCCGACAGGCCGACCCCGCCCTCGACGACGACCCTTTCACCGGCTTGCGCGCCGCTCAGTAGTTGCGCCTTCTCCGAATTCCGGACGCCAACCTTGACCTTGCGCTGGTGAGCCACCGAATCGGTGCCCACGACATAGACGGCGGAGCCGCCCTCGGCGGCAGGCAACAACGCCTCAACGGGCACGACCGCGGCGTCAGGGACAGCGCCAGCGTGGATGACCGCCCGAACGGGACCGCCAGGGCGCAGTCGCCACCCAGGGTTCGGCGCCTGGATCCAGATCTCCACCGTTGTGCTCTGCGGGTCGACCGCAGGGCTGACGACCGTCACTTTGCCGTCGGATTCGACGGCCCCGTCGGAGGAGACGATGCGCGCCGCTTGGCCGACTTTGACCCAGGCAGCCTCCGATTGCGAGATGTTGACGCGCGCGATTACGCTCGAAACATCCAGGATCGTAACCAGTGCCACACCCGGCGAGGCCATCTCGCCCGCAAACGCGGACGATCCGCGACCACGCCGGCAATGGGGCTGCGGATCTCGGTATAGGAGAGCTGAGCCAGCGCCGCTTCATGCTTGCCCTTGGCCGAATCCATGGCGCCGGCTGCAACCTTCACTTCCTCGTGACGCCCCACACCCTGGAGCGACTCGACGGCTTTCTGGGCCGTCTCATACCCGCTCTTGGCCTGCACCTGGGCGACGGCGGCTTCGTCCACCTGGCGCCGCGCCAACGCGCCTTCACGGAAGAGCTGCTTGCGGCTGTCCAGGAGTTTTGTCGCCGCTTCCAGTTGCTGCCTGGCGGACTGGAAGTCCGACTGTGCCTTAACCAGTTCGTTTGGCACGATGGCCGCGGAAGTATTAAGGTAGGCTGTGGCCGCCTGCTCATAGGCCCCCTCGGCATCGGCAACATTGGCCGTGAGGTCTTTACTTTCGAGTGTGGCCAGCAACTGGCCCTTCATCACCGTGTCGCCGCGGTTGACGTAGAACTTGCTCACCGGCGAACTGATCTTAGGCATAACGCCGGACTGGTCGAGCGCGCGCAAAATGCCTTCACCGAGGACTATGCGCTCGATAGGCAAGTTTTCGACCTCCGCTACCTTGACAGGCAGAACGAGCTCGCTTTCTTTTTCCTTCTCCTTGGTACAACCGCCGAGTAGGAGGCATGCCAGCACGGGCACGAGGATCGTGATGAGTCTCATCCTCACAACCTTCCTGTAAGAGTCTGCAGACCGGCCACGGCGATGCGGTAGCGCGCCAGTCCATCGTCGCGGGCGTTGCGCGCCTGCACCAGTGTAGTCTGGGCGTCTGCGACTTCGAGCGCTGTGGCCTCACCGGCCTCGTAGCGCAGCACCGTGAGGCGCAAACTCTCCGTCGCAAGGTCCAACGAGCCGCGGAGCGAGTCCAGTTGCGACTTTGCTGCCTGGGCCTCAATGTAGAGTGCGTCCAGGGCAGACTGCAGTCCGCGTTTCGCGAAAGCAAGGTCGTAACCAGCCTGCTGCTTCTGGAGTTGCGCCTGGCGCACCTTGCTGCGGGTGGCGCCCCAGTTCCAAACCGGAACTGTGACGGTCGCCTGCACGGCCGAACCGAGGTTATTGCGGTCCTCCGGACCTCGTATATCGAAGACGTTCGAGTTGATGCCGTAGAAGTAGTCGATCACCAGGGAGGGGTAGTAGGCGCCTTGCGCGACGCGAATGGCGGCGCCGGACTGCCGCAGGCCGGCCTCGGCCGCGCGGATGTCTGGGTTGTTGGCCTTGGCCAGGGGACTGACTTCTGCCATCGGCGCCAGGGGCAGGTCCGGCGTGAGGTCATCGGTGATCGCGTACGTCTGGGTGGGGTCAGGGAACAGCATGACGCCGAGGGCAATTCTGGCTTTCAGAACAGCGGTCTGTGCGTCGAGGAGATCGCGCTCACGCTGCTGAAGCTGCAATTGCGCCTTAATGACGTCGGCTCGAGCCACCTCGCCGCCACGCTCCTGCTTCCGCGTGATGTCGAAGAACGTACGCGCCTCTTCAAGACCGCGCCCGGCGTTCGTTTCATGACGCTCAGCCGTAACCAGGGTGTAGTAGTTCTGCACGACGAAGGCGATCAGACCGCGAGCGGCGATCTCCTGCCTGGCACGCGCAGCAGATTCGGCGGCCAGCGTGCGCTGGTATTCAGCCCGCTTGGCAAGGGAGAACAGCTCTGCATGCACCACCGCCTGCTCGTTGTAGACGTGCACGCCATCGTTGGCAATGAAGACGCCGGATGGCGTCCCGTTGGGCTGTGTGTAAATGTATTGGTTTAGCACGTTCAAGGTGGGGAACAGCGCGGCTTTGGCCTGCACGCGATCCTCCCTGGCTAATCCGGTGGCGGTGTAGGCTTGCAGGTATTGCTGGCTGTAATTGCGCGCTCGCCCGATCGCACCCTCCAGGTCCAGCGTAATCGGCGGTCCACCGGGCGCCGCCGGCGCCGATTGAGACACCGGAGGCGTCGGCGGCTGTGCCGCCAGCGTGAACGCAAAAGTCAGGGCGATAATTGTCTCGTTTCGCATCTCGCTCGCTCGTCCGTCTCTCGCTGCACGGGCCCGCGAGCCGAAATCCCAGTAAAGCGCGAACGTCTGAAAATCATCTGAAAGGCCCGGCTTGCAGACGATCTTCAGATTTGCCAGCTAACTTGGAGGTGAGCCGTCGTATGCGCATTCTGGTGGTGGAAGACGATCGAAGAATGGCCGATCTGTTGAGGCAGGGCCTGACGGAGGAAGGGCATGCGGTGGTGGTCTCCGGGGATGGTCGAGAGGCCTTGAGTATCGCCGGGGTGGGCTCGTTTGACCTGATCCTGCTGGACGTCACATTGCCCGGCATGAGCGGCTTCAATGTTGTGAGGCGCTTGCGCTCAGATCACAACCAGACGCCGATCCTCATTCTCACCGCGCGCGATGCTATCACAGACATGATTGAAGGCCTGGATTTGGGCGCCGACGACTACCTCACGAAGCCCTTTTCCTTCGACCTGCTATTTGCCCGGGTGCGGGCGGTGGGCCGTCGCGGCCCGATTCCACAGCCGGTGGAACTGACGGTGGCGGACCTGTGCCTCAACCAAAGCAGTCGTGAGGTGCGGCGCGGAGGGGAGCCGTTGTATCTGACCAAGACCGAGTATTCGATGCTGGAATTGCTGATGCGTAGCGCCGGCCGGGTAGTGGAACGCGAGAGCCTGATCGCGTCAATCTGGGGTTCGGATACCGACATCGAAAGCAACACGCTCGACGCGTTTGTCCGGCTGCTGCGGAGCAAAGTGGAGCGGCCGGACGAGCCGAAGTTGATTCATACCGTTCGCGGTGTGGGCTACAGCCTGCGGCGGGGGGAGGAGTGAAGCAAGTGTCCATCCGGCTCCGGCTAACGATCTGGTATTCGGCTGTTCTGCTGCTGGGGCTGGCAGCCTTTGGATCTGGAATGTGGTTCGTGCTGGGCCACCGGATGATGAGCGTCATTGAGTCGAGATTGGCTGAGCGGGTGGAGGGCGTGCGAACCGTCCTCGAGTTAGAAAGCAAGGTAAAGGATTCCGATTTGCGGCAGGAGCTTTGGGAATTCACCCGCGAGGTGCCCGAAGGCGCGCTGCTACAGGTGCGCGACGCTCGCGGCCGCGAGTTGCTACCCTCCACGGGGCGGCATTTTTTGCCGGCGGCGCCAGGCTCGATTGAGCAAGGCTATCGAACCGTTTTATGGGAGGGGCACGCCTACCACACGCTGTCGCAGCGCATTCAGGTCGCCGGCGCAACCTTCGATGTCATCGCGGCCGCCTCTCTGCAGGGCACCGCGGCCATCCTGGCGGAGTTCCGGAAGTTCCTGTTTCTGATGATTCCGGTGGTGCTTGCCACCGCCTGCCTGGGTGGATACTGGATCAGCCGCCGCGCCCTGTCCCCCGTGGATGAAATCACACGCACGGCCCAGGCGATCAGCGTCCAGAGCCTCGCGCTGCGCCTTCCCGTGCCACGAACGGGCGATGAACTCCAACGGATGTCGGAGACGTGGAACGACGTGCTGGAACGCTTAGAGGCGGCCGTGAATCGTATCCGGCGGTTCACTGCTGACGCCTCGCACGAATTGCGCACGCCGATTGCTCTGATCCGCGCCACGGCGGATTTAGCGTTGCAGCGGGAGCGCTCGGTGGCGGATTACCAGAATGCTCTGGCCAACGTCAGAGAAGAATCCGAGCGCATGACGGAACTGATTGAGGGCCTGCTGGCGCTGGCGCGTGCCGACGCGAATCGATTGGTGCTGCCCCAGGCTGTTGTTGACATGAACGGGATCGTCCGCGAGGTCGTCTCAAGCAATCTCGCGCTGGCCGAGTCCAAAGGCGTGGTGTTGAGCGCCGATCTGGTGGACTCCCCGCCACTGGTGACGGGCAATGCGGTCGCACTCAGAAGGCTGTTGCTTTCACTGCTGGATAACGCTATTAAGTACACTCCTGCCAACGGGCACGTGGTGGTATCTACCAGGTCCACGCCCACCGAGGTGCAGTTGGCCGTCGAGGACACCGGTAGTGGCATCGAGCCGGAGGCGCTGACGCATATCTTTGAGAGGTTTTACCGCGCCGACTCTACTCGCGGTTTTGGTTCCGGCGCCGGCCTGGGACTAGCGATCGCTCAGACCATCGCCGAAGCCCACGGGGCCATCATTCGTGTGGAGAGTCGGCTGTCTGCAGGGTCGCGCTTCTATCTGACTCTGCGCACCAATTGAGGTGTCCCCGCATTGCCGGGGTCTTTCAGGCGAATTTCAGACTCGCCACCTACAATCGGTACCTGCACAGGGATCCAGCGGCATCCACCCGGGTGGGTGGGGCCCGTGAAATCACTTGGCGAGAAAGAGAGGGACTGTGAAGACTCTGGTTTGCTCCTTGTTTCTTGTGGCGGTGACCGTCACCGCGGCTGAAAATCCTTACAAAGTGACTGGAAGATATCCTGTCGGCGGCGAGGGTGGCTTCGACTACGTCACGATCGACAGCGCAGCGCGACGCCTGTACGTTTCCCATGGGACACAAGTCGAGGTCCTCGACGCTGACACCGGTAAGCCGGTGGGCGTGATCGCGGATACGCCGGGTGTGCACGGGGCGGCAATTGCCACACCGTTCCATCACGGCTTTACGAGCAACGGGCGGGAGAACAAAGTGTCGATGTTCGACCCCGCAACCCTGAAGCTGATTCGCAAGATCGACGTTGGCAAAGGGCCGGACGGCATCTACTTCGATCCAGCTTCCAAGCGCGTGTTCACCAACAATCATGGCTCGCATGACGTGACTGCCATCGACGCTGCCTCTGGCGATGTCGTTGGGACAGTGAAGCTGGAAGGCGACGGCGAGCAGGCGGTGATCGGCGCCGATGGCCTGATCTACGTCAACAGCGAAGATACGGCCGAGGTGGTGGTTTTCGATCCGAAGTCGTTTGAGGTGAAGCGGCGGATGCCGATCGGTGTAGCAAAGACACCGACCGGGCTGGCGTACGATGCGAAGACCAACCGGCTCTTCATTGGCTGCCGCGAGAAACCCATGATGGTAGTGATGGATGCAGGCAACGGCAAGGTGATCGCGAACTTCCCTATCGGTGCCGGTGTCGACTTCGCGGGCTTCGATCCGAAGGCGCGGATGGCGTTCTTCTCCTGCGGGGACGGTACGCTGAACTTCTTCCATGAGAAGTCGGCCAACCAGATCGAGGAAGCGGGAGCAGTAAAGACACAACCGAGCGCGAAGACGCTGGCCTTCGACGCCAAAACGGGAAAGATTTTTCTACCGGCCGCCGAGATTCTGGAGACCCCAGCGAGCGAGCCGGGGAAACGGCCGCAGCGCATGATTAAGCCAGGGAGCTTCGCGGTTCTCGTCGTCAGCAAGTAGAGCCCACGAGCCGAGCCGAGACTACGTCGGGGCCATTCGAACGCTGGTAGAAAAACCGGCCTCGCAAATTTTACGGGAACTAAGTATTGTTCCCCATGGCCCTCAACGTTTTACTGTCCGCCGGGAAGGAGACTTTCCAATCCTGCCCGGCTCATATTGATCGTGCCGGCTCCCTCAGAAGCAGGAAAACGGCAAGTAGTGTGGCGTGAGAAGTTCTACTACTCCTTTGTTTCGGTGCCATTCGCCTTCACCAGCACTTCGTGCTTCTTGCCCTTTTTGTCGGTGTAGGCGGCCTCATACATCATTGGCTGTCCAGGCTTGGTGAAGGTTTCGACCAGGCCCAGTTTGCAGTCGCCGACCTTTCTCAAGATACCGGCCTTGGCGGCGGCAGGAATGGCCTCGATGGCGGTCGCTTCTTCAACCACCAGGAGTGTACCCTTCAAATCCACATCGAAATCCCGCGCTTTTCCGTTCAGCAGTGTCTCGACTTCGTACTGCTCAACGCCATCCTCCTTCTCCTTCGAGATGTTCTTGATTTCGCCGTTTTTGAGATTGGCCTGCACAGTCTTCTGGACCGGTGCGGGCAGGTCCTTGAGCTGCAAGCCTTTGGTCTTCTTCTCCTGCGCCAGGGCGGTACCGCCGAGCGCAACAATCGCGAGTAAAACGGTTAGCGTACGCATGGTGTGATCTCCTGGCAGTACCATAACAAACGAGTCTGAACTATTCCTGAAAGAAATTCGCTTCTCGCGCGCCGAGAGAAGCAAGGCGGTCCAGATGTCCCCCGGCTGCGCGTCCAATTCACCCGGGACTGCGGGAAGACGGGTAGGAACAAAGTTTTCAGCACAACAGCGAGACGGATAGTCGGAGATGCGGAGGCAGCCACCACTCAGGCACGCGCAAGCGTCTGAATCTGCAGGAAAGCCGCTCTGATCACCGGCGGCGGTCAGTTCGAAACGCGTCCACGACGGGGAACCAAACGATCCGGAGCGGGACCTGGTTACCGCAAGTGGGCTTTCTGGGTGGATCGTCGGCAATCCGGAAGTTGACCACGGACAGGTCTCCAGGGAGAACGGATGGAATGGCGATTTGGATAGCTGGCGTAAAATCCTCTTCTCGCCAATGCGCGTCCAAAGATTCCGACTCCGAGCTGCGAGTTCACTTTGCATAGAATCGTGCTCCCGTCCTAACGCCGGCGCCTGTACCACTGTCAGGTGCGCCGGGCCGTTCGCTCTGGATCGCCACCCTCGGCAGCTCTTGGAGTAGCCCTCGCTGTAGTCAATTTTGTAGCTGCCGGTTTCCTCCGGCTTCCACCGGAATCCACCGGCTTCAACCGGGCGGCCGCATCTCATTGAAACGTAAGCACTTGAAAACAGGGGATTTACACCCAAGGCCGGAAACCGCCTTGGGCGCAGGGGGGCGGGCGTTCAAATCGCCCCGCCCCGACCAAATGCAAATCCGCTTACTGCTTCTTTGGCGCTGGCTCTGGCCCGCCACCTTGCGGCAACGTGAAACGTAACGAGCCGAAAATCATGTGGGCGTGCGCCGTGGACGGAGTATCGGGCGCCACGTACCACGGCGCCCGCGTCAGGTATGCATACTCCGTAATGAGCTGCAGCGCGCCGTATTTCGGGTTCTTCCAGTAGGTATAGTAATAGCCGAACACGGGTTCCTGAAACTGCCGGTTGGCCGAAGACGACCCCGGGAAGCCGAACCCCAGGTAATGCCCGGGCCCGACCGTCGTGTAGTTGCGGTCGAAATACGTGCCGCCGTAATAACCGAAGAACTGCGATTTGCGATTCGGCGCATACTCGAATCCGGCGATGCCCGCCATCGAATGCACCGGAGAAATGGAGCCATCGGGACCGACGATGAAGTCCGGACCGAGCCCCACCAGGTACCGCCCGCCGCCGCTGCTGTAGAATCCGGTGGCAATCAGCCGGAAGTTTTTCGCCACTTCCAGGACGGCGTCGGTCGATCCGCCCACGCCCTGCGCGTCATAGTATTGGCCCGGCGCGGGCGAGGTCCGGAACTGCCGCGAAAAGCCGGCCAGTTCGAAGTGCAGCGCCTTGCCGGACAGCCGCGTGTCGTAAGCGATTTTGGCCACGATGTCCGGCCGCACGTTGGGTGTTGTGGAAACGCTCCCGTTATCCACCTGGGTGGCGGCAAACGCGGGCAGCGTGGTCGCGGTGGTGACGAACTGTTCGGGGTTCTCGACCGAAGCCGCAATCGACCATTTGTAGTTGGGGTGATAGACCACACGGAGTTGTCCCGGGCGCCCCCAAACCAGGCCCGTCATATAGTTGGAATCCTCGCCGAGGCCGACAAAAATGTTGCTCGAAACCGGAGAGACGGCAAAGCGGTTCGGCGTAAGGAGAGTCCAGGTCTGACCGCCCAACACCTCCCACTTCCCGCGGGACACGTTCACCCAGAAATGGCGCATGCGCCAGGTATTGCTATTGCTGGTCACGTACAGACTGGCCGGCTGATTGCCATAGAAGTCCCCCTCGAGATAACCCATGAGCGCCAGGTTTGGTGTCGGGTTCTCAGTGATGGTGAGGGTGATGCGCGAGTTCGCAGCGCTGGACCTGAATTCCTGCATCCTGCCGGCCGCTGTGTTGCTAAACGGAACCGCGGCGAAGGAAGTCGCGACCCCGCTCCCGACGTTGGTGGAGCGCCACACCGTGGAGAAATCCATAAAGCCGCCCGGGGCGAATTCCGCGCCTCCGATCCGAAAGGAAAGCGGCGAAAGGTCCCGCCCATTGGCGTTTGCTTCAGCCGGGGGTGCGGCCGGCGGTGTCGCGATGGGCTGCGTGGCTCCGGCAGCCGGCGCGCTGCGCGCGGCCACCAGTTGATCCAGTAGTTTTTGCTGGGAGTCGATCGCAGCTTGAGCGGTCACGAGCGCTTTCTGCGCGGACTCCAGCGCTTGCCGCTGTTGGTCGAGTTGTTTCTGCTGGGCTGCGATCTGCTCGCGCAGCCCGGTAATGGCATCCGCCTGGGTGGGGCCTTGCGCCAAAGATAAGACCGGGAGCAACAAGGCGAGCGGCAAGAGTGAGCCAACGATCCTGATGAACTTCATGTATGTTCCTGGGTTAGTGATTTCTGGAAGACGGTGGCCTAAAAAGCTTAACAGGCCTGAAAATCCAAATCGCCAGCATATCATGCTTCGGGGGATCAAGACACTGGGTGTTCGTGTGTAAGTAAGTCTGTGCTGCAAATGACTTAAGTGGCAAATACCACCTTGACGTGGTGCTATTGACCGCCGGCACTTCTGCGGCCCGGACAGGTGGGCTTTCAGGACGATTCAGACCGAGGGGCTGAGTGCATGCGCTCGGTCAACCGCGAAGAGGATAGTGGATTATTTGGCGGCAGGCGCGATCGTCACGCGTCTGCGGCTCTGCACAGGACATCCGAAGCGCGCGCCGGTGCCATCCACAATCGCGCGCAACTTGTATTTGCCCACTGCCGGTGGCGACACCAGCTCCACGAAAAGTTCTGCTGCCCCAGCGCCGACCTCGACCGGCGTCTCCAAGCTCGCGATGAAGAGCCACCTAGCGAACCACGGGAAGAACCCGTTTGGGGCCGTCGTCGCGTGACCCGCGAGACTGCCGCCGGGGACTGCCGCGGGGCGTTGATTCACCCCAAGCGGCTGTAGTCAGTTTTGTAGCTGTCGATTTCCTCCGGCTTCCACTGGAATCCACCGATTTCAACGGTACAGACGCATCTCATTGAAACGCAAGTACTTGAAAACATGGACTTTGCGCCAGATGCCGGAAACCGCCTTGGGCGCAGGGGGTCGGGCGTTCAAATCGCCCCGCCCCGACTATTAGAATCGAGTGGATACAAGGGAAGCTTGCCAGTAAGGCGAATCTTCGTGACATGGATTGTGACGTAACCACCAGGAATGGCCGGCTCGCCGCCAATTCCTGGCTGGGAGGCAATCCAGACACGGGAGGGGGCCTGCACGCCGGAACCGCGATTTGTCCGATAACGCTTTTCGTCCAAAGGCATTTGTGGCTATGGCGGCGGACGCTACAGGCAAGCCTTCTCCACCCAGCCTTCGATGCCTTTATGGAGAACCATTAGACCCGCAGTCTATTTGGAGGCGTCGTGCGCCAGATCGCAGAACTGCCGGTGCCGACCGGATAGTCCGCGAAAGGGAAGCATGCCGGACAAAAGAGAGAGGGGCGTAAGCCCGTCTAGCGCGAAGAGTCCTTTTGAAGTGCGCTCCCCTGGACGGCTCAACAGCTAAGGGGATTACTTCCCTATGACAATGACGGAGAACGAATCCGGCACCATCTGGCCTCGCCCGCGTTGCCCGGACGGCGGCGGAATGAAATCCCCGGTGATCGTGAAGATCTGATTTGTCTTGGTGTCGATCGTCATGGTTCGGGCGCCGCGTTTCGTTTCCACAGTCTGTTGGACCACGAAGCTGGTCGGGCTGTTCTCCTTGATGACCGTCAGCGTGCCGTCGCCCTGCGTGCTGAATGCCTCCATCGTTTGCGGATTGAATCCAGCGCCGTCGACGCCTTGGCCGATCGGCAGGGTCGTAATGATCTTGCCGTCATCGGCGCTAAGAATCACCATCGTGGCCGGATCGTGGCAGGCGGCAAACAGAACGTGATTTTCCGCATCGAGCGCCAACCCGCCGGGGCCGCCCCCTTTGCCTGCGAGATCATAGTGCGCCGTCACCTTGAGGGTCCTGGCGTCCACGACCGCGATGTTGTCCTTGTCTTCGATGTCGACGTAGATATGGCCCTTGCCGTCGGTGACTGCCTGCTCCGGGCCGCCACCGAGGTCGATCGTGCCCACTACCGATCCATTCTTGGCATCGATCACGGTGGCGTAGGGCGCGCTGTGGCTGAAGATGTAAACGCGCTCGTTGAACGGATCGAACAGGATGCCGTCCGGTGCGCCGTCCACGTTGATGGTCTTGATGGTCGCCAGCGTTCTGGTATCCCACATCACCACCGGTTTGCTGCTGCCGAAGCCGTGGTGCGACTTGGGATCGACCGCTACGCCACGTGCGTTGGCATTAGGGATCTCACCCACCGGGGCCAGCGAATCGAGGTCGAAGACAATGATCCGGGCGCCGCTGCCTCCGGGGCGCGGGATGTAGAGCCGCCGCCCGTCGACGTCCGCATAGACATAGTCATAACCACCCGCGCCACCAACCTTAACCGTCTTGACCACCTTGTACGGACCCGCCGGGCCCGGTTGTGCGAATCCCGCGAACGCGAGGATCGCCAGGCCTGCAACCAACATGTAAATTCGTTGCATCTCAATACCCTCCAGCCTTCTCAGACAGAATTACCAATCTGCCATTACGTTAGCACCGATTGTACATCCAGCCGCCTCCGCCAGGGCTTCTTCCACTCGTAATTACTTGGGGCCCGGGAGGAACACTCTTCACTCCGCCCTTCCCGGTTGCGTGGTTGGGAACCTTCGGAAGCCAGCGCGTACACCGCTCTCGTTGCCGTCAAGGGACAGCTTGTCCGGTGACGCTACAACCTGTTCACACTCAAGAGTTCGTCAATACCCAGTCGTTAGGGGGAGGCCGCTTACGGATTAGTTTGTCCGCGCGGACGAACACTTCTGCGGGTCTCCGACTGCGCCGCCAGTCTGACGCCGTCTCGGTCAACATTACGGCGTGATGCGAGATCTATTCAAGAAGCACAAGGCACCGCTGACCATGAATGCGTGCCTTCGATTCCCCACTAATGCTGTAAGGACTACTTAGTTGCCGGGTAGCCGTGGAGTTGGGGACCGACGATGTTGGAAAAACTGTAATTGCCACGGCGGTCGCCGTCGATAGTCCAGAACATTGCGCCGATCATGCCGGGGTAGCCGCTGGACTCGTGCAACTTGTACTTGG
The DNA here is from genome assembly GCA_963838205.1 of Terriglobia bacterium. Classification (GTDB taxonomy): domain Bacteria; phylum Acidobacteriota; class Terriglobia; order Bryobacterales; family Bryobacteraceae; genus CAIVVT01. The sequence goes on along the minus strand of CAWIQF010000017.1, from coordinate 21,222 downwards.
TTCCGGCGGGCGCCTTACCGGTGATGATGTAGTCCATCGCCAGCCCGACGATGGTGGGTGTTGTATCTCCGGTAAGGAAGCCGACGGCGACCTTTCCGGCCGGAAGCGGTGGGAAGAACTGTTTGGGATCGCCTCCGACGTTGAAGCCTTGTAGCAGGAGTTCTGTCATGGCGGCGTGATAGTCCACGGAACCGGGTTGATAGATCTCGCCATCGAGACCTTCCAGCGGCGGCGTGTTGTAGTCCTGCACATCAATAAAGGACAGGATGTCCCGGATGGCGTAGGTTATAGCCAGATAGGATCCGAACTGGCCGCCATAGCTGGGGTAGCCGGAAGGGATCTGCGTACCTTCGGGCACGAGACTGATCATAAAGCCGGGGCCAAAACGATCGTGTAACTGACGCAAGGCGGAGATGAGGTTCACGATGGATGGCGTCGTGGGATGCTTGAAGTCCGTGTCTCCGGGATCGATGGAGAGAGATGGGCTTTCGAAGTCGATGTCGATGCCGTCGAATCCGTACTCGGCGACGATGCGCGTAACAGAGGAGACGAAGTTCGGAACGCGCCTCGGATCGGCGAGCGTAAAGTGCTGGCCGCCGCCACCAAGGGAAATCATGACCTTCCTTCCCTGGCTCTTCAAGTAGGCAATGTCGGCCCTGAACTGTTCGGTGTCAAGGCCCGCCGGTGTACGGAACTGCATGGTCCCTTCCGGCGCACTCTTATATGGCGTAGAGAAGGCAACGATGATGACGTCCCACTGCGGAGAGACTTCGCGAAGCGAAAACGTGGAACCCGCGGCGCCGTAGCCGGCCCAGTAGCCGATGAGCTGATGGCCGTTAGGCGAGCCGCTCAGCGGAACCGCCGCGACCGTGCGCTTAACAGGCGTGGGCGCGCCATCGCCTGCGCCAGAACGTCCGCGGCGTGCCGGGCAAGGTTTAGAACGGTCAGTGAGCGCCTGCGCTTCTGGGAAGCTATAGGTACCTCCGAGGTCTTCAAAGGCGCCGGTGTACCAGGGCAACAAGGCAATGTTCTGCAGGTGATAGGTGGCTCCATTTACCTGCGCGACAAAGGCTTTCGATGCAGGGATGTTGTTCTTTAGGTTTGTATTTGTAGGTTCGAGAAGGAAGTAGGTGGACGCGACGCTGGCGCCGCCGCAGCTACCCTGATCTCCCGGACGCATCGAGGCGGGGCGCATCCAATTGGGGAAGGTATTTCCGGGAACTTTGACGCTGCGGTCGTGAAGCAGTGGATCGTACAGGGGATCATTGATAAACTCCCCAAGCTGCTGAGTGAGTGGCTGCACGTCATCGTCTTCGACAACCGAGGGTGCGGCATGGTTATACGACCCAAGTACGAAGGAGTTTCCTGTGGTTGAGTCGACACCGTGCGTCCCCCAAGAGCAGCACACTGTTGCGTCGCCGAGGGCGTAATAAGTCGTGTTAAGCGTCATGGCGATGACGAGCTTGCCGTCCTGTTTGGGGAGACGCTTGAAGAGTTCCTGTTGCAGAAACTCGACGTCGACGACAGCGAAGGAACGGCCGGTCTGCTTTGACGTGAGGATGTAACCGTAACCGACGGGGATGGTGATCTTCATAGACTTCACTTCTGGCTTGCCGAGCAGGGTGTGCCACCCGTCAGCCTTGGGGAAAGTAGCGCGAAGCATGGCATCGGCATACTGTGTCGTGTCGCCGGAGGGGAAGGCGAACTGGGAGAAGACGGGCGAGCCGAGAACGCGTGGTACGTCCGGGACGGCATCCATGATGAACGGTCCGCCGGCGGACTTCTGCGCGTCAAAAGCGAGCGTGATCGGAACCAGCACAGTGGGAATCGTAGTCACGCCTCCGTGTGCCGGGTCGCGACCGACGAGAGTGTAGGTACCCTGGCCCACGCTGTGCTGGAACGTGGGCAATGTGCCCTGAGCGTGCCCAAAGCGCAGCGGCAGAACGATGAGAAGGAACAAACCGATGGACTTGATTCGCATGTTCGGATTCACAGCCTTTGATTCAGGATGAAAGACGAGAGCCCATAGTTTATTCCACGCAAGGTAGCGATGGCAACACGGAGTGTCATCAGGGACTACCGAGTTGTTGCCTCAGCGACGAAACGCATCCGGGATTGCTTGGGCTCGTCATACTTGCCCATCCACCCGTCATCGCCCCACCGGGACGGTCTGATTCCCGTAGAAGAAAGCAATCGAATAACCGTGAACGACAAATCGCGGAGGATTGGGTACGACAGCAAGCATCGGAGGACGCACGGCAAGAGAAGATGAAGTTGGGTAGCTGCTCCCCGCCAAAGCAGGGTGGGCCATGTCCCGAGTATTGGGATTCTAATTCGCTGTAGGATACAAAGTTCTGACACGCGGAGCATTCCGCGGCGGGACCGTTTCAGGAGTTCATCATGGACCGTCGTGCCTTCTTATTGACCCCGGCGCTGGCCGCCGCGCAGAGTGCGCCGCCCGCAGCCGAGCCAACCAGCGCCAGACATTCCACTCCGGCCGCGCTCCCGGAACTCGCCCGCGTGCCCGACGCGGTGGCGGCGTTTCGCGGCGCGGAGCGCCTGGCGCTGGCGCCCACGGCCACGCAGTGGAAGTCGCGCGACGTGGTAGTGACGACCGAACCGCATCCAGGTTCGGAACTGGCCATCCACGTCGCCGCGCCGAGCGGTGCGATCGATTGGATCGGGCTGCGCTGGAAAGGCGCATTCCCGGCCAGCTACCGCTTCCTCGGCGACGACTGGGAACGCAGCTACGGCGACCTTGAATGGCGCGGCATTGTGCCGTACCGGCGCCTGCCGTGGTACTTCCTGGCCAGCGACGGCCGCGCGCTTTCGGGATATGGCGTAAAGACCGGCGCGGCGGCGCTCGCCTGTTGGCAAGTCGATTCGGCGGGCGTGACGTTATGGCTCGATGTGCGCAGCGGCAGCGCCGGCGCGGAACTCGGCTCACGCCAACTGGACGCCGCGACGGTAGTCAGCTACAAGAGCGCCGGCAATGAGTCCGCATGGAGCGCCGCTCGGTCGTTCTGCAAACGCATGTGCGCGCAGCCGCGCCTGCCCGCTCAACCGGTCTATGGTGGCAACAACTGGTATTACACCTACGGCCAGAACCTCACGGCAACGGCGCTGCTGCGCGACTCGGAATTGATGGCGGAGCTTGCTGGCGCGGAGAACAATCGCCCGTGGATGGTGCTCGACATGGGCTATGAGGCGGACCGCCAGGGCGCGGGGCCGGCGGCGCATACTAACTCGGGCTTTCCCGACATGCCCGCGCTCGCGGCCGGGATGAAGCAGCGCGGCGTGCGGCCGGGCATCTGGCGGCGTCCTTTGCTGACTACGGAGAAGCTCCCGGAGTCGTTGCGGTTGAAGAGCAAATCGCCCGGCGGCGAACCCGGCAGCGAATACTTCCTGCTCGACCCGAGTGTGCCCGACTCGTTGGTCTACGTCGAACGCGAGATCCGCACCTTGCGCGATTGGGGCTTCGAGATGATCAAGCACGATTACTCGACCTATGACCTTTTCGCGCGCTGGGGCTTTCAGATGACCGAGGATCTCAGCGGGAGCGCCTGTCACTTTGCCGACCGATCGCGCACCACCGCCGAGATCGTTCTGGCTTTGTATACGGCCATCCGCCATGCCGCGGGCGACGCGTTGCTGATCGGTTGTAACACTATCGGCCATCTGGGCGCGGGGCTGTTCGAACTGCAGCGTATCGGCGATGATACGAGTGGCCGTGAGTGGCCGCGCACCCGCAAAATGGGCATCAATACGCTGGCCTTCCGGCTGCCCCAGCATGGGACATTCTTCGCCGCCGACGCCGACTGCGTGCCGGTGACGGCCGCGATTCCGCCCCGCCTCACCGAGCAGTGGCTGGATGTCGTGTCGCGCAGCGGCACGCCGCTGTTTGTCTCGGCCGATCCGGCCGCGACGGGCACGAAGGAGCGCGCGGCGATTCGCGCGGCGTTTGCGCGCTCGGCGCGGACTCAGGCGCCGGGGCTCGAACCGCTCGACTGGATGGAGACGACGGCCCCGCAGAGGTGGCGCGCGGCCGATCGGACGCTGGTCTACAACTGGTATGCCGTCGAGATCTAGCGCCGGGTTCCGGCTCTTGCCTCACCGCCGCCAGAGCGTGCCTGCGACGCAATCCCGCGGGCGTCGCCACTGCCCCGCGCGGCCTCGCTGTCCAGGTACGATTCCACCTTCGCCTTCACCGTGCGCCGGTCGAGGCCCATGCGCCGCGCGGCTTCTTCATAGCTGCCCGTCAATCGATACACGCGCGCCGCATAACGCGCCAGCAGTTCTTCGGCGCTCAATCGCCCCGCATTGAAAAGCTCGCAGAGCTCATCCTGCGCCGGTCCCGGCGCCCGTTCCAGCGGCTGATAGGAGCGCCGGATAATCACGTTCCGCACGCACTGCTCCAACTCCCGATAGTTGCCCGGCCACGCATAGCCCGCCGGCAGATTTTTTTCGATCCATTGCTCCACTTCCGGCAGGCACCGTTCCGCCTCCTCGCCCACCGTGCGCAGCGTCATGTAGTGCACCAACTCGTGCAAAACCCGCGGCGAATCCCGAATCTGATCGGCCAGCGAAGGAGTCTGAATCAGATCCGCGCACAGCCGGTAGTACAGGTCTTCGCGGAATCGGCCGGCGCGAATTCCGGCCGGTAAATCGCGATTCGTCGCCGCGATCAGCTTGCCTTGAAACACGCGCGCCGCGGTGTCGCCTACGGCCGAGAAACGCCGCGTCTCGATCACCCGCAGCAGCTTCACCTGAATCGCCAGATCCATCTCGCCCACCTCGTCCAGGAACACCGAACCGGTCGCCGGGCAGGCCTCCAGCCAGCCCTTGCGGTCCCCGATCGCCCCGGTGAACGCGCCCCGCCGGTGTCCGAACAGCTCCGATTCGATCAGCGTCGGCGACAGCGCCGCGATGTTGATCGCCAGAAAACTCTCGCCCGCCGAATCCGCGAATTCCATCCGCTGCGCGTCGAACGGCACATAGCGCGCCCCCGCGATGGCGCGCGCGATCATCTCTTTCCCGGTCCCCGATGGACCTGTAATCAGCGTCGGAAACTCACCCATCTTGCGGTACAGCACGCGCCGGTAGCGCCGCATGTCGTGACTGAAAATCGATTGCCAGATGCTCGCGCGCAGCCGCGCTGCCGGCATCGAGTTGCCGATGATGTTGTCGTAGATCTGATGAAACGCGCGCTGGATCTGCCGGAACGAGGCAAAGACCCGCGCCGGCTCGACGCCGATTTCGAAGCGCTTGCCCGGGATAAAGTGCAGACGCTCCCAATCGGCCAGAAACTCGCGGTAGAACTTCCATTTCCCCTGCGCCGCGACGAACTGTGGATAATACTTCTGATACAGCAGATAGTGCACGCTCTCCGCGTAGGCCGTCAGTTCGTCCTCGTGCACGTCCGGCGCCGCCGCCAACTTCGCGGGCAGCACGTCCATCAGCGCCGACAGTTTTTTGTAAATCGAAATTACGTTGGGCGCCTCCGCATCCGGATCGCTTACCGATGCGCTCCACACCGGGCCACCGGCGACGAAGGCGCGGCCAAGCGCCGCCTTCTCGAACGTGATCCGTTCCGGAAGAAATGGATTCCCGTAACCCAACCGGGCCACCGCCGTGAGGAAGTGCCGATCCTGCTTGGAGAATACTGCCATACATAAAATGTACATCAGTGTGCATAAAATGAATCACCTCATGCCAAACGGAATCCGTAAATGATTGAATATAAATCCACTGGCTGGTCGGCAAGCAGGGCTCGCAAAATGCAATAGTAGACGGCATGGCCACCACGAATAGCTCCCGAGCCGAGTCCGGCGGGTATGCCGCTCTCATCGTGGATGGCGGATTCGAGGCCGTCCTCTGGACTCAGTTCCTGGCGGCCTTCAACGACAACGTCTATAAGATGATCGTCTCGGTGGGCGCCGTCGAACTGGCCGCCAATCAACTGCTCGGCTCGCGCTACCTGGCGCTGGCGGGCGCAGTCTTCGTTCTGCCATTCCTGCTGTTTGCCGGTTACGCCGGGCAAATCGCCGACCGTTTCAGCAAGACGCGCGTACTGCAAATCACGAAGGCTTTCGAGATTCTCATCATGGTCTTCGGCATGCTCGCGCTCTACGCGCGCAGCATCGACATGCTGCTGATCGTGCTGTTCCTGCTCGCGTTGCAGGCCAACTTCTTCAGCCCGGCCAAGTACGGCATTCTCCCCGAAATGCTGAGCGAAGCGCAGCTCACGCGGGCCAACGGACTGGTCGAGCTCACCACTTTCGCCGCCATCGTTCTAGGCTCCAGCGTGGGATCGCTCCTGTTCGCGCGCTGGAAAAACGAGCCGCTCGTGTTGGGCGCCACGCTGCTCGCCATCGCCCTGCTCGGCTCGCTCGTCAGCGTCTTCATTCGCAAGGTCCCCGCCTCCGGCTCGACCCTGCCGATGCGCTGGAATCCCTTCGCCGAAATCTGGACCGGAACCCGGCACATCTGGCGCGACCGCACACTGCGCCTCACCGTCGCCGGCATATCGTATTTCTGGTTCCTCGGCGGCCTCTTTCAGATGACGATCATCCTGGTTGGCGTCGAATCGCTGCACCTTTCCGATACGCGCATCGGGCTCCTGGTCACGGCGCTCGCGGTCGGCATCGGCGCGGGCAGCATCGCGGCCGGATGGCTCTCCGGCGGTCATGTGGAAATCGGATTGGTGCCCGCCGGCGCCGCGCTGTTGGGGCTGTGTTCGATCGGTGTGGGCTGCGCCCGTACGTTCCCCTCGATGCTCGTCTGGCTCGTGGGCGTGGGCTTCGCCGGCGGGCTGTTCATCGTCCCGCTCAACGCCTTCCTGCAGGAGCACGCCGAGCGCGAGGAGAAGGGCCGCCTGCTTGCCACCAACAACTTTCACAACATGCTCGGTGTCATCGTCGCGTCGGGCACGCTGTATCTGTTCCACGAACTCCTGCACTGGAAACCGCAGCATATTCTCGTTGCTCTGGGCGGATTGACGCTCGCCGCCACACTCCTCATCGCGTGGCTGGTGGTCACTCCGCTGGTCCGATTTGCGATCTGGTCGCTGGCCCACCTGTTGTTCAAAATCCGCATCGTCGGAGCCGCCAACATCCCGCTCCAGGGCGGTGCGCTCATCGTCTCCAATCACGTCTCCTACGCCGACGCGATCCTCGTCGCCTGCGCCACGCCGCGCCTCGTCCGTTTCCTGATGTGGCGGCCGCTTTACGACAACAAATGGTTCCATCCGCTGGCCCGCTTGTTCCAGTCAATTCCAATCCCGACGGGCGCGCCGAAGGAGTCGCTGCGCGCAGTCCGCACTGCGCGCGCAGAGTTGCAGCAGGGCGGCCTGGTCGGCATCTTCCCCGAGGGCGAGGTCTCGCGCACCGGCCGCATGAAGCCCTTCGAACGCGGCGTGGATCTGATCATGCACGGCCTCGACTCCATCCCCGTCGTCCCGGTTTATCTCGACGGTCTGTGGTCCAGCGCCTTCAGCATGCAGGACGGCCGGCCTCGCGCCTCGCGTTTCAGGCTGCGCCACGAAGTCACTGTTTTTATCGGCGCTCCCCTCAGCGGCGACGTCGGCGCCGAGCGCCTCGAGCGGCGCGTTTTAGAACTCGGTACTCTGGCCGTCGAATCGCGCCAACCGCCCATCGCGATGCTCTCGCAGCGCTTCACCGGTGCTGCCGAACGTCATTCGACCCCGGCCGCCGCTGCCGATTCCACCGGCCAGCGGCTTAGCGGCGGCCCAACCATCACCCCCGCGCGCCGAGCGTCGGAGGAAGCGGAGAACAACGATGCGAATTGAACTCGAATCCTCGCTCCATCTTTGGACGCAAGCCGGCCTTCTCGATCCCAGCCAAGCCGCTCGCATCCAGTCCTACGAAACCTCGCGCGCGCCTCGCCGCGCGGCGCGCATGCCCATCCTGATCGGCGTCGCGCTGGGCGGAATCATGCTCGCCGCCGGCGTCCTCTTGTTTGTCGCCGCGCACTGGATCGATCTCTCGCCCTTCCAGCGCATGGCCGTGCTGCTGGTCGCGGTGGGCGGTTCTCATCTCGCCGCCGCGCTCTGCACGGATCGCTTCCACGCCCTCGCCGTCACTCTGCACGCCGTCGGCACGGCTTCGCTCGGCGGCGCGATTTTTCTCGCCGGCCAGATCTTCAATATGCAGGAGCATTGGCCCACCGGCATTCTGCTGTGGGCGATCGGCGCGCTGGCCGGTTGGTGGCTGTTGCGCGGTTGGCCGCAACTGGCAATCTCGGCGCTGCTCATTCCCCTCTGGCTCGTCGGCGAATGGGTCGAAGCGGTGCCGCGGGACATGCCAATACTGCCCGCCGCATTCTGCACTTTGTTGGCGCTGTGTTATCTGAGCATTCGGACGCCACTCCTCGAAGCGCGCGACTCCGCGTGCGCGCGCACCTTCGCCTGGATCGGCGGCATCGCCCTTTTCCCCTGCGTCCTGGTGCTGGCGCTCGGAGACCGGTTGAACACCTCATACCCAGTATTGGCATCGCTCGGCGTCGCCGGCTGGATCGGCGTGTTTCTGCTTCCGCTCGGCTTCGCGTTCATTTATCGCCGAGCCCAGACCTGGATGAACCTCGTCGCGGCCCTGTGGGTCCTCGTCCCCATGGCGTTCCCGTTTGAGCGGGCGCATGTTTGGGTCTTTGTCTGGTGCGCGCTCGGCTCCGCCGGAATGATTGCCTGGGGGATTGCGGAATTCCGCACCGAACGAGTCAACCTCGGCATGAGCGGCTTCGCGCTCACCATCCTCTGCTTCTACTTTTCGAATGTCATGGATAAACTCGGCCGCTCCACCAGCCTGATCGTGCTCGGCGTCGCGTTCCTCGCCGGGGCCTGGTACTGGGAAAAGCTGCGCCGCCAACTGGTGTCTCGCGTTCGCTCAGGAGGTGTGGCATGAATTCGCTTTACAAAGGAATCATCGTCGGCGTCTTGCAGTGCGCCCTGGTTCTGAGCCTGACTGGCAAGCTGTTTTACGATCGCGCCACGTGCCCGCGTGTGTGGGTCAGGACCCTGCCCTACGACCCGAATCTGCCGATCCGCGGCCGCTATCTTTCACTGGTCCTGGCTCCCGATGCCGATGCGTCCTATTTCGAGCGGACCAACCGCGAGCCCGTCGTCTTCTTCGTCACGGAACGCGCGACCGAAGCCGATGCGCGCCGGTTCGGCCCGCACGCGGAGACGCTGTGGGTCGAAGTGACCATCCCGCACAAAGGCCCGCCGCGCCCGATTCGCCTGGCATTCAGAAAGGACGGCCGGATTCAACCGCTCGACCTGAACTGACCGGAGTGGCTGATCATGCAGCCGAATCGAGCCCGTCTGCGCATCGCCGTCCGCCGCCGTTCGCCACCAGCGCCGTCCGATACTCGCTCTCCCTTTGCGCGAAGCGTTGCGCGATACGTCCACTCGATTCCATCGTTCTCCCCGAGTTAACATCTACGCCGCACGCCGTCCGAGCCGGGGCGCTTTCTCCACCTTAATGGCGCAGCCGCAGTCAGGCGTCATTCAGACGTCGCGGAGCCTCGGAAGCGCCGCGCAAAAACGACCCTCGACGAGGGGTGGCCGCTACTGAGTAGCGGCCACGTCTCGATAAGCCTCATGGAATCAATGTGTTACAAAATGGAGGCCGCTATTAATAGCGGCCTGACCCCTTTCGGCTGGCCGAAAGGCCAGTCTCAGCCGGCACGCCGCGCGACGAAAACGAAGCCCGATCCGTCAACCCGCGGAGCGCCACGATCCCGCTTCCACGAGCGCCCGCCCGGGGCGAGGTGGCCGACGTCTATCAGAAATCGCCGAACTCGGGCGGCTACTACCACGTCAGCGCCACCTATTGGGCCAACGGGCTGCAGAACACGCTCAACGCCAATCTGAGCCCACTGCCAACCTGGACCTACGCCGCCGATGGCGAAGGCCGCTGGGGCGTCGTCAGCGCCTCGGCCGGCCAAAACCCGGTGTCGTCGCTACCGGCGCCAGCGTACAATACCTATAGTGAGCTCTTGGGATTGACTTTTGGGTCCTCCGACAGCGACGCGTTCACCTTCGACGCCAATACCGGTCGCATGACCCAGTACACGGCGACCGTCGGCACCAACGCGCCCAACAACTATGTCAGCGGCAGTCTCAGCTGGAATACGAACGGGAGTCTTTACAACCTGGCCACCACCGACAAGTTTCATTCGACCAACAGTCAGACCTGCACCTACAGCTATGACGACCTGGCGCGGTTGAGCAACGTGGGCTGCGGGACCGGCAACTGGGGGCAGGCCTTCAGCTACGACCCCTTTGGCAACATCACCAAGGCGGGGCAGAACGGCGGCACCTCCTTCTCAGTCTCCTACTCCACCTCCACCAACCAAATCACCACTTCCGGTTACACCTACGACGCCAACGGCAACCTGACGGCGGACAACGGCTCCCACAGCTACACCTGGGATGCCGAAGGCAATTTAGCCTCACTCGATGGCAACAACGAATCCTATGACGCCTTGAATCGCCGCATCGAGCAGCTCAAATCCAGCGCCTACACCGAGATCCTGTACGCTCCCAATGGCGCTAAACTGGCCTTGATGTCCGGCCAGACCGTCACCAAGATGTTTGTGCCGCTGCCGGGCGGCGCCACGGCGGTGTACGCGGGAACCACCTTGAGCTACTACCGCCACCCGGACTGGCTCGGCTCGTCGCGCATTGCCTCATCGAACCCACAAGCGCAGACGCCATATTACGACGGCGCGTATGCGCCCTTTGGCGAATCGTACAACGAAAGCGGCACCACCGACCGCAGCTTCACGGGACAGAACCAGGATTTTGGCGCCATCCAGCTCTTTGATTTTCTCTACCGCGAGCACAACTCGACCCAGGGCCGCTGGATCAGCCCGGACCCCGCTGGGCTGGCCTCGGTGGATCCGACCTTGCCGCAGAGCTGGAACCGATATGCCTATGTTGCCAACGACCCGCTGAATTTGGTCGATCCCTTCGGATTATGGACGGCAACACCCGTATACGCAGTACAACCGCCTCCCCCATTCGTGTCATCAGGCATCCCAAGTCCTACTATAATTGTATGCGACATTATTACTACAGATTTTTTTGGGGGTGACGACGTCAATACTTGTCCTCCTCATGATCTTCAGGGAGGCACCCTTGGCGGTGGACATACGGGTGGGGGAGGGCAGAGCGGCGGCGGGTCGGAAGTGTCGGCACCACAAAGCCAAGCGGCCCCAAGTAACGGGCCTCTTTCTCCGCAGGCGCAAGCGTGTGAAAACAAGATTCAAGGCGCGGTCAATAGCGCACTGAATACGAACTCCACGTACCTCGGCCCAACCGTCGGTCCCGGCATGAACTCGATGGGTTATAGGAACGGCGCTTATAACTTCAATTTCTTCGCGCCGGGCGTGACAAATCCGGTGGCAGGATCGAATGGCGGAAGCGGCAGATTCCCTGGTTCAGGGTTGCATATTCCGCTTCCCGGCGGAGCCGATCCAACGATCATGCCGTGGGGCTATAACGCTCAAGCCGGGGGTTCTTATTTCACGGCGCACTACGATAGTGCGAACCCAACCGACGATCTGGTCAGCTTCTTTCAACACATCATCAACGACGTTATCTTGCGTCGTCCCCACGGGTGCTGACGATGACAATGCGACTAAGATCATGCCTACGTCTCGCGGTGGCGTTCACCATGCTTCAGCCAAGGCTAATCTGGGCACAGACAAACGCCTCATATGCGCCCGCAACCAGGATCGATGAATCCACGCTGAGCAGCATCATCGCAAGCCCCAGCGTTCAATCGTTCGACCTGTCGCCAGATGGAAAGACTGTTGCTCTTCTAGTAGCTACGGGCTTCAAAGCGCAAGCTCCGCTGTGGCTGGTAACAGAAGAGATCGCGACTAAGCGGTTTACTGCGCCTCGCCAGATCGGACATCTGACGATTTTGAATAGCAACTTCTCTCCGCAGGTTCGATACACATCTGACCAGCAGCATTTAATAGTGCAGGATTTTCAAACGATTCGGGTCTTCGACAGCAAGAGTTTTGATCCGGTTCGAACGATTTCCTCTCCGTCTAGCGGTACCTCTCTGCTCCCTCTTTTCATCACGGGGGCGAGCAACAAGGATGTATTCGTATGTGCGTTTGGTTCGGAACAGAACCTCAATCCTCGCTTCCACACAACGGCTGTTCAGGTCGAAGTAGTCGATGTCTCATCAGGAGCGGTTCTCGGAGAATGGGCGTCCGAGGATGTTCCGCAGTCCATCTCACCAAATGGTGATCTAGTTGCCGTGTCTTCGTCGCAGGCGCAGCAGGGAGTCTTGCCGCTTTCTGTGGTCGATGTTCACGGCCAGAAGGTAACCGAGTTGACGGGCGGATATTCGTTCAAGGATGCAGATCAGTCAAAGCCCTTGGGGAGAGTGATCGGGCTCTTCATGGGTTCCCAAGAGTTGCTTCTAGCCCCCGACGAAAACGTCGATTCAACCGGGCATCACTCTGGGGAAAGCTTGCAGCTTGTGAGCATGACCGGCAAGGTTGAGCAGAGCATCAAGCCCCGTCACTTCGGATCAACCGGTGAGCTTGCAGCGTCCGCAGACCAAAAGACGGCTCTGGCGCTCAGTTGGTATGTACCGGCACGAGCCTTGGCTCACGAAGGGGCTCTGCCCGCTTCTACGCCTGAAGTCCTGGTCCTTGGTCGCGGTGCAAGCCTGCACTTGGACTCTTCCCTCCCAATAGAGGGGCTTGGACTGAGGGGTGGTGGATGGCTAGAGAACCGGCGTCCACGACTCTCGTCAGACGGCTCCGTGATCGCTGTTGCTCAGAGGAGCGGCGTTACGGTTTTCAGCCGCAATCTTCTCTCCGCCCAGCATCCCTAAAAACCACGCTGCTTCGCATCGGGTTGAGGGTGACACTCCACCCCTTTTAGGGAACTGTAGGGAAACCTGGCCTCTCTCTGAAGCAACCGTCTGAGCGTCCAATAGTTATCGCGTGCCGGGGTTCCGTGGGGAAACCCGTGTTTACGTGTGTATACGGCAAAAGGGGACAGCCTGACCCGTCCCCATGGGGTTTTCATAAGATCTATGCCGAGCCGAAAGCGTCGGATTCCGCCAGATGCTCTCAATCTGAACGAGTTATAGGTCTACTGGCCGGCCGCGCGGCGACGGAGTGCCACGAATCGCGGTGACCGCTGCGAACGCCTCTGGACGATGTCTCATCGGTGCCTCATACTGGAACTGCATGCCCGTCAGGGACTTGCCGGGAGGCGCGCCTGGAATCCAATCGACGGAATTCGGTTTCGGAGCAGGCAAAATGCCATGGGGACGGGTCAGGCTGTCCCCTTTTTCGTGTTTGACGGATCGTGATTTCGGTATTCTGATTTGGCCCACTTCGGCGGTTTGTTTTGGCCCACCCAGTGGCGAACGGGTACTCTGATTCGGGCGCAGCCCGGACGGAGGGGACTCGTTGGACTGGAGAAGCAAGGTGGAGCTATTTGAACGAATCCGTCGAGAATACGAATTTGGAATTGGGACGATTGCGGGGGTGGCCAAGAAGCTGGGGGTGCACCGGCGGATGGTGCGCGAAGCAATCGGCAGCGCGTTGCCGAAGCCGCGGAAGAAGCCGGAGCGTCCGCGGTGGAAGCTGAATGCGGCGATCGGGTTTATCGATGTCATCTTGGAGACCGACCGGAAAGCACCGCGCAAACAGCGACACACGGCGCACCGCATCTGGGTGCGGATGCAGAATGAGCTGCCCGAGTGTAAGATCGCGGAGCGAACGGTTCGCGAGTACGTGCACGCCCGGAAGATTGCGCTGGGCCTGATGGTGCGGGAGACCTGTGTTCCGCAGAGTTACGCCTGGGGCGTGGAGGCGCAGGTTGATTGGTACGAAGCCTATGCCGATCTGGCCGGCGAGCGAGTCAAGCTGCAAGTGTTCGGGATGCGCAGCATGGCCAGCGGCGCGGCGTTCCACTGCGCCTACCTGCATGCGACTCAACAGGCCTTTCTGGAAGCGCACGAGTTGGCATTCGCGTACTTTGGCGGTGTATTCCGCAAGCTCCGCTATGACAACCTCACCTCGGCAGTAAAGCGGATTCTGCGCGGATCGCGGCGGGAAGAGACGGCGCGCTTCGTGGCCTTTCGGTCGCACTGGCGGTATGAGGCGGAGTTTTGCACGCCGGCCGAGCCACAGGAGAAGGGCGGCATCGAAGGGGAAGCGGGCTACTTTCGGCGCAACCACTGGGTGCCGGTGCCGGCAGCGGCGGATATTGCGGAGCGGAACCGGCAGCTTCGGGGTGCATGCCAGCAGGACGAACAGCGTTTGATCGCAGGACGCGAGCAGACAGTGGGAGCTGGCATGGTGATCGAGCGTGGGCATCTCTTGCCTTTGGCAGAGGAAGGCGCGGACCTGGCGCAAACGAGCTTCCCGACGGTGAATGGTCTGGGGTGCGTGAAGGTCCTGACGAACACCTACTCGGTGCCACTGCCCGCGGGTGCGCAGGTACAAGCCAGGGCCTACGCCAGCACCATCGAGCTGTGGCATGCGGGCCGCTGCGTGGCCCGGCACGAGCGCTGTTACCGGCGGCAACAGCAGATCCTCGATCTTGAGCATTACCTGGATGTGCTGTCCCGCAAGCCCGGCGCATTAGCAGGATCGAAGCCGCTGGAGCAGAAGCGTCAGGCCGGTTTGTGGCCGGCAAGCTTCGATCGGATCTGGCAAGCCCTGATCGAGCGACATGGAAAGCAGAGCGGGACCAGGCAGATGATCGATCTGCTCAAACTCTCGCAGAAGCATGGGCATCTTAAGCTGCAGCAGGCTGTCGAATCGGCTCTGTCCAACGGGTGCTACGATTCGGCGGCGGTACAGCACTTATTGAACGCAGAGGATCTGCGACACAGCGCGTGCGAGGCCATCGATGTCGGTGCGCTGGAACGGTATGCGCGGCCTCTGCCGGTGATGCTCGAATACGATCGGCTCCTCACCGCCGGAGGTGCGCAATGAGCAATCAAATGGCGCAGCTACAGGAAGCCACGATCAAAGCGCAGTGCAAAACGTTGCGTATGCCGATGATCGCCTCGCAGTTTGGCCCACTGGCCGAACAGGCGATCCGCGAGAAGAAGAGCCACATCGGGTATCTCGAAGCATTGCTGCTGGCCGAGGTCGAAGAGCGCGAGCGCAACACGATTGAGCGGCGAATCCGGGAAGCCCATCTGCCGCGCACGAAGACGCTCGAAGAGTTTGATTACACCCAGTCGCCGAATGTGACGGCGGCGAAGATGCGCGACCTGGCCGAGGGCGGCTACATCGAGCGCGCCGAACCGGTCCTCTTCATCGGGGAATGCGGCACAGGGAAAACGCACCTTCTGACCGGGCTCTGCGTGGCGGCCTGCCGGCAGAAACGCCGGGTCCGTTTCACCACTGCAGCCGGACTGGTCAACGAACTGGTTGAGGCGAAGCAGCAACTGCAACTGCGGCGCGTACTGGCGCGGTGGAGCCGCTATGACCTGATCGCGATCGACGAAGTCGGATATGTGCCTCTGGCGGAAGTCGGCGCCGAATTCCTGTTTCAGGTGGTCGCCGAGCGGGCCGAAAAAGCCGCTGTGATTCTGACCACGAACTTGCCGTTTTCCGAATGGACGCAAGTGATCCCGAACGCACGTTTGTGCAAGGCGCTGCTCGATCGTATCACTGACCGGGCCCATATCCTCGAGACGGGTACGGAATCGTATCGCTTCCGACGCACGGCCGAGAAACACAAGAAAGGAGCGCGACCGAGCTGACGCGACGAGCTGTGGAAATGCCGGCCCGTGGAAAGCGTGGAAAACCCAAACGGGTTTCCCACCCTTCCCACCGCCCTTGGAAATCACTTCGCGATTTCCACATTCCCACAGCTTCGACAATTTCTTCGTATGAAAAGGCGCGGCCGAACAGCCGTGCTCAAAGAATCAACAACTTCGGGTGGGCCAAATTAAACCGCCGAAGTGGGCCAAGTGCACTTGCCAAACGCACCCCTCGCGATAATCTGAAAATCATCGATCATTTCAAGGCCTCCGACGATGCGGCGAAGGTGCCTATCTACTTCATCCTCTCCGAGCCGGTTTATCCGGAGCAGAAGTACGGCTTCGCAAACATCAGTAAAATCAGCTCGGCCGGAAGCGGGCTCTACATATTAACTCTGACCAAGAAATTCACCGGCTCGAAGACGGCCGAGATCGACGGGAAAATCCAGGCCTGGCTGGCCGGTGATGAAGCCAAGGCGATGGGCCGGGAGTTGAGCCACGTGGGAGTCGATCCGTCGTGGGAGAAGTACTTCTCCCAAGTGAAGAAGTGATTTTCGATAAGTGGTTTGTTTGCGGCAGCCCAGGAACGGGCCACCTCTGTCTCCCCCAGGTGCGCGAAAGCCTGGAAGTACCTCATTCCGTAGCGATTTCTCGGACACTTCTCTCTCAACCTCTAGCGTCGTCCAGATTGAATTCGCCTTCTTGCCAAACCTACCCCGCTGGCAGCGGCAGAGCCTCCATGCGCCGAAGCATGCTTCCGAACAGGCGCCGCGTGAGATAGCTCTCTACCAGCATCAGCCGGTGGTACCGCGCGTCCCGCCTTGGCAAACACAGAGTGGAACAATTGGAACAGGTTACCCACAACCTCCTACAAGGAAAGTCTTTGTGTAGAGGGTTGTGTGCTGGCTGTTCCGGTTGTTCCACAAGCCACAACACGCCTGGGTCCGGCCAATAACTTCGCTTAGCCCCTCGCGCCTCTCGTCCTCTCCTCTCTGCCGGTTGCCTGCTCAAGGGCGTCGTACACCCGCACCATCGCTTCGGTGTCCTGCCGGCAGTAGGCAAGCAAAGCGGCTCGCAGCTTCGTCTTCTCGCTCGGGCTTAACTGTCCATGCACCAGCGTTTGCCACGCGAGCCCGGCCTCCCCGCCTTCGGCGACCTCCATGCCCTCGTACGTCATCCCTACCAGCGCGGGCTGGAAGCTGCGCAAGCTGGATGGCCGCGACGAGGGTGGCGTCCAGTTCTCCGCTCGCAACGGGTTCCTGCAGGTAGTGGCCGATTGCATGGTCGGGTTGCGGAATCCGAAGGAAGCCGAACAGCGTTCCGGGGCGATTCCGAACGGCATTCCGGGGTGAAGTTCATAGTTCATAAAACTGATCGCGCTGGTGCGGCTCTCGCATCACTAATGGAGAATCGCTGGCGCTAGTGCTGCGGCTGAGGCGTTGCGGTCTGATCCCGCATCCGTTGTCCCTCTAAGGTGAGCCGTTTCTCCTTGTCCCCATCCTTGAGAAAAACTCTCCCGTGTTCGCAGCGGAAATCAACCTGATCCCCGATTGTGAATTTGTCCTTTCTGTGTCCAGAAACGTCGTATTCCATATCAGGCGTGCGAATCGTGTACACATCCCAGCCGTGCATGACCGTACCGCCTCCGTGAGTCTTTCCGTAAGGGTCCGTGTAGACGGGCGTAGTACCTGGATGCGTTTCCGTTCGCATCGCTACAACCATGCCGTGTAAGGGGTACGTCTTGGGCTGTGTGTCGCTGGCTGCGGCGCTGAGGTAAAAGAGCGCCATTGCCGTCAATATGGCAGAGAGGCATCGGATCGGCATTGGGATGGCTCGCTAACTTTTCACAGACCAGCGTACACCCGCGAGCGCGGTGTGGGTTACAGGTATTGCGAGAGGGCTGCGTTCAACTCGGCGATGCGTTGTTTCCGCGCTTGGAATTCCTGGACTTCCGTAGCCAGTGCGGACGCATCGATCAGCGGGGACCTTGCAGACATGGCCTCGATGTAGTCGAGCACCTGGGCGGGGCTGATTTCATCCCCCTGTAGGCTCGATGCTAGGCCGCTTAGGGTTCCTCCTAAGTGGCGGAATTCAGCGCTAATCGACGCCTGATGCCCCATCGCGGTCTTACGCTCTTTGAGTTGAGCAAGCGCGAGTTGGTCAAAATCTTCATTCGTCACACTCATATTGAATCGCTCTCCCCGCCATCTGGTAGCACAAGGCTTGCTGTGCGTCAAGGGTCTTGTCTACGGGCCAACACGGATTTAGGACACTACCAAAGCGCAGCGCAGCGCGCGGGCGCGTCCGAACGTGGGGTTGCTTCTTCCGGTGCAGGCGAACAGCCTCGGTCGCCGACATCCAAACAGAAGGGTAGCTTCCGAAGGTCCCATCGAAACCCGCGGATGTAGGCCTTCAACTGCGGAGTCGGCTCGATCACGTCCGCGCAAACACGAAGCGAGGTCTCTCGCCAATGACAATGCCCGCGGTGCGGCCACCGTATGGGCCAGAGGCGACACGCCTTTCCGTGGTGCGCTTGGAGGTGGGCCGGCGGTGCCCAGGCTCACGCGCGCCAGAGGTTTGCCGAACCGTATTTCGAATCAGTGCTTTACCACCGTCTCCCGCGTTAGGAACCTGCCAGAATTTCCTTCGTGTAGCGCTTGGGGAGCCAAATCCGCTTCGCTTGGCATCCTACTCCCCTACTCACAAGATTTGAGTAGGTCATTTAGAATCAAGCATTTCCAAAAGTCACTTCCGCCGAGAAACACCGTTTGTTTCACTTGGGGAGCCAAATTCCCATATCGCGTCCTGACCCGCCGTTTTCCTTTTCTTTTCTATAACTTTCCTGGTTCGAATGGCGCAAGATCTCGAACGGTTCGAACAGGGTCGTTCGCAACGCGCCGTCCTGCCAAGCCGCCTTTTCCACAACCACCTGGAGCAATCGGCGTTGCTCGGCGGCGGGCTGCTGCAGGAACAACTCGCTCGCCCGGCTCGTCAGGCGCAGCATGTCGAGTGCCTGATCGATTGGGGCCGGCGTGGCCTTCAGGGTCTCTTGGATCTTGCGCTGCAGCCCGTCCTGTTCGGAGCGCCAAGTCGCCGATTGCTTGTCGAAAAACTCCTGCGTGATCCGCCCATCGAGCTTGTCCAAGTACATCGTCTCGATGCGTGCCTGGATTTGCTCGTGCCGGGCCTGCAACTTCTTGATCGCCTGCGCGCGGGCCGCCTGCTCGGTCTGGTCGGAGGTGAGCACATCGCTACCGAGCCATTCGAGGATGGCCTGCGGAATGACCAGCTCCTGCAGAACTTCGGCGAACTCGCGTGCGAGAATTTCCTGGCGCGTGTATGGCTCCTCGCATTTTCCCCGGTTGCCGGTGCAGTGGTAGTACACGTACTTCCGCTTCTTCAGCTCGCCGACAAACAGGCAGCCGCAGTGGCCGCAGTGAACCAGTCCGGTGTACGCGAAGTCGTGCTTCACTTTCCTGGTCCTGTTCTCGGCGCGAGCATCCAGCAACGTCTGAACACGCTGCCAACATTCGCGGGTGACCAGAGGCTCGTGAGAGCCCGTGTACGTCCTGCCGTCCCAATCGAAGTCGCCGGTGTACAACCGCTTCCTCAGTATTTGGTGAACGACACTGCTGTAGAGCTTGCGGCCGCGCAGCTTGAGGCCTTCACCGTTAGCTTCCTTCACGAGTGCCTTCAGCGAATATCGGCCGCTGGCGAACCGTCCGAACAATTCGGTTATTATCGGCGCAACGTCCGGGTCCGAGACAATCACACGCTTGCCGTTGGGACCGTCCGCATTCCGATATCCGACGGGGCGCAGCTTGGGTAGATGCCGGCACACGCTTTCTCGGTCATCCCCTTTACGGTCTCCTCGCCCAAGTTCTGGCTGTAATTGCGGGCCATCAAGACCTTTATCCCGTGCACGAACTGTTCGTTCGACCGTGATGAGCGGCTGATGATTTCGTTCTCTTTGACGAAGTGGACCTCGACGTCGAACTCGTCTACGGTCGCGTAATCCTTGATGTTCCGGTAAAGGCGATCAGTCTTCTCCACCAGGATCGTCCGGCACTTGGTCTGGTGCTTTTTCAGATACAGCAGCATTTCGTTGAAGTTGGTTCGACCGCTCGCCTTGGCGGTTTCAACGTCGGTGAACTCCTGCGCAATCACAAAGCCTTTGTTCGTGGCGTAATCTCGCAGGAGACGTAGTTGCGCTGGGATGCTGAAGCCCTCCTTCTCCTGATCCTTGCTAGACACCCTGGCGTACAGCACCACTTGGATGGCACGCGCCGCCGTCCCGTTCTTGGAGGCTGGCGTCAATGTTAAGGTTCTGGCTGGCATAGCACCTCAACATTACCTCGCCGCGACGCCGTCGTCTTTCGGTCCCAGCCGCGCAGAATACCCGCGAACTCCAGGAGCCTGGCGCGCGCCGCCGCCCATTCGAGCATCAGTGAGCGCGCGGCCCGCGCGCAGTTCGATTGCGGCGCGCGCAGCGGCCTCCATCTGCCCTCGACTTCGGTCGGCGCGATTGCTCTGTGCGTGCATAGCGGTTGGGAAAAGAAGCTCTTTGGCCCGCGGCCAATCCTAGCGGGCTGCACTCCGTGGTTCACCAGCGTTGAGAATGCGTGCGACCTGCCCATGTTGTGTCGGCGATTCCTGCCCCGAAGAGCGATAACCGCCGGTCGCCAACCATTGCTCCACCCAGCGCACATCGATCCGGCGACGGCGTCCGACAGCGACAGACGGAATCTGGCCCGTTCCAACCAGGTGAAGACAGAGCCGGTACGGCAGACCGGTGGCTGCCGCGAATTTCGGGATGGTAATCAACTTGGTCATCATTTACTCCAAGCAGGCCGGTGTTCCCGGACCAGCGGATGAGCGATGTTTTGTTCGGCCTCGCCTTTCAGTCGCTGCGTTGTATGGCTTCCGGCGTTTAGTGTGAACTTCCGGGTGCGCCAGCGGAGAAATCGAATGCGGCGCCGGTTTCCGATGCCCACGAAAAGGTCCAGATCCAAAGCGAGCGCCTCAGCACTGGAAAGAATCCGGCAACAGCGGCCATACTCATTGCGAAGCTCTATCACGTCCGGAGTGCGGTCGATAATATCGCGTAGTTCTGCACCATCAAACAGCATGTTTGGGGACTCCTCCGGCCTTTGCTCTCCCGATGACCCCAGGGCGAGGGGAGAAACCCGAATTGCAGTTTCTGATTGGATTTTGGAGCTTTATGTAGAAAACGTCGAGTTGTGGAGTGGTGCCCGATCCGGGCCGTACCCAGCAAGTCGCTTATTTACAGCGGCTTACGGGAGTGCTGGAGTAATTACCCAGAGTAGTTACTGCAACTACTTCTTCGGGTTCTCCGCGGGGCAAAGATGGCAAGTTTCAATTCTGCCCACCGCTTTGAAAGCCACGCACGGGCGGCTGGTGCGTCCCGGCGGAACCCCGCGAT
>CAWIQF010000016.1:0-79645 GCA_963838205.1 Terriglobia bacterium | reverse complement strand
GGAGAGATGAGAGAGGGGAGCCAACCTTCTCCCACCCCAATTTTCAGCCTCGTTTTCGTTGACTGCATCGTCCGCTTGATCCTCGCCGAAAACCTCAATCCCCTGTTACTTCTGCGAGTTCCAGGCCGTTCTCTGTTTCGATTGTCATCGGCTTGAGGACCGGCCTGAACCCCCTGGGTTCGGCTTGCACCCCAGGATTTTGCATACGAATTCTCCGTCTTCTCCAGTTGACGCCTTGTTCATGTGGACAGGTGTTCGGGCCGGGGTACTGCGCGCTGCCGTGGGACTACCTACAGGACGCTCCGGCAGGGATGCAGATGTCGTCGGGCGGCGACATGGGCCGCTTCCTGCAGTGGGCGCTGGCACATCACTCGCGCCCTGAGTTTCAACTTCACTTCACGCCCAACCCGAGCCTGGAAGGGAGCATCGGCTGGGTGTGGGAGTTAGGGCACTCGCGCGGCCACCGCTACACCGGGCATGACGGCGGCTATCCCGGCGCCGTAGCGCGAGTGCGCTTCTTTCCCGACGACGGGGCTGGGTATTTCATTGCCGGCAACGCGCTATCCGGGTCCTTCCTGGGGGAAGTTGCGGCGCGCATCGAACACGAGCTGCTGACCGAAATCGCGCCGGCGCCGCGCCCCAAGCCAACTCATTGGGACAGCAACGTGGCCGACTTCAGCGGGCTGTACCGCGATACCCGCTACTCGCACGACAGGCTGATCAAGATCGGCGTCCTGCTGGGGTTCCTGGGAGGCGAACTGAAGATCGGCGTCACCCCCGACGGCTTCATCACGATGCCCAAGCTAGATGGAACGCCGCGCCGAATGGCACAGGTCGCGCCGAACCTGTTCCAGTCGCTGGACGACGATTACGTCTGTGCCTTCCGCCGCGACTCGTCCGGCCAGGTGAGTCACCTGTTCACTTCCGGGACGACGGCCCTTGAGCGGGTGCCGTGGTTGCTGTCGGTTGCGGTCCAGCGCCAGGTGTTCCTACTGTGCGCGCTGGCGCTGGTGCTGGTGATGGTCGGCCCCACCCGAAGGTGGCTGCTGCCCGAGCAGTTGCGCGCGCCTGCGAGTTGGGCCGCCAACACCTTCGGATTCCAACTGCTCGGGCTGGGCGTCGTGCTCCAGTTTCTGCCTTCTCCCGCGGAGCGCGCAAGCAGCTATATGTACGGCTTCCCGTGGCCGATTTGGATCGTCCAGACGCTGGGTCTGCTGGGCGTTGGCTGCGTAGCTTGGTTCATGGCGCGCCTGCTCCTGTTGCGGCCGCGCGCGCCGCTGGCTTGGCTCGCCGGGGTGGTGCTGATGCTCTACGCGGCCTGGCTGTGGCAGTGGCGCTTGCTAGGATATTGGTTCTGATTGAGAATTGGCCTCCATTAGCGCACTCACGGTGCCCAGGCCCGTTGGGCCCAGAATAATCTGGATTGGAGAACTGATTTCTGCCGGAACTCCAGTCGGTCCATGCGAGCCATGAAGCTGTACCGCTTGCTATTCTCCTAACCGTACTGTAGGAGGGGAACCGGATCGAAGGACTATCTGGCCCGGGCGACGACCAGGGTCAGGTCGTCCGACTGATTTCCGGCGCTGAACTGCTGTACCGCGGTGAAGATGGTCGTAACGATCTGCTCCACCGGAAGGCGGCAGGTCTGGCGCAAATCATCGAGAAATCGGGGTTCGCCGAACTCATCCTCGCCGCGCATAGCTTCGGTGACGCCGTCGCTGAAGACCGCCAGGAGATCTCCGGGATGGAGCTGAATCTCGCGCGCGGCACACTCCCACTTCTCGAACAGCCCGATGACCGTGGCCGTGGACTTCAACCGGTCCACGGCGCCGCCCGCACGCAACAACATGGGCGGATTGTGGCCGCAATTCACGTAGTTCAGACAGCGCGTGCGGTCATCGTAGAGGCCGAAAAAGAGCGTGGCGTAATGTTGCGCGGCTGTGGACTTCCACACAATCCGGTTCACCTGCTGCAGGGTTCTGACGAGATCGAGCGGCGTCATCCGCTCCGTTGCGCCGCGCGTCAGTCCACTGAGACTGCGCAAATGGGCCTGTAGATTGGCCATCAACAGGGCGGCGTGGACGCCTTTGCCGGAGACATCGGCCAGCACCAGCCCGATCTGGTCCTGGCCCAATTCGAGGAAGTCGTAGTAATCTCCACCGACGCGCCGGGCCTGGAGACATCGACCCGCGCATTCTAGCGTCAGCAGCTCCGGCGCGGCCTGCGGAAGCAGCCTGGTCTGCACGTCTCTCGCAATCTCCATTTCGCGCGCCGCGCGGCGCTCGGTTTCCAGCTTCTCCGCAATGTTTTCGGCCAGGCGGAAATTCTCCAAAGCCATGCCGACTTGGCTGGCGACCGAGGCCAGCAGGCGCTTGTCTTCGCCAGAATAGGGCTCTTCAGACAAGCGCGGGCCGAGCGCCAGCAGTCCGACTAACTGCCCATCGCGGCCCGGGACGGGGACCAGGCAGCCGGAATGGAGTTGAGCCAACACCGCAGTCCTGGGGTCGGCGTCAAGACCGGCCGGCGGCAGTTCCCAAGGCTCGCCCTGGCGGGCCAATTCCACGAGCAGCGGCGAAGAACAACTAATCGTTTGCAGCTGGGACGGCACGACGCCGGCGGCGGCGCCCAATTCGTCGTCAGTGGTTGCCAGATAGACCACCAGAGAGGCCGGTTGGAGCGCCGCGTTGAGCTGGTTCAGAAGCAGGCTCGCCAATACGTCGCGATTGGCGGCAGTCCGAGACGTGGCGGCCAGATTCTCCAAAATGACCCGGGCGTCGTAGGCGTTGCGAAAGAAGGCGCTGTCGATTCTCCGGCTGACGCGCGTGTGCACCTGCGAGCCGCCCCAGAGCAGCGCCGTGCCGAATAACGCGCCCAGCGCGGTGTTGGCGGACTGGCCCATATCGACGGCCAGCGGCAGATGGGCGACCGACGTTGCGAACACCAGCGTCAAGCCGACGCTAAAGAAGCACAACAACAACAGGAAGCCACGCTGCACGAGGACGTAGCGCGCGCTGCGCTGCAGAAGAACGGGGATGTCGAGCACGCGCTGCTTGAAAACGGCATAGGCGAACGAAGCCGGGACCAACAGCAGGGTGGCATTGAGGAGAATCTCCAGCCAGGCCGGCGAATGGAAGCTGGTGTAGCGCTGGGCCGCCGCGCGGATCAACGAAGGGCCAAATCCGACCACGGTGCCCCAGAAGATGACGCGGATCTTGCGGCGCGATTCCGGCTCGCGGGCGAAGAAGAAGTTGGCGGCCAGGGAAACCAGCCCGAACACAAGAAATGTGAGCCCAATGCCGAATGTGACAGGCATGTTGACGTTGCGGGGCAGGATTCTCGAATAAGTGCGGACGATCGGCCCAACATCCGGATACTGCATCTCGCCCACCAGCCCCAATCCGAGGACGACCCCGACCCATTTGAGCCAGGGCAACCGCCGGTCGAGGGGCGAGCGGGCCGGAAAGACCGCGCACAGGAAGTAAAACGAGGCTCCTATCATCCCCCAGAAGAAGCCCTTGTAGACCTCCATCCAGGGGCGCAGTGTGTCCGGGACCGTCTCGAAGCCACTCGGGAACCCCGATACCGCAATGATGCCGGCGAAGAAGCTGGCCAGCAACCAGACGTTGCGGTCCTCGGGGCGCAGCAACAGAATGATCAGTCCGACGGCCGCGAAGGCCAGCGGAAGCGAGCTCTGCACGAGTAACTCGGTGGCACCCTGCAGACCGCCAGCAGTCACGTCCGGCGCTGAATTGGGCCGAAAGACGCCGGTCAACTCGAGCGGAGCCGTCTGGCCCGGCCGCAGAACGGTCAGATGAACCGAATCCCCGGGCAAGCGATGCTGATAGGCGATCTTCTGGTCGAGCGGACCCGTAACGCGACGGCTGTCGAAGGCGATGACCGCATCCCCGACCCTCAATCCCGCTTTCTCCGCCGGACTGCCGGGCCTGATTTCGGTCACGACATCGGCGTGTTGAGCGGGCTGGTATGGGTAATCGAGACCGAGCTCGACGGCGATGGAGCGATCGAGCCAGCGGGACTCGAGTGAGAACCAGGTATAGAGCACCGTGGCGGCCGCGAAAACGATCGCGAGCGCCCGCAAGGCGATGCCCAACCACCGCGACGCGCGGCCAATCGAAGACGATGACGGTGTCATGGACTCCACGACTGTTATATCTGGAATCCGCTGCCCGCGCATAGGGGCGAGGCAGAGCGGCTCGGGGCATTGGGTTTTGGAATGGAAGCGCTCAGCCTCGGCTGGATCGTCCACAGCCAGCAAGTCGTTCGCTGACCTCCGATGCTGGTGAGGCCCGGCGGCCGTAGTGCCTATCCGGTGCGCTCGCCGGCTGAAGGAAGGACGGCACTGCGGGGGCATCCAGAAGGCGTTTCCCTGTATCGGCGCAAGCTCTTCCTGAAGACATGACCGGCGGCGCGGGGGGTTGTTTATCGAAGCGGATCACCGGCCGTGTCCAGGCGGCCACAGTTCGCTGGGACGTCGGGCACGGCGTGTGCCGGCAGTGCACAACAAGGGGCGCGCTGAGGCTGGCCCGCCGGCGATCAGGCGGTGTAGGCTTCGGGCGCGGCAGCTGGCTGAGACGATTCTGCTCCAACTCCGGCCCGCTTCTGGTTTCTGAAATCCGAGTAGTGGATCACGTTGTCGTAGGCGTCCTTGATCAAATCTTGCAGCGGGATGACGCTGCCGTTGACTCTCTGTTCATCGAGCAAATCCAGATCGACGTCTGCGACCACCAGTTGCTCCTGGTTGATGTTGCCCTCCGCCGCGATCCCGTCTCGCGCGAAAAAGTAATCGGACGGCGTCAGGATCGCCGCCTGACCGTAGTTCGTGGCCATGTACGGCACCAGCGGCAGATTGCCCACGGTACCGGTCATTGCGACGTAAATCTGATTCTCAATCGCACGCGCCTGGGCGCAATAGCGGACCTGGCAGAAGCCCTCGCGGCCGTCCGTGCACGAGGGAACGAATACAATCTCGGCGCCGGCCTCGGCCATCACCCGAGCCACCTCGGGAAACTCCACGTCGTAACAGATCAGGATGGCGATGTTGCCGAAGTCGGTGTGATACAGGTACAGGCCGTGCCCGCGGCTGAGCTGGTAAGGACCGCTCTCGGTGGGCGTCAGGTGGACTTTCTTCTGGCGGAACACCTGCCCGTTGGGCGTAAACAGGTGCGCCGCATTAAACACGTGCCCCTTCTGGATGACGGGGTGCGTCCCGGCGATGATGTAGATGCCCGTTTCCCGCGCCAGCCGCATAAACAGCGCCTCGTAGTCCGGCGCCAGTTGGGCCAGGCGGCGCACCGCCAGCGCCGGGGCGGGCTCAATGATGTAGCTCAGAAGCTGCATCGTGAAGAGCTCGGGGAACAGCACGAAGTGGCTGTGGTATTCCTTGGCGCTGTGAACGAAGAACTCAACCTGGCTCACGAAGTCCTCAAAGCGGCTGATCGGCCGGAGCAGGTACTGCACCGCGGCGATGCGCACGCGGCGCGGGCGCGGACTGCCGCGCAGGGCCTCCGCGGCGGCCTGTTCCAGGGCCGCGTGCTGGAGGCTCGCCTGCAGGCCGACCGAGGATGTGTATTCCGGGTTCAGCCATTCCAGCAATGTGGCGAAACCACGCGATTGCGTGTCCTGCACGTAATTCGGAGCGAAACCGCGCGATTCGGTGTCCTGCAGGTAATCCGGGACGACGTCCAGCACCACGAGCCCGTTCTTGAGCTGAAAGGTGAGCGCGGGGTCCCTGCGTTTACCGGCGACCACGTCGGCCACGTATTCCTTCGGCGTCATCTCGTCAGCCACCTCGGCGTAGCCGGAGATCCGGCCGCCGGTGAGCAACCGCTTCAGTCCGCGCTCCCTGATCAACTGCTTGCGCGCATCGTACAGCAGAGTGCCGATGCCCTCGAGGCGTGCGTCGGGGTCCACGCCCATGTCGGCGCCATACAGCGTCTTGCCCAGTGGATTGTGGGTATCGAATGTCCCCTGCCCGGTGATCGCCGACCAGCGCGCGGACTCGGCGTAATCGTCCCAGTCGATGATCAACGAACTGGCTGATGCCAGGATGCCGCCGCTCTTGTCCGAGACCACCAGTTGGCCCTCGGGGAAGATCTCGAGATGGCGCGCCAGTTGCTCGGCACTCCAGGGCGGCATGCCCGGAAACGCACGCCGCTGCAGATCGATCACCGCTGGGATGTCGTCGAGCGTCGTCTGTCTCACGCAGAACTGCTTCAGTCGGCATCCGTCGTGTCCATGCTTGGAAGCTCCTCAAATCCTTCTCAAACCATGTTTAGGGTTGTAATGCGTGGCTTCGTGCGATCCGTCCTGTTGGTGAAATCACAACACTTCGACTTCATTATATGGAGTCCACTTTGCTCGCAGATCTGCCGCTTTGTGATTAGGTGTGATTGTAACCCATTATAAATAACTCCGTCACGCGCCATTCACTTAACATAGAAAGACGGACTGATTTATCGGCCAAACGAGCCGTCACGGGCGCTCCGTCGAGCGCCGTCCTGGATGCATTTTGGCTCGGCGCGGGTGGGGAGCACGCGATCTCGAAGCGATTCCTGAGCAAGAATGTGGGAAAGCCGGCACCTCTTTCTTGTGCCTTTCTGAAGCTGACGCCGTTGCACCCGGGAGGACGTTTTTAGCCTGCGGGTGGTCTCCACAACAGTATGGCTCGGGTCTGGCACGTCGGCCACTCACCCCCAGCGCCGTGGGAATCAGGTGCCGACATATCGAACTCCGCAATTCCAGAATGCATCCCCTCCGCGCACCGCTCCAGCCCTCGTGCGTCGCGGCACTCGCCTTCGTCCCCCGCACGATCGCGCCCGGTGCGCCGAACACTGCCGCTGGGCCTCAACCCGGCCTCGCCAAAACAAATATATAAAAGCTTGTTGCTTGTTTCACTCGCCTGTTTAATTCAATATGTTCAACGGGACCGAACAAGCGAGTCGTGCTATGATTATCGTTCCCGGGATAGTGCTTTGTTGAAATAGAATTGAAACAATTGACGACTGGTTTTATTTCAATTGGATTACAAACAACCGGGCGCTCTCAACAATAGGGAACATACAGTAAAGGAGCTTTGGCATGAGAATCGCGCAGTGGGTCGGCAGTGCCTCGATCACATTGTCTGCATTGATCTTATCTTCTTGCGGCGGCGGAACGGGCCCCAGCGCAGTGAAGCTGCAGGGCGCCGGTGCCAGCTTCCCCGCGCCCTTGTATTCCAAGTGGTTCAAGACCTATTCCACGAATCATCCCAACCTGCAGATCGATTACCAGTCAGTAGGTAGCGGGGGCGGCATCAAGAGCTTCATCGATAAGACCGTCGACTTCGGCGCAAGCGACGCAGCCATGACGCCGGAGGAGATTGCCAAGGTGGACGTGGGCGTGCAGTTGCTCCCGATGACCTCCGGCAGCATCGTGCTCTCCTACAGCCTCGAAGGCGTGACTGAGTTGAAGTTGTCCCGCAAAGCCTACGCCGGCATCTTCCTAGGCCAGATCAAGACGTGGAACGACCCCCTCATCGTCAAAACCAACCCGGGCGTCAATCTGCCCGCTAAGCCCATCAACGTTGTCGTGCGCGCCGACTCCAGCGGCACCTCCTTCGTCTTCACCAAGCATCTCAGCGCGATCAGCCCGGAATTCGCCAAGAGCCCCGGCGTCAACAAAATGCCCAATTGGGCCGTGGGCACGAGGTCCAAGGGCAATGAAGGCGTCACCGCTGCCATAAAAACCACGCCTGGCTCCATCGGCTACATCGAGTATGGCTACGCCATGACCCAGAAGATGCCGATGGTCGCCCTGGAGAATAAGTCCGGCGCATTTGTCGCCCCCACCACCGCCTCCGGCCAGGCCGCGCTGGCCTCGGCTGAGCTACCCGACAACATGATCGCCTGGGTTTCCGACCCCACCGCCAAGGATGCCTACCCGATCGTGACCTTCACCTGGGTTCTTTGTTACAAGCAGTACACCGACAAGGCCAAGCTCCAGGCCCTGAAGGACGTGCTCCTCTATGGCCTGACCGACGGCCAGAAGGACGCTGAGCCGCTCGGCTATATCCCCCTTCCGGCGCCTGTGGTGGAGAAGGGGAAGGCCGCTATCCAGAGCATCCAGTAGCTGCCTGCCCTCCGCCGGTTCGCGCCTTCCCGCGGCCCGGCGCAAGGTGGAATCCCCCCCGGCGGCGGCCACCCCTCCGCCGGGGCTTGAGTTGAGAGGAACCATCCATCGTGCCTGACGTGACCTCGATCTCCCAACCGCCTTCGCGGCTGCAGTTGTTCACCGACAAGACCTTCCGCCGCCTCTGCCAGGGCTTTGCCTGGTTAACGGTCATCAGCATCGCCTTCATCGTCGTGAAGATCATCCTGGCCGGCGTCCCGGCGATGCGCCAGTACGGCTTCGGGTTCATTACCGGCACAACCTGGGATCCCAACACCGGCCAGTTCGGCATCCTGCCCGAGATCTGGGGCACCCTGTATAGCTCGATCCTGGCGTTGATCGTCGGCACCGCCTTCGGGGTGGCCGGCGCCATTTTCCTGACCGAGGGCTACCTGGGCGAGTTTGTCTTCGATGTGCTTAAGCTGCTCCATCTTCACTTCCATCCCTTCTGGGGCAAGCTGCCCCTGCGGATCGAGGATCTGCTCAAGAATCTGATCGAGCTCCTGGCCGCTATCCCTAGCGTCGTTTATGGCTTGTGGGGCATTTTCGTAGTCATCCCGCTGATCCGCCCAGCGTGCAATTGGCTGCACCTGAAAATGGGCTGGCTACCGTTGTTCGGCACCGACCTGAGCGGCCCTGGCATGCTGCCCGCGGTGCTGGTCCTGTCGATCATGATTCTGCCGACCATCACCGCCATCAGCCGTGACGCCCTCGTCTCCGTGCCGCCCAAACTGCGTATGGCCGCCTACGGTCTGGGCGCCACGCGCTGGGAAACCATCCTCGCGGTGATCCTGCCCACGGCCGCGCGCGGCATTTTCGGCGGCGTGGTTCTGGCCTTCGGCCGCGCCCTCGGGGAGACCATGGCGCTGGCCATGCTCGTCGGCAACTCGAACAAGATCAGCGTTTCGCTGTTTTCCCCTGCCAACACCCTCGCTGCGCTGCTGGCCAACAACTTTCCCGAGGCCCAGAAAAAGGAGGTCGCCGTTCTCATGTACGCCGCCCTGGTGCTGCTGGCGATCACCCTTTTGGTCAATATCCTCGGAGCCTTCATTCTCCAGCGCGCCTCTGTGCAATCCACGGGAGGCAAGTAATGAGCGCTCACAATCCCCCGCTACCGGCCGTGACCGATCCCTTTGAAGGCCTCGATTTCGCCGAGCTCGAAATGTCGCTGCGGCGCCCCCGCACCCTCGTGAGCGCGCTCCTCAGCGGCCTCGTCACCGTGATGACCCTCGTCGCACTGGTCCCTCTTTTCTCGGTCATCTTTATGCTCGTGTGGCGCGGAGGCCACCGCTTGAGCCTGCACCTGTTTACCGAATTGCCGCCCGCCGCCCTCGAGCAGGGCGGAGGCTTCGGCAACGCCATCGTCGGCACGCTGATCATCATTCTGCTGGCCACCCTCATCACCGTCCCCATCGGCATCCTCAGCGCTGTTTTCCTGGCTCAGGCCAAGCCCGAGAACCGCCTCGCCCAGGCCGTGCGCTTCGCCGCCAAGGTGCTCACCGGCTTCCCCTCCATCCTCGCCGGCGTCTTCGCGTATGGAGCGATCGTTCTTTTGACCGGTGGTTACTCGGCCATCGCCGGCGCGATCGCCGTATCCATCCTGATGCTGCCCACCATCCTGCTGACCGCCGAGGACGCCATCCGCATGGTCCCCGTGAAGATGCAGGAAGCGGCCATCGGCATGGGCGCCACCACTACCCAGACCGTCTGGATGGTGCTCCTGCCCACCGCTTTCCCCGGCATCCTGACCGGCATCATGCTGGCCATCGCCCGCGGCGCCGGGGAGACCGCGCCGCTGCTCTTTACCGCTCTGTTCAGCAACTACTGGCCCATCACCAACGGCCAGTTGCATCTCATGCAGCCCACGGCTTCCCTGGCCGTCCTGATCTACAACTTCGCCGGCATGCCTTTCGACAATCAGGTGGAACTTGCCTGGGCCGCCGCCCTCGTGCTGGTCCTGCTCGTGCTCGTAACCAACCTGACCGGGCAAGCTCTGGGACGCCGACAAGTTCGTTAAGCAATGGGAGTACTTGACCTATGTCCAATGCCGCTGATTCCAATAAACCGCTGAATGGCGCCGCCGCGGGGGCAGCCCGGCAAAAAGAGTCCCCCAAGAACAACGTCGCTGTCGACGTCGACATCAAGGAACTCTTCTACGGCAACTTCAAGGCAGTCCGCGATACATCCATCCCGATAGAGAAGAACTCGATCACGGCCTTCATCGGCCCCTCGGGCTGCGGCAAAAGCACTGTTCTGCGCTGCCTCAACCGGATGAACGATCTCATTCGTGGCTTCCGCTTCGAAGGCCACGTGCACTATCGCGGCCAGGACATCTACGCCCCCAACGTCGACCCCGTCGCCGTGCGGCGCTTCATCGGCATGGTCTTCCAGCAGCCAAACCCATTCGCCACCAGCATCTATAACAACGTCGCCTTCGGCCTGCGCCTCAACGGCTACAAGGGCGACCAGGCCGGCCGCGTCGAGAAAGTCCCTGCGCGCGGCCGCGCTGTGGGACGAAGTCAAGGACAAGCTCAACGACAGCGGCCTCTCGCTCTCCGGTGGACAGCAGCAGCGCCTGTGCATCGCCCGCGCCATCGCGACCGAGCCCGGCGTGCTGCTGATGGACGAGCCCTGTTCAGCCCTCGATCCCATCGCCACCCGCAAGATCGAGGAATTGATGGCCGAATTGAAGAGGAAATATCACCATCGCCATCGTCACTCATAACCTCCAGCAGGCGCAGCGCGTTGCCGATAAGACCGGCTTCCTCTACGTGGACACAACCAAAGGCGGCCGCACGGGCTACCTCGTCGAGTTCGGCGACACCAATCAGATCTTCACGGACCCTCGAGAGAAGTACACCCAGGATTATATCCGCGGCGAGTTCAGTTGAGCCATCTTCTGCTCGAGGCCGGGCCTCGATCCGCCTGTGCTCGGATATTCGCGGTAATCGGGAGGGGAGTCACAATGCCTTCATCAGTGCCTTCATCGGGAAAGCTCCCGATCGCCATCTCATGGAGTGGGCCGCTCTGCGCTGCCGCCGCACTGCTCTCTGTCTTGGCGGCCTGCTCTGTGCCCGGCCCGCGAGCCCGCACCGCACCCCCCGGAGGCATCCTTCTGAAGGGCGCCGGCGCAACCCTGCCCGCGCCGTTGTTCAAGCGATGGTTCGACGCCTACCAGCAGGCCAACCCCAAAGTCGTGGTCGATTATGACGTCGTCGGCAGCGGCGAGGGCATCCGCCGCTTCACGGGCGTCAATGTGGAGCCCCAGGAAAGGGTGGATTTCGGCGCCAGCGACGCCGCCATGACCGACTCTCAAATGGCCCAGGTTCCGCACGGCGTCCTGCTGCTGCCGGTCACGGCCACCGGCGTCGTGCTGGCCTACAATCTGCCCGATCTGCCCCGCCCGCTCCGGCTTTCGCGCAAAGCCTACTCCGGCATCTTCCTTGGTGAAATCAAGAACTGGGACGACAAGCGCATCGCCGCCGCCAACCCCGGCGTCAAGCTGCCCCGGCTCACCATTGTCACCGCCGTTCGCCAGGACGCAAGCGGCACGACCTTCGCCTTCACCAATCATCTCAGCGCCATCAGCCACGCCTGGCACGACTCCTACGGCGCCGCCACGCTCGTCAACTGGCCCGGCGCCTCCATGCGCGGCAAAGGCAACGAACGCGTCGCCGCGCTGATTCAGACCGCGGTCGGCTCCGTCGGTTACGTCGGGCTCGAATTCGCCCGCAAGCTGGGCTTAAAAACAGCTCTCCTGGAGAACAAGGATGGCCACTTCGTCCCGCCCACCGATGAGAGCGTCGTCGCCGCCCTCGCCTCGGCCGAGCTGCCTGAGAATCTGCGCCTTTTCGTGCCCGATCCAGCCGGCAACGCCGCCTATCCCATCGTCACCTTCAGTTGGGTCCTGCTCTACCGCGACTCGAGCGACCTCGCCAAGGCCCAGGCACTTCGCGACCTCTTCGGCTGGAGCTTGCGCGACGGCCAGAACTACGCTCGCCAGTTGGGCTACGTCCCGCTGCCTGCCGCGGTCGGCGAAAAGGCCCTCGCCGCCCTCGCACCCGGCCGCTGAGCGGACGTGGCGGCCGCCCGCCTTAGGTCCCCTCTTTGGGTGCGACGTCATTCATATTCCGGCATTTCACCGCTGCGGCCGCATTGAAGCCAAATGCATCGTTAGAATCACAGCCGTTTTTTCCCTAGGCGCCTGGCCTTCCCACCCCAAGAATTCGTCCATCGCGGGATTATCGACTCTGCGCGTGATCGGCGACGAAATACCGTTCAGGACCAAGCGCCTCCAGCTTGCGCCAACCCGCGGCCTGAATCGCCAGCGTCAACTCGATCATTTCTTCCCATTAAGGAGAGAGCGCTATCGGGCGATATCGTCAACTGTGTGGACATTCGCTCGGCGCGGAAGACACTTCAAGTAAGACAGCGACAGTAGGAGTTACGCCTGGTGCCGGTAGCGGCAGGTTGCGGGTTTACCGTATGCACAAATCGCAGCGCAATATGCATTCCAGCGTCATAAAGCTGCAATTTGAGGAAGCGAAATTCGTAGAGAGAATCTGCGCGGACAAAGCGCGAACAGCGCGCCCCCTCGCTACGCAACTCCAGCCACACAGTGAATACGCAACGCGCCAGCATCTTCGCCATCACGTGGCTTGCTTATGCCGCGTTCTATCTGTGCCGTAAGAATCTGAGCGTCGCTATGCCGGTCCTTGAGGCTGGGGGCGTCTTCACGCGATTTCAGTTGGCGAACATCATCTTCGCCTACAGCCTGGCTTACACGGCTGGTCAACTTTTCGGCGGTCCGCTCGGCGACCGGCTCAGCCCGCGCCGGTTAGTCACATTGGGGATGTTGCTTTCCGCCCTGGCCAATCTCGCGATGGGCGGGTCGGGCGCATACCTTCCATTTCTGGGCCTGGCGGTCCTGAGTGGGGTTGGCCAGTCAGTAGGCTGGCCAGGCCTCGTGAAGAACATGGCATCGTGGTTCGGTGCGAGCCGCCGCGGCACGGTGATGGCGTGGTGGTCCACTAACTACGTGTTGGGTGGATTCCTGGCCACGGTCTTCGCCACATGGGTGATCTCGAATCCGTCTCTGCTTGTGACGTGGCGCTGGCAGCGGGTATTCTGGCTTCCGAGCGTGCTGTTGGCAGGCATCGCACTGCTGTTTTATGCAATCGATCGGGACGGACCCGAAAGGACGGGCGTCTCTGCGTCGCCAGTGGCGCGTCCCCGTGGGGGCTATGGACGTTTGCTCCGGCGGCCGATTGTATGGATTTTCGGATTGACGGCAGCGTTCCTCAAGATCTTGCGGTATTCTTTCCTGTTCTGGCTGCCGCTTTTCATGACGGATCAATTGCACTATCGCATCGGCGACGCCGGGTATCTCTCCTCGTTATACGAGTTGATCGGCTTTGGAGGCGCGATAGCCGCGGGATATCTCTCGGATCGCGCCGCTCGCGGGCAGCGACTGCCGGTCGCATGCATCATGCAAGTGGCTCTCGCGGGGATGTGTTTTGTGTATGCCGCCATGGCCGCGGCCGGTCCCGTTTGGAACGCGCTCGGCGTCGCTCTGGTCGGGATCTTCACCTACGGGCCGGACACGTTGATGCAGGGCGCGGCCGCGCAGGATGTGGGCGAGCGCGAACTCGCGGCGACCGCTTCGGGCTTCATCAGCGGGACCGCGTCGGTCGGTCAGTTGTTGTCGCCATACCTCGTAGCGGGTCTGAC
Source organism: Terriglobia bacterium (assembly GCA_963838205.1). GTDB lineage: Bacteria > Acidobacteriota > Terriglobia > Bryobacterales > Bryobacteraceae > CAIVVT01. The sequence goes on along the minus strand of CAWIQF010000016.1, from coordinate 65,749 downwards.
AAAGGCGTCCGGGTGGAACAGTTTGTTTCACACGTTCGTTGTCATCTCGCTCGTGAGCGCCGCGTTGAACGCGTGGGCCTGGTGGCGAGGATATGAAACGCGTCCTCATCAACAAGAGGCAATAGCGATGAAAGTTGCAGTAGTGGGAGGGTAAGACGCGATGCGCAATCTTCTATTTACTCCCGGGCCGCTGACGACCAGCGAAAGCACCAAGGAGGCCATGCTCCACGACGCCGGTTCACGCGACCGTGCGTTTATCGCGACCATACGCGAGGTCAGGCAGAAGCTGCTCTCGATCGCCGGCGTCGCGGCGGCCGAATACGAAGTCATTCCGATGCAAGGAAGCGGTACATTTGGCATCGAAGCAGTTCTCTCCTCTTGCGTTCCGGCGAGTGGCAAGTTGCTCGTCGCGGTGAACGGCGCCTATGGCCGCCGCATGGTGGACATCGCCAGGCGGCTCGGCATTCCCATTGTGGCGGTGGAGGGACGCGAATACTTACCGGTCAATTCCCGCGCCATAGAAGAGGCTCTCGCGGCGGACCCCGGCATCACGCACGCCGGCGTGATTCATTGCGAGACCACAACTGGCATGGTCAATCCCGTCGAAGAGATTGGCGCGATCGCCCGAGGCTCTGGAGTGCATGTGATCGTCGATGCGATGAGCAGCTTCGGAGCAGTCCCGCTGGACTTGCGGAAAGCCAACGCGGCGTACGCCGTCTCATCTGCGAATAAGTGCCTCGAAGGAGTGCCGGGGTTCAGTTTCATCATCGCGCGCCGTGCGGACCTGCTTGCATCGGAAGGCTCGGCGCGCAGCGTCGCGCTGGATCTTCATGCGCAGTGGCGCGGGCTCGATCGGGACGGTCAGTTCCGCTTTACGCCCCCCACTCACGTCATCCTCGCGTTCGCTCAAGCTCTCCGCGAGTTCGATGCCGAGGGCGGCGTCCCGGGCCGCGCTACCCGCTACGCCGCGAATCGCGAAACTCTGCGTTCCGGCATGCGGCGGCTCGGATTTCGTGAGTACCTTGCACCGGAATTCCAGAGCTATATCATTACGTCCTTTCTGTACCCCGACGTTCGGCCCTTCGACTTTGAAGAGTTCTATTCGAAGCTCGGTGCGCGCGGCCTGACTATCTATCCAGGCAAAGTCAGCGGCACCGATTGCTTTCGTATCGGCACGATTGGCCGTCTGTTTCCGCGGGACTTCGAGGTGTTGAGCACGGCCACTGCCGAGGTCCTTGCAGAGATGGGCTTTGAGCCCGGCAAACTCATGAAGGAGGATCAAACATGCGAACTGTAACTGGACCAGTCCGGGCGGTGATTTTCGATTGGGCGGGAACCATCGTGGACTTCGGGTGTCGTGCCCCGGTGCGCGCGTTCGTTGACGTTTTCCTGTGCAGCGGCATTGACATCACGGAGGCCGAAGCGCGGGGGCCGATGGGTATGGCCAAACGCAGTCACATCGCTGAACTGCTGCGTCTGTCGAGTGTGATCCAGCAGTGGATTGCACAGTATGGTTCGGCCCCGGCCGAGCCTGATCTGGATCGTCTGTACGCCGAGTTCATCGTTTTACAATCCTCGATCCTGGCGCAACATGCGGACGTGATTCGCGGGAGTCTGGAAATGATCGAATGCCTGCGTAACCAGGGCGTCTCTATAGGAAGCACAACCGGCTACTCTCGGACAATGATGGGCATCCTTGAGCCCGAAGTGGTCGCGAGGGGCCTCCAAATGGACGTAATCGTGACTCCGGACGATGTGCCACAGGGCCGGCCCGCACCATGGATGGCGCTTGTCGCCTCCATGCGTCTGGGCGTGTACCCCGCCGCCGTTTGCGTGAAGGTCGGCGACACCATTGTCAACATTGAGGAAGGCCTGAACGCGGGGATGTGGACGGTCGGCGTCACGGAAACCGGAAACGAAATAGGCCTATCGGAAGCGGAATTGAAAGCGCTGCCAGCGGAGCAGCGGGAGCAACTCGGCCGACTGGCGGGGCAGCGCTTGATGCAGGCAGGAGCGCATTATGTCATCGAAGGGGTAGCGCAGTTGATGCCTGTGATCGAACAGATCAATTCGAGGCTCGCGCACGGAGAGCGACCGTGACTTTCGGACGTTGATCTGGACGCACCTACCGACCGAGTCTTGCAGTCGAACGATTGCCCGGTCAGGCCATTCTGAGTCTCAGCCCTCTGAGCTTTTCTCGTGCCTTTCGGTGCATTGTCATGGCTGCTTCGTCCGTCTGCCACGACCTTTAAACAAAAACAAGCGATCTTGTCATTAGTGTGGAGTGTGCGACATTACCGCCAGATCACACGCTATGACATCCATGACCCGTCCCGCGCCCCCGGAAGGTGTCCCGCTATTGCCGGTCATTCGCTGGGCCTGCGCGCACCCGGTGGAACTCTTCATCCGCCGCTGGAACTGGAAGTCGGCCCTGTTCAGCGCGCTCTTCCGCGGCGGCATTTTCTTCGCCGTCAACCTCAAAGCCGGCTGGCGCGCCGCGGTCGGGGCCATGCTCGCGGAGTTCGCCTGGCGCACCGCCACCAGCGGCGGTTGGGGCGCCGTGACGCAGATGCTGCGTAAGGTCAAGCCGGAATGGCAGGCCGTGCTCGGCGTCATGCTGTTCGTCCCCGCCGTCTCGCACAGCATGGAATTCACCATCCACTACGCCCGCGGCACGCCCATGCTGGCCCGAAGCATTATCACGTCGATTTGTTTCACGCAGATTTCGAATCTGTTCAACCTGTATGCCATGCACAAGGGCGCGCTGATCGTCGGCGCCGAGGCCCGGCCGCTGGGCGAAGACATGCGCCGCGTCCCCTCCCTCATCGGCGGTTTCCTGCTGGTCCTGCCGCGCATGGTTGGCCGCGCCCTGGCCGAAGTTCTACGCAACGAAGGAGCGTGAGGGTGGCATGAAGTCGCTCCATCTGACCAACGCTTGGCACTCCGCTTCGGGTGGGATCGGGACTTTCTATCGCGCCCTGATGGCGGCCGCCGAGGCCAACGAACACTATCTGCGGCTGATCGTTCCGGCCGCGGAAACGCGCGTCGAGGACGTCTCGCCCTTCGTCCGCATCTACCATCTGCGCGCCCCGCGCGCGCCGCTCGACCGCAGCTACCGCTGGTTGCTGCCGCCGCGCTACCTGCGGCCCGGCTCCGACATTCGCCGCATCCTCTACGACGAACGTCCCGACCTGATCGAGATCTGCGACAAATACACCCTCCAGTACCTGGCCGGATTGGTGCGCCGCAACTGGTTGTTCCCCGATGGCCACCGTCCCACGCTGGTCGGCTTGAGCTGCGAGCGCATGATTGACAATCTGCTGGTCTATCTGCCCCGCTTCCCGTTCGCCGAGGCCTTCTGCCGGCTCTACATGAAGTGGCTGTACTTCCCGCTGTTCGACCACCACATCACCGTCTCCCGCTTTACCGCCGAGGATCTGCGCGGTGCCTCGCGCGGCCATGTCGTCCGGCGCGGCGTGTGGGTCCGGGGCATGGGTGTGGACACCGTCAGTTTCAGCCCCGCGCGCCGCGATCCGCTGTTGAGACGCCGGCTGCTGGCGCTCTCCGGAGGCGAGACAAACTCGGTCCTGCTGCTCTATGCCGGGCGCCTGGCTCCGGAAAAGAACCTCCCCATGCTGGTCCAGGTCATGGGCCTGCTCAAGCACTCGCGGGAATTCGATTTCCGCCTCGTCATAGCCGGCGACGGCATGTTGCGCGCTCCGCTGGAGCGCGACGTCGCACGCTCATGCCCCGGCCGCGTCGCTTTTCTCGGCCACCTCGAAACGCGCGAGGAACTGGCGGCCGTCTATGCCAGCGCCGACGCCTTCGTCCATCCCAACCCCGCCGAGCCCTTCGGCATCGCGCCGCTCGAGGCGATGGCCTCCGGTCTCCCCCTCGTGGCCTGCAATTGCGGCGGCGTCATCTCATACGCGGCGCCCGCCTGCGCCTGGCTCGCCGATCCCGGTCCACGCCCGTTCGCCGAGGCTATCCTCTCGCTGGCCACGTCTCCCTCAGAGAAACAGGCTCGCGCCCGCGCCGCCCTCGAAACCGCCCGGCGGTATGACTGGGCCAACATCGCCGGTGGCTATCTCCGGCTGTACCGCGAAATCCACGAATGGCATTCGGGCGCCTGCCCGAACCCGCGCATCCAACCCGATTTTATTTCAACCGCCGGCAATTGGCTCGGCCTGGAGGTGTGACGATTGCGATGATCACGCGAACCTGGTCCCGTCGCGGATTGCTCAAACTCTTGAAACCCCTGCTCCTGGCGCGCGCCTGGGCGCCGCTGGCGGCCAACTTGGGCGGCGGCGCCGCCGCGGCCCGGCGCTACTATCGCGCCGACGCCGTCATCATGCTCTTCTCCGTCCCCATCTTCTCCAAGGCCGGCGTGGGCAGCGGTTTCGCCTTTTCCGAAGACATCGACGGCGCAGGCCCGCGCGCCCGCCGCGTCGGCTTTGGCGGTGGTTCCTGGCCCGACACGGCCCACGGCCTCAACCGCCTCGGCTATATCGAGGAGACCGTCGTCGAGGCGGCCGGCCAGTTGGCCGAGTCGCGCTATTTCGGCTTCATGAGCACCTCTCAGGAGGAACGCCTCGACGAGGCCCGCAACGCCTTGAAGCCCGGCCAGGAGTCCGCGCTCTTTTCCGCCATTCGCGGCGAAAGCCGCCCCGGATCCTTTTCCGCCCGCTTCACCCGCTTCGTCACGAAGGACGCCGTGAGTTGGCGAATGTGGAAGATCGTAGCCAGCGCCGCCGAACGCTCCTTTGACGGTGAGTGCGTCTCCAGCCGTGACGAACGCGGCACGCCCGGCGCTTCCGACAAGATCCTGACCACGCTGCTCTACGCCCTGCTGCGCGTGCGCGAAAGCAACCTCCAACCCTCGAACACGGTCTTCATCTACGGCGGCGTCCAGCGTTCCCTGGAGACCGTCTCCTCGCCCGACCCAAAGCTCGGAGAGAAGCTGCGTCAGCGCGGCCTCGTCACCCGCGCCGACTCCGTCGTTCACATGGTCGGTACTACCCGCAACCTGCAAACCGGCGCCCGGACCCGCTTCAGCGTGTGGTGGGACCACGATTCTCAATCTGTCCTGCCTGTGCGCATCGAACTCGAACCACGCTCCTTCCTCCGCTTGGCCTTCGAAGCCGACCACGAGCCCCCCGAGCAGACCCCCTCGAACGGTTAGCCGGCCACCGAGAGAAAAGGGCGTCCCCTTTCGGTTCCAATGCAGCCGGAGCGGATGCTTACAAATGGGATGCCGGAGACCGATCCGTAAACGCCGGCGGGCGCGGCCGGGGCTGCACCCGCTATATTCGTGTCGCGGTTTGGTTCGAACCGCCGGCTGCCTGCTCAACACATTAAGCGCCGACCCTCTGAATAAACCTGGGACCTTCTCGTTCAACAGCCCGGCGCAGACTTTGTCTGGCCGCAACAGACTGCTGTCAGGCCATATGCCTGGCGCAGCGTAGTTCACAGTGCTGCAAGAGGTCGGCCCGCTCCGCCGCTGTCTACCTCATACGGCGGAGCGGTCTGCCTCCTCCAATTCCTCCTCGTGGCTCAGAATTGCAGCCTGAGCATCATTTGAATGGAGCGCGGACCAGCCTGTTCCACAAGCTGGCTCGAAGTAATGAGACCGAACGAACTGCTGGCGACGTTCATGTTCGGCTCGCCTTTGTTCAGGAGATTGAATAGGTTGGCGAACTGAGCTTCGTAGCGCAGGCCGAAGCGTTCGGTAACGGAGAAGGTCTTACCTACCGACATCGAATAGGTGACAGTTCCGGGGCCTTCCAGAATCCCCACGCCGCAATTGCCAAATCGGCCGATATTGCTGGCGGGAATGGAGAATGCTTTGACGTTGAAATAGTCGGCGGTCGTGGGGTTCGACAGGGTACCGCTTTGCCCAGCGACGCAGTCTGGACGCTGCTGCTTCACCGAACGGTCACTTGGAGCCGTACCCGAAGGATCGGAAAGACTGCTGGGGAAGTACGGAGTTTCCCACGGTCCGCTCTGCGCCAAGGTAGAGCCCGTGACACGCCATCCTCCGGCTACGAGGTTGGCACCGCGGCCGATGTTACCGAGGTACTTCTTGCCGCGGCCGATCGGCAGGTCGTATACGAACGTGCTCACAAAGCGGTTTGTCCTGTCGTAGTAAGCGTTCCCGTAATCGGCGGCGATGTTGTACAGGTTGTTTACGTTATCGCCGTTGTCACCCTGACCGCCGGTGGGAATCGCCGAATTAGGGGCCACACCCAGCGCATTGGTGGTGTTCTTCGTATAAGTGTAATGGTTATTGAAAATCAGGTCATTTGAGAACCGGCGATTCAGCTCGAAGGTCACCGCTTCGTACTTGTCGCTGGGGCCGTTGGCCCGCGTCAGCACTTCCCGGAAATTGGGATACTTCAGGTACTCCTGGCGAAGAGCGGGGGTGGCAGTCAGCACAGCGTATCCAGACGTGTTAGGCGCGAGTTGATTCAGATCCGGGCTATAGATCAGGTCGTAAGTGTGCGATCCGGTGTAACTGGCGCGCGCAACAGTCTTCCAACCGAGCGCGCGATCAATGGAGAAATTCCACTGGATAACACGCGGGTCCTTGAGGTTCTCCTGATTGGCTCGCCGGTAACCAGGGTAGGCGGCGGCACTCCCGACTCCCGTCGGAAACGCGTTGGGAAAAGAAGTGGTTCCGTAGTCGGCGTAGTAGCTGGTGTTGACGCCGAGCAGCGAGTAGAGAACCGCGCCGAGCACCGGCACCGAATAAAAACCGGAGGATGCGCGTATGGAGGTCTTCCCATCGCTCCACGCCAGGCCCAGCCGCGGCTGAATGTTGGTCCAATCGGTCCAACGCAGCGTATCCGGAAGCCCGGCCTGGCTGGCGGTGATAAATGGCGTATTCCCAACAGCAACCTTCCACAGCGGATTGACGAGATTAGTCTCTTCGTTTTGGATGATTAAGCGGCCGCCTGGATATGATGTATCGAACTGACCTAACTGGTGGGTCGCGTCGTTGAAGGGAGTATTGACCTCATAGCGTAGGCCAGCCGTCAGCGTCAAGTTGGGATGGATCCGCCACTCGTCCTGCGCGAAGCCGCCATAGTGGTATCCGAAGGGTTTGCCGTCCGGCCCATTCTGCGCCTGAACTGCATCGTCAATCCGTCCCAGCAGAAACGTTGTCCATCCCTGGGGATCGCTTCCGCCGTAGAGGTAGTCGCCGTATTCGTCGCCCAGATTGAATGTGATATTGTCCTCATAACTCAACCGGCGGAAGTCAGCACCGAATTTCATGGTGTGCTTACCGAAGACCCACGATAAGTTGTCGCCAATCTCGATGGTGGTGTTCTTATTGATGCGGGGGTGACCGTAAGGGTTGGTCTGGCCGCCGAGGAGATCCCCGATGTAGAAGACAGGCACGCCGCCCAGCCCGTTCTTGGGTGATCCGGGCAGTCCCTCGATACCCAGAGTTTTGACAATGGAGTCGCCCTGCAAAGCTTGTGGGTAGCTGAAGTTGTAATTGGCGCGCGTGTAGCCAAAGCGCGCCTCGTTAATCAGATTGGGCTTAATGATCAGGTTGTAGGAGATGGCCACGTTCAGTAGGTCGGAGCCCGTCGAAAATGCGCCCATCAAGGGGTTATAAGTCGTATCGCCGGCGCCTCCCGCTCCCAAGGCGGCATCCGTGCCAACCGCGGCAATCGTTTTCTGTGTAACGCGGCCCCACAGGCGCTGATTGGAGCCAATGTTCTGATCCAGGCGGCCGTCAAAACCGTTGACATTGTAAGTACCGGGGAAGCTCGTGACGAGGTTGGGAGAGGTTAATGCCGCTTCGCTGTTGGTCGGCGTCGGGAAGAACAGAGGAATGATTCCGGCAGATACTGAATTGATGTTGGCTCCGGGGATGATGTTTCCGGCGATCGGCGTTTTCGTATTGAGGTTGTAGACCTGCGTTCCCGCGCCGCTCAGGTCGCCTGTGCGCCATTGGTTCGGAGCCGTATTAGTGTCAATCAGCGAGTTCGTGCTCAGCCGGACGCCTTCATAGTCGAAGTAGAAGAATGTCTTGTTCTTGCCGTCGTAAACCTTCGGAATCAAGATCGGGCCGCCGAGCGAAGTTCCAAAGGTATCCGCGTCTCCCGTGGGGATGATGCCGCTGATCGGATCGGCCGAATTGAAATCCTTGCGCTGGAAGTACCAGAAGCCGCCACCGTGGAAATCGTTGGTGCCGTTCCGGCTGATGATGGTCAAATCGGAGGGCTGTGCAAACTCAGCGCTGTTGGAGGCGGTGTTGATTTTGAACTCGGCAATGCCTTCCACCGAAGGAAACAGATCTTTGTTCGGGCCGCCGTAGCGCACCACTTGAGTCGAGATGCCGTCCAGCGAGTAGGAGGTCGCGGTCGGCAACTGCCCGGCAATCGTAATATTCCCGCCGCTGTCGGTCGAAACGCCGGCGAAGAGCGGGGCGACCGTGATCGGGCTGGGGCTGGAGGTGGCGCGGAAATTCAGGGCAAGTGAATTGATGGCATCGCCCGATACGGATTCCGATTTTGTCAACTCAGTGGCGATCACCGGAGTCCCGACTACTTCGACCGTGGTCGCGGCGGCGCTGGCCAGTTCCAGCTTGAAGTCGATGGGCAGCTCTTCTCGAGCCAGCAAGGTGATGTCTTTCCGTTCGGCTTTGGCGAAGCCCGGCGCGCTTACCGAAATGGTGTAATTGCCGGGCGCAAGGTTCTGAAAGCTATACAAACCGGCCTGGCTTGTATCAATGGACCGAACACTATGAGTATTCGTTTCGGTCGCCTGAACTACGGCGCTGGCGACTACTGCGGAACTCGGGTCCGTCACGACGCCAGAGATGGTGCCGAAGGTCGATTGGGCGTGTAGCCCGGACGTGTAAAGAAGGATGCTGCCGATAGTCAGCAGAATCGGTGGGAACCACTTGCATTGCGCTCTTTCCACTGCCAGTTACTCCTTAACATTTGAATCATCGGTGCGGCGCTGTGGCGCCGGTGTTCAGGACTGCTATTCAACTTGAAAGATCAGCCACTTAAGGTTTAATATCGACGGCCGGAACAGGTCGAACCAGGACCAAATCCACGCCCTGTCGTGCAAGGGACCCGGGGGGAAGAGAATCCGATGGAAGTTCCAACGCAGGCTGAAGCTCTGCATGCACCCGGCGAATGCCGGGCGAAAAAAGCTTGCTATCTGGGCATATCCGGATTCCATCACTGGAGCAAGATCCCTAACACTTGGATCCAAGCATCGGCTACGAATGAAACAACTGGATGGCGGGATTGTGAATTCTCGATCACCGCGGCAACCAGGAGCCCGGCGCTGCCGCCCGCGGACGCAAAGCTGACCTCAGAATCAGTGAACGGGCGCGGAGGCTTGACTGACCTCGTCTGGCGAGCGTACCGCACAAGTGCCCACCAGCCTCAGGGTCCACAATCAGCGTTCGAAGAAGTTGAACGTCATTCGGGTCGCGGGGCGAGGTCGGAGCTATGCCCCCAGATGGACGCCCGTTGTGTCGTGATATCGGTAGATCTCCGTTGCCTGCCCAAGCTCTTCCGTTTTAAAAGTGTGGTGCGGCCATTCAATCCTCGTCTTTCGACCAAGGCAAGCGGGTAAGCGGGTGTAAACTGTTCGCTGGCGCGGATGGTGCTGTAGCATTCGCGCGCAGAGGGAGCTGCATGCCGGGGAAAAACGTCGTAATTCTCGATGGCGCCGGATCTGGAGATAAGGACCTGACGCCAATTCTTGACGTGCTGTCTCATGTGCTCAAAGCAGACGGCGGTCAAGTCGAGACCTTGCCCCTGCGCGAAATGAAACTGGCCCACTGCCTCGGTTGCTTTGATTGCTGGGTCAAGACCCCTGGCATATGTGTGGAAGCGGATGCAGGTCGCGAGATCGCCAAAGCGATTATCCGGAGTGATGTGACGGTCCTTTTCACACCCGTGACTTTCGGAGGTTACTCGCCGGAGCTGAAGAAAATGGTAGACCGGTTCATTCAACTCGCTTCCCCTTTCTTCTACATAGATCACGGAGAGGTTCACCACCCGCCGCGCTATGCGCGTCGGCCACGGTTCACGATGGTGGGAGTCCAGCGCCATCCGAATCCGAATGAGGCCCATATCTTCAAAATCCTCGCTGGACGCAACGCGATCAATTTGCATCCCCAAAGCTTTGCAGCGGAGGTGGTGCTAGTCACGGATAGCACCGAGGCGCTGCGGGGGCGTTTCGAATCGCTCCTGACCAGGTCCGACGCATTGCCCTTCGGCGATGCGGTCGCGTCGCTAATGCCCGCACCGGTCGTGCCAGACGCGGCCGTTGGACCGGTCGGCGCGCGACGAGCGTTGCTCATTGTGGGCAGCCCGAAGACCAAAGAGCCCAGCACGTCGGGCGTGTTGGGAAGCTACCTCTTGGATCGCCTCAACGAGCGCGGTTGGGAGACCGAATCGCTGACGCTTCGGGCCAGACTGAATCGGCCCGAGGGCGAGGGCGAACTCCTTTCGTCGCTGCAACGCGCCGGGCTGATCCTTCTGGTCTTTCCCCTTTACGTCGATGCGTTGCCCTATCTCGTCACCAAGGCCCTGGCAGTAATTGAAGCCCATCGGCGGGCCGGTCGCGAGTCGTCCCAGCAGCGACTGGTGGGGATTGTAAACAGCGGTTTTCCCGAGACGCACCAGAATTCGGTGGCGTTGGCCATATGCCGCGAGTTCGCTGCTCAAGGCGGCTTCATGTGGGCTGGTGGTCTTGCTTTAGGCGGAGGAGGGGCGATTGGCGGCCAGCCGCTCACGGGGGCAAAACGCTCTGGTCCGCCCGTCCAGCATGTGATCGCGGCCTTGGAGATGACCGCCGCGGCCCTAGCCGAAGGACTGCCAGTACCAGCCGAGGCGGTAAGGATGATCGCGAAGAACTTCATTCCTTTTGCTCTGTGGCGTTGGCTGTACTCATGGATGGGCGCCAGGGGTCTTAAGAAACTGGCGGCTAAGAATGGAATCGGCAAGGACAAGTTGCTTGCCCAGCCATACGTGGCGTAAGGGCACGGTTGCCGAGGTTGAGCCGCTCATCTGGACATTCGTAATGCCCGCGCATGCATGACAGGATTCGAGTCCATGAAAGTGCGGCGTGAAGCACGAACGGACGAACGGGTCACGAATCGGTCAGGTTGCACTGCACCCCCTTCCCTGAGACACGCTCGGGCGCCGAAATTCGCCCTTTCGCCGACCCTTTCGCCTTTTGCCAGGTCAGCGCCAGAACACTGAGATTCCATCGTTCTTTGAAGCGCGCTGAAATTCTCGCTAAGTCCTTTAGAACACGCTAGATACACGGTTGACACGGTGTTTGGCACTGTGAAAATCGTCTAACTCCTTTGATTGCAATAGATCCACCGTGAAAAATGACGCTGCGCCAATTACACGGTGAAATACACGGTGGAATTCGAATAAGTCTTTATATTGCAGCGGATCCACCGTGACGCAAGTTGCGCGAGAAATATCGTGTTTGCACGGTCAAATCACGGTGAAATACGGTGTTTTCAGGGTGAAATCGCGGTGCGCCTGACGGTGAAACGCACGGCAAACGCAAACGGTGCAGGCCGACCCCTTCGCCACGGGCTGCCCGATAGCGGGAGTGAACCCGGCGGATCGGGCCAGTCTCCGGTAACGCCGTTTGAACTAAGCCTGGGCGGCAGACGCTGCGCGTGCTGATGGCTGACGGGTTGGTCGTGGCAGGGGATATGTTCGGGTCACAAGGAGAAGCTTGTGACCCATTCACAAACGTTGCTGCTCGAGGAACTCGAGCGGCGGAATTACTCGCAGACTACCACGCGTTCCTACCTGCGCGCGGTTGAGGATCTGAGCCGGCATTTCAATCGGCCCGCTGAAGAACTCCGCCCGGAGCACATCCGCGAATACCAGGCGTATCTGTTCCGGGAACGGCATCTCAGCGCCAACTCCGTCAATCAACGGGTCGGCGCTCTGCGCTTCTTCTTCAACAAGGCATTGAAGCGGAACTGGAGCGTAGAGGAGACACCGTACCCCAGGAAGCCCCACCAACTGCCGATGATCCTGAGCCGGGAAGAAGTCGCCCGCCTGCTCGAATGCGCGCTGACGCCGTTTCATCGGACCATCCTGATGACGCTGTATGCCACCGGCCTGCGGCGCGCTGAACTGGCGAATTTGAAACTCAGCGACATCGACAGCCAACGCATGGTGATTCGCGTCCAGGGCGGCAAGGGGCGCCAGGACCGCGACGTGATGCTCAGCCCGAAGCTGCTCGGCGTGCTGCGGCAGCATTACCGCAGCCTGCGCCAGAAGCCGGCCACCTGGCTGTTCCCCGGCGGCACCTATCACAGCGCCGACCGGCCCATCGATCCGAAGGTCGTGTGGCATGCCTGCCGCGAAGCCGCCAAACGGGCCGGCCTCGGCAAGCAACTCCACCCGCACACGCTGCGGCATTGCTTTGCCACGCATCTGCTCGAGGCCGGCGCCGATCTCCGCACCATCCAGCTTCTGCTGGGCCATCGCGACCTGAAAGAGACCTCCATTTATCTCCATCTGTCGAGCCGGCATTTGCATGCCACGGCCAGTCCGCTGGACTCGCTCCCGCTGTTCGACCAGCCCGCCAACGGGCCGCAGACGAAGTAGCTGCCGCGGCCACCGGTCGAGGTGGCCGATGTGATCCGCGCCGCGGGGACACGGTTCTTCGATCGCAGCCGCGGATGGCTGAGCTGGCTGCACGTCAAAGTGCTCACCGCCATCCTGCGCTGCCGCACGCCTCTGCTCGGCGCCCATGTGGACGCCTGTTCGCGGTGCGGATACCAAGCCATCTCCTACAATTCCTGCCGCAACCGGCACTGCCCCAAGTGCCAGACCAATGCGCGCGACCGCTGGCTCGAGGCGCGCCGTCGCGAGTTGCTTCCGACCCGCTACGCGCATGTCGTTTTCACTCTGCCCCGTCCACTCGCGCCGCTGGCGCTGCAGAACAAACGCGCGATCTACGGTCTTCTGTTTCGCGCCAGCGCCGAGACCCTGCTCGCGGTCGCGCGCGACCCCAATCACCTGGGCGCGGAGATCGGATTCTTCAGCGTCCTGCACACCTGGAATCAGCAACTGCTGCACCATCCCCATGTTCACTGTGTGGTTCCAGCCGGCGGACTGAGTGCCGATCACAGTCGCTGGATTGCCGCCCGGCAGGGCTTCTTCCTGCCGGTGAAAGTGCTCAGCCGCGTCTTCCGAGGCAAGTTTGTCGCGGGCCTGCGCAGGCTGCACGCGCATGGAAAACTCGGCTTCCACGGCGCCCTCGCTCCACTCGCCGCGCCCAAGGCGTTTGCGGCCATGATCCGTACTCTGTTCCGCACCGACTGGGTCGTCTATTCCAAACGACCCTTCGGCGGCGCCGAACATGCGCTGCATTATCTCGGCTGCTACACCCACCGCGTGGCCATCTCCAATCACCGGCTCGTGTCACTGGCCGACAACAGCGTGACTTTCCGCTGGCGCGATTCGGCCCATAACAACAAGCAGCGCCGGATGACTCTGCCCGTCGAGGAGTTCCTGCGGCGCTTTCTGCTGCACCTGCTGCCACCCGGCTTCGTGCGCATCCGGCACTTCGGCATCTTTGCTCATCGGCGGCGCCGCAGCCTGCTGCCCCTGTGCTGCCAACTGCTGGCCGCCGCTCCAACACCGGATGCGCCATCCCCGGACGCCATCGGTCCCCTGTGGACGTGCCCGCATTGCGGCGGCCCGATGGCGCTGATCGAACGTCTCACCCCGGCGCAAACTCTCCTCCGCTCGCCTCCCACCCTCCATCCCGGACGGCCATGACCCGATCTTTCTCAACCTCTATAACTCACCAGCCAGCGCATCACCGCCAGGCGTGCGCCTACGCCGCGTCCCCGCATGCCCACCGCAACTCGACCCTCCCGCATCGATCTCTCGGCCCGCGGGCTCACAGCCCGAATCCCATCCGCCGACCGCCGCTCCCACTCCGCTCCAAGCTCACGCCCGCCATTCAAACCCCATAGCCGCACCGTTCCAAGACGGCTTCCTTCAAACGGCTGTATCGAAAGCGCCCCGACGATCCAAGCTCGCCCATCCCCGAGAGATAATCGCGCCGGGCCGCTCCCGATACAGCACTAACGTTTACCAACCATTGGCACAGTTTATGAGATGGAATGAGAAGGTCGGCCTCTGACGAGGCGCGGCAGGCTCCCAACGAGATGCACACGAAGTGCAAAATGAGAGCCGGCGCAGTTTGCCCAGAGCGGGCGGTGGCAGGGTTCTGAGGCCGCCCGTTGTGGGCAATGGACGGTATTGACATTAAGGAGATGGCCGCCGTTTGAACTCGAGTCCGTGAAGGTAGGCGGAAAGGTCCGCCATCTCGGGGCCTTCGAAGCGGGGCCAGGGGACGTTATAGCGCTGCATCAGGCCTAGCATTCTTGGTCCGTGCTTCCAAAGGGCAGCGACCAGGCCATAGGAGGTCATGCGGCCCGCCATCATGGTTCTGGCCGGCGCGCCAGTCTCGGGATAGTCATGGCAGACGCCGCAGCGTTTCTTTTCAAAGACCCGCTGGCCTTGGTCAGGATTGCCGCGTTCCTCGAAAAACTGTGTCGCGATGAGGTAACCAACCAGGCGGCGCATCTCCTCCAGGCTGAGCGGCGGCTGGTGTTGCCCGGTGCGGAAGGGGTGGTTCCACACGGAGGCGGCGAAGTCGGTGAGGCCATAGCGGGTGGCGTGCGATTCTAGCGTCAGCGCGCCGCGGTGACATCCGGCGCACCCCTTGGCAATCAGCAGCGTCTGACCGGTCTCCGGCGATGCCGGCGCGAATCCGGCGGACCGCTCTTCATGACGCGAGCTTCGCAGCCAGACGAGGAGATCGGCCAGATCCTGTGCGGAAAGCAGTGGGTAAGGGAATCTTGACTGATCGAGCGCGCTGGCCATGTCGTGGGAATGGTTCCACATCCGTTGGGCGAGAGCGATCGGGTCCGAGAGTGATTCCCATTCGGCGACCGGCCGGATGCCGGCGCGGACGGGAGAGTCAATGCCATGGCATTGCCCGCAGCGCCGGGCGAGGAATAGATGTCTGCCGCGCCGGCGGTCACCAGGAGTTTCGAAGTAGCTTGCGGCGTAGAAGAAAACAAACAGATCGGCGGCCTGCTGCTCATCCAGGACTGGCGGGGTCACGCCTTGCCGCGCCATTGCGCCCCACATTGCAGGGGCGTGGTTCCACATCAGGGCCGCCATGTCGTAAGGGCTGAAACCTCGATCCCGGTTCCGCGCAAGGTCCGGTGCCTTCTTGCCACCGACCCCATTCACGCCGTGGCAGACAATGCAGCCGAGGCCCTGAAACAACGCCTGGCCGCGTTCCGCATCGCCAATCAGAAGGCTCCTAGTCGCGCACGTGGCGGGCGTGAGGGCGGCGATGACAATGAACAAACGGGAGATTCGCACAGGCTATTGGAGCTCAGGATAGCGCCGAAGGGACCGCCGGCACTCGGGGTAATCGCGGGGGAGAAAAACAGGACGGCCCGGACGCGCGCAGGCATCCGGGCCGTCACAGTCGTTATCGGCGGTGTTACCGCCGCGCGACGAGCACGACCTGGGTCGCTGGCGTTAGCGCGGCGCGAAGGGCGGTTTCACTTTCGGTCTTGGATGTGGGCAAAGCGTTTCCCACACCGCGGCCGGGCATCCAAACGGAGGAGAGGAAGTACTTGTCTCCGTATTTGTTGAACACGAGTTTGCTGGACTCATTGCGCGCGGCATAGCTACCGACTTGGTACGTGAGGAAACGCACATCGACTTTGCAGGCATAGCACGCGAGATTCGTAAACCCTGACTGTGACTCCTGGGCTACCGTATACTGACCGGCGGGCATGACCGTGGAGCCGGTGCTGAATTCAAACGGGATGTCAATTTTCATGCGCTGTTGGCCAAACGCGGAAACTGTTGCGAGCAACGCCAGTAGACCTAACGTAGCGAAAGTTCTGTTCTTCATAGTGTTCCTCCAAAGTCCCAGTAGTTGATGGGCTGAGGTCCACCAGAAATCCTGCAACGACGAGTTTGGTTGTCGCGCTCGCCATGACCTGATCTCCTGGTTTCCCTCCGGCCTTCACTTAGGATCTTCGGAAACGGAGAACCAAACGGCTAACGGATTGCGAGAATTCATGACAGAATTCTTTGGATGGGAGGATCTGCGTCAGTTTCCCAATTGCTGATCGCCTGGGGACGAGGCGAACCGGGAGCGCTCGAACAACTGACACCGCAGGTCTATCGCGAATTGCACAAGGTTGCGCGGGCGTACTTACGCCGGGGACGGCCTAACCAGACGCTCCAGCCGACGGCGCTGATCAATGAAGCATTCCTGCGATTACTCGATCCCTCGCAGCACGTGGAGTGGGAGAACCGGGCGCATTTTTTCGGCATCGCCGCCCGGCTGATGCGCATGATCCTGGTGGATCACGCGCGGGCGCAGCAGGCCGACAAACGGGGCGGTGCCGGAACGCCCGTCACATTGGACGGCTGGATGGCCGTCGCTCCGAACCGCATGCCGGACATTCTGGAGATAAACGAGGCGCTCGACCGGCTGGCGGCCGTGGACGAGCGCAAGGCCAAGGTGATCGAACTGCGATATTTCGGGGGCATGGAGCGCGAAGAGGTGGCGGCCGCCCTGGGTCTGACTGTCGCCACAGTGAAGCGCGACCTGCGGCTGGGGGAGGCGTGGTTACGGAGGTTTCTTAGCGGCGGCGCCGAGCGCTGAAGATACGCCGACAACGTTGCTCCACGTGCTTCCGCAATCGTCAATGCGGACGACTCCACCTACTGCCTTCCCCAGATGGAGCAGTTCGGATTCTTATGGGACAATACGCTTGAACAAGAAGGGTTGGACTGGCGCGCGATATGAGTGACAGCCGCTGGCAGCGCATCGAAGAGATCTTCCATCAAGCCGCCGAGCTTGCGCCAAAGGCGCGACCGGACTTCCTGGACCAGGTTTGTGGCGGAGACGAGGCGCTACGCAAAGAGATAGAGTCGCTGTTGGCCCACGACGCCGAGGAGGGCGGTACGCTTGCCAAGGCCGTCGCCGAAGCAGGGGTCGGCGCCGGCATCATGGACGAGGACCTCAGCGGTAGGGCCATCGGGCCGTACAAGGTGCTGGGTCGCCTGGGCGCAGGTGGCATGGGCGTGGTGTACAAGGCCAGCGATAGCCGCCTGGGCCGCGACGTGGCGCTGAAGGTCCTGCCGGCGGAGGTCGTCGGCGACGCCTCGCGACGACAGCGCTTCGAAAAGGAAGCGCGAGCGGTGGCGGCGTTGAACCACCCCAACATCGTGGCGGTATTCGATGTGGGCACGGAAGAAGGCATCTGTTACATCGTCAGCGAACTGGTGGATGGCGAACCGCTGTGCAAGACCAGGTTCGGGCTGCGCAAGACGCTGGATATCGCCGTCCAAATCGCGGGCGGCCTGGCGGCGGTGCACGAGGCCGGGATTGTCCATCGGGATCTGAAGCCGGACAACATTCTGCTCACCCGCGACGGGCGGGTGAAGATTGTGGACTTCGGCCTGGCCCAGGTCCGTGCGGGACAAACCGGCGAGGAAGCTACTCCGGAGATGCTCAGCGAGCGAACCGAGCCGGGGATGGTGATGGGAACGGCGTCCTACATGTCGCCCGAGCAGGCCGAAGGCAAACCGGTGGACGCGCGCTCGGACGTGTTCAGTTTCGGCTCGGTGCTGTATGAGATGCTCTCCGGCCGCAAGGCTTTCAAGGGCGAGTCCGTTGTTTCGACGCTGGCAGCGATTCTGCACAGCGACCCGGCGCCGCTGGGGGACGAGGTTCCGCAGGATCTCGAGCGCATCGTCGCCCGCTGCCTGCGCAAGGACCCGGCGCGCCGGTGGCAGAGCATGGCGGAAGTCAAGGTGGCGCTGGAGGACGTGAAGGCGGAATCGGAATCAGTGCGTCTGGCGGCGGCGGAGAAGCCGGCGCGTGCGCGGGCGCGGCTGTGGTGGGCCGCGGGCGTGCTGATCGCGGCCATCCTCGTCACCGGATTATGGCCCGTCCCGGCACCCAAGGTGCGGGTGACTCAATTGACCACAGGGGTCTATCGGGCCTCCGACAACGTGACCGTGCACGCGGGCCGGATCCTATATACCGCGTGGGATACCGGGTTCTGGTCCGTCTCCAGCGAGGGAGGCGAGTCGCGACCGGAGAGAATGCCGTTCCTCAACCCGGAGTGCCACGCCGAGCTGCGGCAGGTGAATCCCCGGCAAGGCGCCATCCTGATCTTCAATTGGACACTGGACTACCTACGCGAAGAGATGTGGCTGGCGGGTTTCGATGGCAGTAAGCCGCGACGGATTGGTGAATTAGTCACCTTCAACACATATTCCGTTTCCCCCAATCTCAAGACGCTGCTCAGAGCCACTGAAGAGGGTTTGTTTGCGCGTCCTGTCAACGGCGGACCGGAGCGGCTGCTTGCTCGGATCGATTGGAAGCAACCTTCGACCACATTCTGGCATCCCTCGGGCGAGCGAATCGGGTTCGTCGTTCTCAAAGACGGCCCGCCAAAGCTCTGGGAGATAAAGACAGACGGAACCGGCCTGCGGCCGATGCTGCCCGAGTTTCAGGCGGAGCAAGAGGGTGGCAGTTGGTCGCCTGACGGGGAAAGGTTGTACTTCGCCTCCCAAGGGGAGCTTTACGTGCGCGGGAGCCGACGCTGGCTCGGCTGGATGAGAAGGCCACAGCCGCAGCGTTTGACGGCCGGTTCGGTCGCCTATTACTCCCCTATTGGGGACCCGATGGATCCGCGCGTGATTTACGCAATCGGATGGTTGCGCCACGGGGAGGCGATGAAGCTCAACCGGCAGACGGGCGTCTTTGAGCCCTACTTAGACGGACTTTCCGCCGATTGCCTGGACTACTCGCCCGACGGGCAGTGGATCGCCTACGTGAGTTATCCAGCGATGGAATTGTGGAAATGCAGGCGCGATGGCAGCGACAAGGTCCTGCTGGAAGACAGCCTGGACATCTATATGCCCCGCTGGTCGCCAGACGGCAAACGCCTGGCCTTTGCTGCAACCAGGAAAGGGGGAGCATGGACCGATCTTTTCCGGATCTATACCATCGCCGTGGAAGGCGGCAAGGCGGAACCGGTGAAGGGCGTGAACGGTCCCGGCTTCGATCCCAACTGGTCTCCCGACGGAAAGAAGCTGGTCTTCGCGCCGTGGGATTGGCTAGGGCTCGTTCCGATGCAGGATCGGCGCGTCTCGATCGTGGACCTGGCGACGGGCGCGGTGCAAATGGTACCTGGCTCGGAGCAGGTGTTTTCGCCGCGCTGGTCACCCGATGGGAAACATCTCGTGGCGCTCGGAGCCCGAACAGCCCTCTATGATTTCGAAACCCGGCGCTGGACGTACGTCGATGCAGAGGGTTTCGGCTTTCCCATTTGGTCAAAGGACAGCCGGTACGTATACGGGTTCAGGCAGCAGCTACCAAGTGCACTGGTTCGATTGGATGTGGCCACGCGCAAGGCGGCGGAAATCCGCACTGTCAAGGAGTTCCGACTAACCGGAAGCCTCGGTCGGGGTGCCTCCTGGACTCCGGAAGGGGAAGCCGTTGTCTTGTCGGACCTGTCGACAAGCGAGGTGTACCGCATCGATGTGGATTGGTAGGTTGTCGGCCAGGCGTCGCAGCACGGAGGCGTCTTAGCTCTCAACTATCACCGCCGCGGGAACGGCGCAATCGCGGCTTTCCGGTCTTGCAAAACCGCGGTTATTCCTCTGCAGCCCAGCGCTCCTCTGCCGAGGCATGCAGACCGGAGGTGGGTTCAGTCGAGAGTAGCGGAAGCGCGCTGGACGAGAGGAGGATGTGTCGTCGGAGGCCCAGACCGTGCCCGCTAAGTGGCGTTTCCGGACAAATGGCTGATCGCCCGTCCGGAGCATCGAACCGTAGCCGCGCCCGTCTGAGGAATTGACCCACAACCGCAGCCAGGTAGAACAAACCGTCCTTCCGTGTCTCCGCGAAGCGTTTTCAAAGGGCGCACAAAAAGCGAAGATCTGAAGTAAGATTATCGATAGCGGTTCGGTTCGACAGGCCAGCGCAAAGCGCACCCGCCGGGAGGATCCCCAAACGAGAGACGGGACTCTCGCAAAACTCCCTCCCTTCTTTCCATAACCGGAGTGTGCCCCGATGTTCGCGAAGCCGGAGCGCGAAAAGAGCACGAGCCGCATTGATAACATTTCGGCACTTACGAATGCGATGGCGCGCGCCATGCTCGGCGAGCAGAACGTCTACTCCGGCACTGTAAGGAGCGTGGGCTAATGTTGCCGGGGGTGCGTGCCGCTGACTGCGTGTTGGATCACGCCCAGCAGGCTATGGAGATCGAAGACGTAGGGGTGCGCGAGCACGCGTGGAGAAAACGGCTTCACCGGAGGCCGCTGGGTATAGAGTCGATCGTGCCTAGGATGAGAAAAAGGAAATTCTGGATCAGTTGTGTCCAGCAGCTTTTCATTGAGAATCCAGCGCGGATTCTGCGCAGGCGGAAGTCGAACGAGATGCCGTAGGTTGTTCCCAGTCCGATAGAGAGTATAGCTCCGCCGGTTGATGTAGAATCGACCCGCTGACGTGCTGAGCAAGGCGCGGGCGGCCTTGAGACGTTCCAGTGTATAGCGGCTGCATTCTCGCGTGGCGCGACAGGCTGAGGCAACGGTGATTCCGGCAGGGCAGGAAGGACGGGTTGTGAACAAGAAGCTGTTGATGGCTGCCATTCTGGTGGCTGGCGCGCGGCCCATGGCCGCCGACCCCGCGGAGACGGCGAAGCACCTCGATGCAGCGTGGTTTCGCGCCGAGCTGAGGTCCGAGGCGGCGCACTGGCGCGCGGCTGCATTGCGCCCCAACGGGTTCTTCGCAGTGTCGCTCGACCGGCAGTGGCGGCCGGTGGGAAGTGAGGACGGGACACTGGTGTCACAAAACCGCCAGATCTTCGTCATGGGCGCAGGTTATGAGTTGACGCACGATCCCGCGTACCTGGACGCCATGAAAAGGGGCGCGGACTTCCTGCTGGAGCATTTCCGCGACAAAGAGCAGGGCCTGTTCTTCTCGCGCGTGAGCCCGGAGGGGGCGGTCATCGACCGGAGCAAGGACAGCTATGGACTGGCATTCACGATTCTCGGACTCTCGCATGCCGCGCGGATCACAAAAGACAAACGCTACGCCGCCGCCGCGCTCGAAACGTGGGCCCAAATGAAGGAGCACCTGCGAGAACCATCCGGTTTCTTCAGGCCAACGACGGACCGCGGCTATACGAGAACGACGAGTGAAAACACGCAGAATCCGATGATGCACCTGTTCGAAGCCCTGCTGGCGCTACACGACGCGACGGGTTCGCCAGCGGTGCTGCGCGATGCGCAGGAGCACGCCGACCGTATTTTCAGCAGGTTATTCCAGGAACAAGAGGGGCGCCTGCCCGAGTTTTATGACGCGGAGTGGAGACCGGCCGCGGCCGAGAAGGGGGGACACATCGAACTGGGCCACCAGTTCGAATGGGCCTTTCTGCTGAGCCACGCTGTCGAAAAGGGCCTGCCAAATCGGTATCTCGCGATTGCCGGGCGGCTGCTCGATTACGGCATGAAAGTCGCGTATGACGCGGAGGAAGGCGGCATCTTCACGCAAGGTGATTACGATAACCGGGCCGTGCGCGGGCCGAAGGGCTGGTGGGAACAGTGCGAGTTCCTCCGGACGCTGATGCATTGGGCGGTAGTGCGCGGCCGCACGGATCTTTGGCCGGCATTCGACAAGTCGCTGGCCTTCGCCAAACGAAATCTGATGGACGCCGAATTCGGAGGGTGGTACTACTCCTACGACCCGCAGAACCCCACGATACGAAACGGCAAGGGAAGCGAATGGCAGGCGGGGTACCACGTTACGGGAATGTACCTGGAAGGCCTGCGCCTTTCGAAGTAGCGCAGGCCACGTTCCTGAGAGCGCGCCTGGGCTGTTGCGCCAGCGGACGCAGCTCGGCCGACTAGGACATCCGCTTACGGGGCCGCAGAGACCGTCAGGAGTGGTATCGCAATACGTAGAGACCGGAGGCAGTCCAATCATGCACGCGCGGTACTGCTGCCTGATGCTGGCTGACATCCCTCACCCGGCGACCCTTACAGGCAAGAAACCACTTACGTGACATGGCTGTCCGGTTGAGCACTCTTCTAATCAGGGCAAGTCTTACCGATCAGCCAGTTACAGCCGTTTCGACCCGTAGTTTATTTCAATTCCGGCAGCGCGAATTTGGACGATCCACCAGTCCTGGCGAAGGAAGCCAGACGCTGGTAATTCCGCTAATTTGTGGCGGCGGCTGCCTGCAAGTCACTGATTTTAAGCAACAGACCAGAGCACGGCCGCCACCCATCAGCGGCTTGTCCGCGCGGTCGGATTCGGGATTTCCAAATGCAGACCAGCACATCCGAGCCTCAACCGGACAGGCATGTTTGCGTGAGCGGTTTGCGTCGCTGAAAGTCGCTGCACAGCGGACTTGGTGTGACATTTTGAGACTCGGGCTCAGACTCTGGAAAGTTCTGACAGCACGCCCGATCTCTCACGCGGGCTTGTTCAAGTGGTATGCTCTGGGCGGACGTCAGCGGCTCTGCCCGCGAGGACGTTTTCATTCGCCATAACGTGTGATGGAGGTTTGTTTCCCGTCAATAGAGTGAGATCGGTTGTGCTGTTGACAGGGATGGCCTTGTGCGCCGCGTGGCTGCATGCCGATGAAGGCATGTGGATGCCGCAGCAGATGCCGGAGTTGGGCGCCAAGCTGAAAGCGCTGGGATTCAAAGGCGATCCGAAGGAGTTCGCCGACCTGACCGGGCAGCCCATGGGCGCCGTGGTCTCGCTGGGAGGCTGCACGGCTTCCTTCGTGTCGCCGGACGGGCTGATCGTCACAAACCATCACTGCGCCGCGGGCGCACTGCAATTCAACTCCACGCCGCAGCGCAACCTGCTGCTGGACGGCTTCCTGGCAAAGACCCGCGAGGAAGAACTGCCGAACGGCCCGGGATCGCGCGTCTTTGTCACGACCTCGGTGGTCGATGTCACCGGCGCCCTTCTGGACGGCATTCCCCCGAAGGCGACCGACCGTGAGCGCTACGACGTGATCGACCGCAGGGAGAAGGAGCGCGTCGCCGCCTGCGAGAAGGGTGGCCAGCGCTGCCGCGTGGCGTCGTACTTCGGCGGATTGAAGTACTTCGAGATCGCGCAGATGGAGATCCGTGACGTGCGGTTGGTCTATGCGCCCGCCGATATGATCGGTAGGTTCGGCGGCGAGACGGACAATTGGCGCTGGCCCCGGCACACCGGCGATTGGAGCTTCCTGCGCGCCTATGTCGGCAAGGACGGCAAGCCCGCGACCTTTTCCAAAGAGAATGTTCCCTTCAAGCCGAAGCACTGGCTAAAGGTTTCGGGCGTGGGCATCAAGCCCGGCGACCTGGTGTTTGTGGCCGGCTATCCGGGCCGCACCCAGCGTCACCAGACCTACGCGCAGGTGAAAGAGACCACCGAGTGGACGATGCCGCGCTCGATCCGCCTCGCCCAGGAGCAACTGGCGATCCTCGACCAGCTCACAAAGAAGGACCCGGCGGTGGCGCTGAAGATCGCCGGGCGCGTGCTGGGCCTGAACAACAATCTGACCAATCAGAAGGGCATGCTGGAGGGCCTGGTGAAGGGCGGCAGCCTGGCCAAGAAGCAGGCGATGGAGAAGGAACTCGAGGCCTGGATCGCGGCCGACCCGGTCCGCCAGAAGAAGTACGGCGACGTCCTGCCGGCGCTGCGTGCCTTGCAGGCGGAGAGCGAGAAGACGCGGGAGCGCGACGCCGCGTTGTTCAATGTCCTGGGCTCGTCGGGCTATCTGGGCGCGGCCCAATCGCTGTATCGCCTCTCTGTGGAGCGCGGCAGGGCCGACATCGACCGGGAAGCCGGTTTCCAGGAGCGCGACTGGCCCAGGATTCGTGAAGGCCAGGAACGCATCCAGAGGACGTTGGACGTCACCTCGGACCGCGCGCTGCTGCGCTGGGCGCTGGGTCTCGCCGCCGCGCTTCCGGCCAACCAGCGGATTTCGGCGTTGGATGAGGCGATCGGCCTGAAGCCGGGCATGCCGGAGGCAGATGCCGGAACAGCCATCGAGCCGTATCTCGACAAGCTCTATTCCGGCACCAAGCTCGGCGAGCGGGATTTCCGGCTGAGCCTGATCGAGAAGAGCCCCGCGGACCTGGTTGCGACCAATGACACGTTTATCCGCCTGGCCGTGGCCTTGGAGCCACTGGAGGACGCCAATCGCGAGCTTGCGAAGAATCGCTCCGGCGCGGTTTCGCGCCTGACGCCACGGTATATGGAGGCCATGCTGGCCAAGGCGGGCGGCCTGGTGGCCCCGGACGCCAACAGTACGCTGCGTGTGACCTATGGCCAGGTGAAGGGCGTGGACGCGAAGGACGGGCTGTACTACAAGCCGCAGACGACGCTGGCCGGCATCGTCCAGAAGAACACTGGCAGCGGCGACTTCGACGCGCCGAAGTACCAACTGGACGCAATCCAGGCCGTGCACGCTGGCAAGAAGACGCCGTACCTGGATCCGTCGCTGGGCGACGTCCCGGTCAACTTCCTGTCGACCGTCGACACGACTGGCGGGAACTCCGGGTCGCCGACGTTGAACTCCAAAGGCGAGCTGGTCGGGCTGCTGTTCGATGGCACCTATGAGTCCGTCGCCTCGAACTTCCTGTTCGACCCGGTGACCACGCGCTCGATTCATGTGGACACCCGCTATATGCTGTGGAACATGTCGGAGGTAGACGGCGCTGCGCATCTCATTGCAGAGATGTCGATTGTGCGTTGAGAATCGGCGCTAAAACGTCAGCTCGGCAGAGCTCACGCCAAGCAGGCGGAACAGCAACCGATAATGACCCTTAACGCCCGTGTCGATGGGCGACGGCCGTCGGCGAGTGTTCTGGTTGCGCTTCTCAAAGGTGCAAGTGTGCGTTCGGAACAAAACCCGGTCAAACGAGCGTTCACACTCTATGTGGAATGGGCTTGCGCGACAGTAGGGTATTTGACGTACATCACCGTTTCATCGGGGTCATCCGTGACCAGGTGCTCCATGGCCTGCAAAGCGATGCTCGTCGCGCGCACTCAGGCCCTGAACTCCGCCTCGCGATACCATGGCGGTTGACGCCCTGCCGTAAGGTTGGCGGTTCAACCATGAAGACTCCCCGGCCCGGTGTGATCCTGATTACTGGCAGCTCCGGACGGGTCGCCCGGCGCACGGCCGAATTGTTGGCGCACGACGGACATATCCTGCGTTTGATGACCCGCAGCCCGCAGCGCGCACCGACGCTGCCGGGAGCGGAGACGGTTCGCGGCGACTTTTCCGAAACCGCGACGCTGAAGAACGCCTTCGAAGGAGTCAGCACGGCGCTCGTGGTCTCTGCGTCCGGCGAGCCGGGAGAGCGGGCGCGGTTGCACAGGAATGCGTTTGAGGCGGCTGCGCGTGCGCATGTAGGACACGTCGTCTATCTGTCTCTGCAAGGAGCTGCTCCGGACTCGAAGTATCCGTTCTCCCGCGATCATTACTTGAGCGAGCAATACCTCTTCGCTACGGGCCTCCCATGCACCGTACTTCGTAATGCCTTTTACCTCGACATGTTCCTTGAAAAATTCGACGCCGGCGGCGTGGTCCGCGGGCCGGCGCAACAGGGGCGAGGCGCATTTGTTTCGCGAGAGGATGTCGCCCGGACCGCGGCCGCGGCACTGCGAAAGGCGCCCGCAGGCATCTACGATGTGACCGGACCCGAGGCTCTGAGCGTTGCCGACGTGGCCAGACGGCTGTCCATTCTGGTGGCTCGGCCGCTTCGGTTTGAAGATGAGGCTGGGGACGTGGCACGAGAGCGGTTGAGCCGCCTGGAACCGTTGGCCTGGCGCGTCGATTTATCCGTTGGTTGGTTCGAGGCGATTGCGGCGGGCGAACTGCAGCGCACGAGCGATACGGTTCTTCGTTTCACCGGAACGGCGCCGCTGACTCTCGAAGATTACTTTCGAGCGTTCCCTGAGTTATTGCGCGCTCTGCATCCGGGCCGGGATCGGGCCTTGGCTCGCTGACGACAGTGCCTCCCAATTCTCGACGCGGGCTGTCATCCAAGACTCCAGAGTGCGCGCTTTGAGTGCTGCAGCGTCGTGCACCAGCACCTCCAGTCATGCAAGCCGCATCATAAGGGTCCGTAGCCCGACATGAAGGTCGATGTCCTAAAGGTACCGGCTGCCATGCCTCAACCGATTGCGAAAACGACAGCCCACGCCGTTTTACCAGAAACGACGCAACGCGGACATCGCACAACACCTCACCACGGCCGACGTCAAGGACACGTGAATCCCTTGCGCTTCGCTATCACTTCACCTCCATCAGGTTGTGATGGGGACTTCCACCCCCGAGCTATCGAACATGCTCGGCACCCAATACAAAAGAGCCCGGCGCGCGGCCGGGCCCTTCCAATCCCGACTGAATCCCACGTCTTACGCGACCGCGGACACCCGCGCCATGTCCTCCTCGCGGCGCGCGCAGGTGATCACGAAGACGGGCCTCTTCAATTCCACTGCCACGCACCGGATTGCACGTGTGCTTGTCTACGTTGATTACTCAGATTACTCACCGGGTGGGACTTGAAGTGGCGTGGAGTGCTGTCGGACCAAACCCCTGAACTCTGCTTCCCCGAGAATGATCTGGGTGGTAGGCTATCGGGCATGTGGCTCGCTCTCCTGATGTTGGTGGCTCCGTCCGCGGCGGTGCGCGCTGCCGATACCGTGCAAAGCGGTCAGTTGGTCTGCCGGTTTGACGGCGAGGGCATGCCGGTTCGAATTCGGTCGGCGGGGCGATTGTGGCTGGACGAACCGGTGCGCGTGAGTGTGCGCAATGAGGTAACGAATGTCTCCGGCGGTGCGAAAACGGAATCACGCTGGAGCGCGGGGCGAGGCGGGCTGCAATGGGACCTTCTGTTCACCGATCCGGGAAAGCGCGCCGGACACGAGGTTACCATCGACCTGCCTGTGCTGGCGCCCGGGTTGCGTATATTCACGCCGTCAAACGATGGCGAGATGGACGTTGCGGCGCAACCGGCCTATCGACCCGTCCCTTACGGACAGATGGCCTGGGATACCGGCAAAGCCTATGTTCTGCCACTGGTCAGCGTGATGGACCCCAAAGCGGACGAGGCGCTGACGGTGGCGCTGCCCGCTGATGCGGAGATTCCGCATTTTCAGGTGGAGTGGATCGGTGGGCGCGTGCTGCGTCTGACCCTGGGGCACCGGGCCATGGGCGGCGGCAAGCCCGCCGCACTGCGGGTACTCTTTTACACCCATGCCGCCGATTACCGGGGCGCGCTGAAGGCATATAGCGGCGACTTCCCCGCATACTTCGAGCCCGCCTTGCCGCGCGGCAACGCCGAAGGCGCTTTTTGGTATCACCACATCCAAAATCATCCGGATTTCGCGGAAATGGCCCGGCAGCACGTGCGGTACATGTGGTCGAGTTTCTGGTTCACCTGGCTGGGCGACTATCTGCCCGACGCGGCGGAGTGGGAACCCTACACTTACGCGCGCTGGTGGAAGCTGGGCGAAAAGACGAGCGACGAGAAGATCAATGCGTTCCTTCGCGTCATGCGGGAACACGGGATCGGCGTCTACGCCTACTTCAACGTGACCGAGTATGGCGGTGCGGGCGGGGCCAAAGGAGATGCGGCCGAGGCGGCCCGGCTGCTCAGGGAGAGATTTGCGGACGCTCTCATCAAGGACGAGCGGGATCGCGACATCCCAACCTGGGAGGGCGCCATGGCCATGAACCCGCGCCGGGGATTGTCACTGTGGCCCGTACTCGAGGAGCAGGTGCGGCGGCACCTGCGGCGGTTGCCCGGCATCGAAGGTTTCATTATCGACCGTCTGGATTGGGCCAGCGGTTACGATTACGGCCATGACGACGGAGTCACGATGGTCGGCGATCGTCCGGCGGAGAACATGGCCGGGCCGGTGGCCGAAGCGGTGCAGTCGGTGTGCCGCTTGGCCCACGAGGCGGGCAAGCGCGTATTCGTCAATCAGTTCTACCGTGTGGAAGTGCTGCGCGACGTGGACGGCTATTGCCACGAGAACGACTACGTCCCGGCGCTGGCCTACCTGGCGCCGTACCGGCCCGTGTCGGCCTGGCACATGCGCGTGGACTATCATTCGGACCTGCTGGAGTTTGAGAAGCAGTTGAAGCTGCGGTTGCAGTTCGCGGTGTTCCCACAGATGATTGCGCACGAGTTCCCGATCTCGCAGCAGAAGCCGAACCCGGGAGCGGCGGGCATGCTGGAGCTGTATGCGCCGCTGTTCGACCCTCTGATCGGGAAGCGGCAGGTGCTGGAGCCGCACTGCGTCGCGACGACCGGCGACAACGACGTTAACCTGTTCATCAACGGCGCGGGAGAGTACGTGGCGCCGCTAACTTCGCGAACGCGACACCGGTCGCGTGGTGCGGCGGGATCGGAGGCGGCGACGGTCACACTACATGTGCGGGATGCGGGCAAGTTGAAATCGGCCCGGGTTTATTCTGCCGACGGGGAACCCTACGATGCAGTTGTCTCGGCGGGGCCGGGCGTCGCTGTCGTGTCCGTCACGCGGCACGGTACGGCGTCGGTGGTCGTCGTGCGGTAGACGCCGGCGCTTGCTCAAAATTGCATTCGCGCCCAGTGTCCGCTAGCTGCTTCACAACCTCAATCGGCGTTGATACCGTCTTACTCGACCCAGAGCACGCCGTAGCCAGGCAGATTCAGAGAGCCCTCCAGTTTCTTCCCGGAGAGCCGGTCGAGGCCCGGGCGGCTGAGTTGAAGTCCGACCGGCTTCGAAGATGTGTTGAGGATGAACATGCTTTTATCGGTGCGCGGCACGGCTTGAACGCCTGCCGGAACGCCAGACCCGAGCAGGTGGGAACCGGACGGGTTAAGCTGGCGGAAGAACTGCAGTGCCGAGGCATCTGCAGGCCAGAAGGCCAGGCGGATGACACTGCCCTTACCCAGGCGGCGGCGGGTTGCAGCCGGGCGGCCGTCCAAGACTTCGTCGGAGCTCCGGAACTTACCGAATACCTCGACTTCGGGCGCAACATCCATAAACTCGCAATACCCGTCGATTCCAACCGGCGAGGATTGGTTCTGCCATTCGACCGCAGGCTGGCGTCCGGGCGCGGTTCCCATGCGTCGCGCGGTTCGGGTTAGCACGCCTGTGAGGCTCTTCAGATTCGCCCCGAAGCCGTCGTTGCGGAAGAGCCCGTCCCAGGACTGGTAGGCCGTAAAGGGCGTGATCACCAGGTTCCCGCCGTTCTCGACATATTGGCGCAGGGCCGGTACGACGGCCTCTCCATCCAGCGCCGTGGCCGCTGGAATCACGACCAGGGCGTACCTGGACAGCTTGCCGGGCGTGGCGGCCTCGTGGAAGTTCAAGCTGTCGGCGCCGATACCCAGCCGATGCAGTGTGTCAAAGACTTCGACGAGCACTTTCCTGCTGGCAGGCGTGTGCGGGTAGACGTCCAGAGCCGCGCGCTGGTCGAAGTCGGTCAGAACGGCCGCGCTGGCATCGACCGGATACTTGAGCAGGCGGTCGCTGTTCTTATCGAAGAACTCGCCCAATTCGGTCAGCCAGGAGAAGTCCGGTTCGGGTTGACCCGTCCAGTCCAGAACGCCGCCCCAATGCGGCCAGTGGCCGCCAATCCAGCGGTTGCCAGACCAGTACATCAGTCCGAATGCGCCATAGGCGGCAGGCTGCAGCATCCACATGCGGAACTGGTCATGGGATGGGAAGTCATCATACTGTACGGTATCGCCGGCCACGCCGACGCGGGTCTCGGTGGTCATAAAGGCACCCAGCCCGTGGGCCGAGCGGTGCATGTCGAGGTGCCAGGCCAGCTCCTTGAAGAACGTCGGGTTCTCGCCCGATGGCTGGTAGAAGTTCAGGCTGGCCACGTCCAGGGACTTACGCGCCAGCGGGTCATCAGCGAGCGCGTCCCAGACTGTATTCCAGTCGGTGGTGATCCAGTGTGTGACACCGGCCTCGCGCAGCGCCTGCTTCTGTTCGATGAAAAAGTTCAGGATGCAGTCGCGCCTGAAATGGAGGTGGGCGAGTCTGAGCGCTCCCAGGCCTCCGTCGCCGCCCGGGCGAGGCTGCGGCACGTCATCGAGCGAGTCCACTTCCATGCCCCAGCTCACCAGCTTCAGGCGGTGGTTGAATTCGGCGGGGGAGTGATAGGTCGCGCTGAGCCAGTCGCGCCATTTCCTCTCGCAGACAGGGCAATAACAAGGCGCGCCGAGGATGGCTTCAATTTCATTGTCGAGCTGCCACCCGATCACGGCCGGGTGGTCCTTGAACGCCCGGCCAAGGGCCAGGATGTAGCTGCGCACGGCCTGGCGGTAGAGCGGCTGGTTGATGCAGACGGCCTTACGAGCCATCGGGTGGGTGCTCCAGCCGGGTTGGTTCTGCACGAGCATCTCGGGGTGCTTGGCGCTCAACCACTGCGGCGCGATGTAGCTGGAGGTGCCGAGTATGGCTTTCATTCCATGGCGCTGGACATCGTCGAGGTAGTCCTTCAGCCAGCCGAAGTTATACTTGCCCGGAGCGGTTTCCAGGTTGCCCCAGGAGGACTCGCTCACCCGGACGACTTTGAAGTGAGCCTTTTGGAACTGGTCCAGCATGCGGTTCCATTCTGCGCGAGTCTGCAGCTCGGGATAAGTGCTGGCCCCATAGAGGAACTGGTCTGGGATTATGCGTGGTTCAGCCGCGGTCAGGGCGGCCGAAATCAGGAGGAATAGAGCGATATTTGTTTTCATGACAGTGCTCTCAATAATTTGCGGGGTCTGGACAGGCGGGGTCCGATGGTGCGCGCCGACTCGATGGCGAGTTGCGCGCCAGCGCGCGGCACCAATTTGTACTTACCGTCCTCCATTGCCAATTCCGGCGCCGGATAGGTGGCCAGGATGACGCCTTTAGGGCGAAGAAACGAGAGAAGTTCAGCATAGTACCGCTCGATGTGGAGCGGCGTGAAATCACAGACCATGATCGCCAGCCGATCCTCAAACAGATCCTGCATTCTGCGGATCTGGCGGAAGTCGCCCATGCAGAAGTTGTTGACGCCGGTCAGACCTTCCGTAGCCAGGAAGTTCTCGATTTGTTGCTCGGCGCGGCCGCAGAAGTGCAAGGTGCCGCCCCCGAACGCTTTAAGCACGCGGCTGTTGTAGGGAACGACGAACTCCCGGTACATGCGCGGCGACATCAGTCCGCAGTCGTCGTCCGAGATACAAACGCCACCAAAACCCGGAGGCAACAGGATAGAGTGCGGGAAGGCGCCGCCGCATTCAGGCTGGCCGGCATACTGTTTCTGAAGGCGGATCCAGGCGATCAGGACCTCGGTCGCGAGATCCATGAGCTCATGCACCAGATTGGGATAATCGTAAGTCCAAACGAACAGATTCTCCACACCGCAGAGGGTCAGGGCTATATTAAGCGGCCCCTGGGCGTCGGTGAAGACGACTGGCAAGCTGGAGTGCTCGCGGAAGTAGCGAATCGAGTGCAGCACGCGCGGCATCAGGCCGTCTTTGTGAGGGTCCGGCGGCTGCAGCTTGCGGATCTCTTCCGGGCGTTCGATGAATACCCCTTCCACGGCTGGATCCATGCCGCGCTGGAACGCGACGCGGCTGCCAATCGCGGAAGGCACTACGACTGTGCCGTACCACGGCATCAGGTTAGGGATATAGTCATCGTCGAAGGTGTTGAGGTGACGCCTGATCTTGACCTCCTGGTAGTCCAGCATCGCGGCCGGATCCGTGAAATAAGTCTCCGGAATCAATGCCGGCGTCTCGCCCGACAGCCAGTAATTCACGTCCATGATGAGCACCGGCATCTCGCCGCTGTCGCGATAACTGTAGGCGTCAAAGATCCGCTGGCGGGCAGTGCAGAATCTATCCTCCATGCGCCTCCAGGATGTTCTTCGACTCCGGCTCCGACCCCTGCTCGCCAGTAATGGCGCGGACCATGGCCCAGAAGTTTTCGAGCGGCGTGTCCAACTGCACGTGGTGCGTTGGGGCGAGTATCAGCCCACCGTCGGCGCCAACGGTTTTCAGGCGCTCGAGCACTTGTGCGCGGACCTCCTCGGGGGTTCCGAAAGGCAGGGTGTACTGCTCGTCGATGGTGCCCCAGAAGCACAGCTTGTCTCCATATTGCCGTTTCAGCTTGCTGGGATCCATGCAGGCCGGCTGCACTGGATTGAGCACGTCTATGCCGATCTCGATCAATTCGGGGATGATCGATTCGATGTTGCCGTCGGAATGATAGGCGACCTTGACTTCGGGGTTGATCCTTTTCAAGGTGGAGATGAATTCGGCCATGCGCGGTTTGAAGAAACGGCGCCAGGCGCCGGGAGAAAGCAGCATGCCGCGTTGCGTGCCTACGTCGTCTCCCGTCCAGATCATATCGACGCCCATCTCGACCAGACGCCGGGCGGCGGCCAGGTGATAGCGGAAGGGAATCTCGAGAATGGTCTCGGCGAGTTCCGGGTCTTCCACGAAATCCATCAACATGCGCTCCAGGCCGCGCAGGGCCCAGGCGGTCTCGAAGATGGTAGTAACGGTGACGCCGACGATCCAGTAGTCGCGCTGATGGGCGGCGATGAGGCGTTCGGCTTCGTGATACAGCTCCGGGCGGTGCGGGTCCGGCGGATGGTAGGAATCCAGGGCGCGGGCATCGGCCAGCGGGTGGCCGGCGATCTCGGTATAGAACCCGGACCCAAAGCGCGTCTCGTAGGGAGCGCTTTTCCACAGTACGCCCCACTCGTCGGTGTAGGTGTCCGCCCCGCCGGCGTAGGTCTGGTTGGAGTAATACGAGTTGGCCCAGCCGACCGATGTGAGCAGCAGATCTTCGCCGAGCGCGCGCTCGAGTTCGTAGGTGTTGCCGCCGCCGTGCGGGTTATGGACGGACTGGCCGGTCTGATGGAGATCCGCGCGCAGCCTCACGGCGAACTCCGGAGTAAAGCTGATCTGCATGGGGCAGCGGTCTGGCTTCTGGTGGGCCAGCGACATTCTTACGCGATCGCGTGGTTTCATAGGGACTCCTTATCAGTGTGGCGTGTCAACTGGCGAAGGCAAGCAACAGCACAGCCAACAGGATCAGCAGCAGGCCCGCGCCGAGCAGGCGGCCGGCCCGGGCCGGCGCGTTCTTCCACTCGCCCTTCCACAGCCCCCACAGCACGCCAACACCGATCGAGCCGCACATAAGAATGGGCCATCCGGCAACTGGGCCCCAAACGCCCAGCCGCGCGGCTCCGGCCCCATAACAGTAGAAGCTGCCGATCCACATGAGCGACATGATGACACCTAGACCCAGGTTGCGCAGGCTGCCCGGAGCCGCGAAGAAGTGGAAGTTGCGGTTGCGGACCATGCGGAGCGCACAATAAGCGAGGTTCACGACTCCTGCCACGGTAAAGAAGATCGCCCAGACGGCGTTACCAGCCTGGGCCGCTGAAGCGCCCATCGCACGCGCGGTCGAAAGCACACTGGCCGCGAACGTCAAACCGATATTCGGCAAGCAGGAAAGGCAGCCTGCGGCTACCCCGATCGCGAGGCCCGAGGCGAACGCCGGGCGCGCTCCGTCGAACGACTTGCGCCGGACGACTGCGCGCGGCGCCGGCAATGGAACAGAGTACGATGCCGGCCAGCGCTACAGCGGTGCCGCTAATTACGACTAGGCTGCGCGGCGTGAGCAAATCGCCCCTTCCGAACCAGAGCAGCGGCACTAGTGCGCCAGCGGCCGCGTTGAGGCCCATGATGAGCGGATAACCCAGGGTCAGGCCCAGTTTATCCATGCCCAACCCGAACAGTACCGCCCCGCAGCCCCAGGCGGCGCCGAAGAGGATCAGCAGCAGCAGGTCAGAACGCGGAATGGAGGCGTAAAGGCGCCATGGGTCGGGCAACAGGGCCCACGCCAAAGTCCAGTTCAGCAACCACATTGCGAACAGGCTGAAAACGGCCCAACTATGCTCCCACGCCCATTTGCGCGTCAGGGCCATTGGCAAGAGAAACGTCCCCTGGAAGAAGGTGGCAAGCAGGACCAGCACGAGTCCGACGATCATCAAACATCCTTCCGCATGTGCTGAACTCATAGGGCCGAGTACGATGCCGGCCATCCAAGATGCGCAATTAGGGAATAACCTTCAAGCCGACCTGCACGCCGTGCAGCGGGGTGACGCTTGCCTATCCCGAAACGAAAGAGACGCACGGGAGAAAACCATCCACGAACTCACAAGCCAACGCCAAAGCTCATCTGCAATCATGCCTGTCCGGTTGAGCACCTTTCTAATCGACGCAAGCACTCACTAATCAACCAGTCACAGTCGTTCCGACCCGTAATCGATTTCAATTCCGGCGGCGCGATTGCGGACCATCCAACGGCCCGGCGACGGCTGCTGAAAATTGACAAACCCGCTACTAGTAGCGGCCCTCGTCTGTAAGTTACTGATTATAAACAGCCAATTAGAGCACCCCCGCTACACCGTAGCGGCTTGTCCGCGGCCGGCCCCGGAATTGCCCATGCCGACCAGCGCGTCCGAGCCTCAACCGGACAGGCATGATCTGCAATCCGTTTCACAGCCGTTTGTTCCGCGCGGACGAACCACTCGCGCTGGCGGTTCAATTTCATGCATAGCATAGCGACGGCGATGTTCACCTCATCGAAGATCTGATATTAGTAAATCAAACGCAAGGTCCATCATAGAAAATTGTCCTCACCGCCGGCGCGATAGGGGATGGGGAGTTCCAGGACACGTCGCAGATCACGACTCGCGGCGGTTGCCTGGTTTGATACTAAGAAGTCGGAAGCGACGGGCAGGAATAGCATTTGCGGAATGGCGCTGGGGAGACCTGGATCCTTCGGCGGGGTTCGCGAATGCCTTAGGCCGGCGGCACACCGACCTGCCCGCAGACCCGGCAGATCGCAGTGCCGTGTTTCTTGGAAGTCGAACTCCCAACGCCAGGGATCGAGAGCAGATCGTCTGGCGCGGCGGGAGGTTGCCCGCAGCAGCGGCTAAGGCATAGGCTGATTGCGAGAGGAGAGCGCAGGCCGGGCGGCGTTCGAACACGGGCGGTGCCGACCGGGCAAGGGCTATCGCAATCTCCCTGCACCTCCTTCCGGTTGCGGCGTGAATTTCGCGCTCGAGTGCGAAAGCGGCCTCCTGGGAGCAAATCGCCACGTGACTTCTCCATCTGACTCATCACCGAATCGCCGGGACTTTCTGCGGACGGCCACGGTCGGAGGTTCCGCTCTTGCGCTGTTCGGGCAAGCCGCGGCGGCTCCGGAGCCGGCGGGCTGGTTCGACCGTCCCATGCGGTGGGCACAACTGACGTTGGTCGAGGACGACCCCGGCCAATACGATCCTGGCTTCTGGCTGGACTACTTCCGCCGCACGCACTCGGATGCCGCTTGTTTGAGCGCCGGGGGCTGCGTCGCCTACTATCCGACGAGCGTGCCCTTGCACTATCGCAGCCAGTGGCTCGGCGCGAGCGATCCCTTCGGCGAACTCCTGGCCGGTTGCCGCAAGCTCGGCATGGTCGTCATCGCCCGGACCGACCCGCACGCGGCGCACCAGGACGTCTACGACGCCCATCCAGACTGGATCGCAGTCGACGCCGCGGGGCAGCCGCGACGCCACTGGGCGATGCCGGAGTTGTGGGTGACCTGCGCCCTCGGCCCATACAACTTCGAATTCATGACAGAGGTGCACCGCGAGATCGCCTCGCGCTACCGGATCGACGGCATTTTCAGCAATCGCTGGGAGGGTTCGGGGATGTGCTACTGCGAGCACTGCCGCAGCAACTTCCACGCCGCGACCGGCTTGGATTTGCCCCGCACCGCCGATCCGCAGGCGCTCAGCCGCCGCGCCTATATCGAATGGCGGCAGCAACGCCTGTTTACGCTGTGGCGGATGTGGGATTCCGAGATCCGCAAGATCAATCCCGCGGCGTGCTTTATCCCCAATGCGGGCGGAGGAGCGCTGAGCCACCTGGACATGAAGACGCTCGGCGAGGAGGCGCCGATTCTATTCGCCGACCGGCAAGCCCGCAGCGGCCTGATGCCATTGTGGGCGAACGGCAAGAACGGTAAGGAATATCGCGCGGCGATGGGGCGCAAGCCGATCGGCGGAATCTTCAGCATCGGCGTAGAAGAGCCCTATCGCTGGAAGGACTCCGTGCAGGCTGCCCCCGAGGTTCGGCTGTGGGTACTCGATGGGATCGCCAATGGCCTGCGGCCCTGGTTCACGAAGTTCTCCGGAACGCTGCACGACCGGCGTTGGCTGCCCGTAGTCGAGGAGTTGTACGACTGGCACTACCGCAACGAGCGCTATTTGCGCAACGAGGAACCTCTAGCGCGGGTCGCCCTGGTGTACTCGCAGCAGACCGCACAGTTCTATGGAGGCGAGCACGCGCGCGCCAAAGTGGAGGATCACGCGCTGGGTTATTATGAGGCGCTGGTGGAGGCCCGCATCCCTTTCGAGATGGTCCACGACCGGCTTCTCGACCCGGCGCACGTCAGCCAGTTCAAGGTTTTGATCCTACCGAACCTCGCGGCGCTTTCCACGGCTCAATGCGACCGGATTCGCGAGTTCGTGCGCGGCGGTGGAGGTATCGTCGCGACCTATGAGACTTCGTTGTATGACGAGTGGGGCGTGCGCCGGAACGACTTCGGGCTCAGCAACCTCTTTGGCGCCTCCTACGATAGCGCGCTCGACGCCCGCATGCAGAACTCGTATCTGCGGCTCGAATCCGCTGCGAGTTCCGGTCAGCGCCACCCGATACTCGCGGGCCTCGAAGATGCGGAGCGAATCATCAACGGAGTTTCCCGCGTCCACGTGAGAACCCTGGGAAAGTACCCGAATCCGGCGCTGACGCTGATCCCTTCGTACCCGGACCTGCCGATGGAACAGGTGTATCCGCGGGTGGCTAGGACGGACATTGCGCAGGTGTATGTGCGGCAGGAAGGCCTGGGCCGTGTCGTCTATTTTCCGTGGGATATCGACCGGACATTCTGGGAAGTGCTCTCGCCGGACCACTTCAAGCTGCTGCGGAACGCCGTGGATTGGGCTACGAACGAGCCGCGTCCGGTGGAGGTTACCGGGCCCGGCATGCTCGACGTGACGGTGTGGCGTCAGAAGGAATCCATGACGGTCCACCTGGTCAATCTCACCAATCCAATGATGATGAAGGGGCCGGTGCGTGAGTCGATCCCACTTCCCGCGCAACGAGTGCGGGTCCGGTTGCCCGAGGGGTGCCAAGCGAAGGCCGTTCATCTGCTCGTCAGCGGACGGGCGCCACAGGTCGAGGCAAGAAACGGATGGGTGGCGCTGACGGTCGATTCGATTTTGGATCACGAAGTGATTGCAATCGACCTATGAACGGCCGTTCCGTTGGGGAAGAGGCCGGCAGCGGTTTCGGCTTCTCCGTACTTCGGGGCGTAGGCGAACCGAACAGCGCCTCCAGCCTTTTGCGCGGGACCAAGTCGATGCCCTTGATGTGCAAAAGATATGAAGCCTATTCGGCGCGGAGCATTATGGATGGGTCAATGCGTGCGGCGCGGAGTAAGGCGGGCAGCGCGGCGCGCAGGGCTGCGGCGAGAAGGACGAGTGCCGGTGGGATGAGCAAGGATGGGTCGGCGCCATTGACTCCAAAGAGGAGAGTTTGGACATAGCGGACCGACGCCATGCCGAGGGCCATGCCGGCGGCCGCGCCGATGAATACGGTGGCGAAGATTTGGGCGGTGACGAGACGGACGATGCTGCCGACGCGCGCGCCGACGGCGATGCGGATGCCAATTTCGCGTTCGCGCTGGAGGACGGAGTAGTTCAGCACGCCATAGAGGCCGATGGCGGCGAGCAGGAGGGCGACGGTGGCGAAGAACAATGCCAGCAAGGCGAGGAGACGTTCGCGGATGGTCTGGTTGTCAACAAGTTCCTGTTGGGTCTGCACGCTGCTGACGCGGTAGGCGGGGTTGGTCTGCGCAACCAACCATCTCTTCATCGCTCTCAACATGCCCGACGAATTCCTCAAGGAATTGCTAGCCCGCGTGCAGCCGATCCTGGCGACTTCAACTCGCTGAGGCTGACGGACGGCGATGCGGAGGTTTATCGAAGCGGATCACCGGCCGTGTCCAGGCGGCCACAGTTCGCTGGGACGTCGGGCACGGCGTGTGCCGGCAGTGCACAACAAGGGGCGCGCTGAGGCTGGCCCGCCGGCGATCAGGCGGTGTAGGCTTCGGGCGCGGCAGCTGGCTGAGACGATTCTGCTCCAACTCCGGCCCGCTTCTGGTTTCTGAAATCCGAGTAGTGGATCACGTTGTCGTAGGCGTCCTTGATCAAATCTTGCAGCGGGATGACGCTGCCGTTGACTCTCTGTTCATCGAGCAAATCCAGATCGACGTCTGCGACCACCAGTTGCTCCTGGTTGATGTTGCCCTCCGCCGCGATCCCGTCTCGCGCGAAAAAGTAATCGGACGGCGTCAGGATCGCCGCCTGACCGTAGTTCGTGGCCATGTACGGCACCAGCGGCAGATTGCCCACGGTACCGGTCATTGCGACGTAAATCTGATTCTCAATCGCACGCGCCTGGGCGCAATAGCGGACCTGGCAGAAGCCCTCGCGGCCGTCCGTGCACGAGGGAACGAATACAATCTCGGCGCCGGCCTCGGCCATCACCCGAGCCACCTCGGGAAACTCCACGTCGTAACAGATCAGGATGGCGATGTTGCCGAAGTCGGTGTGATACAGGTACAGGCCGTGCCCGCGGCTGAGCTGGTAAGGACCGCTCTCGGTGGGCGTCAGGTGGACTTTCTTCTGGCGGAACACCTGCCCGTTGGGCGTAAACAGGTGCGCCGCATTAAACACGTGCCCCTTCTGGATGACGGGGTGCGTCCCGGCGATGATGTAGATGCCCGTTTCCCGCGCCAGCCGCATAAACAGCGCCTCGTAGTCCGGCGCCAGTTGGGCCAGGCGGCGCACCGCCAGCGCCGGGGCGGGCTCAATGATGTAGCTCAGAAGCTGCATCGTGAAGAGCTCGGGGAACAGCACGAAGTGGCTGTGGTATTCCTTGGCGCTGTGAACGAAGAACTCAACCTGGCTCACGAAGTCCTCAAAGCGGCTGATCGGCCGGAGCAGGTACTGCACCGCGGCGATGCGCACGCGGCGCGGGCGCGGACTGCCGCGCAGGGCCTCCGCGGCGGCCTGTTCCAGGGCCGCGTGCTGGAGGCTCGCCTGCAGGCCGACCGAGGATGTGTATTCCGGGTTCAGCCATTCCAGCAATGTGGCGAAACCACGCGATTGCGTGTCCTGCACGTAATTCGGAGCGAAACCGCGCGATTCGGTGTCCTGCAGGTAATCCGGGACGACGTCCAGCACCACGAGCCCGTTCTTGAGCTGAAAGGTGAGCGCGGGGTCCCTGCGTTTACCGGCGACCACGTCGGCCACGTATTCCTTCGGCGTCATCTCGTCAGCCACCTCGGCGTAGCCGGAGATCCGGCCGCCGGTGAGCAACCGCTTCAGTCCGCGCTCCCTGATCAACTGCTTGCGCGCATCGTACAGCAGAGTGCCGATGCCCTCGAGGCGTGCGTCGGGGTCCACGCCCATGTCGGCGCCATACAGCGTCTTGCCCAGTGGATTGTGGGTATCGAATGTCCCCTGCCCGGTGATCGCCGACCAGCGCGCGGACTCGGCGTAATCGTCCCAGTCGATGATCAACGAACTGGCTGATGCCAGGATGCCGCCGCTCTTGTCCGAGACCACCAGTTGGCCCTCGGGGAAGATCTCGAGATGGCGCGCCAGTTGCTCGGCACTCCAGGGCGGCATGCCCGGAAACGCACGCCGCTGCAGATCGATCACCGCTGGGATGTCGTCGAGCGTCGTCTGTCTCACGCAGAACTGCTTCAGTCGGCATCCGTCGTGTCCATGCTTGGAAGCTCCTCAAGCCCGTCTCAGACGCAGACGCGGGGCTGGCCGCCGTCGGTCCGCTCTTCCGGCGAGACGTCGCTGATGTTTCCGCAATTTCACTGCTGCGGCCCCATTGAAGCCAAATGCATCATCAGAATCACAGCCGTTTTCTTGCCCCGTAGGCACCTGGCCTTACCACTCGAAGAATTCGTCCAGAGCAGTTATACTCTCTATCAAATTTGTACAAATCATCGGTCGGGTCACTTCGGTTTAAGTCCTGCTACCTTCTCCGCAAGCTGCCCTATCTGCTGGCGGAAGTTGCTCTTGGGACTCATCAGTTTCCCCATCGTGTAGGTCTCCCACAGTTCGGAGCGGCACTCCGGCAAAGCCGCGTAGACGGAAAGACCGACCCGCTTGCCAAGCTCCGCAGGCGAAACATCAGGGCGTCTGGGAGTCTGATTGATGATCAGGTGCATGCGGCTGCGATCCAGGCCGGCTTCTGTGAGTCGCGTCACCAGCCGCTCGACCTCGTACAGAACTACCACATCCAGGGTAACGACCAAGAACAGATCGCTCAGATCCGGGACCAGGCTCTCGACAAAGGGATTCAAGCGGCCAAGATCGATGACGATCCATTGGTAGATCGACCGTGTGAACTCCAAAACCGGCCGGACTTTCTCGGGATTCGTCTGCCCCTCAAAATGCGACGAGTGCTCTGACAGGAGAATATCCAGACCTTCGGGGCCGCTAATCACCATCTTGTTCCAGAAGTGCTCGTCAAGCCGCTCGAGGTTGTTGGCGACCTCTTGGAGGGTGTGTTCCGAAGCCGCTTTCATGAGGAAACCGACGGAGCCTCCGGTGACGTCCAGGTCCACCAGCAGAACGCGGCCGCTAGCCCGCTGCTTCAACTCGAGGCCGAAGTGGCAGGCGATCGAGGTCGTCCCCACCCCTCCTTTGGCACCCAGAAACCCGACCACTTTACCCAATGCGGCTTGCGACTCGGACCGCAGCCCAGCCGTTTGATGCCGCTGCCTCAGTATGGCGTAGTGCAAAATGCGCGCCAACGCGTCGCCGTTAATCGCCCCCTTGATCAAATAATCCTGCGCTCCAAGCCGCACAGCCTGCTGGGCAATATCCTGGTTCGCGAATCCGGTCATGATGACCACGGGGACGTCGGGCACGATAGTTCGGACCGCGGTCAGCCCCCCCAGTCCTTGACTGTCGGGAAGCGAGAGGTCCAGCAGAACGATGTCGATTTCACCGAGCCCAAGCCGTGCCCTGCCGGTCTGCAAGCTCTGCACCCACTCAACGATGAACCGGGCGCCCAAACTCTCGGCGAGCATCGCCCGTACCAATCCGGCATCTCCCGGATTGTCCTCAATCAGAAGTACTCGAATCGGTGCTTCGCCTGGTTTCGCGCCGCTGCTCATACTCTGGCCTCCGTTCGTTCAGGAATCAACTCTCCACGCGTGCCACACGGGCGCGCCGCGCGCCTGCGGGATTCTCCATCGGCCGGCTGGCTATTACAAACATTGCACATCGTTATGCGTTCGGCGGAAGGACGACCAAAGCCAGCCAGAAACTCTTGATAGCATGCACGACGCTCATGAACTGCTCCAGATCCACCGGCTTCACAATGTAGCAGTTGGCGTGCAGTTCATAACTGCGAAGAACATCCTCTTCTGCTTGCGATGTGGTCAGCACGACTACAGGAATCTGCTTGAGGTCGGGATCCGTCTTGATCTCCGCCAGGACCTCCATTCCGCTTTTCCGGGGAAGATTCAGATCGAGCAGGATCAGGTCGGGACGCGGCGCACCAGCGTGCCGACCCTGCCGCCGCAGGAACGCGATGGCTTCTTCGCCGTCTTGGACCACAGTCAGGTTGTTGATCACCCGCCCCTCTTTCAAAGCCTCAATCGTCAGGCGCACATCGCCGGGGCTGTCCTCCACCAACAGAAGCTCAACCGGTCTGGTCTGCATTTCAGTCGTCATAAGCCCTTAATCGGAATAGTGAAATGAAAAGTCGATCCGACGCCTGGTTGCGAGCTCACCCACAGGTTGCCGCCGTGACGCTCCGCGATCTTCTTGCAGATCGCCAGACCGATCCCCGTGCCCGGGAATTGCGCGGCCGTGTGGAGCCGCTGGAAGATCACGAAAATGCGCTCCAGGTGTTGCGGCTCGATTCCGATGCCGTTGTCCCGGACGGAAAACTCCCATTCCTTCGCGCGCTTTTCCACCGATACATGAACTTGCGGTGGTTCCTTGCGCTGGAACTTGATGGCATTCCCAATCAGGTTTTGAAACAGTTGCGTCAGTTGTACCGAGTCCGCGTTCACGACCGGTAGAGGATCGAATGTCACGTTCGCGTGGCTCTCTTCGATTGCCACCTTCAGGTTCGCGAGCGCCAGCTTCAATGCCGTATCCGCCTCCACCGGTTTGAACTCGTGGCCCTTTGTTGTGACCCTCGAGAACGCCAGCAGGTCGTTGATCATATTCTGCATTCTCTTCGCCCCGTCCACCGCAAAAGCGATGAACTCGTCGGCATCCGAATCCAGTTTCCCCGAGTATCGCCGCGCCAGCAGCTGCACGTAGCTGGAGACCATCCGCAAAGGCTCCTGGAGGTCGTGCGAAGCGACATAGGCAAACTGCACCAGCTCCGTGTTGGAACGCGCAAGTTCCTCGGTCCGCTGGAGCAATGCCGCCTCCGCCAGTTTGCGCTCCGTAATGTCCTGAGCAACGCCAACCATGCGGATCGATTTCTTCTCCGCGTCCCGCGGCACCAGATGCCCGCGTCCGTTGATGTAGCGCACGCTGCCGTCTGGCAGGCTGACTCGAAACTCCAGGTCCGGCGGTCCCTGCCCTGCCAGACAGGCGCTCATCCATGCTTGCATGGCTGCCCTATCGTCCGGGTGAATCAGAGTCTGAAACGTCTCGGAGGACAGAACAAAGGTATCCGGCGAGACTCCAAAGAGACGATACGTTTCCGGCGTCCACAGCATCACGCTCGTGGCGCCTTCCAGCGTCCAGTCCCAACTGCCGAGATGGGCGATGCTCTGTGATTCGGACAGAAGCTCTTCTTTCGCTCGCAACTCCTCTTGCGCTCTTTTCCGGTCCGTGATCTCACGGATGACCCCGACCGCATGCCATTCCTGTCCCTTTTGAACGGTAGCCACCGAGAGATCGATCGGGAACTCGCTTCCGTCCTTTCGCCGTGCCGTCAGTTCCACCACCTTGCCGATGGCCGCCCCTTGTCCGGTCTTCTGAAAGGCGGGAAAGTTCGCCTCAAAGCGCTGTCGGAGATCGTCGGGCGCCACCAGATCGTGAACCGGTTGGCCCAGCATCTCGGCCGCCGTGTAACCGAACATCCGTTCGGCCGCCGGGTTCCAGAGGATCGCCCGGCCTTCGCCGTCGATCATGACCAGGGCGTCCACCGCACTGGTGCACACCGCTCGGAGAGTTGCCTCCCTCTCCCGCAACGCATCCTCGAACTCTTTGTGCGCAGTGATGTCAACCATGGCGGACCGAATACCCGTCACCACCCCCCTGTCGTCCCGAACCAGCACATCGTAAATCTGAAGAGTCAGGTGGCGGCCGTCGCTGCGAATGTATTCGCGCAGGAACGGAGCAAGAGTCTGCTGCCCGGACACCTTTCGCTTGAAGGCCTCCCGGCTTTCAGATTGTGCGCCTGGCAAAATGAATTCAAATATGGGTCTGCCGAGCATTGCGCTGGCCTCAACCCCCAGAAGTTCGCACTCGGCCCGGTTGACCCGCCGCACAATCCCCTCTTGGTCCAACTCGTGGTAGGCTACCGGCCCTTGCTCGAAAAGATCCCGGAATCGCTGCTCGCTCTCGATCAAGTGGGACAGAGTCCGCGTCAACCCCAGGGCCTCGAACTGCTCTCTCAACGGAAGGGGCAGGTTGCGCAAACGCGAGACGTCGCTATCCTGCTCTGTTGCCGAACGCTGCGCCTGCTCTTCAGCGGGGCTTTGAGGACCAGTTTGTGCCATTGGCACTCCTTGTCAAACCCGAAGGTCCGGGGCTCTCTGGAATCAACCAGCTCACAGCGAGCAACCTTCGTTCGGGCAGGCGAGAAGACCTTTGCGGCCGGCGTGCCGGTTGACAAACTGGCGAATCTCGTCACGCTCGGACGTACTCCACCAACCGGAAGTGTTCGTGCGGGGAGGAATAACAGCGTCTCCCTGTCCACCACGAATATTTCACGGCAGAGGCCAGAATACAAGCGAAACCTGTGAGGATCACGGACTTACTGCTCCGTTACTGCTCGTCGATCGCGCCGAAGTCGGGTCGCGTGCGCGCCGGATTATGCTGGGCGATGTTTGGTTCTCCGCCAGGCGGCTCGCGTTTTCGCTCTCGAGAGATTCGGCATACGCCTGCTGCTGCATTGCACCTGGACGGTGCAGGGTAGACGGTATGACATGGTGCTGATGGACGTGCGAACACCGGTAGTGGACGGTGTGACGGCCCCGCTGGAAATCCTGAGCTACGCTCCCGCCGATCACCCACCCGTCATCTCTGGGCTCACCGCCCACTAGACCACTGGCGGTCGCAT
This sequence comes from Terriglobia bacterium, assembly GCA_963838205.1. GTDB lineage: Bacteria > Acidobacteriota > Terriglobia > Bryobacterales > Bryobacteraceae > CAIVVT01. Next base: position 21,197 of record CAWIQF010000016.1, on the reverse strand, counting down.
TCGAACCTGGCGTCGAGCGCCAGTTTCAGGCGGCGGGCGGTCTCGGGGGTCTGCGGTTCCCAGTTCTTCCAGCGGGTCACGTTCTTCTGGAAGAGCATACGGGCCGCACCGAAATAACGCTTGCGCACCAGCAGCTGGCCGTAGAGTTGATCGCAGTCCGAGACGGCCTCCATGGCGGCCAGGGTGGGACGCGGGGCCGCTAGCAGGCGCCCCAACAGAGGCTGCCCTTTGCTGATGATGGCGGCCGCCTGATCGGGCTTCCCCTTGTGCAGCAGTTCCTCCGCCTGGCGGTCCATGGAGACTAATTCCTCGACCGCCCGGCCATAGGAGGGTTCGATCGTGGGATCGGCTTTGGGCCGTTCGGCCGGCGGGGCGGTGGAACAACCGCAGAGCAGCGCGGCGGCCAGGATAACGCAAGGGCGCACTGAGTACAGCATAGCCGACAGGGGCGTTGAGAGATGTGCTGCCCCGTGCCATAGAAGCTGTAAGAACTATCAATAGCTATCGCAGCGAGCCAATGGAGAATTGCAGTGTGGAGTGCTGCAATTCGTAATCGTACTTTGCGGCGAGGCTCTCGATCTCAGCGCGGGTGAGGTTCAACTGCGCCTGGGTCAGCTCTAGGATTGACGACAAGCCCAGATCGTAACGTCCTTGCGCAAGGGGATAAAGCGCGCCGCCCCACGAGTCGAATAACATAACCATACGGAGGGGCGATTTCGCCTGGATTGGTCCAGTTCAGAATTCTTTCTCGACAGGTTCTGGTTTTGCCTCGGCGAACCGGTAACCGATGTGACTGTCGGTCAACGAATAGACGGGTTCAGCCGGGTCCTCTTCGAGCTTCTTCCGCAACTGGCGAACGAATGTCCGCAGGTATTCCAGCTCGCCACCGTACTCAGGCCCACACACCGCACGCAGCAGGCGCACGTGCGTCATTCGGGCCGCTCAACTCGCAATCTGAGCAGGTCATAAGCGATATGGCCCTATTCAATCTGTTGGCTGTGGCGCTGATGCTAGTCTCTTGTGCCTTGGAATACATGAATATCGTCAACCGTCAGCCGTCCGCACTGTGGCGCGAGGCACTCCAAGTGACGGCAAGACGCCGCAAGCGTTCAGCCATTTTCAAAACGCGAATCCTATCGAAGCTTGCAGCGTGCGCGGCTCCACAAAGTGCGTTCCGCTGAACGTTGACAGGAAGTTGTACAGTGCGACCTGGTTGGTCAGGTTCGCGACGGTCAGCGACAGCAGGATGCGCCGCCGCCCTTCGGCGTGCAGCAGATTGTCGGTCCCGATCCCGGCGTTGAACAGATTGCGCGGCTTCACGCGATCGGGATTGTGGTCGTCGTTCTCCTGGCCCGTTTGCGGCAGTGTCAGCAGCTTCGACGTGACCGTTCCGCCGCACGCCGTAATTGGATTTTCCACGGTCGCATACGTCCCGTCGCACGCCAGCCCGATCGTCACCTGTTGATTCGCAGTCAGCGCCATCGCCGCCGCCGCATCGGGCACGCCGCTCACCACCAGTCCGCTGTCAAAGCGCCAGATGAAGGAAACCCACTCGGCGTTCTTGTGCCGCTGATAGCGCAGGTTGAGCGTCGATTGGAATGCCTGGTCGTGATCGATGCGAAACACGCCCGGCGGATTCGGCGCCAGCAGTCCGCCGTCCTCGGGCGGGAAGTACCGCGCCCGGTTGTGGCCCAGCGTGAAGTACGCCAGAAAACCATGCAGGTCGACCGTCGACACGCGCGCCGACACGCCGTCGATCTTCGATTGCTGCCACGCGATCGGAAACGTAATCGTCGTGTTCAGCAGCGTGCTGAAGTCGTAGGCGTTGTGCGTGTATTTCCAGAAGTAGTCGGCGTCCACCACCAGCCAGCGGCCCAGTCCCTGTTGGAATCCCGTGTTGAACTGGTTCCGCCGCCCAGGCTGGATCGGTGCGGAGCCGGTCGCGCCGAAGACGTTGCCCGCCAGGCTGCCCACGGCCGAGCTCAGAATCAGATTCTCGTTGAACGGCGTTTCAAACGTCCGTGAATACGCCGCGCGGAGCACGGTGGACGTGTGCTTGATGTTGTACGCCACCCCCGCCCGCGGTTCCACGCCGCTGCCGTTCGTCAGCCCGTAATACGTATCGCCGCGCAGCCCGACGTTGAAGGTCAGGTTCCCCAATTGGATCGAGTCCTGCACATACGCCGCGTATTGATCGATGTCGTGCCGCCCGTTGAACTGGAACAGGCTCCCGCCCCGCGACAGGTCGTAGGGCGCCAGCCCCGGAATGAGGTTCGGGTTGGCGGTCAGCCCCAGCCCCGCGCAGTCGTTTGGATTGGTCAGCGTGAGCGGTCCCGCGGTGATGCCCGCGCTGTCCAGGCACACCGGATTGAACGTCGGATCGGTGACCCCAAATGAGAATCGTTCGAGCAGCCGCGTCTGTTTCAGATCGACGCCAATCTTGATATTGTGCCGTCCGTAAACCAGGCTTAAGTCCCCCCTCAGCCCGTAGTTCATCAGCCGTCGGCTCTGCGTCTGCGTCGCTGGCGTATCTTCAAACGGATCGCGGCTCGCGTAGTAGTTGAACTGGTCCTGCCGCACATACGGGTTCAAGGTCAGCAAAGCGTGCGGGTTGAACGTGTGCTGGTAGCCCGGCGCGACATTCCAGGTCAGCACCCGCTGGTGCTGATCCTGCGCCAGTTGATCGTAGTCGTTCGGAATCTGGATCCAGTTGCGCGCCAGAAACAGGTTCAGGTGGAACACGTCGGTCGCGTCCGGCTGCCAGTCCAGGCGGTCGAACAGCGTCTCGTTGTTGCCCACGTCGTGGAACGGCGTGAACTCGGGCGAATCCAGAAACCGGCCCGACCGCGTGCCGTCCAGCGCCAGGAAGTTGCCAAACTTGTTGTTGCCGTAGCCCAGCCCGATCGACGAATTCGTCGTGCCGAAGCTCCCGTAGCTGGTCTGCTCGTTGCCGAACCAGTGCCCCACGCCCAGCGCCGACCTCGTCGTCACCTCCGCGATCAGGCTGCTCTTGTCGCCGAACTCGGCCATCGGCATGCCCGTCACCAGCCTCCATGCCCTGGATCGCCGACACCGGCAGTTGCGTCGAGAACACCTTACTCTGCTGATCGCTGATCGGCTGGCCGTCGATTACGAACGAAACCTGCGCGTGGTCGCCCAATGGGTGGAAAAACCCGTTGGCGTCCGCCGCCACCGCGCCCGTCGAGTAAGTGATCGCCTGGCTCAGCCCGGCCGCTGGATCCACTGAGGGCAGCCGCAGCAGCGCGCTGCGGTCCACGTCCTGGTGCGCCGCCGGATCGCTCTCAATCAGGTTCGCGTCGGCATTCACCTGCACCGCCGTCGAGCTGCCCGCCACGCTCAACGTCAACGGCGCATCCACCGGCACCGCGCTGCGCACGTCCACCGTTTGCGACGTCGTCGCAAACCCCTGCGCCTCGGCCGTCATAACGTACCCGTTCTGCGGAACGTTGTTGAACCGGTAGCTGCCCGCCGCGTCCGTGACAGTCACCTGCGCGTAGCCCGTGACCGCGTTCTTCAGCTCCACCCGCGCCCCTGGAATGACGGCGTGCGACGGGTCCGTCACCGTCCCTGTCACCGTGCCGCTGTGAATCGATTGCCCGCTCGCGCGCGGCCCTGCCGCCGCAATCCACACAAATAGAAATAGGCCTGAGATGAATCGCATCGGACTTCCTCCCAATCTGTCTGCTGTTGATGCCCAATCCTGCGCCCCCACCGGCACGTTCTTGTGTGTCGCGGCGGGCGCGCGGGATCAAACGAGATGGAGCGAGGAAGCCGCGGGCGGCGCCCGCGAGGAACTGGTCAGGATGGTCGTATTGCCCGGCCGCGGCTCGGCGGAATCCTGTGTAAACCACGCCGTCGCCGCGTCGAACGGCAGGTGGACCGCCGCCGCCGGGACTGCCAGAAACAGGCCCGAGTGGCACGCCGCGCAGCAGTGCGTATGCGCGCCGCAGTGCGAGTGGACGTGGGTGCTGGCGGCCGGGTCCTGGACGGCGACGAAAGCAGTCAGCACTGCGAGCAGGAACAGGCGCAAGCCGAGCTGGCCCCACCATCTCCGCGTCGCGCGTGCTGGATACACTACCGCCATCCTGGTCCCAGGTTACTACGGATGCTGCTCGCCCTCCACCCGTTGCATCGATCTGCTGGGACGTAAGCCAGCACATCCCAATTCCAGGCTGGTTACCTACCCGGGCAGAGGGGCTCGTGCCTGATAAATGGCGTATCCGGAATGTACGGTCCGACACCGGCGACTACCCGCGATCCGCGATTGCGAGCATTGCGCCGAGCGCAATTTCACCGTGACAACACCGTGTTTCACCGTGACAACACCGTGTTTTTACCGTAAAAACACCGTTTCTTTCGTGCACCGCGTATCTGTGGTTTTCTAAAGGACTTAGGCGCAGCAACCCGCGCACGCTGCCGTACGCGCAACGTGCGGTACCGCGTATCTGCGCCTTTCTAAAGGGCTTAGCCGCACCTGAACCATGCTTCACCGCGTATCTATGGTTTTCTAAAGGACTTAGCCGAATTGGGCCGCACATTTTGCCCTGCGCCACCACGTATCTGCCGTGTTATGAGTGGTTTAGCGGCGCCGTACCGCAACAATCAGTGCGCGCACCGCACGTTGTCTTATAACTGCTTTGTTGTTAAGGACTTAGCGGCGATAAGCCACGTGTCTTGCGTTTTCACGTCGTATGTATGGTTTTCTAAAGGACTTAGCTGCAAAAACAGTGCATTTAGGGTGCAAAACGTGCCTTCCCGTGTAATCCGCGTTTTCTAAAGGACTTACCCGCATTGGGCCGCGCCGGCCGGCGATACACCTTTGAGCGGCTAGTGAACGGTGGGTGGCTTGCAGCCGTTTCTTGACCGGATCTCAACTCAGGCCGCAGGCTCAGCGTCCCCCGGGTCTCGAAGGCCAGACGTCCGTACCAGCTTGCCCGCCTCGCCTAGCCGCGGCATCCGTGGCCGATGCCGGAGGCATGTCGGGGTCGGGCCGGTACCAATTGCCTTCCGGAATGGGAGGATAGAGTTCCGCCAACCCATCTTTCAATTCCACGCCTAGCCCGGGCTTCTGAGGGATTTCGAAGTACCCGTTCTTGGCCCCGAACCACTCCTTGAAGAGGCCCTCCTTGAGGGGATTGGGGGTCATGTTCGACTCCAGCATGAGGCGATTGGGCACGGCGGCGAGGAGATGGGCGTTGGCCACAGCCACCAACCCGTCCTGCCAGCTGTGGGGGCAGATCAACTTGCCGCGGGTATGGGCCATGCGGGCCTGGTGCCAGCATTCGGTCACGCCGGCGTCGTCGCAGCCCGGTTGGACGATGTCGTAGGCGCCGCTGTCCATCCATTCCACCAGCTGGGCGCGGTTGGGCACGGTTTCGCCGCCCGAGATTTTTACCCTCTTCAGGGCTTTCTTGATCGTGAGGTAATCGTCGATGTTCTTGCGGGTGGGTTCCTCCCACCACAGGATCTTGGCCTCCTCGAGAACCGGCGCGATCTCCAGGCACTGCTCGACCGACCAGCGCTGGTTGGATTCCTGCATGAGGTCGAAATCCGGTCCCACCGCCTTCCTCAGTTCACGCACGTAGGGAATATAGTCCTGGATGGTGGCGAAGCGCTCGAAGGCGCCGCCCGGGCGGTACTTGAACGCGGTGTAGCCCGCAGCCTGGTGGGCCAAAGCCTGCTTGATGAGGTCCTCCGGACCGGGAAAGCGGGAACCCTTGTGCCACGAGAATTCGCCGCCGCTGGCGTAGGCGCGGATGCGCGTCTGCGGCTCCGTGTCGGTCGCGAGGAGCTTGTATAGCGGCAGACCCAGGGCTTTCCCGATGATGTCCCAAAGCGCAGTGTCCACGCCCGCCCAGACGCCCCGGGCGCCGTGCCCGGCGATGCCACCGGAGAGAGCCTCGACGTCGAATGGATTTTTGCCGAGAAGCGCTGGCTTGACCACTTGTTCGAGATAGGCCTTCATCGCCGCCGGCCCGTTGTAGCGGCTGCAGGCGCCGATGCCCTTGAGGCCTGCGTCGGTGGAGATTTCCACGATCACCGATTCGGTTTTCCAGATGATCATGTTGTCGCCGCCATCCGGCCACTCCTCTTCCGGTTTCAGTCGGTAGGCGAGATTGATTAAGTTCAGGTCCGTGATCTTGATGTTCTGGCGGGTGACGCCATCCAGGGGGGAAAGTCGGCCCTTCGGCAGCGACGAACCACCTCGTTGTTGGGCTGTCAGGGCAGTCGCCCCGGCAACTCCCGACAGCGATTGCATGAATAGTCTTCGTGTAGCAGCCGGCATGAGCTTTCTCCAGTACCTTTACTCGGGATTTCTGTCCAAACGGCGTCGGCTACCGTAGATCCGGGGCCGTCGTCATCGTCCATGGAAGAGGTTGTATCACATTGCATGCCTGTCCGGTTGAGCCCCTTTCTAATCGACGCAAGCACTCACTGATCAACCAGTCAAATTCGTTCCGACCCGTAATCGATTTCAATGCCGGCGGCGCGATTGCGGACCATCCAACGGCCCGGCGACGGCGGCTGGAAATTGACAAACCCGCTACTAGTAGCGGCCCTCGTCTGCAAGTTATTGATTATAAACAGCCAATTAGAGCACCCCCGCTACACCGTAGCGGCTTGTCCGCGGCCGGACCCGGAATTGCCCATGCCGACCAGCGCGTCCGAGCCTCAACCGGCCAGGCATGATCACATTGCCGGTTGCGGCGTATGAACCAAAGCAGGCAGGGTCACGACCAGAAGCTCGAACAGACCGTCGAATTGCTTTTGGAGAAACTCAAGACCGCGCCGCAACCCGGCTTCGAGCGGCCCGCGTTCACCGACTATCGCGAGCAAGCCCGGCGCGGTGGCGCACTTGGGCGAACACATTTTCCGGTTAGGCCGCGTGCTGGCGTTCGACTTCGAAGGCGAGAAGTCCGTGGGAGACGCCGAGGCGGACGCCTCGCTGACGCTCAAGTGCCGAGAGCCGTAACCGATGGGTCCTGAAGTGTAGTGCCCCGGGTTCCGAACCCGGCAGGCGTGTCGCTCGCTCGTCCGATCGCGATCCCTCAGCAAATCGACCAGCGGACGGCGGTGCGAGGGCTTCAGAGTTTTTTCTGAGCACGTCCTGCAGCATGGTCTTGTCCAGGCTCAGCTCAGCCACCAGTTGCTTCAGCCGCGTGTGCTCTTCCTGCAATTGCCTTAACTGCCGGACCTAGTCGATCTCCAGCCCCACGTACTGCTTCTTCCAGCGATAGAAGGCCTGCTCGCTGATCCCCACCTTGCGGGTCAGCTGCACCACCGGTACCCCCGCCTCGGCCTGCTTGAACACCCCAATGATCTGCTCGACCGAAAACCGCTTCCCTTTCATCAGTGAAACCTCCTTCCCAGGTTCTGGTTACGCTGAAGACTAACATTCAAACAAAGTGGCTTAAAAATCCTAGAGCCGATCATGCCGCTCCATATAATGGTACCGGCGGCGTTTGTGCCCGCCACCCTCGGAAGGACTATTGATCATGCGCGCATTCCGGAACTCATTTTGCCTGTCCTCGATGCTCCTGCTCACGCTCCTGGGCGCACTCTCGCTTGCCCCCATCGCCGCCGCCCAGCCCGCCGCGGATCCCCTGCGCAGCGGCTTTAAGACGCCCCCGCCGAGTGCCCGCCCGCGCGTCTGGTGGCACTGGATGAACGGCAACATCACCCAGCAGGGTATCCGCCTTGACCTCGAATGGATGCATGGCGTCGGCCTCGGCGGCGTCCAGATCTTCGACGCCGCCCTCGATACGCCGCAGGTCGTCGACAAGCGCCTCGTCTACATGACGCCGGAGTGGAAGGACGCCTTCAAATACGCCACCACGCTTGCCGACAAACTCGGCCTCGAGGTCGCCATCGCCAGCTCGCCCGGCTGGAGCGAAACCGGCGGCCCCTGGGTCCCACCCGCCGAGGGTATGAAGAAATATGTCTGGAGCGAGACGTCCGTCCCTGGCGGCAAGCCCTTCCACGGAGTGCTGCCGAGCCCGCCCTCCGTCACCGGGCCGTTCCAGAACCTGCCGTTCGAGTGGCGGCATGAGCCCGCCGGCGCCGCCCGCCCCAGGCCCCACTTTTACGCCGACTCCGCCGTGGTCGCCTTCCGCCGCCCCACCACGGACCTCCCGGCCACGGCGCTGCGCCCGACGATCACCTCCTCGGCTGGCCCGGTGGATGCCGCCGCGCTCACCGCCGGCGCCGGCTCGAATCCCTTCCGGCTTCCCGTTCCGAAGGCGGGCGCGTCGGCCTGGATTCAGTTTGAGTTCGCCGCCCCACAGACCGTCCGAGCCGTCAGTCTCGCCATCCACGAGGCGCCCGATTGGCAGCTCGCCATGTACGGCGCCGCCAATCCCGAGAAGTCTTTCGAGGCTAGCGACGACGGCAAGACCTTCCGTCTCGTTGCCGCCCTGCCCGGCGGCGAGACGGCCGAGCGTACCCCCTCGTTCGCCCCCGTCACGGCGCGCTTCTTCCGCGTTCTGTTCAAAAACGTCCCCCGCCGCGGCACCGTCTCCGATATCGCCGTCGGGCGCGCCGCGGGCGGCAGCACTAATTACGAGATCTTCGACCTCGCGCTGATCGCCGGCGCGCGCGTCAATCGCTTCGAGGACAAGGCCGCCTTCGGAACCGTCGCCGACCTCTACTCGATCCTCACACCGGCCTATCACCCCGACGACGCCATCGCCCGCGGCGACGTGGTCGATCTCACCTCCAGAATGCGTTCCGACGGCACGCTCGACTGGACCCCGCCGCCCGGTGACTGGGTCGTGCTGCGCTTCGGCTACTCGCTGCTCGGCATCACCAACCATCCCGCAACGGCCGAAGCGACGGGGCTCGAGGTGGACAAGCTCAACGGCCGCTTCGTTCGCCGCTACATGGACAACTATCTCGACAGCTATAAGGAGACTGTCGGCGCCGACTGGATGGGCAAACGCGGCATCCAGTACGTCGTCACAGACAGTTGGGAGGCCGGCTCGCTGAACTGGACCGACGACATGATCCAACAGTTCCGCAATCGCCGCGGCTACGATCCCGTGCCCTGGCTTCCCGTCCTCACCGGGCGTCTGGTCGGCTCCGCCGCCGCCAGCGAGGGGTTCCTTTGGGACTTCCGCAAGACCATCGCCGACCTCATCGCCGACGAGCACTACGGCCAGGTCCAGGCCGCCCTCGTGGCCCGCTCCATGGGCCACTACGGCGAGTCCCACGAAGGCGGCCGCGCCTTTGTCGGCGACGGCATGGAGGTCAAGAAGCTCGACGACGTTCCCATGAGCGCCATGTGGACCCAGCGGCCCGGAGTCAACCACGAGCAATTCGGCTACAACGCCGACGATCGCGAGTCCGCCTCGGTGGCCCACATCTACGGCCAGAATCTGGCCGCCGCCGAATCCATGACCGCTTCCGAGGCGCCCTGGGCCTGGTCGCCCGCCACCCTCAAGCCCACCGCCGACCAGGAGTTCCTCAACGGCATCAACCGCTTCGTCATCCACGAATCCGCGCACCAGCCGCTGGTTGGCAAGGCGCCCGGCCTCACCCTCGGCCCGTTCGGCCAGTGGTTCAACCGCAACGAGACCTGGGCAGAGATCGCCGCTCCCTGGATCGACTACCTCGCCCGATCCTCGTACCTGCTCCAGCAGGGCCGCTTCGCCGCCGACCTGCTCTACTTCTACGGTGAGGACTCCAATCTCACCGCGCTCTTCGACCGCAAAGCGCCCGACGTGCCCGCCGGTTACAACTTCGATTACCTCAACGCCGACGCCCTGATTCACGCCCTCAGCGTCGAAGACGGCGCCATCGCCACGCGCTCCGGCATGCGCTACCGCCTGCTCGCGCTCGATCCCTATAGCGTTCACATGTCGCTGCCGGTGCTCCGTGCCCTGCACACACTGGTCAGCGCCGGTGCCGTCGTCTGCGGCGCCAAGCCGGTGGGAACGCCAAGCCTGGCCGACGACGCGGCCGAGTTCCGCCGCCTGAACGACGAGCTTTTCGGCGACGGTTCAGGCCTCCACACCCTCGGTCAGGGCCGCGTCTACGCGGGCTCGGGCGCCGCCGCCGCGCTGCAGGCCCTCGCCCTCGCGCCGGACTTCGACCCTCAGCCTGCCGCGGCCGCCGCCGTCCCCTCCGGCCCGGTTCGCTTCGTCCACCGCATTCTCGACCACGGCGACCTCTATTTCGTCGACAATCGCAGCGACAACGAAGTCTCCCTCGACGCCACCTTCCGCGTCTCCGGCTTTGCGCCTGAACTCTGGTACGCCGAAACGGGCCAGAGCCAGCCGGCTTCGTACAGCATTCAAAACGGTCGCACCACCGTACCCCTCCACCTCGAGCCTTGGGGAACCGTCTTCGTGGTCTTCCGCGAGCCCGCCAAGCTGCCCATGCGCGAGCTTCCCACCCTGGCCGAGACCCGACTCGCCACGCTCGACGCCACATGGGACGTCAGCTTCCAGCCCGGTCGCGGCGCTCCCGCTATGGCGAAGTTCGACAAGCTCACGCCCTGGAACGAGAGTGCCGACCCAGGCATCCGCTACTTCTCCGGCTCGGCCACCTATCAAATTTCCTTCCAAGCGCCCGCCGGCTGGTCCGCCGCCCGCGGCCGCCTCTGGCTCGACCTCGGCGACGTGAAGAACCTCGCCTCGGTCACGTTGAACGGCCACCCGCTCGGCGTCGTCTGGCACGCGCCCTTCCGCGTTGACCCGACCACCGCGCTCCACCCTGGTGACAACAAGCTCGAGGTCCAGGTCGTCAACGCGTGGGTCAATCGCATGATCGGCGACGAGCAGCCCGGCGCTACGAAATATACCTTCGCCGACGTGAAGCCGTACAACGCCAAATCGCCGCTGCTGCCCGCGGGGCTACTCGGACCGGTACGCCTCATCGCCGTCGCCGGACGCTAGTCTCGATCCCGGTCTCAGACGAGACGCAGAACAGAGAATACACCCCTCCCTATCCTCGGAGGATTGGCGGTGGACCCGACCCGATTGCTGCGCTTCCTCAACGCGACGCCCGGTATGTCGGTCGCAGTGAGTTTTTAGCTACGGCGCCAGTTACACACGGATTGACGATGGCCCGGGCGACAGGACAGCGTAATGGGTCGCGAGTGATTGTGTGCCCGTGGATACTTGCAATGCACTCGTCTTCTGGTCCTTCTCGCGTGTTCGACGGCATTGGCCCCCGGCGCATAGAACGCCGCATGCGAGTGACTTCGGTCACAGCGGGATGGCGGGTGCGCCCCCGCGCTTGTGCCGAAGTGCAGAACGGCGCGGCTTCTTGGGGAGTGACGAAGGACTGGGGCGGAAGGCGCATCCGGTGAGCCCGCTCGTTGCGCAGGATTTGACTTGTTACAAAGCGCATGGACGTGATATAAGAGAGTCGCAGCTCGGCGACGAGCAGAAGCTCAGATGCTAAGATCACTGGACTACAGGCGATTGCTCGTGAAAGCCGCACGCCTGTACTATGACAACGGGCTCAACCAAAGCGAGATTGGGGAGCGGCTCGGTCTTTCCAGGCAGAAGGTTCAGCGGATTCTGAAGGAGGCGCTCGACCAGGCCGTCGTGCAGATCACGATCCAGCCAATCATCGGGGTTTTCTCGGACCTGGAGCGAGGACTTGAGGAGCGGTTTGGACTGGCCGAGGCCATTGTGGTCGAAACGACGACCAGCGTCAACCACGAGTCGCAGGCGACGATCGCGCGCGAGGTGGGCGCCGGCGCCGCCGAGTACCTGATGCGCGTGATCCGGCCGCATGACAAGATCGTCATCAGCGTAGGCAATTCCCTGCTGGGGATGGTCAACGCGATGCCGTACTCTGCGCACCTCGATGCCGATGATTTAACGGTGATTCAAGGCCTGGGTGGACTAGGGGACCCGAGGCATGAGACCTATGCCACGCAATTGGTCACCCGGCTGGCCAAGGCCCTCAGCGCCGAACCGGTACTACTCGGAGCGCCAGCCGTCGCCGGCACGCGTGAAACCCGCGATTCCTTCATTCGAGATCCCCACATTGCGCAAACCCTCGATATGGCGCGCGCGGCGGATATGATTTTCGTGGGCATTGGACCGAGCCGCTCCGACTCGGTGGTCGTGCAGGACTTCTGGAAAGTGATGCAGCCTTCGGCGTTGGACGAGATGCACGTGTGCGGCGTGGTGGGCTCGCTGAATCTGCGCTACTACGACGCGGATGGACGGGCGTTCCTGTCAGAAATCGACGAGCGAATCATCGGCCTCACGTTGGATGAGATAAAGCGGATCCGCCGCGTCGCGGGAGTCGCAGGCGGAACGAGCAAGCGCGAGGCGATCCGAGCAGCGCTCGAGGGGAAACTAGTCAACGTTCTGGTCACCGATCACATTACCGCGCAGCACCTGCTAAAGTCTTAGAAAAACAGACCCGCAGGTCCGAATCATGGCGTCCGTTGGTTCATCAATCGCTCGGTTTTCAGGCGCATTGCGCAGCATTGCGAGCAATTGCTCATTATCAAGAAAGAGCTTGACTTCGCCGATGACCCGCAATAGGCTAGCTACGACGGAAGTATGTAAGCTGCTTCTGGGGGTAGTCGTGCACCTGCTAGGGGGCCGACGGTGAAAGGAGTCTTGTGTGCGTAGGTTAGTCAGATTAACATATCTCATCATCTTATTGGGTGGGCTTGCCGCAGTGCTCGCCCAGACAACGACAGGAACATTTGGCGGCACGGTCTCGGACGCCACGGGTGGGCGCGTAGCCCAGGCGGCGGTGATCGCGCTGAACATAGAAACCGGCCAAAAACTCAAGGCAGAGACAACGGGTACCGGCGATTTCATCATCGTCCAGGTACCACCGGGCAAATATGAGGTCGACGTCGTGGCCAAGGGTTTCAAGTCCTTGTCACGCAAGGGCCTCACGCTGGATGTAGACGGCAAGATCACTTTGGACCTGGTGCTCGAAGTCGGGTCGATCACTGAAAGCGTCTCGGTCACGGGCGAAGCGCCGCTGCTGCGCACGCAGGATGCTCAGATGGGTGAAGTCGTTAATTCACTCATGGTCGAGAACCTGCCGCAAATCGATCGCGACCCGCTCAACATGTTGCGCCTGACGGGCGACATCTCGGGGACCGCCACTTCGGCCAACCCGGCGGGCTCGCCGGGCAGCGACGTTCGTATCAACGGCGGCCGCATGCAGGGCATGGATGTCCTGGTGGACGGCAACTCGGTGGATTCGGGCAAGTTCCATGCGATATACGCGGGTGGCACGCCCACGATGGAACAAGTGGACGAGTTCAAGGTGGTCACCAATGGCATCCCGGCCGAATATGGCCGCGTTTCCGGCGGGCTGGTCACAATGGTCACCAAGGGCGGCACCAACGAGATCCACGGGCGGGGATTCGAGTTTTTCAAGAATCAACTGTTCGACGCCAATACCTGGGAGGCGAACAACGAAACGCCCTATGTGGCGGGTCAGAAGGCTCCGCGGACGGGGTTCCACCAGAACGATTACGGTGGGACGATCGGCGGACCGGTGGTTCTGCCGAAAATCTACAACGGCAAGAACAAGACGTTCTTCTTCTTCAATTTTGAGGGATTGAAGCAGCGCCAGGCTGGGAATCCCGTATTAGCCATGTCGGCGTCGGCGAATGATCGCGTCGGCGACCTGACGGGGCTGCAGACCTTTGGGTCCAGTCCATTGATGTATGATCCGCTCGGCGACACTACGGTTGACCCGAAAACCGGCTACCTGCTGAAGGCTACGCTGTTCCCGGGCAATGGCCAGATCATACCGGCCGCGCGGATCAACCCGCTGGCCCAACTCATAGACAATTATCAGCCCACGCCGAACAACCCCTCCGCTCCGGGCAATACCCAGCAGGACGCGTGGCTCGGGTTCCAGAGCAGTGCCATCAACGACAACCGTTGGGAAGTCCGGATGGACCACAACATCACGGACAATCAGCGCCTCACGATGCGTTTCTTCCGGGATAACTACAATCAGGGGTCCTCGGACTATTATTCCGTGATCAGCCCGGGCAACCACCAGATCAGGCCGGGAGCCCTCACCGGATCGCTCGGCTGGGTCTGGACCGCTACCCCGACTACGATTGTGGAATTGCGCGGCTCGGTGATGCACAATCCCAATACCAGCCACTATAACTTCCCGGCTGGCGAGTCGAGCGTTCCGCTCGACCCGCTCAGGTCACAGCTGATGCAGGGCGTTCCTTTGGGAACTGATTTCCGCGTCTGGTCGTCGGATGGGGACGGCTGGGGCGATCCCACCGGCAACCAGCAGAGCGGAGGTCAGGATGTCCAGAGTCTCGATTCCCAAACGACGTACGACTTCGTCGGCTCAGTGACGAAGATCTGGGGGCAGCACACCTTCAAGGCCGGCGTCGATGCCAGACGCATGTACGATAATCACTGGGAACTGCTCTACGACGACGCCATGTACCAAGGCTGGGCCACCGACCCGACCGACGACAACCGCAATGGCTGCACCGTCTTTTGCGCTCCAAGCTGGGCGGCGAATTCGTGGGGCGATTGGCTCCTCGGCATTCCGAACGGCGGCGCTCAGAATTCGTTGCTGAATCTGACCAACGCGCAGAACTACTATGCCTCCTACATCCAGGACGACTGGAAGGTCAGCAAGAAGTTGACCCTGAACCTCGGCATTCGCTGGGACATGGAGACGCCCATCAGCGATCGCTACAACAACAGCTACGCCTGGAACCCGAACGCTCCCAGCGCCTGGACCATCCCCGCCGGCTATAGCTGGACGGGCTCGTTGCAGGCAGCGGGCTTGACCCCCGCCCAAATTGCGACGATCCCAACTCCAAGTTGGGTAACCGCTGGGGCACTCCCCGACGGCGCCGCGTGTTACGTCAACACCACGGCATGTCCCGGCCGCACCGCTATCAAGTACCACCCCTGGCAGTTCGCTCCGCGCCTGGGCGGTGCTTACGCGCTCGACAACAAGACCGTGATCCGGGCCTCCTGGGGCATGATGTATCTCACCGCCACGGGCGACTACTGGAACGATTGGACTGAAGACGTGGCCAGCGCGTCGATGCCGGGTGTTCCGGACCGCCTCAATGGCGCCATCAACGGTCCGATGATCGCGACCGACCAGCAGAATTTCCTGCCTAGCGAGTATGTCACTTTCACTAAGACCAACACCGGGCTAAACTATAATCTCGGCAGTCAATACGAGCAGGCAGGCACGAACATCAACTCGCATCCTCCGCTGGAGCAAAACTGGAACTTCACCGTTCAGCGGCAACTCCCCTGGAACATCCTCTTGGAGGCCGGTTACAACGGCAACCATAGCAGCGACCTGCTCGCGGCTTTCTATAATTCGCCTTACCCGTTGGCCGCTCTGACCGGGAGCACGGCGTTGGACAACCTGTTCAAGATCCAGGTGGCCAACCCGTTGGTGGGCCAGATCAACAACACCGCCCCCAACGTTACGACCGGGGCCACGGTGCCGATAGGCGATCTGGAACTCCCCAACCCGGCCTTCGGCGGCCTGGTTGTGTACGGTAATAACGTCGGCCGGGCCAACTACAACGCGGGCACCGTGAAAGTGCAGAAGCGGCTGGCACAAGGCCTCACGTTCCTGTTCACCTACACCTACAGCAAGTCGCTCGACGATGTCGGCACCGTGGCCGGAGGCGGCTTGGGCGGAGTCACGTCGGGCACCAAACAGTACCAATCCTTCCAGACCGTCAACGATCTGTATGGCTACAGCCCGATGGATATGACGCATCGGGTCACCTTCTACCACGACTATCAGTTCCCGGTCGGACGAGGCCGCAAGTTCCTCGGCAGGCCGACGGGCGTGGGCGGCAAGATCCTAGACGGAATCGCCGGCGGTTGGGAATATGCAGGCATCTGGATTTTCCACTCTGGCGAGCCGCTCATATTTGGGAATTCCCTCCCTGACTCCGCCGCTTCCGGCGACGGTGTCCCCGGTGGCAACAACGGCGCCGGCGGCCTTTGGGGCAGCATCACCGGAAACCTGGCGCATCTCACGCCGTCGGGCTACGACGGCAATCCCAACTCGCTGTTGACGGCGACGAATAACACCAACACCGGTAGTTGGGGTAACCTCGGCGCCGCGACGACTCGGTTGTTCAACGAGTCTCTATTCACGGCTCCGCAACCGCTGACTCCAGGCAATGTCCCGAATATTTATCCGTATATTCGGGAGCCGCACTCGAACAGCTACGACGCATCGCTGATGAAGAACTTTGTCATCGCCCGGGAAGGCAAGATTTACCTGCAACTCCGGGTCGAGGCTCAGAACGTGCTCAATATCCGTGGATTGGGCAACATCAATACGGGGATTGGCGGCTCGAACTTCGGTCTGATCACAAATTCGGCGCAAGATCCGAGACAGATGCAGATCTCCGCCCGGCTCTTCTTCTAAGAGCGCTTTCACCAACGAAGGGGGGAGCGGCCAACGCCGCTTCCCCTTTTTCTATCTCACGGCTCCCACTCGATTCCTTCTTCCGTGCACGTTGTAAACTCTACTCAGTGGATGACCATGCGCCCGATTGTTTTGCTGATGCTCATCTCGGCCTGCGTTTGTGCGGCGCAAAGCACGGAAGCCACGTCCCGCATCGACATTAATCGCGATTTCGCCGCAGCGGAGGAGCTGCTGCAGGCGGGCAAAGCGGCCGACGCGGCACAGGCTTTAGAACACATCACCCACCTACGGCCGGACTTCGCCGAAGCGTATTTCGCGCTCGGTGTTTCTTACGCCCAACTCGGCAAGCCAGAGGAGGCGGCCGCTGCGCTCCGTTCGTACCTAGAGCGGAAGCCCGAATCCCCCGATGGCCATGCGATTCTGGGGATCCTGCTGTTCCACGATGGCCGAATCGCCGACGCGCGTCCTGAACTCGAACAGGCGGTCCGCCTGGATCGCTCGCAGAGCGAAGCGGCCAAGTCTCTGGGGCGCGTATACAATCTTGAGGGAAACCCCGCCAAAGCCATCGCCCTACTGCGCCCGTTGGTGGCATCGGGCGCGGACGATGATGAAACTCGTACTATCTTGGCGAGCGCTCTTTTGAGCAGTGGCGATGCGGCATCCGCCGCCAGGCTGTTGGACGAAATTCTGATCGCCAACCCGCGCAGCCCGCTTCAGACATACATTCTCGCTGCTCGGGCGGCCAGAGACATTCACGATCTCCCGAAGGCGTTTGAGATCTGCGAGCGAGGGACGAAGGTCTATCCGAATTCGGAACGTTTGGAGACCCTGTCCGCTTCGTTTCCGGAAGCAGCGTTGATTGAGCGAACCTCCCAGCGCATCGAGTCTGATCAAGAGCAATCTCAAAGACGCAGGAGAAATGATCGCAGTGGGCCGGATCATCATAGCCGCGGATAAGGGCAAGCGCAGACTCCGCTCTGGTATTAGGTAATGCACTTCTGGCGCGCGCGGTTCAACTCGAGCCCGAAAATGCCACTGCCTGGTATCAATACGGACGCTGCTTAACGGCCCAGGCGAAACCGGAGGAGGCTGCCGCCGCGTTCAGCAAAGCGCTTTCGGTCGTCAACGATGACGAGTTGCGGGTGCTGATTCTGGGCCAGATCGGTTTTACCGAAACACACTTCAGTCATTTCGACGCTGCCGACGAGGCGTTTCGGAAATCTCTTGAGCTCAACCGGAAGTTGGACCATCACATCCCAGAATCCGCCCTGCTCTACTATAAGTTCCTGGTGCTGCGCGAGCGTGACGCCGAGTGGCACGCTCTGCTGGACGAGATTCTGCGCTGGGAGCCGCTTTATGCACCAGCGATGCTAGAGCGTGCCAAGAACTACTTAGCCGGGGAACAACCGGAAAAAGCATTGGAAGCCGCCCTATTGGTCACGCGCAATACCGAGGACCCCGAGGCGCTGCGCGCCGCCCACTTCCTCCTCGTGAAGATTTACCGGATGACCGGAAACGATAAGCAAGCCCAAATCCACGCCGACTGGATCAAGTCGCACCAGCAGCCCGTGGGAGAAGGCCAGCCGCCTTCCACGCCCTAACCCAGCCGAGCCGGAACTAGGGAGGTAAGAAGACTGGATCGGTTGCCAGTCGCGGAATCTGGACGGTCGTGCGAGCCGGCAGTCAGAAGGACATCGGTCGTGCACTCAGTGGCCTCTGCCGCCGGGCCCTCGCTCGCACGAGTTTGTTATACATCTGGCGTCCTAATGTTCCGTTCGCTAATCTTCATTTGCTTTTTACTCGCGGCTCTGTGTTGCATAACTCCACCCAGGAACGCTTCACCGCAAACGGCATTTCGGTCGCGGAAGCGGCGCCATCCTCGGCAAAGTGCAAGTTGAATGGCTGAGCGGCCTGAAACATGAATTCACGAACGTTGCGGCGGATGCCGTTTATCCTGAACTCCGAAGTTGACAGCAGATCGTCCCGATAGCACCTCCTGGGAGTGTCGTTTTGGCGCCGGGTTTGGGCTCAGGTTCGCAGGGCCCGATCCAACTTCGGCGAAGTTGGGATTTGCCAATTCAAGATGCCGTTGAGCAAGTGGATGCGGGCTTCGAGGCCGCCCTAACTTCGGGCCATGTGGAGGACCAGGTGGCGGCCGGCGCGGCGAGGATGGCACCGCAGGTGACGAACACCACGTCGCCACCGAACGGCGTCACTGCGCGCTTGGTTGCTCTGAGTACCACCCGCTGGCCACCCAGCAAAGTGGCTATTTCCGGAGGGGCGGATCTGTCCCGAACAGTATCATCCATCCCCCCGTTTTCTCAAATGTTTGGCGCCATCAGGGCCGCGAGCTTCGGGATTCAGGCTTATCGTCCATGAGCACCATGTGCGCCGCGTCGCTGCCCGCTCGCAGAGCTGGCAGAAGTTGACAAGGAGCCTCACGAATCGCATGCTAGCATCGGTCCAACGAGGAGGCCTTTATGTGCCAAAGGCAGTGTGGTTTCAAGCTCTTTCTGATCGCGCTTACCCCATCCGCCGCTCTGTGGAGTCAACCCTCAGTAACCGGCGTTCGTTTCGAGGGCCAGGTCGTGGACGCCACCACCAGCGCGCCCATTCCCGGTACAGAGTTGCGGCTCGCTCCTCCCCAAATTGGCCCGGAGGCCGTCCCTCCGAGCGCTATGCGCTTTGTCCAGGCGGACGACCAGGGTCGCTTTCAGTTGCCCGATCTCGCGCTCGGGCCGTACCGGCTCGGCGCGCGCGCGGTGGGTTATCGGGGGTGCTACGGGAACGGCGACTGGCCCATCGACCTGGTCGCCCCGGTCATCGCGCATCGCGCCGACCGCGTCTGTACCGGCTGCACGACCCTTGTCGATCAGGTTGACAAGCGCGTCGAAGAGGCTGGCCTCCTGCACGCAACGGTGAGCGTCCGGCTGACCCGCGCCTCCGTCATCACT
Source organism: Terriglobia bacterium (assembly GCA_963838205.1). GTDB lineage: Bacteria > Acidobacteriota > Terriglobia > Bryobacterales > Bryobacteraceae > CAIVVT01. Next base: position 1,833 of record CAWIQF010000016.1, on the reverse strand, counting down.
GGCAAGGTGACCGACCCGAGCGGCAATCCCATCCCCCGCGCTAGTATCGTTGTCTTCGACCGCCAGGCGGCGACCGGCGCCCCGCAAGTACGCTTTTTGTCGGGCATGCCGCAGTCTCAGGCGAGCGCGCAAGCCGACAACCGCGGCGTGTTCCGCACTGCGAGCCTGGGCCCGGGCGCTTACGTCGTGGCCGCCAGCGCGCCGATGGGGAGTTATACTGGCCTCCCGACTACCATGCCATCTACTACCCGCACGCGCTCGATCGCGCTGCGGCGCAGATCCTCGAACTCGCGCCGGGGCAGAGCCTCCGCGCTGACATCCAGATCGTGTCCGACCCCGGAGTGAAGGTCAGCGGCCACGTCGTGCTGCCCGACGCGCCCGGCCGTCCAGAGGCTCTTTCGTTCGCAACGGTGTCGGCGGTGTCCAGCGTGCTGCCGTCCAGACTGATTAAGCGCCAATCACGGTACCAGGCACACTTGGTCCGCCGCTCCGCGATCGGAGCCACTATAGCGGCATAGAGGCTCTTCAATGGTTCTACGCCCAAACGGCTGCGGGCTTGTGAAATCCCCGACTTGCCAGCCACCTTCACGGTCGCCGACGGATCGAGCAGCCATTGCATTCCCTCCAGCAAGCAGCGCAGCATCGACAAGGTCGGGTTATACACCGCACCGCCCTCGACAACCTCGAGGCAGGGAATCATCGTCATGGCCACTAGTGGAGCGTCCCAGTGAAACGTACAGCGTAATGGAAACGTCTATATGACGTGACCGATAATCGAAGATTGCTCCAGGTCCGATTTCAACAAAGAGAAGAGTTAGAGCGGTGGGCGCAGTCGCGAGCACTGCCGGCGGGCGATGTGTTTCGCGCCCGCTTGATCCTGGCGCTGGCGGACGGACTGACTTATCGCGAGATCGAGCGGAAACTGGGCGCCAGCGCGCCGACGGTGGCCAAGTGGAAGAGCCGCTTTGAGCAAGCAGGCATGGCCGGTCTGCAGGGACGGCATCGGGGCAGCCAACCGCGTGCGGCCACGCCAGCGGTCCAAGCGCGCATCATCCGCCGCGTTCAGCAAAAGCCGTCCGATGGCAGCACGCATTGGTCCTGCCGCAAGCTGGCGGAGGAGTTGGGGGTGAGCAAATCCACTGTCCAGAGGGTGCTGGCGCAAACCCAGTTGCGGCCCCACCGACTGCAGCGCTATATGGCCAGCAACGACCCGGAGTTCGAGAGCAAGGCCGCCGACATCATCGGGCTGTACCTGAATCCGCCTCAACATGCGGCGGTGTTCTGCGTGGACGAGAAGACGGCCATTCAGGCCTTGGACCGGCTCGATCCGGTGTTGCCGCTCTCGCCCGGCCGGGCGGAACGACATGGTTTTGAGTACTACCGTCACGGCACGCTCTCGTTGTATGCGGCGCTGAATGTGAAGACGGGACAGGTGGCGGGCAAGACGGCGCAGCGCCACGCCAGCGCTGATTTCATCGCGTTTCTGAGCGAGTTGATCGGCAACACCAAGTGGGCTCGCGAAATCCACATCGTGCTGGACAATCTCTCCGCTCACAAGACCGCGGCGGTCGAGGAGTTTCTGGCGCAGCACCCCAAGGTACGCTTTCATTTCACCCCGACCTACTCGTCTTGGCTAAATCAGGTGGAAATCTGGTTTGCCAAGATCGAACGCGATGTCATTGCCCGTGGCGTGTTCACTTCGGTCGCCGATCTACGCCGCAAACTGATGAGATACATCCGCGCTTATGCCAAGCGCGCGCGGCCCATCCGCTGGACCTACACCACTCCCAAACGCCGAATTGCTGCTAAAGTAATCACTGGGACGAGCCACTA
>CAWIQF010000015.1:0-514100 GCA_963838205.1 Terriglobia bacterium | reverse complement strand
TATGTATTGCTGGCGTACGGGTTTGCTCTGGTAAATGGAAATCGGCAGATACTAAGGACCCGCCGATCGGGCCCACCGCTCGCTGGCATATTCGTCTTATCTTTGCCCTTTTCAGTTTGCGAACTGGCTCGCTGGGCCCGTAACGTCTGGGCAAACGAAAGCTCAAGTTGCTGGGCAGAAGCTGCATGCCGCTGAGCAGATTCTGCATAGGCGGCTGTAGGTGGAGACAACTTCACTGGGAGTCAAAAACGCGCTCCGGCTTCTGTTCCTCCACGGTATGATTCATCACGCCTCAGCTTGGGCCACCCGACGTTTCGGCTTGTTTAGCTTCGGATGCTGGTCAACCCCGTACGTCTTGCCGACTCACGGCAGGACCTCCTTCGCGGCGGGACTGATGTCCTCCCAGTCGAACGCCATAGCCTTATGGATGCCGATTCCAGACGGGCGGGGGATGACGACGTCGACGCCCTGGATCTGGACGACCTCGGTGACGCTGGGCGCAACCTCTTGGCCCGTGGGCACTTCGAAACGCCCAACTTGCTGGCCTCCAGGCTCGTCAATGCGAAGTTGGTCAGGGTTTTGGAAGCAGTTCTTGGCCTGCAATCAGTTCCAAACGCTAGCGCTTAGGAACTGGCGGAGAGGGTGGGATTCGTTCCCACGACCGCTAAGTATACTCTGCAAGTTACAGATTCTACGTTGCCTAGAATACCAAGATTGCCATCGATACCACGGCGTATTGCTCGGTATTGCCCGCTGGGCCCTCGAATACCCTGACCGGTCGTGTCCGTAGGACACTTCTAACGCGCACATTGCAGCATCACCGTGGACGGCTGGTCACACGTGCGGGCCGCCGGCTTCATTCACCGCATTGTCCAAGGTTGAAGCCTATCACGGATCCACAAGTCGGCGGTGAACTTCTGAACCACCTTCCGCCCTCCTCCTGATCGTCTCCCCACCTTCCGCCAGCACCAGCTTCCCCATGGCCTCCGCCCGCGGCTCGAGCGCCTGCCGGGGCACAACCACGAGCCGCCACGGCACCTCTGGTTGGCTGTCTTTCCCCTCGTACTCCACGAACAGCAGCGCGCCGGTGGTGATCTCCCCCACCTCACTAAAGATGCTGAGCTGGACATGGCCGATCTCCAGTCGGTTGCCGTCGAAGTCAGTGGCGGTTGGCTCGTGTTTCTGGATGGACGCGTGGTCCAGTCGGAGTTCAAACTGCGGGTTCACCGAGATCGTGATCTCCACCCTGGGGCTTCCGCCCAATACGTTCATGTGTCTTCCTCCCAAAAACTGAAAGCCAGCCACACGGCTGGCCCCAGTCGGTTCCTCGTCGAGCAGCCTAGTTCCCGGCAGCGCGGCCGAGCCCACAGATCTCGCGCCACATCTCGGCGACCCGCCGGAATTCCGGACTGCGCATGATGAACTTGATTTCCATGTGGCGCAGGATCAACTCCGTCGGCGCCTCCTGTGGCTGCAGCTCGCCGCGCCTGATCTTGCTCACGATCACCTTGGCCTTGCCGTCATGACCTTGAACGAAGTGCTTCTTAGCGCTGGAAAGCACCTTGCCGCAACCGCTGAGTTGAGTCTACAATGCGCACGGGGAACAGAAATCTGGAGGGAGACATAGAAAAGGGGGAGCGGCGTTGGCCGCTCCCCCTTTGGTTGGACGTTGGTGAAAGGACTCTTAGAAGAAGAGTCTGGCCGAGATCTTCATGTGGCGGGGATTCTGCGCCGAGTTTTGGATCAGACCAAAGCCCGCGCTATCCCAGGTAGTGTTGTAGGTACCCAGGCCGCGCATATTGAAGACATTCGATGCCTCGGCGCGCAACTGGAGGTAGATCTTCCCTTCGCGCGCGATGCCGAAGTTCTTCATCAACGAGGCGTCATAACCCCAGGAGCTGGGGTTGCGAATCCAGGGGTAGACGTTCGGGATGTTGCCCGGCGTCAGCGGCTCCGGATCTGTGAAGTTCGCCCCGTTGAAGCGGCGAACGGTGAACGAACCCGGATTGAAGATGCCCGTGGTGTTGTTATAGCCGGTGCCGATGTTGTCGAGAGTCGAGACCAGGAGCTTGTTGGGATCGCCGCCGAAGGCCGAGTTCGCGATCGCACCGCTGACGACCGGGAAGAGGGTAGCCACGCCGGCCGAGGCCGAGATGTTACTCTGCAGGCAGCTGAAGGTCAGCGGCGTGCCGCTGTGGAAGCTCCAGATACCGGCGTACTCCCAGCCGCCGATGGCGTAGTCGATCACCTTGCCCGCGACGCCCTTGGGGGTGCCGAGGAAGCGGCGGCCTCGACCGACGGGGAACTGGTAGTCGTGATAGAAGCTGAAGCGGTGCGTCATGTCGGCCGGGCTGTAGCCGTAGGCGGAAGCGAAGGTCTGGAACGACTGCAACGGCGCGGCCGCGATGGCGCCCGGGCCGCCGCTGATGTTGCCGACATCATCGAGCGACTTGCTGTAGGTGTAGTTGAACAGGAAGATGAGGCCCTGCGCGAACCTCTTGTCGAGCTTGATGGTGGCGGCGTTGTAGTTCGAGCGGCCGGCGTTGACGCCCTGGATGTTCACGCCGCCGAAGATGGGGTTGTCGAGCAGTAGCGTGCCCAGCGGCACCGTGGCGCCGGAGTAGGCGTTGAGCGGCTGCTCCTGGCTGGAGAATGGGTTGACAACCTGCGTTTGGTAAAGCTTCTGGAAAGACGGTCCCAGGAGGTTCTTCTCCGTGAACGGCGACACCGGATAGCCGTTGATCGGCAGATCGCCGGAGTGGTTGCCGTTGTAGCCGACCTCGAGCAGCATCTGGCCGGGGAGTTGGCGCTGGACCGAGAAGTTCCAGTTTTGCTCGCGGGCCGGGTGGTTGTCGGTGACCGTGCCGCCCGATTCGTAGAATCCGCCTACGGTGTAGTCAAGCGCCGCGTTGGTGTCGCTGAACGGCACAATTTCGCTCGGCTGGAAAAGGTGCGCGTTGTTCTCGACCAGGTTGCCGTAGGTGCCGCCGACGCCCTGGGAGCGGAGCGGAGGATAGGGCTCGGACGCGCGGTCGGCGTCGGTGATGTAGCTGTTCCAGTAGTCGCCGGTCGCGGTGAGGTACATCATGCCCCAGGAGGCGCGCAGCACGGTCTTGTTGTTGAGCTGGTAGGCGGCGGCCAGGCGCGGAGCGAACTGCCAAGGGTGGTACTCGAACGGCGTGTTGCCCGGGCAGGTCGGGCTCTTGATGTAGCAGGGGGCGCCATTGGGCAGCTTGCCGTTGGTCACCCACGTCGGAGTCGGAATCGTGGCGATCTGCGCGGCGGTCAGGCCGGCCGCCTGAAGGGCGCCGGTCCAGCTATACCCCGACGGCACGGACCAGGCGCTGGGCGCGTCCTGGATCCAGCCATAGACGTGGTTGTAACGGTCGGTGATCGGGGTCTCCATGTCCCAGCGCAGACCGAGGTTGAGGGTCAGTTTCTTGCTGACCTTGAAGTCGTCCTGCACGTAGGCGGCGTAGTAGCCCTGGCGGTTCATCAGGTTGATCGGGGCGGTCTGGGAGACGTTGACGCCGCCCATGCCCATCAGCCAGTCGCCCCAGGAGTCGGCAAAGCCGCGGCCGTCGGGCGAGTGGTTGAGGGTACTATCCCAGTTGTTGTCGTCGCTGACCTCGGTGGCGAGGCTCTGATAGGAGATCGGGCCATATACCAACTGCAGGTGGTTGTCGTACATGCGGCGGGTGTCGAAGCCGCTCTTGATGGTGTGACGGTTCCAGATCTTGGTGACGCTGGCCGTCAGGTCGTAGGAGGTGTTGGCGTCGAGCGATGTGCTCGATTGGCTCTGCACGCCCGGGTTATCGCCCCACCCGTTCATGTTCGAGGTCCACACGCGGTAGTCGATGGCGCCCGGCGTGCTATTGATGAGCCCCTCCATTACCGGGTCGATGCCCCACTTCCCGTCGTCCTTGCCGACCGCCCCCCAGGCCTGACCGCTCGAGCCGGGGCTGTGGATCACCGAAGCGCGTATGTCGAACACCGTGGTCGGCGTCGCTGTCAAGGTATAGGCCACCGAGCCGTTCAGGGCATGGTTGACGGTGCTGCCAGTCAGCGGATCGAGGGCGTCGTACCACTCCGAGCTGCCGCTGGAGCTGTTGTTGCGGTTGAAGCGCACTGTGATGCGCTGGTTGTCGGTGATCATGTGGTCGAGGCGGGTCTCCCACTGATAGGCGTTGGTCGTGTCGGCCTGATAGCCGATGTAGGCATACTGCTGCGTCCATCCGGGTTGCGGAGTGTGGTTCGGCGCGGGCATCAGGGCGTCGACCTTCTGCGCCACGGGGCCGATGCGGGCGGCCGGAACGGTGGTGCCGTTGTTCGGCATGAGCACCGTGTGGACCCAGGCGCCGTTGCCGGCGTTGGCCGTCGGATCGTAGGTCGCGTCCCCCAAGGGATCGTACATCATCGGACCTGCGCCGTTGGCTATGATGTCACTCATGTTGCCGTTTTTGTCGGCCGTGGTCGCGGCCATCGACAGTTTGGGATTGCCGGCCTGGCGGTTCTTGATCTGCTCCCAGTTGACGAAGAAGAAGGTCTTGTTCTTGCCCTTGTAAATCTTCGGCACCTCGACCGGACCGCCGACGCGGAAGCCGTACTCGTTGTTATGGAAAGCCGCCACGGGGGCCTTGTGGCCCGGCGTGTAGGTCAACTCGTTGTTGAACTCCCAGGAGTTGGCGTTCAACATCTGGTTCTGGAAGTACTCGAAGAGCTGACCGTGGAACTCGTTGGTGCCGCCCTTCGTGACCAGCGTCAGGAGACCGCCGGAGACGCGGCCGTATTCGGCCGGGATGCCGTTGGTGATGACCTTGAACTCGTCAACCTGCTCCATGGTGGGCGTGCCGCCGCTGCCGACGTTGTGGCCCTTGCCGAGTATTACCGAGTTGCCGTCGACCAGAACGTCGAGGCCCTGCTGGCGGCCACCGTTGAGGCGGATGTCGCTCTGGAAGCCGCCGGGCACGCCATTGCCGGCGACGTTGCCGCTCAACTTCATCAGGTCCAGCGCGTTGCGGTCGAGCTGCGGCAGGTTCTCCACCATCAGCGAGTTGATGATGTCGCCGACCTGCGCATCCTGCGTGCGCAGCATCGGCGCTTCCGCCGTGACCGAGACGCTTTCACTGATCGACCCGATCTCGAGCGTCAAATCCAGAGTGACCTTGCCGGCCACATCCAGAGTGAGGCCCTTGCGGGACAAGGTCTTGAAACCTTTGGCCACAACGTCGACCTCATACTGGCCCGTTGGCAGCTGGACGATGATGAAATCGCCTGTATCCGTGGTGACTGCCTTGAATTTCTGGCCGGTTTCTACATTCAGCGCGGTCACCGCCGCCTGGGCCACGCGCCCACCGGTGGCATCCGAGACCGTGCCGCCAAAAGTGCCTGTTGTTGTCTGGGCGAGCATTGTGGCAAGACCGCCCAACAAGATAATGAGATAAGTTAATCTGACTAACCTACGCACACATGACTCCTCTCCTTGTCGGCCCCCTGATGGACACACGACATTCTTGCGAAAGCAATCTACTTCTTCCGCCGCATACAGACTATCGCCGTTTGCGGTGGTGTCAAGCATTTTCTTGAGGATGGCACCTGCTCAATGTGACTGTCAACTGGGCTGGGAAAGCGGGTTATACTTGACCAATTAGCTGCTCCGGGAACCTATGCTAATCAGGCTATACTTGTTTAATTAGTTACCCTCGAGGACAGATCCTTAAACGGTATGGCTTGGGGGTCTCAACAGGTATTGCGCGGTGAGGTGATCGGTGATGAGAACGTTGACCAGTTTCCCCGACACCGCCGCTCGGATCGCCTCGCGCTTGCTGGAGCCGCCGGCGACTCCAGCGAGGCGGCCAACGGCCTGCGAGTTCATATCGATATGCAGGAACCGAGCGGGGAGTGGGCCGACCCGAAGGGCTGGGCCCACCACATGTGGGGCGGCTCCGGGTTCAAGGCCTGGGCGGCGATGGAGCACTATCGGCTGACCGGCGACCGCGCCTATCTCGAGGCGGTCTACCCGCACATGGCCGCGAGTTCGCGATGGCAGGAATCGAAGCGCCGCGAGACCCGCGCCTCCAGCGAACCCTCGGCACGCGGACTGATGCCGCGCGGCATGGGCGACGGCGGTTTGATGAATGGGTCCGACTTCTTCGGCATCTTCTACACGCACAACATCCTGGCGACCTTTGCGGACCGGCTCTCGGCGGAAGCGGCAGTGGAACTCGGTAAGCAGGCCGAGGCCACCGAGTTGCGGAAGATCTACGAATCGGCGCTCCAGGACCTTCGCGCTTCGCTGCAAGCTGGCTGCATCCAGGAAGAAGGATACCGCTGGATTCCCGATTCGCCGGACAATCGGGGCGGCAGCCGCTGGGGCATGTTATATGCGCTGTTTCCCGCCGGGCTGATGGAGCCGGGCGATCCTTTGATCACGGGGAGTCTGAAGAAGATCGAACATTCGATCAGCGCCGGGGGCCAGCCCGTGCACACCGGTTGGATGGAAGACGGCGCGTGGGTCGGGATCACACTGGACAACGTCGCCGAGACTCACCTGGCGCTCGGCAACGGCGATGCCGCGATGCGCTATCTTTACTCATCGCTGAATCACGGAACTCCGCTCTACACCTGGTGCGAGGAGCGCGGGCTCGAACCGGGAACGAAGAAGACGAGTGGCGACCGCCAGCACCTGTGGACGCCCGTGGCCGTGGTGCGCCTTCTGCGGGACGCGCTGGTGATGGAACAAGGGGACCGACTGCACGTGGGACTCGGCACCGCTCGAAGCTGGCTCCAACAGGGGAAGACCGTGGGCATTCGTGAAGCACCGACGCACTTCGGGACGGTCAGTTGCCGGATCGAATCCGACGTGACGCATCAGACCGTCCGCGCTGAGATCCATCCACCCCAGCGTCGGGCCGCGCGCGAAGTCCTATTGCACCTCCGCCATCCCGAACGGGCGCGGATGCGTGCGGCCACTGTAAATGGCCGTGCGACAGGCGACTTTGACGCAGAAAAAGAGTTCGTGCGCCTCCCGTCGGGCGGGCCGCTGCAGGTCATTGCGACATACTAGGGCAGACTCACGTTTGGACCCCACAAGAAGGGGAAGAAATGACCCACGAGATATTTGAAATAGTCATCATCCTTTTAATGCTGTGGGAGGCACGACGGACGGTCAATACGACCCTTAGGTTCGGCGTAGGAATTCAAATAGCCGGAATAGCCTGCAATTTGGCCGTATTGCTTTTCAACCATGGTTCAATGCCCGTCATCCTGCCCAACGTGCACGACACGACCGCCTTTTTTGGCCAACACCAGTCCTTTGAGAACGCCCTGCTAGCGCCACTGTGCGACATCTTCCAAGTTGGGAGCATGGTCATATCGTTGGGAGATTTGCTGATTGCTACGGGTTGGATCGTAGTAACCGTAGCCATAACGCTGAAATGGAGTCGGAATAGAAGGCGGCCATGACGCGTCGGCGGCAACCAACACAAATCCGATGCTCGCCGAGAGGCCGTCCACCGGGAAAGCACGGGGTACGATCACCATATCCAGCTTGGCTCCCGTCGTGGACGCGGCGCGCGAGGCCATCGCCCAATGGATTTTCAAGGCGGTCATCTTGAACGGCGAGCCGGTGAAAGTCAACGCCGAAATAGACGTGCCTTTCAGCCTGAATCAATAGCCGTTAGCAGCCGCCTCCGCTGCCGCCGGTGGTACGATTCCCGTAAGTGCTCGATGCGCCGACGTGCGCCGTGCTCTCGACAACCATCGCCAGGTCATGACAAAGGAATTTCACCCGTGATGCTCAAGACTCGCACGCTGATTACGCGGCTGGCGCTCGCCGCCGCCGCTTTGGGAGTGTTGATACCCGCTTCCGCGCAGACGTTGAACTACCCGCAGACGCGCAAAGGCGATCAGGTGGACGACTACCACGGCGTGAAGGTGGCCGACCCGTATCGCTGGCTGGAGGACGACCGTTCGGCGGAGACCGCGGCGTGGGTCGAGGCCGAGAACAAGGTCACGTTCGGCTACCTGGAGCAGATTCCGTACCGGCAGCAGGTGCTGGCACGGCTGAAGCAGCTCTACAACTATCCGAAGTACAGCGCGCCGTTCCGCAAGCTCGATAATTTCGTGTACTCCAAGAACGACGGGCTGCAGAACCAGAGCGTGGTGTACATCCAGAAGGGGCTGGAGGGGACGCCGGAGGTGTTCGTCGATCCCAACAAGTTCTCGGCCGACGGGACATCGCGCCTGGGTGGTCTCGAACTTTCGAAGAACGGCCGCTACGCCACCTACATGGTGTCCAGCGGCGGCTCGGACTGGGAGGAGGCGTCGGTCGTGGAGGTGGCGACGAAGAAGCTGCTGGACGACCATCTCAAGTGGATCAAGTTCTCCGGCGCGGCGTGGTTCGGCGACGGCTTCTTCTACAGCCGGTTTCCGGCGCCTGAAGGCGGGCATGACCTGTCGGCCAAGAACGAGAACATGATGGTCTACTTCCACCGCGTCGGCACGCCGCAGGAGCAGGACGAGCTGATCTATGCCGACAAGGCCCATCCGCAGCGCGAGCACGGCGTCGGGACGACCGAGGATGAGCGCTTTGCGTTCCTGGTCATCTCGGACCCGGCCACGGGGAAGAAGGGCAACGCGCTGTCGTTCCGCGATTTGAGCAAGGGCGAAAAGACGTGGACGCCGATTGTGGCCGCGATCACCGACGACGAGTACGGACCGATCGACAACGCCGGCGGCAAGTTCCTGATCCGGACAAATCACGGTGCGCCGAATGGGAAGGTGGTGCTGTACGATCCGTCCAAACCGAACGCGCCGTGGAGCGACGTGATTCCCGAAAAACCCGAAGCGATGGAGAGCGCGACGACGGCCGGCGGCAAGCTGTTTGTGACGTACCTGAAGGACGTGACGACGCGGGCCTACGTCTACAGCCTGGACGGCAAGCTGGAGAACGAGATCCAGCTCCCCGGCCCAGGCACGGCGGCCGGATTTGGCGGCAATCACGATGACAAGTTCGTCTTCTACACGTTCACGTCGCTGGATTACCCGCCGACGATTTTCCGCTACGACATCGCCACGCGGGCCAGCACGCTGTTCCGCGCGCCGCGGATCCCCGGCTTCGACCCGGCGAATTACGAAGAGAAGCAAGTGTTCTTCATGAGCAAGGACGGGACGCGGATCCCGATGTTCCTCATACACAAGAAGGGGCTGAAGCTGGACGGGACCAATCCCACGCTGCTGTACGGCTACGGCGGATTCAACATCACGATGAACCCGGCGTTTAGCTCGACGCGGCTGGCGTTGCTGGAGCAAGGATTTGTTTACGCGATGGCCAACATGCGCGGCGGCGGAGAGTACGGCGAGAAGTGGCACGAAGGGGGCATGAAGCTGCACAAGCAGAATGTCTTCGACGATTTCATCGGCGCCGCGGAGTGGCTGATCGCGCAGCGCTACACGTCGCCGCAGCACCTGGCGGTGAATGGCGGCTCGAACGGCGGGCTGCTGATCGGGGCCGTGATCAACCAGCGGCCCGAGCTATTTCGCGCGGCAGTGCCGCAGGTGGGCGTGATGGACATGCTGAGGTTCCACAAGTTCACGATCGGCTCGGCCTGGATCTCGGACTATGGCTCGAGCGACGACGCGGAGCAGTTCAAGGCGATTTACAAATACTCGCCGCTGCACAACATTCGCGCGGGCGTGAGGTACCCGGCGACACTGATCACCACCGCCGACCACGACGACCGCGTGGTGCCGGCGCACTCCTTCAAATACGCGGCTACGCTGCAGGCGAAGGCCAGCCACGCGACGCCGTTGCTGATCCGCATCGACACGCGCTCGGGCCACGGCGCCAGCAGCACCACCAAGGCGCTGGAGACGACGGCCGATATCTATTCGTTCCTGTTCTTCAACTTGGGAGTGACGCCGAAGTTTTGAAGCGGCATCACCAACTGCGCGCGAGGCCGGCGCGGCGGTCGGCTGCAGCGCCGCGCAGACACGGTGTTTTGGCGCCAACAGCGCGCGCGGCGCACGCTGAATGCACGGCGATTGCACGCTATTTCACGTCCGCCGCGCCGCTCTACAGCACGCGGCGGAGCAGCGGAATCCGGCGCAACACCAGGCTGCTGGCGAGGTAGGTGAGGACCACTCCGAGCACTGTCGCGATCAGGAATTTCAGCGGCTTCGGCGCCGCCAAGCCTTGCAGAGCGAGCGTTACCGCGATCAGCACCGGCGGGTGAAACATATAGACAGCGAAGCAGTTATCGCTCAACCACTGGGTCAGCCGCCCCTGCCGGTTGAACTTCTCCCGGAACCACACCGTCAGACCGAGGCACACCCCCAGGCAGAAGAACGATTCCCACAGGCTGAACGCCGCACTTTGCCACGTTACGCCGCCCGAAAGCTGCGCCACCGCATGCGCCTGGAAAACTGGAATCGCGATCGCAAACCAACCTGCGACGCCCACCGTCAGGGCCAGCGTAAACCATTTCATTCCAAAGGCATAGGGAATGCGCAGCAGCCAGTTCCGGCGCCACGCGAGCAAGCCCACAGAGAACAACAGAATGTACTGCGAGAAGTAGCACAACTGCATGTTCAGGATGTTCGTGCCCATGGGTTGGACGATGCGCACCAGGAACGTGCACAGGGCCATTAGCAGGCCGAGTCCGATGACGTGCGCGTGGCCGGGCAGCGGGGCCAGCGCCGCGTTGGCTGGCTGGCCGCGCCCGATCAGTCGCGCCAAGCTATAGAAAATACTGAAGATCAGCAACGCGACGGTGAACCACATGGGGCCCGATTGGCCCACAAACCTGAGGCTTCTCAGATAGTGCCAATAGGCCTCGGGGAACGGCGTCGTGATGTGGTAGTAGCCGCGCAACAGCCCCTGAACGTTCAGCGGCTGGATCACCAGCATGTAGATCAGCGCGGGAATACCCAGACGCACCGTCCGGTCGCGCAGAAATCGCCCAAGTCCTTTCCTGTCATAGGCTCCAGGCACGAAGTAGCCCGCTAGCAGGAACAGGAAACCCATGAAAAAGGCCTGCAGAAACACCTGGTAGGTGGCGAACCCGAGGGTCATGAGCGGGGCCGGTGCCGGATCCTCTTTGTAGTACCAGCCGCCCAGGTGCGAGTACGTGACCGCGGAGTGCATGCTCACGACGAGCACGATCATCACCCAGCGCAGATTGTCGATGAACGCGAGGCGGCTTGGCGGCGCGGCGGCCGGAGCGGTCGTTGGCATGGAGGAACTGCCTGTGGGCGGTTCTAATCGCGCACGACGCGGATCGCGCCGTCGCCCGAGCGGATTTTCAGCGTCGGTCCGCCGGCGCCGATTTTGCCGCGCAGGTCGTGGCCGCTGGCCGTCCCCGAGGTCGTGATGGGGAAATTGACCTCGACCCCGCCGTCGCCGGTGTGTGCATCGAGATCGGCCGCGAAGTCCTTGGGCAGGTGCAGCGTCACATGGCCGTCGCCGGTGTTGACGTCCCAGGCGGAGACCATCTTCGACCCGGCGCTCAACTCGGCTTCGATGCTGCCGTCGGCGGTGTGCAGGGCCAGGCCGTCCAGGCGCCCGCGGATGCGGATGCTGCCGTCACCGGTGCTGGCATCCAGCGTCCCGTCGACGCGCGTGGCTTCGATGCGGCCATCGCCGGTCTTCAGCTTGAGCGTGCCGCGCAGCCCTTCCACCGTGATCGAGCCGTCGTGCGTGTGGACGTTGGCCAGTGCACCATTTGGCACCCGGATGTCGATCCGGATGGAACGGTTGCCCATATTAAAAAGGCCCATCGAGTGCGGCACGCGCACGTCGATTTCCACGCGGTCGCCGCCCTGCCGGTCCAGCACTTGCACGCCGTCGGGGCCGATCTTCCAGCCGGCGGCGGTCACCCGCACTTCAATCTGTTTGGCGTCCGTCCCGGTGAGCGTCACGCGGCCGTCGTCGACTTCGACGCGCAGATCCGCGGTGCCGTTGATCGTGAAATCCTTACTCCAATCCCCGCCCGCGGCCGCACCCGCATGGGCCATCAACAGCGGGCCACCGGCGGCCACCAGCAGTCGCGCCAAGCGCAGCAGCATCGTCATGCTCCACCTTCCTTCTGAATAGACCATACGAATTTGGCCGCACCGAAGTTCCCGCGCGTGCGCGGGAGCAAGTGTATTGTCGAAGCCACTTTTTCGGATGCGCGGCGCGCGCGACTTGTACTACCGGCTGCTCAGTGCAATTCGCGGATGGCGATGTTGCGGAAGCGGTGCTTGCCGCCTTCCACCCAGCGATTGCCCATGTGCACCTGCAGCGCGATGGCGCCATCCTCAAGGCCGCTCGGCAGGTGGTTGGCGGTGTCCGACCAGTTTGTGAGCTGCGTGCCATTCAGCGTCACATTGATGCGCGGGATCTCGCCCTCGATGCGCGCCCGGATCACGTTCCACTCGCCCTTCTTCCAATACTGCTGCCAGCCCGGCGCCATGAACACTGCGACGTCCTTCAGCCCCTCGCCGTAGACGCCGCCCACCGAGCCTTTCGGCAGATAGTCGATCATCACCTGGTAGGCTTCGCCGGCTTCCGTGGAGCGCAGGAACAGGCCGCCGTCGCAGCCCCAGTCGGGATTCACTTCGAGGTAAATCTCATAGTTCTTATAATGCTTGTCGCTGACCAGAATGCCGCCGTTGCCGGGGCGATCCTGCCCGCCGCTGAGCACGCCGTTCTCGACCGTCCAGGCTTTCGAATTGCCGTGATGACTGGTCTGGCTGATGTGCCAGCCGGTCAGATCCTTTCCATTGAAGATTGGCGTGAAGCCAGCGGGCACGTTCGCCGCCTCGGCGGGTACGCTGACCAATTCAAAGTGGTGCGACTTCGGCTGGGCCGTCTCCACCTGCTTGCGCGCGAGCTCCGCATCCAGGGCGTCGAGCGCGCCGATGGCCGCGGCGGCCGTGGTCAGATCGTCCTTCGCGAGCGGCACTTCGATACTGCGCCAGCGGATGTTGTGGACTTCGGACCGCTTGCGGGTCAACTCGTGCACCGCCTGCGCCTGCTTCAGCATGGGCGTCGGCAGCGTGGCCAGGTTCACGCCTTTGACGAGTTCTTCCGCCGGGAAAACTTTGACCTGCTGGCCGTCGATGCGCAGGGCCCAGAAGCCGGCTTTGAGGCCGGGCACGGTGAGCATCTCGCGGTCGAACTCCTCGAGGAATCCAGCCGAGCGGACGGCCAGTTCGGTCGGCGCGTCGTTCATATCCACCGGCATCGGCAGCGACTCTTCGGTCTCGGTCCAGGAGATCGTGTCGCCATATTTCACATCGCTGACAGCAGCCTTGCGATTGGGTGCGGCGCCGCCCGCGGAGATCGTCACACTCGACACTTCGCCGTCCACGTTCCACGCTTTCAGCAGCGCGGCGGCCATGATGAGATGGCCCGCGCCGCCCGGATGGACCCGGTCGGGGAGGATCCTTTGTGCAACCTCGAAGTCCTCGGCGTAGGCCTTTTCGAGCACTTTCACGAGCGGCGCGTTCAGGTCGGCGACGAGGTAGTTCTCGCGCTGGCCCAGACCGGCGAGGTAGTTGCCGAATTCCACCAGCTCCGGATTGTAGCCACCGTGCTTCATCGGCGGGCGCGTGACTTCGTCATATGGCGAGGGCCGGATCAGCGTCACGCGCGCGCCCGGCGCGGCTTCCTTCAGGAGCGCGATCAGGCGCTCAAAACCGGCGACGTACCAGTCGTAGGTCACCTTGTCGAAGGGATGGTAGCCGCCATCGTTCATGCCGAGCATGATCGTGACCATGGTCGGCCGGTAGGCGCCGACGTCGCGCTTCAGGCGCAGGTCCACCGGGCCGCCGCCGCCGCCCGTCACGCGGTCGCCGCCCCAGCCGGAGTGGACGAAGCTGACTTTCAACTGCGGGTAGCGGGTATGGACGAAGGTCTCCGTGAACTGCGTGTAGAGCCGCTGATCGGTGATCGAGTCGCCATAGAAAACGACGCGGTCTCCGTCCTTCAGGGCAAAGCTTTGCGCGAACGCGCTGGCCGCGAGAAGGACCGCGGCGATGAATATTCTGCGAAACATTTTTGCAATTCTCCGTTCTATTTCTAAATGCCCTCGGTTCAGTCTTTCCGCTGCCGGTAGTGGACCTCGCTCAACTCGCGCAAGCGCGCCGCCGCGGCTTCGGGCGTGATGTCGCGCTGCGGCGTGGCCAGCATTTCATAGCCGACCATGAACTTGCGCACCGTGGCCGAGCGCAGCAGCGGCGGGTAGTAATGCGCGTGGAAATGCCAGAAAGAGTACTCTGCGCCGGCGGGCCGCTGGTGGAAGCCCATCGTGTAAGGGAACGAAACCTCGAACAGGTTGTCGTAGCGCGTCGCCACGCTTTTCATCGCGGCGGCCAGATCGTCGCGCTCCTGTGCCGTCATCCGGTCCAGGCCGGAAACCGGCCGGCGCGAAACGATCATTACTTCGAAAGGCCACACGGCCCAGAACGGCGTCAGCACGACAAACGACGCGTTGACGGCGACGATGCGCTCGCCAAGTTTCAACTCGACATCGGCGTAGTCGGCAAGCAGCGTGCGCCCGTGCGCCTCGAAGTAGGCCTTCTGCGCGGTATGCTCTTTCGCCGGCTCGTTCGGAATCGTGGAAGGCGCCCAGATCTGGCCGTGCGGATGGGGGTTGCTGCAGCCCATCATGGCGCCGCGATTCTCGAAGATCTGCACGTAACCGATCCCGGGGCGCGCCATCAATTCCGAATACTCGTCAACCCACGCGTTGACCACGCGGCGGACTGCGCCGGCGTCCATTTCGGCGATCGCCAGATCGTGCCGCGGCGAGAAGCAGACGACGCGGCAAACGCCCGATTGCGATTCGGCGCGCAGCAGTTCGCCATGCTCGAAAGTGCCGGCGGGCGTGTCGGGGAGCAGCGCCGCGAAGTCGTTCGCGAAGACCAGCGTGGTCTCATATTGCGGATTGCGGAGGCCACCGGCGCGCGCGTTGCCGGGGCACAGGTAGCAGCCGGGATCGTAAGCCGGCCGCTCTTCCGGCGGCACCTTCTCCACCTGACCCTGCCACGGGCGCTTGGTCCGATGCGGCGACACCACAACCCACTCGCCGGTCAGCGGATTCAACCGGCGATGTGGATGCTCCTTCAGATCGAACAACGCACGCTCCTTTGAAACATCCTACAGAGATAACAACCGGTTTGGCATTGCCGGCGCCCTTCCCGCGACAATGGAGGCATGGGTTCCGTCTGGTTTGAACCGTCCCGCCGGTCGCATCTGAAGCGCACGCTGGCCGCCGACGCCACTGCCCGCGCGGCGTTCGCCGAAGCCTGCACGCGCGCCCTGGCGCGCTCCTCCGAAGTGATCGCCACTCTGCAGAAGCCCGACGGCTACTGGGTGGGCGACCTGCTGGCGGACACGACGCTCGAGTCCGACTACATCCTGCTCCAGTTGTGGCTTTGTCCTCCGGACGAGAACGGCTGGAATCCGCCCACGCGCGTCCGCATAGAGCGCGCCGCCCAGGCCATTCTCAAGCGCCAACGCGCCGAGGGTGGCTTCAACATTTTTCCGCAGGGCGACGCCGACGTCAGCGCCAGCGTGAAGGCATACACGGCACTCAAACTGGCCGGCATTCATCCGGAGAGCGAGCCGATGGTGCGGCTGTGCCGCGCCATTCTCGACATGGGCGGCATCCAGGCGGCCAATTCTTACACCAAAATCAACCTGAGTCTGTTCGGGTTGTACCCGCGCGAACATGTGCCCACGATCCCGCCCGAACTGGTGCTGCTGCCCGGCGGCGTATTGTACGAAATGTCGTCGTGGACGCGCGCCATCGTCGTGCCGCTGTCCGTCGTGCAATCGCTCGGCGGGGCCCGGCCCGTGCCGGCCGGCTTCGATCTTAAAGAACTGGTCGCCGCGGGCAAGAGCTTCCGGCAGCCGCGCCGCGATCGTTTTTCGCTGATCTTCCAGGGGATCGATCGCGGCCTCAAGCTGTGGGAACGCCGCGGGCCTGAGACGCTGCGCAAGGAGGCCCTCCGCAAAGCTGAGAAGTGGATTCTCGATCACACGCGCTACTCGCAAGGCCTCGGCGCGATTTATCCGTCGATGATGTACCTGATCATGTCGCTCGAATGCCTGGGCTACCCCGAGGATCATCCCGACCGGATCGAAGCGATCAAGCACTTCGACGAACTGATCACGGAGACCGAATCGGAGTTGTATTTTCAGCCCTGTTTTTCGGCCGTCTGGGACACGGCCTACGCCATGTTCGCGCTTGGCGAAATGGGCGGCGCGCCGGCCGACCGGATGCGCGCGGCGGCCGACTGGCTGTTGAAACGCGAAGTCCGGCACAAGGGCGACTGGAGCGTGAAGCGGCCCGACCTGGAGCCCTCCGGATGGGCTTTCGAGTTTGAAAACGATCACTACCCCGACATCGACGACACGGCCATTGTTCTGCTCGGATTGCTGCACGCCAACGCCACGGACGAGGCCGCCCAGGAACGCGTCGAGCGCCGCGCCGTCAACTGGCTGGTCAACATGCAGTCCAAGGACGGCGGTTGGGCGGCCTTCGATGTGGACAACGACTGGCAACTGCTCAACGCCGTGCCGTTCGCCGATCACAACGCCATGCTCGACCCGACGTGCCCGGATATTACGGGGCGCGTTCTAGAGGCGTTGTGCCGCCGCGGCTTCACGCTAGCCGACGAAACGGTACAGCGCGGCGTCGACTACCTGGTTAAGAATCAGGAGCGCAACGGCTCCTGGTATGGACGCTGGGGCGTCAACTACGTTTACGGAACGTCGCTCGCTCTGCGCGGCCTGCGCGCCGCCCAGGCGGTGGCCATCGACTCATTTCGGCGTGCGGCCAAGTGGCTGATCTCGGTGCAGAACGCCGACGGCGGCTGGGGCGAGAGTTGCGACAGTTATCGGGACGACACGTTCGTCCCGGCGCCCAGCACGCCTTCGCAGACAGCGTGGGCGCTGATGGGGCTGATGGCCGCGGGCGAGGGCTTCAGCCGGCCGATGCAGCACGGCTGCAACTACCTGCTCTCGACACAACGCGAGGACGGCACGTGGGACGAAGAGCTCGCCACGGGCACCGGCTTTCCAAACGTTTTTTATTTGCGCTACACGCTGTACCGGCAGTATTTCCCGCACCTCGCGCTGGCGTTGGCGCGGCGCACGCTCGGACTGACCGCAGAGGCCGACGCGTCGCACTGGGTGGTCCCGCCGAAGGCGTGACGCTCCAGCTTCCGCCCGCGTGTCGGTTTTGAGATGATGCACATGGTTCATCCGCAACCAGGCACGCTTATGAAACACCTCCGCCCCGCTCCGCCAATTCTGCTCCTCAGCCTGATCCTGACGCCGCTGCTCGCGCCGCAGCTCCTCTCATCCGCGGACCAGGCAAGCGCGCACCCGGCCGGCCAGACCGCTGCCGGGCTCTCCCGCGCCGAGCGCCTGCGCTGGTTTCAACAGGCCCGATTCGGGATGTTCATTCACTGGGGGTTGTACTCCGTGCCGGCGCGCGGCGAATGGGTTCAATTCCACGAAAACATCCCCGGCGCCGAGTATGAGAAATTCGCCGCCCAATTCAATCCCGTGAAATTCGACGCGCGGGCCTGGGTCTCGGTCGCTAAAGCGGCGGGCATGAAGTACCTGGTGATCACGGCCAAGCATCATGAAGGCTTCGCGATGTACGACACGAAACTGAGCCCCTACAACATCGTCCAAGCCACCCCTTTTGGCCGCGATCCGTTGAAAGAACTGTCCGCGGAGTGTGCCCGCCAGGGCATAAAGTTCTGCGTCTATTACTCGGTCAAGGACTGGCACTATCCGGAATACCCGACGCTGTACACCTTCCGTACCAAGCAACATCCCGACGGGTTCCACGGCTTTCCCAACCCGCACGCAGACTACATGAAGTACCTCGACTACATGCAGGGCCAACTGCGCGAGTTGATGACCAACTACGGCCCCATCGGCACGCTCTTCTTCGACTGGTGGGGTGACGCGTTCGAGAATGAACAGGAAAGAAAGCGCGGCCAGGAAATCGTGGACATGATCCACTCGCTCCAGCCGGGGTGCCTGATCAACAATCGCCTCGCCGGCATCGGAGCGGACTACGGAACGCCGGAGCAGGAGATTCCTGGCGGGGCACAATCCAGCGCCTTCGAGGTCTGCATGACCTTGAATGACAGCCTGGGGCTACGACCGCAACGACCACCACTGGAAAGATCCGAAAAGCGTCGTCTTCAACCTGTGCGACACCGTCAGCAAGGGCGGCAACTACCTGCTGAACGTCGGCCCCACCGCCGAAGGGCTGTTCCCGGATGAGTCTGTCCGCATCCTGCGCGAAGTAGGCCAGTGGCTCGATGTCAACGGCGAGGCGATCTACGGCGCCGGAGCCGGCCCGGACATGCGTTGGCAGGAAGACATCAAGATGGTGACGACTAAGCCGGGCTCGTTGTACCTGCACGTATTCGACTGGCCCAAGGACCGGAAGATTTTCTATTTCGATTTCCGGCACCGGTTGAAGAAAGCCTACCTACTGGCCGATCCGGAGCATCGCGCGCTGGCGGTCGACGTGTATCGCCGCAGCCTGATGATTCACGTTCCGGCGCAGGCGCCCGATCCGATCAACAGCGTGGTCGTGGTGCAGTACGACGAGTAGAACGCACTCGCGGCCCGTCGTTACAGACTGCGGATGTGAAAGCCGCCGTCGCAGTCGATCACCGTGCCGGCGCAGTAATCGAGTAATCCGTCGGCGATGGCGCGCACCACGCGCGCGATGTCGGCGGGCTCGCCCATGCGGCCTTGCGGCAACAGCCCGCCGCGGATCCGCTCCTCGTAAACGTCTTCCACACGCGCGATCATGTCGGTGCGGATAATGCCCGGCCGCAGTTCGAATACCACCACGCCGTGCGGCGCGAGGCGCTGGGCGTAAAGCGCGGCCGACATGCTCAGCGCCGCTTTCGAAATGCAGTATTCGGAGCGGTTGGCCGACACCGTGTAGGCCGAGATCGACGTGATGAAAACAATTCGCCCCGAACCTTGTTCGGTCATCCAGCGCGCCGCGGCCTGCGTCAGAAAGTGCGGACCTTTGACGTTCGTTGCGATGAGCGAGTCGAAGCTCTCCTCGGTCGTGTCGAGCAAGTCGCGCCGTTCGCGTGGCGCGATGCCGGCGTTGTTGACCAGCAGATCCAGGCGCCCATGGCGGTCGCGCACGTGCTCCAGCAGCGCCGCGCGGCTGGGTGCGCTGCCGATGTCGCACTGGATGATGTCGACGTTCTCTCGATCCGCGCCGCACTCCGCCTGCAGGCTCTCGGCCGCGTCCTTGCGACCCAGGTAGGTCGCCGCGACCGTGTGCGTTTTCGCCAGTTCCAGCGCGATGCCCCGGCCGATTCCGCGGCTGGCGCCTGTGACCAGGGCGACGGGCCGCGCGCTCACTGGACGCCGCTCTCCTTCAGCGCCGAGTCGATGCCCGCGCCGATCTCTTCAAAAGTGAAGGTCTCGATGAACGGCGCGCCGTTGACCAGCGCCGTAGGCGTGTGGGCGATGCCGCGCGCGACGCCGTCCGCGTAGTCTTTCTCGACCAGCGCTTCGAGCGCCGGGTCGTGCAATGCCGCGGCGGCCTGGGCGGGGTCGATTCCGTTGCTTTTGGCGAATAGACCTAAATATGCCGGAAATGTTTCGGGCGTGATCTGGGCCTGATCGTGCATCGTCTCGCGGCGCCACAGGATTGCGAGCGCCATGCTCTGTTGCTGAAAGAACCTTGCGGCCACGGCCGCCGGCCGGGCCCACTTGTGCTTCGGCAGTGGAAAATCGCGATGCTCGAAAGCCACTTTCGCGCCATAGCGCGGCAGCAGTTTCTTATCGAGCATCACCCGGAAATCGGCGCAGTCGGGGCATTGCAGGTCTTCATAGATGACCACGCGCACCGGGCTGTCGGCCTTGCCTTCCACCAGATGAACTTGAGCCATTGCCGTCGCCGCCGATAACACGAAAAGGCCGGTCAGCGTGCACCGGAGCTCCGAAATCATCAAACAGATTCCTCCGCTTTTGATTCGCCCGCGATCTGACCTCTCTTCTCCTGCCGCCGGGCCCGCGCCACGAGTTGCGCGGCGATCTCCCGGCCTTTTTCGAACGCCTCTTCCCAGGCCGCTTTTCTTTCCTTGCGGGTCAGGCCGTAGCCGATGCGGTAGACGCGCTCCAGTGAGACGCCCGCCGTCCAGGTGCCTGCGTACGCGATCGCGGCCTTCGGAATCAACCCTCCGCCGAATGGAATCTTGCCGGCGAATTCGCGCGCCAGGCTGCGCCACCCGAATGCTCCGGCGACGATCGATCCGATCTCGTTGCGTTGCTCCGTGTAGCCCACCGGGCGGTC
Source organism: Terriglobia bacterium (assembly GCA_963838205.1). Lineage (GTDB taxonomy): Bacteria > Acidobacteriota > Terriglobia > Bryobacterales > Bryobacteraceae > CAIVVT01. Next base: position 493,752 of record CAWIQF010000015.1, on the reverse strand, counting down.
GCTGGCGGCCGCCAGCAGGAACGCCATGCGGACCTGGTTCGCGGTCAGCACGGCCGTGTCCGAAGCGAATTCGCCGAAGGCCCACGGGATCTCCGCCAGCGAGGGAACCAGATTCGGCAGCGCGCTGACGATCGCGAACAGCGCGTTCTCACTGGCGATGCGATGGATCACTCCGCGCGTCACCGTCTGCCGGAATGGGCTGAAACGCCGCGCCAGCGCCAGTGACAAATCGTCGCGCGCGCTCACGATCTCAGCGACCAGAGCGGCGGGATTCAGCGGATCGAATTCGAACGCATCGTGCCCGCGCTGCCAGCCCGCGGGCGGCTCCATCCCCGTTTCGTGCAATACCAGGTGGAACCGGCTGTCCTGCGAAGCGTTTCGTTCGTGCGTCAATAGCGCCGCCGCTTCGGCGCGCCGCCCGGTGCTGAGGCTATTAGGCAGAAGGAAACTCTCCACCGCCCAGGCCGCCGCCGCCGAGTCGGTCCGCAGAAGGATCCGCACCGGCCGTTCCGCGCGCGCGTGGACCTCGCCCGGCTTGAGCTGCGTGAGGACGCCACGGATCTGTTTAAACATCAAAGGGCCCACGGCGCGGCTTCCTTCCGACCCGGCGCCTACAGCCGGGATCCTCTCGCCTGGGAGTCTTCGCCGCCGGAGTCGCCATCCATGCGCAATCCCGGCCGCTCGGCGCCGCGCAACCGGCTCACCGGGCGGAACTCCTTCCGCCATTCTAAGCCAACGCCGATGCGCTCGACTTCGATCGCCGGCGAGAAGAAGCGCAGGATGGTCTCGCTGGTGGGGTGAAATTGCAGCGCCGGCGCGATCAGCAGCAACCGCGGAGCCTGTGCGCGGACGGCGAGTCCAGGGAAGTATCCGTTCGACGCGAATTCGCCGCGCCGGGCGTGCCACTCCACGCGCATCCAGTAATCGAGCGCCTGCAGCGGCAGGTTCGGATCCTCCGTAGCCTTCAATTCGATCACCGCCAGCCGGCCGTCGCGCCCCAGCGCAATCAGGTCCAGCACCCCGTGCTCGGTGCCCGCCATCGACAGCACCTGCCCATACACCGGCCGTGGCAGCAGCGCGGCGTCGAGCAGCGGCAGATGGCTCCGCGTGAGCGATTCCAGCCACGCCTCCGGTTGACGCGTGCGCCACGGATGGCGCGGGTCAGGCGCGGCGGAGTTGCGAAATCGCGCCACCTCGCGCGCCATTTCGAGCAGTTGCTGCGCCGACTGCATCTTCTTCCGGCGATCGACGCCGCAGACGATCTGCCGTCCTTCGATCCGGCCGAATTGCAGGCCGTGAATTCTCAATGCAACGACGCCTGCGCAGAGATGGACCGCTTCGAAGCCCTCCAGCGCCGTCAATTCTTCGAGAACCTGCGGAGCCAACATCTCCTGCATCGGCGGACCCGTGCGCCAGGGCTCCACTTTCGATGCGATGTTGCCCGTGTCGGCCGCATCGAGTCGCGATTCGAAGCCCGCTTCGTCGTACACGAACACCGAGAATTGCGCCTGCTGCGGGTCCATCCATTTCAGCCGCAGCAGCGTCTGGTTCTGCGCGCCGGCCGGCACGAACAGACCCAATTCTGAAACCGGCTGCGGTGCTTCGCGGCGGCGCAGGTAGTCCAGCCAGATCAGGCCGCTCGTGAGAACGCCCGCCGCGTGCTCCCCGTCCGCGGGCGCCGCCACCGCCGCCGCTCTGCGCGTGCCCTGCACCAGCAGCGCTCGCGCGTACGATGGCGACAGCGTGCGTTGCAGATCCGCCCCCGTGCTCAGTTCCTCGATCCGCCAACCCGCGTATTGGCGCGCCAGCCAGAATCGGAATCGCTCTCGCAGGCCCTCGCGCTGACTGCGCCGCAGCAACGGAACGGCAGTCGCCCGATCGAGATCCGAGATTTCCAGTTGCAACCGCGCCCCGCCCAGGCGTTCGGCCAACACCGTCAACCGGCCGCTCGGCCCGTTCGATACGGCCACCAGCCGCCGCGCCCACGTCCGGGTCTCGTTCCATGCTTCCAGCAGCAGCCCATTCGGACGTTCGCTCATTTGATACAGGCCCGGCGTCAGCTCCAGCGGCTCCTGGCCGGGCTCGAGAAGGACGGGGCGGCGGCAGGTCTCGAGAAAGCGTTCGAGTGCGCTCCGCAACGCCTCGGCGGGCATCGCGGGCACCGCCTTCGCGGGGGTGCGCACCGGTCCCAGTATACAATCCAAAGCATGGACTCGACGCCAGCTCCAACGCTGGGTCTCACGGAACTCAGCGCCCGCATCGCGGCCGTGGAACAACGCATTCAGCGCGCCTGCGACCGCGCCGGGCGCCGCCGCGACGAAGTCACTCTGCTCGCCGTCACCAAGGTTTTTCCGGCTCAGGCGATCCTCGATGCCTACACGCTGGGCCTGCGCGAGTTCGGCGAAAACTACGTTCAGGAGTTCGAAACCAAGGCCCCTCAGGTACGCTCGCTGGCCGGCGCGCGGTTCCACCTGATCGGCCATCTCCAATCCAACAAAAGCCACAAGGCCGCGGAGCTGTTCGACGTCATTCAGACCGTGGACAGCGGGAAACTGGCCCGCCGTCTGGCCGCGGAGGGACGGCCGCTGGAGGTCATGATCGAGGTCAAGCTCTCCGATGAGCAGACGAAGCATGGCTGCGAGCCCGCCGATCTGCCTGCTCTCGTCGATGTGATCCGGTCTGAAAAGTCGCTGTCGCTGACCGGCCTGATGACCATGCCGCCCTGGTCCGACGACCCCGAATCGGCCCGCCCCTCGTTTGAGAAACTGCGCGCGCTCGCCGCCGATGTCGGCGTGAAAGGGCTCTCCATGGGCATGTCGCACGACCTCGAAGTGGCCATCCAGGAAGGCTCGACCATGGTCCGCGTGGGCACCGCGCTGTTCGGCTCGCGAAAGCCGGACGCGTAGGCGCATTGCCCCGCACCCGCCGTGCGCCGCCGTTGTAACCGAGCCGCGTTACTGAGCCGCGTTGTTGAGCCACGTTGATGAGCCGCGACTGCATGGCGGAGCCGCGACTGTTAAGGAGCGGTTGTGTTGTGTTTCTGAGATGGAATGAGAAGGCCGGCCCCGGCGGGATGCGGTAAGCTCCCAATGGTTGCGCACTCGAAGTGCAAAAGGAGACCGGCCATGAAGCAGAATAACACTGTCCAGCGGAGTCCGAAGCGTCGGGCGGCGAGCTCGCGCGGGCCGATCACGATCGGCCTGGACCTGGGCGACAGGAGCAGTCGCTATTGCCGGCTGGATGGGCAGGGCGAGGTGGTGCAGGAAGCCAGCGTGGCGACGACGAAGAAAGGGCTGCAGCTCGGCGTTCGGCGCGCGGTCGCGCTGCCGCATCGCGATCGAGGTGGGAACGCACTCGCCGTGGGTGAGCCGGCTGCTGGCCAAGCTGGGCCACGAGGTGATCGTGGCCAATGCGAGGCAGGTAAAGCTGATCAGCCAGAGCAGCCGCAAGGACGACCGGCTGGACGCGCAGACGCTGGCGCTGCTGGCGCGCGCCGATCCGCGGCTGCTGCGGCCGATCCGCCATCGGAGCGAAAAAGCGCAGCAGGATCTGATGGTGATCCGGGTCCGGGCGGCGCTGGTGGAGGCCCGCACGGCGCTGATCAACTCGGCGCGCGGGCTGGCCAAAGCCATGGGCGAGCGGCTGCCCATGTGCGACGCCGACAATCTAGGTCCGGCCAAGATGGTGGACCTGCCGGCAGACTTTGCAGCAGACGTTGAAACCGTTGTTGGACACAGTGGAAGGGCTGACGAAACAGATCCGCGCCGTGGACGTCAAGCTGGAGCAGATCGCCCGGACCGAGTATCCGGAAACCCAACTTCTCAAGCAAGTGAGCGGAGTCGGGACTTTGATCGCTCTGACGTTTATCTTGACGGTGGAAGACCGCGCGCGCTTTCAGAAGAGCCGCGACGTGGGCTGCTATGTGGGCCTGCGGCCCAAGCGCAGCGAATCGGGCCAGAGCCAGCCGCAGTTGCCGATCGCCAAGGAAGGCGACATCTATCTGCGGACGATGCTGGTGCAGGGCGCACATCACATCTTGGGATTTCGCGGGCCGGACACGGATCTGAGAAGGTGGGGCCTGAAGCTGGCCGAGCGCGGCGGAAAGAATGCGAAGAAGCGGGCCATCGTCGCGGTGGCGCGCAAACTGGCCGTGCTGCTGCATCGGTTGTGGACGACGGGCGAAGTGTACGAGCCGCTCCGCAACAGCCAGGGCCGGCCCCGCTCGCGCCACGCGGCGGCGTAACGGCAGGCAGCGAAGTAGTGGCACGCGCGACGCAATGGCAGGCAGCGGAATGGCACGCAATAGCGGAATGGCACGCAATAGCGGAATGGCACGCAATAGCGGAATGGCAGCAGCGGAATGGATTGTAGTTTGTAGCAAATCGCCGAGTGTGGGTGACTGCGAAGTCGCGGCGGAAGAGCGTTTCTGGAAACAGGGGCGTTACTTCGATACTGAGATGGCAGCACCCGTTCGAAATTGAGGACCCCAACTGGCACCGGAGCAAGCCGCTCCATCAAGAGTGCGAATGGAAGCAGGGCGATTCGGCGAGAGCAGGAAAACCTTCCTGAGAATAGGAAGACGGCAGGACGCTGCGGCGCCTCCCGTTGGTCGGCCACGGCCACAAAGAACGAATGTCAGAAAAATGCCTTGACCAGAGCGGCCTTCTCATGGAAGCCGCGACTGTGAGGGAGCGGTCTCACAGGACCCTTTTCAGCAGCCTGCTAGCCCGGATGTTTCACAGGCGCTGTGATTTCGTCGCCGCCGGCGTTTGCGTGAGGTTTGGAGGGCGCTGCGGCGGCATTCGGGCGGGCAGCGAGCCGGGATGTGGTGATCGAGGGGGCCTTGTGGCGTCCGATCGCCCTCACAAAACGCAATTCGGACGCAGTTCGACTGACCTGAAAAGTGCGAAATCGGGAAATCGTTTGTTTGCCGTGTCGCGATTTTGGCTCAGCAACGCAGCGCCGCCCACACCTGCCCAAACACCTGCTTCCAGGGGTAGCCGCTGCTCATCGACACCAGCACGCGCCGCGCGCTGAAACGAATCCGCGCGCCGATCTTGAGCAGTCGCAGCCGAATCGTGTGGACCTGGGCCTCGGCCAGCGCCGTGCCTGTTAGCGCCAGCCGCCGCAGCGCCTCCACGAGCACGTAGGCCGCCGCCGACAGATACAGCCGGAGCTGATTGGCGCGCATCGTCTCGGCACTCATGCGGTCGGCAAACAGGCTCAGTCCTGCTCTTTGATGCGGTTCTCCATCTCGCCGCGGGCGCAGTACAGATCCTCGTAGAGTGGGCGCGGTTGCCACTGCTCGACCGGCAGCGAAGTCACGACATAGCGCGGGTTCTGCTTGCCCGCGATCTGCTCGGCCTTGGCGATGACGCGCCGGGCGCGCGACCAACTCTTGCGCGTGCGGTAGCGAAACTCGGTGAGCACCCGCGCCGCCTTTCCCGTGCGTTGGGCCTCGCCCGCGGCCTGGCGCATGGCCTTGTCGATCCGCCGCCGCAGGCGCTGGTTGCGCGCCAGTCCGAAGACGTAGTCGACATGGTTGTCCTCACACCACCTCATCAGTTCTTCGCGGCAGAAGCCCGAGTCGGCGCGCAGGATGATCTGAGTCTGGGGCCAGCGGGCGCGGATCTGCGCGACGATGCGCTGGATCTCTTCGACGCTGCCCGCGCTGGCGTCCTGATTGGCCTCTCGCAGCCGCACGCCGACAATCTGGTCGCCCGCGAAGATGTACAGCGGCAGGTAGCAGTAGTGGTCGTAGTAGCCGTGGAAGAAACGTCCCTCCTGCTGGCCGTGCAACGGCGTATCGGTGGCGTCCAGATCGACGACGATCCGGGCCGGGGCTTGCGGGTGCGACTCCACAAACATCTCGACCAGCAGCCGGTCGATGGCGGCGGCATCGTAGCGGATCTTCTTGTAGCGGTCGGAGGCGGCGCCGGCCTCAGGCGTGCGTTCCAGGCGGCACAGCGTGCTCTTGCTGGCCAACGCCGCGCCGGGCTTGCGTTTACCCGCCAGCAGACCCATCAGCGGGTCGTCACGCAGTTGGTCGTGGTCGTTGAGATCTTCGTAACCCAAGGCCAGCGCATAGACGCGCTGCGAGACCATTTCACCCACTTCGTGGGAGATGTAAACCGGATTCCGGAAGTCGCTGAAGCAGCGCGCCAGGCGTGGCAGCAGGCCGATGCGCCGGTCGACCTGCCGCAGCAGTAGCGCCCCGGCGTCGGAAGTGATCGTGCCGCCGTCGAAACCCGCCACCACCCGGCGCGAAAAATGGGCTTCAAATTCGAAGCTGTCCTGGGTACACTGTGTCATAGCAAGAGCCGCCGCTTTCTGTGCAGAAGCACTTCGTGGCTGAAATGTTTATGCCAGAGAAGGCGGCTTTTGTACAGTGAGCCGGTGAAATATTCGGGTTAGCTGGTTGGATCGTATGACGAGAGCAGGCGCACGTCGCGAAACAATCGCTCCTCGGGCTACGGTCGCCGTCAGTTCCCGGTAAGCTTCAGACAGAGCCTCCGCTCAGACCGAGACGGAGGGAACTGGATCAGTTCCTTAGGAGTGGGGTTACCGGACAAATGGCTGATCGCTCACCGCGCCGCCGGCCGCGGCCGCTATTCATCCGCGATCCGGTCCCGATCCGCTGCCAGCGGGCAACGCCGTCCGGGCGATCTCCGTCAGCGGCACCCAACGCATGCTGTCGCCGAAGACCTTCTGAATCCGTTCCGCCAGCGCCGTCAACCCCTCCAGCCCCAACCCGGTGCCGCGGTGATACAGCGACTGCCAGTGCGTCAGCAGCACCACCGGATAGCCGCCCTCGATCAACTGCCGGATCCGCCCCGGCCGCCCGTCCGCCGGCGCCAGCCGGTCGATGTTCCGGGTGATGAACTCCACCTTCTCGCTTTGCGTTGGCAGTTCCATGCACCAGAAGATGTCGGGGGCATTCGCCGGGACGCTCACCACCGCCTGCCCCCGCTCCGGCGCCGTGTATTCGACGGTGCACCTGCGCGGCTGGTCCCACTCGCTGACGTACAGGAAGTACCAGGTCAGCTTTTTGCCGTAGACCTTCCAATGCGCCTCCGCCAGCGCCTGCGCGTACTTCTTCTCCACGTCGATGCCCGAGTTCCAGGGGGATGTGATGCCCTGCGCCGGCAGCCCTACGTTCTTGAGAATCTGGAATGCCAGGACGAAGTAGTCGATCACTTCCTCAAGCGGAGCGCGGGAGATCCAGGCGTCCTCGAAAATGTGCTGATACTTCCCGCTCTTGAGGTCGTAGGCCGCCAGGTGCGTGAGAAACTCCGGCGTGATGTCAAACCGCGGCGCGATGCGCTCGCGGACGATCTTCAGAAATCCTTCCAGGTGCTCCTGCGGCACCCGTTCCAAGCTCTGGTCGATCCGCCCCAGGCAACTCGGCATCGGCAGCACCGTGAACTTCCCGTGCAGATCGAAGCGTTCGAAGGTCGCGGCCACGCGCTCCGTGAAAGCGTTCGGGACGATCCACGGCGTCTCGTAGCCCGGGTGCATGTAGAACATCGCATCCACCGGCCCGCCATCATCGATGATCAGCGAGATCGGCGTCTTCACCGAGCCGGCCCCGCCGGACCTCTGCTGCCCCATAACAACCGGAACCACCGCCGCCAGCCCCGCCCCGGCCGCTCCCAACATCCGCCTTCGGGACATCGACGTCACGCCACGCTCCTCTCCAGCCCGCGCAACTCTTGGGCGCTCGGAAGACCCTTACCACGCGGGCCACCCGCCCGAGTCTGGGCGCACCACAATCTGGACAACTGAGACTCGACCATACCAGCATCAGGGAAGGAACGACATCCGGCATCGGCGGGAAGTGCAGACATTGGACCTGAATGAGCCGTCTGCTCCGATCGCCTCGGAATCCGCCGGGGCGCGGCCCGGCCACGCCGGCCGTCGCGGTACGCCGGTCAAGGCCGCCGTTACCCTCTGCCCCGCAGGCGGTCGAGTTCGCGCCGGTCGCGCTTCGACGGTCTGCCGTCGGGCCACGCATCCCACCGCGGAGCCTCTCTGCGCTCCTGCGCGGCCTTTAGCCGCAGCTCCCGGCTCCGTTCCGTCTCGCTGTAGAGTGTCTGCGCCACTGGCGCCGGACCGCGCGTCTCGCTGAGCAGCAGGACATCTATCTCGTACTCCCCGCCGGCGTTTTTCACCTGCAGCACGTCGCCGACCCGAACCTCCCGCGCCGCCTTGGCCGGTTTGGCGTTGGAGAGAATCCGACCCAGGTCGCAAGCCTGTGCCGCCAGCGAGCGCGTCTTGAAGAAACGCGCGGCCCACAACCACCTGTCGATCCGTACGCCGGTCATGCTCCCATTCTCGTATCACGTCCAGAGTGCCAGAGGCGCCAGCGGCTGGTGATCGCTCTTCGACTGCCGGCTCGCTCGCGCCGGATCACCTACCCTCTGTCCGGCAGAAATAGAATGATTGTCGGACCGTTAAGGGACACACCATGATCCGCAAACCGCCAGACACGCCCCCAGGTAGCATCTCCCGCCGTGAGGCCCTCGCAGTAAGCCTCGGCGCCGCGCTGCCAGCCTTCTCCACGTCGGCCGATGCGCCTCGCATCCTGCCCGCGCTGCCCACGCCCGCGCACGGCTTGCATTTCCGCAACCCCGTCACGGTGTGGGATGAGGCTCTCCCACTGGGCAACGGCGCCATGGGCGCGCTGGTTTGGGGCGACGGCGCGCCGGTCCGCATTTCCCTCGACCGCGCCGACCTCTGGGACCTGCGCCCGGTGCCCGAGTTCCACTCGCCCGAGTACAACTACACCACCATGCAGCAGTGGCATCGCGAGGGCAGAGTCAAAGACCTTGTCCGCCTCTACGAAGATCCCTACGATCGCCCGGCTCCAACGAAGATCCCCGCCGGCCGCATCGAACTGGCGCTCGATCCGGCGCCGCGCTTCAGCGAATGCTCCCTGTCTCTCGCCGACGCCTCGGCCTGCATGCGCTTCGGCGGCGGAGCGGCCCTCGAGGCCATCGTCCACGCGGTCGAGCCCGTCGGCATGCTGCGCTTCACGGGCGCTCCGTCCGTCGTGCCACGGCTGATTGCCCCCGCCTTCGGCGGCGCGGCCTCGGCTGCCCCGACCAACCAGGTGGACACAGCGTCCGTGGGGCTGCTGGGCTACCCCCCGCCCGAGCAGTCCTCGGGCGACGGCTGGCAAGCCTATGCGCAGCAGGGCGCCGAGGGTTTCCATTTCGCCGTCTATATCGCCTGGCGCAGCCGGGGCGTCGAATGGCAGGCCGCCTGGTCGGTCGCGTCCAGCTTTGAAGGTCCCGATCCCCTCGCTCTGGCTCGCGAGCGAGTCGCTCGCGCCCTTGTTCGCGGATTCGAAGCCATGAAGAGGACCCACACCGAATGGTGGATCCGCTACTGGCACCAATCGGCCGTCCGGCTCCCCAATGCGATCATCGAGCGCCAATGGTATCTGGAGCAATACAAGTTCGGTTCCGCAAGCCGCCGCGGCGCGCCGCCCATCACCCTGCAGGCCGTCTGGACCGCCGACAATGGCAAACTGCCGCCCTGGAAAGGCGACTACCACCACGACCTGAATACGCAGCTCAGCTACTGGCCCTGCTATTCGGGCAATCATCTCGAGGAAGGCCTCAGCTACCTCGATTGGCTATGGAAGATCCGTCCCGCCTGCTTCGCCTGGACGAAACGCTTTTTCGGTCTGCCCGGGCTGAACGTCCCTATGACCTCCGACCTTGCCGGTGAGCAGATCGGCGGCTGGCGCCAGTACACGCATTCCGCCACCACCTCCGCTTGGCTGGCGCAGCACTTTTACCTGCACTGGAAATACAGCGCCGACCGCCGCTTCCTCGAAGACCGCGCCTACCCCTACCTGCGTGACGCCGCGGTGTTCATCGAGGCTGTCACCGCGTTGAAGCGGACCGGCGGGTTCCGCAGCCTGCCGCTCAGCGCCTCACCCGAGATCAACGACAACACGCCCAGCGCCTGGTTCGACAGCATCACGAATTTCGACCTTGCGCTGATCCGTTGGCTGCTGGCCGCATCCGCCGAATTGGCCGACGAATTGAAACAACCCGCCGATGCCGGCCGCTGGCGCAAGGTGCTGTCCGAGATGCCGGAGTTCGAATATGGCGAAGATGGGCGTTTGCTGGTCGCGAAGAACTACCCTTTGCCAGCCTCCCATCGCCACTTCTCTCACCTGATGGCGATTCACCCCCTCGGCCTCATAGACTGGAGCGGCGGCGAGCCGGCGCGCCGCACCATCCGCGCTTCGCTGGCCGAGTTGCGCGCCAAGGGCAGCGACTGGTGGTGCGGCTACAGTTTCTCCTGGCTTGGCAACCTCGCGGCCCGTGCGCGCGATGCCGCGGCCGCGGAGAAGGCACTCGAGATCTTCTCGACAGCCTTCACCCTGCGCAACAGCTTCCATTGCAACGGTGACCAATCCGGCAAAGGATATTCTAAGTTCACCTATCGCCCCTTCACGCTCGAGGGCAACTTCGCCGCTGCCTCGGGCGTGCAGGAGATGCTCCTGCAGAGCCACACCGGCGTCGTCGAAGTCTTTCCCGCCGTCCCGGAGGGTTGGAAGGACGTGTCCTTCACCTCGCTCCGCGCCCAGGGCGCCTTTTTGATTTCGGCCGAGCGCCGCGGTGGCGCCGTGACCCGGTTGGAGGTTGTCTCGGAACAGGGCGGAACGCTGCACCTGGTCTCCCCGTTCAGTGGCCGGCAGCTTTCGATCCGCATGTCGCCGCGGCAGCGCAAGATTCTCGAGAACGACCCGGTTGCGTAACCGCTCTGTACCGGAACGCAAATCCTACTCCGGAAGCTGCCGGGCCCCAAGACCCGTCGCCGCCCGATCTCATTCCGCTTTGAAGAGTGGATTTGGTGAGCCGGGCTGGTCCGGAAACGTCCCCATCCCGAAGCAAGCCCAGGCAGAATATGCGAAGTTGCAATAACCGTCGGAACCTGAACCCTGAGTGGTCCTCAGCCAAACAGAATCCGGAACGCCACGGCGTGCTCGCTCGGCCAGATCCGAGGCGACTCGATGTGCAGGCCGTCCTCGTCGAGCTTCCATAGCATTGGCTCATCGGAGCCGAGCAGTTCGACGCGCGCGATCTGGCGTCGCTCCAGGCCGCGTGAGGGAGCCAGCGCCGCCATGCGCGTCTCGCTCGGATTCCAGCCCATGGCGAAGGCGTAGAGTGTATCGCCCTTCGTGGTGAAGCGGATGTCTTCGCCCGTCAGGTCGACGCGCTGGCTCTCGTTGAAGTGCTCCGGCGTGCCGTTGAAGCCGCCGCCCGGCGTGCTCTGGCGGATGCCTGGCCCTTCGCCGAAGATCTTCCACGGCCGCGTGGCATAGATCGCCTCGGAGTTCACCTTCATCCACGCCGTGATAGCGGCGAGGATTTTCAACTCGGCGTCGTCGGGCATACCGCTCGCCGGGAGCGGGAAGTTGAGCAGCAGGTTACCGTTGCGGCTTACGATATCCACCAGCAGATCGATCACCGTCTTCGGCCGCTTGTAGACCGCCTCGCGGTTGTAATGCCAGTCGCCGATGCAGGTGTCGGTCTGGAAAGGCCGCGCCTCGATTTCATCCACCACGCCGCGCTCGACATCCAGAACGCACGTGCCGGTCGCGCATTCGCTGCGCCGTTTGCCGGTGTAGACCACGTCCACCTTCCCGTGATGCCAGCGCAGGCTCTGATTGTAATAATGCGCCACTAGACTGCGGCCCCAGCGGCCGAAGGGAATGCCGCCGTCTTCGTAGTACAGGTCGGGCTGGTGCTGGTCGATCAGATCCTGCGCCCGCAGGAACCACTCGCGCTTCCACTCCTCCGGCTCGTTGCCCTGCTCGGCCCAGGCTTCGCGCGCCGGCGGGTGCGGCGGAAAGTAGAGATCGCGATTGGCGGGATCGTTGCCGTCGTAAGGCACGCCCGCGTAGGGACCCTCCTTGTCGGCGCCCTTGTTGGTCTCCCACCAGTTGTAGCTGCCCCAGACGTGTTCGCTGACGCCAAAGCGAAGCCCCTCGCCGCGCGCGGCCTCGCGCCACTCGCCGACGATGTCGCGTTTGGGACCCATTTTGACGGAATTCCAGCGCCGGTTGCGCGAGTTCCACAGGTCGAAATTGTCACAGTGGACACCCATGCTGACGAAGTACTTCGCTCCCGCCTCCCGATAGAGGCGCACCAGCGCCTTGGGGTCGAAGCGTTCGGCCTTCCACAGCGGGATGGTGTCTTTGTATCCGAACTGCGAAGGGTGCCCGTAAGTCTTCAGATGATACGCGTACTGGCGGCTGCCCTGCATGTACATATTGCGGGCGTACCAGTCCCCCGCACCGATCGCCGACGACGGTCCCCAATGCGCCCAGATGCCGAACTTGGCGTCGCGAAACCACTTGGGGCAGGAGTACTTGTCAAGCGAATGATCTCCGGCCTGGAAGGCCCCCCGCTGCATGGTAATGTCGGCATCGCGCCCGGCGCGCGCAATCTTTGTGAACGACGCCGCGCCAGCAACCTTGAATACGTCTCTACGGGTCCAGTTCATAGGGATCTTCGTCCGATTATAATCGGCTGACCAATGCAGCTCAGCCTGCGTGCCGCTCTCGCAGCGAGATCATTCGTCTGAATCTGCCAAATGGTCAGGCTAGCGTTGCGAACGCCGCAAAGCGTGGTCGCAGGCACAGCGCGGTGCTTAGACGGCGAAATCGAGGACGAACTGAAGCGTCGCTTCGGCAACGGGAACGCAACCTGAAGCCATCAAGAGCCGCCCCAATACCTGATGAGTCGATTTGCCGTAGTGCCAAACACTTAGGTTGTTGAGCCCGCCAGTATTCTTGACTTCCTCAGGGTTACTTCCAATACTGGGCGTATTGTGTCGATGCAAAACCTGACCCTGAATGGGCGGGGCCGGGCACTGCAGAGGTGGCTCAAGCGGGTTTTCTGGGAGCTGCGTGTGCAGTCGTTCGCGCCCGGCTTTGACGTCACTTGTCCGGAGCAATACCACGCAGGTGGAGCAATTTGCCGCTTGGCCCGGCGTCAGGAAAGGCCACGCGATGTTGCCATCGATGTGACAACGCTGGAACACGGGGAGGCCGCTGGAGAATGGCACAGACTGCCATGGCCGATTCGAAGTGCCGCGGGCGCCAGCGCAGTGCCGAGTCCGAATCCGCTATTCTGTCGGCCACGCTTTGGCAGCGCGGTGTAGCGCGTGGGGAGATCCGCGACGGCCTGGATGCCGATCTCGTATTGGACCTCGTCTATGGGCCGACAATCTTCCGTTTCATGGTGGGTCACGGCCCGCTCAATGATCTCGAAGCGGAAGGGATGATCGCGGCGCTATTTGCCGGAATCGAAGCGCGGCCAGCTCAATCCGGAGAGCGCGCACAGTGCCGGGAGCCGAATCAGCTTGCCCATGCTAAGGCGAGCCGGCTCAACAACGGGTAACTCACAATCGCTGAAAGGACACGCAGCAGCATGCCTGAGGAGACGTCGAAGGCGGTATCGAGGCGCAGGTTCATCATGGGCGTGATTGCCGGCGGCGCGGCAGTCTCGGCCGCGGGCTATTTGTTCCGGGCCTCCACTCATCACGGCAACGCGCCGCTTATCGGTGCGGGCGAGCGGCTCATCACGCTGAACGTCAACGGCCGGCAGCGCCGGGTCGACGTCGCGAGGCAGGAAACGCTGGCCTGGACGTTGCGCTACAAACTGGGCCTCACCGGCGCCAAGCTGGGATGCGACCGCGGCGAATGCGGCGCCTGTACGGTTCTCATCGACGACGTGCCGCATTATTCCTGCTCGGTCCTCACCCACACCGTGCGCAGCCGCGAGGTCACGACGATCGAAGGCTTGGCGGCGGCCGATGGAACGCTGCATCCGGTGCAGCAGGGCATCGTGGATGAGCAGGGATTTCAGTGCGCCTTCTGCATGTCGGGCTTCATCATGTCAGCCGTGGGGTTCCTGAAGATCAATCCAAACCCGACCCGGGAGGAATTGGCGCACGGCGTGTCGGGGAACCTATGCCGCTGCCAGGACTACGACAAAATCCTCACCGCGTTAATGCGTGGAGCCGAGAATCTGCGGGGGGCGAGCCATGCGTGAGTACGGAGCTCATACCAAACTGATCGGCAAGAACTACCCGACGGCCGATCTGTACGCCAAGCTGACCGGCAAGGCGAAATTCGCCGAGGACTTCCGCGCTGAAGGCATGTTGTTCACGAAGTTGCTGCTCAGCCCCTTGCCCCATGCGCGCGTCAAACACATCGATGCCAGCGAGGCTCTCGCCATGCCCGGCGTGCGGGCGATCCTGACGGCGGACGATCTGCCCGCTCCGGCGGACAGCCTGACCGACAACGGGACCGTGATTAAGGCCAACAAGCTGAGCGAGCGGGGCCTGACGATGGAGCCCCTCTACCAGGGCGAGCCGATTCTCGCGGTGGCCGCCGTTGACGAACTGACCGCCGCCGAGGCCATCGAGAAAATTCAAATCGATTTCGAGGAACTGCCGTTCGTCGTGGACCCGATAGATACCCTGCGGCCCGGTGGGATCAATCCCAGAATCGGCGGAAACATATGGGGCACTTCGAAGGGCGGGCAGCCTCCGGCACTTGAGGAGCTTAAGTGGTCCGAGGCGGAGTTTGACGAAGTCCGGCAAGGCCGTCTGCCCATGGGGAAAGGGCCGGATCACTGGTCTTATGGCGACGTTGACGCGGGTTTCAAGCAGGCCGCGCTGATCCTCGATGAGACCTTTGTTACGCCGGACACCAGCCACGAAACGCTCGAGACTCGCAGTGCGATGGCGTACTGGCAGAACGGGAAGGTCTACGTGCACACCGGCACGCAGAGCACGATCCAGACAGTGCCTGCCATCGCCCGTTGGTTGAATATCGACCGCGGTCAGGTCGTCCTCATCAGCGAATATACGGGCGGCGGATTCGGCAGCAAGATTACGGGCGGCATCACGTTGATCATTCCGGCGCTGCTCGCGAAGAAGACCAATGCCCCCGTGATGATGCGCATCAGCCGCGAGGAAGAGACCTTCATCGGGCGCGCGCGGCCGAGCGTCCTGGGCCGGGCGAAGGTCGGCTTTTCCAAGGATGGGCGCATCACGGCCGTGGACCTGTCTGTCGTCTGCAGCAACGGTCCCTACGACAAGATGGGCGACTCCGCTTCCTCCGGCCGCACGGTCTCGCTCCTCTACCAGCCGCCGGCGATGCGCTGGAGCGGAGTATCGGTGTTGACGAACACGCCGCCGCGCAGTGCGCAGAGCTCACCGGGAGGCATGCAGGGCATCACTATCATCGAACCGATTCTCGCCAAAGCGGCGCGCCGCCTTGGCATCGATCAGGTGGCCCTGCGCCGCCTCAACTGCCCGGAGGGGAAAGCGCCATTCGGGCCGCCTATGCAGGGCAAGCTGCAATATGCGACGAGCGCGTTCCTGAAGGAAGCCCTCGACCGCGGCGCGGCGCTGTTCAAGTGGAGCGAGCGCGTCGCGCGGACTCCGAAGCGGATTGGCACCACGGTTCGCGGCGTCGGCGTTTCTCTGAGCACTTATGTCGGCGGCACCATCGGTTTCGACGGTCTGCTTGTGATCAAGCCGGATGGCCGGGTCACGTTCCAATCCGGAATCGGCAATCTGGGGACGGCAAATGTAATTGATGTCCACCGGGTGGGAGCCGAGATTCTCGGAGTGCCCTGGGAGAAGTGCGATGTCGTCTGGGGCAACACGACGAAGAACCTGCCCTGGAGCTGCGTATCCGGCGGCAGCCAGACGACGCACGCGATGACGCGCGCCGCTCATGCGGTCGCGATGGAAGCCCGGAAGAAGCTCCAGGAAATCGCGGCCAAGAGTCTCGGGGGCAAGCCCGAGAATTACGAAGTGGCCAACGAGCGCGTCTTCCGCAAGGGCGGCGGAGCGGGGCTGTCCTTCGCGCAGGCTGCTCAACGCGCGATCCAGCTCGGCGGCAGCTACGACGGTCACGAGGCGCCCGAAGACGTCAACAAAATGACGAAAGCATCGGTGTTGGCCTTGGCGGGTCAGGGCCTCGTAGCCGCCGCGAAGGATAAGTATCCCCGCGACGGCGCGACGAATTCTTTCGTTGCCAGTTTCGCCGAGATCGAAGTCGATGTCGAGACCGGCAAGTATCACCTCGTGGATTTCCTTGCGATCGCGGATGTGGGCACCGTGATTCACCCGGCTGCACTGGGCGGGCAGGTCCTCGGCCGCTCCACTCTCGGCATTGGTCATGCGATCGGACAGAAGTGGGTCTTCGACCCCAACTACGGTGCGATGGTGTCCCGGCGGTTCTACCACACCAAGCCGCCCACGATCCTGGATGTCCCCGTGAATATGCAGTGGGAGGCTCTGGATCTTCCGGATCCCGAAACGCCCGTCGGTGCACGCGGCGTCGGTGAGCCGCCCGTCGGCGGCGGATGCGCGGCCGTGCTGAATGCCTTGTCGGATGCGCTCGGGGATGATATTTTCCGTCGCGCGCCCGTCAACTCCGACACGATTCTGACAGCGCTCGAGATGGGACGGCCCATGCAATATCCCCTGATGGCGCATATCTAGGCCGGCCGATACCAGGGAGGAAAAATGGCGGTAATCCACGACGTAATGCCCGCTTTTGACCTGTATCAGCCGAGCTCCGCCGGCGCTGCGCAAAAGCTGCTGCAACAATATGGGCCGGACGCCTGGGTGATGGCGGGCGGGCTCGACAGCTTCGACTGGCTCAAGGACCGCATCAAGAGACCGAAAGTGCTGGTGGACCTGAGCGGCATTGAGGAACTCAAGGGAATTCGCACCACCGGCGACGGTATCGAGATCGGCGCGCTGACCACGCTCACCGAGGTGCTGTCGAACCCCGTCGTGCGCGAGAAATACGGACTGCTCGCGCAAGCCGCTGAACTGGTCGCATCGCCGCAGATCCGCAACCAAGGCACGCTGGGTGGCAATGTGTCGCAAGATGCGCGTTGCTGGTATTACCGCGCGGGCTGGCCGTGTTACCGTGCCGGCGGCAACATCTGCTACGCCGACACACCGACGGGCCGCAATCGCGAGCACGCGATTCTCAATGCGGAGCGCTGCGTCGCGGTGAACCCTTCGGACTCGGCTCCGGCGCTGATCGCCCTGGACGCCAAATTCGTGATCGGCACACGGGACGGCGAGCGCGTCGTAGATGCCGAGGACTACTTCGTCGGCCCGGACATCGACATCACACGGCTGAACATTCTGCGGCCGGGCGAACTGCTGACGGCCATCCGCATTCCGTCAACATGGGCCGGCGCCAAGTTCTACTTCGAGAAGATTCGCGACCGCAACGTGTGGGACTTTGCCTTGCTGAACGTGGCCTCGGCCATGGTCGTCTCGGGCGGCACCATTGAGCGAATCCGCCTGGCGGTGAACGGCGCGGCAGCTCGCCCGCTGCGTCTGAAGTCGGTGGAAGCTGCCGTTCGTGGTCAAACCCCAAGCCCGGCGACGGGCGAAATGGCGGGAAAACTGGCGGTCAAAGGTGCGATCCCGCTCCAGTTCAACGCCTATAAAATCCCGCTGACTCGAAACCTGGTGAAGCGCGCCATCGGTGGAGTGGAGGAGGCCAAATGGGAGTCGTAGATTGGGCAACGAGTCCCTGGGGGCGGCATGTCCCCATTCACATCGTGTGGTTCCTGATCTGGGTGGCGGCGATCGCGGGCCTGTTTTTCATGATCGTCCACGCGATTTATGTACGATATTTCGCGGAACCCGAGCAATTCGCGGGCGCTGTTTCGATCGAACTCGCGGCCCGCGTTCCCGAGCGCGTTCCCCGACATTCGCTGGCCGCGCGGGCGTTTCACTGGCTGATGGCCGCCTCTATGTTTACGCTGCTGTTTACGGCCTTCCTGCCGAGAGTCGGCGTCCGCTTTAATTGGGTGGCCTATCACTG
Source organism: Terriglobia bacterium (assembly GCA_963838205.1). Lineage (GTDB taxonomy): Bacteria > Acidobacteriota > Terriglobia > Bryobacterales > Bryobacteraceae > CAIVVT01. The sequence goes on along the minus strand of CAWIQF010000015.1, from coordinate 475,850 downwards.
GATCGCTGGAACGGTGCTGACGATATCCGTCGTCTTTCACATCATCCATGCCTCCTTCTGGTTGGACTTCTGGTCCATCTGGCCCGACAAAGCCGACCTGGAAGATGCGATGAGGCGGGTTCAACGCTTCATGGGCCGGCCAGCGCCTCCGCCGCGAAGATTCGCCAAGTATCCTCTGGAAAACAAGATGTATCACGGGGTCATTACACTCACTGGACTGGTGGTGATCCTGACCGGCGTGTTCATGATGTCTCGCGTGCGCACGATCTTCTTCCCGCGCAACCCATACCTGTTCAGCGACATGACCTGGGGTTTGATGTACGTGTTGCACGGCCTCGCGGGCGTGGGACTGATCGCGTTGATCATGGTGCACGTCTACTTCGCTGTGCGGCCGGAGAAGCTGGACATTACGAAGTCGATGATTTTTGGATCGATGAAGCGCGAATTCTATCTGGAACATTATGATCCGCAGCGCTGGCCCGCCGGGGCTGCCGCCTCCTCCACGGAGTCCGGCGGAAAGGGCACGGGGATATAGTCCATGATTGGTGCAATGCAGGAGCGCGGCGAGACCATCGAGGAATGCTACGAGTTCATGCTGGCCTACGCCGCGCAAGGGATTCCGGGGGACGAAGGAAGTCCGGCGGGAAGCCAGGTGCGTGAATTCCTGAGTCGTGCCGTCCATGCCTTGGATGGGTTGGCGGAGAGCTTTCGAACCGTGGTGGAGCAGGCGGGCCTGGAACCGGCGGGAAAGTACCAAGCCTTCCTGGCGGTGCTGGATCGCGATGCCTGCGACTCGCTGGCGGCCCTCGAACTGGTTCTGGCCCAGCCCGTGATCGGGTCGCAGCTCATCGACAATCTAAATGCCTCCATCCATCTGCGCGCCGTGCTAACCGACATGTTTCTCGTTGGCGAGATCTTGAGGTTGCACCAGCCGGCGGCGAAGCAGGCGGGCTGAACGTATCGGAATCGTGGCGTCCCGCGAGGCGCTGGCCCGGCAACATGTGAAAACGTGATATCGTCTCCGTATTGTGGGATGACCGCGAGACCGATTTTCACCGCCCGATTGGAGTTGATCATGCGCGCTTTGAGACTGATGATTCCCGCCGCCGTTCTGATGGCCGGCCTGTTCGTGGCAAGCAGTCTTTCGTTTGCCAAACCGGAGTATCAGAAGAAGGAAAAGGGCACGAAATGCACCACCTGCCACGCCATGGCAGGCAAGAAAGAGCTGAACGACGTCGGCAAGTGCTACGGCGCACACAAGCACGTGCTGGATGGTTGTCAGGCCAAGAAGGGCTAGACTCGCGGCCGGGCAGAGGGCCGGATGTGGCCCTTCTGCGGCTATTCCCAGTTTTGACCGGCGCCTGAAGAAGCCGCCTGCGGGCGCGCCACGGCAGTTCCGTCCCGGGCGCGCTGCGCCGCCACCCGACTGAGCCTCGTCAGAGTTGTCTCCGCCGTTCGCAACCAACGCGCGCGGGATGCGTCCAGTGTTCTGGACGTGATCTCTGCCTGTCGACCCAGGCGGCGGCGTAGAGGATCCACGATACCAATGATGGTGTCTAAACGCATGCAGACGAGGCCTGCCGGGCGTGCGCCACGACCAGCGCCAGCCGAAGGAGCGGGCCAGAATAGGAGGGTGCGCAGGGATATGCGTCGCCTCTTATTCACATCCGCGATGGTGCTGCTTCTGCTGGCGGCCGTGCGCGCGCAAAGCGGTGGCTCCGGCTCGATCGCCGGACGAGTGGTGGACGCGACCAGCGGCGCGCCGCTGCACCGCGCGCGCGTCGAAATCCAGGTCGAAGGACACACCGACATTCGGGGCCTGGCGCCGTCCGATGGTGACGGACGATTCCTGCTGCGCGCGCTTCCGGCGGGCCAGTACCGCATCGAAGTCTCGCGGCGCGGCTATGGGACGATGGCCTACGGCGCGCGCCGCCCGTATGCCGAAGGGCGGGTGCTGGCGCTGGGCGCGGGCGAGCACATCACGGACCTGACGATCGGCCTGCCGCGGCTGGGCGTGATCGCGGGGACGGTAACGGGCGCGGACGGCGAACCGCTGGCGCAGGCCTTCGTGCGGGCGCTGCGGCGGCAGTTCGCGCGAGGCAAGCTGAGCTGGACGTCGTGGGGCGGGGCGGGGACCGACGACAAGGGCCGCTTCCGGCTGTCGGGCGTGGCGCCGGGCCGGTACGTGGTGTCGGCCATCAAGCAATTCGACACCATCCCGCCGACGAATCCGGGCGATCCGGCGGCGGAGCAGAACAACCGCCTGGCGTACGCCACGACCTACGCCCCAGGCACGCCGTTGCGGCACGAGGCGCGGGACATCGTGTTGCAGCCGGGACAGACGCTGGAAGGTGTGGACATCGCCATGCTGCTGACCCGGCCGGTCAAGCTGGGCGTGCTGGCGCAATTGCCGGTGCAGCTTCCGCTGCCGGAGACGGGTGAAACTCCGCCCGACGCGCCGCCCCAGCCCCGGCCACATGATCAGCTCTTCGTTCAAATCCATCTGACGGATGCGCCGGACGCGGACACGTTGACCAACTGGGGCGGTGGATTTCCTGTCGGGGGACGCTTCGACTACCCGACTCTGCAGCCCGCCAAGTACGTGCTGAGCGGGGAGGTGACCATCGACGGCCGCATGTACGTAGCGCGCCAAGAGGTCGATCTAAGTGGTGGCGATCTCGAAGTGACGCTGCAATTCGCGCCGGCCTTCGAGCTTCGCGGCAGTCTGCGGCTGGAGGGCGCCGGTACGGGCGCGGCCGCGGATCACCGCGTGTTCCTGGTATCGGGCGACGGCAATGTTCATGCGGGCGCCAGCGCGCAGGTGCAGCCGGACGGAACATTCGTTCTGCCGAACGTGCATCCGGGATTGTGGGATATCGGCATCGAGCCGCTGCCCAAAGGCGGGTATCTGAAGTCGATGACGTTGGGCGACGTGGATGTCCTGCGCAAGGATATGGTGATCACCGCCCCGACCTCGGCGCGGCTGGCGCTCGTGCTGAGCGCGGCCGGCGCGGAGCTGAGCGGACAGGTGGAGGGCAGTGGAGCGACGACGGTTCTGCTGGCTCCGCAAGGCGACAATGCGGCGGTGCTGAGCTTCTACGCCGTGGCCGGCGTGGATGAGAAGGGCGCCTTTCACTTCCGCGGGCTGACGCCTGGCGTCTACAAGCTGTACGCCTTCGACGACATGGAGCAGGGCGCGTGGATGGATCCGAATTTCCTGACGCCGTTCGCGGAGCGGGGAACTGCGGTGGAGTTGCAGGAAGGCCCGAACGCGGCCGCGACCGTGCCGCTGATCCACAACGCCGGCGCGGGCGCGAAGGAGTGAGGTGTGCCGATGAACGTGATACCCGTCTTCCTTCTGGCCGCGCAGTTGGCCGTTTTTCAGAACTCTCCGGCACCGCAGGAGCCGGACGTGCCGCCGGGGTCGCTGAGCGGGCAGGTGGTCAACGCGCTGACTGGCGAGCCGGTCAGCGGCGCGCGCGTGACGGTGCAATGCGCCAGCCGCAATTCCGGCTACAGCCAGGCGGTCTCGGACCGCGGCGGGATGTTTAACGCGGCCGGACTGGGGCCCGGCAGTTGCACGATCACTGCGAACCACCGCGAGTACACCGGCATCATGGGGCTGGGACAACCCGCGGCGACGGCCGAAATCAGCTCGGGCAACGAGACGTCCGGCGTTCAGGTGAAACTCATGCCCGGAGGCGTGATCGGCGGCCGCGTAGTGAACGACGACGGCGAGCCGGTACAGGGCTGCTTCGTCCAAGCCTATTCGCCGCTGCACCTCGGGGACAATTTCAGCCTGCAGCAGCGCAGCGGCGTGCAGACCGACGACCAAGGCGAGTTCCGCCTCGCGGGCCTGACAGCGGACCGTTATCTGCTCCACGCCCAATGCCAGGAATCGTTGCCCGTCGAGCGCCTGCTCGGACCCTCCGGCTCGCGGCCGGAGGAGCCCCGCGAGTCGTGGCTGCCGGTGTTCTATCCGGACAGCCCGGCCGCCTCCGGTGCGACCGTGCTGAGCGTAATGCCCGGCACCGAACTGCAGAACATCGAATTCCGACTGAAAACGACGCCGGTGGTCACCGTGCGGGGTAGCCTCATGTCCGCGCCGGGCCAGAACGTGAACGTGCAGCTCTTTCCAGACGCTGCCACGGGCGATGCGTCCCAGCCGCTATTTGGTGCCTACGATCAGAAGGACGGCACGTTTCGCATTGACTTCGTGTCGCCAGGCACCTACCAACTGCTGGCTTGGAGCATGAGCATGTCGGGGCAGCCCGACACGATGGCCCTCGCCGAGCTGCGCCTCACGACCGGCACGGCCAGCCCGGAGCCCGTGCTCCTGCAACTGCAAACCGCGCCGGCACTGAAAGGCGTAGTGGAGGACCCGGCCGGCGCGGTTCCAGACGCCGGAACGGGAGGCGATCAGTTGGCGGTGGTCCGTCCGCGGATTCGGCAACTGGGTACGGGGCGCCAGCCCCAGCAGCCGCAGGCTGAGCCGCCCAAGGGGTGGGTTCAATTCATGCCGGAGACGCCCAACTCCCTAGGCGGCTACCGCCAGGGCGACGTCCACCAGGACGGGAGTTTCGAGGTCAAAGGGCTGGGGCCGGGACGCTACCGCGTGCGCTATCAGTCGGCAACCACGCCGGCCTTCGTCGACTCGATGCAATACGGGGAGACGAGGATCGAGCGCGACGAAATCGAAATCGCCGCCGGCGCGCCCGGCCAATTGCGGATCGTCTTAGGCGCCAAAGGGGCGCGCGTGCAGATCCACCTGCCGGAGGACTCATCTCCCGGGAAGACCACCGCGTGGACCGTAATCCTGGCGCCGGCGGGCAGAGGCTTCTCGCCGGGCGCCGGCATGCCGATGCTGATGGGCGCCAGCGGGACCGACCTGTCGTACGACAATCTGGCTCCGGGCAAGTACTTCGTCTTCGCAGTGCAGCAATCTCAGAACTTCGGATTCAAGGAGCGCGTCTTCGATCTCGTTCAGTCGCGTCTCGAAGCCGTAGATATCGCCGTCGGCGGCTCGCCTGCGATTACACCCAAGCTGTTTACAAGCGGAGAAATCACCCGTCTCGCGCTGGCCTTCCTGCAGGGGGAGAACCAATAATACGGTGCGTCCCGCGAGAGCGGACGCGCCATCATAGCTGGAAGTCGCGCGCTATGCGGCTGCCCCGGGGCCGGCTTCCGGCGATCCGCCGCGGAAGGACTGCAGCGCCAGGTAGTTCAGCCCGAAGCGCTTGATATTGTCGTGCTGCTTCTCGTACTGGTCGTAATGCCGCTCTTCGTCGCCCACCAGATGTTCGAAGATCTGCTTGGTAGCGGCGTCCTGTTGGGCGGAACATTCCAACGCCGCTTTGTTGTAGTCGATGCCGCTCTGCTGCTCCATCGCCATCGCCTTCACCAGCATCGCCGCGGGGTCTGTGATGGTCTCGACTGGGCCGGCGGCCTGCATTTTGACGTCGCCTTTCAGGAACAGAATCCGCTCGGCCAGCGCCTCGACATGGCCCATCTCCTCGATCGCGGTGCGCTTGAACTGCACCGCCAGCGGCTCGAACCCCTGGTCGGTGAGATGGAAATGAAAGTACATGTATTGATGGACGGCCTGCAGTTCGTCGCCCACGGCCACGTTCAGCAGTTCGATGCTATGAGTTCTATCCATACCAGCGCCTCCGCAACCATGATGCCACGATCGGAGGCGTCCGGGACCGCGGAATTGCGCGTCGTGCTCTCCCGTCAAGCGGCCTGCCAGCCGTAGCTCCGGAATTCGCAGGCGATCTCCTCGCCGCGCACTTTCAGCACGGCGAAGCCTTCGGGGCTGCCCTTGAATGCGCCCTTCCACCAGTTGCCGCAGACCGCGCCCGGCGTAATGTAGCGGCAGCCGTTGTATTCGACGACCTCGCGCACGTGCGTGTGGCCCTGCAGCACGGCCTTGAGCTTGTAGCCCGAGAAAAGGTCGAACACCGCGCCCGGATTGGTGATCAGCAGCGTCTTCAGACCATCCGGTTTGGCGCCCCAGAGCTGGCCGGTGGCCGAGGCCAGCGGCATGTGCGTCAGAACGACCAGCGGCGTCGTCCGGCCCGTTTTGGAAAGATCCGCGGCCAGCCAGTCGAGCTGTGCCGCGTCGATCATTCCATACCAGCTCCCATCCGTGCCGATCTGCACCGAATCCAGCAGGATGAAATGCCAGCCCTTGTGGTCGAAAGATTGATGGCGTGGCTGGCCCATGCGGTCCTCGAACAGCTTCTTGCCGTACAGCGGATCCGTGGCCGGCACGCCGGATTTATTGGAGATTCCGCAAATATCGTGGTTGCCGATGATCGAGTGTACGGGCTTGGGCAGGTCCCGGGCCGTGGCGGCGTAGAGGTCGAAGAGCTGCTTGGCGCGCGCCGGCCCCTGCTCGAAGACGTCCATCACCAGATCCCCGCCGGCCAGCGCGAAATCGTGCTCAATCCGCGAAATGGCCCGGAACGCCTGGGCCGTGCCCGCGGCGGCGTGTAGCTCCGGCTGGAGGTGCGTATCGGTGAAATGGATGAACGTGAAGCCCGCTTCGTCTGCGGTGGCGGCCCGCGCCGCCAGGGGCGCGAGCGCGGCGCTAGTCAGAAAGTCGCGGCGGCGCAGCATGAATCTTCTCCTTGCTCTGATGCGGCTGTAACGATTCCAGCGGCAATCGCCAGTATCGGCGTTGGATGCGCGACTGCGCAAGCGCACTGCCGCTAAACTGGAATCAGTAGACCCCGTGCAGCCCTCGCAATCACTTTCCCCACTACTCTCCCAACCTAGCTCCGCTCCATCGATCCCCAGACGAGAGCGCTCCGCTACGAGCGGGCTCCTGCTCCGCGTCTGGCGCAGCGTGCGCGACGCGGCGCTCGAGTTCCTGTTCGACTGGCGCGCGGTGGCCCGGTACCTGACCCAGCCCGAAACCCACGTCTTCGCGTTTTCGATTGCCGCCAACGTGCTGCTGGCCTTCTACCCGTTCCTGCTGGTGATGCTGTCCATCTGCAAGCACGTCTTCCACTCCACCCCGGCGATTGAGGCGATCTTCGTCGCCATTCAGGACTACTTCCCCGGTGGGACGGGCGCGTTTCTCGTCCACAACCTGGCCCGCAGCCTCAAGAGCGTCCGCCACATGGAATGGTTTTCGGTGCTGATGTTGCTGCTGCTGGCAAACGGCGTGTTCCTGCCTCTGGAAGTCGCGCTGAACCGCGCCTGGGGCGTCGCCAAGGGCCGCAATCTGGTGATGAATCAAGTGCTGAGCACGGGGCTGATTTTCGTTTGCGGAGCGCTGGCGCTCTTGTCGGCGGTAATCACCGCGTCGGCCCCGGCGCTGTGGCTGGCAATTTTCGGCGCCGACGCAGTTGTGCCCGTCGTGCTGACCAAAGGCTACCTCGCCTATGGGCTGTTCAAGCTGGCGTCGATCCCGTTCACCATTCTGATCCTGTTCCTGGTTTATTGGAAGCTGCCCAACACGAAGGTGCCGGCGCTGCAGGTGCTGCCGCGCGCCGTGGTGATCGGGCTCCTGCTGGAAATGCTGAAGTGGATTAACTGGTTCGCCTGGCCGTGGCTGTTCGCGAAGTTTCAGCGCGAATACGGCGTCTTCCGGAACTCCATCACGATCCTCACGTGGAGCTTCTTCGCGGGCCTGATCGTCCTGGCCGGCGCCGACTGGTCCGCCCGCTGGGCGCGCGCCGCGGAGACGGCGACGCCGAACGTCGCGCCCGAGACTCCGGTTGCGACGCCGCTGGAAGCTTTCGGGAACCCGGGTCCATCCGGGAGAATCGGATAGAATAGACGCAATTCCGAGAACGATTCAACTGAGAGGTTGTATGGAAATGGCCGAGAACCCCGAAAACGTGAAGCCCTTGCAGGGCCAGCCCGAAAGCAGCCTGCCGCACCGCGCCGGGCAAGACATGACCCGGCGCGAGGCGGTCATGACCGCCGTGGGCGGCGCCGCGCTCGCCGTCGCCGCCGCCCGAGCGGTGGAAGGCGCCCCGTCCATCCTGACGGCGCGCGCCGCCTCCAACTCCGTGCCCTTCGGCATGATCGGCACCGGCAGCCGCGGCAGTTACCTGCTGAAACACCTGAAGGGGATCGACACCGGGCAATGCGTCGCCATCTGCGATATCGAAGAAGCGGCGCTGAACAAGGCCCAGCAGACCTACGGCGGCAATCCCAAGCGCTACAAGGATTATCGCGAGCTGCTGGCTGACAAGAACGTCGAGGCGGTGTTCGTCACCGTGCCGCTGTTTCTCCACTTCCCGTTCACCAAGGACGCCTTGGAGGCCGGCAAGCACGTCTTCTGCGAAAAGAGCCTGGTGTTCAAGCCCGAGGAAGTGCATGCGTTGCGCGCGCTGGTCGCCTCGAAGCCCAAACAGTTGCTGCAGGTGGGCCTGCAACGCCGCTACAGCGCGATGTACCAGGCGGCGCGGCAGATGATCGAGAAGGGCCTGCTGGGCGAAGTCGACTACGTCCAGGCGCAGTGGCATCGCGATCCCGGCTGGAAGATGAAAAAGGACGTGCCGGAACTCGGCAACTGGCGATTGTTCCGCAAGTGGTCGGGCGGCGTGGTGGCGGAGCTGGCGTCCCACCAGATCGACGTCGCCGACTGGATGCTCGGCATGACGCCCGAGGCCGTGCTGGGCCTCGGCACGCACGATTTCATGATGGACGGCCGCGACATCCTGGACAACGTCCAGTTGATCTACAAATACCCCAAGGGGCGGCGGCTGGTCTGGACCGGAATCTCGACCAGCTCGCACTGGGCCGGCGTCGGCGGCCAGCGCACCGAGATGGGCGAGATCATCTGCGGCACCCAGGGCAGCATTGAGATCACCCTCGGCGACGACATCAACAAGCCCATCGGCATGTGGTTCCGCGAGCCCACCCCGCCCTCCAAAGTGGAAGACGCCAAGAACAAGAAGAAGGAAGAAGTGAAGGCCGGCGCGACCATGGTCTCCGCCGCCGGCTCGCGGCCGCTGCCGATCCTGCTCGACAGGGACCTCATGAAGGGCAACGAGAGCTTCCTCGAAAAGGAGATGAAGTTCGCCCGGCAGTGGCTCTACATGAAGGGCGTCATGGTGCCGCTGGAAGACAAGAACCCCGTGGATACGGAGCTCGAGAGCTTCTTCGACGCCTGCCGTACGCTGAAGCGGCCCAAGGCCGACCTCGAGGTCGGGCTCAACGATTCGATCGCCGTGATCCTGTCCAACATCGCGCTGGACGAGGCCCGCATGGTGGCCTTCAACGAGATCGAGAAGATGGGCAAGCCGGGCCAGAAGCCCGTCAAGCCCGTCAAGACAGCCTAAGTCCGCGCCGCCTCCATTACCGAGCCACGACCACGGGGAGTCTGTTCTCCGCGTCGTGGCTTCGAGTTGTGACTTCGCGTTGTGACTTCGCGTTGTGACGACCCGCGACCATTTCTTTGGCGGCTGGCGTGGATTCGGAATTCGACCCTGATTGCGCCGTGCGGCGCGCGCGATTTCACCGTCAAGACACCATGTCTGCGCGGGGAAATCACCATGTTTGCGCGTGGGAAACACCATGGCTGCGCGTGGAAAACACCATGGCTGCACGGGCTTTTTGCGCAAACCTGTATCTATGGTTTTCTAAAGGACTTAGTCGAATTCCTTCGCAAATCCCCGCATTTGTCGTTTTTGCGGTCGCGCGGGCCACCTTGTAACTGCCATGTTCTAAAGGACTTAGACAAGTTGGTCCGAGCGTCACCACGTATCTATGGTTTTCTAAAGGACTTAGTCGCATTGAACTGCGTGTCTTGGCACGCGGGTTTGTATTAGTAGTCGTCCCAGGCGGGCGGCAGGCCGTAGCCGCCGGGGTGGCCTTCGACTTCCAGATAGCGGGCGTTCGAGCGGGCCACGACGAGGCCTTGCAAGTCGGTCCGCAGCAATTGGACATGCCGCTCGCCGAGCGAGTTAAGCGTCACTGGATTGGGGTGGCCGTAGTTATTCTCAAAACCCGCCGAGACCATAGCCAGCGCGGGTTTCAGCATGTCTAAGAAGCGGGGCAGCGAGGCGTTCTTGCTGCCGTGGTGGGCCACTTTGAGAATGTCCACGCGCTGGTGGAAGCCGGCCTCGAGCAGCAGCGCTTCGGTGCGGCGGTCCATGTCGCCGGTGAGCAGCAGGGAGTGACGGCCGTAGGTGGCGCGTACGACGAGCGAAGCCTCGTTGACGTCGCGCTTGCGCATATCGGGCAGAGGAGCGAAAACCTCCCAGCGCAGGCCGCCCGAGTCGAAGACGTCGCCGCGATGCAGGCTGCGGACGCGGCAGCCGGCGGCGCGCGCCTGGGCCGCCAGCCGGCGCCACTCCGGCACGTCCAGGTCGAAGGCGCCCCAGACCTCGCGCGGGTGGAAGTTCTCGAGAATGGCCGGGGCACCGCCGGCGTGATCGGCGTGGGCGTGAGAGATCATTAGCACGTCCAGGCGGCGCAGGCCGCGGCGCCACAAGTAGGGCGAAACGACATCCTCGCCGATGTCGAAGCCGGAGTCGCGCGACCGCGCTTTCCCGAAGCTCAGGATGCCGCCGGTGTCGACCAGCGCGGCACCGCCCGAAGGCAGCCCAAGCAGAATGCTTTCGCCCTGACCGACGTCGATCATGGCCACTTCGAGCACGCCTGGCCGGAGGTCGGAAGGGAAGGGATGGACGACGATCACCGCCAGCACCGCCAGCGCGGCCAGGGCTGCGGGCAGAGTCCAGCGCGACTGGCGCTTCAAGGCGGCGCAGAAGCAGGCCAGGAGGACGAAGAACACGACCAGCGCGGCCAGCGGCGGGTCCGGAACGCGCAGTTGTGGCTCCCAGCGGGCGTGCGCCGACGCGGTCCATTGCGCGCCGCGGAGCAGCCCCAGCGCGATCGCGGCCGGCCAATGCCAGTGCGTGGCGATGGCGGCGAAGCCGAACGGGATGGCCGAAAAGACGAGTGGAATGACGATCAGATTGGCCGTCAATCCGGAGATCGACAGGCGATGGAAATACATGATCATCGGGATGGCGAGCATCAGCTGCACGCAGGCCGATAGCAGGATCATCCGAAGGCAGTAGTAAACCGGGCTGCCGAGCGCCCGCAGGGCCATCGTGGCCCACGCAACGCGACAGCGGAACACGACCGAGATGGTCTCGGCCACGAGCAGCAGTTCAGTGCGAATAGAGGCGGCGCGCGGATCCAGAAACGGCTCGACGTTCTTCCCCGAGAGGCTGCGAAAGGCAGCGCGCCAGGGCGCGAGCCAGCGCAGCGTCAACGGCATGGCCAGTGCGCCGACGGCCGCCACCGACAGGAATGTGAGCTGAAAGCTGGCGTCGAAAAGCTCTTCCGGCGCGCAGGCCAGAAACGCGAGCGCCGCGGCAGCCAGCAGATTCACCAGCCGCGTGCGGCGGTAGAGCAGGCGCGCGCAGGCGTAGAGCGTGAAGCCGGCGGCAGCGCGCAGCACGGGCACGTGGCCGCCGCACAGCAGGGCGTAGGTCCAACCCAGCGCGACGGCGCAGATCAGCAGCGGGCGTTCTCCGGCCCGGGCGAAACGCAGCCAAAGCAGGGCCAGCATGGTGACGAAGGTGATCTGGGAGCCCGAAATCACCAGAACGTGATAGGTGCCGGTGCGGCGCCAGTCGCGCGTCCAGACGTCGCGGATGCCCGAGCCGTCGCCGAGCAGCAGGCCGCGCATCATACCGCGGGCGTAGTCGTCGCCCGAGTACACGCGGTCGAGCGAGTCCAGCCCGCGCTGCCGCACGCGCCCCAGCACGGCGCGCCAGGCTGGGCCGCAGCCGCCCGGCAGCACGCGGTAGGTCGAGGCCTTGGCCGAAAGCGTCCAGAAGATGTCGTCGCGCGCCAGATAAGCGCCGAAGTCGAAGGAGCCGGGATTGCGGTAGGCGCGGGGCGCGTGGACCTTGCCGGCAAGGGCGACAAGGGTTCCGGCCACGGGGATCGGCGGCAGCGGCGTGTCGCGCTCGGGAGCGACGGTGGCGTAGACGCCGGCGCCGGGCTGGAGCTTCAGTTTCAACCGCAGCAGGCCGTCGCGATAGTCGCCATTTTCCATCAGACAGCCCTGAACAGCCTGCACGGCGCCGGGCTCAAGCGGCGCGGGCACGGGCGGGGTGTGCGTTTGCAGCCCCATGTCGAGGGCGCCCAGGGCGGCCAGGACAGCCAGAATCGGAAGCAGCAGGAAGCGGCGCGGGCAGCAGAAACGGCTGAGGCATGCCAGCAGCGCGAACGCCGCGCAAGCCCACGCGGCCTCGCGCGGGGAGACTCCGCCAAAGCGCGCGGCGACTATTCCAGCCGCGAAGGCGAAGAAAGGCAGAATAAGAGGGTCGCGCATGGCCCAATAGGAGGAGTAGCGGGCGCGGCCCGTGTTTCTCTGACCTGCATTCCTGTCAGGGAGGAAGCGGGCTGCTTCGATCCAGGGCGAAAACGCGGGTGACACACTGTGCTCTCGGATCATGGCGCGTGAGCAGGCTGCTGCGGTGGAGAATGTGGGCGAATGGCGGCGCGTAAGTGCCCGGCGGCAGAAGGATTGCTTGACGCGCGGCGCGGGGCACTCTACACTGAAAATGGACCAGGATTGATTTTCATGGCTCTCGCCGGTCACGCTATAGGACTTGTCGGATGAAGTGGGTTGTCATCGTCATCATCCTGTTGATCGTGTTTGGCTCAAAGAAGATTCCCGATCTGGGCAAGGGCCTGGGCGAAGGGATTAAGAGCTTTAAGGACGTTTTTAAGGGCGACGAAGACACGTCTTCCAAGCCGGATCCGGGGAAGAAATCCTGATCAAGGTCTGAGTTTTCGCACCGTTCCGCTCCCGCAAGTAATCAAAAAGCCCCGCGGCGCAGGCTGCGGGGCTTCGCATTTTCAGCTCCCAAATCAGGCCAATGAAGGAAGGGCTCTAGGCCTTCGGCTTCTTGGCCGGAACGATGGCGTCCTTCACGGTCTTGGCGACACGGAACTTGACGACCTTCTTGGCCGCGATCTTGATCTTTTCGCCGGTGGCGGGGTTGCGCCCGATGCGCGCTTTGCGCTCCTGGCGCACGAGCCGGCCGATGCCAGGCAGAACGAACAAGCCGTTCTTCTTGGTCTCGCGGATCGCCAATTCGGCGTACTTGTCCACAAATGCCTTGGCCTGCTTCTTGGAAATCTCAACGGCCTCGGCGAGTTCGGTAATGAGTTGGGTTTGGGTCAGTTTTTTGACTTCGGCCATAACGTCTCCTTAGGTGTTTCTCCCACTGGTTCAATCTGCGCCTGTCCGGACCGGCAGCGTACTACCCGGAGCAACGCGCGAAAAATCGCATCAAACAAAATCTCCCGATTATGTCGGAAGTGCTTCCGGTCTCAATAATACGGGATGCGCGCGCGCGATAGCAAGGGGCAAATGCCTTCAAAGGCCCGTTTTTCCTGCTTTTTTCGTGGTCCAGGCCGTTGGAAGCGCGATTTTACAGGGTTTCGGCGGCAACCGGACCTGGGAAGGCGCTCCAGACGGGGGTTCGGGCGGGGTCAATCGGTGCGGCGGTAGCCTGCATTTCTCACAAGTGTTCGGGCACCTCGACGTGGCGCAGGCACTCATGCCGGCCGCGCCGGCACTCATGCCGGCGCTTTACCTTCGACACTGTGTCATGCCCGCCAACAGGTGTCGAGACGAGTCTCGACACGGCAGACACGAGTGTCTGCGCCACGCCGGCTGGCGGAGTGTGAGAAATGCGGGTTAGTGCGGGGACACACCTACGGCGTCCGCGGCGGACGCCTTGGTGTCGCCCTCGGGAGAGGCGCAAGTGGTCGTGTTCGGAGGTGAGTCGGCCTCGGTGTTCCCGGCGCGAGAGGCGTGTAGAGGTGCGGCGACCGCTCCTTCACAGTCGCGGCTCAGTAACAACAGCGGCTCGGTCATAAGCGCGGCTCTGTGGCCGATTTTCGAGGATCATTGCCAGCGGGGCGAGTAGCCGTCATGAGGAATGCGAGCTACTCGTCGCGCAGGACTTCGAGTGGCTTCTGCGACAGGATCCGGAGGCTGGCAAGCCAGCCGGCACCGACAGCGAGCAGAGCCGCGAGTGCGGTGGTGATGGCGAGCGGAGGCCACTCGACGTGGAACTCGGCGTCGAGCAGGCGTGACAGCAAGAGCCGCGAGAAGAGCGTCGCCAGCACGCTGCCGAGCGCTCCCGAGACCAGGCCGAGAATCAGGAACTCCACAGAAAAGATCCCGGCCAGCCGCAGGCGCTTGGCGCCGAGCGTCTTGAGCACGGCCGTTTCGCGGATGCGGCGGAAACGCGTGCCGGCGACGGTGGAGGCGAGAATGATGGCGCCGGCCAGGATGGAGAAGCCGGCGATGAAACGGATGACCAGCGCGATCTGGTCGACGACCTCCTGGACCAGGTTCATCAGATCGGCGGTGTTGATGACGGTCACGGTCGGGAACTGCTGGTAGGCCAGCTTCTGGAGTGCCGCTATCTGTTTGCCCGGGAGGCGCAGCAGTCCGACGTACTGCACGGGCAGGCCGGCCAGGGCCGGCCGGTTAAAAAGAATATCGACCTGTTGGCCGGAGCGCACCGCGCGCTGGCGGAACACGGCCGCGATGGGCGTCTCGAACTCCCGGCCGATGGCGGTCCAGCGGAGGCGCTGGCCGGGCTTCAGGTTGAGCACCGCGGCCATCTCCTCGACGACGGCGACCTGGGGCGTCGCGTCTGCAGGCTTCCACCAGGCGCCGCGGCGCGCCAGCAGATCCTCGGGCGGCGCATCGGCCCAACTGAGCTCACGGGTGGATTGGTAGCGGCGCTGGAAGCGTTCGAGCTTCAGATCCTTCACGGGCCGGCCGTCGATGCTCTCCAGGCGCACGGCCACGAAGGGCTCGATGACCGGCTTTTTCTTGAGTCCCGGCAGGCCGTCGAGCAGCTTCTGCACGCCGTCGTGGTCGCGTTCGGTGATGTTGATCAAGATGACGTTGGGCGAGCCCGGCGGCGCGGCGCTCGAGATCTCGTGGATCAGCGATTTCTGGAGCAGATAGACGCTCAGCGTGAAAGTCACGCCCAGGCCCAGGGCGACCAGCACGGAGGGGGCGTGGTTGCCGGGGCGATAAAGGTTGGCCATGCCCTGACGCCACTCGACGGGCCAGCGGACGGGCGCCTTTTGCACCAGCCAGCGCAACGCGCGCAGCAGCACCCACGCCGCGGCGGCCAGCGCCAGCAGGCTCACCGCGATGCCGCCGACGAAGTACGCGCCCATCTGCAACGACTCGGCCAGCCAGCCCGCGACGAGGCCGACGCCCGCAAGAATCACGAGGCCCGCGAGCAACGCCGGCCAGGCGCGGTGGAGACGCACGGCGAGCGGCGGCCGCAGCTCGGCCATCTCGCGGCGGAAGATCAGCGCCGGTTTGATATTGCGAATCGACAGCAGCGGCGGAATGGTGAACAACAGCGACACCAGCAGGCCCACGCCCAGGCCTTGCAAGGCGAAGGCCGGGCTCCAGGCGAGGGCGTGGTCGAAGAGGAAATATTTGGCCAGCAGGAGGGGCATCAGGCGCTGCACGCCGAAGCCCACCGCGATGCCCGCGAGGCCGCCGGCGAGCCCGAGCAGCGCCGCTTGCAGGGTGTAGAGGACGATGATCTGCGAGCTGCGCGCGCCCAGGCATTTCATGATCGCGATGGAGTCCAGCCGCTGCTGCATGTGGGCGTGGATGGCGGTGGCGACGCCCAGCGCGCCGACTACCAGCGCGATCAGGCTGACCAGACTGAGGAACGTCGCCGAACGCTCGAGCGCGCGCCGGATGGCGGGGTGCGACTCGCGGTAATCGGCGATCATGGCCTCGGGAAAGACTCGCTTGAGATCCGCGCGCAGGGCGTCGAGCGGGATGGCCTGGCGCGAGCCCGCAGCGGGCAGGCGGAAGAGGAAGCGCTGCGAGGCGCGGCTACCGAACGTCAGCAGGCCGGTGCGATCGAGGCCGGCGCGGCTGATGAGCACGCGCGGCCCGATGTTCAGGCTGCCGGTCATGCGGTCGGGCTCGCGGACGACCGTGCCGGCGACGCGGAACTCGGCCGCGCCGAGCTTGACCAGCGAGCCGGTTTGCACATTCAGCCGCACCAGCAGGTCGTCGGAGACGGCCAGGCTGTGCTCGTCGAGAGCCAGTTTCAAGGGCTGGGGCGGATCGAGCACGACCTGGCCATAGAAGGGATACACCGCCGGGTCGACGGCTTTGACGGAAACCAGCACCGGCACGCCGCCCGCGGCGCCCATCATGGAGACGGTCTCGGTGATGCGGGTGAGTTGCGCGCCGCGTTGCACGTAGGCGTCGAGGGACTGCTGCTGCGCGGGCGACAGGGCCGTGAACTGGCGCAGGCTCACGTCGGCGGCCATCAGAGAGCGGGCCTGGCGCCGCAGCCTCTTCCTGAAAAGCGTCGGCAAAACCGCGCACGCCGGTGAGCGCGCCGACGCCCGCGGCCACGCCCAGAATCGCAAACAGAAATTTCGGAGCGGAGGCTCGTGCTTCGCGCCGGGCGATGCGCCAGGCGAGCGTCCAGGCGGCGACGAACTTCATGCTTTCATCTCGTCGGAGAGGATCAGGCCGTCCTTCATGGTGAGGATGCGCGAGGCGTGGCCGGCCAGCTCGGGGTCATGCGTGACCAGCACGAGCGTCGCGCCCTCCTGCCGGTTGAGGCTGAGGAGCAGCTCGAGCACCTGCTGGCCGCTGGTGGAATCCAGGTTGCCCGTGGGCTCGTCGGCCAGCAGCAGCGGCGGCCGGCGCATGAAGGCCCGCGCCAAGGCGACGCGCTGCTGCTCGCCGCCCGATAACTGCACCGGGTAATGCTCGCGCCGCGCGCTCAGGCCGACGGTTTCGAGCAGGTGGCGGGCGCGTTCAAACGCCGCGGCGCCGAGCTCCCCGGCCAATTCGGCCGGCAGCAGGACGTTCTCCTCCGCGGTCAGTGTCGGAATCAACTGGTAGCTCTGGAAGACGAAGCCGATCTGGCGGCCGCGCAGCTCTGCCAGGCGGTTTTCGTCGAGGCCCGAGATCTCCTCGCCGTCGATTTTAATGCTGCCGGAGGTGGGAGTGTCGAGGCCCGCGAGCAGACCGAGCAGCGTGCTTTTGCCGCAGCCCGACGCGCCCATCACGGCGACGTACTCGCCGCGGTGCACCAGGAGATCGATGCCGCGCAGGATGTCGACGCGGTGCGCGCCGGTGTCGATCGACTTCGTGACGCCGCGCACTTCGAGGATCAAGGGAGGCGCGGGGGCGATGGGGTTCATGTTCGGAAGGCTTTCCCCTTTATGATGGCAGGGGATGCACTCGCGACGTTTATTCGTGGCCGCGCTGGGGGCGGCGCTGGGCTTGTACGCGGCGGACACGCGGCCGGTGATCGTGGCCTTCGGCGACAGCCTGACGGCGGGCCACGGGCTGGAACCCGGCCAGAGTTTTCCCGACGATTTGCAGAAACTGCTGGACCAGCGCGGGCGGCGCTACCGGGTGGTGAACCAGGGCATCAGCGGCGACACCACCGGCGGGGGCCTGGACCGCGTGAAGCAGGCGCTCGAGTTGAGGCCCGTGGTGGTGATTCTGGAACTCGGCGCCAACGACGGCCTGCGCGGGCTGCCGTTGACGGCGACGCGCGCGAATCTGGCTCAAATGATCGACCAATTCCGCAAGGGCGGCGCCAAGGTGCTGCTGGCGGGCATGACGCTGCCGCGCAACTACGGCCCGGACTATGTGCAGGGTTTCGAGAAGGTGTTTCGCGATCTGGCACGCGAGAAGCGCGTCGCTACGATTCCGTTTCTGCTGGAAGGCGTGGCCACCGACCCGCGGCTGATGCAGGCGGACGCGCTGCACCCCACCGCCGAGGGCGCGCGGCGGGTGGCGGCGACGGTGCTCGGGTATCTGCAACCGCTGCTGAAGTGAAAGCACGGGGGCGCGGGGACAGACGGCTGAAGTCCACACGGCGCAGATGGGACAGAGTGAGGATTGAAAGGGTTGTGTGCGCCGTGGACCTGGACGGAGCCTGTCGGAAATAGATTTGAATCTCCCGCAATCTGCGGTCGCGGTTCACCTTTCACTTTTCACTTCTTAAGTGCCCGTCGCTCTGGATGGGAGAGAAGCAATCCGGCGAGGCCGGGCTTGCGCCGTAGCGTCGTTGAAACGGAATGCTGTGCGGCGACGGCGCCAGCCTTGTTCCTACTCCAACTCGATCCGCCGCAGGTGGACCCAGCTCTTTAGCGCAAAGGCGGCCAGCACGGCCAGCACGAGCCAGCGCAGGCCGCCGTCGAGGGTCGTCGCGGCCAGCACCGCCAGCACGCCGTAGGCGGCTAGCGCCTTGTAGAAGCGCTGGCGGACGGCTGGGTCGGGGGTGGGGGGCTGAGACATTCGGGTCGGCTCCCTATAGTGTCCTAATTTGGAGATGCATTGAACAATTCGAACAGCAGGATCGCTCCTTTTAGTCGCGGCTCGAAAGCGGTCGCGGCTCGTCACAACGCAAAGCAACCGCTCCTTGACAGTCGCGGCTCAGAAACGGTCGCGGCTCAGAAACGGTCGCGGCTCAGAAACAGTCGCGGCTTTCCGAACTAGCGCGGCATGTTGTAGTTGAACACGAGCTGCAGCCGCGCCTCCTGGGCTTTGAATCCGGCGGGCAGAGGCGGGAAAGGCACCGCGCCGCTGACGCCCGCCACGGCGGCCCGGTCGAGCGCGTTGGCGCCCGATTCTTCGGCGATCACCAGCTTGGTCACCTGGCCGTTGCGATCGACCGCGAACTGGATCACCACCCGGCCCGAGCGCCCGAAGCGGATGCTCTCCGGCATCACGCTGAACCAACTGCGCCGCACCGCCGCCAACACCTGAATCAGATACGGTTTGAAATCGATGCCTTGCGGATCGCTCATCAGCTCCAACGCGCTCTGCCGCTGGGCCCCCGGCGAGCCCCGCTGCAGCAGGCTGTCCATGGCGCCGCCGGCGCCCGGGCCGTTGTCGCCGACGACCACGCCGGAGCCGCCTGCACCGCTCCGGATCACCGCCCGTACGGCCTCGTCAACGGTCCCCTTCGGGACCTCGATCTTCGGCCCGCCCAGGCCCTGTCCTTTCGGTGAGCGGTCCGGCCCGCCGACCGGTTCGAACGGGTTCTTATTCTTCTGTGGCGGCGGCGGTGGTGGCTGCGTCTGCGGGAGAGCCGGGAGCTTCAGCGCCGCCAGGTTGCCCGGCGCCGGAACGTCGATGTGCGGCGCTTCCATAGGTTGGACGGTCGGCTTCGGCGGCAGCGGCTCGCCGGGCGGCGCGCTGCCGGGCGCGGGCCGCATGGCCGGCATGTGGAGCTGCGGCTTGGGCAGCAGGCTGGCCAGGTCGACCTGCTCGGCGGGCCGGTTCACCTGCGGTTCCTTCTGGGTCAGCTTGAATTCTTTCGGGTCGAGCCGCGGCTCGACCAGCGGCGTCGCGTTGCGCAGCGCCAACTCGATCCGCCAGCGCTCGTCCGAATGCCCCGCGCCGCTGGGCGCGTTCAAGATGAACAGGATCAGCGCCACGTGCCACGCCACCGCGCCCAGGGCGGCGATGCGATGGCGGCGCCGCGATTCGGGCTCGCGCCACTCGATCAGGAACCCGGGTTCCGCCTGGTCGCCATGCCAATATCGTTGGAAATCGGACTGCATTCGCTCCGCAAGGGAAAGACGTTTTCGGATGGAGCCTTGTTGCGGACCGCGAGCGGAATCTCGCGGGATTGGGCGCTTCAGGCCTGCAAATGCCGCGCCACCAGCGCGGCGTGCTCTTCAATCTTAGCAAGGATCTCGCGCGCCAACTCCAGCGCGCGCAGGGCCGCGCGGCCGTCCACGAGCGGCGTGGCGCGCGTCTCCAGACAATTGAGGAAGTGGTCGAACTGGCGCTGCAGCGGTTCGCCCTTCTCGATCGCCAGCGGCTGGAAGCTCACCTGCCGGCCGGCGCCGACGCCGACCAGGACGCAGTCCTGGCGGGCGTAGTCCACCGAGACGTATTGGCCGGGCTGGAAGAAGCGCAGCTTACGCACCTTTTCGGTCGAAACGCGGCTGGCCGTGAGGTTGGCCACGCAGCCGTTGGGGAACGACAGCCGCACGTTGGCGATGTCCACCTTGCCGCTGAGGATGGAGATGCCCGCCGCGCGCACCTCGTCGGGCGCGCTCGCAGTCATCGACAGCAGGATATCGAGGTCGTGGATCATCAGGTCCGAGACCACGCTCACGTCGAGGCTGCGGGGCGTGAACAGGCTCAGCCGGTGGATCTCGAAAAACAGCGGAACCGTGGCCACGCGCAGGGCCGCCTGGACGGCCGGGTTAAAGCGCTCGAGGTGGCCGCACTGCAGCACGCGCCCGCGCTCGGCGGCCTTCTCGACCATCGCCCGCGCCTCGCCCACGCTCGCGGCGATGGGCTTTTCCACCAGCACGTCGAGCCCTTCGTCGAGCAGCCGGCAGGCCACTTCGCAGTGCGCCACGGTGGGCACGGCGACGATGGCCGCGTCGGCGGCGGCCGCCACTTCTTCGAGCGTCGCGAGCACCGGGCAGCCGAACTCCGCCGCGGCGCCCTGCGCCCGGGCGGCGTCGGTGTCGAGGACGCCGGCGAGCACGGCGCGCTCCGATTCGCGGACCACGCGCAGGTGATTGCGCCCGAACACACCCGCTCCGATGACGGCGATGCGGCGTTTGTCGCTCATGCTTGCACCTGAGCTTTCTTCGGATTCTGCTCTGGATTCTGCTCCGAATCTTGCTCCGGCCGGCAGCCGACGATGGCGATGCCGGCCGCGGCGGCCAGTTGCAGCATCTCATCACGATCGAGTAGCAGCGTGCGGCCCGCGTCCACGGCCAGCGCGGTCGCGCCGCACTCAGTCATGGTGCGGATGGTGCCGGGCCCGGCCACGGGCACGTCGAACAGCAGGTGCTGGCGGCGGTGCGAAACTTTGACCAGGCGCAGCGGGCGGCCGTTCGCGAGAGCGGCGGCGCGGCGCAGCATCGCGTCGGTGCCTTCCATGGCCTCGACAGCCACGCAAGCGCGCTCGCTGACGGCCACGCTCTGGCCAACGTCCACCCGCGCCAGGGCGCTGGCCACGCGGCGCCCGTAGTGGATGTCCCGCTGCTCCTCGGCGTCCGGCTTGCGCTTAGCGAGCGAGCCAACGCCGGCCAGCAGCGGCTTCAGCAGCAGCGTCGAGTCGGCCAGCCGGATGCCTTCTTTTTCCAACTCGCGCTGGACGCCGCCGATCAACGCGTCGGTATTGCGCTCGGGCAGAGAAGCCAGCAGTTTGACCAGGCGCCAGTCGGGCTTGAGCGCGGAGAAGATCGAGGTGTGCTTGACCTGGCCGGCCATGATCACTTCGCCGATGCCCTCGGCATGCAGGATGTCGATCAGCCGGCTCAGCTCGGCGATGCTGAGCCAGTGGCAGGCGACGCCCAGCGCTTCCACCTCGGGCGGCGCGTTGTCGCGGATCGCCAGCACGACGACTTCGTGGCCCAACTGGCGGGCCGTTTCGAGCGCCAGAATCGGGAACCGGCCGCTGCCGGCGATCAGGCCGTACTTCACTTGATGAACCCGCGTTGGGCCGAGCGGATGAATTCGATCAACTCGCCGACTTCGGCGCACGGCGGCGTTTGCGCTTCGATCTGCTCGATGGCTTGCGACGTGTTGAGGCCGGCGCTCGTGAGCAGGCGGAAAGCTTTGTGCAGGCTGTCGATCGATTCGTTTGAAAAGCCGCGGCGCTTCAGGCCGACCTTGTTCTCGCCGAAGACCTTCGACTCGCGCGGCGTGACGGTCTGCGAAAACGGCAGCACGTCCTGGGTCAGCACGCTGTAGCCGCCGACGAAGGCGTGACGCCCGATGCGGCAGAACTGGTGGACGCCGGTGAAGGCCTCCACGATGGCCCAGTCGCCGATGGTCACGTGGCCGGCCATGGTCACCGCGTTGCCGAGGATGCAGTGGCTGCCGATATTGGCGTCGTGCGCGATGTGGGCGTAGGCCATGATCAGGTTGTCGTCGCCGAGGCGGGTGAGCAATCCGCCGGCCTCGGTGCCGCGGTGGATGGTGACGAATTCACGGATGCGATTGCGGTGGCCGATGCGCGTCTCGGCGCGCTCGCCGCGGTACTTCAGATCCTGCGAGGCGACGCCGACGGTCGAATAGGGGTAGAAGACGTTGTCCTCGCCGATCCAGGTTGGCCCCTCGATGTAGAGATTAGCCATTAGGCGCGTGCGGGCGCCGATCTCCACCTCTGCGCCGACCATGCAGAATGGTCCGATCTCCGCGTCGGGATGAATGCGGGCCGCGGGATCGACGATGGCCGTGGGATGAATCGCCATCGCGGGCCGCTCCTACGGGGCGGGCGTTGGCACGGCGGGTTTGGAGGGCCGCTCGGTGACGATGCACATCACGGTGGCCTCGGCCACGACCACGCCGTTGACGGTCGCCACGCCCTGGGCTTTGACCGCCGTGGCCTTCTTCTTGAGGATCTTCATGTCCATGCGCAGGGTGTCGCCCGGCAGCACGGGCTTGCGGAACTTGGCTTCCTCGATCGAGGCGAACAGCACCAGCTTGGTCTTGCGGTCGGGCACGCCAAAGAGCACCAGGATGCCCGCCACCTGCGCCATGGCCTCGACGATCAGCACGCCCGGCATCACCGGGAAGTCGGGGAAGTGACCGGCGAAGAAGGGCTCGTTGGCCGACACGTTCTTGATGCCGACAATGCGATCGGACTCCATCTCCACGATCCGGTCCACCAGCAGGAACGGATAGCGGTGTGGCAGGATATCGCGGATGTCGATGTTTTCGAGGACTACCATGGCGAAAGGGTTATTCTATCAGGGACCAGGAGGTGCAGACGAATCGTGAACCCGGTGCAGGCGTGGATCGAAAGCCGGCGTGAGGAATTGACCGCGCTCCTGCGCGAGCTGGTGGAGTGTGAGTCCCCGAGCGACGATGCGGCCGCGGTGAACCGTTTTCAGGAGCTGCTGGCGGCGCGTCTGGCAGGATTCGGGCGAGCGAGCTTCCACGCCAGCGCGCGCGGCGGCAGGGGGCGCAATCTGCTGCTCGAGTTCGACCTGCCGGGGCCGCGGCGCAAACGGGCCGGCCGCATTCTCGCGGTGGGCCACGCCGACACGGTGTGGCGCCTGGGCACGTTGAAGGAGATGCCGTTCCGACGCGCGGAGGGCCGTCTGTGGGGTCCCGGCGTGCTGGATATGAAGGGCGGCCTGGCGCTGTTCATCTATGCCCTGAAGGCGCTCCTGGCGCTGGATCTGCCGATCGAGCGCAAGGTGGCCCTGTGGGTGGTGAGCGACGAGGAAGTGGGCAGCCTGGGCTCGCGCGCGCGCACCGAGGCGCTGGCACAAAAGGCACGCGCGGTGCTGGTTCTGGAACCGTTGACGGGCCTGGAGGGCAAGCTGAAGACGGCTCGTAAGGGCGTCGGCATGTACCGGCTGGAGGTCCGCGGACGGGCCGCGCACTCGGGCGTGGACTTCGGAGCGGGCGCCAGCGCGATTGTCGAGATGGCGAAGCAGATCGGCGTGCTGGCCGGTTTCAGCGATGACAAGAAGGGCATTACGGTGAACCCCGGCGTGATTTCCGGGGGCACGCGCAGCAACGTAGTCGCGGCCGAAGCGCACGCCGAAATTGATGTGCGCGTGGCGCGGATGGGCGATGCCGCGCGGCTCGAACGCCGACTCCATTCGCTGAAGCCATTCGACCCGCGCTGCACGCTCGACGTCAGCGGCGGCTTGAACCGTCCGCCGATGGAGCGCACTGCGCCGGCGGCCGCGTTGTTCCGCGCGGCGAGAGGAATCGCCCGGCGGGAGCTGGACATGGATCTTGAAGAGAGCGCGAGCGGCGGCGGTTCGGACGGCAACTTCACCGCGGCGCTGGGCGTGCCGACGCTGGACGGCATCGGCGCGATCGGCGAGGGCATTCACGCCGCGCACGAGTCGATGCTGGAGGAGCGGATCGCCTCGCGCGCCGCGCTGCTGGCCCTGCTGGTGCGCCATCTGGGACAATAACAGGTTGATCTCCTCGACACCCTGATGGTTGCTACGGGCCTCTATTACGCACTCCTGTCGTTCCTCCTGGCGGGGCTTTTGGGGCGTTTCGTCACGCCCTGGGCGGCAGCGCCGCTGGTGCTTTTCGGGCTCTTCTGCCTGTGGTTTTTCCGCGATCCCGAGCGCGCGATTCCGCGCGGAGCGGTGGCGGTTTCACCGGCCGACGGCAAGGTGGTGCTGGTGCGCCACAGGCCGGAGCGAACTGAGGTGTGCATCTTCATGAACGTGTTCGACGTGCATGTGAACCGCGCGCCGATCGGCGGCAAGGTGGTGGACGTGACATACAGCCCGGGCAAGTTCATGGTGGCGAGCCGGGACGAAGCGTCCTGCGCCAACGAGCGCAATTCGATCAGCGTGGAGGCGCGGGATGGCGTGCGCGTCACGTTTTCGCAGATCGCGGGCCTGATCGCGCGGCGCATCATCTGCCGCGTCAAGCCGGGCGATTACGTGACCACGGGCGAGCGCATCGGCATGATCCAGTTCGGCTCGCGGGTGGACGTCGATCTGGGCCCGGAGTGGAGGATCGAAGTGAACGAGGGTCAGAGAGTCAAGGCCGGGGCCACGGTGCTGGCGCGGCGGTTGGCGAGCGAGGGTTAGCTCGCATTTCCCACAAGGAGGACCGGGACGATTACGGTGGGGCGCAAAAACGCGGGGAACGAACGGCTCTGGGGGCATGAAAACCGGTGGACAGACGGCTCTGTCCACACGGCGCATAAGATTCAGAGTGTGGATAGAGAGAGTTGTGCGCGCCTAGGACAGAGACGTCAGTCCCCGGTTTTCGCGGGGGCCACGGTGCTGGCGCGGCGTTTGGCGGCGGAGGGTTAACGAGATGCTGCCACGCTTCAATCTGCGCGAGAGTCTGGTGGACCCGAAATCGCCCGAGCGGCGGCCGCGCCGGGCGGCCTATGCGCTGCCGACTTTTTTCACGGCCGGCAACCTGTTCCTGGGCTTTCTGGCGATCCTCAAAGCGATTGAGGGCGCGCTGTACGCGGCCAACGGACATTACGGATTCAATCCGCATTTCGAGATGGCGGCCAAGGCGATCGGCGTTTCGGTCTTTTTTGACGGCCTGGACGGCCGCATCGCGCGGCTGACCAACACGGCCAGCGACTTCGGCCGGGAACTGGATTCGCTGGCCGACGTGATCAGCTTTGGCATCGCGCCGGCGGTGCTGGGCTTCGTGTGGGGCTTCCTGTTTCTCGACCCGGCCACGCCGGAGCCGCTGCGGCGCTACATCCTGCAGGCGGGATATTTTCTGGTGTTCGCTTTCGTGCTGTGCGGAGCGGCGCGGCTGGCGCGCTTCAACGTCACCGAAAATCCGATGCCGCGCAACCCGGGCCGGCCGGACCGCAAGTACTTCGTCGGCCTGCCGATTCCGGCGGCGGCGGCGATGGTGGCTTCGGTGGTTTACTTTTTCGGCTCCGAGCCGCTGGTGTACTGGCCGTTCGTGTGCGGCTGGCTGGCGCTGCTGGGCCTGTTGTCCTACCTGATGATCTGCCTGTGGCGTTATCGCAGCTTCAAGGACCTGAACCTGGTGCGCCCGCGCGGTCCGCTGATCGTCGTGGTGCTGGGCTTCGTGATTTACGCGATCTGGAATTTCTCCCAGATCTTCCTGCTGCTGTTGTCCACGGGGTATGTGCTGAGCGGCATCCTGGTGCGTTTGGGCGGCAGCGTGCGGCGGCGGATCTTGCGACGCCGGACGGCCCATGAGCACACGCCCGAGCCGCCAGCCGGGGCACACTGAGAATGGACCGACGATAAGCACAATGACTCGCGCGAAGTGGCTACTGATCGGCGGCGAAACGCTGCTCGGCAAAGAGATCCGGGAACTGGTCGAGGAACGCAAGCTGCCGGTGGATCTGATGCTGGCATCGGCCGGGCCGCAGGAGCGCGTGCTGACGGAGAGCGAGGGCGAGTTGGCGGTAATTCCTCCGCTGGACGATGTCTCGGTGGAGGAAGCTCCGGTGTTGATTCTTGCCGGAGCGGCGGAGACGCACGCCGAGGCGCGGCGCCTGGCGCAAGCGGCCCAGGAGCGGCCGGCGCTGGTAGATGCGACCGGCGCGCTGGAGGAATTGCCGGAGGCGCGAGTGTGCGCGCCGGTGCTCCAGCGCATGCCGGCGGGCGGCGCGGAGTTCATCCACGTGCCGGCCCATCCGGTGGCCGTGGCGCTGGCGCGGCTGATGGCGGCGTTCGAGAAGCCGCGGGTGGTGGCGCGGGCCGTGGTGACGGTATTCGAGCCGGCCAGCGAGCGCGGGCGCGCGGGCCTCAACGAACTGCACCAGCAGACGATCAACCTGTTCAGCTTCCAGCCGCTGCCCAAAGAGATCTTCGACGCCCAGGTGGCCTTCAACCTGCTGCCGCGGTATGGCGAGGATGCCACGCTGGAACTGGCGGCGGTGGAGCGCCGGATCCAGAATCACCTGGTGTCGTTGCTGGGACCGCGGGGCCTGACGCTGCCCTCGCTGCGGCTGATTCACGCGCCGGTGTTCCACAGTTACACACTGAACGTGTGGCTGGAATTCAATGACCTGCCGACGCCGGAAGAAGTGGCCCGGGCGCTGGCCGCGGCGGGCTTTGAGGTGCGCGAATCCGACGTGGAGCCGGGCTCGAACTCAGGCAGTGCCGGGCAGAGCGGTATGACGGCCAGCGACCTGACGCGGGACCGCAACCACGCGCACGCCTTCTGGCTATGGCTGGCGTTTGACAACCTGCGGGCGCGCGCGGACAACGTGCTGCTGACAGCGGCGCTGCTGAGCCGGGAGGTGCGGAAGTGAGGCGGGCAAGCCGGGCATGGATCGTTCCCGCGGCGCTGGGCGTGCTGCTCGCGAGCCTGGCCGGCTGCGGCTACCACGTGGGCGGCAAGGGCGACCTGCTGCCGAAGACGCTGCATACGATCGCCTGCCCGGCGTTTTCCAACGCCACGACGAAATACAAGCTGACCGGCCTGCTGCCGCAGGAGATCGGGCGCGAGTTCACGGCCCGGACGAGCTACAAGGTGGTGGCCGATCCGAAGAACGCGGACGCGGTGCTGGAAGGCGTGATTGCGGGTTATTATGCCGCGCCGACGGTTTACGACCCGGCCACCGGCCGTTCTTCGGGCGTCATGGTCAGCATCTGGCTGACCTTGACGTTGCGCGAGCGCGCAACCAACAAGGTGCTGTGGACGCGCTACCGAATGGAAGTGCGGGAACGGTACGAGATCACGGCCGACCAGCGTTCGTACATCGACGAAAGCGACGCGGCGCTCGAGCGGATGAGCCGCAGCGTGGCGCAACAGGTGGTGAGTTCGATTCTGGAGGCGTGGTAGGAACGCCGTGACGCCGGAGCAATTCATCCGCGCGCTGGAGCTGCAGCCGCCCAAGCCGGTGTACCTGTTTCTCGGCCCGGAGATGCATCGGCGGCGGCAGTGCCGCGGGGCGCTGCTCGGCAAAGTGCTCACGGCGGAGGAGCGCGAGAGCGGGCTGACGCGCCACGATCTGGACTCGACGGCGCTCAGCGAGGTGCTGGACGACGCCCGCTCGATGTCGCTGTTCGCGGGCAACCGGGTGATCTGGGCGGGCGCAGCGGAAGCGGCCGTGCCGCGGGGGAAAAGCGCCGCCGCGGAAGTCGCCGAGGACGGTGCGGGCTCGGGCTGGAATTCCAAAGGCGATGCCTCCTTGCTGGCGGCTTATTGCGGCGACGCGACGCCCGGCGTGGTCCTGATCTTCGACTGCTCGCGCTACGATTTTGAGGGCGAGGACAAGGCGCGGTGCGAACGCGTCGCCAAGTTCTACGCCGCCGTGCCAGAAATCGTCGAATTCCATCGCACCACGGCACTCGAGGCGCGGGTCTTTACGCAGAAGCGGGCGTCCGAACTGGGCCTGAAGATCGCTTCGCCGCAGCTCGACCGGCTGGTGGAGGCGACCGCCGGCGACCTGGCGCGGCTGGTGAATGAACTCGACAAGCTGGCGCTCTACGCCCCGCCGGAGGGTGGCGAGATCACCGAGCAGGACATCGCGGCACTGGTGCCGAACCTTTCGGAAACGACGATTTTTGCGCTGGTCAACGCGCTGGCCCGGCGCGACCGGCTGGAGTCGTTGCGGCTCCTGGATACGCTGATCCGCGAGGGCGAGTACCTGCCGCTGGCATTGACCTTCCTGGGCAGTCTGCTGCGCATGGCGCTGGCGGCGCGCGAGCAGCAACTGCACTCCGTCCAGGACGTGCAAAGTTACTTCCAACGACAGGGGATTGCGATGTGGCGGGCGCGGGCCGAGCAGGTTTACACGGCCAGCCTGAAATTCCCCAAGGAGAAGCTGGAGACAGCCATAGCGCTGGTTTTCCAGGCAGACCGCGATATGAAGGGCAGCCGCCCCGACGACCGGATTGTGATGGAAGACTTCGTGCTGCGTCTTACTTGATACAAGACGCTGGAACGTGAGGTTTTATGCAGCCGCAGGAGTGCCCGACAAGGCCTTCAGGCGCTGATGGATGCGGGCCTTGTAGCGCGCCGCGGTGTTGTCCTTGATGATGCCCCACTTGGCCGCGCGGTCGATGATGGAAAACGTGGCCGGCACGAGCGTGGCCGCCGCCTGAACGTCTTTCTTTTCAAAAGCTTTGCGCAGATTCCGGACTGCCAGACGCATCCGGCTGCGGCGCATACGGTTCACTAGTGTCCGCCGCTCGGTGATGCGGATCCGTTTCAACGATGCAAAATGGTTCGCCATTGTTAGTCGTTACACACCTTAACCCAAACTGATGCAGATTCCAGGGTATCGCATTCATTCCCGGTCCGTCAAAGCCGGGCCCGGACAAAAAGCAGGGCTTGCGGCCGGCACGGTCCGCAAGCCCCGAGTGTCCGAAACGGCCGCGGGGCCGTTTCAGTGGAATCCGCGGGCGGAGGGGAGGTCACCCTATACCCGCCCGAGAGGATTCCTATGCTTCCCTCGTCTATACCTATGAACGCGTTTGTTGACGTCTCGGTTACGTCGGATGTGCAGCAAACCCGGTCGAGCCGGCTGTCAGGAGCGGGAGATTTTGCGGGCGCGGAGAAAAGAATAAACCGCGAAGCCGAGCATCAGGACGGCCAGTACCGCGGCCAGGACAAACTTGATGAAGTTCGCCGGGCCCCCATCCAGTTCGCCGTAGCCCCGGCGCACTGGCCCCAGCGCTACGAACATCGCTAAGAGAAAGAAAACGAAGGCCAGAACCTCGTTCCAAAGGGCATGCAGCGGCTTGATGACCCCGGGCATGAAGGAGGCGACAAAGGCTTTGGCCACGCGGGATACGGATTGTTTGGAGTGGATCGCGTTGGACATGAAATAGCCGGCATTTTATGGTAGCAAGCTCAGGGAACCCCTAATGGTCCGGCTGCGTCGTCCGATGGTAGGAGTGCACAGCCGCGATCCGTCCGGGCGGCAGAATTCCACCCGAAACGGGTTCGGGGCGATGGTATTCTGAAGGTGTGGCGGAAGGGGAATTTCCTTGGACGACCGTCTCAAGCAGTTGATGCAGGAGTTAGGCAACGCCATCAACGACTCGCTTTCCGATTCGGATCGCATCGCCGAGGCGATTGGTGAGATCCGGAAGGCCGGCTTCGATGTCTTCCTGATTCTTGAGGCCACCATCGGGTTTAACAAGCGGACCTCTGAGGGCGATGCCACAGAAGACGAGCAGGCCGAACCGCGCATCGAAATCACCGATGAGATCACGGATGAGCAGCCGCATCGGGTGCGCCGCGGGGAGACCGGGATCCGCCTGAAGTTCACCACGCAGGACCAGAAGTTTCTGCGCGCGCTGAAAATCTCGGTGGAAGAGGAATCCCCCGATTAAGGCGCGGCCAGGCTCGCGCGCGTCCGCGTTCACTCCGTGAAGAAGTTGCCAAGGCGCCGGAAGCGCGCGTAACGATCCTGGACCAACTGCTGGGGTGACATCCCGCTCAGCTCATCCAGAGTCCGGATCAGCGCCAGGCGCAGATTCTCGGCGGCCCCATCGGCGTTTTCCTGCGCCCCGCCCGGCGGTTCGGGGATGATGCCGTCGATCAGAGCGAGCCGGCTGAGATCGGGGGCGGTGAGGCGCAGCGCCTCGGCCGCCAGTGCGCCTTTCGAGGCATCCCGGTAAATGATCGCCGCGCAGCTCTCCGGAGAAATCACGCTGTAAATCGAGTTCTCCAGCATGAGCACCCGATTGCCGATGCCCAGCGCCAGCGCCCCGCCGCTGCCGCCTTCTCCGATCACCACGACCACGATCGGCGTCTCCAGCCGGGCCATTTCACGCAGATTCCAGGCGATCGCCTCGGCCTGCCCGCGCTCCTCGGCATCGATGCCCGGATAGGCCCCCGGCGTGTCCAGGAAGGTGATCACCGGGCGGCTGAACTTGGCCGCCAGTTCCATCACGCGTATGGCCTTGCGATAGCCTTCGGGCTTGGGCATGCCGAAATTCCGCAACAGCTTCTGCTTGGTGTTGCGGCCCTTTTGCTGCCCTACGAACATCACCGCGCGGCCGTCCACATGGCCGTAGCCGCAGACGATCGCCGCGTCGTCGCCGAAGCATCGGTCACCGTGGATTTCCGTGAAATCCGGCGCCAAGCGCTGGAAGTAATCGAGCGCATGCGGGCGCTTGGGATGGCGCGCCAGCTTCACCCGCAGCCAGGCCGGATTGGCGAGCTCCACGCCGCCGGACTGCTCCGGCTCGGGCTGCAATTGCGCCAGCGGGGATAGATCCTCGACGCTTTCCGGGGCGCTTTCCGGGGCGTTTTCCGGATCGAGCGCGGAGATCTCGCGCTCCAATTCCTCGCTGTGCGGCGTGCTGGACTCGTCTGCCATATCTCATTTCCGCAGCCCGGCGCCGGCGCCAGCCGCGGATCCATCTACGAGGCTAGCACTTCAATCGACTCCGGTCCGCAGATGCGCCCGACCTCGGCGCGGAATTCCCGGTCCGGCTGGACGCGCGCCGCCACATCCAGCAACAGCACGAAGTCGCGCGTCTTTTCGAGCTTTAACCGCACCGCGGTCGCGCCCGGTTTGCGTTGAAACAGTCCCTGCAGTTCGCTCGCCCGCGCGGCGGCGCCGCCCACTTTCACGCGGATTGCAATCAAACTCGGCAGGCTCACCCGCGCCTGTTCCAGCGGCACGATTTCCTGGACGTTCAGCTTGACCGACCCATCCTCCTCGGGCATCGCTTTGCCGCGCACGACGACCGCGCGGTCCTCCTCGATTTCCTTCTCCAGCACGGCGTAGCGCCCGGCGAAGATCAGCGCCTCGGTCGCGCCGGTCCAGTCTTCCAGTTGCGCCACGGCCCACTGCTTTTGCTCCTTGTTGCGCCGCCGCGCGATGCCGGTCAACAGCCCGCACAGCGTCACTTCGGTCCCTCGTTCCACACCCTCGAGGCTGTCGCTCGAGTGCGTCGCCAGCTCGCCGATTTTCCAGCGGTATTCGTCCAGCGGATGGCCCGTGACGTAGAATCCGATGGTCTCCTTCTCGCCCCTCAATTTGACCCGCGCATCCCATTCGGGCACGTTCGGAAACGCTCTCGCCGGCGCGCCGGCGGGGCCCGACTCCAGCAGTTCCCCGAACAATCCCGTCTGGCCGCTGTCGCGATCCTTGCGCGCCCGCTGCCCGGTCTCCATGCACTCGTCGATCACGGCCATCTTCTGCGCGCGGCCGCCCGGCAGAGTGTCCATCGCGCCGGCCTTGATCAGGCTCTCAATCACGCGCCGGTTCACCGCCGCCAGGTCCACGCGTTCCGAAAAGTCGTCCAGGGAGACGAACGCTCCGCCCTGCTGGCGCGCCTGGACAATGGTCTGCACGGCGCCCGCGCCCACGTTCTTCACCGCCCCCAGGCCGAAGCGGATGGCCGCGGCCGCGGGCGTGAAATTCAAGTCGGAGGCGTTCACGTCGGGCGGCAGAATCGCGATGCCCAGGTCGCGGCACTCGTTGATGTACTTCACCACCTTGGCCGTATTGCCGGTTTCCGACGTCAGCAGCGCAGCCATGAACTCGACCGCGTAATGCGCCTTCAGGTAGCCCGTCAGGTAGGCCAGGTAACCGTAGGCCGCCGAGTGCGATTTGTTGAACCCGTAGCCCGCGAACTCGGCCATCAGGTCGAACAGCTTCTCGGCCTTCCGCGGCGGGTGGCCGAGCTCGGCCGCCCCACTCATGAAACGCTGCCGCTGCTTATCCATCTCGGCGGCGTTCTTCTTGCCCATCGCCTTGCGCAGGATGTCGGCCTCGCCCAGGCGGTAGCCGGCGATGCGCTGCGCGATCTGCATCACCTGCTCCTGGTAGAGGATGATGCCGTAGGTCTCCTCGAGAATCGGCTTCAGCTCCGGCAGGTCGTAGGTCACCTGCCGCCGGCCGTGCTTGCGATCGATGAAATCGTTGACCACGCCGCCCTTGATCGGCCCCGGCCGGTATAGGGCGTTGAGCGCGATCAGGTCCTCGATGCGCTCCGGCTGATAGCGGCGCAGGACGTCCTTCATGCCCGTTGACTCGAATTGGAATACGCCGCTCGTCAGGCCTTGCGAGAAGATTCTGCCGTAGGTGTCCCGGTCGTCCAGCGGCAGCTCCTCCAGGTTTACATCGACGCCGCGCATCTGCTTGATCAGCTTGAGCGCCTCGTTGACGATCGTCAGCGTCGTCAGGCCCAGAAAATCCATCTTCAGCAGGCCGAGTTTTTCCAGCCACTGCATGTCGTACTGGGTGACAATTTCGTCTTTGTTCGTTTTATAGAGCGGAACCAGATCCTTCAGCGGCTGCGGCGAAATCACGACGCCGGCCGCGTGCACGCTGCAGTTGCGCGCCATGCCCTCCAGCCGCAGCGCGACATCGAGCATCTCGCGCACGCGCGGATCATTCGCCGCGGCGGCGTTGATCGCCGGCTCCTGCGCCAGCGCCTCCGGCAGCTTGATGTTGAGTTGGTTCGGGATCAGCTTGGTGAGCTTCTCGGCCTCGGAATAGCTCATCTCCAGCGCGCGCCCGACATCCTTCAACGCCTGCTTGGCCCCCAGCGTGCCGAAGGTGATGATCTGCGCTACCTGCTCGCGGCCGTATTTCTCGGTGACGTACTGGATCACTTCTGCGCGCCGGTTGGTGCAGAAGTCCACGTCGATATCCGGCAGGCTGATGCGCTCCGGGTTTAGGAACCGCTCGAAGATCAGCCCGTATTGCAGCGGATCGATGTTGGTGATGCCCATGGCGTAGGCCACCAGCGAGCCGGCCGCCGAGCCGCGCCCCGGACCCACCGGAATGCCGATCGATTTGGCATGCCGGATAAAATCCCACACGATCAGCAGGTAGCCCGAGAAGCGCATCTGCTGGATCAGCGTGATCTCCGTTTCGAGGCGTTCTTCATACTCCGGCAGACGGTGCTTCAGGCCGCCCCGCGCGGCCTGCTGCTCCAGGCGCGCGCGCCGTCCCTCGAAGCCCTGCCGCGCCACCCAGGCGAAGTACGTGTCGATGGTGTGTTCCGCCGGCACGTCGAATTTCGGAAACGGCTCCGCGATCTGTTCCAGCTTCACCTGGCAGCGCTGGGCGATCTCCCAGGTCCTGTCGAGCGCGTCTTCGACCTCGCCGAACAGCACCATCATCTGATCGCGGTTCTTGACGAACAACTCCTGCGTCGAGAAGCGCAACCGTTTCTCGTCGTTCACCGTCTTGCCGGTCTGGATGCAGGTCAGGATGTCCTGCGCGCGCGCGTCGGACTGCTCCAGGTAATGCGCGTCGTTGGTCGCCACCAGCGGAATGCCGGTCTCGGCCGAGAGCCGGTACACCTGCGGCATCGCCACGCGGTCCTCGCTCAATCCGTGGTCCTGAATTTCGAGGAAGAAGTTCCCCTTGCCGAACAGGTCCTGGTATTCGTAGGCATGGCGCCGCGCCTCGTCGTAGCGCTCCCTGAGAATCGACTCCGTGACCTCGCCCTTCAGGCACGCCGATAGCGCGATCAGCCCGCGGCTGTGGCGCGCCAGCAGGTCCTTGTCGATGCGCGGCTTGTAGTAGAAGCCTTCCAGAAAGCCGGTCGAGACCAGGTTGATCAGATTGCGATAGCCCTCCTGGTTCTCGGCCAGCAGCACCAGGTGGTTGTAGCGGTTGGTCTCGTTCTTAATCGCCCGGTCCTGTTGCGATACGTAGACTTCGCAGCCGATCACCGGGTGGATCCCCTTGGCCTTGGCTTTGGTGTAAAATTCCACCGCGCCGAACAGGTTGCCGTGGTCGGTCAGCGCGATCGCCGGCATGCCTTCGCGCTCCACCAGGTCCATCAGCCGGCTGATCTCGCACGCGCCGTCGAGCAGCGAGTAATCGGAATGGCAATGCAGGTGGACGAAAGGCTTGTCGGTCATGGGCTGTAGAGAAGCCCAGTATACGGGGAATCGCCACGCCGGAGGATGTGGTAGGGACGGGCAGAGTCGAACTGCCGACCTACCGCTTAGGAGGCGGTTGCTCTATCCAACTGAGCTACGTCCCCACACCCGCCTGCGCCGGCGGCCTGTCTTGATTGTAGCCGGGAACGCGCGCCGCATCCCAGCCGCCGGGGCCGAACTTCCGCGTTTCTCCCGCGCCCCGCGCGCTACGGCGTCACCTTCAGGATCGCCTGGAGAGCTATCTCCGCCGACGATTTTCCCACCATGATTTCAAAGTCGCCCGGCACGACCCGCCAGCGCATGTCGATATCGAGCAACTGCAAATCCTCCGGCGTGAGCTTCATACGTGACAGTCTTGGTTTCGCCTGGCTCCAGCGCCACGCGCTCAAAGCCCCGCAGTTGCTTGACTGGGGTTGCGACGGGAGTGTACTGCTCGTGCATGTAAAGCTGCACAGTTTCCACGCCCGCGCGGCCGCCGGTATTTTTCACGTCCACGGTCACGCGCGCTTCGCCGCCGGGATGAATCTCCGCCGGCTCAACACGCAGATTGCTGTACTCGAAATTGGTGTAGCTCAGCCCATAACCAAACGGGTACAGCGGCGTGCCAGGCATATCCACGTAACCCTTGTGCCCGCTCCAGGCCTCTTTGATCCAGTAGGCCTTGGAAGGCTTGTAATTGTAGTAGACGGGCAATTGGCCGGAGTGCCGCGGCACTGAGATGGCCAGCCGGCCGGTGGGGTTGTAATTGCCGAAGAGCACGTCGGCCACGGCTTCGCCGCCGCGCTCGCCCGGTTCCCACGCCTCCACCAGCGCGGGCACGTGTTCGGAGGTCCAGCGCGTGGAGAGCGGCCGGCCGTTGATCAGCACCACCACGGTGGGAGTGCCGGTCTCGAAGACGGCCTGGATCAGCGTCCTCCTGCTCGCCCGAGAGATCCAGGCTGGCCACATCGTGGCCTTCCCCATCGGTGGGCGCCGCCGAGCCCGTCCGTTTCATGCTGCCGCTCGCCGACCACCACAATCGCGACGTCGGCCCCTTTCGCGGCCTGCACGGCGTCGGCAAATCCGCTCTTGTCCGTGCCGGTGATTTCGCAGCCGCGCACCTGCGGTGACTTTGGTTTGGGGCGAAACCGCGGCCTTAATTCCCTCGATCACGGTCGTGACGTGCTGCAGAATCTTCTTCGGCGAATAGTCGCCCAGTTGGTTCATCACATCGTCCGCGTTGGGGCCGATCACCGCCACCGATTTCAAATCCTTCTTGAGGGGCAACAGGTTCTTGTCATTCTTCAGCAACACGATTCCTTCGCGGCCGGCGCGCAGAGCCAGTTCCTGATGCGCCTGCGAGTGCACGACCTGCACGGCGCGGTCCACATCGACGTAGGGATTCTCGAACAGGCCCAGGCGGAACTTCAGTTCCAGAACTCTGCGCACGGCGCGATCCACCAGCGCCATGGGGACACGGCCCTCTTCCACGCTCTCGACCAACGGTCCCATGTAGGCCGGCTCGTAGGTGATATTCAAATCGACTCCGGCTTTCAAGCCCAGCTGTCCGGCTTCCTTTTGGGTGGGAACGATGTGCTCGTAAATCAGGGTGGCGAAGCCGCCGCCTTCGCTCTCGACGACTCCCTTGAAACCGATCTCCTGCCGCAAAACATCGTTCATCCACTTCACCGAGGCGTGCGCCGGCACATCTTCGATTTCCGGATAACCGGCCATCACGCCCAAGCCCCCGGCTTTGGTGATGGCGCCGATCCAGGGCGGCATGAAGTTCTCGCGCAAGCGAGCGCTCCGACACCTCGATCGCGCCGCGCTCGAGGCCGCTCGCCGGTTCGCTTTGCGTGGGAAAATCGGTCAGCACCGCGATGACCTTGTCGGGAGCGGAGATGTCGGAACCCTGCGTGGCGCGCACGATGGTCTCGCCGATGCGCATGTAGAGGTAAGGATCTTCGGTGTAGGCTTCCTCGTTGCGGCCCATGCGCGGATCGCGATCCACTTCCATCACCAGCGTGGAAAGCATGTGGATGCCGACCGCGCGCGCCTCCGCCGCCGCCGCCGCGTAGATCGCCTGCACCAGATCCAGGTCGAAGGAACTGCCCACGGCCAGGCCCTCCGGGAAAACCGTGGCGCCCGGAAACATGGCGCCATGCGTCCCTTCCTCGTCCTGCATGACCGGTATTTTCAGGCGCGTCTGGGTCAGCGCGATTTTTTGCAGCTCGTTGAAGTACTCCGCCTGTTGGCGCGCGCCTTCGTGCAGAATCTCGATCGGCGAGCGTGAAGAAGCCGCAGGCCGGACCGATTTCCTGAGGTGTAGGTTCCGGCCGTGAATTTCCTGCACGCCTCCAGCTTCGAGGGGATGTCTTTGCCCAATTCATCCACATACACACACGGCAAATTGAGCTGCCCGACTTTTTCCTTGAGCGTCATCCGGCTCATCAGATCGTCGACGCGATCCTCGACCGGCCGCTTCGGATCGAGGTAAATCGGCGCTGGGCGAGCGGCTTGCGCACGAATCGCAGGGCTTGACGCCAGTGCCATACCGGCGGAAACAACCAACCACAAAAATGCTTTTTGCCGCATCGCCTATAACCTCCAGGCCGGGACCTCCACTGTGGCGCCCGATTGCCGATGAGTATACGCCCGACGGCCCCGCGCGCGGCCGTTACTTCGTCTGCGTTACTTCGTCTGCAGCCGCTGGCTCAGCCGGAGCGCCTGAGCGTTGAGAGTCTGCACCTGGCGCAGGTCTTCCTCGGCCGCCTGGATCACGCTCTGCAGGCGCGGCAGGTCGGCGGAGAAGCTGGGGGCGCTGCTCGAGTCGCGATAGTGATCCAACCGCGCCGCCAGCGCGCGCAACTGTTCATTCACGTCGCGGTAGCGGCGCTGCAGGTCGTTCAGGTAGTTGTCGCGCCGCCGCGCCAGATCGTCCAGTTCGTGCAGCGTCGCCGCCGCCTGGTTGAATCGTTGCCGGGATTCGCCGGATTCGGCCTGCACGCGGCGGAGCTGCTCGTCGGCAGCGTCGGCCCGGGCGGTCTTGGATTTCAATTCGGCCTCGATGGTCTCATTCACTCGCCGCAGGCCGTCGGCTTCCTCGCGCGCCTGAGTGGCCGCCGATTCGAGCCGCCGATTGTCCGACTGCAGTTGTTCGAGCGACGCTTCGAGCTGCTGCAGGCGCGCCTGGGCGCCCTGCAGGGCGGCCTTCGTATCGCTCAATTGACGCTGGGTGAGCGCCAGGACGCGCACCGTCTCGACGCCCGCCGAGGCGCTTGCGGAGCGGGGCGGCGGCGGGGGCATGGCAGGGTGCAGGCCGCTGGATTCGAGCTGCGCGCGCAGTGCCACGTTCTGCGCCTCCATAGTCTGGACGCGCGTCTCGGCGTCGGCGTACGCCTTGCGCACGTGCGCGACATCCGCATTCGCCAGGTGCGCCTCCCGGCGGCTGCCGATCCACAGAATCAAGAACAGGCAGGCCGCTACTAGCGGCACTACCGACGTGGCGAGACGAGGCCAGCGAGTCATGACTTGGGTTCCTTTCCCCGTGCGGCGAGTGTGAATCGGGTCCGGTACTGAATCTCGCGGCCTGCGGCCGTGAGTTGCACGCTATAGGTTCGCGGGGTGCCGGCGGGCAGCTCCAGATCGAGCGCCCAGAGGCCCGCGATTTTTTTTAACATCTGGCCGATGTCGCCGGGAATGTCGCCCGGCGCGCGGCTGAAGGCGGCCGAGCCGCCGGTGGCCTCGGCGATCTGCTGCAGGCCGGTCTGATAGGCCTCGTTCAGCCGGTCGCGCAGAAAGGCCAGGTGCTGGATGAACACCGGCACGTCGAAAGCATTGAGGGTCGCGGCGAGCTTGGCCGCTTTTTCGCGGATCAGGGCATCGGGAAAGCGGCGGCTGAGGTCGCGCGAGTCGCTGGGGTTGATCACCGGATTGGTGTAGTCCTCGCGGTAGTTGTAGATGCTCGAGTCAGTCAGGAACAGCACGGCGGTGCGGACCGGCGAGCGGCGCAGAATGCGCTCCGCGAGGGCCGCGGCGGGCTCGACGGCCTCGAGCAGACCGGCGCGGCCGGTGGTCTCCAGCGCATCGAGTTGCGCGATCGCGGCGGCGCGCCCGGGCCCCGGATCGGCGAGCACGCGCAAACCGTCCTGCGCGCGCAACAGCGCCACCCAGACGTTGGCCGGCAGGGCCTGCAGCTCGCTCTTAAGCGCATCGCGCGCGGGCGAAATCAATGCCAGATCGCCGGTCAGATCGAGAACGATGAGCAGCAGCAGGGGCGAGGCCGGATCGTGGATGCCGACGATCTTCGCGCCGCGGCCCTCGACGGTGGCCTTGACAGTGGCGGGGTCGAGCGGCGGATCGCCCAACCAGGCCGTGACGCGGCAGCGCAGGGCGGCGGCCGGCGAAGACGGCTTATCGGCCGCCGGAAGCGCCGCGGCGGCGGCGAGCAGGCCGATAAGTTGTCTGCGCAGCATGGTCAGAATCCCATTGTCAGAAACTCAGCCGCAGGCCGAGCTGCACCACGCGCCCGCCGCGCGAGCCGATGATATGGCCGGCGTCCGTGTTGGGCGAAGCGACCGATCCGATGACCGGGTCGGGGTTATTCCAGTTGGCGTGATTCAGAAAGTTGAAGGCGGACGCGGTGAACTCGACGGCGCGATCGGCGTCCAGGGGAAAGCGCTTGGCCAGGGACAGGTCGTGGTTCTGCAGACCGGGGTTGAGAATCGAGATGGTGCGCGAGGCGTTGCCCAGCGTGAAATCGGCCGGCTGGGTGAAGGCGGCGGGGTTGTACCACAGGGTGGGGCTCTGGTTCGACACGCTCGGCGAGACGCCCGGCACGACATCGACGCGGAGGGCGCTGATGATGCCACCGGTGTTGTTGAAGAGTGCCTCGAGGGCGATGGGGCCGCCGTCCTGGAGGGTGGAAATGTCGCTGACCGACCAGCCATCGACGAAGTGGCGGCGCCAGTCGCGGAAGTTGAGAAAAGGCTTGCCGGCGCCGATGGGCAGGTCGTAGCTGAGGTTGAGAGAAAGCCGCTGGGGCGGGTTCCAGGGCGAGAGCGCCCACTCGTTGTGGGGATTGAAATAATCCTGCTTGCCGTAAGGGCCGCTGTAGTCGTCCCACTGCCGCGAGTACTCGTAGGTGGCGCTGAGGCTGAGCCCGCCGGAGGTGCGTTTCTCGACCCGGAACCAGCCGCTGTTGCGGCGGTAGTTGCCCGCGGGCCAAAGGCTGTTGACGTCGAAGTCGAGGTAGTCGGGATAGGGGCGCAGCGCATTACGGAAATTGGCATCGTTGAGCAGCACGCCGTACTGCAGGTCGTTGGGCGAAATGGCGTTGGGGTTGGCGGCCCAGTTGCCCACGAAGATGTCATGCCCCCAGGCGGTGCTAAGGCCGACCGAGAGGACGATCTGGAAGGGCACCTCGCGTTCATAGGAGACGCCGGAGGACTGGTAGATGGAGGCCTTGCCCGAGCTTTCGAAGAGAGCCGCGTTGGTGCCGTTGGCGGCGCCGGCGCGCAGATCGGGGAGCGGGCCGGCGGACGGCACGCCGCCAGCCAGGAAAAAGGCGGGTGTGAGTTCCGAATTGGGCGCGGTAAAGGTCTGCACGCCATTGAAACCCTGGGTGCCCCACTGGGTGCCATAGAGCGGGGGCTCCTGGTAGCTGCGGGCATAGCTGGCGCGGAGGACGCTCTTGCGGTTGGCGCCGGGACTCCAGGCCACCGAGGCCGAGGGGTCGCCGCGGCCGATGTACGGCTGGAAGCCGGTGGGCGCGCCATTGAGGCCGGCGAAGATCAACGCGCCGGGCAGGCCATCGGCGGGATTGACGGCGTTGAGGTCGACGGTGGACTGGCGGTTGTACTTCTCGATGCGCGGCGATTGCAGTTCAAAAGTCAGGCCGAAGCTGAGCGTCAGGCCGGGAGCCAGTTCCCAGGTGTCGGCGGCGGTGAGCACGTAGCGCGAGATGCGGAAATAGCTGGGCGAAAGGACATCGCTGACGTCGCCAGAATCCACGGCGCCGAGAAGAAAGCTCGTGAATTGCGAGCCCGTGTTCACGATGCCGGGCAGGTCGGTGTAGCCGGCCGAAGTGTAGAAAGCTCCGGCGGGCGCGGAGGGCTGATAGGTGTCGACCTGCTGGCGCTGGAACTGGCCGGAAAAGCGCAGGCTATGTTTGCCGAGCTTGAGGGATTGCGCATCGCTGAA
Organism: Terriglobia bacterium; assembly: GCA_963838205.1. Taxonomy (GTDB): domain Bacteria; phylum Acidobacteriota; class Terriglobia; order Bryobacterales; family Bryobacteraceae; genus CAIVVT01. The sequence goes on along the minus strand of CAWIQF010000015.1, from coordinate 435,352 downwards.
GGTAAAAACGTTACGGGCCATGCGGGTATTGGGGTTATAGCGGCCGACGGGCAGGAAACCGAAATTGATGCGCGGGAAGACCTGGGCCGAGAGGCCGGTCAGACCGAGCGCCGTGGCGGGGTCGATGGAGCCGGAGGCGTTGGCCGAGACGTTGCTGCTAATGTCGACGGTGGCCGTGTTGACGCTGCCGGGCGAGAGGGTCAGCACGTGCTCGGCGGTGACGCGCCGGTTGGAATACTGGCGGTCCGGGGAGCCGGGATCGGCGGCATTGTCGATGTAATGGGCGGCTGCGTCGAAACCGTTGGTGTACGCGATGCTGACGCTCAGGCGGTGCTTCTCATCGAAGCTATGGTCCACCTTGGCGATCATTCCGCTGGCGGTGTCGGTCTCGGGCGAGACCACGAAATAGTTGTTCTGAAAATATGGGCCGACGTCGGTGTTAGGCGCGGGGATGTACGAGATGATCTTTTGAGCGACGGGGTCGAGCCGGGCGGCGGGGATGATGCTGTTGGGAAAAGCTGCGCGGTCGTATTGCAGGTTGGCTGTGGAGACGGGCTGGGTGGAGTCGTAAGCGGGATTGGCTTGTGTGGTGAGAGGGTCGTAGACCTGAAGCGGCACGCCGGCCGCATCCACGACGGAGGCATAGTCGCCGCCGCGTTCGGCCATGATGGGCACGCTTTGCAGGTAGGAGCGCCCGATGTGCTCGCGCACGCCCTCGTAGTTGAGGGAGAAAAAAGTCCGGCGCGATCCGTTGTAGATGCGGGGCAGGAAGACGGGTCCGGAAATGTTGAAACCGAATTGGTTGCGGCGCAGCAGATCCTTGGTGCCGCCGTTCTGAGCGATCTCATGGGGCACGGCGTCGAGAAAGTCGTTGCGGAAGTTTTCGTAGAGCCGGCCGTGGAACGCAGAGAGCTTGATGCCGCCCGTAGCGGTCTTGCGCGGGCTGTCGGCGCGTAGGCCAAGCGATGCCGTGGCAAGTTTGAACTCCTCCGCCGCGGCCTCGAGTTCGCCGGGGCGTTGGGGAGAGTTCGCCGAGGCCTGTGATGCGGAGGGCGACGCGGGCACGGGTTGGGGCGGCAGCGGTGTCTCGGCCCTGTCTGCCACCGCCAGGAAAACCGCACACAGCACAGCGGCAGGAAGGTGAAACGATTTTGACATCAGATCCAATTCATTTTAGCGTGGCAGCCCTGGTGGGCCTGTGCGCTAGGCTGGTGGCATGAAACTACGGGAGATCGCATCGAAGCTGGGGTGCGTGCTGAAGGCTCCCGGCCCGGACGGGGCGGCGAGCGAGAACGCCGGCGAGAAGGAGATTCGCGGCGTAGCGGGGCTGGAGATGGCCGGGCCGGACGAAATCGCGTTTCTGGCCAACTCGAAATACGCGCCCAAGGTGCGCGAGACGCGGGCCGGAGCGATCATCGTCAACGAAAAGTTTTTCCAACACTTGAAGGGCGATGCGCCGCTGCCGTGCCTGATCTCGGCGAACCCGTATCTGGATTTCGCCCGCGCGGTGGGATTGTTTTACCAGGCGCCACGGCCCGCGGCGGGCATCCACGCGACGGCCGTGATCGCGGCGGATGCGACGATCGGCGAGAACGCGTCGTTCGGAGCATACGTGGTGGTCGGGCCGCGGGTGAAGATCGGGCGCAACGCGGTGCTGCACCCGCACGTGACGATATACGAAGGCGCCGAGATCGGCGACGACTTCCTGGCGCATTCCCAGGCCAGCGTACGCGAATACTGCCGGATCGGGAATCGCGTGATTCTACAGAACGGCGTGGTGGTGGGCGGCGACGGGTTCGGTTTCGCCAAGCGCGCCGACGGGAGTCATGAAAAGATTCCCCAATCGGGCCCGACGATTGTCGAGGACGACGTGGAGATCCAGTCGCTGAGCAATATCGACCGCGCCACGGTGGGCGAGACGAGAATCCGCCGCGGGGCCAAGATCGACAGCCTGGTGCAGGTGGGACACGCCTGCGAGGTGGGCGAAGACAACATCATCTGTTCCCAAGTCGGACTGGCTGGCAGCAGCATATTGGAGAAGAACGTTCTGCTGGCGGGCCAGGCGGGCATTTCGGGGCACCTGACGATCCACGACGGCGCGATCGTATACGCCCACGGCGGTGTTGGAGGCGACGTGGAGGCAGGGGCGGTGGTGGCGGGCTCGCCGGCGTTCGACGCGGCGACGTGGCGGCGCGCGGTGACGGCGTTTCCACGGCTGCCGGAGATGCTGCGCCAGTTGCGGCAACTGGAGCGGCGCGTGGCCGAACTGGAAGCGGCGCGGCCGGCGCATAGCGCGGAGACAAAGGAAAGCCAATGAGCGAAATGCAACAGGACTCGCGGGCGCTGCTGGCGTACCAGAATAAGCGTTTCATGGAGAGTTGGTCCGCGCGCGGGCTGCGCATTCTGTCCGAATACCTGGAGCCGTTGGACCGCCTGGGGCGCTACAAAGTACGGGACACGATCGTGTTTTTCGGCTCGGCACGGATCACTGAAGACGGTCCGATGAGCAAGTATTACAACGAGGCCCGCGAGGTGGCGCGGATGCTGACCCAATGGAGCGACGGCTTGGAGCCGCCCACGCGGCGCTTCGCGGTGTGCACGGGTGGCGGACCGGGCATCATGGAAGCGGCCAACCGCGGCGCGCACGACGCAGGTGGCATCAGCATCGGCTTCAACATCGGACTGCCGTTCGAGCAGCATGCGAATCCGTACCTCACGCCGGAGCTGAACTTCGAGTTCCACTACTTCTTCATGCGCAAGTTCTGGTTCGCGTATCTGGCGAAAGCGCTGATAGTGTTTCCGGGCGGATTCGGGACGCTGGATGAGATGACCGAACTGCTGACGCTGATGCAGACCGAAAAGCTCGAGAAGCCGATGATGATCCTGCTGTACGGGAGCGAGTATTGGAAGGAAATCCTTAATATCGACGCGCTGGTGAAGCGCGGAATGATCTCGGAGCGGGATCTGAATCTGTTCCGTTACACCGACGAGCCGAAGGCGACGCTGACGACGTTGAAGCTGTTTCTGACCGCGAATTACCTGCAGCCGGAGCAGGTGCGCCACGCCGACGACCTGCCGGACATCGCGCATTCGCGGATCTGAGACGCCGGGGCGGGGGCCGATCGGATAACCTGAAACGGAATGGCGCAAAAAGGCTGGCGCGGCTGGCTGGAGCAGATCGGCTGGGCCGAGCGCGTGTTCGCCGTGTTGCTGGTCCTGGCGCTGACGGGGTTGCCGGGGCGGCTGGGCAGCGGGGTGTGGCTGGCGACCTGGGCTGTGGTCGTCGGGCTGGGCTCGTTCGTCATTCTGCGGGCCGGTTTGCGGCAGGTGCGCAAGCAGATCTGGTGGCTGCGCAAGCGGCTGCTGGTGGCCTATGTATTCATTGCGCTGGTGCCGATCCTCCTGCTGGCGTTTCTGATTGAGATGGGCGCGCTGGCCGTGGCGAGCCAGGTGAGCGGGTATCTGCTGAAGACGGAGATCGACCGGCGCATCGAGGTCGTGCGTCAATCGGCACAGGCGCTGGCGCACGTGCCCGAGGCGATGCGCGCCGACGCGCTGCGGCGGGCGGGCATGTTTTACCGGGAGCGCTACCCCGGCTCGCGGGTCGTGCTGCGGGAGCGGGGCGGGCGGGTGCGCGGTTGGCCGGAGAACGTGAATCCGGAGGCGCCGCCGCCAGGACATGGCGAGTGCGGGGGCCTGCTGCTCAAAGACGGCGAGTATTATCTGTGGGCCCATTCCTCAGGCGAGGGCGTGGACGTAGCGGTGATCGTGCCGGTGACGCGGACGTTCCTGTTGTCGCTCGTGCCGGGGTTGGGAGAGATCCGCTTGCGGGTTCCGGTCAGCCGCCGTGGCGATACGCCGGCGGCACGCCTGCATGCGCCGGTGGAGGGCGAGCCGTCGAGCCCTGAAAACGTGACCACGGCGGCGGTGAACCCGCTGGATCTGGAAATCAAGTGGGGCAACGCCATGCCCGTGGGCCTGTGGCAGGCGCCGCAGCAGTTCACCGAGGCCGTGCTGGGGACGCGGACGAGAATGTCGTCGGTGTACGGCGTCCTGTTCGGGCGCGAGAGCACGACGGCCGACACGGAACTGCTGCTGGTGTGGCTGGGGGCTTTCGCTCTCGGGTTCCTGATCGTCGAAGCGTTTTCGTTCTGGATCGGCATCAGCCTGACGCGCACGATCATGGTGGCGGTGGACGCGCTGCACGAGGGGACGCAGCGGGTGATGCGCGGCGACCTGACGCACCGCATCGCGGTGCACGGCAACGACCAGCTGGCGGAATTGAGCCGGTCGTTCAACCGCATGACGGAGAACCTGGGGCAACTGCTGGAGGGCGAAAAGGAGCGGCAGCGGCTGAGGGCCGAGCTGGAGATCGCGCGCGAGGTCCAGAGCCAGCTCCATCCGAAGCCGATTCAAGGGCTGGGATCGCTGCGCCTGGACTCGGTTTGCGAGGCCGCGCGAATGGTCTCGGGCGACTATTACGACTACCAGAAAATCAGCGAGAATCAGCCTCGCTCTGGCCATCGGCGACGTGGCCGGCAAGGGCATCTCGGCGGCGCTGCTGATGGCGACCTTGCAGTCGTCGATGCGCAGCCAGTTGCGGCAATGGACCGAGGCCATCAAGGCCGGGCGCGGGGACGGGTTCAGCGCTTCTAGGCTGATTTCGAATTTGAACCAGCAGGTCTACGCCTCCACGGCGCCGGAGAAATTCGCCACGTTTTTCTTCAGCCTGTACGACGACGGGACAAGCCAGTTGACGTACGTCAACGCGGGGCACCTGCCGCCGATTCTGGTGCGCCGCGGGCAGGCCTCGACGCTCGACACGAACGGCATGGTGGTGGGCGCGTTTCCGTTCGCGAGTTACAACGAAAGCCGGCTGGAGCTGCAGCGCGGCGACCTGCTGGTGCTGTACACCGACGGCATCACCGAGCCGGAAAATGAATACGGAGAGGACTTCGGCGAGCAGCGGCTGCGGGAGTTGCTCGTGGACAACGCCGACCGGGACGGTGCGGAGATCACGGCGGAGGTGATGGATGCGGTGCGGCGCTGGACCGCGTTCCCGGACGAACTGCAGGACGACATGACGCTGCTGGTGTTGCGGAAGCTGTAAACCATGGGCGGTGTATTGCGGCGAATTCTGATTGTTGCCGCCGCCATCGCGGTGACGCTGGGCGTGGGTACGGCCGGCTTCGTGGCGGTCGCGGGCTACCCTGTTTTCGACGCCTTCTACATGGCGCTGATCACGATGACGACCGTGGGCTACGCGGAGATCCGGCCGCTTACGACGGCCGGCCGCGCGTTCAATTCGTTCTACCTGCTGCTCAGCGTGTCCACGCTGCTGCTGGCCATGGGGGTGATGACGCAAGGCATCATCGAGGCGCAGCTCGGAAACCTGCTGGAGAAACGAAGGGTGCGAAAAATGATCGACCAGTTGCGCGACCACTTCATCGTCTGCGGATTCGGGCGCGTGGGCCGGGGCGCGGCGCAGGAGCTGCGCGAGGCCGGGGCGCGTCTGCTGATCGTTCGACCGCAGCGAAGAGCGCGTGGAATGGGCGATACGGAACGGCTACCTGGGCGTGCTCGGAGATTCCACGCGCGACGAGACGCTGAAGGAGGCCGGCGTGACGCGGGCCGCGGGTCTGATCGCCGCCCTGGCCACGGATGCGGACAATCTGTTCGCCGTGATCTCGGCCAAAACGCTGAATCCGAAATTGAGAGTGGCGGCGCGCGCGGCCGAGGAAGAGGCGGAGCGCAAGATGCGCCAGGTGGGCGCGGACTCGGTGTTCGCGCCGTACACTATGACCGGGGTCCGCATGGCCCAGTCGCTGCTGAAGCCGCATGTGCGGCAGTTTCTGGATTTCACGACGACGCATCCGGGTCCGCGGGTGAGCATCGAACAGGTTGAGGTGATCGCTGGCAGCGATCTGGTCGCCAAGAGCCTGGCGCAACTGAAAATCAGCAGCGAGATGAAGGTCATCGTTTTGGGGATCCGGCGGGCCAGTGGCGAGATGATTTTCAGCCCGTCGGGCGAGACGGCCGTGGAGGCCAACGATTTTCTAATTGTCATGGGCGAGGCGGAGCCGTTGCGCCGCCTGGAGGCCCGGGTGACGGGAGCTGTGTCATGAAGATTCTGAGCGCCGATCAGATGCGCGAAGTCGATCGCGCGGCGATGGAAGCCGGCATTCCGGGGTTGATCCTGATGGAGAACGCGGGCTGCCGGGTGACTGAATTCCTGGAGCGTATGTTTGCGCCGTTGACGGGCCAGCGGATCGTCGTGGTTTGCGGCAAAGGCAACAACGGCGGCGACGGGCTGGTGATCGCGCGGCAGTTGTGGACGCGATTCCGTCCGGCGTCGCTGCACGTCCTGCTGGCGGCAGGCGGGTCGGAGTTTAAAGGGGACGCGGCGACGAATTGGAAAACGCTGCAGGCTCTCGGCATCCCGGCCGAACGGCAGGTGACGCCGGAGATGCGGCCGGCGACGCTGGTGGTCGACGCACTGCTGGGCACGGGGCTGGAAGGGCCCGCGGAGGGACGCGCGCTGGAGTTGATTCGCGAGATCAACAGCGCGTTCCCGCTGGCCAGGATCGTCAGCGTGGACGTGCCGTCGGGGCTGCACCTGGCGGGCGAGTCGGTGCGCGCCGGTTATACCGTCACGTTCTCCGCGCCGAAGGTGGAGCTGGCTCTTTCGCCCACCTGCGACCAGGCGGGTGAGATCATCGTTGCGCCGATCGGAATCCCGCCGGCGCTGATCGAAAACGACGCGGCGCACTGGCTGAACCTGGTCGAGCCCGCGCTGTTCGCCGAGTTGCTGCGGGACCGGCCGCGAGGTGCGAACAAAGGTACATTCGGCCACGTGCACGTCATTGGCGGCGGACCGGGCAAGGGCGGCGCCGCGGCCATGGCGGGCGCGGCGGCACTGCGCGCCGGCGCGGGCCTGGTCACGGTGGCGACCAACGTCCGTGAACGCTCCACGGTCACGACGCTGATGCCGGAGTTGATGACTGCGACGTGGAGCGACCGCGTCGGTCAAATCGACGCGCAGCACGTTCTGGCGGTAGGTCCGGGTCTGGGCCACACGGAAGAAGCCGAGGATCTGGCCCGCAAGCTGTTCCAGGGCGCGCCGACGCCCATGGTGGTCGATGCGGATGCGCTGAACGCGCTCGCTCTGACGCCGTTCCACGGCTCGGGCCGCTTTCGCGTGTTGACGCCTCATCCGGGAGAGATGGGCCGCCTGACAGGCGCCAGCGTGGCCGACGTGCAGTCCAATCGGGTTGACATCGCGCGCCGCTTCGCGAAGCAGCGCGCGTGTGTCGTCGTACTCAAAGGGGAACGCACTGTGATCGCGCTACCCGATGGCCGCGTGTATGTGAATCCGACCGGTACGCCGGCCATGGCAACGGCGGGCAGCGGCGACATCCTGACCGGCATGATCGCCGGCCTGTTGGCGCAGTTTCCGGAGCGCCACGAGGAGGCCGTTCTGGCCGCCGTCTGGCTGCACGGGCGGGCGGGAGAACTCGGCGCGCTGGAACTGGGCGAGATGGGGTTTTCGGCGATGGATCTGCTGCGCTACCTGCCGCAGGCGATCCGTAGCGCGCGCGCATGAAATCCGCGATTTACTTCACCGCGACCGAAGAGGCGACCATCGAGCTGGGTGCAGGTCTGGCCGCGCAATGGGGCCTTCCGGTGACAATTCTGCTGATCGGCGAACTCGGCGCGGGCAAGACGACGCTGGCCAAGGGGCTGGCGGCCGGCTTCGGCGCGGCGCGGCCGGAGGAGGTTTCGAGCCCGACGTTCCCGTTGATCCACGAGTATGGAGATCCGGTCACCGTCTACCACGTCGATCTGTATCGCCTGGAGACCGCCAGGCAGGTCGAAGGTCTGGGCCTGGACGACATTTTCGCGCGGCCGGCCGCGGTGCTGCTCGAATGGGCGGAACGCTTCCCATCGCTCCTGCCGAAGAGTCGCGTCGAGATTCGCATCGCGCCCGCGCCGGCCGGTCAGAATCAAGAGATGCGGCGCATCGAAGTGCGGGAGGTCGAGGGATGATCCGAGAACCGGAATGGCGCATCGCGATGATCACGATCTGCGCGCTGCTGGGGCTTGCCCTGTATCTCGTCTGGCAGATCACGGCCCCTTATTGGAGCGGGATTTTTCTGGGCATCGTACTGGGCATCTCCGGTTATCCAATCCACGCCGCGCTGGAACGCCGCTGGCGGAAACCCACGCTGGCCGCGCTGGCGGCGACCGTGTCGATCATCGCCCTGGTGGCCGGGCCGGTCCTTTCGCTGGCCGTGACCGTGGCGCGCGAGGCACAAGGCCTGTATCGCACGCTGGCCGTGTCGAGCAATTCGCAGGGTGGATGGGGCGTCTGGTTTGCCGCGCTCGTCGAGCGCCCGCTCGAATGGCTCGCGCGCTCCACCGGCATGCCCGTGCCGAGTCTCCAGGCGGCGCTCATGATTCGGTTGCAGCAGGCGGCCGATATGGCGCTCGGCCGCATCGGCGGTCTGTTCGGAAACGTCACGTCGACACTGCTCGAAGCCATCATCACTTTTCTTACGCTGTACTCGTTCTTCCGAGGCGCGAAGCATCTGCGCGAGCTGGCGGCGTATTGGGTTCCGTTGCCCTCGCGGCGTGTCGAGGAACTGCTGGACGTGGCCAGCGAGGCGATACGCGCCAACGTGTACGGGACCCTGGTCATGGCCGTAGTGCAGGGGGCTTTGGTCGGCATTGGTTTCGCCATCGTGGGTCTGCCTTCGCCGTTGCTGTGGGGCGTGGCGGCCACAATCTGTTCCCTCGTCCCCGTGGTGGGCACGGCTCTGATCTGGGTGCCCGGCGCAGCGGTGCTGCTCATTTCGGGAGCCTGGATTCGTGCCACGATTCTGGCGTTGTGGTGCCTGCTGGTCGTCGTCGGCGTAGGCGACAACTTCATTCGGCCGCTGATTCTGCGCGGGCGCATGCCGATGAACAGCCTGCTGATTGTGCTCTCGATTCTCGGCGGGGTCGAGTACTTCGGGCTCGCGGGCGTCATCGCGGGCCCCGTAGTCTTCAGCATCACGGCCGCGCTGTTCAAGATCCTGCGGGAGATGCTCGAGGAGCACGTCGGCGCGGCGCAGCAACCGGGCGCGGGTCCGGCGCCAGGCTAGTGATCCTTGTCGTCTTTCTTGCGTAACTGGTCGCTCTGATTGGCTTGGTCCAGCGTCTCGCCGGGCTTCAGCAGCGACGGTTTTTTCTTGGGATTCGCGTCGGCTTTTTTCTCGTCCGCGGTCTTCTCCGACTTGCGGTCGGGCGCGCTCATCGCCTCGCGCTGCTTCTCGATCTGGCGTTCTTTTTCGTCGACGTCGCGCGCGCGCTCCTTGACGTTGACATCGGACAAATCGGCGCTGTCCCGGGTTGCGCCGACCGCCTGCTCGAGACTGAACCTATACCGTTCCTTATCCGCGGCCTGAATCTCCGAGAGCTTCTCCAGCTTCGTGAGCAACTCGCGCTCCGTCTTGGCCAGGACCGGCAGCCCGGTCACGGTCCGCTTGTGGGCCAACGCGTCGTCCACGACGGTGTCGATGGCCTCGATGATGCTCGTGTACTGGTCGAGCGTGTCGTGGATCAGAATGCTGCGGCCCGTCTTTTCCTTCGCGAAGAGTTGCGCCACCTGATCCACTCTTTGGCGCGCGAACAGCAGGTAGAGCTTGATCCGGTCGTCGGGCTCCTGCGCGTCGCGTAACTTGTCCACTTCGTCCGCCGTGAGGAAGTCGCGCTGCGCCGCGACTGGCGTCACGCAAAGCATTGCGAGCAGCAGAATGCGAAACATACTCGCCTCCCCGGCCTCACTTGCCGTTCATGACTCCGAACAGAAACTCATCGTGCAGCACCACCAGCCGGTCGCGCGCTTTTTCCGCCGGCGGACGGCTGTCGAATGCGATCGCCTGCACCAGGTTTTCGAGCTGCTTCAGCATTTCGCGCGTGCGCAGCTCCCCCTTCTTGTAATACCGGCCCAGCTTGTCGGGGCGCTTCCCGATATCGTGCAGGGATTTGAGCGACAGCTCGACCGCCTGCACCATCGTGTCCATATCCACCTGCAAATCCGCCACCGATCCGCCTTCCGCCGGAAGAGCGCGCGCGTGCTTCAACGCTTCCGCTGCGGCGTCCAGCGCCAGTTCGCTGCGTTTCTGCAAATCGGGTTCTTTCTTCACCGCCTCGAGGTCGGCCGCTCCCAGGCACAGCGCGAAGCAGAGTAACGCGATCGGGACTCTCATTTGTTCAGTACCCTCGTCAGGATGCGAACCCTCTGCCGCGCTTTGAACTCCTCATCCGGGCGCTTCCCGTCGCTCATACTCAAGAAGCGCTGGTAACTCTCCAGGGCCGGCTTGGGCTGCTTGAGTGCATCCAGCATGATCGCACGGTACCAGAAGTAGACGGCATCTTCCCCGCCCAGTTGTCTGGTTTTCTCCAACGCCTCGAGCGCGGCCGTGAAGTTGTTCTGGACGTGCAGGATGCCGGTCAGCTCCTTCCACGCCTCCAGCGAATCGGGCTTCAGCTTGGTCGCCGCCGAGAATTGCCGCTCGGCGGGCACGAACTGCCGCTGATCGCGCAGCAGCCGGCCGTAGAACATGCGCAGATCGAAGTTGTTCGGTTCCGCCTGGACCAGCGGCGTCGCAATCTCAATGGCCTGCTCCGGTTGTCCGTCGAATTTGAGCGCCATCGCCAGGGCATACCGCAGCGCCGGCGTCGGGCTCAGCGCCAGCGCGGCCGAGAGGTTCGCGACGGCCTGCTTCGTATCGCCCAGATCGAGCGCCAGCATGCCGGCGCGTTCCATCGCGCCCGCATCGTGCGGGAACTGGCGATAGATGGCCGCGGCTTCGGCCGGTTTCTTCGCCTTCTCTAGAAACTGCGCCAGCTCCAATCGGGCGGAGCCGTCGGCCGGCTTCAACTCGTTGTACTTCGCCATCGCGGCGGCCGCGTCGGCCCACTTCTCCTGCGCCGCCAGGGCCCGCGCCAGCAGGATGAAAGCTTCGCTCTGTTTGGGGTCGAGGGTCGTGGCGGCGCGCAGTTTGATTTCCGCTTCGGAGAACTTGCCCGCGCCCACGAGCGCCTGGCCGAGCAGGCGTTGCGGCCGCGCTTCCTGCGGTTTCTGCGCCGCCGCCTGGGCCAGCAGGTCCAGCGCCTCCGCGTATTGCTTCTGCTTCAGCAGCAGCAGACCGAGGTTGAGCTGCGCTTCGTAGAGAGTCGGCTCCAGCGCCAGCACCTTGCGGAAGGCGGCCGCTGATTCGCCGTTCTGTCCTGCCAGGCCGTAGGCCACGCCCAGATTGAACCACACTCCGTAGTTGTCGGGGTTCTTGTCTAGGAGGTCCTTCAGGATGACGATCGCCTGCTCGGGATGGCCCGCGTCGAGCTGGCTCTGTGCATCGGCCAGCGGGTCCGAAGCGGGCTTTGCCGGCGGCTGAGTCTTCGGCTGCTGCAGGAGCGCCGTCAGCAGCAGGAGCGCGCAGAACATCTCACTTTCATTGTGCGCCAGCGCAGCTCAGGCGAGAAGCGGCCGCAGGAACCGGCCGGTGTACGAGGCTTCGCAAGCGGCCACGCTCTCCGGCGTGCCCTCCACGACAATGCGGCCGCCGCCGTCGCCGCCCTCGGGCCCCAGGTCGATGACCCAATCGGCGTGGCGGATCACCTCCAGGTTGTGCTCGATGATCAGCAGCGACGCGCCTTTGTGCAACAGGCGCTCAAACGCGTCCAGCAGTTTGGCGATGTCGTCGAAGTGCAGGCCGGTCGTGGGTTCGTCGAACAGGTACAGCACGCCCTTGGCATCGGATTGCGTCAGGTGCGAAGCCAGCTTCACGCGTTGCGCCTCGCCGCCCGAAAGCGTCGTCGCCGATTGTCCCAGCCGCAGGTAACCCAGCCCCACGTCGGCCATCGGCCGCAGCCGCGCGACGATGCGCGGCCGATCGGCGAAGAAGGCCAGCGCCTCGCTGATGGTCAATTGCAGCACATCGTAGATGTTGAGCCCGTGGTAGCGGACGTCCAGGATCGACTGCTTGTAGCGCGTGCCGCGGCAGTCCTCGCAGATCAGTTCCACGTCGGCCAGGAACTGCATTTCTACGGTCACCGAGCCGTCTCCCTGGCACGTTTCACAGCGTCCGCCGGCGATGTTGAAACTGAAATGGCCGGGCGTGTAGCCGCGCCGCTCGGCCTCGGGCGTGGAGGCGAACAGGTCGCGGATCGGGTCGAAGGCCTTGGAATAGGTCACCGGGTTCGACCGCGGCGTGCGCCCGATGGGCGACTGATCCACCAGCACCAACTCGCGCACGCGCTCCGCGCCCGTCATCGCGCGGCACGCCTGCCGCCCGGCCGGGCTCTCGCTCTGCTCGCCTTGCTTCGACGCCGCGCCCTTCGCGAAACCCGCATTGGCCGGCTCGCGATTGAGCCGCGCTTGCAGCGCTTTGTAGATCACGTCGTGCACCAGCGTCGATTTGCCGGAACCCGAGACGCCCGTCACGACCGTCATCAGGCCGAGCGGCAGCAGCACGTCGATGTTCTTCAGATTGTGAACGCGGCACCCCTGCAAGCGCAGCGTCTGCTTCGGATTTACGCCCCGCCGCGCAGTTTTTAAGGAAGTCTTCAGCTCGCCGCGCAGGTATCTGGCCGTCAGCGGCGCTGGGCGTGCCGACCCGTCGCCCGGCTCGAGCGCCAGCATCTCGGCGAGCGTGCCCTCAAACGTAATCTCGCCACCCTGTTCGCCCGCGCCCGGCCCCATGTCGACCACGTGGTCCGCGGCGCGCATCAGGTCGGCGTCATGCTCGACCACGAGAATCGTATTGCCCAGATCGCGCAGATCGTGCAGGATGCGGATTAGCCGTCCCGTGTCGCGCGGGTGCAGGCCGATCGACGGTTCGTCCAGCACGTAGGTCGCGCCGACCAGGCGCGAGCCCAAGCACGTCGCCAGTTGGATGCGCTGCGCCTCGCCCCCCGAGAGCGTCATCGAAAGTCGATCCAGCGTGAGGTATTCCAGCCCGACGTCGTACAGGAATTGGAGCCGCTGCCGGACCTCGATCAGAATCCGGCCGGCGATGGCCGCCTCCTCCGCGCCCAGTTGCAGGCCGTCGAAAAAGGCCAGCGATTCGGCGATATTCATCTTCGCCACGCCCGCAATCGTCTGGCCGCCGACGCGGACGAACAGCGCGTCCTCGCGCAACCGCGCGCCGCCGCACGCGCTGCACTCGGTGTAGCCCCGATAGCGCGCCAGGAAAACGCGGACGTGAACTTTGTACTTCTTGCGCTCGACTGCGTGGAAAAACTTCTTGATGCCCTCTTTCAGAACGGCCTTCTCCGCCGGGCGCAGTTCCGCGTAAGCGACATCGGGCCGCACCCGGCCCGCATTGCGCGCGAGGAATTCCTCCAGCCCCCAATCGTAGTTCGGCTTGGTCCACGGCTCCACCGCGCCCCCGGCCAGCGACTTGGACGGATCCGGAATCACCAGGTCCAGGTCGTAGTCGATCGTGTTGCCGAAGCCCTGGCACTGCGGACACGCGCCATAGGGATTGTTGAAGCTGAACAGCGACGGTTCGGGGGTGAGAAACTCGCGCCCGCAGCTCTTGCAGGCGAAGCGCTCGCTGAACCGCAGCCGCTTCGGCTCCGGCTCTCCCGCCTGCTCGAAGATCACCTCGCCCGCCTCGCGGTAGCAGATCTCGATCGTATCCACGATCCGTTGCCGCAGCGCCTCGCGGCCGGCTTCGCTGTGCAGGACCAGGCGATCCACCAGAGAGTAAAAGGGCTTCGAGAAATCGATTTCGAGCAGCGACTCCGGCGTCGAGAACTCGAACATGCGGCCGGCTTGGAACAGCCGGTTGAAACCACGCTTGCGCAAGTCGAACAGGTGATCCTTCAGCACCTGCTCGCCGGCCGCTTGCTCGTGGTGAATCGGGAACAGGGCGTACCAGCGCGAGCCCTCCGGCTCCGCCATCATCGTCGCGGCGACGGGGTCCACGGTGTCGCGCACCACCGGCTTCTCGCACGCCGGGCACCAGGTTTGGCCGGCCCGCGCGAACAGCAGCCGCAGGAAATCGTAAATCTCGGTCGATGTCGCAACGGTCGAGCGCGGATTGCGCGTCGTGTTCTTCTGGCGGATGGCGATGGGCGGAGCGATGCCGTCGATCTCGTCCACCGCGGGCTTCTCCATGCGGTCGAGAAACTGTCGCGCGTAGGCCGAAAGCGACTCGACGTAACGGCGCTGACCCTCGGCGTAAATCGTGTCGAAAACCAGCGAAGATTTGCCCGAGCCGGAGACGCCTGTCACTACCGTCAGCCGGTTGTGCGGCAGATCGACGGAGATGTTTTTGAGGTTATGGACCCGCGCCCCGCGGACCCGCAGCAGCTCTGGCACAGTGTGAGAAACCCTTCAAAATCGAGGCCGCAACGAGGGATCTCTTATGATTGTATCAATACGCATGTTGCGACCCCGTCCGTTCCGGCAGTTGCTGCTCGAGTGGTATCAGTCCGCGCGCCGCGAGCTGCCGTGGCGCGAGACGCGCGATCCCTGGCGTATCCTGCTCTCCGAGATCATGCTGCAGCAGACGCGCGTGGCGGCCGTGGTTCCCTTCTACGAGCGCTTCATCGAACGCTATCCCGAGCCGCTGGCCCTGGCCCAGGCGCCTGAAGCGGAATACCTCGCCCTGTGGAGCGGGCTGGGCTATTACGCCCGCGCGCGCAACCTGTGGCGAGCCGCTCGCGCCATCGCGTTTCTCGGCCGCTTCCCGCAGACTTTTGGAGGAATCAGACTCCTGCCCGGCGTCGGCGATTACACCGCCGCGGCCGTCGCCAGCATCGCCTTCGGCTTGCCGCACGCCGTGCTCGATGGCAATGTCGTGCGCGTGCTCAGCCGGCTGACCGCCGAGGCGGGCGACGTCCGCGCCACGTCCGTGCGCGCGCGGCTCGCCGAAATCGCCCAGACTCTCCTGGACCGGCGTCGGCCCGGCGATTTCAACCAGGCCCTGATGGAACTCGGCGCAACGGTCTGTCTGCCTAAGAATCCTCAATGCCTGCTGTGCCCGTTACGCGAGCATTGCCTGGCCCGCGCACAAGGAATCGAGGATCAGTTGCCAGTCTTGCCGCGCCGCCGCGAGGCCGTCAAGCTGTCGGTCGTGCTGTGTCTGGTAGAGCGGCAGGGACGTGTTCTGATGCGCCAGCGCGGCGCCGGCGAAAAGCGTCTGGCCGGCTTCTGGGAGCTGCCCGAAGCGCGTTTCCTGCCGGCCGCCGAGCGCCGCGAGAAGCTGGGCGAGTTCCACCATTCCATCACCCGCCACGATTATCTGATTGAGGTCTGGCGGACCGCGCCCGTCAAAGCGCCCAAAGGCTTCCACTGGATCGCGGCCGAAGAGTTGCCCCGTTTGCCGCTAGCCACCACCGCCCGCAAAGCCCTGGCCGTGGCTGGCCGTCCCGTGTCGGAGACTCCGGCCTGACGCCCGCCGTGGCCCTCATTTGTGCCGGCCCGATTTGGAAAAACCGTAAGGCCTTACGGTTGTGACCCTGTAGAATCATTATCTTGCAGACAAAAACTGAAACACCCTTTCTGTTTTGCCGCTCCCGCGCCGCTCTAACCGCCGCGGCCGCGGCCCACCGGCCAGGCCCGGCTTCAGGCCGGAGGTTATTCCAGATTGGATGCGAACTACGCCTGTACCATCGTGGCCTGCACGGCTCCTTGCTGGGGCGGACGCGCTGGGATGGACGTCCACGTCCGCCGCGCCCGCCAACCCGCGCCGATCTCCGTTTGCAACCGCTGGGAGTTGCAGCGCGTTCAACTGAGGGGGTGGAGTCACGCGTCCACAGGCGTTAGTCTGGTGGAAGCTGGAGCATTCCCGGTGTAGGGTGATAGGCCGGAATCGAAAGAGGTGCCCGTCGTGCTGATCCGCTTTCTGCTTCCCGTTGTTGGCGCAGCGGCCCTGTTTGCTCAGGCCCCTGAGCCCGTCCCGCCCAATCCCCCGGCCAATCCCCCGCCCGAAGCTGCGCCCGCCAAACCCCATTTCTACAATGTGGAACCGGGCACCAAGATCCTGCTCAACCTGATCAACAGCATCAGCACCCGTAGCGCCGCCGAGGGCGATCGCGTGTACCTCGAAACCGCCTTCCCGGTGCTGGTCGACAGCCGCATCGTGATCCCGCCCGGCAGTTATGTGACGGGAACCATCACCCAGGTGAAACGCGCCGGCAAGGTCAAGGGCCGCGCCGAGTTGTTCATCCGCTTCGATTCCCTCACCCTGCCCAACGGCGTCACCCGCGACTTCCGCGCCCGCGCCTCCAGTCTGGACGGCGACCAGCGCGGCACCATCGACCGTAGCGAAGGTAAGATCCAGGGCGACTCCAACAAGGCTGGCGATGCCATGACCGTCGCCACCACCGGGGGCTATGGCGCCATGATCGGCGGCGTCGCCAGCGGCGCCAAAGGAGCTGGCATCGGGGCCGGCGCCGGCGCCGCCGCCGGGCTGGTCGGCGTGATGATGAGTCGCGGTCCGGAAGCCACCCTCCAGCGTGGCTCGACCATGGAGATGCTCCTGGACCGCGAATTGCGCTTCCAGGAAGACGAGCCTGCCCGCCGGCCCCAGTGGCCCCCGGCCGAACCTAGCGCCGGCCCGCCCACAGGACCCATCCCATTCTAAATCAATCGGTTGGCCCGCCCCTGTGCACCCTCCGTCGAGTGATTGAGCGGCGCGGTCCTGGCCTGCGGAGTACGCCCGTACGCTAACGATTGCCGAGATCTCTTTAGTACCACCTATATTTTGAGCCCAGCTCGTGGTACCAGTTCAAATTGAGACGCCTCTCCTATTTCGAACTGAATCGTCTGGCTCTACACTGAAGCTGTAGTCTTGCATTTCCGAAAGTGACGCCGTTTTGGGTTCCTTTGAGATTCAAGTATTCGTCAGTTTGGTAGTCGTGTTGGGCGCGGCCTGCGTTGCGCTCATCTGCGATTATTTGAAGGGCAATAACGAACGCTTGCGCGAGCGCAACGAGGAGCTCCAGGCCCGCGCGGCGGAGCGCGACACGCTCGAAACGCTGCTTCAGCGCTTCCAGGCCAATACCTTCGATGCCGCCATGCAGGTGCAAAAAGAGGCGCTGCGCGAGCTGCTCGCCAACTCCGCGCCGGCGCAGCGGGCTTTGGCGCAGAGCGGCGTTTCCGCGTTGCCGGAATCCCTCGCCGTCGGAGCGTCCCAGGCCATCGCGGCCAGCTCCAGACGCGTGGTCGCCAGGCGCGTATTCGAATCGGGGATGTCGAAGGACGTCCTCAGTCCGGTCATTGAGTGGCCCGTCCCGGCGATCGAGACCAAGACGCGCGACGTCTCGCCCGTGGAGTCCGAAAAGGACCGCCACGTCCTGCCCGCGATAACCAAAGAGGACGCGCCCGCCGCCCGCCAGCCCGTTGCGACGGACAACGGCCTCCCCGATCTGCCCACCGCTGACCAGACCGTATCCTACGTCCCCGGCCGGTCATGGGAACAGATGACTCAGGAGGCCGCCGAGGCCCGCGCCGCCCATCACGCCCCCGCGCTGGCACCCGCCATGGAAGCTCCGCCGGCCTCGCAACCGACTATCAGGGTCTTTCAGATGCAGTCCTCGCCGGACGACGCAGCGGAATCTCCGGACCAGGCGGAATCTCAACCGGAAGCGCTCGCTCCCGCCGTTCCTCCGACTTTCCCGATCGCCGAATTGCTGGTGCCCACCGGTCATTTTGAGGTCCAGAGCCTGCAGGATCTGCTCGTGGCTAAGGGCGCTTTCCGCGGTCTGGTCGTGTTCATCAGCGTTTTGGCCAACGGCGAACTGGCCCCAATGGAGTGCCCGCAATTCACCCGCCTGCTGAATTCCGCGGCTCGAACCGTGCTCTCACTCCGGCGCGAAGTGGATTTCTCCTGCCGCAGCGCGGAAAATGAGTTCGTTCTGATCTACCCGCACGAAACCGGCCCCACGGCCCAGCGCATCATCGCCCGGCTCAAAGAGCGTCTGTACGACCTGCAGCTTCGTTCCCTGGGTTCGTTCTCGGCGCGCTTCATTTGGGGCGCCGCCGAGTCCGCTGCCGACGCCCGCTTGTCCGACCTGTTGGGCCAAGCGCGCGGGCAGGCCCAGGATTTCCTGAAAGCCCAAGATGCGGCATCGAGCCGCGAAGCGGCCACGCGCTAACCGCCCTCTCTCACACTGTCTTCACGCTACGCTTCCGGTCCCCCCGCCTTCTGCTTGTGCTTCTGCTTGCGGATTCGCTCGGCCTTCTCTTTCTTGGTCTCATGAAGCTGCCCCGGCGGCGCCCCGGGGATCCGCATCAGCTTCAGCCGGTCGATCTTGATTTCGATGATTTCCTTCTTCTTGCCCATACGACTCCGCGCGCCGCGCCTCAGCCCTTCAAATCCCGGAACGCCTCCTCGATCTCCCGCTTCGCCTGCGGCCCCACCACGGTGAGTGGCAGCCGCACCGGCCCGCCGTAATACCCGTTCAGGTCCATAGCGTACTTCAGCCCCGGGATGCCGTATTGGTCCGTCACCAGCACGGCCGCCCGCGCGCTGCGCCGCTGCCAGTCCAGAGCGGCGTCGAACTCCCTCTGCCGGTGCGCCTCCCAGATGGCGATGGCGGTGTACGGCGCGGCGTTGGCATAGTCCAGGACCGCGCCCACGGCGCCCGCCGCCAGCGCTCCGGCCAGAGTCTGCACCGCCCCGGCCAGAACCTGAAACCCGGGCTTGGCTTCGGCGATCATCCGAGCCATTTTCTCGAGGTCGCCCGAGCCTTCCAGGACCGCCAGGATATTCGGATGCGCGCTCAGACGCGCCACCGTCTCGGCCGCAATCTCCACGCCGCTCGTCGCGGGCGAATTATTCAGGATCAACGGAATCCGCGCCTGGTCCGCCACTGCGCCGAAAAACAGCGTCTGGCTGGCCGCGTTGTGGAGCAGGTTCGGGTAGCAGTGCGGCGCGCTCACCAGCGCCGCCCGGTAGCCGAGCGCCGTCGCCCGCTCGATCAGCCGCACGGTCTCGCGCACGCTCTCCGCGCTCGTCCCGCACAGCAGCAGCTTTTCCGGCGCGGCGTAGCGCGCCGCCAGTTCGAGCATCCGCCGCTGCTCTTCCGCGCTGAGCAGCCCACTCTCGCCCGCCGTCCCGCACACGACGTAACCCGCGAGGCCAGTCTTGTTCCACTTCGTCACGTTGTGCTCAACCTTGGCCGCGTAAACCTCGCCGTCGTAGTTGAACGGTGTCGCAATGGGAACAAAAATGCCGTGCAGTTTCATGACTGTTCTTCTTCAGGGTAAGAAATCGCGGCGGCCTCGCGCTGTGTGCCTCCCGCGATGGAAAGTGGGATCATGTGTCGCGTCCGGTAGATTGGGGAATTGATGGTTTGATGCAGGGCGTCCCATTGAATCGCCAGGCGCGGATCACGACCCTCTGGACGCCAGCCTCTTCTGGCATGATAATCTTGTAGCCCAGCGGACGGTCAGGACCATCCAATAAGAACGAGCCGAGCCCTGCGATATTCGGATAGGCGATTTGGGAAAGGAACATCGGAGACATGTCAAAAGAACTCGAAATGCTCCTAGAGGCGTCGCGCAAGCGGCGAACCACCCAGGATGAAGATGAGGCGCAGCGGAGGAGCTTCGCTTACGGTAACACCCACTTCGAAAACGAGCGCATCACCAGGGAAACCGTCGATAGGGCTGCTGAGGAGTTAAAGGCTGCACATGCGACGGACGGTCATCCAGCGCGATAGTCGCCCCGCTTCCCATCAGCTTTACACCACTCTTGAGGAGAAGGCGCAATTGGAGGCCAGGAATGGCCTCCTTCAATTCGACGAGGTTGTGCGCCTCGTGGACGAAGCCCGGAGTGGGTTCAAACTGAGGCCAAGTACGATTCAGAGGCTCCAGCGACTTGCGATCCAAGACATCTACACATGCGCTGGGAACTATCGCACAGGACCCGTCTTTATTAGTGGAACCACGCACCAACCGCCCGCCGCTTCCGACGTAGCAGAGCATGTGGAGGGCGTTTGTGAATATGTCAACGAGAACTGGGGAAAGTCGCCGCTCCACCTTGCGGCTTACCTGATGTGGCGACTGAACTGGATTCATCCGTTCTCTGGCGGCAACGGGCGCACGTCCCGGGCGGTTTCCTACCTCGTTCTCTGTGCCAGACTGGGCCACAAACTACCCGGCACCAACACAATCCCCGAGCAGATAGTTGCGAATCGCCAGCCTTACTACGAGGCGCTGGATGCCGCTGATGCTGCTTGGTCAGAGGGCAGGGTTGACGTCTCGGCAATGGAGCAGCTCTTAGAGAGAATGCTCGCAGTGCAGCTTTCTTCTGTTCTGGTCGCGGCAGCATCTGAACAGAAGGCAAGTAGATTGGACGATCCTCACGCGGACGCGTGAGGCGAGTTCCCACCTCGAATCCAATGTGATGCGGGATTAGGAAAACGCCCCCTTCCCGCGTCCGGCCCAGCACAAACAAGACGGCCCGGCGCAAGCCGGGCCGCTCTTGTTCAAACTTGTTTTGCAGGATTTCGCTAAACGGACGCCTTAAGGAACGTGAACAGCGCCAGCGACTCGATGAATGCCAGGCCGAGCAGCAGCAGAATGCGGATCGCGCCACCCGCGCCGGGATTGCGCGCGATGCCCTCGGCCGCGGCCGCGATGGCCTTGCCCTGCGCCAGGCCGCATAGGCCGGAAGCGATCGCCATGGCGAAAGCCACCGGCAGAACGAACACGCCGGTGCTGGTCTGTGGCGTGCCCTGAGCGAACATAGGAACGGCGATCAGGAACAGAATCGCCAGAATTGCGAACGTGCGAAGTTTCATACGGTACTCTCCTTCGGATCAATCTGGCTCCAGGAGGTGGTTCCACACCGTGCGTTGGGACGCCGGGGGCTCACACTGAAAGCCCGGACACTCTGTTCGCGCTCGCGGGAACGCGGGAAACCCTGGCGGAACCGGGTAAAACGCCCGAACCCGCTACTCGTAGCGGCCTGCGTTTCTGCAAGCCTCTGATTCCATGGCACATATTCAATTCAGGCCGCTACTCAGTAGCGGCCTGGGTCTCGAACGCGTGCCGGTTAATGCTCCTCCTGCGCCACAGCGCCGCCCACGTAGGCGATCGTGAGCATCGTGAAAATGAACGCCTGGATGAGTGACACAAGAATGTGCAGCGCCATGAGCGCGATCGGAATGACGAACGGCACCAGCGCGATAAAGCTCGTCGTCACCTGCTCGCCGGCATACATGTTGGCGTAAAGACGGACGGTCAGGGAGAAAGGACGAATGCAGTGGCTGATGATCTCCAGCGGAAACATGAACCACGCCAGCCACCACATCGGACCGGCGAAATGTTTCAGGTACCCGAGCGGCCCCTGCACCCGCACGCCCTGGCTGTGGTAGTACACGAAGCAGCACGCCGCGACGCCTGCCGGCACATAGTAATACATCGTCGGCGCTTCGAACGAGGGGACCAGGCCCAGCAGGTTCGAACTCAGGATGAGGAAAAAGATCGTACAGAAGAAAGCGAGATAGCGCTCGCTGCCAGGCCCGACGATATCCCGGGCCTGCTCACCCAGGAAATTGTAAACTGCTTCAAAGGTCAACTGGAACGTACCCGGCCGCTCCACCGACAACCGCGTGCGCAGCACTGCGGCGGCGATCATGAGCAGCAGGATCACCAGGATTTCCATGGCCACGTAATTCGTCCAGGGCCGGCCCTGCCCGGGATGCAAACCCGGCAGGCCTACCCGGGACGCGAAGTTCAACACCATCTCGGCCGGCCCCGCCATGTAGCGGTTCAACAGCGCCGTCAACCACAGTTCATGCTCGTGCATAAATCCACTCGTACAGGGCTTCCAAAGTGATGGACACAACCGGAACCAGCAGGCCCACGCAAAGGGAGTTGGGAGAAGCCTTGTAAACTCTCAAGATAGCAAACATGGCGCCGCCCAGCAGCAGCAAACGGAAGACGTGGACCAGCATCGACGCGCCGCGCGGCTTGTGGCCCTCGAGCGCCGCTCCGACATCGTCCACCAGTCGCTTCAGCAACCAAAAGCTGACGCCCGAAATCGCCGCGCCCGCCAGGAAAGACGCCGCGTTCCGCCGGTTGCCCTGGGCGGCAAAGCCGATCGTGCCGGCCACCACGAGCACCACGTAGATCTGCCGGACGCGACGGAGGATGGCAGTGTATTCAGTATCTGGCACGGTCTAGTCGGGCTTGACCGCTCCGCCCTTCGGCTTATCCAGACCCTCGATGCGCAGGGCGGCGATGTAGGTTTCGTATATGCCGGAGGCGCAACCGATCAGCAAGCCAACCAGCGAGATCCACGTCGTGCCGCCCCGCTGGTCCAGCATCTGGCCTATCTTGAAACAGATCCAGCCGCTGATCGGCGTCACCAGCGCGAGGCCCGCGTAGGCTGCGCCTTTGGCGTAGGGCGACATTTGCGGCATCAGTGCGAACCTCCCGAGGCGCCGTCCCCAGTATATTTCACCGTGCACGCACCGTGGAACCACCATGGAAGTACCACAACAACACCATGTTTTCACCATGGCTTCACCGTGACTTTGCGGTGTTTTCACGGTGAGGTTGTGGTGCTCTTGCGGTTCCGGCAGAGATAAACCATTCCCGGGAACTCGCGAGGCGGGGCGGCCGGGAGGGCACTCCAGATTAGAAAGCCCGGGGGAGAGGAGGAGGAGAAGCCCCCGGGCCTTGCTGAGCCGGGAATGACCCGGCGGGAATCAGGCGGACGCCGGAGGAGCGGACGTCGCCTCTGCTCCCACCTACTATTGATCCACACTTTTTGCAATTTGTGACCATTTGATTTCATTAAAACCATACTAATTTATCAGTGAATGGGGTCAACCCCTCAGAACCCCAATTCCTTCAATAGATCAGTGGCCCCGTAAATTTTTCGCAGGGCTTCCACGATGCCTTGGCTGGCGACGTGCACGCTGCGCGCCTGGCGCTCCGTGTAGACGAACCGGTTGGGCAGCGCTTCGATATTGGAATCAAAGACGATACCGACGATTTCACCCTTGGAATTCAGCGTCGCCGACCCCGAATTGCCGCCGTGAATATCGGCCGTGGCGACGAAGTTGAACGGCGTCTTCAGGTCCAGTGCGCCCTTGGCCTTCAACCAGCGTTCCGGCAGGGCGAAGGGAACCTGGCCAGTGCACTTGGCGAATAGGCCGGCGAAATCGGTGCTCCACTCCACTGGCTGGCCGGCGTCGCTCAAGTAGCCCTTCACCTGGCCGTAACTGATGCGCAGAGTGAACGTCGCGTCGGGATAATCGTTGCCTCCGGAGACGGCGAAACGGGCGCGGGCGATGCGCGCCGAGGCCCTCGTGAGAACGCTTTCCACCTGATCTTCGTAGTGCTTGCGAATCTCGCGCGCCGGCTTGTCGATGATCAGCGCCAGGTGCAGCATGCCGTCCTGCGACTTGGCGACGGCATCGGGGCTGGCGGCGAGGCGCTTGCGCTCGGCGACGTCGGCCAGTTTGCTGTGTGACACGTAGTCCGCGGCGGCGGCGTGCGGCGTTTTGCCATTCAGAATCGCGACGACCAGGGTGTGGTCCGGCCCCAGTTCGCGGCTGAGGAAGCTGAAGTACTCGGCCAGCGTCTCGACCTCCAATTCAGGATGAATTGGAGCGGGCGAGTACATCCCTTGCTCCAACGAGGAGAGCCCGGCGTCGGTGTACTCGCGCAGGCGCTCTGAATTGGACTTCCTGGTTTCGACGGCGTAGCGGGCGACGCGGCGCGCGACGCCGAACAGACTGCTGCCGGCGGCGGGCGAGGCTTCGAGCAGATAGTACAGCGGGTAACTGTCCTTAAAGCCCGCGTAGGCCTGGGCGATCTCGTCCCACGACTTGCCGGCTTCGGCCTGCAGCCGCGGATTGGCGGCGACCTCGGCGCGGAACTTCCGCTGCTCCTCGCGCTTGAGATCCATGAAGGCCGGGTCGCGGAGCCCGTGCAGGAACCCCTGGTTGGCCTTGTAGCTGTTCTGCACTCCGAAAATCACCTCCTGCGCCTGGCGGCGATTCTCGTCGCCCCCGGCCGACCAGGCGAGCAGGTCGTCGGCCAGCGATTTCAGGCGGCGCAGGCGCAGCGGATAATCGGTATCGCGCAGAAACTCCAGTTGCGCGACGGTCATCAGCCGCCCGGTGGTGCCTGGATTACCGGAGGTGAAGATCAGCTCGCCATCGCGCGCGCCCTCTTTGCTGAAGCGGAAGTAATCCAGCGGACGGGCGGGCTTGTCGTTTTCATAGGCGCGAAAGAACGTGATGTCGAGGTCGTGGCGCGGATAGGTGAAATTCTCCGGATCGCCGCCGAAGAACGCGAGGGCGAACTCGGGCGCGAAGACCAGCCGGATGTCGGTGTACTTCTTGTATTCGTAGAGGTCGTAGCGCGCGCCGGCAAACAGCGTCACCACGTCGCAGCGATGGCCGCTTTTCGAGGCGCACTCCTTTTCGATTTTGGCGATGTTGGCGCGGCGCAGGCGGCCGGCTTCGGCATCGGGCATCTGCTCAGCGATGCTCGCGGTCACCTTTTTGGTGATCTCGGTAGTGTTTAGCAGGACGTTGACTTCCAGATCGGGGCAGCGCCGCTCATCGGCGCGCGTGGTGGCCGAGAATCCGTCCTGGATGAAATCGTGCTCGGGTGAGGAGAGCTTCTGCACGCAGTCCGCGCCGACGTGATGGTTGGTGAACAGCAGACCGTCGGGCGAGACGAAGCTTCCGGTGCCGCCGTTGTTGAAGCGCACGGCGGCCAGTTGCAGGTGCCTGGCGAACTCCGCCGGCGCCTGGAACCCGTACTTCTTCGCAACAGCCGCGGAAGGGAACTGATTGGGCAGCCACAGTCCCTCGTCGGCTCGCAGCGCAGGTTGAATCAGGACTACTAGCGCCGGAATGAACGCCACGAAGCTCCGTATTTTCATATTGTTAAATTCTCCATAATTAGCTGATTACAAATGACTTGTTAGCTCCTATCGCTGTAGTACTATTCACAACGAGAGCCGACCTGTGCGATATTAGGGGTTAAACCTTAGTACATTTTCCACCATGACGCAGTTGGAAGAAGCGGTCGCACGCTACCACAGAATCCTGGAAAGCGACACCGTCCGCACGTCGGACTGGGTGGCGGAACTGCGCGATCAGATGGCCGCGCGCCACCTGGTTGTGGCCGGCCGTCCCATCTCGCCCGTGCTGCGGCCGCACTTCCTGAGCCGCCGCCAGTATATCAACGTGGTGAAGAGCGCGGAATCGCTGCATACGGCGATTGACCGGCTGCGGCTGTTGGTGATTCAGGATCCGCAGTTGATGGCCCGCATGGAGATGCTGCCGGCGGAGAAGATGCTGGCGGCAGTCGATCCCGGCTATGCCTCGCCGTCAATCTCGGCGTTGCTCGAAACCCACGTCAACAACGGCACCCTGCAGGTGACCGGCGGCCAGGCCGACCTGCCTCACGGCGTGGTGTACGGCGAGATTCTGAGCGATCTGTTTTTCGACCTGGCGCCGGTCAAGGAACTGCGCAAGCGGTTCAAGCTGGAAAAGACCGGCGCGGTGAAGCCGCTGCTGGCAGCGCTCTTGAGAGCCTGGAAAGAGTTCGGCGGCAAAACCGCGCCGCGCATCGGCATCCTCGAGTTCAAGCAGCCCTTCCAGACCATCGACACGCAGGAGCACCTGTTGCTGGCCGAAGTGTTCCGCCGCGCGGGCTACGAGGTTGAAGTCATCTCTCCCGACCAGATGGAGTACCGCGGCGGCGTGTTGCGGGCCAATGGCGTAGGCATTGACGTCGTGTATCGCGGCGTGACGGCGCACGAATTCATGCTGCGCTTCGACCTGACGCATCCGCTGGTGCGCGCTTACCGTGAAGGCAAAGTTTGCGTCGTCAACAGCTTCAGAACGGAGATGACGCGCAAACGGGCTCTGTTCGCGCTGTTGAGCGATGAGACGGTGACGGCTTCTTTTCCCATTGCCGAGCGTAAGGCGATTGAAGAGGCCATCCCCTGGACGCGCATGGTCGCGCACACCAAAACGCGGCGCGGCGGCCAGGAGATCGACCTGCCGGAGTTCATCTTCAGGCATCGCGACGGCCTGGTGCTGCGGCCCAACGATTCGGACGGCGAATTGCCGACGTTCGACGGCGCCACGATGACCGACGCGGCCTGGGACCGCGCCTGCCGGCAGGCAATGCGCCAGAGCTACGTCGTGCAGGAGCGCATCACGCCGCACCCGGTTTCGTTCCCGGTGGACTTGTACGGCGACGTGGTCTACCGCGACCTCAACGTCGAGGTGAGTCCGCAGGCGTTCCTCGGCAAGGTGCAGGGTTGCGTGGCCCGCATCAGCGCCGCGCAGGGCACCTATTCGACCCTCACCGGCTACGCGCCGGCCTTCATTCTCGAGTCGCGTTGACGCCGCCGCGCCGTCACCCACCCGCCCCCGCCATTACTGACTCGCGACCGCGTTTCTGAGCCGCGATCGTAAGGGAGCGGATGGGTCTGAAACCGCTGCTATGCCGCGCCTGCGTTACGAGCTGCGTCCAGACAGAGCGCTTCTCCGCATTCTTCCGTGCCGTTGTCACCAACCCGCAGCCGCCCCTACTGAGCCGCGACTTTCTTGCGGGCGAGGTAGCCGACCTGCGGGCGCGACCCGACGTAGGAACCGATGGCGATCCGTTCGCGCGCGTTGGTGATGGTCAGTTCGCCGCTCTTTTCGGTAATCTGGTCGAGCACTTCGCCGGTCGCGGGGTCCTTCACTGTGCGCACCACGCGCAGAATCTCGAACACATCGCCGGCATTGACCCCGGCGGCTGAGCCGGCGGCGAGCGTCAGCACGTTGCCGGCGACGTCGGCCACCGTGGTCTCCACGGGCCGGTCCGTCTTCCTCATACTCGCCGTCTGCGCCTGCAGAATGTCGGCCAGCTTATTGACACAGTCCTGCGTCGCCTCGCCGATGATTGTCGAAGCGAAGTTGGAGCTGGTCATGTCCACCCCCACGCCGCCGATTCCCTTGCCGAACGCCCCGCCCATGCCGCCGAACCCTTTGCTCTTGCGCACGGACTCACCCCGCGCCTCGCCCGAGGCGATGACTTCGGAAGTTTCGGCGTCGACGAAACGGTAGTCGATGGCGACGACGGCCTTGTCCTCATCCTTACTGGAGGCGATGGCGCCGATTCCGCGGCCGATGATACCGCCGCCGGCGACTTTGGTGTGCTTGTCGTCGCGGCCGAAGATCACGATATCGCCGGCCAGCAGCCCGTCTGCGCCGGAGATGTTGCCCACGCGCGCGCCGCTGCCCGCCTTAACGCGGCCGCCGACGTTGCGATCCTGCTCGGCCATCAAGGTGTTGATCTTGGCGCGCTCGATCACCACGATATTGCCCTGCTGCGACAGTCGCGTCACCAGCATCGCGCGGATGCCCTTGCCGATGTTCTGTTGCGTGCCGAAAACGGCCTGGACCGACGACATTACCGCCGAATAATCGAATTCGTCGATCATCAGGCGCTTCTTTTGAGCCTGCGTGGGCGGGCCCGTTGGGGCCGGCGCGGCGGCCGGCGCGTAAGCCTCCGCCGGAGGCGCCGCCGGCGCGGGCTCGGGGGCGGCCGCGGGCTGCGCCGCGGGCGCCGCTTCAGCCGGGGGCGCAGCAGCCCCCGGAGCGCTGGTGGGGTCCATCATCACGCCGATGATGTTCTCCGAAACGCCGGCATTCTTCAGCTTCACCAGATCGGCCGGCGTCAAATCCATGGCCTTGTTCTGCTTTTGCAGGGTCCTGATGATCAGGCCCTCGGACATGCCGGACTTGACCAGCTGAATCACGTTGTCCACCTGCGAAGCCGGCTTCTTCGCCGCTCCCGCGGGCTTGGCGGACGGGGCCGGGGTCTGGCCCAGCGCCAGCATCACAGCCAGGCCGATCATGACAATCGCTTTGAATTTCATTCCTCTCTCCTTAGACCACTCCTCGGACCATCTCAGAAGCGCCGCACTCCAGGCGCGACCGATCCTTTAGAGAATACCGTTAGTCCGTCCCGGTGGGAAGTCCTATTGTGGCCAAAGCGCTGAATGCGAGATCCGGCGCTCGTGGGGAGCGCGCGCTTTCACTCGCGCCTCCGTACCGCGCCGCGCCCGCGGGAAGCGGTGGTTGGCGCGAACCCGACCTCGCCCTTTTAGAGCGCCAACAACCGCTCCGCATTGGCATGGTAGACCTTCTTCAGAATCGAATCCGGGAGGCCGATACCATAAATCTGCCAGCGGCCCTGCGGCGGCACGACGGCCGGTGCGTAGTTAAAGTACTCGTCCTCGGTCTCGAGGAAGCGATAGTAAATCTCGTACAGCTTGTCGCCGAACACCTGCTGCGGCGTGTCGTCGCCGTGCGGCACGGCATCGGTTCCGAACAGGATCCGGTCCTGGTAACGGTCGAAGAACTTCCGCGCGGCCCGCGGCTGCCGGCCCAGTTCGCCGATGCGCGCCGCGAGGTCCACGTGCATGTTCGGGAACTTGTCCATGCACTCCGCCACGTAGGGCAGGTTCTCGGCGTCGTTGCCGAAGTGCAGCGTGATGAACTGCGTCTTCGGGTGGCGCGCATAGACCCGGTTGCGTGCCTCCAGGATTGCCTGATTGCTCGGAAAATCCCGGCCGTGGAAGGACCAGTCGGGATGGTTGTACAATTCCTCCCAGCGTTCGTTAAAGCGGTCGATGGGCAGGAAAAACGCCTCCGGATCGGAGACGTGAATCGCCACCGGCATCTTGAGCGCCGCGCATGCTTCCCACATCGGGTCGAAGCGCCGGTCGTCCACTTTTACCAGCGGACCCTCGGTGATTTTTTCGCGCAAATACAGCCCCAGCGTCTTCAAGACCTTCAGCCCGCGCGCGCCGTCCTTGTGCGCGCGTGCGATTTCATCGGCCTGGAACCGGGGGTAGTTGGGTTCCAGGAGCCGGCTGTACCAGGGTTCGGTGAACGTGAAGAAGCGGCCCGCGTGCGCGCGGTCGTAACGCGCCACGCCTTCCCGCAGCCCGCTGCCGACCCCTCCCGTCAGGTTGACCAGCATCCGGATGTTTCTCCGGTCCATCACCATCAGCAGTCCCTGCGGCGGCTCGAGAAAGATCCGCTCCTCGCCGAAGGAAACCCCCTTCACGGACTTCTGGGAGAAACTCAGGTGCGTGTGAATATCGATGACCGGAAACTTCGCTCGCGGGACCTTCGTTTCCGGCACGTGCAGCATGCTGCGCGGCTGATAGTCGCGCAAGTCCAACCCGGGGCCGGTGCGCACCGGCGGCGTGTCCGCCTGGGCCTCGCCGGCGCAGGCTGCGGTCAGCGCCGCGCCCGCCGCGCCAAGTAAAGTTCTCCGCTGGATGCCTGCCATGGTTTTCTCTCCTGTGTATCGCCTCTGATGACCGTTACGCTATCACTCTCGCGCGCGGCGCGGCGAGTCGGGCGGCGCAATGGGCCGGCTTGAATAGGGAATCGCCGCTCAGCAGGCGCCGTTGGAATTGTCGCCCGGTTTGAAGGAGAAGTAGCGCGCGACGTTCTCGCCCAGAATCTGGGGAAAGGTCTTGTCGAGGTTCGAGCGGATCGCGACGTAGCATTCGTCGCAGTGATTGGTCTCGGTGAACTCGCGCACCATGCGCTCCTGCTCGTGCAATTCGTAGCGTTTGAAATGCATCGAGCACGGCTGCAGCTTCCCGTCGGCGGTCACCACCAGGAAACGCAGCCCGGCTTTGCAGCCTGGCGCGCTGCCGGTCTCGAAGTACTCCTGCGTCTGGTCGAGCGTCGTGCGGGGCGTGACGATGGTGTGCCGCGAGTCCTGGCGCTGCTGGATTCCGGCGATCTCCCGGCGCAGCGTTTCGAGGTCCGCCGGCCGCGTCAGGAACAGCTCCTGGCACCCGGTGCGGCGCGGCGAGTAGGCGCTGTAGGCGATGTTGACGCCCCACTCCTGGGCCTTGTCGGCGGCGCGGTTGATTTCGCCTACGTTCTCGCTGTGGATGCAGGTGTTCAGGACGATATCGTCGAAGCCGTAGCTGGCGCAGCGCGGCACCATGTCGCTGAGCTGGTCGAACAGGCCCGGGTGGCGGCGAAACTCGTCGTGCCGCCGGTCGGGGAAATCCAGGCTGACCGAGAACTGCGTCACGCCGGCGTGGTGCAGGGCGACGTAGCGCTCGGGCGTCATCAGGGCCCAGTTGGAAACCAGGATGATGTACGGCAGGTCGTTGGGCTGCTTGATGGTGCGGACGATTTCGACGACGTCGTCGCGCAGCAGCGGCTCGCCCCCGGAAATCTGCACCACGCACGGCTTCAGCACGCGCATGTACTCGGCGTACTGTTCCGGCTTGAGCTGGCTGGTCTCGTCCCGCGGGCCGCCGTGGTCGCAATGCCGGCAATAGCAGTTGCACGAATCGGTGACCTCGAAGGACACCACGACCGGGCGGCCGGAAAACCAGTTCAGGCTGCCCTGCTGGATGACCCGAAGTGATTCGCGGAGTGAGACTTTACGCATCGTTGATCCGGGGGGAACCTTAATCGTATCAAAAGGTCTGCAAATCTGTCGATGCGATTCGATGGCGCCTCCATGACAATGGCCGCAGGGTGGCGCCATCGCGAATCTGAGGTGTCGGCCGCGTGAGGAGGGTCCACCGGCCTCAAACCGTCGTCGCGCGCACGATGTGGCCGCCCCTGTCGCCCACCGCGCCTCCGCGGCCCGCAAAGTAACGCTCCCGGATCGACGCCGGACCGAGATCTTCGATTTCGCGAAAGCCCAGGGCCGCCAGCCTGGCGTTGAGCGCAGCCGTCTCAAAGTGGCTTCGGAAGGCCTCTCCCAATGAGTTGACGCGCGCCGCCAGCGCCCCTCGGGCGGCGGCGTGCTCATCCTGGCCGGCCTCCGCGGCGCGGGGATTGCCGTAGTCGAAAACAACGTGGGCGCCCCCTGGCAGGCGGGCGATAAAGCCGAGCGTCGAAAAGACGGCCTGCTCCGTCAGGTAAGGCACGACGCCCAACCAGGTGAAGAACGTCTGCTGCGCCGCGTCGTACCCCGCGACGGCCAGGCCGGCCGCCAGACTCTCCCGCTCGAAATCGACCGGCGCGAAGGTGAGCGTGCGGGGCACGGGAATTGCCGCCTCGGCCAGCCGTTGGCGCTTCCAGGCCTGAGTCGCCGGGTGATCCACCTCGAACACGCGCAGGCTTTCCCCCAAGGCGCTGCGGTAGGCATACGTGTCGAGGCCCGCCCCAAGCACCACTAACTGGCGCACGCCGCGTGCGGCTGCTGCCGCCAGGGCGTCTTCGGCAAAGCGCGTTCGCACCGCGATGAACAGCCGCAGCCGGCGTCTGGACGGATCTTTTTCCGCATCGCGGACAGCCGCTTCGGCCTCCGCTCCCAGGATGCGCACGGCCAGGGGATCGGAGAAGATGCTGCCGTACTCCAGCACCTGGTGGACGGCGCGATGCGCGGCGGCTCCCAGCGCGGTGCGGCTTGGTCGTCCTGACTGCATCTGGAAAGCCGGCTCGCCCGGACTATCGCCCGCAAGCGGGCGAAGCCGGCCCGGAGTCGGAATATAGCAAATCCGGGCAGCCCGCGGCTCGGCTCGCTATCGGCCGGCAAATGCCTTACGAAATGAAGCGCGGCCCGCGCGCCCGTGAGAGTGCGCCCTCCGGCCGCTCCTGCTACGATGCAGCGTATGCTGTGGAAGCTCCTGATGATGACCGGTTGCACACTCCTGACGTACGCTCAACCGTACGATCTGCTGATCCGCGGCGGGCGCGTGATCGATCCCAAGAACGGTCTCGATGCGGTCGCCGACGTGGCCATCGCCGGCGGCAAAATCGCCCGCGTCGCCGCGTCGATTCCCGCCACCGAGGCCAAGCGCGTCGTTGACGCCGCCGGCCTCGTGGTGGTCCCGGGACTGATCGATATCCACGTCCATCTCTACCCCGGCCAGGGCGGCAAAGGCGCGTACTCCGACCTCGGCGTCCCGCCCGACGCCTTCTCGTTCCGCTCCGGCGTCACTACGATGGTCGATGCGGGCACCGCCGGCTGGCGCAACTTCGCCGATTTCCGCCAGCGCGTGATCGACCGCGCGCAGACGCGCGTGCTGGCGTTCGTCAACATCTACGGCCCCGGCATGGGCGACTGGACCGAGACCGATCCGGCGGAGATGCAGCCGGAGCGCGCCGCCGCGGTCGCCCGCGAGAACCCCGGCATCGTGGTCGGCTTCAAGACGGCGCACTACTTCGGCCCGGGCTGGCCGTCGGTGGAGGCCGCGGTGAAAGCAGGCGAGCTGGTCCATATGCCCGTGATGGTCGATTTCGGCTGGCTCGACGATCCGCAGCGCAACATCAAGAGCTTGTTCCTCGAGAAGTTGCGGCCGGGGGACATCTACACGCACTGCTACTCCGGCCACCGCGAGGAACTGCTGGCCGACGGCACCTTGAATCCGGCCATGGTCGCAGGCCGCCAGCGCGGCATCATTTTCGACCTGGGCCACGGCGGCGGCAGCTTCTATTGGAAGGTGGCCGTGCCCGCGACGCGTGCCGGCTTCTGGCCCGATTCCATTTCCACCGACCTGCACACCGGCAGCATGAACGGCGGCATGAAAGACTTCACCGAAACCATGTCCAAGGTGCTGATCCTGGGCGCGCCGCTGCCGCGCGTGATCGCCATGTCCACCTGGAACGCCGCGCGCGAGATTCAGCATGAAGAACTCGGGCACCTGTCGGCCGGCGCCGTCGCCGACGTGACGCTGCTGAGAGTCGAGGAGGGCCAATTCGGCTTCCTCGATTCGGCCGGAGCGCGCTTCGACGGCACGCGCCGCATCCTGGCCGAAGTGACTATTAAAGGCGGCCAGGTGACGTGGGATCGCAACGGCCGCGCGGCTGCGGATTGGAAGGGTTTTCCATATCCCACACGCGAGCCGCCGCCGGCCAAGTGACCACTCCACTCAGGAGTCAGACGATAGCGGGCACTGCCTGACCCGGATGGGCCCGGTGTGCGCCCGGCGCCTGGTTACGCCCGGCGCCGGTGGTCTGGTCCTGCAATTGATTCGCTTGTGATACTCTGGGCTCACATTCAGGTGTCTCCCATGTTTAGAAGGCATTTTCTAACTTCCGCTTGTGGTGCGTCCGCATACGCCCTGGCCGCCCGATCGGCTAACAACTCGACTGCTTTCATCGACCTGGATCCAAGCCGTCCCGGCCCCACGATTTCACCCCTGTTGCACGGCCACTTCATCGAACACCTGGGCGGCGTGATCTACGACGGCGTGTGGGTCGGCGAAGAGAGCCGCGTCCCCAATGTCGGAGGAATCCGGAAGGCCCTGGTCGATGCCTTGAAACCGCTGCGCCCGCCGGTGATCCGCTGGCCGGGTGGCTGCTTCGCCGATTCCTACAACTGGCGTGACGGCGTCGGTCCGCGCGCCGCACGGCCGGTGCGCACCAGCTTCTGGATGGACTCGGAAGCGCTCGCCAAACAGGCCGGCGGCCCGCAGCGCTTCGAGCCCAACGCGTTCGGCACTTCGGAGTTCGTGCGGTTCTGCCGGCTCACCGGCGCCGCGCCTTACATTGCCGGCAACGTCAGGAGCCTGCCGGCCAAGGATTTCTACGAGTGGATCGACTACTGCAACGCGCCGGCCGGCTCGACCACGTTGGCGCGCCTGCGAGAACAGGGCGGCGACCGCGATCCGTTCAACGTCCGCCTGTGGGGCGTGGGCAACGAGAGCTGGGGCTGCGGCGGCGACATGACGCCCGAGGAGTACTCGACTGCGTTCCGCCGCTACACCGCCTGGACGCCCGGCATGGGCGTCCCGCTGGCCTTCATCGCCTCCGGTCCGGACGGCGACAATATCGCCTGGACCGAGCGCTTTTTCGCCTCTCTCGCGGCCAAGAATCCGGGGCTCGTGGACCGGGTCTGGGGCTGGGCGCTGCATTATTACTGCGGCACGGCCGGCAAGTCGCCGATCGATTTCACGAACGATGAGTGGTACGAGCTGCTGGCGCGGGCCAATCGCATGGAGGCTCTCATTGAGCGCCATTGGGGCGCGCTCGCCGTCCACGATCCCGGCCGCCATGTGAAGCTCGCCATCGACGAGTGGGGCGCCTGGCACAACGTCGGCACCGAGCCCGCTCCGGCCTACATCTTTGCCCAGCAATCCGCGCTGCGCGACGCGCTCATCGCGGGGCTGACGCTCGACACTTTCCAGCGCCATCCCGAGAAGGTCGGCATGGCCTGCGTGGCGCAGATGATCAACTGCCTCCACGGCCTGTTCCTGGCCTACGAGGACAAGTTCACCGTGACCCCCAACTACCACGTCTTTGCCATGTACGCGGCCCACCAGGGCGGCGCCAAAGTGCCGGCCGCGATCGACACGGAACTGCGCCGCGGCGCGAACCTGCCGCCGCTACCCGAGCTGAGCGGCTCCGCATCCATCAAAGACAAGACCCTGACGTTGACCCTGGTCCACGCGCGCACCGATTCACCAGCCGAGCGAACAATCCGCCTGCGCGGTGCGTCTGTAAAATCAGTGCAAGCCACGGTGCTCAGCCACACGGACCTGCGGGCTCACAACACCTTCGACGCGCCTCACACCGTCGAGCCGCGCACCGAGGCTCTGACCGCGTCCGGGCCGCAGTTCGTCGCGCGGTTGGCGCCCGCCTCCGTGACTAAGCTGGAGATCGAGCTGCTGTGAGCAATATGACGCCCGCCGATTGGATCCCGATCGAATGGCCCGCGCAATGGGGAGCCGGCCAGTTGAGCCTGTTGCGCGATACGCCCTTCAATGCGCTTGCGTTCAAGGCCGCCCCGCCCCCCGCGCTGGCCGCGGCCGCGCGCGCCGCCGGTCTCCAGGCGCCGGCCGTCGCCTGGCACGCGTGGAAGGATGTGGACTGGGCGCAATCGGCCGACGTCCTGGCCATTGGCGACGGCTTCTGGCCGGCCTATTCGTGGAAAGGCGTGGCCGACGGGACCGCCGGTCCGACCGGCGAGCCGTGGCTCGACGCCAACGGCTGGCTGTATCTGTATGCGCGGTCGCGCGGCGGCGGGCGCGCCGTATGGGTGCGTTCCGATCCTCCCAAAGACCCGCGCACGGTGCGCCAGGCGCACCTGCACCTGCTGCTGGCCGAAGCTTTCGCCTACGGCGGCCGGCGTCCGCTGTGGCTGCCGCCGGAGTTCGCCACGGCGCTCGCCGGCGGCCAGTCGCGAGCCATGGATGACTGGAAGAGCCTGGCGGCGCGAGCCCGCTGGCAGGAGGCGCACTCGGCCTGGCGCGCCTGGCCCGCCGTGGCTCCGCTGATCGTCCTTTCCGACTTCAGCGGCGACAACGAATACGTAGCCGGCGAGACCATGCTGCTGGCGGCCCGCCAGCAGGCGCCGTTCTGGCCGGTGTTTGCTCCGGCCGCTGCGGAAACCGACTTCCAAAATCGCCGCGCGGCTTTGTATCTGGACCAGGCCGCACCCGCTCCCAAACTCTCGGCCCTGCTCCAATCCTTTGCCCGCAAAGGCGGACTCGTGATCGCCGGCCCAGCCGCCGCGCCGGGCTTTACCGGCTTGAAGCCGCTGAACCAGCATCCGCACCCGCGCTTCGATATCTATGCCCTGGGGGACGGCCGCGTAGCCGTGGCACGGGCCGCGTTCGACGATCCCTGGACCCTGGCGAGCGACGCTCATCTCATGACGAGCAAGCGCTACGACCCGGCGCGCCTGTTCAACGGCGGATTGCTGCACACTCACACCGCCTCCGCGCCGGACGGCACTGGCTCGCTCGTCCATATCATCAACTACGGCGGCGAATCGCCCGGCCACGAGGTTGTGCTGCAGGTGAACCGTCCAGTTAAGTCTGCGCGCTTCCACGCCCCCGGGACCGCTTCGCCCGCGGCCGCGAAACTGACGGGCAATCCGGCGCGCCCTGAAATCGTTTTACCTGACGTTTCTGTATATATTGGCGTAAAATTGGAACACGAGCATGCCTGATCATCCCTGCCAACGTTCCGGTTTCTCCCGCCGCCAGGCGCTTGCCGGCCTCGCGGCGCTGGTCGTGCCGGCCTGTTCGAGGAAGGCGGCGGTTTTCAATCCGCTGGCCCCGTCGGCCGCGGTCAGCGTGGCCCGCTGCCTCAGCTACGGCGCGGAGCTGACGCCCACGCTGGGCCGGATGTTCGATCAACTGGGCGGCTTGGGTAAACTCGTCGCCGGCAAGACCGTGGCGCTGAAGCTGAACCTGACCGGCTCCCCGCGCCAACGCTTCGGAACCGTTCCCTCGGAACTCTCGCACTACACCCACCCCGCGGTGGTCGGCGCAACTATCCGGCTGATGGCCGCCGCCGGCGCCAAACGCATCCGCATTCTCGAGGGCTGCTTCATTTCGAGCGACCCGCTCGAAGAGTTTATGCTCGACGCGGGCTGGGATCCGAACGATTTGCTGAACGCGGCGCCCAACGTCGAGATGGAGAACACGAACGTGCTGGGCCGCGGCACGCGCTATCACCGGCTGATGGCTCCGCGCGGCGCCTACATCTTCCCGGGTTTCGATTTCAACCATGCCTACGATGAGAGCGACGTGGTCGTCTCCATGGCCAAGCTGAAGGAGCACGGGACCGTCGGCATCACGCTGGGGATGAAGAACATGTTCGGCGCGACGCCGATCACGATTTACGGCGATGGGGCGGGGAAAGACGAACCGTCCGTCAACGCGCGCGGCGGCCGCGATCTGATGCACGATGGCCACCGCGGGCCGTCCAAGAGCGCGCCGCAGGAGCTCGACCCCTCCTCTTCGCGCGATCAGGGTTACCGCATGCCGCGCATTGTCGTGGACGTCTGCGCGGCGCTGCCCGTGCACCTCACCATCATCGACGGCATCACCACGATGCTCGGCGGCGAAGGCCCGTGGATGGGCCGGACCATGCGCATCGGATCGCCCGGCGTGCTGATCGCGGGCCTCAACCCGGTCTGCACCGACGCCGTCAGTACCGCCGTGATGGGCTACGATCCAGCGGCGACGCACGGTCAGCAGCCCTTCGACCGCTGCGACAGCTTCCTGGAGTTGGCTGAAACTCGGGGCCTCGGAACGCGCGACCTGCGGCGCATCGAGGTCGTCGGCACGCCGATCAAGGACGCAACGTTCCCGTTCCGCCAGCACCGCCCCGGCGGCTTTCCCGGCTCAGACTGAATTTACTAGGCCGATCTCCGTTGCACCTTGACGCCGCCATTCACGGTCTCCAGGTGAATCGGCGCCCCGCCTCCGCCCAGCTTCTGTTCCAACGTTTTCGGACCCACGCCGAAGGGGCCGCTCTTGGTGATCGTCGCCCCTGGGAAGTCGCTGCTCACGCCGCCGTTCACGGTCTGCGCCTTGACGGAGGCGTTGTAGGCGTCCGGGATCTCGACCGTCACGCCGCCGTTGACGGTCTGGACGTTCAATTCATCGCCTTCCCATTTCTTGCCCGCGAGCCGGACATGGACGCCGCCGTTCACGGTTTCACCCTTAACGCGGCCTGAAACTTGCGTCAGATCGATGCCGCCGTTCACGGTTTCCAGCTTCATCGCGCCGCGCACGTCCTGCACATGCAGTCCGCCGTTGACGCTGCGCAGGTTCAGGTCCTGTTTGGCCGGCACGAACACTTCGTAGCTGACCGACCAGCCCTGGCCGTTGCCAAACAGCCCCGACTCCTGCTTCGGGCCGGTGGCGCGGACCGAGCCCTTTTCCGCGTTCACTTTGACCTGCCCCAGCCGGGCCCGGGCCTGTTCCTTCGAATTGCCCCAGGCCTCCACTTTGGCCTGCACGAGAATCTCGTTCTTGTCCCAGGCGTTGACGTGGATGCCGCCGTTCGGCGCGGCGTCCACATCCAGGCTGCCGGTCGGCGGCATGCGGCTTTCGCGGATCTCGCAGGCCCGATCGGAACGTTCTTCGCAGCGCAATCCAGTTGGGGGCTCGACCGCGCTGGCCAGAGCTCCGAGAATGACCACGGCCATGCCGGCCGTCCACAGGGAATTCATGATGGGTTCGGACTCCTTCTAGACGGAACAGACGGAATCGCGCCGCTGAAGTTCGGAAGATGTTACACGCTCGCGTGTCAAACCGTCTGGGCCGCCGGCTCCCGAACGGCCGTGGCTTCCTGCGCCGGCACCTGGCGCATCAGAATCGCCGCCACGATCAGGCATACGCCGCCCAACAGAACGACCGTCAGGCTGTTGCCGTGCAACCAGTGCACCAGCACCCAGCCCAGCCCCAGCGAGGCGCAGATTTCGGGCAGCGTGATGAAGAAGTTGAAGATGCCCATGTAAACGCCCGTCCGCTCCGCGGGCACGGCGCCGGACAGGATCACGTAGGGCATCGAGACCGTGCTGGCCCAGGCGATGCCGACTCCGGCCATTGAAAGCAGCAGCAGCCGGGGCTGGTGGATTACGCCGACGCTCAACAATCCGGCCGCGCCGCACAGCAGGCACAGCGCGTGCGTGCCGCGCGTGCCGATCGAGCGCGCCAGTACCGGCAGCAGGAACGCCACCAGAAACGCCACCAGCGAGTACAGGCTGAAGCACAGGCTGGCCCATTCCGCGCCCTGCTGGTAGAGCGGCGAGTTGGCGTCAGGCGCACCGAATACGGAATGCGCTACCGCCGGCGCGAAGTACAGCCACATGCAGAACAGGCCCATCCAGGTGGCGAACTGCACCAGCGCCAGCCGCCGCATCGTGCGCGGCATGGCCAGGATCGCCGCGCCGATCTCCCGCGCTCCGTGCAGCATTCCCGGGCTGGTCGCCTTCTGGCGGCGGAATGCTTCGAGGTTCTCGGGCGGATACTCCTTCGTCGTGACGATCGTCCAAATCACGCACGTGAAGAACGCCGCCGCGCCGATGTAGAACGAATAGCGCACGCTGAGCGGGATGGCGTTGCCGACGCCGCGCTGGACGTGCAGCCAGTTGGTCATGATCCACGGCATGGCCGAGGCGACCACCGCGCCGACGCCGATGAAGAAGCTCTGCATGGCGAAGCCGGACGTGCGCTGCTCCTCCGGCAGCAAGTCCGCCACGAACGCGCGGAACGGCTCCATCGAGATGTTGATCGACGCATCGAGGATCCACAGCAAGCCCGCCGCCATCCACAGCGCGGAGCAGTTGGGCATCAGGATCAAGGCCAGCGTCGACAGGATCGCGCCCGTCAGGAAGTACGGCCGCCGCCGCCCCAGCCGGCCCCACGTGCGGTCGCTCATGTGGCCGATGATCGGTTGCACGATCAGCCCGGTCAGCGGCGCTGCCAGCCACAGCAGCGGAATCTGATCCGGTTTGGCCTTCAGATATTCGTAGATCGCGCTCATGTTGGCCATTTGCAGGCCCCAGCCGAACTGGATGCCCAGAAAGCCGAAGCTCATGTTCCAGATTTGCCAGGCCGCGAGACGTGGTTTCTGCATGCTCTACTCCCCAGCCGCCGGAGCGGCTACTCGATCCACACCGAACTGCGCCGCGCGGGCAATTGCAGCCGCAGTCGGCCCTGCTCCACTGTCGCCGTCGCTCCGCTCAAGCGGTCCGTCAGCGTGTCGCCGTCCAGGAACTCGAGGCTCCGCGCGTCGATCTCCACTTCGGCCGGCGCGTTGGCCGTGTTGAACGCGACGATCGCCGTGACGCGGCTGCCCTTGCGCACGTAGACCCACTGCTTCTCGCCGGCCTGGAGATTCAGCATGATGCCCTCTCGCAGCGCCGCGAACTGCCTTCTCAACCGCCCCACGCTCTGCAGGTGATGCAGAATGCCGTTCTCCTCGCTCGTGCGTCCGGCCTCGGTGAAGGCGTTGCGCGGGTCCTCTTTCCAGCCGCCCGGGAAATCGCGCCGATTGTCCGGATCGTTGCCGCCGCGCATGCCGATCTCGTCGCCGTAGTAAACCATTGGCACGCCGCGCAGGGTGAACAGCGCCGTGAAGGCCATTTTCAGGCCCTCCGGCGTCGCGCCCGGCTCGTTCATGAAGCGCTCGACGTCGTGCAAACCGGCGAAGGTCACCAGCATGCCCGGGTTCGGATATAGGAAATCGTGGGCCAGCACTTTCGGCACTTCGCGCAGGTCGCCATTCCGGGCAAACGCCGCGCGCAGGGCGAAGAACAGCGGGAAGTCAAACACCGAATGCACGCCCGTGTCGATGAAGTCGTGGGCCGGGCGGCCGCCCTGGTAGAAGGAGACGAAGGCCGGGTCGCCGTCGAAGACCTCGCCCACCACCTTCAGCCGCGGGAACTCCTTTTTCAGCGCCGCCGTCCAGTCGCGCCAGAAATCGCGCGGGACGTACGGCATGGTGTCTTGGCGGATCCCGTCCAGGCCCGTCACGCCGACCCACCACAGGCTGTTCTGAATCAGATAGCGGCGCGCCTCCGGGTCGTTCTGGTTCAGGTCCGGCAGAATGTCGATGAACCAGCCCTCCAGCGTTGCGCGGCGCGTCTCCCGGCTGCCGTAAGGGTCCATCAGGGTCCAGGTCTGCCAGGTGTTGGCGGCGTGGCTGGCCGGCGTTCCGTTGAGCCACGCCGGCGTGGGCGGATCCGCCGTCCAGGGGTGATACGGGCCGACGTGGTTCGCCACCTGGTCCTGGATCACCTTAATGCCCTCGGACTGCAGGCCACCGACCATTTCCTTAAGCAATCCCAGCGTGCCGAAGTGCTCTTCCACGCCGTAGTAATCGACCGCGCCATAGCCGTGGTAGTCGGCCATCGGCTTGCCGCCGTAGCGCTCCTTTTCATTGAGCCGGTTGTTGTTGTCGTACCACGGGTTCAGCCAGACTGCGGTGACTCCCAGATTCCGCAGA
This sequence comes from Terriglobia bacterium, assembly GCA_963838205.1. Lineage (GTDB taxonomy): Bacteria > Acidobacteriota > Terriglobia > Bryobacterales > Bryobacteraceae > CAIVVT01. The sequence continues at coordinate 394,630 of CAWIQF010000015.1, read as the reverse complement.
TACGTCGCATGGTCCAGCACGCCCCGCATGTCGCCGCCGTGGTAGAAGCGTGGATTGGCGCGGTCCAGCAGGCCCTTCGAAATGGCCGGATCGTCGTTGGATGGATCGCCGTTGGCGAAGCGGTCGGGCATGATCAGATAGAGGAAGTCGGCCGGGGAGAAGCCCTGCACCTGCCGGGAGCGGTCGGGCGCATTCAGCACCTCGAAGTTGACGTCCTGCGCGCCGCCGCCGGCGAAGGTGAAATGCAGCCGGTATTTGCCCGGAGCGGCCACAGGCGGGATGGTCAGGTCCGCGAAGAGGTAGGTTCCGCGCTCGCTGGTTGTGAGGTTAGCGGCGCTGAGCGGGGCCTGCGCTATGAGCTGCGCCTGCCCCAGGTTGCAGCCGTGCACCAGCAGGCGAATGGGTGTCCAGGCGCTGCCCATCCACCACGAAGGCGGCTCCAGTTTGTCCACCCGCGCCTGCGCGCACAGAGTGCCGATCGACGTCAGGCCGAGCAGGAGAGTGAGGACCGCAGTTCGCCGCAGCACGTTGAGGATTCTACTAGAGACCGGACGTGCGCGGACACAGGGTGGAGCGCGGGTGGAGTGACAGGCGGATTCGCCGGCAGTCTTTCCGGCCTCCGCCGCGCCCCTACGGCTGCTTTTTCGCGGGGCTCACGGGGCAATCCGCACCGAGCCACTTCGAGGAGAACGTGGTTTCGACGGTCATCGTCTGGCCGCCCCGCGTCGTGCTCATCTTGGACTTGCCCTGGATGTGTTCGGAATCGATGACGTTGACATGCCCGGCGCCGGTTGAGGTGATCTGTCCGTTCGTGCACTCGATCTGGAAATCCTGGCTGCCGGGTGACGACGCCAGGATCGTCCGCTTGCACAGTTTGTTTTCTCCATTGGGACTCAGCGATTTAGCCAGGTCCTCTTTGGTGAAACAGCTCTTACTGACCCGCGTCTGCGGAGCCTGAGCCGCGCTGGCTTTCATCCGCTCCTCGAATGCGGCGCGCTGCTCGGGCGTCATCTTCTCCAGCACTTCGGGCGGGATTGGCAACTGGCCGCTGCGCGCGATGGTTACGGTGGTCTCCCACTGGCCCGGTTTGACGTTCAGGGGCGTGACGTTGTCGGCCGCCCACGCGGCTGCACAAATCGCCAGGCCGGCGCTGAGCAGAACTAAGATTCTCATAGTTGATTGCATTCTTCGTCCTCCGTGAAGTTCGCTGCCGGCTCGTTAAAACTCGAGCGGCTTATTCACGCTGCGGCCAGAATCGCACACCTGCCGGCCTGCTGTAAACAGCCCTCGCCGGGCCGGACGTCGCGGGCTCCGGCAACGCCGCGCTACGGCCCGTTTGCGGCTCATTTCCGCGTTCTGTCAGACTGGAGTTTGATGACTCTTCGCAGGGCGCTCGCAACGGCACTGATGGGGGCCGGACTCCTGGCGGGCGGCACGCTGCGGGCCCAGGCCCCGCTGGCTGCGAACGAGGTTCTGCACTACAGCGCCGAGTGGCGCTTCGTCGTCGCCGGAGTGATTGAGCTACGCAGCACGGGTCTGATCCAGACCCATATGACATTGACCAGCGCAGGCATGGTCTCACGGCTGTTTCGCGTGGACGACGACTATGCCGTGACGCGCGACGAGCAGGGCTGCAGCCAGACGCTCGACTTCAAAGTGCGCGAAGGACGCCGCAGCCGCGATATCCATTCCACTTTCGACAAGCAGAAGCGCAAGGCGACCTATCTGGAGCGCGACGCCGCCCGCGACGCGATCATTGCGCAGAAGGAGACCGACATTCCAGACTGCGTGATGGACTTCACCGGCGCGCTCAACTCGCTCCGCACCCGGCACCCGGCGCCCGGAACGGCGTGGGAGATTCCGATCTCCGACGGGAAGAAGACAGCCAACATTCGCGTGGAAGCGCAGCGCAAAGAGACCATCCGGACCCCGCTCGGACAGTTTCCGTCCACGCTTTACGAAGCCTTCGTGTTCAGCGGCGCCTACTACGGGCGCAAGGGGCGCCTGTTTGTGTGGATCACCGACGACGAACGGCGCCTGCCAATCCAGCTCAAGATCCAATTGCCGTTCTACGTCGGCACGATCACGCTGCAACTGGAGAAGGTGGAGCGGAATTGAGGGCGCGGACGGAGGCGGGGAAAGGAACTGAGATGAGGAGTTGGTTCATGACGAGTTGGTGGAAGGTTGTGCTGCTGCCGCTGCTGGCGCTGCCGGGCGCGTTCGCGCAGGCGCCGCCGGGTGGCGCTCATTTGAACGACGCCCAGGTGCTGAAGATGTACGAGCGCACGCTGCAGTTGATGGAGTCCGGCGGCGTGTTCGTGCCCGACCTGACGCGCGCGGGCCGGCCGATCCTAGAGACGTCGCGGCTGACGCTGGAGAGCCTGAAGTTCATGGGCTTCCGCAATCCGCCGCTGGAGTATCGCTGGCTGGCGTCGCTGCGCGCGTTCCTGCTGCTGGCCGACGCGCTGCCAAAGCCGGTGCCGTTCCCGGAGGAATCGCGCAGGCAACTGGCCGAACTGCGCGAGATCCTGCACACCACCGAGGAGTACTTCCAGACGCAGCTCGAGCAGGTCCAGACCGATCTGCGGGATCCCGACCGCGACGAGATCAAGCGCTACGCCGACGACAACCTCAAACTCGCGCCGCCGCGCGCCGGCTCGCCGCGCGTGGTGTTCCTGGGCGACTCGATTACCGACGCCTGGCGGCTGAACGAGTACTTCCCGGGCAAGGACTTCATCAACCGCGGCATCAGCGGGCAGATCACCGGCCAGATGCTGGGCCGCTTTCTGACGGATGTCATCTCGCTGCGCCCGGCGGCGGTGCTGATTCACGCCGGCACGAACGACATCGCGCGCGGCGTGGATATCGTGACCGCGACCAACGACCTGACGATGATGGCCGACCTGGCCGACCACTACCACATCAAGGTGATCCTGGCCTCGGCGCTGCCGGTGCACGATTACAACATGGCGTTGAGCCCGGCCTACGAGCGGACCAAGAAGCGGCCGCCGCAGGTGATCCGGGCGCTGAACGACTGGATCATGGCGTTCTCGCAGAAGCGCGGCTACGTGTTCCTGAACTACTACCAGCCGATGCTCGACGTGCGGCTGATGCTGACCAAGGAGTACTCGGACGACGGGCTGCACCCCAACCCGGCGGGCTATCGCGTAATGGCCCCGCTGGCTCTGGCGGCCATCGAAAAGGCCGTCGGGCCCGGCGTTTCGGCACAACCGCAGAAGCGCCGGCTGCGTCTATTCTGATGTCATGAGAGTTCTTATCCTCGCTCTCGTCCTCGCTTCGCTGGCCCTCGGCCAGATGACGATGACCGTTGCGCAACTGCAGCAGTTCATCCACACTTCGGCCAAGAATAAGTATCCCGACAAGCAGGTCGTGGTGTACCTGAAGAAGTACAAGCTCACCGAGCAGCTCACCGACCACGATCTGATGGCGATGATCTCCGAAGCCGCGGGGCCGCTGACCGCCGAAGCGCTCAAGCAGATGCAGCACGACTCCCGCAATCTGCCTCTGCCCGCCGGAGCGGCGACCGACGGAGTGGCCATTCCCGCCGGAGCGGCCAAACCGGCGCAAGAGGTGAAGCCGGTACCGCGGCCCGCGCCGCCGCTGAAGGACCAGGAGCGCATCATCGAGGAAGCGCGCGAGGTCGCGCTGTCTTATACCAAGAAGCTGCCCGATTTCATCTGTCTGCAGTCCACGCGCCGGTTGGTCGACCGGAACGGCAGCGGCTACTTCCAGCAGTACGGCACGCTGGCCGAGCGGCTGAGCTACTTCGACCAGAAGGAGGAGTACAAGATCATCTCGGTGAACGGGGATCCGGCGGCAGCCCAGAAGTCGCGCGAGAGTCTCGGCGGGGCGATTTCGAGCGGCGAATTCGGCTCGATGCTCAGGGAGATCTTCGAGCCGGAGACCGCGGCCGAGTTCCACTTCGAGCGCTGGGGCAACTGGCACGGACACATCTGCTACGTGTACAACTATCACGTAGAAAGGTCGAATTCGAGATGGACGATCGACTGGGAGCACGGCGCGCAGACCTACCGGCCGGCCTACTCCGGGCTGATCTACATTGAGCGCGACGCGCCGGTGGTGATCAAGGTGACGCTGGTGGCGGAGGGGATTCCATCGTCCTTCCCGATCCAGGAGGCGCAGTCCTCGCTGGAGTACGAGTACCAGGAGATCTCGGGCCAGCAGTTCCTGTTGCCAGTGCGCTCGGAGATGACCATGCGCGACAGCAAGGCGATCAGCAAGAACGAGGTCGAGTTCCGCAACTACCGCAAGTACAGCGCCGACGCGGTGATCAAGTTCGACACCGACGCCGTGGCGGCTAGCTCGGCGCCGGCCGACGGGCGAACGCCCATGACCGTCGCGCAACTGAAGCAGTTCATCCACTCCTCGATCGAGAAGAAGGTCGCGGACAAGCAGATGGCCCAGCACCTGCAGCAGTGCAAGCTGACCGAGCGGATGAGCGACCCGGACCTGATGGAGCTGATCAACGACGGCGCGGGACAGGAGACGATTGAGACGCTGAAGCAGATGCAGGAGCAGTCGATAAGCCTGACTCCGCCGGCGCAAGCGGCCAAGCCAGGGGCTTCCAAGCGCTAGGCCGCGGCCCAAGCCGTAGGCCTGGGCCGCTACGACGCCGGTTCGGACGCGCTACCGTCGCCGGGCAAGCCGGTCAAACACAAATCTGGAGGAACAAAGCCAATTGTCGACTTTTTTTAATAGAATGATCGTCTTACATTGGCTATCTTTCGGTCTTTTCGAACAAAATGCGTGGTTGTCAAAGATCGATGTCAGTGCGCCGGAGAGGCGGCCGGGCACTTTGATCATACGCCCAGGTGTCAAGTAAACTGCGAGGGCGCCGGCGACAGATGAACGGTCGAAAAAAGCGCCCTCAGGGGCACTGCGGGGAGCGGCGCAAGCGGGCGGGGCATCCCGAAATAGCTAGCGAGGCCGGAAGCGGGATTTGACGAGCTGGGACAAGACGGGCATCAGCGAGATGAGGATGATCAGGATCAGGACTTTCTCGAAATGCGCGCGGACCAGCGGCACGTTGCCCAGGGTATAGCCGAGCAGGGTCATCGAGAAGACCCAGCCCACGCTGCCGATGACGTTGAAGGAAAGGAAGCGGGCGTAGCCCATGCGGGCGACGCCGGCGACGAAGGCGGCGTAGGTGCGCACGATGGGCATGAACTGGGCGTAGATGAGGATCTTGCCGCCGTGGCGGGCGTAGAATTGCTGGGTTTGTTCGAGGTGCTGGCGGCGGAAGATTCTGGAATCGGGGTTCTTGAAGAGGCGCACGCCGACGAAGCGGCCGAGGGTATAGCCGGAGGCATTGCCGCACAGGGCGGCGAGCATCAGGGCGGGCACGATGGCGTAGATGTTGAGGCGGCCGGCGCCGGTGACTACGCCGACGGTAAACAGCAACGAATCGCCGGGCAGGAAGAAGCCGACGAGCAGGCCGGTTTCCGAGAAAACGATGCCGCACAACAGCAGGTAGCCCCACCAGCCGGTAAAGACGGTGGAGAGCAGATGAATGAGCCGCTCGGGATCGGTGAGCGACTTCAGGAAGTCAAGCAGTGCCGCCAGCATCGACTAACTGCCGAAGCTGGAAAGCAGCCGCTTGATGTTGTCAGCGTGAATTCGGATGGTCTTGTCTTTGGTCAGGGCCTCGACGAGGCCGTCGATGAACAGTTCGCGGCGGTCGTTGGCGATGCGGCCCTTGACTGCGTTCATGAGCTGCTCGCGCTGGGCCGGTAATTGGGACATGTCGGGCTCGATCTTCTCGATCACCTTGACGAAGAAGGTTCCCTCGGGAAGATTGAACGGGCCGGCGAACTCGCCCGGATTCTTGGAGAACGCGGCTTCGATCTGGCGCGCGGCTCCGAGGCCTTCGGCGGCGCCTTCACGGCCGAAGGGCGTGGAGGTGGACTTGAGTTCCGCGCCGACGCTCTTGGCCAGCGCGGCGAAGTCCTGGCCGGCCTTGAGCTGCTTTTGAATCGCCAGCGCCTTGTCGCCGATCAGGCGGCGGGTCTTCTCCTCGATCACGGCTTGTTTCACGCGATCCAGCACTTCGGAAAGTTCGGCCTGCCGGGAGGGATAAACGTTCAGGACCTGGACTACCGCCAACTGCGTGGGCGTGAGCGAGAACGGGGGCGTGACGGCGCCTTTGGGCAATCCGGCGAGGGCGTCGTTGAAGGCGGCGTTACGGCCGACCTCGGGGAAGTTATCGTTAGGGCCGGCGTGGTCGGCGCGCAGGGCCTTGATGCCGTTGGCGGCGGCGAGCGTTTCGGCTTCGGCGGCGGAGCGGCCGAGGGCGGCGTGGAGCTGATCGCCGAGCGCCTGCATTGTGTCGACGACACGCGCGCCGGTCAATTCCTTCTGGAGGTCGCCGCGGACCTCTTCGAAAGTGCGCAGGTGCGCGGCTTCCTTCTGCTCCACCCGCAGGATGTGGAAGCCATAGGTGGTGGTGATGATGTCGCTGGTCTGCCCCGGCTTGAGGCTGAAGGCGGCTTTTTCGAATTCCGGCACGGTCTGGCCACGGGTAATCCAGCCGATGTCGCCGCCCTTGACGGCCGAAGCAGTGTCTTCGGAGTTCTTGCGGGCGAGCGCGGCGAAATCGGCTCCGCTCTTGACCTGTTTCAGCAGGTCGTCCATGCGCTTGCGGAGGGCCGGAAGTTCCTTTTCCGGTTTGCCGGTAGTCTTGATCAGAATGTGGAGCACGTGCACCCGCTCGGGGATGCGGAAGCGATCGCGCTGCTCGTCATAGGCGCGCCGCAGATCGCGTTCCGGCACTTCGGTGGCGCTGGCGATTTTGGCCTGATCGATAACGAAATAGAGCAGGTCGCGTGTTTCGGGCTGCATGAACGCCGAGTGGAACTGCTTGAGATAGGCTTGCAGTTCTGCCTGCGAAACGGTAACCTGGCCCTTAAACTTATCGGGCGTGAGGCGGAAGAAGGAGATGCGGATCTTCTCGTTACGCTGGCGGAACTCTTCTTCTATCTGGGCGGGCGAGACGACGATGCCTTCGAGGGCCACGCCCTCGAGGCGTTGGGCGAGGATGAGGTTGCGCAAATCGCTCTCGAACTCGGGGATCGTCTTATTGATCTGCTGAAGGTAGGAGGCATAGACCGCGGTGCCGGCGAATTTGCCGCCCTCGAAGAGCTGGGGCAGTTGGCCCTGGATCTCGACGGCGAGCTGATCCTCGCTGACGCGCATGCCGAGGCGGCCGGCCTCATAGGCGGTGGCGCGCTCGGCGATCAACTGGTTCACCAGGCGGGGAGCATAGATTGCCTCCATGCCGCGCGGGAGGACACCGGAGCGCGAGGCCTGCGCGAGGAGCTGGCGCACCTGGACGGTGGTGACGACTTCGTCGCCGATTTCAGCGACGACGGCCTGGTCGACGTTGCCGCCGCGGCTGAGGCCGCCATAGCTCGGAACGAGCGTGACCACCATCGAAAGGGCTACAAGACCCAGAAGAATGCCGAGCAGCCAGCGCACATTCTTCTCTCGGCTGCGGAAAAGGTCAAACATGGAAGGGACAACTCCTGAGGCCTAATCAGCCTGCGTTTTCCATCAATCTCCTGCCGTGGCGCGGGATCATCCCGGACCTGAGCCGGCCATCGTCCGGAACGCTCGCGAGAGCCGTGGCGGCGACGGGCCCGGTTGGCAGGGGCGTCAAACTTCCTATTATACGAGGCCGGAGGGTCAGAGTCCCAATCCGCACTCCTGGTGGACCGCGCGAACGGCTTTTTCCAGGCCCGATCGGCGGACCACGATGGCGATGGTGAGCTCGCTGGAGCCCTGGGCGATGGCGATGATATTGACCATTTCCGCGGAAATGGCGGTAAAGATGCGGCCGGCTAATCCGGCCATGCCCTTCATGCCTTCGCCGACGATGGCCAGCAAGCCGACGTCGAGATCGACGTCGATGGGATGCAGGTAGCCGTGGGCCAGTTCGAGGGCGAAGGTCTCCTCGAGTTGTTCGATGACGGCGGGCAGCTCGGACTGGCGGATCAGAAAGCAGAAATTCTGGCGGTAGCTGGAACTGGTGAGGGCGAGCAGTTCGGCGTTGGAGGCGGCCATGGCCTCGATGGAGCGCGCCATGACCTTGGCGCCATTGAGCGCGGCGCTGGCGGGCTCGAGCGAGACCAGGGCGACGCTGCTCATGGAAGTGACGGCGCAGGGCCCCTGGCGCGGGCGGCTGGTTTCGGGGACGATGCGGGTACCGGGCAGCGAGGGCGCGAAACTGTTCTTGCTCCAGACCGGGATGCGCTTTTCCATCAAAGGCGCGAGCGTGCGGGGATGCAGCACTTTGGCGCCGTTGTAGGCCAGCTCGGCGGCCTCGGGGTAGGTGACTTCGGCGAGCACGCGGGCATTGGGCACGAGGCGCGGATCGGCGCTCATGATGCCGTCGACGTCGGTCCAGATCCACAGTTCAGCGGCGTCCAGCACAGAGGCCAGGATCGAGGCGGAAAAATCGGAGCCGCCGCGGCCGAGCGTGGTGGCGCGGCCGTCGAGGGTGGCGCCGTTGAAGCCGGTCATGACGGGCAGGCGCCCGGCGGCGAGGGCCGGCAGGAGGAGCGCGGCGGCCTTTTCCTGGGTCTGCGGGAGCAGCGGCGAGGCGTTACCGAAGGCCGAGTCGGTGACGATGACATCGCGTGCGTTGACGGCGAAGGCGTCGACTTTCTGCGATTGGAGCCAGGCGACGATCAACTGGGCCGAGAGGCGCTCACCGACGGCGATGGCTTCGTCGACGGAGCGCGGAGGACGCTCGCCGAGCATCAGCATGCCGCGCGCGATGCGGGAAAACTCGCCCAGGATCTGGTCCAGCGCGGTACGCGTGTGGTCGCGGATGGCGCCGCTCAGCAGTTCGTCGCAGGTCGAGTAATGACGTTCGGCGAGAGCGCGCAGTTTTTCTTCCACGCCGGCCGCGTCGCCGGCCTCGGCGCGGCGCAGAGTCTCCAGCAGGAGATCGGTGACCTTGGCCATGGCCGAGACCACCGCGGCCACCGGACGGACGCGGAACTGCTCCGCGCACAACGCGGCGGCGGCGCGGATGCGGGCGGCGTTACCCATGCTGGTGCCGCCGAACTTCATCACGAGCAGGTTATTCAACGATCGACCTCCTTCCCGTTGCTGGTGCGCTCGCGAACGATGCGCAGGAGCGCTTCCTCGACCTGGTCGGGCGTGCGGCCGGTGGAATCGAGGTAGACCGCGTCCGGCGCCTGCAACAGCGGCGCTTCGGCGCGGGTACGGTCGCGGTGGTCGCGCTCCATCATCTCGCGCTCCACGTCGACGGGATCGGCCTCGAAGCCCTTCTGACGCAACTCGGCGAGCCGGCGGGCGGAACGCTCGGCGGGGTCGGCATCGAGAAAAACCTTGACCTGCGCGGCGGGGAAGACGACGCTGCCGATGTCGCGCCCTTCCATGACGACGGAGTGAGATTCGCCCATCCGGCGTTGCAGCACGACCATGGCCCGGCGCACGCCGGGCACGGCCGAGACCTTCGAGGCGGCCTGGGAAACGGCGGGTTCGCGGATCGCTTCGGTGACGTCTTCGCCGTTGAGGAAAACGCGGCCCTCGGGCGTGAGGTCGATCTCCGAGGCGACGGCGAGCTGTTCCAGCTTCAAGGGCTCATCCAGGGAAATATCGCGCCGCAGGGCGGACAATGCCACGACGCGGTACATGGCGCCGGTGTCGATGTAAAGGAAGCCGAGGCGGGCGGCGATGCGCCGCGCGAGGGTGCTCTTGCCCGCGCCGGCCGGTCCGTCAATGGCTACGATAATCCGCTTGGACAAAGCTCACCGCCGGTCTAGCGCGCTGGGGCCGCGGCCCAGTCGTTGCGATACACTTTGCCGCCCTTCATGACGAAGTGGACGTGCTCCAGCGCGCCCGTGTCCTTGAGCGGATCGCTTTCCACGGCGATCAGGTCGGCGAGATAGGCCGGGGCGATGCGGCCCAGCCGGCCTTTGAAGCCCAGCAGTTCCGCCGCTTCGGTGGTGGCCGCGCGCAGCGCGTCGGCGGACGTCATGCCGTATTCGACCATCAGGGGAAACTGTTTCCAGTTATCGCCGTGCGGATAGACTCCGCCGTCGGTGCCGAAAGCCATGCGGACGCCGGCGGCCCAGGCGCGCCGGAAGTTCTGGCGCTGCAGTTTGCCGATCTGTCTTTCCTTCTCCATCATTTCGGGCAGCAGGCCGTCCTTCAAGCCGTCGGAGAGAATGTAGGAGTCGTTATAGATATCGAAGACCAGGAAGGTGCCTTTCTCCTTGGCCAGGCGGATGCCCTCGTCGTCGATCAGACTGCCATGCTCGACGCTGTCGACGCCGGCCAGGATGGCTTCCTTGATCGACTGCGTGCCGTGGGCGTGGGCGGCGACCTTGCGTCCCAGCCGGTGCGCCTCTTCCACGACGGCTCGCATCTCCTCGGGGCTGTACTGCGGCGCGCCGGGCGTGTCGCCCTTGGAAAGAACGCCGCCGGAGGCGCAGATTTTGATGACGTTGACGCCGTACTTGACATTCTGGCGCACCTTGGCCCGAGCGGCCCAGGGGCCGTCGGCGACGCCTTCGGCAATGTAGTGATACTCGGGCGCGAGCAGGTTGTCATCGCAGTGGCCGCCGGTGATGCCGAGCGGCGGACCGGAGACGAACATGCGCGGGCCGAGGATCTCACCGTCATTGATGGCATCGCGCAGGGCGATGTCGGCGTAGCCCTCCGCGCCGACGTTACGGACAGTGGTGAAACCGGCGAGCAGGGTCTTCTGCGCGTTCTTGGCGCCGGTCAGCGCCTTGCGAGGCACTGAGATGCCGAGCGAGGAATAGCCGGAATGGGTAGGATCGGACGTCAGGTGATCGTGGACGTCGATCAGGCCCGGCAGGCAGAAGCCGGTTGAGAGATCGACGGTGGGTTTCGCCGCGCCGGCCGGGGAGACGGAGACGATCGAGTCGCCGTCCACGCGGATGTCGACGTTCGCGGCGACGGCGCCGGAGAGGGGATCGAAGAGTTGCCCGCAGCGCACGACGACGGGTTCGGCCGCGGCGCACGACAGGGCCAGGAGAGCGATCGGGAGTAGCAAGCGCATAAACTTTTAGGATAGGGCATCGGGATGAGGGACCGCGATTTCGAAGAACTCGTCGAACAAGGACTCAAGGAAGTGCCGCCGCGGTTCCGCCGCCGGTTGCGCAACGTGGTCTTCGTGGTCGAGGACGAGCCGCCGCGTCCGGGGCTGCTGGGGCTGTACCAGGGCCGGCCGCTGACCACGCGCAGCGTCAGTCAGCCCATCGCCGAGCCCGACCGGATCACGATTTACCAGGGTCCGCACGAGCGCATGGCGCGTAACGAAAACGAACTGCGGAAGGCCGTCGCCGAGACCGTGTGGCATGAGGTTGGGCACTACTTTGGAATGGACGAGCGGCAGGTGCGCGCGGCCGAACGGCGGCGGGCAGCGGCGCGGCGGCGGCTGTAAACGAGCTATTGCGAGGACATCTTTTCGAGCGCGCGCCGCAGCAGCGGATCGCGGCGCACTTCGATTTCGTCGCCGGCCTCGACGCCCAGCGACTGATTGAGGATCTCCTGCTTCAGGCGGCTGCGCATGAGCTCGCGCACCTCAGTCCAATTGCTCAAATTCGGCCGCACGTGGCGCTGCGATAGAAAAAGCTGGAACTCGTCGAGGATGGCGGGAGTGATGTCGAGGTCGCGCCGCACTTCGGCGCGATGACGGCCGAGCCAGTCGGTGGCGAATGCGGTGTACAGTGCCGAGGCTTCGAGAAAGACGGCGAGCCGGCCGGGCAATTCGGGGCTGGCGATAATGTCGGGCTCGATGCCGCCGCCGCCACGAACGATGCGGCCGGAGGCCGTTTTGAATTCGGGCCGCGCGACGGTCCGCGTGGCGGCATCGAGTTCGCCGCCGTGCAACGGCTTCTGCAGAGAGCGTCCGCTGGGCGCGTAATAGAACGCCGTGGTCAGCGCGAGGCCGGTCTCTTCGCTCAGCGGAAATACGTGCTGCACGAGCCCTTTGCCGAACGTCGGCGTGCCGATCAGCGTTGCCCGGTCGTTGTCCTGCAGGGCGCCGGCAACGATCTCGGCGGCGCTGGCAGTATGGTCGTTTACCAGCACGGCGAGCTTAAAAGAATACGGTTGCGCCCCCGCGGGCACGGCGACGTTCTCGGCGTCGCTGCTGCGGCCGCGAATGCTGAGCAGGCGCGTGCCGGGCGGAAGAAACAGCGACGCGGTTTCGAGTCCCGCCTCCACGGAGCCGCCGGGGTTCTCGCGCAGGTCCAGCACGAGCGCGGTCAGCTTCGTCCCGCCCAGCTTTTCGATCGCTTTCTTGAGCTGCTCAGCCGTGCGGGCCTCGAAACTGGTGATCCGCAGGTAGCCGGTCCCATCGTCGATGCGGTAGACGCGGTCCACGCTATCGGCCTGCATTTCGGCGGGAACCATGGTGAAGCTGAGCAGCCCGGCGGTGCCCTGGCGGCGAATGACGAGCCGCGCCGGGTGCTGTCGGGATGCGCCGAGCAGTTCGAGGAGCTGATCGAAGTCGAGACGGGCGAGGGGAATGTCGTTGACGGCAAGGATCTCGTCGCCCGGCAAGAGCCCGGCGCGTTGGGAAGGCGAACCGGACTGGGTCTGGAGGATGATCACGCGTCCGGGCAGGACGCTGACCACGGAACCGAAGCCCTTCGACACGGAGCTCTGCATCTGCCGTAACTGCTCGAACTGATCGCGATCGAAGAACACCGAGTGCGGGTCGAGCACGCGCAGCATGCCGGGGATGGCGCCGCCGTAAATCACCTGGTCGGTCGAGAGTGGATCGGCCGAGTTTCCGGCGGCGGTCGAATAGACGTTGAGGAAGCGGGCGAGCTCGGCTTCGAGTTCAGCCGCATTGGGGTCGGGACGCTCGGCGGAGGGGCGCGCGGGCGCGGCCGGAGGCGCCGGCGTGGCTTGCTCGGGTAAGCCCCGTTCCGGAGTGGATTGCGCCGGCGGAGAGCCGCCGCGCGCCACGCTCAGGAGGCCGGCCAGGCAGGCGATGAGCAGCGTGGTCCGCATCAGCGCTCGTACCGCAGAGCCTGGCGCGAGGCGTGGCGTTCCAGCGCCAGCTCGATCAGCCGCTCCAGCAATCGTGGAAATGCGAGCCCCTCGTAGGCCCACATTTTGGGATACATGCTGATCGAGGTAAAGCCCGGAATGGTGTTGATCTCGTTGATATAGACGCGGCCGGTGGCCCGCTCGACCAGGAAATCCACGCGCGCCATCCCGCTGCAGTCCACGGCGCGGTAACACTCCACCGCCAGCCGGCGGATCTCGGCGATGAGCTCCGGCGCCAGCCGGGCCGGCAACTCCACGCGCGCCGCGTCGAGCAGGTACTTGTCCTCGTAATCGTAGAATTCGCGCGAGGGCACAATCTCGCACGGAGTCGCGGCCTGGGGCTGGTCATTGCCGAGCACGGCGCATTCGATCTCGGGTCCCACGATGGCGCGTTCCACAATGACCTTGGAATCGTAGCGCGCGGCTTCGGCCAGTGCGACCGCCAGTTCCTCCTCGTCATGGGCCTTGGAGATTCCGACCGAGGAACCGAGATTGGCCGGCTTGACGAACAGCGGCAATCCGAAGCGTGCGACCGCCGCGGCGGCGTCCAGCGCACCGTCGCGGCCGCCGCGGTGCAACGTAACCGACTCCACCACGGGAAGACCGAGCGCCGTGCAGATGCGCTTGAACTGCTCTTTGTCCATCGACGCGGCGGAGGCAAACACGCCCGCGCCGACGTAGGGCAGAGCGGCCATTTCCAGGAGACCCTGCACGGTGCCGTCCTCGCCGAAAGTGCCGTGCAGAACCGGGAAAACGACGTCGATGCCGGGGTTGGCGCCGGGCTGCGGCACGATCGGCCGCGGGTCCCAACGGCCGTCCTTGTGGATCAGGATCGGCACAACCTCGAAGCGGTCCGGATCGAGCGCGGCCATCACGGCTTGCGCCGAGCGGATGGAAACTTCGTGCTCGCCGCTGCGCCCGCCGTGCAACACGGCCACGCGAGTTTTCACAGAATCCTCTTTCCGAGGGCGGACATCACTAGTTCGACGCCCAGAGCGGCGGTCCGGTTAGCAGCGTCGAGAACCGGGTTCACCTCGACGATCTCCATGGAGCGGACGAGGCCGGAATCGTTGAGGATCTCCATCGCCAGGTGCGCCTCGCGGTAACTGAAACCGCCGCGCACGGGCGTTCCGACGCCGGGCGCCTCGTCCGGGTCCACGCCATCCATGTCGAGTGAAACGTGGATGCCGGCGGTTCCGTCGGAGGCCCGCAGAATGGCCTCGCGCATGACCGTCCGCATGCCGCGCTCATCGACGTCGCGCATCGTATAGACGGTCACGCCGGAACGCTTCACGATCGGGCGCTCGGTCAGGTCCACGTCGCGGATGCCGACCAGCGCGACGTTCTTGGGATCCACCTTGGGCGAATAAGCGCACAGGCCGGTGAGTTGCTTGGGTCCATAGCCGATCAGGCACGCCAGCGGCATGCCGTGGACATTGCCGCTGGGTGAAGTCTGGGGCGTGTTCATATCCGAATGCGCGTCCAGCCAGATCACTCCAAGCTTCTCGTTGCGCTTACGCAGCGCGTTCGACATGCCGCTGACCGTGCCGATGGCCACCGAGTGGTCGCCGCCGAGCACCAGTGGGAACCAGCCGCGCTCCACGGCCGATTCGACGCGTGCGGCCAGTTCGCGGCAGGTGGCGGCGATATGTTGCAGATAGCGCGCCCGCCTGTGGCCCGGGTGCGCGCTTTCGGGCTGTTCCACGGCCACGTTGCCGAGGTCCTCGACGTGGAAGCCGAGGCTCTCGATGCGCGCATTCAGGTTGGCCACCCGCAGCGCCGATGGGCCCATGTCGACGCCGCGGCGTCCGGCGCCCAGATCGAGCGGCGCGCCGATGATGGCCACGGTGCGACGGCTGTCTTTCGATTTCGTTGCCATAAAGTTCAACTGCCTCGGCCGGGCTAGGGACGCGTGCGGTACAGCATGCGTGGGAAGGCGATGGTTTCACGAATGTGATCGAGGCCGCACAGCCAGGCCACGGCGCGCTCGACGCCCATGCCGAATCCGCCATGCGGAACGCCGCCGAAGCGCCGCAGGTCGAGGTACCAGTTGAAGGCCTCGGGCGGCAGGTTGTGCTCGGCCAGTCGTTTTTCGAGCAGCGCCAGGTCATGTACGCGCTGGCCGCCGCCGATCATTTCGCCGTAGCCTTCGCTGGCCAGCACATCGACGCCCAGCACGACTTCGGGGCGCTCGGGATCGGGCTCGAAGTAGAACGCTTTGATCCCGGCGGGATAGCGATCGACCATCAGCGGCCGGTCCAGGCCTTCGCTCAGGATGGTCTCGTCGGTGCCGCCGAAATCGCCGCCCCACTGAATCTCGCTGCCCTTGGCTTGCAGGATTTTCACCGCATCGTCGTAGCTCATGCGTGGAAATGGCGGCTTAACGGATTCCAGTTTGGAGACGTCGCGTTCCAGCGTCTGCAGCTCCGGCTGGCGGTGCTCCAGGACGCGCTGCACGATGAAGCAGATCAACTCCTCGGCCACGCGCTGGACGTCGGCGAGCGTGGCGTAAGCCATCTCGGGCTCGACCATCCAGAACTCGGTGAGGTGGCGGCGCGTCTTCGACTTCTCGGCGCGGAAAGTCGGGCCGAAGCAGTAGACCTTGCCGAAGGCCATCGCGGTGGCCTCGTTGTACAGCTGCCCGGACTGCGTCAGGTAGACCTTCTCGTCCTCGAAATAATCCACCTCGAACAGCGTGGTCGTGCCCTCGCACGCGGCCGGCGTGAAGATCGGCGTATCGACCAGCGTGAAGCCGTTGGAGTCGAAATAGTCGCGAATCGCCTTGACGATTTCGTGACGCACGCGCAGGATGGCGTGCTGGCGGCGGCTGCGTAGCCACAGGTGGCGGTGGTCCATCAGGAACTCGATGCCGTGCTCCTTGGGCGTGATCGGATAGGGCGTCTCCTCCGGGACGCGCTGCACCAGTTCCGCGCTCTCGACGTCCATCTCGTAGCCGCCCGGAGCGCGCTCCTCGGCGCGCAGGCGCCCGCGAATCATGAGCGAGGACTCCTGCGTCAGGTCCTTCAACATCTCGAAGACTTCCGGCGCGACGCTCGACTTCAGGGCGACGCCCTGCAGGATGCCGCTGCCGTCACGGACCAGCGGAAAAATGATTTTGCCGGACTTGCGGAGATTGTAGAGCCAGCCCGCGATCTCAACAGGCTCGCCGACGTGGGCCCCTGCATCGGCCACGCGGATGCGGCGGTATTCAGACATCAAAGCGCCTCCAGTTTCTCGAAGACTTCGCGCGCCGCTGCGAGCGGATTGGGAAACTCGGGCGAGCTGCGCAGCTCCAGCAGTAATGGGTATTGATCGGCGCGCGTCCGCAGCAATTCCATCGCGCGTTTCCAGTCGATGGAGCCGCCGGACGCGAGCAGCGGGAACAGGTGCGTGTCGTTCTGAGCGTCATTGTCGTGGACGTGCGTCGAGCGGATGCGCTCCTGCATGCTGTGGAACGCCGCCTCGACGCCCTCGTCCATGTGCGCGTGGCCCAAGTCGAGGCAGTACCCCAAGTCAAGGTGCGTGATGCCGAGAAAATGGCGCAGCCGTTCGGGAGTCGAGATCCGGTTGGGAATGTTCTCGAGCAGGATCTGAACGCCGCGATTGCGCGCGAACAGCATCAGGTCCTCGAGCGCCGCGAAGGCCGCGTCGAGTTTGCTCTCGTCGTATTCTTCGCCGCCGACGCCGAGGTGCTGAACGAGGTATTGGAAGGGGATGGTTTCGGCGACTTCGAGCGCGCGCTTGATTTCGTCGACGCAGGCCAGGCGTTTGGGCTTGGAAGTCTCGGTGAGCGTGACCACGGAGCCGGGCCCGGTGCGCCCCCAGCAGTCGTCGGTGTACATCGGCGAATGCAGCGAGTGGAGCCGCAGTTCGGAATCGCGGAACCAGCAGGCCAGCTCATGCACCTGCTCTTTGTTGCGGTAGTCGAAGTGCTGCCGCGCGCAGAAAATCTCGACGGCTGGAATGCCCGCATCCCAGATCCGCTCCAGCCACAGCGTGTTCAGCCGGTGGTTGATTAGCAGATGCGTCGAGAGGGCATGTTGCATGCTTTCAGTACCCCGTGGCCTTCCCGTCGGAACGGCCGTTCCGCGCCCCTTGAATCCATCCGCCATCGACTAGCAGGGCCTCCACCGAAGCCACTGCGCCGGAGTCCGGCTCGACCTCGTGGCCCATTTTGCGGAGCAATTCGATCGTGTCCGGCGAAAAGCCGCGCTCCAGGCAAATGCGATCCGGTTTCCATTGATGGTGCAGACGCGGCTGGTCCACCGCCTGCTGCACATCCATTTTCCAGTCGATGACGTTGAGAATGACCTGCAGGACGCCGTTGATGATGCGCGCGCCGCCGGGCGCTCCGACGACCATGTAGAGCTTGCCGTCGCGCGTGACGATGGTCGGCGTCATGGAGGACAACGGGCGCTTGCGGGGCGCGATGGCGTTGGCTTCGCCCTGAATCAGGCCGAACAGATTGGGCGTGCCGGGCTTGGCGGCGAAGTCGTCCATTTCGTTGTTGAGCAGGAAGCCGAGGCCGGGCACGGTGACGCCGTTGCCATAGCCGCCGTTCAACGTATAGGTCAGCGCGACCGCGTTGCCGTCCGCGTCGATGACGTTGAAATGGGTCGTCTGGCCGGATTCGAACTGCGGCGCGGCGCCGTGCCCGATCACCGTGCTGGGGGTCGCGCGAGCCGGATCGATGGTCGCGCGCAGCCCGGCGAGGTAGCGCGGATTGAGCAGACCCGACACCGGGACGTGAACGAAATCCGAATCGCCGAGGAACTCGGCGCGGTCGGCGTAGGCCCGGCGCATCACTTCGGCCAGGTAATGCGTGGACGCGGCAGAGCCGGCGCCGGGCTTCTCGTAACCTGTGCCCTCGAGCAGGCCCAGCATTTCGAGCAGCGCGACGCCGCCCGAGGAAGGAGGCGGCGCGGTAAGCACGCCGTAACCTTTGTAAACGCCCGCTAGCGGCCGACGCTCGACCGCCTGGTAGTTCTTCAGGTCCGCGAGTGTGATCAGCCCGCCGTTGGCCTGCATCTGCGCGGCCAGCCGTTGCGCCGTCTCTCCGACGTAAAAATCCTCCGCGCCGTGGCGGGCGATGCGCTCGAGCGTGCGGGCCAGTTCGGGCTGCACCAGTTTCTCGCCGGGTTCGGGACAGCCGCTCGCTTTGAGTCCGTTCAGCCGCAGGAAAATGCGTTTGGAATCGGGGAACCGCTCCAGCAATCCGGATGAGCCGCAAATCGACTTTGCCGTAGAGTAGGAGAGTTCGAATCCCTGGGCGGCGAGCTCGATCGCCGGCTGCAGAAGTTCCGCCCACGGTTTGCGGCCGTATTTCTTATGCGCCAGTTCCAACCCGCGCACGGTGCCCGGCACACCGGCCGCACGCCAGCCGACCAGGCTGTCCCGCGTCGGCTGGCCCGACGCATCCAGATACATATCGTGCGTGGCCGCGCCGGGCGCCGCCTCGCGGAAGTCGATGAACGTCGCGCGCCCGTCGGCCAGGCGCAGCAGCAGGAAGCCGCCGCCGCCGATATTGCCTGCGAAGGGATGCGTGACCGCGAGAGTGAAAGCCACCGCGACCGCGGCATCCACGGCATTGCCGCCAGATTTTAAAACTGTAACACCGACATCGGCGGCGTTCGGTTCCTGGGCCACCACCATTGCCTGGCGGGCCCGCACCGGCTCCCGGCCGGAGGCCGCGATGAGCAGTGTGAGAATCAGCGCGACTGACGCCGCAAGCCGCTGGGATCTCATGAACCCTGATTGTACTATGCGGCTCCCGATCCCCCTGAAAACCCGCGCCCGCGGGCCCATTCGAATAGCACGACTCCTGTCGCCACGGAGACGTTGAGCGAGGCGATTTGCCCGGCCATCGGGATGCGCAACAGGAAGTCGCATTTCCGTTTGACATGCTCGTGCAAGCCCGCGCCTTCGCCGCCCACTACCAGCGCCGATCGTGCGGCGAAGCCGGCTTCCGTGTACAAACGGTCGCCGCCCGCGTCCAGGCCATAGGTCCAGAAGCCGTGCTCCTTCAACTGTTCGAGCGCCTGGTTCAAATTACCCACCCGCACCACCGGCAGAATCGAGAGCGCGCCCGCTGCCGCCTTGGCCACGGTTTCGCTCAGCGGCGCTGAGCGGCGCTCCGGCAGCACGACGGCCAGCGCGCCGGCGGCGTGCGCGCTGCGGACAATGGCGCCCAGGTTGTGCGGATCCTCGACGCCATCGAGAATTACCAGCAGCCCGTCGGAATCCAGGAATTGCTCGAGCGGCGCGTAGTTGTGCGCTGCGCCGAAGGCGACCACGCCCTGATGCGGCGTCTCCTTCACCAGGCGGTCCAGGCTCTCCTTGTTCTCGAACCGGACCGGAATGCGCCGCTCGCGGCATAGGTCGACGATCTCCTGCAGCCGCGCGCCGCCGGCGCCGCGCAGCACATGCACCCGCTCCAGCGCGCGCCCGGCGCGCAACGCTTCCCGAACCGGATGGATACCCGCTATCAGTTGCACGCCGCTTATCCTAGCAGCCCGCGCGCGGCCTGGGGTATGAAACAAGATGGATGGAAAATGGTTGACCTCGTGCGCGCCATTCTTTACTATGTCTGTAAGCGGGCCAACCCGCCGGGAGCAAGGTTTAACTTTCTTTATGGCGACCGCGGCCACTTCTCCATCCTCGGTCCAGATTCCGGACCGGCTCTATTTCCGTATCGGCGACGTGTGCCGCCTGGCCGGGCTGAAAGCGCACGTGCTGCGGTATTGGGAATCCGAATTCTCATTGCTCTCGCCGAAGAAGTCGGGTTCCAATCAGCGGCTGTACCGGCGCAAGGACGTGGAGCTGGTTCTGGAACTCAAGCGCCTGCTCTACGACCAGAAGTTCACCATCCAGGGCGCCCGCGAGTACCTGCAGAAACGCAAGCTCAGCGCGCGCCAGACGCCCGCGGCGGCGCGCGTTGCCGCGGCCCAGGGACTGCTGTTCGACCAGCGCCCCGAGTGGCTCGCCCAGGTGCGCCTGGTGCGCAACGAGCTGCTTGCCATTGCCGGACTTTTGGGCTGATCCCGCTCCGCGCTAAAGAATCCCTCCTCAGTGCCGATAAGGCGGTTAGCGAAGG
Organism: Terriglobia bacterium; assembly: GCA_963838205.1. Classification (GTDB taxonomy): domain Bacteria; phylum Acidobacteriota; class Terriglobia; order Bryobacterales; family Bryobacteraceae; genus CAIVVT01. The sequence continues at coordinate 374,436 of CAWIQF010000015.1, read as the reverse complement.
TATGATCCAGCTGACCCGTCTGAACTACGAGCCGTTTTACCTCAACCCGGATCTCATCCAGGAAATGGAGACGACTCCGGACACGGTGCTGACACTCGCTTCGGGTGCGCGCATCGTCGTGCAGGAGGCGCCGGAGAAGGTGATCGATGAAGTTGTCGCATTCAAAAAACGGGTTTTCAGTCCGCGAGATCCGGCGGAATCCGCTCCACGCGAAACCAGGTAGAGCTTTCTCCCGGGAGGATTGGACAAGACCGGCCTGGAGGCTGGACGGGCGGGCCCCATGAGTAGGACCGGTAATCGGAGCCGGCCCGATTTCGCCACGCTGGCGGGACTGCTGCTGGCCGCGTGCGGGATGCTGGGCGGGTTCCTGCTGGAAGGAGGCAGCCCTTACGCCATCCTCGGCACATCCGCCGCGCTCATCGTTTTCGGCGGCTGCATCGGCGCGACCCTGGTGGCGCACCCGGCGGGCGAAGTGATCTCGGCGCTGCGCGCCCTGCGTTTCGTGTTCGGCGAGCGGTCCGGCGAGTGTGAGCCGCTGGTTGAAGAGATCATGAGCCTCTCCCGGCGGTCGCGCAAGTCCGGGCTGGTCTCGCTCGAGGACGAAGCCAACCGCATCTCGGAACCGCTGCTCCGCAAAGGGGTCAGCCTGGCTGTGGACGGCGTCGAGCCGAAAACCATCCGGGCCATTCTTGAAACCGAGATCGAGGTCGAGTCGCGCCACATGGAACGCGACGCGCAGGTCCTGGAATCGGCCGGCGGCTTTGCGCCGACCATCGGCATCATCGGCGCCGTGCTCGGGCTGATTATCACGATGGGCCGGATCGACGACACGAAACTGGTCGGCCGGGGCATCGCCGCCGCCTTCGTAGCCACGATATACGGTGTCGGCATCGCCAACCTGTTCCTCCTGCCGGCCGCGGCCAAGCTGCGCTCCCACGCCGGCCGGGCCCGCGAGCGGATGGAACTCATTCTGCTCGGATCGCTGTCTCTCGCCGAAGCCCTCAATCCTAATCTGTTGCGCGATAAGATCGAGTGCTTCATCACGCACAAGACGGACTCGTCCGGCGCCGCTCGCCCGTTGGCCGCTTCCGGCCGCATTGAGGCATGACATGAAGGCCTTCACGCAGCCTCACGGCGGAAGCCGCGAACGCTGGCTCGTTTCTTACGCCGACTTCGTCACCCTCCTGTTCGCCTTCTTCGTCGTCCTCTACGCCCATTCGACGGCCAACCAGAAAGAGGTGCACCTGATCGCCGCATCCTTCCGGGCGGCCATCGGCGACCGTCGCGTCCAGGAGGAACTCTTGAACCTGATCAGTGCCAGCGGCGCGCTGCCCTCGGCCCCGGATTCAGCGCCAGGTCCGCTTCAGGTTGCGGCGCCCAAGCAGAGCTCGACCCAAGGCTCCAACGGCGTGGAACTGCTGCCCTCGATGGTTCAATTGAACAAATCGCTTGAGAAGGAGATCAAGGAGGGGCGTCTGGAGATCCGGCTGGAACGGCGCGGCATGATCATCAGCCTGCTGGAATCCTCGTTCTTTCCATCGGGAGACAATACGATTCTGCCGAATGCGAAGCCGATGCTCGAAAAGATCGCCGGCAACCTGGCGCCGCTGCCCAACCCGATCCGGCTCGAGGGCCATACGGACGCGATTCCGATCCACAACGCCCGCTTCCGCAGCAACTGGGAACTCTCCGCCGCGCGCAGTATCGCGTTGATGGACATGTTCACCGCGGAATTTCGCCTGCCGCAGGAACGGATGTCCATCGCCGGCTTCGCCGACACGGCTCCGGTGGCCTCGAACGACACGCCCGAAGGCCGCGCGCGCAACCGGCGCGTGGATATCGTAGTGCTGACGGTCGAGGGCGCGCTGGGAGAACCAGCGCACTATCCCGACAACCATTGACTCTCAGGCCGGACGTCAGCCCAGCGCGTTCTCGCCGCGCTCATTCCTCGCCGCCGCCCTCGGCTCCAGGCTCAACTCCATTGTGGTCGCGCAGTTGTTCGATCACCAGCGCCGCCGCCATCTGCCCGGCGGCTTTCTTGGATGGACCCTCGGCGCGGGCCGCGAATTGTTTGCCCACGCGCGCCTCCACGGTGAACAACTTGGCGTGCTCCGGCCCCTTCTGGTGGACGATCTGATAGCGCGGAATTGGGAGCTTCCGCGACTGTGCCAGTTCCTGCAAAGCGCTCTTGGCGTCGAGTTCCACGTCGTTCTGGAATTCGCCGCTCAGGCCTGTTTCGAGGATCAGAGATTCCACAAAGCGGCGGCTCGGCTCCAATCCGCCGTCAATGTAAATGGCGGCAATCAGGGCTTCGAGCGCATTGGCCAGGATCGCCTTTTTCGCGCGCCCCCCGCTCTGCTCCTCGCCATGGCCGAGTTGCAGGTACTCGCCCAGAGACAATTCCGTGGCGACTTTGAAAAGGTGGCTGGCACTGACACGCTGGGCCTTGAGCCGCGACAGCTTCCCTTCGGGACAATTCGGACAACGGCGCAAGACGAATTCGCTGGCCACAAAGCCCAGAACCGAGTCGCCCAGAAACTCCAATTGTTCGTTGTCCTGAACCGCGGCCGGGTCGGCGGCCGCGTCCGAATGCACGGACTTGTGCGTCAATGCCTTCAGGAGCAGGGCCCGGTCCTTGAACGTGTATCCGACGCGGGCCTCCAGCTCCTCATAAACCACGGGCATGGGCGTCGTGCCGTTCTATTTGCCCGCCGCTCGCGACTGATCGACGAACTTCTTCTGTTGGATGGCGGCCTGCTTGACTTGTTCGACGCTGTTCGGGTCAGCGATCGCCTTGTCGAGGATCGCCACGGCCTCGTCGTACTTCTTAGCCAACCGGTAGCAGAAGCCCGCCCGCACCATCAGCGCCGGGTCGGGGTGCGGGGCGCTGTCCAGACTCAGTTTCAGATTCGCCGCGCATTCGTCGTATTTCTGATCCACCATGGCGGCGTATGCCATGCCTTCGTACGCCGGCGACACGATGTCGCTTACGGCGGCGGCCCATTGTTCGTCGGTTACCTGCGCATTGGGTTTCGGCGGATTCTTCTTGGACAGCTCAATGGCCTCGGTGGCCAGTTTCTGCACGCGCGCGAGCTTCTCCGCCTTGTCGAGATCGAACTTCTTCGTGCCCAGCGCAATCGCTCGCGACATCAGCGCCATCGAGCCGAAATTCATCGGATCCGCGGCGATCGACTGCTCTCCGTAGACCACGACATTGATCAGATCGTGTTTCTCCTCGGCGGCGTTAGCCATTACGTAGAAGGCCCACCCCTTGAGCTCGGTGTCGGCATAGCGCGTGAGGAAATCGGTGGCCGCCGCGATCAGCGCGTCGGGCCCCTGCGACTGCGCCTTGATTACGGCGTTAACCGCCTCGGCCTCCTTCTTCGATTTCGGCTTGGGCGGAGTCGGATTAGCCGATTGGGCGCACAGCGTGGTTGCTGCGACCGCGACGCCAACTGCCAGCGCTAGAATTCTGGAACGTATCATCGTGTCTCCTTGTGATTATTACTGTCGGCGGCTTTTGGCCGCTTGCATTTCCGTTTGAGCGGCCTGACGGGCCTGCTCGCTGCCTCCGGCCACTGCCAGCGCAGCCGTGTATTGGCTGATCGCCTCGTCGGGCTCCTGCGCGGCCATGGCCAGCCGGGCCAGGTAGACGTGCGACCAGGCCGCCTCGAACGGCTCCGCCTGCAGGCTCAGGGTTTTTTGGAACAATTGCCTGGACAGCTCCGGGTCCTTCTCGAGCGCCGCGATCTTTGCCAGATCGAAGAACGCGCGGGCGTGAACGGCGTCCGGCGCGGTCTGCTCCAGCACCTGCCGGCAGATGCCGCGCGCTCCCGCATAATCGTGTGTCCGGATCAGCTTGTCGGTTTCGTCCAATTGCGCCAGCAGCGGGCTCGCCGGCGCCGGCGCTTCGGCCTGCACCTTCACCTTGCGCTCCACCGGCTGATCGAAAAACTGCACCGCTTCGATTCTCGCGCGTTCCTTCCGTACGTTGATATTCTCGATCAGATCGCCCAGCTCCAGCCGCAGCGCCGTCTCCTGCTTCTCGTACGTGGCCAGCGCCTCGGAGAAGTATCCAGTCAGGACGTAGCCCTCGCGCATCGCTTCTTCCGCCATCGCGGGTGAGTGATCGATTCGCGACTCCACCGCCCGGACCAGCGACATGCCGAACAGCAGCACGCAGTCCTGTTTGTAAATCTCCGGCAGCGCGCCCGCCCCATCGGCCAACCGGCACAGCGCTTTCTTCTTGTCGATCGACTCGGTTTTGCGGATCGCCACCGGGTCGATCAGGTAATGCAGATAGGCGCGGCGCACGTCGGCCACCCGCAATTGCGCCGAGGGCGTGATCACCACGAAATAATCGTCGACGAAGCCGCGTGTGTGAACCTGGTTGGGGGCCCCCAACAGGTCCACGTAAATCTGGAACCGCCGTCCACGCGAGCCGCTGGTGGGGTTCTTCAGATACAGGTTCGCCTGCAGGATCGCGTTCGTCAGCGGCTCGTGGTAGCGCGCGATAATCCGGTCGTAGGTCGGCTGCGCCGCTTGCCAGGCCTGTTCGAGATTGGCCTCCGTCCAGAACTCCTTCAACAGCGGAGCCAGATCCTCCAGCGCGTTGGCCGCGGGCGGCGTGCGTTCCGTCGAGTAGCGCCATTTGAAATCGGGCGGCCCGTCCACGCTCAGCGCGAAGCTGATGTACTGGCCCAGTTCGTCGTTCCAGTCGAGCTTGCGATGCGCCTGAAAAAACTCCTTCAGGTAGCGCACCGAGTTGAGCTTCCGCGACGCGATCTCCTGCCGCAGTTGCAGCCGGAACGGATCGTTCGAAGGCGAGTTCAGATCCGCGTCGTAGCCCGCCACGTTGATCGCCGCCAGCACCGCGAACAGCGACTTGCTCCCGTCGAGCTGCCCCTCGGTCGGCTCGGCGGCCCACGCCGCGCGGGTCGCAATGATGGCGGAAAGGAAAAAAACGGACGAGATGCGCACTTTAGCTGGGTACCGGAAAATTTTAGTGTATCGCGCCTCGCGTGCCCGCTAGCGGCCGCCCCGCCCCGCCGGCCTCATTGCGGCAGCAGTTGGCGAATCGCCGCAAACGACTGCTGGGCCATCTGCCGCGCCTCGGCCTCGGCGTTCGATCCTGGGCTCTCGGAGACGATGATCCGCACGATCGACGTGTCGCTGCGCCGGAATCGCAACGAGTCGAGGATCGTGTTCAGCTTGGCCCGGTATTCGTCGGCGATCACTTTGTTGTGCGTCTGATACCAATACAGCACCACGCTTCTCCGGTCCCCGTTGACGATAATCGTGTGGTTCACCCGGATCGGCTGCGCCCGTCCCGGCACCGGGATCGCCAGCGTACCCGACTCCATCGGCTCCCACCCCGAGCCCGGCAGACACACCTTGGGCGAATGCGGCGCCGCGCCCGTCTTCTGCGTTTTGAAGAATGCGATGAACAGACTCGCCGGCGTCCCCGTCGTCCGATCGACGTACACACGGTTGAGCGAATCGTCTGCATTGAGCACGCCCTGCTCCTCGACGCTGATCTCGCTTTCGGCCACCATGTGCCACGGGCCCAGCTCCGTCGCCAGCGTCTTCAGCGGCCGCGGCAACAGCACGATTTCCTGCTTCGGGTAAGCGATGTAGAAAACCGTCTCCGCCATCAGCAGCAGCGTCAGCGCCAGCCCGCGCGTCGATTTGAGAAAGCTAAACACCGGCTGCAGCCTTTTTCCGATTCGTCAGTCGCGCCACCCGGACCAATACCTGGTGCAGAATCAGCAGCGCCACCAGCGCCACCATGAAAATCACCCAGCCCTCCATCGTGTGGAACAGGCCTTCGGCGTAATTCGTGTTGATCTCCGACAAGATGCCCGTGATCGTCACCCGCATCCCGTTGGCGAAAATCGCGATCGGCACCGTGGCCAGCACCAGTGTCACCCGGATCCACATCTTCGATTCGAAGAAGTACCCGTACACCAGGCCCAGGAACCCCAGCGAGAGCAGCGACCGGATTCCGCTGCAGGCCTCCACCACGTTCAATTTCTGACTGGCCAGCTCCAGCACGTTGCCTTCCCGCAATACCGGGATTCCCAGCGCCGAAAGACTGGTCTCGGCGAACTCGCTGGCCAGGATCTGCAGCGGGAACGTGATCTGCCCGTAGATGAACTGGGGAATGCGGATCATGAACAGCAGCAGCAGCAGCGGAAACGCCAGCATGCGGAACACCTTCAGGCCGCATGCCGCCACGACGACTCCGTAGATCGTGAGCAACAGCCCGCCCCGCATCAGCGCGAATTCCGCGCCGAACGTCCCCAGCATCAGCAATCCAAAACCGCATACCACCAGCACCCACCCGCTCCAGTGCGGCTGCGGCGCGGTGTCGTCCAGCGCCTGGCGGCGCTGCCAGATGATGTAGCCGGCCACCAGCGGGACGAAAAAGCCGTGCCCCATGCTTTCGTCCTGGGCATACTCCTTGAACATGGTCCAGATCACCGGCCCGAACAGCACGACGATCCACGCACCGTACCACGCCGCCGGAACCAGCCAGTGATGCCGCTCGAGCAGCGGCTGCCGGGCTCCGGGCCGTTCTGAATTCGAGTTTCCGGATGCCTGCGGCTCGCCGCTCGGTTCCTGGTTCATGCCGCCACTTCTCTTATGGTAAGCGATCGCCGTCAGCCACTGACGCTTTCCGCGCCATTCAGGCGCCGCTCTGGAAATCGAGCTTGAGCTGCCGGCGCGCGAAATACAGCCGCCGCATGCGCCCGCCGTGGGCCGGCGCATGCATCTGCACCACCCCTCCGTGACGCCGCGCCATCTCCCGCGCCACTTCGGCTTCCGGGTCCTCGGCGCCCAGAGCGGGACCGCCAGTCTCGAGAATCCACGCTTGCGTCTGCGTATTCAGCCGCTGCTCCAGCCGCGGGTTGGCACAGCGCCATTCGCCCTCCCGCAGGAGCGCCTTGCAGGCCCCGATTCTTACGACCACGCCCATTCTGAAAGCCGGCTCGCTATATTCCTAACACAAAACTATGTCCCAAAACCCACCCACCCTTGCTCAGAGCCGAGAATACGCCGCGCCGCGCCGCACTCTACTTTCTGGAGGATGCCGCCACGCATGCCCACCATCACCACCCCGGGGCTCGGCCCGTTCGAATACCGCGATGAGGACGTGCTCACCTTTCCCGAGGGGCTCCCGGCCTTCGAGACGCTGCGCATTTTCGTGCTCGCCCAGGCGCTCGAGTTCGCGCCGTTTGTCTTCCTCGTCAGCCTGGAACGGCCCTCCGTGCGCTTTGTCTGCGCTCCCCTCGTCCTGCTGGCCCCGGACTATTCTTTTGAACTGCTCCCCGGCGAGTCCATTCCGGCCGGTCTCGAGCCCGGCCACTACGCGGCGGCCTCCGGCTCGCATCTGCTGCTCGCCATCCTCACCCTGCCGGAGCACGCTCCGCCCACCGCCAACCTGGTCGCGCCGGTGCTCATCCACACCGCCCGCCGCCTCGGCGTCCAGGTGATCCTGGCCGGCTCCGCCTATTCCCACGTCACCCCGATCCCTTTGCTCGCCGCTGGAGGCGCGCCATGCTAGTCTTCCGCCGCAAAGTCGGCGAGACCGTCATCATCGACGGCCGCATCGAAGTCCAGTTGCTCGAGGTCACCGGCTCGCGCGTCAAGCTCGGCTTCACCGCTCCGCCCGAAGTGACCGTCATGCGCAAGGAACTGTTCCTCACCCTTGAAGAGAATCGCCGCGCCGCCGAGTTCCGCGCTACCGAAAGCTTCTCCGGCCTCGCGGCCCGGCTCCGCGTCCCCGTCCGCCCCTCCAACCCGAAACCGCCACCCGCCTGAATCCTCCCTATTTTCTCTAAAGTTCCGCCCATTCCCATCGATAAGAACCTTGGGTGCCGATCCCAGGCTGCAAAGCGGCCCACGCTGGAAAAGATTTCCGGCGTTCTTCGGTTCACCCTTGGAGACAAGACAATGGCGTTTTCGATTAACACCAACGTTGCTTCGTTACAGGCTCAGTATTACCTGAACCAAACCAATTCGTTCCAGAACAAGACAATTAACGAGGTCACCTCTGGCCTGCGTATTGTCAACTCCGGCGACGACGCCGCGGGTCTCGCGGTAGCAAATGGCTTGCGCGACTCCCAGGCGGTTCTGACCCAGGGCGTCCGCAACATCAACGACGCTCAAGCCCAATTGCAGACCATCGATGGCGCTATGAGCAACATCGGCAACCTGCTCGACCGCCTCAATACCCTGGCCACTGAATCCGCCTCGTCCACCTTTACCGGCGGAGTGGCGGGACGCACCACGATGCAGGCCGAATTCGCCAGCACGCAAGCTGAAATTACGCGCCAGGCGACTGCCATCAACATGCAAGCCGGCGGTTCGATGGCTGCCGCCCTCTCGGTTGTTGTCGGCGGCGGCCAGACCGTGGCCGGCGGCACTGTGACCTTAGGCCTGGCTGCATCCGCCGTGGACGCGGCCAGCCTCGGTCTTACCGCCAACACGGAGACCGGCACAGTCGCTACCCTCGGCACGGACGCCGGCGTGGCCACCGCCGTCGGCCTCGTCGGCGCCACCGCCACCTTCACGTTCTCTAACACTGCCGCCGCCCCGCTCGCCAAGTACGGCACCGCCGCCGGCGTCACGATCGCCGTGGGCCTCACCGGCGTCACCACCAAGGCCGGATTGCTCACCGCCATCAACGGCGCCCTCCAGACGGCGGGTACGGCCAACCCCGACTTCGCCGCGGCCGGCTTCTCAGCCTCCATCAGCGCTGGCGGCGCGCTCGTCTTTTCCACCTCCGACGCCATAGCCAATGCGGGCACGGTCACTGGCAACGCTGCCACCGCAAATATTGGCTTCGCGGCCGCCGCCGTCAGCATTGCCGCCGGCACCACCGATATCAGCACGCAGGCCGGCGCGGCGACTACCATCGCCACCATCAGCGCCGCCGTCTCGACGCTCGGCTCGGCCCAGGCCGCAGTCGGCAAGAGCGAGAATATCCTCGGCTATGCCCTGAACCTGGCCTCAACGCAGGTCACCAACGAGGCTTCTTCCGAATCACAGATTCGCGATGCCGATCTCGCCCAGCAGGCCGCCAACCTGACCAAAGCCCAAATCCTGCTGCAGGCCGGCGTAGCCGCCCTGGCACAGGCCAATTCGGCCCCGCAGGCCGTCCTGACACTGCTCAAGACGTAACTTTTTAACTCCTAACCATCCTCTCGGCGAATCAGCCCCGGCCCACCAGCCGGGGCTTTTTCGTGCCCAATCCGCCGCTCCGTGTCTCCTAGCCGCGTTTCCGAGCCGTACGTTGCGAGCCCTGCGTTGTTATGTCCGGCCAGCGACATAGGTGACATTTCTGACCGGGGACATAGGTGACAATCGCGGCAATGCCCGAGCCCGACGCGTCCGCGGCGATATGATGGTTGTTTCCCCATCATGAAACTCCCCAGCCGCACGCTCTACGAAGGTCCGGAACGCGCACCCGCGCGCGCGCAACTCAAAGGCATCGGCTTCACCGACGAGGATCTGCAAAAGCCGATCATCGGCATCGCCAATACCTGGATCGGCACCATGCCCTGCAACTGGCTGTTGCGCGACATCGCCGTGGAGGTCGCGCGCGGCATCCGCGAGGCCGGCGGCACGCCGATGGAGTTCAACACCATCGCCATCTCCGACGGCATCACCATGGGCACCCAGGGCATGAAGACTTCGCTGATTTCGCGCGAGGTGATTGCCGACTCCATCGAACTGGTCACGCGTGGCCACATGTTCGACGGACTGGTCTGCCTGGTGGCCTGCGACAAGACCATCCCCGGCGCCGCGCTGGCACTGCTGCGCCTGAACATCCCCGGCCTGATCCTCTACGGCGGATCGATCCTCCCGGGCCGTTATCATGGCCGCGATGTGACCATTCAGGAGGTCTTCGAGGCCGTGGGCGCGTTTGCCGCCGGCCGCATTTCGAAGTCCGAATTCAAGCACATCGAGGACTGCGCTTCGCCCGGCGCAGGCGCGTGTGGCGGCCAATTTACGGCCAACACCATGGCCACGGTGATGGAGCTGATCGGGCTCTCGCCGATCAATACCGCCATGGTGCCGCAGGCCGATCCGCGCAAGTACGACGTCGCCGCCTATTGCGGCCGGGTGATTCTCGATGCGGTTCGCAACGAGCGCCGGCCGCTCGACATCTGCACCCGCCAGGCCTTCGAGAACGCCATCGCCAGCGTTGCCGCCACCGGCGGCTCCACTAACGCCGTGCTGCACCTACTGGCCATGGCCAACGAAGCCGGCGTGGCTTTGAACATCGACGACTTCAACACCGTCAGCGAGCGCACGCCGCTGCTGGTCAGCCTGCGCCCGGCCGGCGAGTACGTCGCTGCCGACGTCGATAAGGCCGGCGGCATCGGCGTCATCGCCAAGCGCCTGGTCGAGGGCGGCTATGCCAGCGGTTCGGCCCTCACCTGCACCGGCAAAACGCTGGGCCAGGAAGCTGCCGCCGCCACCGAAACCCCGGGTCAGCAGGTGGTCCGCCCGCTCACGAATCCAATCAAAACCAGCGGTGGCCTGGTGATCCTGCGCGGCTCGCTCGCGCCCGACGGCGCAGTCATCAAGGTCACCGGCCTCGACCGCAAACGCCACCAGGGCCCGGCGCGCGTCTTCAACTCCGAAGAGGACGCCATGCACGCCGTCACTACCGGCCGCATCCAGTCCGGCGATGTCGTCGTGATCCGCTACGAGGGGCCCAAGGGCGGACCGGGTATGCGCGAGATGCTCGGCGTCACCAGCGCCATCGTGGGCGCGGGTCTCGGCGATTCGGTGGCCCTGCTCACCGACGGCCGCTTCTCCGGCGCGACGCGCGGCTTCATGGTCGCGCACGTGGCCCCGGAGGCCTATATGGGCGGCCCGATCGCCCTGGTCGAGGACGGCGACCCAGTGCTGCTGGACATTACGGAACGCCGTATGGAACTGCTGGTCGATGAGGCCATCCTGGCCGCGCGCAAAGCCAAGTGGATCGCTCCCGAGCCGGCCTTCCGCACGGGCGTCATGGCCAAGTACATCAAACTGGTTGGCTCGGCCGCCGAAGGCGCAGTCACCAGTAAGGTTTTCTGAAGCGGCGCTTACTCCGCGTCTCCTTCGTCGTCGTATTGCTCCGGGTGCGGAGGAATCTCGTCGGCTGCGACCTCGGCATCGCTGCGAATGCCGGGAGCCGGATCCTCCACATGGACGATTACCTGCGCCGCCATGGCCCGGATCAGCTCCGGTACGCCCTCGCCCGTCACGGCCGAAATCGGGAAGAACGGCATGCCGTGTTCAGCGGCCTTTTTCGCCACCCGCTCCACCAGTTCCGGATCCTGCGCCGCGTCCATTTTGGTCGCCGCGACGAACATCGGCTTGGCTGCCAACGTTGGGCTGAAGCTCGCCAGTTCTTTCAGGATGACGTCGAAATCGTGCGCCGGATCGCGGCCGCTGGCGCCGCTCACGTCCACCAGGTGCAGCAGCAGGCCGGTGCGCTCGATGTGCCGCAGGAAGCGGTCGCCCAGGCCGTGGCCCTCGTGCGCACCTTCGATCAACCCCGGAATGTCGGCCACCACGAATGTGCGCTCGCCGTCCGCCTGAACTACGCCCAGGTTGGGCTCGAGCGTGGTGAATGGATAGTCGGCGATCTTGGGGCGCGCGGCCGAGATGCGCGAGATCAGTGTCGATTTGCCGGCGTTCGGGAATCCGACCAGCCCGACGTCGGCTAAGAGCTTCAACTCCAGGCGGATGCGGCGTTCCCAGCCGGGCCGGCCAGGCTCGTGCTTGGTTGGCGCCTGGTTGGTCGAGGTGGCAAAGTGCTGGTTGCCACGCCCGCCGCGTCCGCCGTGGCACACGATGAACCGGTCGCCGTGCTCCACAAAGTCGTGCAACTGCTGGCCCGTGTCCCAGTCCCAGGCAACCGTGCCCACCGGCACCGGCAGTTCAGTATGCTCGCCGTTGCGCCCGCTGCAGTTGCTGCCTTCGCCATGCCGACCGCGCTCCGCCTTGTGCTCCGGATTGAAACGGAAGTGCAGCAATGTGTTGTAGTTGCGGTTAGCCACCAGGACGATGTCGCCGCCCCGCCCGCCGTCGCCGCCACTCGGGCCGCCCTTGGGGACGAACTTCTCGCGCCGGAACGCCAGACAGCCGTCGCCACCGTCGCCGGCCTTCAAGCGGATAATGACTTCGTCGACAAACATAGGCAGGAAATCCCGGATCCGAACAACGCAAAGGCCGCCGGAGCCGGAGCCCGGGCGGCCTCAAAAAAAGAACTCAGGTGCGCGCAGCCTCAGAATTCCATGGGCACGATGCTGACGTACTTGCCCATGCGGCCCCGGTCGCGCCAGGCGACCGTGCCGTTGACCTTGGCAAACAGCGTGTCGTCATTGCCAACCCCAACGTTCTCGCCGGGCTTGTAACGCGTGCCGCGCTGCCGCACGATAATCGATCCGCCCGTCACCACCTGGCCGCTGAAGAGCTTGATCCCCAGACGCTGGGCGTTGGAATCGCGCCCATTTTTGGAACTGCCCAGACCTTTTTTATGCGCCATGACTACCCTCGCTCCTTAGGCCAATATCGCTTCGATCTTGATCGTGGTCAGGTACTGCCGGTGGCCGATCGTCTTCTTGTACTGCTTCTTGCGCTTGAACTTGAAGACCAGTTCCTTGTCGCCGCGGCCCTGCTTGGCGATCGAGGCCGTGACCTTCGCCGTCGCCGCCGCCGCGCCCGTCAGCAACTCGCCGGAATCGGTGCCCACCGCCAGGACCGCGCCGAATTCCAGTGCCGCGCCGGCTTCGCCCGCCAGCTTTTCCACCTGCAGAGTGTCGCCCGGGGCCACTCGATACTGCTTGCCGCCCGTTTCGATAACTGCGTACATATTCGTGTTCCTTTGAAATTCGCCGGGGCTTTTGGGGAAGCGGTCCGGGAGGACAGCACCCGCGCGCAAGCACTCTCGTGCCACTGAAGCGCGGGGCGACAACCACCTAGTGTAGCGAAGCCGAAACCGGACTGCAAATCGCCGACTTTCGGCGTGCCCTCCGGCACAGCGGGCCGAGTCTCCGGCGCGGCGGTGGGCGTAGAATGGTGCCGAACCTAAGGAGCGTGCCGTGGGCGAACTTGTTGATCGCGATCAGGAACATCTGTTCCTGCTGAAACTGAGCTACTACATCATGGCCGGGACGACCGGTTTTTTCTCGCTATTTGCTTTGATTTACATCGGGCTGGGCGCGTGGTTCGCCTCGGGCGTGATGCCCCCCACGCGGGGTAACCCCAGCGACCCGCGATTCCTGGGGCTGATGTTCCTCTGCATCGGCCTCTTGGTTCTGTTCATTGGCCTGTCCATCACTTTCCTCACCTACTGGGCCGGCCGCTGCATCCGGGATCGCCGTCATCGAACATTTTGTGTGATCGTCGCCTGCTTGAGTTGCCTGCACGTGCCCTTCGGCACGGCCATCGGCGTATGCACCCTTATCGTGCTGGGCCGCCCCAGCGTCCAGGCTCTGTTCGAAGCGCCTCCGGCGGTCTGAACCGGGCCTTGCGCATGGCGTCGTAAGCCGGTCTGGTTAAGACCTCGACAATTTGATTGTCGTCCAGCGTCTGGACCGAATGGCGGCCGGCCGGTGTTTGTCTGTTCGTCATTCAGAACAGCTAGAATCAGCTTCGTGCGCCGGTGGATGCTCATGCTCGCGTTCGCGTTGACGGCCTGGGGGCAGGCGCCGCCGGCCGCACCCACTCCTGCGCCCACTATTGCGCCCACTATCGCGCCCGCGCCGGTCTACAACTACACGGGCCAGCCGATCGTGCTCGAGGCCCAGTGTGCCGATGCGGGAGCTGAACGATTTCGGCTTGACATGCAGCGAGGACGAGCCGTGCCCGGTGTACCTGGAACTGGCCGCGATCGAGCCGGCGGGCTCGAAGGTGTTTGTCGCGGGCAACTTCCATAGCGAGACGGCGACGCTGTGGTCGCTGCTCATGGTGAGCGAAGACGAAGGGCGGTCGTGGAGCGAGCCAAGCGCGCGGCTGCGCGGAGTGGCGCTGGACCTGGTGCAGTTCCCGGACGCGGCCACGGGGTACGTAGCGGGGCGCACGGCCGGCACGCTGGCGCGCGATCCTTTTCTGTTGCGGACCACCGATGGAGGAAAAAGCTGGAAGCGGCTGCCGTTGTTCGAGGAGGGCGCGGTGGGGCTGATCGAAAGCCTGCACTTCGAATCGGCGACGCAGGGGATGGCGGCGGTGGACCGGGGACGGCCCGGCGCGGGGCGCTATGCGACGCTCGAATCGTTCAACCGGAGGCGACGCCTGGACGGTGCGCGAAGCCAGCGCGACGCGGCCTCGGCCAGCGGCCGGCACGGCGGTTGCAGGCTGGCGCATCTCGGTCGATGTTGGGTCGAAATCCTTTCGCATCGAACGGCGCGAAGGCAACGCGTGGCACCAGGCGGCGGCGTTTGCCGTGGCGGCGGGCGCATGCCGTCCGGAGCCGCGCCCGGCCGCTGTCGAACCACCGCCCGGCCAGTTACACTACTAACAATGTCGAGCCCCGTCTTGCCCAACTCAGTTCAGCCCGCAGTGCCGTTCCGGTTTTCACACCGGCAGTCGCTGACGATGGTGTTTCTGTGCACGCTGTTCGGCGTCGCGGCGCAGTTCCTGATCAAGACCAGCACCAGCCATGCGATGTTCACTGCGCCCGCGGGCGGTCTGAGCGTGGCGGCGCTGATCACGAATTACCCGCTGTGGGCGGGCCTGGCATGCTACGGCGCGAGCACGGTGCTGCTGATCCTGGCGCTGAGGGACGGCGAACTGAGCCTGCTGTATCCGGTGATCTCGCTGACTTACGTGTGGGTGGTCGCACTCAGCGTGGTCGCCTTCCACGAGACGCTGAACGTGTGGAAGGTGGCGGGCGTGGGCCTGATCTGCTGCGGCGTGGCGCTGCTCGGATTGGAGCGCAAGAAGCGATGAAGACGCCGCTCGAGTCGATCCTGTGGGTGTTTCTGGCGTCGTTTCTGGGCTCGTTCGGCGCGGTCTTTCTGAAATGGGGCGCGGGGCGGCTGCGTCTCGATTGGAAGACGCTGGTGTACAACTGGCGCCTGGGCGCGGGCGTGGCAATGTATCTGATTTCGTTCGTCTTCTATTACCTGGGGCTGCGCCAGGGCGAGTTGTCGATCCTGTTTCCAATGGTCTCGCTAGGTTATATCTGGACCTTGCTATGGTCGCGGCTGTTTTTCGGCGAGCCGATGACGCGCCGCAAATGCGCCGGGCTGGCTCTCATTTTCTGCGGGCTGCTCGTTTTGAATATGGGCAACCGGTAAATCACGGCAGCTTCCCGGCGCCGGCGCGGCGATTCCACGTTTAACTTGGGCTACTTTTCTTCTTCCGGCTTCTGCGAGCCCGGCTTCTTCGCCGGTTCGAGCTTGAGGTTAATGACCGGGTCGAGGCGCGTATCGTAGGTCAACAGTTTGTGGCCGCCGCTGGTCAGGTCCTTGAAGTCGGCCCGCAGTTCGTAGTCGATGTGCGAGCTGAGATTCTGGAAGCTGTACTTTCCGTCGGTCTGGGTGATAAAGGAATGAACCTCGAGACTGTGGAGATTCTTCAATTTGACGACCGCCCCGACGGCCGGGCCGTCGTCGGGCAGCGTCACCTGGCCGATCACATCGCGATGGTTCTTGTCCCTGGCCTTGGTCTTCTTGTCCGTGGTCCACTGGAAGGCCGCGGCCATGGCGGCCAACAGCACGGTGGCCAGTCCCAGAACGATCAATCTGCGGCGCATCGGAACCTCCCTGTCATTTAACGGCTCTCAATTCAAAATAGACGTTAACGCGCTCATCGGCTGTTACACTCGCCGGCTTTTGTTCGCCAACGAAACCGGCGGCCTGGACGCTGATCGTGTATTCCGCCTTGCCGGCCGGAACGCGGAAGGCGAACTCGCCGCGCCCGTCGCTGACTGCTTTTTGCGGCTTGGGACGCTTCACGCCCTCGGGCGGGGTCTTCACCTGCAGTCGCACTTCGGCGCCGTGCAACGCGAAACCCGGCTCCCGGAAGACCGTGCCGGCCACGACGGCGTAAGCCTCCGTCTTCGGGCCCGCGAGGGCGCCGGTAGGGGCTGCCAGCCCCGCTGCCAAAGCCAACAGCAGGCCAAGATCAGTGCGGCCAATCCTCATCGTCCTCTTCGCCGGCCTCTTCCTCGTCGTCGAGTTCGGCTTCCTCGCCGTCGAGTTCATCTTCGAAATCCTCGTCTTCTTCGAGGTCTTCCTCGCCTTCGACCTTGAGTTCAATCGCCGGATCGGTTGTGACGACTACCAGGTTGGCGCCGCATTCTTCGCAGCTGATGGTCCCCCCTTCCTCTAATTCCGCTTCGGCGACTTCCAGGACCGCGTCGCATTCAGGGCGAGCTGAGCATGTTCCTTCGTCCTCCCTGTCAGACTCGCGAGCAACTCGAGACTCGCGAGCAATATACCACGGGAATTGACCCCTTACCAGAGTCTCGCCGGGCCTCGTCCGTGCTCCTCAGCGGCGGGCGTCGCCAACCTGGGAGGCAGCCTCCGATAAAGTCTTGTTGTAGGCTGCCAATTGCTGCCGAGAAACGACTGCAATCGTCCGATCCATGTCTTCCCACGTGGAGACCATCCGTTCGACGTGCAGCCCGGCCAGCTTGAGTACCCAGGCGTCGCTCAACTCGCGTTCCGTCTCCCGGGCCACCGACAACAGGGCGGCGTGCGGTAGGCTGACCACGAGTTCGCGCCGTTCGCCGGCGCTCGACAAATAATATTTGCAATCGACCGCATCGGCGTGCCGGATGGAAATCGCATTCTGCTGCCAGCGGAACTCCGCGTCCCACGTGCGCCCGAATGGATCGTTGACCGGAAAGCGGCGAAAATCGTCCCTCATTCCACCCTCATGTTATCGCAAAGCCCGGCCCGGGAACCTGCATTGCGCACGTCAAAAGAAGGATGAGTTCCGCGACTCTTAGCATGCGCCTGCACACAGGCGGAAGGCGGGCGAGGGGCTGCCGAAGCGCGATGGAGCCGGGACTGTGAACGCGTCCGCGCTGAGGCACGGGCGAAAAGGCCCGTCTTCTTTGGAGGCGGGCCGCAGCCGACCCGGAGCGCGCCGATTGGCAGCGCTCCGGATGGCTGCTGCTAGCTGGCGCGAGAGTGGGGCACGATTTGGACGGGCGTGGAGACTCTCGCGGCAGGCATGCGGATGAGTTTGCCGGACTGAACGGCGTTGACGGCTGGCCGGGGCAGCGCAGGTATAGGGGTGTCAAAGTAGCGCAAAAGGATGTCCTGGGCCGTCTGCGCATCGATCACCCCCAATCGCCCTGTGCCGCGGGCACGCCGTCGGACCGGCGCGATCATCTCCTCCTCCGATGGGTGGAGGCGCCAGGCGACGATATGCGCAGGAGCTGGCGGCGTATGAAGCCGGCGCCAGGCACTCAAGTCGGGAAGCAGCTTCGAACACACTGGCGGATCGTAGGTGGCGACAGAGCAGAGAGCGGCCCGAAAGGGCAAGACGGCCTTGACCGGCGCCAGAGCCGGGCTACCAGTGCGTACGCTGCGCACACAATTGTAAAAAATCGCTCCGAGGATCGCTCCCAGAACAAAGCTGGAACTCACAACAATATAGACTTCTACTCCACTCATGTGCCTTTTCCTCCCAGGTCACATTCCGCGGGCTCCCAATCGTCTTCCTCCGTTTAGGAGCGTCGCATCCGAATCTATGCACGGGGCTGGCCAAGCGCCGGAACCCGCTCCAGTACGGAGATACGGGGTACCGTTGGAGGCTTTGGGGCAAGATCTGTGCCAAAACATGCACGATCTGTCACCGAACATGCACAATCTGCACCGGGACGCGATCCGTCTACTCTGCATCGACCGACTCTGGCACTGTTGAAACTGAAAGAGGCCATCGGGGAGTCATTTTCAACGTGCGCGGCGATTCCCGTGGGATGCGCCTCGCGCGCGTGTTATTTGCATCCTCGGTTGTCGATCGTTGGCGCCCGAAATCTGACACCCGATTGTCCGCACATCAACGGACCTCGATCCAGTCCCAATCCAGAGAAACAGCTCCGCTCGGATTGAAATTGGTCTGTCTCGTGCACAAGGGAGGGCAGTTGACCAGGCTTCCACTAGAAGGAAATACGATCCGTATTCCTTCCATTGAAGTCCTTCCAAGACATCGAGAGACAGGTCCCGCAAGGTAGCAGGCAGGGGTCTGCTCTCACAAAAGTTACTTTTTCAGTGCGGCGGATTATGGCACTTCCGGGAGGAAAAACTAATGAGGAATTCATGGATCGGGATTTCGCTGCTGGATTCAGGCAGCGCCACGCGAGCGGCTCACTCAAGCCGCTGGACCGCGGCTAACACCGCCGTCCCGACAAGCTCGCGAACCATTAGAAACAGCTTGTTCAATGAGCATGAGAATCTGCAGATCCGCGCGGGCAGGTCGAACCTTTTCGGAAGATCGACTCGGGAGGTGACCTTATGAAGCAAGAGCACAGAATCCTCGCCGAACTGGACGCGGCATCCGGTGCATTGGGATTCGCCATCAGCACACTGGAGCGCATCCAGGCCGGACAGCAGGTGGACCTGATGGGTGTGATCACTCTGCTCGGCCGGGTGCGGAGAAATGCACCGAAATGTAGTTCGCCGGAGGTCCATTCCGACGCGAGTAATCCAGCGTTGAGGCGCGTCTGTCACGAATTGTGGATGACGCTCGAGGCACTGGATGGGCTCAGCCCGTCCGGGGCGAGCCCTCAGTATTCATTCAATTCGCTGGCGTGCTAGCGGTCCTGCTATCTTTCAGATCGATGGAATGGTCTGCGCGCCGGTGTGGGGCGGCCCGGAAGGAACTCCTCGGCCGCGGCTCGCGTGAAAAAGCCCGCCTCGGGGGAAGGCGGGCTTTGCTGAGGGCGGATTCGAGCACCGGAGTGCCGGATGCCAAACTCTTCAATCAGGCGAAGGAGCGCCGTTCGTCGCAGGGGGGCTCGCCGACGTGCGAAACCGGCATGCGGAGGAGCTTGCCGGTCAGATCGGCGCTGGCGGCGGCTGACCCGGATAGCGGATTCATGGCGACGCCGAAATGGCGCAACACGATCTCCTGGGCGATCCGCGCATCGATAGCGGCCGGGCGGTCCGCTCCACGGGTGCGCCGGCGGACCGGGGCGACCAGTTCCGTTTCCCCGGGCCGGGGGCTGCGGGCGACGTGATGTGCCAAGGCCTGCGGCTTTTCAATGCGGCGCCACGCCGCCAGGTTGGGAAGATTCTTCGACGACACCGGCGGGTCATATTCCACCCCAGCCGGGAGAGCGGCGCGGGCGGGCCCGACCGGCACAGGGCGGCCGGCCACTCGGGCCGGGACATCTGTGCGCGTGGGATGCGGAGCGCAAAGGACGTCGGCCTGAAGCGCTTGCTGCAGCATTTCGAGCTTCTCGCGCAATTCCAGGCAAGCCTGAAATGCAGCCTCGCTGGGCAACAGGCGGTTTCGTCCGAGCCGCATATAGGAACATAGGAGCGCACCAAAGATCGCTCCCAGAACCAGGCTGAAACTCACCGCAATCTGGAGTTCGGCGCTAAACATGTGCCATTGCCTCCTGAGCAAATTCAACTACTTCTGAATAGTAAGGGCGGCATATTGCGATGGAAATAGGACAAAAGGCTTAATTTCTCGTAATTTAAATTGACTCACGTACTAGTTCCCCAAACGCCCTAAAAGGCGCCGGCGTGCCGGGAAATGGTCCCGCCAAAGCTGGTCAGGAATTGGGTCGTGCGATCAACCCATTTGTTTTTAGTGAGTTGGAGACAGAAGAAAGCACCTGCTGGCTTTCCCAAGCCAGTCTTGGTACTGGCAGTAATCTAGTACTGGCGGCAGGCAGCTAGCCCGCGATCTGTTTGGGCATTGCGAACGGCATCTCACCAATTGTGGCCTGCGCCGCCACGGCCGGAACGATATCGGGCCGCAGAATGGCCTTGTCCTGGTAAGTCGGGCCGAAAGAGCTGTAGAGCACCTTGCACTCGAGGCGCTGCTCGATGAAACGCACCAGTCCGGCCTGGTCCTCGACCGGCTCGCTTTTCAGCCCCGCGGGCTCGGTTTCAAACAGCGCCCGGGCGTCCGGTTTGAGCAGCGCGGAAGTGAACCCATGCGAATCGCGGTACTCATCCACATAGGTGAAGGGAGACTCCATGCAGTCCAGGTGGGTCAGCGCCAGGCCGTCGATTCCGCCACAGCAATTGATGGCATAGCGGGCCGCCACGAGGTCGAAATGCCCGAAACGCAGCTCCCCTTGCCATTTCGAGCGGACGTTGTGGTCCGGGAAGGCGAGGTTGCGATCCTCGGATACGAAGGGGCCTGCGCCGTGGCGTGTGAAATGCGTTCGCAACACGCCGATTCGCACGGGCGACAGTTGGGCCTCATCGCACAACTCGAGGGCGTTGTCGAAAGTGGTGTTGGAGGGCGTGACGTAGGGTGTGAAACCATGCGTCTCATCGAGCAGCGCGCCCGCCGTGCCCTCGAAGATCATGTTGGCGTCGGGGAACGACTCGACCGCCGAGGCCCAGGTCATGGGCTGAATCCCCTGGGCAAACAAGCGGTAGAACTCGGCGACCCGGCGCGGGTCTTCGCTGGAGAGTTCAGTCAACAGCGCGTCGGCTTCCTTGTTGACGCCCCAATACTCGCGGAGCTGCTTCAGCTTGTGAACCCGGATGTCGTCCAGCATGCCCAGCGCCGGCGCGTCCGACAGGATGTCCTTCACCTGAATATAGGTGCCCCACAGCAGCGCGTCCCGGCGGGTTTCGCCAACGCCATACCCAGTGGAGCCGTGGCGGTTAACGCCCCGTACCAACTCCTGGATGCGGTTGGCGTACTGGTGATAGGGGGTCACGATGAGGCATTCCGGATCGATGAACAAACGCTCCTGAGTGTAGCGGATCCCCTTTCTTTCCAGCGCTTCGGCTTCCTTCATCAGCGAGAAGGGGTCGACCAGGACGTACTTCGAAATAAAGGTGCAAACTTCGGGGATGAACATCCCACTTCCGAATTGGTGGAAAGCGTGGTGGCTGCCGTCGGGCTGGACCACGTGGCGGGCGCTTTGCGGCCCTCCGTTGAAGCGCACCACCAGCGGAGCATCATGCGCGCGGCACAAATAGTCGACCATCGATCCCTTACCTTCGTCGCCGAAGGCCAGACCCTGGACGATGTATGCCCGGCGCGTACGCTTGGTGTGATGTCGAAATGGATTCATAATGACGAGGCCCGCTCAAAAAAAGGAAAATCTCCTCCGCAGCCCATGGATACCACTGCCTGGGCCCATTTGCTGCGCCTGATTCCTTGCGCCTCTAGCCGCAATGCTCCCGCCGCCTGAGAAACCGCAGGCTGCGGATTTACCGGCAATCCCGTCGGGGATTCGGGGCTCGCCGGCATCGTATGGCACATTACGCGCGCCATCATAGCTCTAGCTCTTCAACTTGTTGTGACCGACACTCTTCCTCAACACCATCGCGGGCGCCGCTTCCCGCTCCACTGTCTCACTATCGTCACACTTGAATCATTCGGCGACAACCTATCTAAAGATATACTCAAGTATTCACTTACTTGAATACACCCAGTTAGGTATTGTTTGGATGCGATTGCGCGCCGAGAGGATGCTAAGCGTTCAGAGAATTATGCCGCACCAGTGAAAGAAATTCGTCGCGCGTGTCTTTGCGTGACCGCATCAGGCCCAGCATGGCGCTGGTCACCGTGCCTGAATGCTGCTTTTCGACGCCGCGCATCATCATGCAGAAATGGCGTGCTTCGAGGATCACGCCGACGCCGCGCGGCTGGAGGACGTCCTGAATGCAATGCGCGATCTGCTGCGTCAGGCGCTCCTGCACCTGCAGCCGGCGCGAAAACATGTCCACGATACGCGGTATCTTGCTCAGCCCGATGATTTTGTGGTTGGGGATGTAGGCCACGTGCGCCTTGCCGTGAAACGGCAGCATGTGATGTTCGCACAGGCTGAAGAACTCGATGTCCTTCACCAACACCATCTCGTCGCACTTCTCGTGGAAGATGGCGCCGTTGACGATCTCCTCGATATTCGCTTCGTAGCCCGAGGTGAGAAACCGCAGCGCCTTCTCGCCGCGCTCGGGCGTGCGCAGCAGGCCCTCCCGCTTGGGGTCCTCGCCCAACGCGCCCAGGATTCTTTCGATGCTCTCTGCGATCGGGTCCCGGGCCTTGCCATGGCCGATCATGGAAACGACAGCTTTCGCGGATTTCATTGGTTCGCCTCTATCTGAGTGCCCGGGGCGCCGCGAGGGACATCGCCCGCCGCTTCCGGCGGCCCCAGGTGCACCTCGAAGATGTTCCTATTCGTTTCGTGGATTCTGACCTTTTCCAAGCGCGCCGCCGTGCTGGCAAACGCCGCCGGCCAGGCTTTGGCCAGGCGCGCCGCCACCACCGCGGCCAGGTTCTCCGTGGTCGGAACCAGCTTGCCGAACTCTTCCACCTGGGAGTTCAAGTCACGCCGGTCCATTGCTTTCAGAATGACGCTTTCGACCAGGCGATCCAACTCCCCCAGCGCGATCAGCCGCCCGGTCGCGCTCGCGGGTTCGCCCGCGACGACCACCTCCAGCGTATAGTCGTGCCCGTGCCCATAGGGGTTGTTGCACTTCCCGTAAATCTCCCGGTTGCGCTCATCGTCCAGCGCCGGCGCGTGCAGCCGGTGCGAGGCGGAGAAGCGATACCTGCGCGTCAGCCGCATCAGCGTCCCTCGTAGTCCACCCACAGATCGTTGGTTTCGAAGAGCCGGATCTGCTTCAGCCGGGCCGGCGTGCCGTGGAAGCGCGGTTCGAGCCGCCGCCAGATCTCGAGCGCCACGTTTTCCGGCGTCGGCACCACCCGGTCGAACGGCGGTACCTCGCGGTTCAGGTGGCGGTGATCCATCGGCCCCACCACTTCCTGCTCCAACACTTCTTTCACCTGCTTCAGATCCACGATCATGCCGGTCACCGGGTCGGGCTCGCCTTCGAGCGTCACCTCCAGCACGAAGTTGTGGCCGTGGCCCTGCGGGTTGGCTTCCGCGCCGTATAGCGCTTCGTTGGCCGCGCAGTCCAGCGCCGGGTTCGAGCACGTATGCGACGCGGAGAACTCCACCTGGCGGGTGATCAGCATCGGGGCAAATTCTTTCCTACTCTATTGTGATGCGTTCCGGCACGGGATGGGTCCAATCGCCGGAGCGTTTGCTTGCGTACAATGAGAAGGCAACGGTATGGATTCAACGCGAACCGTCAAATACTTGTTGGCCGGAGTCGTGGTCCTGGCCGCCGGCTTATTCTGGGTGGTCACGGATGCGTTCACGGAGCGCGTCGTCGAAAAGGGCCAGACCGCGCCCTATTTCGAGATCAAGACCGACAGCGGCCGGACCTTGACGCCCAAGGATTTCGGCGGCAAACTGCTGGTGCTGAATTTCTGGGCCACCTGGTGCCCGCCTTGCGTGGCCGAAACGCCGTCCCTCAACGCGATGGCCAAACAGTTGAAGGCGCAAGGGGTTGTGGTCGTCGGTGTGAGTATCGATAAGAACCCGGCCGCGTACCGCGCTTTTAATGAGCGCATGCACATCGGCTTTGAAACGATGCGCGATCCGGAGGCCCGGATCAGCTCCAGCTTCGGCACCTTCAAGTTCCCCGAAACCTACCTGATCACCCCCGGCGGGCGCGTGGTGGACAAGATCATTTCGGACCAGGACTGGATGAGTCCCGAAGCCATAGAGTCACTGCGCGCGTATCTGTAGCCGCGCCGTGGCCGCAATAAACCGTGTTTTCACCGTGCGCGCACCGTGAGAGCACCGCAATAACACCGTGATTTCACCGCAACAACACGGTGAAAATGCGATGTTTTCACGGTCAAAACACGGTCATTCGACGCGTGCCGCGGGCCTATTCGCCCCCCGCGGCGCTGGTGAGTTCCGGCGCCTGGATGGCGCGCACGGACCGGTCTACCACCACGGGTTCAGGCATCTCTCGCGAGCCCGCGGCCTGCAAATCGCGGAATTTGCGCGTCGTCACCAGCACCCGCGCTTCCAGCGTGCCGACCGCGTCGTTATAGACCCGGACGGCCCGATCCAAAGCCTCGCCGACGCCACCAAAATGGCCCGCCAGGATCACGATGCGGTCGTAGAGTTCTTTGCCCAGATCGCAGATTTTCTGGGCGTTTTCCTCGACCGACTCCTGCCGCCAGCCGTAGGCCACGGCCTTTAACAGAGCGATCAGCGTGGCCGGCGTGGCGATCAACACCTTGCGCTCGACGCCGTATTCAAGCAGGCCCGGGTCCTTCTCGAAGGCCGCGCCGAGGAACGGATCGCCGGGCAGGAAGGCGACGACGAAGTCGGGCGTTTTGTCGAACTGCTCGCAGTAGTTCTTGGAGCCGAGCCGCGTGATGTGGTCTTTCACCTGCCGCGCATGGTCCTGCAGGCAGGCCGCGCGCGCGGCCTCGTCGGGGGCTTCGAGAGCGTCGAGATAGGACTTGAGGGAGACCTTGGCGTCGACCACGATCACGCGCCCGCCGGGCAGGCGCACGATCAGGTCGGGGCGCTGGCGCAAGCCCTCGGTATCGACCGACACCTGCTCGTTAAAATCGCAATGCTCCGCCATGCCGGCCATCTCGACCACGCGGCGCAGTGTGATTTCGCCCCAGCGGCCGCGCGTCTGCGGGGCGCGCAGCGCGCGCACCAGTTGCGCGGTTTCGGTCTGCAACTGGACCTGCGATTCGCCTAGCGACCGCACCTGCTGCATCAACCCGGCGTAGGCCCCGGCGCGCTCCTTTTCCATCTCGCCGATGTGGCGGTCGACTTTGTCGAGCGATTCGCGGATCGGCTGGACCAGCGTCTCGACGGCGGCTTTGTGCTGCGCCAGTTCGCCGCTGGCCTCCTTCTGCGTGCTTTCGAGCACTGCCTTCGCCAGGTCGAGGAAACTGCGGTTGTTGGCGTTGAGGGCGTCGGCGGCCAGCGCCTTGAAGCTGTCGCTCAGGTGCTGCTGCGCAAGTTCAACCTCCTTCTGCTTCTCCTCCTGGGCGCGGTCCCTATCGGCCAATTGCGCTCGTAACGCCGCAGTTTCGTGTTCGGCGGCGAGGCCGCCGGCCGAACCGAACAGCCAGCCGGCGAGCACGCCCAGGGCCAGGCCGGCCAGCAAACAGGCGACGTAGATCAGGTATTGCATGGCGTCTCCATCAATACCAGAGCGGGCGGGAAAAGGGAAGGCGCGCGGGCGCGCGATTCCCATCAACGGCTGCCAGAAGTGAAAAACCTTTGTCCAGCCTTTGCTGCGAGTCCAACGAGGTGTGCGCAAGCGTGTGCACAGGCGGGTCAACCAGTTTCTCCACGCCCGCCGGTTGAAGCTGTATTCTGCCGCGCTGCATCGGCGCTGCGGTTGACCCGAGCCGGAGCGATTGCTTAACTGGTGAATTACGTCGCCGCGGCAGCGGCTGGAGGAACCGGGCGGACCTCGTCCCGCAGATTTGTCAGGCGAAAGAGATCCCGTTTTGACTATTGAGGTAGGAAACAATGCGCGGCGGGCCGTGGCATGGGGCGAACTGGCGCTGGAGCGGTGTGCCGGCGCCGCGGAAAAGCACTGGCTATTGGGTCTGATTGTGTTCAGCGGCGCCTATGCCGCCGCGACCATCGCGCGCGCTCTCGTGAAGCCGCTATGGTTCGATGAACTGTTCACCTTTTACATTGCCCGCCTGCCGGCGTACCAGGAGCGGCTGACGGCCGCTGTGTACGACGGGCATCCGCCGTTTTTCTATATCCTGACGCAGGCCTCGATGCGGCTGTTTGGCGAGTCTAGCCTGGCGCTGCGTCTGCCTGCCATCATCGGATTCTGGCTGCTGTCGGTCAGCCTTTTTCTATTCACCCGCCGGCGCTTGCCTTCGATCTACGCCTTCCTGGCGTTGGTGTTGCCGCTGCAGACGCTGGCCTATCAGTACGCGTTCGAAGCGCGCCCGTATGGCATCGTGCTGGGGATGGCCGGAGTGTCGCTGCTGGCGTGGCAATCGGCGGGTGAGGCGAGACACAGATGGGCGTGGCTAGCCGTGCTGGCGGCGAGCATCGCGGTCGCCGTGAGCAGTCATTTCTACGGCGTGCAGATCGTCCTGCCGCTGTTGGTGGGAGAGACCTGGCGGGTGCTGCAGCGCAGGAAAGTGGATTGGGGCGTGGCCGGCGCCATGGTGCTGGGCGTGCTGCCGGTCCCGTTTCTGCTGAGCGTGGCGCGCGGAATGATCTCGGCCCAGTTCACGCGCACGAGAATGTCGGCCAGTTTCTTCTGGAAGCCGACGCTGCCCAAGCTGCCCGGTTTCTACGAGAATCTGCTGCACCCGCTGGTGGTGCCGTTGGCGCTGGCTTTCATCGTGCTGGCGGTGGCGAGCCTGATCTGGCGGGAGGGTTCGGAGGATACAGCGCCACCGCGGCGGCGCATGCCGGGCCTCGAACTGGCCGCGGCTCTGACCTACCTTTGCATACCGGCCTTGATGTTGCTCGGGACGGGTTTGACCACCGGCTACTTTTCCAACCGCTACGCCATCAGCGCGGTGATCGGGGTCGCGGTATTGTTCCCGTGCCTGCTCAGCACAAGCTGCAGAATCAGAGCACTGGCGCCCATCGCCTGCATGGCGGGCGTCTTGCTGGTGTGGGGCGAGCAGACGCCGGTTCCGCAGTGGCAGAAGTCAGGCCGATCGGCGGGGCTCACGGCCGATTCTCCGCTGTACCCGAGCGGCGACGATCTGCCCATTGCCGTCGCGGATGTGCTGGCCTTTCCCCCGTTGGCGCACTACTCACCGCCGCAGGTCAGGGCGCGGCTGACCTATCTGACCGATTTGGCGTACATCGTGCGCGGACCGCGGTTCGTCGCCGAGGTATCGCTGGCGGGAGACCGGCAACTGATGCCGGGCACGATCGTGGACTATGGTCCGTTCGTGCGAACGCACTCTAAGTTCTGGGTGTACGTGGTTTCCCGTCCGGAGATGGAGTGGCTGCCGTCCAGGCTGATGAGTGAGGGCTGGAAGTTGGAGTGTCGAGGCCGGAACGGCCAGGATTATCTGTTCCTGGCGACGCGCGAATAGCAGAGAGGACGATCCCGGCGACATGCCAACCGACGCCCGGCCGCGACTGGATCTGGCCATGCCCGTGCACAACGAAGGCCCGAGCATCGAGCGCACGTTGGAGGAGTGGCAGGCGGAGCTCTCGGTGGCCATCGACCTGCGTTTTCTGATCGCGGAGGACGGCAGCACGGACGATACGAAAGAAGTGCTGACGAGACTCGAAAAACGTCTGCCGATGCATCTGGATATCGCCGCGGGCCGGCGCGGGTATGGACACGCGTTGAAAGCGGCGCTGCTCGCGGCGGAGACGGACTACGTGCTGACGTGCGACTCCGACGGGCAGATCGATCCGCGGGACTTCTGGAGCGTGTGGGCGGTGCGGGAGCAGCACGATCTGATCGTCGGATGGAGGGTGCGCCGCGCCGACCATTGGTTCCGCAAGCTCATGTCGGGCAGTTTCAAGTTGTACCATCGCCTGCTATTCGGGACGGAACTGCACGACCCGAGCTGCAACCTGATGTTGATGAAACGGGAGGTTGTGCAGCGGATTGTTCCGCGGCTCGGGCGCCTGGTGGAAGGGTTTCAGTGGGAGCTGACGGCGCGGGCCATTCAAGCGCGCCTCAAGATCGGCGAAGTGCGGCTACGCCACAGGCCGCGGGCCAGCGGGGGTTCGGCGGTGTTTCAGCCGGCACGCGTGCCGGGCATCGCGTATCGCAACGTGGCGGCGCTGCTGAAAGTGTATCTGGACAAGCGCTCCTGAGGGCGGGCGGAAGCACGGCCAGAATCGCAGCCAATGGCGCTTCGCCCCGACGAAAAACCCCGCCAATCGCCGCCTGGCAGCCCTCGTCCCAAAAGGACACTTTCCTCGGGCTGAGTAATCTCCAACACAGAATCAGCGACTTACAGGCAAGAAAACTGCTCACGTGAGTAATTCTGCCCGACGCCGCGCGCTGGAACAAGGCGCGGATTGGCGCTGCGGCGGCCGGTTATCAGGCGACCACGGGTAAGGCGGCGAGTGCCATGGCCATGTCGGCTTCGTCGTAGTTCTGGTCAACGAGTTTGCCGGCGTGGTAGTCGGTGTAGGCCTGCATGTCGAAGTGGCCGTGGCCCGAGAGGTTGAACAGGATGACGCGGCTCGCGCCCTCCTTTTTCGCGAGCAGAGCCTCGTCAATGGCGCAGCGCACGGCGTGGTTGGACTCGGGCGCCGGGATGATGCCTTCGGCGCGCGCGAACTGCACGCCGGCGTCGAAACAAGCGGTCTGGTGATAGGCCTGGGCCTCGATCAGGCCGAGCTCCTTCACATGGCTGATCATCGGCGCCATGCCGTGATAGCGCAACCCGCCGGCGTGGAAGCCGGGCGGCGTGAAGGTCGAGCCCAAGGTGTGCATTTTGGTGAGCGGCGTGAGGTGCGCCGTGTCGCCGAAATCGTAGGTGTAGCGGCCCTGCGTGAGCGACGGGCAGGCGGCGGGTTCGACGGCGATGAAGCGCCGTTTCCGGCCGCCGCGCAGTTGCGCGCCGAGGAAGGGAAATGAAATGCCGGCGAAATTCGAACCGCCGCCAGTGCATCCGATGATGATGTCCGGGTCTTCGCTGGCCATCTCGAACTGCAGCATGGCTTCCAGGCCGATCACGGTCTGGTGCAGCAGGACGTGGTTCAATACGGAGCCCAGCGCGTACTTTGTGTCCTCGCGCCGGGCGGCCATTTCGACCGCTTCGGAGATGGCGATGCCGAGGCTGCCGGGATGGTCGGGATGGGCGGCGAGAATGGCCCGTCCGGCGGCGGTTTCCTGCGACGGCGAGGCGACGCAGCGCGCGCCGTAGGCCTGCATCAGGGCGCGCCGGTAGGGCTTCTGATCGTAGGAGCAGCGCACCATGTAGATGTCGATCTCGATGCCGAACAGCGCGCCCGCGAACGCCAGTGCGGAACCCCACTGGCCGGCGCCGGTTTCGGTGGCGATGCGGCGCACGCCGGCCTCCCGATTGAAAAACGCCTGGGGCACGGACGTGTTGGTCTTGTGGCTGCCGGCGGGGCTGACGCCTTCGTACTTGTAATAAATGTGGGCCGGGGTATCGAGGACGCGCTCGAGGCGCCGGGCGCGATACAGCGGCGACGGCCGCCATTGCCGGTAGACGTCGCGCACCGGCGTCGGAATCTCAATCTCGCGTTCGGTTGAGACCTCCTGCAAAATCAGCGCCATCGGGAACAGCGGCGCCAGATCGCCGGGGCCGATCGGCTGGTGCGTGCCAGGGTGCAGAACGGGCGGCAGCGGCACGCTCAGATCGGCGGCCAGGTTATACCAGGACTTCGGAATGCGGTCCTCGTCGAGGGTGTATTTGATGGTTTCATTCATAGGAATAATTAAGCAATGAGTTTATCATTAGCGGCGGGATTTTTGCCCTGCCGCGGCGGTTGTGCGTGCTCGGGTTGTCGGAAGTCACACGAACGCGCCCGGCGTCCCCGCGCCTTCAGCGCTGCGGAACCGAGACCGTGATGTTGCGGAACTTCAGGCCGCCGGTATGGTCGCCCTGAATATAGAACGGACCGGGCTGGCCTTCGTTGGCATCCAGCGCGCCGCCGGTGATGCCCTCGATCTCTTTATGGTCGATGATGGTGACGCCGTTGCGGATTACCGTGACGATGCGGCCGACCAGCGTGACGTCGAACGTCTCCCACTTGCCGGGCGTGCGCGGCAATTCGGGGTTGGGCGCGATGCGCCCGTAGACCGAGCCGATGCGCCGCTCGACCGGGTTGCTGGTCAGAGGCTCGTATTCGATCTGAACCTCATAGCGGCCGCGCAGGTAGAAGCCGCTGTTGCCACCGTCGGGGCAGTTGACTTCGTAGTGCACCTTGAAATCGTCGAAAACGCGCGTCGATTTCAGGTTCGCGCCGTGCGCGGTGTTCACCAGCAGGCCGTCCTGCACGGTCCAGTGGCTTTCGGCCGGATTGCCGATGGGCGCCCAGCCGTCGAGGTTGCGGCCGTTGAACAGCGGCTCGGGCTTGGTCCAGGCTTTGGGCGCGGCGCGCTTGAGTTCGGGCGAGCGCAGACCCCTCAACTGCAGCGTGTTGGACCCGCGTTTCCCGACGCCGGTCAACTTCCCGCCGGCAGCTTCGAGTTGCCAGCTCTCGGTCGGGGAGAAGGTGATCGTCAGGTGCGTCCCATCGACTTTGAAGTTCTTCACTTCATAGACGTTGCCGCCGGTGGGTTGGAACCACACCGCGAGCTGGCCGTCCTTCTCTGAGATGCCCAGCCAGGCGGCGCGCGTTCCGCCCGGCGTAGTGAGATTGAAGTCCCACCTGCCGACGAGCGGGTTGGCGCTCGGTTTCGGCTGGGCGAGTGCAGGCAACAGGAGTGCGGCAGCGGCGAGCAGGCGAATCGTGATCTTGTGCATGTTGGCAGTCTATTACAATCGCCGCGCTGGCAAAGCCGCGGGTTCGAGTTGATAGAATGACCCTCTGCCCGCGGCAACGTCAGGTCTTCAGATTGAACGACACGAATTGGCCGGTGAAAGCAGTGCCAACATTCCTATGCAACTTATTCATCGATGCGCAGAGCCGGGACGGCGTGAGGGGCTCAGCTCTTCCATACACCGCATGAAGGGGCAGCGGTTTCGGATCGCTGCCGTGGCCCTCGCGGTTTTCCTGGCGACCCTGCTGGCGAGTTGTGAACAGCAGCAGCGGGCCGCGGTGCGGATGGCGCCGCCGGTTGTGGAAGTGGCTGACGTGGTGGTGCGCGACGTCCCGATCGTCAAGGAATGGATCGGCACGCTGGATGGTCGCGTCAACGCCGGAATTCGAGCCCAGGTCAGCGGCTACGTCATGGCCCAGGCGTACAAGGAAGGCTCGTTTGTCCACAAGGGCCAGTTGCTGTTCCAGATCGATCCGCGGCCCTTCGAAGCGGCGTTGAACCAGGCCCGCGGCAATCAGGCGCAGGCCGAAAGCAACGTTCAGTTGGCGCGCGCGAATCTGGCGCAGAACGAAGCCCGCCTGGGCAAGGCGGACCTGGACGTGAAGCGTTATGCACCGCTGGTTAAGACCCGGGCCATCAGTCAGGAGGAGATGGACAACGCCCTCCAGAGTCAACTCGAAGCGCGGGCCGCGGTGCAGTCCACGCGCGCCGCCATCGAGTCGGCGCAGGCCGCGGTAACCGCGGTGAAGGCGGCGGTTTACGACACCGAAGTTCAGCTTGAGTTCACCAAGATCAAGGCGCCGATCGACGGCATCGCGGGCATCGCCAAGGTGCAGGTGGGCGACCTGGCCTCGCCTACCAGCGGGGAGTTGACGATGGTTTCCGCCGTCGATCCGATCAAGGCCTACTTCACGGTCAGCGAGCAGGAATACATCGCCCAGCACGGTGGTCAGGCCGGACCCTCCATGGAACTCCAGATCATTCTGGCGGACGGGTCGCTGTATCCGCACAAGGGGCGGCTGTTCCTGGAGGACCGGCAGGTGGATGTCGGCACCGGCGCACTACGTATGGCCGCGCTGTTTCCCAACCCGGGCAACTTCCTCCGGCCCGGCCAGTATGCGCGCGTGCGCTCGGTCGTATCCACTCAGAAGGCCGCGACCCTGGTGCCGGAGCGCGCAGTAGGCGAACTGCAAGGCGGCTACCAGGTGGCGGTGGTCAATCGGGACAACACGGTCAGCATCCGCAATGTTCGCGTGGGACCGCGCATTGGCGGATTGTGGGTGATCGAAGAAGGCGTCGCGCCGGGCGAGCGCGTGGTCGTCGAGGGACTACAGAAAGTCCGTAACGGCTCGTCCGTTACGCCCCAGCCGTATCCGCAGCCGGCGAGGGCGAAGTAGCGGCCATGTCTAATTTTTTCATCGAGCGCCCGATCGTGGCGATCGTCATCGCCATCCTCACCGTGCTGCTGGGCGGGATCTGCCTGGTGACGCTGCCGGTGGCGCAGTATCCGGAAATCGTCCCACCGGTGGTGCAGGTCAGCGCGACGTATTTTGGCGCCGATGCGCAGACCATCGAGCAATCGGTGGCCGCGCCCATCGAGCAGCAGATGAGCGGCGTGGACAACATGCTGTACATGTTTTCCACCAACGCCAACAACGGGGCCATGTCGCTGAGCGTGCTTTTCGACGTCAAAACGCAACCGAATATCGACCTGATCCTGACCCAGATGCGCGAGTCCCTGGCGGCCACGCAGTTGCCCATGGACGTGGCCAATTACGGTGTAACCGTCAGGAAAACGATGAGCTCGCCGCTGCTGATGCTGTCGCTGTACTCGCCGCGCGGCACGCATGACCGGAACTTTCTGGCGAACTACGCCTACATCAACCTGGTCGACGATCTGCTGCGCACACCCGGCGTCGGCGACACGCTGGTTTACGGCGGCCGTTATGCCATGCGCATCTGGGTGAAGCCCGATCAACTGGCCAAGCTGCAGGTGACGGTGCCTGAAATCGCGCGCGCCATTCAGCAGCAAAACACCGTCAATCCTGCCGGCCAGGTGGGCGGCGAGCCCGCGCCGGCGGGCCAGGAATTCACCTACACGGTGCGCGCGCAGGGGCGCCTGGTGACGACCGACGAGTTCGGAAACATCGTCATTCGCGCAAATCGCGACGGCTCGGTGCTGCGAGTCAGCGACGTGGCGCGCGTGGAACTCGGCGCCGAGACCTACAACGTCCGCGGCCGCGTGAATGGCCACCCGGCGGCCGTGATCCCGGTCTACCAGTTGCCGGGATCGAACGCGCTCGATGCGGCCACGGCGGTGCGCGCCCGCATGGCCGAACTGAAGCAGCGCTTCCCGGACGACGTGGATTACCTGGTCTCGCTCGACACCACGCTGCCCGTGCGCGAGGGCATCATCGAGATCCTGATCACGCTCGCGGAGGCGCTGCTGCTGGTGGCGCTGGTGGTTTTCGTCTTCCTCCAGGACTGGCGCGCCACGCTGATTCCGCTGTTGGCCGTCCCGGTTTCCCTGATCGGAACATTCATGCTGTTCCCGGCGTTCGGCTTCAGCGTCAACACGCTTTCGCTGTTCGGCCTGGTGCTGGCCATCGGCCTGGTGGTGGACGACGCCATCGTCGTGGTGGAGGCGGTGCAGCACCACATCGACGAAGGGATGACGCCCAAGGACGCCTCGCGCAAGGCCATGGAGGAGGTGTCGGCGCCGGTGATCGGCATCGCCATCATCCTCGCGGCGGTCTTCGTCCCCACTGTTTTCGTCCCCGGCATCACCGGCCGTCTGTATCAGCAGTTCGCGCTCACGATCGCGATTTCGGTCATCATCTCGGCCTTCAACGCGCTGACGTTGAGCCCCGCCCTGTCGTCGCTGCTGCTGCGTAAGAAGCGTGAATCGCGTGGGCCGCTGGCCGCGTTTTTCCGGGTCTTCAACCGCGCATTCGAGCACAGCCGAAATGCCTACGTCGCGGCCTGCGGCGGGTTGATTCGCAAGTCCGCCATCGCGCTGATCGTCCTGGCCGGCTGCGCCGTGTTGTCGCTGCTGATCGGCCGCAAGCTGCCCACGGGCTTTCTTCCGGAAGAGGATCAGGGCTACCTGCTGCTGTCGGTGCAACTGCCGGACGCGGCCAGTCTGCAGCGCACCGACGCGACCATGCTGAAGATTGAAGAGATCATCAAACAGGTCCCGGCGATTGACGTTTACACGAGCGTCGTCGGCGTCAATTTCCTCAGCGGTACGCAAAACACATACTCCGGTTTCTTCTTCGTCAAGCTGAAGCCCTGGGACGAGCGCAAGTCCAAGTCTGACGTCGCCTCCGCATTGTCCGCCGAGCTCACGCGCAAACTGAGCGCGCTGCCGGACGGCATTTCGTTCTCGATCACGCCGCCGGCGATTCCCGGAATCGGCTCATCCGGCGGCTTCACGTTCATCCTCGAGGACCGTGCCGGCAGGGACATCAACTTCCTCGACGACAACCTGAAGATCTTCCTGCAAGCCGCGCGGAAACGGCCCGAACTGACCAACGTAACCACCACCTTTCTGCCCCACGTTCCACAGGTCTACGCGGATGTGGATCGCGACAAGACAATCGCGCAAGGGGTCGCCCCGAGCGACGTCTATCAGACTTTGCAGACGTTCATGGGCGGCTCGTTCGTCAATTACTTCAACCGTTTCGGCCGCCAGTGGCGCGTCTTCCTGGAGGCCGAAGGCGAGCAGCGCACGCGCGCCGAAAATGTCAACCAGTTTTACGTTCGCAACGACCAGGGCGGGATGGTGCCGTTGTCCACGTTGACCACGCTGAAACGCATCTCCGGGCCGGAATTCACGCAACGCTACAACCTGTTCCGCTGCGCGCAGATCTTCGGCAGCGCCGCGCCGGGCTACAGTTCCGGGCAGGCCATGAAAGTGCTGGAAGAGGTGTTTGCGCAGACGATGCCGCGCGAGATGGGCTTCGACTATGCGGGCATGTCCTTCCAGGAGTAGTTGGCCCAAAAGAGCCTGTCGGTGGTCGTGATCTTCGGCATGTCGCTGGTGTTCGTGTTTCTCATTCTGGCTGCGCTGTATGAAAGCTGGACGCTGCCGGTGAGCGTGCTGCTGGGGACGCCGGTGGCCGTCGCGGGCGCGCTGTCGACGCTGGCCATCCGCAAAATGACCAACGATGTTTACGCGCAGATCGGACTGGTCATGCTGATCGGCCTGGCGGCCAAGAACGCGATCCTGATTGTCGAGTTCGCCCGCGTGCGCTACGAGGGCGGCATGGGCCTGGCCGAGGCCGCGCTGGCCGCGGCCCGACTGCGCCTGCGGCCGATCCTGATGACCTCTTTTGCATTTATCCTGGGCTGCGTTCCGTTGTGGATGGCGACTGGCGCGGGCGCGATTGCGCGCCGCGTTGTGGGCAGTTGCGTCATCGGCGGAATGATGGCCGCCACCTGCATCGCCGTGCTGCTGATTCCGGTCACCTTCTACCTGATGGAGCGGCTCGGCGGAAAGCGGCATGCGGGGCAGGCCGAGGAAGGACCGCGTTCATGAGGAGCATCCCGTTAACACTTGCGCTCGGCGCGGCGGTCCTGCTCGGCGGCTGCGTCGTCGGTCCGAAATACAAGTCTCCGGCGGCGAACGCGCCGCCGGCCTTCCGTGGCCAGGAGGGCACCGCGCAATCGGCCTCCATCGCCGATCTGCCGTGGTGGGAAGTCTTCCAGGACCAGACCCTGCAGGGCCTGGTGCGCACCGCCATCGCCAACAATTACGACCTCCGCATCGCCGTCCGCCGCGTCGAGCAGGCGCGCGAGCTTTCCGTGCAGGCGCGCTCGCAATACTACCCCGGCGCGGGCTACGAAGTCGAAGCCAGTCGCGGCAAGAATGAAGCCTTCGGGGCGCCGAACCTGACCTACGGCAAGACGGCGGCCGCCGGCATGGTCGGCCTGGGAGCGACCTGGGAACTCGATCTGTGGGGCCGCATCCGCCACATGAACGAAAGCGCGTTGGCGCAATACCTGGCCAGCGATTACGCGCGCCGCGGCGTGATCCTGTCGCTCACGACCGGGGTGGCGCAAGCGTATTACGAACTGCTCGAACTGGACCTCCGGCTCGATATCGCCCGCCGGACCGTCGAGACGTTTCGTGGCAGTCTGGGCATCTTCCAGCAGCGGCTGGAAGGTGGCACCGCGTCCCGCCTGGAGACCACGCGCGCCGAGGGCGCCCTGGCGTCGACCGCCGCCGAGATTCCGGAAATCGAGCGCCAGATCGCGCTCAAAGAGAATGAAATCCGGATTCTGCTAGGAAGCAATCCGGGGCCGATCGAGCGCCACGCCCTGCTCCTCGATCAGACCGTCCCGCCCGAGGTACCGGCCGGCCTGCCTTCGGCGTTGCTGGAACGGCGGCCCGACGTGTTGCAAGCCGAACAAGCGGTGCGCTCGGCCAATGCGCAGATCGGCGTCGCGCAGGCGGCGTTTTTCCCCACTCTTGGCCTGACGACGCTGTTCGGCCGGATGAGCTGGCCACTCGAGGATTTCCTCGGCGGGAACACGAACCTCTGGTCGTTGGCCGCCAACATGACCGGGCCGCTGTACGCGGGCGGCTCGCTGCGTTCCAAAAAACGGCAGGCCATCGCGGCCTGGGAGCAGGCGCGGCTCGAGTTCCAGCAAACGGCAATGAATGCGTTCCGCGACGTCTCGAACGCATTGATCACGCGGCAACGGCTGGAAGCGATTCGCGTCGAGCAATCGCGCGCCGTCGCAGCCTACAAAGAAGCGGTGACCGTCTCGACCCAGCGCTACCAGGCCGGCAAGTCGGGCTACTTCGAAGTGCTGGAGGCGGAGCAGCAACTGTACCCGGCGGAGAATGCGCTGGCCCAGACGGAACTCGATCGCCGCGTCGTCATCGTGCAGCTTTACCAGGCACTGGGCGGCGGCTGGAACCTGAAAAACGCCGAGTGGAGCGGGCCGCCGTCGGCAACGCCGGCAGCGCCGTCAAAATAGTCCCGAACCGGGGAACGGGGAAAACCGGAAACCCTCCCCCGATTCCAGGCCGGCACCCGCACCCCCGCGTCCGCCAGATTGTGAGCCGTCAGGCGCAGATACGCCGCTCTGTCGGCATCCTTGAAAAAGACCGCCGCCGGTGGGTCCCCCGTGGGGTGATGTGGTGTGCCGCACCAGGCAGGACGCAGCGTTGGTTTTTCGCCATCCTGATTCAATAGTGCTTGGAAATCTTCGAGAATCTCCAAACTGGCACAGCCTTCCGCCACCTTGGCCTCAGTAACCAACCGCTCGTGTCAGGCTGTTGCCATGAGACTCCGTCGCACCGTATGGGATGAAAATCGTGCGGAATGGAAACACGGAGAATCAATGACTTAGAGATGACTTTCGAGAGTGCCCTTTCGCCTGAAGCCAACGAGCAATTGCTGCACCTGAAGTGCGAAGTTTGCCGACAGGCAATCGGCAAAGCCGGGTCTGCGAGCCCAAAGGGCCTCCCCATAGTGCCCGCCGTTTGGGTGTTTGCTTGCTTAGCCCCGTTGAAACGTTCCGTCCAGAGACGTTCGGTCCTTGTCGTGCTCTGAAGTGACACAAGAGGGGGCTGCGCTCCCGCTCGGAGAGAAACCATGCACGACGCATACCAAGAAGCCACCGTGCAGCACGGACTTGCGGCACACGCCCATCGTGCGGCTGCCGAAGATGACGCAAAAAGGGATCGCGCAGCGGGAAGCTGGCATTCGGAACGAGCGCTGAAGCGCCGAATGATGCTCGGGCTGTTGGTGGTCGCAAACTTCGCCGCCCTCCCCATGCTGGCACAGGCGCAATCGCCGCCCGATTCCGGAAATTCCCCTCAAACTATTGCCAGCACAACCCCGGCGCAACCAGGCCTGGCGTACACGCATCCGTCGCAGAAAATCAAGATCTATAACTACCTCTTCGACACGTTCGGCCCGTATCCCTTCGTCGGCGCAGCCCTCGCGGCCGGCATTAACCAGGCCAGTAATTCACCTCCGGAGTGGAAGCAAGGCGCTGCGGGTTACGGCCAACGATTCGGGTCCAACCTCGGAATCGCAGCGGTAACCATGACCACGCGCTATGCGTTGGCGGAAGCCTTCAAGGAAGACTCGATGTACTACCGCTGTGAGTGCACAGGCGTGGGTCCACGCCTGAAACATGCCGTGGTTTCGACCTTGACCGCACGCCGCGGCGCGGACGGCCACCGCGTCTTCTCTATCCCTGCGCTCGTTGCGCCGTATGTGGGCACGATGACGGCCGTCTATGCCTGGTATCCCAGCCGCTACGACGCCAAGGACGCGTTCCGCCTGGGCAACTTCAACATGCTGGCCTATGTGGGCGGGAACATCGCCCTTGAGTTCATCTACGGCGGGCCCCACTCGCTGCTTTCCCGCATGCATTTAAACAACCGGCACGGAGCGCCAAGTCCGGATTCGAAGCCTTGATCGACTGGAAATTGAGGGCGGTCGGCGGAATGGGCGAACGCGGCGAACGAGTCAGCCTGACGCGAGGGGTTGGCGATTCTGGCCAAAGCACCAGGCTGACCCCCTTTGCCCTTTGCGAACGTCAAACGGATTCCGCCAGCGCACACGAGCTGCTGGCGGAGCCGCTGCGCCTGGCTTGGATGGAACTGAGCCAAATTTCCGAGCCGCCCCTTCAGTCGTTCAGGGCTGTCGACGATTCCACCGACTTCCTCGGCTGTGGCCGAGAGGCAGAACCGGTAGACTGCAGCGCGCACCTTGCGGCGGTCGCTTCCCCTCATCGCGATGCGCCGGTTCGTCAGGAGATGATTCACGGTTTGCGGTGTTCCACCGAAGGTTACAGACGTCTTCTTGTTCTTGGCATGTAGGCCGTAAGAGGCGAAAAGAGCCCTTACGCTACCAATCACACGCTGCAATTCAGCCTGTTGAAGATGGCGACCCGCTGAGACGTAGGTGTCATCGACGAAGCGGGTATACCTCAAACCTTCGGACTGCAGGGTCCTGACGAGCCTCCACTCCCGTTCCCAGAAGAGGAGGTTTGCAAGCGCTTGGCTCGTCGAAGCACCTTGCGGGAGAACACCGTTTCGTGTCGTTAGGGCCGTCAAGAGCTCGGCCACCGGATCGGAAAACCGAAGGAGGCGACGCCACACGTCGAATACTAATTCTTCCCGCGCGTTGTCGTAGAATTTCGAGATATCGAGCGAGACCAGGACGTGTTGCCGAAGGTGTGCCTGGGCATTTGTCACTCGGGAGCGTCTCTTGATGGCCCCGTGGAGGTAGTCCGGGTAAACGACGAACCGGAGTATCTTCCTGTAAATCGCCTTTTGAATGCTCCTCAACGGTTCTTGTGGGGAGCTAATCGTCCGGAGGGTACCGTCTGGCTTCTCTTTGGGGAACGATGAGTACAAACCATTTGCTCGTTTAGCAACGGAGCGCAGCAGGTCCAACTCGACGCCAAGGGCAAGAGCTAGGCTCTCAGGACGGCTCACCGGGCTATGCAGGTAAATCGGTCGGAGGTTCACCTAATTCCTCCACAAGCAACATCAACGCTTCGCGTAGCTTCGACCTGGCCTCGGAAGATATCTCCAGCATCTGGCTGGGCGGTATGGATAGCGCCAATAGCGTAATGAACGGGATGCCGAATGCTTCCGCTATGCCCCGCCCGCCTTGGAATGACACCTCCCGCTTGCCGGACTCCACCAAGGAGAGGTAGGAAACCGACAAACGGGATTTTTCTGCGAGCGTGGCGAGTGTCCAGTCTCGCCGCGCCCGTAACATACGAATCGCTGTACCAATGTTCACTGTTATGAGTCCGAATGAGATTGATGGCTCGCTGCACTACCAAAGAAGGCTTCTAATCAATTCAGCCAAGACCGCGCAATTCGCGAGAACTCCGCTGAGTTTGAGAATGGCGTCGAGCAATTTGCCTCGGCGTGCATCCTCATCAGTTGCCTCCACGGCTCCCTCAACCAAGGTAATCACCTGATTAAGGGACCCGAGCGTGCTGGGATCGTCGGCACTGTTGCTGATTGCGAGACGACACTCCCGAAGGAGGTCGATCGCTCTTGTCAAACCAAGTTGATGTGTTTGTTGCATAGGAGCGGGCCTCACCCGCTGCGCCATGAGGATTCAGGCCGCTCCGAAATGCTTTCGATCCCGCGAACCACCAAACTGGAAAAGCGCAAGCTGCGCCATTCTTATACAACTGAGACAGCAGAGCAGTCGAACGCAGCCAGAGCCCAGTGGCCCTAACCGCTTCCCACACCATGCCACCCCAATAGCCCAATTACGGGCGCCCTTTCGGGCCTGCAATCGGCCGTGAATCGCACATCAACCCTTTTCGATTGTCAAAGATCAGCAAACCCAGGCTGAATCACCTGGTCAATTATTATCTTACGTTAATTTTTTCCTGAAGTCAATATATTTTTCATACAGCAAACCTAAGAGCAGCCGCTCGTGCCGCCGCAGTTCTCGCACTTGTAGCACGAGCCGTTGCGCGTCATCAAACCGCCGCACTCGGAGCACACCGGGGCGTCATCGACGACCGGCGCGAACGGCAGGCTCCGCTGCGGCTCCGGCTCGGTGCGTTGTAGCGTCATCGAGTCCGTCACGACCTCCACGGCAGCCGCCTCGGGGCCGACGAACTTCAGCCCCAGCCAGCGGAAGATGTAATCCATGATCGACTTGGCGATGGGGATCTGCGGGTTGCCGGTATAGCCGCCGGGCTCGAAGCGGACGTGGCTGAACTTGTTGACGAAGAACTTCATCGGCACGCCATACTGCAGCCCGTAGCTGACCGCGGTGGCGAAGCAATCCATCAGGCCGGAAATCGTCGAGCCTTCCTTGGCCATGGTGACGAAGATCTCGCCCGGCGTGCCATCCTCGAACAGGCCGGCGGTGATGTAGCCTTCATGCCCGGCGATGGAGA
Source organism: Terriglobia bacterium (assembly GCA_963838205.1). GTDB lineage: Bacteria > Acidobacteriota > Terriglobia > Bryobacterales > Bryobacteraceae > CAIVVT01. The sequence goes on along the minus strand of CAWIQF010000015.1, from coordinate 334,060 downwards.
ACTTATGCGTGATCGCCTGCCGCTCTTCGGGCAGCTTGCGCCGGATCGGCCGGTAGACGATCTTCTCCACGATTTTCGCGGGAGCGATGGCCGGCGAGATGGCGGTCTTCTGGTCGCCTTTGCCGCTGCCGGAGCTGAGCGGCTGGACGCGTTTCGAACCGTCGCGGTAGACCGCCACGGCCTTCAGCCCGAGCTTCCAGCTCTCGATGTAGGCGCTCATGATGTCCTCGGCGCTCGACTCCTCGGGCATGTTGATGGTCTTCGAGATGGCGCCGGAGATGAATGGCTGGACCGCGGCCATCATGCGCACGTGGCCCATGTGCTGGATGAAGCGTTTGCTGTTGACCGAGCGGAAGCTGCAGTCGAACACCGCCAGGTGCTCCGGCTTCAAGCCCGGCGCGCCCTCGATGGAGCCCTGCGCGTCGATGTGCGTGGCGATTTTCTCGACCTGCTCCGACGTGTAGCCCAGCCGGATCAGCGCCTGCGGCACGGTGTTGTTGACAATCTTGATCGTGCCGCCGCCGACCAGCTTCTTATGTTTCACCAGCGCCAGTTCGGGCTCGATGCCGGTGGTGTCGCAGTCCATCATGAAGCCGATCGTGCCGGTGGGAGCGAGCACCGTGGTCTGCGAGTTGCGGTAGCCGAAGCGCTCGCCCTGCTCGACGGCGTTTTTCCACACCACTTGGGCGGCTTCGAGCAGCGCCGGCGGCACCAGCTTCGAATCGATGCCCGCCGTGGCGTCGCGGTGCATCCGCATCACGCCGATGAACGAATCTTCGTTGGGCGGATAGCCGGGGCATGGCCCGACCACCTGCGAAATGCGCGCGCTAGTCAAGTAGGACTGGCCGCATAGGATCGCGGTCAGCGTGCCGGCCCAGGCGCGGCCCTGGTCGCTGTCATAGGGCACGCCCATCGACATCAGCAGCGCACCGAGGTTGGCATAGCCTAACCCGAGCGGCCGGTAGTCGTGCGAATTTTTGGCGATCTTCTCGGTCGGATAACTGGCGTTGTCCACCAGGATTTCCTGCGCCAGCGTGACCGTATCCACGGCGTGCCGCAGCGCTTCGAAGTCGAACTGCCCGCCGGCGTTGAAGAATTTCATCAGGTTCAACGACGCCAGGTTGCACGCCGAGTCGTCCAGGAACATGTACTCGGAGCATGGGTTGGAGGCGTTGATGCGGCCCGAGGCCTTCGACGTGTGCCAGCGGTTGACCGTCGAGTCGAACTGCATGCCGGGGTCGCCGCACATCCACGTCGCGTCGGCGATGGCGCGCATCAGGTCGCGCGCGCGATGCCGCTGCACCGGCTCGCCGTTGACCACGGACTTGGTCCACCAGTCCTTGTCGTCCACCACGGCCTGCATGAAATCGTCGGTCACGCGCACGCTGTTGTTGGCGTTCTGGAAAAAAATCGACGAGTAGGCCTCGCCGTCGAGCGACGGGTCGTAGCCCGCATCGACCAGCACATGCGCCTTCTTCTCCTCTTTCGCCTTGCACCAGATGAACTGCTCGATGTCCGGGTGCTCGGCGTTGAGGATCACCATTTTGGCCGCGCGCCGCGTCTTGCCGCCGGACTTGATCACGCCCGCGAAGGCGTCGAAGCCCTTCATGAAACTCAACGGCCCGCTGGCCCGGCCGCCGCCCCACAGCAGACCGTTTTCCTCGCGCAGCGGCGACAGATTCGTGCCCGTCCCCGAGCCCCACTTGAACAGCATGCCCTCGGTCTTGGCGAGGTCGAGGATCGACTCCAGCGTGTCCTGCACCGAGTTGATGAAGCACGCCGAGCACTGCGGGCGATGCAGCGTCCGGTCCATCTTGCGGATCGATTCCGTGGCCTCGTCGTAGTACCACCCATAGCCGCGGTTCTCTTCTTTGACGCCCACGTTGAACCACACCGGCGAGTTGAAGCACGCTTTCTGGTTCAGCGTCAGGTGCGCCAGTTCGGAACGGAAATTCTCGGCATCGTCCAGCGAGGAGAAATAGCGGTCGTTGATGCCCCACTCCGTGATCGTGTCCACGACCCGGTGAATGATTTGCGAGACGCTGCTTTCCCGCTCCGGCGATCCCATTCGCCCATGGAAATACTTGCTGGCGACGATGTTGGTGGCCGTTTGAGACCAGTCGGCCGGGACCTCAATGTCCTTCTGTTCAAAGATGATGGCCCCTTTGTCGTTGCCGATCGAAGCCGTGCGCCGCTCCCAGCGCACTTCGTCGTAGGGCGTGCGCCCGGCGGCGAGTTTGGCGGTAAAATAGCGCGGAAAACGCAACCCGCGGCGCTCTTCCTTCTTGAGGCTGCGCCGGTAAGGCGTCGCCTGGACTCCGATTTCGACACTGATCTGCCCCATGGCCCCCCCAGAGATAAAAGGCGCAGACCGTCCCCGGCCGGGGCGGCTCTGCAGATTCTTGCAACCCTAATCCACTGGCAACATTACCCCAATATCTTGTATGAGGTCAATAGAACATTCTATATGGTGTATCTAAACCATTGATCCTACATGAAAAACAGGTTGCAGCCTTCCCCTGCCGTTTCCTCGAAAACCGGTCGCCGCCCGGAATCCCGGAGGGCCGTCGAGTGCCACCGTGTTCCATTTTGAACCCCGAGCAGTCTCCCCAAGCCGTTTTCACGAGCCGTGGCTGTTGCGAGCCGCGCGACTGTCTGACGGAGCCGCGACTGTCTGACGGAGCCGCGACTGTGTGACGGAGCCGCGACTGTCAAGGAGCGGTTCTTGTGTTGTTGCGCGCCGCGCCGCTACCAAGCCGTGACCAAAGCAAGCCGCCGCCCCACGCCGCTTCCCGGTCCAGGCGATGGAGTGCATTGCTATGCTGGAAACGCGCGCTGCCTCGCGCCCGTATAGAGAGCAAGGAGGATCCTAATGCGATCGGCCGTCATCGCCGCCACTTTTGCGTGGACGCTCACCGGATTTGCGCAGGACGCGCCCAAGCCGTCCATCACGCCGGACGAACTCATGGAGAAATCCATCCAGGCCACGGGTGGCCGCGAGGCGCTCAAAAAGCTGACCAGCCTCGTCGGCGTTGGCACCATCGACATCGTCGCCATGGGCGGCAAGGCCACCACGGAGATGTACTCCAAGGCCCCCGACAAACGTCTGACCGTGACTAAGGTGGAGGGCTACGGTGAGATCAAGGAAGGTTACGACGGCAAAATCGCATGGAGCCAGGAGCCGCAGAACGGATTGGTCGAGCTGACCGGCGATCGCCTCGCTTCCGCCCGGCGTGACTCTCAGTTCAATGGCGAATTGAGGTGGAGAGAGCTCTATCCGAAAGCCGAAATCACGGGCAAGAATCAGGTCGCCGGACGCGACTGCTGGGTATTGAAGCTGACACCCGCGGATGGCCCGCCCGTGGTGCGCTACTACGACGCCGAAACATTCCTGATGGCCAAGGTCGTCGTGACCGCCGACACGCCGCAAGGCCCGGCCGAAGTCCCGGTCGAATTCTCCGACTGGCGCGACATCGGCATTGGCGTCAAAGGGCCTTACACGATGAAGATCACGATGCCCGGCATTGGTGAACTCATCACGAAATATACCGAGATGAAATACAACGTCGAGATCGACGACGCGAAATTCGCCAAGCCACAGCCGGAGCCGCCGCCGCAGCCCAAGCCGCAGAACTAGTGGCCTTTCGCGGAGACTTGCGTTACCGAGCCGCGACTAGTGTTACTGAGCCGCGGCTAGTGTTACTGAGCCGCGACCGTTAGGGAGCGGTTGCTTCGCGTTCCTCGACCGCCGCTGAGCCGCGCGCGACAGCAAGCGGTTCGGCTCATGGTAACGATTTCTCCGCGACAGGCCACTAGGCCGCTGCCGCGAGCCCGCCGCGAGCCGGCATCGAATAGCGCAGCTTTCACCGAGTAGCCGCGCCCCGCGCTGACCGTATAATTGAAGAGGTCCGCGCGCGAGCCCTGCATGTCACAAGCCCTCCCTGCCTGCATTCGCGAGAACCGGACGCGGTACATGGAAGAGGCTGAGGGAGTTCATCTGGATTCCGGGCCCGCCGCCGCTGTGCCACGGCCACCGCGGGCTGTCCTCGCCGAATGAGAAGTTGAGGATCGGGAACTACTATTCAGGTATCCTGACGGTTACGCGCTTTCTCGAGAAGTGCGGAGCCGCGTGAGTCGGACCAGCACCAAGACCGTGCCAGAGCCTGCATCGCAATCCGAGAGCGTCTTTCGCAGCGCCGGCGTTGCCAGCGCCGCGGTGCTGACGTCGCGCCTCAGCGGACTGGTGCGGGAAGGCGTGATGTCGCGCCTGTTCGGCGCCGGCATGGCCTACGACGCCTTCGTCGTCGGCTTCCGCATCCCCAACCTCACGCGCGATCTGTTCGCCGAGGGTGCGCTCTCGGCGGCGTTCGTGCCGACCTTCGTCGAATACCTGCAGAACAAGGGCCGCAAGGAAGCCGCGCACCTGGCCAACCTCGTCGCCACGGCCATCATCCTCGTCGTCGGCGCGCTGTGCGTGATCGGCATTATCGTAAGCCCCTGGCTGGTCCGTCTCATCACCAGCGGCTGGTTCCACGAGGCGCCGCAGAAGTACGCGCAGGCGGTGGTCCTGACGCAAATCATGTTCCCGTTCTTGCTGCTGGTCGCGCTGGCGGCGCAGGCGATGGGCATACTGAATGCCCTGAACCAGTTTGCTGTCCCCGCCACCTCATCGACCATGTTCAATATCGGCAGCGTCGGCAGCGGCGTCCTGCTCGGCTTCTGGCTCGGACCCTGGCTGGGCCTGTCGCGCATTAACGGCATGGCCATCGGAGTCGTCATCGGCGGGGCCCTCCAGCTTCTCTGGCAGGTGCCCAGTCTCCTGCGCGAAGACATTCGCTTCCGCTTTGCCTTCGACTTCAATCATCCCGGCTTGCGCCACATCCTGCACCTCATGGGGCCGGGCATCATCGGCAACGCCTCGGTCCAGGTCAACGTCGTCGTAGCCACCATCCTGGCCACGCGAATTCACGATCCCGTCCGCGGTCTCGACGGGCCCGTGGCCTGGCTCGGCTACGCCTTCCGCTTCATGCAGCTGCCGCTCGGCCTGTTCGGCGTGGCGATCGCCACCGCCACTCTTCCGTCCATCGGTAGAAGCGCCGCCTCGGGCGATACCGCCGAGTTCCGCGAGACTCTCGCGCGCAGCCTCGGCCTGACCTTTCTGCTCACCGTGCCCTCCTCGGTCGGGCTGATTGTTCTGGGAAAATCGATGATCGGCCTGATCTATGAAGGCGTGAAATTCAAAGCCTACGACACCGAGCGGACCTCTCTCGCGCTGGCCTGCTACGCGCTCGGCCTGGCGGGCTATTCGGCCATCAAAATTCTCAGTCCCGCCTTCTATGCCTTAAACGATTCGCGTACTCCGATGTACACCAGCCTGGCCTCGATCGTCGTCAACGCCGGCCTGGGCTACCTGTTCGCGTTCAGCCTCGGGCTCGGCCATGCCGGCCTGGCGCTGGCCACGGCCTTTGTGGCCAACTTCAGTTTTCTGGCGCTGTTCTGGATCATGCGCCAACGCATCGGCGGCGTCTATGGGCGGCGTCTGCGCGACGTCGTGTGGAAAGTCCTGCTCGCCTCCGCCGTCATGGCCGCGGCGGTGTGGGCGCTGAGCGCCGGCTTCCACGCCGCCATCCACCGCGCCAGTGTGGCCCGCGCGCTCGATATTTTCATCGGTGTTCCGGTTGGCGCGGCCATCGTCTATCTGCTTTGCCGCGCGCTCCAGGTCGAGGAGTTGGCGATGGCCACGCGCGCCCTCGGCGGCCCCATCCTGCGTCGCTTCCCGGCACTGGCTGCTAAACTTGGGGTGTAATGCATCCTGACGTGGGCAAGCTCTTGCATCTGCAGGAGCTCGACCGGAGTATCGCTGAACTCCGCGGCGAAATCGCCTCTCTTCCTAAGCAGATCGCAGAAATTGCGAGAACACTCGACAGCCATTTGAAGAAGCTCGATGTCGATAAGGGCATCCTGGCCGCCAACCAGCGCGACCGCAAAGCGCTCGACGCCGATGTGCAGATCCATCAGCAGAAGATTTCGAAACTGAAGGACCAGATGCTCGGTGCGAAAACCAACGAGCAGTACCGCGCCTTTCAAAAAGAGATCGATTACTGCGAGGCCGGGATCCGCAAGTCGGAAGACCGCACGCTCGAATTGATGGAAGAGGCCGAACGGCTCGCCACCAACGTCCAGGCGGCCGAACAAAGCCTCGCCGAAGAGAAGCGTGTCGTCGAACAGCGCAAGCGCGAGGCCGCCGCCCGCACCGACATCGATAAGGCTGAACTGTCACGCTCGAACGCCGAACGCGCGGCGCTGGCGGCGACTATCCCCGCCGCGCTGCTCTCGACCTACACCCGCCTTCACAAACGCATGCACGATGGCCGCGTGGTCGCGACAGTGGCCGACGACACTTGCGGCGCCTGCCACATCACCATTCGCCCCCAGTACATGGCCGACCTGCGGCTCAATCCTGAAGTCCTCGCCTGTGAAAACTGCCGCCGCCTGCTGTACGTCGAGCCGCACCCCATCGACGTCTCCCAACAGATGAACGATTGAGCCGCACCGCTGAACGATTGATCCGCCACGCTGAAGAATCGAGGCGCCCCGCTTTCTCGTGGCGTTTCCAAGCCGTGTCCACGTTCCCGCGCCGCGAGTCCTAACGAGCCGTGACCAAAGGCAGCGGTTCTCGCGTTGTTACTGAGCCGCGGTTGTTTCTGAGCCGTGGTTGCTCCTGAGCCGCGACCGTCTGACGGAGCCGCAACCGTTAAGGAGTCGCCATGGCCCTCCGGGCCACCCATAGAGATGAAAGTCGCGGCGGCGCTGGTGGGGCGGGTCTCCAGACCTGCGCCGGACCTCCAGGTCCGGCTCCCGAGCGTGTTCCCGGCTTCAACCCGCATCGGCCGTGCGGGTATCCATCATCTCCGAAGACGCTCTGGAGCGTCGGCCGCGGGGCCCTCCAACGCTCACCTGCCGGTTGACTCTCCTGCTCAGCCTCGAGTGGCGCTACTATCACGGAAGGCGGACCTCAAGGGCAGGAGGCCGACGATGAGACCATTTTGGACAGCCGCGCTGTTGTCGACGTGCGGAGCGGCGATCCTGCTGATCGTAAGGAAGAAGGACCGACTCACAACAGTGCGCAGGGCCGCCGCACGGGGCGATGCGGCCGCTCAGTTCAACCTCGGCTTGATGTTTGAACACGGCCACGGAGTGCCGCGGGACTGCGTCGAAGCCGCCCGCTGGTACCGCAAAGCCGCCGCTCAGGGCCACGCGAGCGCCCAGTATAACCTGGGGGTCTTGTACGACCTGGGGCACGGAGTGCGGCAGGACTCGGTCGAAGCCGCCCGCTGGTACCGCCTCGCCGCCGAACAAGGAGTGACGTCCGCTCAGTTCAGCCTCGGCCTCATTTATGACCACGGCCAAGGAGTCCCGCCGGACCCCGCCGCGGCCGTCCGCTGGTACCGCCTGGCCGCCGCAAAGGGGAACGTGAGCGCTCAATTCAATCTTGGGGTCATGTATGAACTGGGCCACGGAGTCCCGCGGGACGACGCCGAGGCCGTCCGCTGGTTCCGCCAGGCCGCCGAACAAGGCGAGACCGCCGCGCAGTGCAAGCTCGGTTGCGCCTACTCTCAAGGCGCCGGCGTGGCGCAGGACGATGCCGCGGCCGTTCGCTGGTATCGCCAGGCCGCCGATCGCGGCAACGCGCCGGCGCAGGCCTCTCTCGGCTTCATGTACTACTCCGGGCACGCGCTGCCGCAGGATTACGCCGAAGCGGCCCGCTGGTACCGCCTGGCCGCCGCGCAGGGCAACGCGAAGGCGCAGTTTGAGTTCGGCAGCATGTACTTCCTCGGCGAAGGCGTGCCCCAGGACTTCGCCGAAGCCGGCCGCTGGCTCCGCCAGGCCGCCGACCAGGGATACGCCCCCGCCCAGTCCCGCCTCGGTCTCATGTACGACGACGGTCTCGGCCTGCCGCAGGATGACGCCGCCGCCGCCCACTGGTACCGCCAGGCCGCCGACCAGGGAGACGCCGACGCCCAATTCAACCTCGGCTTCATGTACATCTTCGGGCAAGGGGTGCCCCAGGACGATGCCGAGGCGGTCCGCTGGTACCGCCTGGCCGCCGAACGGGGCAACGCGAAAGCCCAGTTCAACCTCGGCTTCATGTATACCTTCGGCCAGGGCGTCCCGCAGGACTACGCCGAGGCCGTCCGTTGGTATCGCACCGCCGCCGAACAGGGCTATGTGAGCGCTCAGTACAATCTGGGGGTCATGTTTGACCTGGGGCACGGTGTGCGGCAGGACTCCGTCGAAGCCGCCCGCTGGTACCGCCTGGCCGCCGAGCGGGGAGAGACCACCGCTCAGTTCAACCTCGGCTACGCCTGCTACCAGGGTGATGGAGTCCCACAGGACTACGATCAGGCCGTCCACTGGTACCTCGAGGCCGCCGGCCAGGGCTACGCGCCTGCTCAAGCCTCCCTCGGCCTGATGTACGACGACGGCCGCGGCGTGCCCCAGGACTACGCCGAGGCCGTTCGCTGGTACCGCAAAGCCGCCGATCAGGGGGACGCGGGCGCGCAGATCAACCTCTCCGGCATGTATGAGCGCGGCGATGGCGCGCCTCAGGACTATGTGCAGGCCCACCTGTGGGTCAACCTCGCCGCTTCCCGCGCCAGTGGCGAAAACAAGATCGAATGGGCCGCGTCGCGCGATCGCCTCGCCCGGAAGATGACCGCCCAACAGATCGCCGAAGCCCAGCGCCTGGCGCGCGAGTGGAAACCTCGCGACCAGCCCGCCGCCGCCATCGGGCGCGACGGTCAGTGGATCGATTCCGCCGTCGTGCCAATCACCGGCCGCGGCCCCGCTCGCGCCTTCGCCGTCGGCGCTTGAATTTCCCGCTCACGTAACTACTCCGCAGCCATCGAGTGCCCGTGCCTGCCCCGGCTCAAGCCACTATTGCCCCACCCGGTAACTCGCCTGCAGCGAGTCTCCCGGCTGTGGCACCGAGCCCGCCAGGAATGTCACCGCCGATCCCGCCAGCGTATAGTCCACGCCCGCCTTCTGCAGTAGCCCGTTGCGAAACAGCAGCAGGCTCGCGCTCGGCGCCGGCGCATAGCTTAGCGCGAACGTCGCATTCGTGCCGTCCACCGTGCCCACCGGCAGTTCCAGGTCCACGAATGTCGCACTCCCGCCGCACGGCCCCAGCGAGCCGTCGCCGCGCACGCATTGGTCCGGCGTGCCCATCAGTCCGGACAGCGCGCCGTTGATGTCCGGCACCAGCACCCGCCCCACCAGGTAGCCCGCGCCGGTGGTCGGCCGCTCCGCCAGGGCGTCGGTCAGTCCCACCACGTCCGTCATTTGTACCGTCGTCTGCGTCGTGACCGTGCCCCCCGAGCCTGAACCCGAACCTAAACCCGGCGTCGTCACCGTCACCCCGAACACCGTCAGCGGCGTGCTGCTCGGCGGCACCGCCCAGATCTTCACATCGTTGAGCTTACCGTCGATCAAATACTGCACCAGATAGCTCGCCGGCGTTTGCGCCGTGGTCGTCGGCGTGAGCCGCACGCGCAGCGTTCCGCCGCTCACCGGCACGCGGATCGAGTTGGTCGGAATGTTCGAATTGTCAGACGCGACAAACCCTTTCCAGGAAATAATCAGCGTCCCGCTCACGGGCGTACCGTCCGCCCGGAACATCTGGTCCTGGATCGTCGTCAGCGGCGGCGCCGCCTGCGCCGGCCTCACTCCGGCGCAAGTCAACGCCGCCAACACCAGTCCCGCCCTTGCCACTGTAGTTTTCATCGCCCCTCGTTTCGCCTGCCGTCAGCGGCCCCTGGTCCACTGACCAAGATTACGGCCGGCAGGCAAGCGAATTCCCCCCTCCGCGTACTCTCATGGGAGCCGGAATCCTCTAAATCTCAATGATTTGCGATGATATGGATTTATTGTTTGCGGACGTCAACGCCATCGGCCGTGGCTCCTATTTGAGCCCGCCCTCGCGCGTGATCACCTCGGCCCCCAGGTACGGCCGCAGCGCCGCCGGGACCACCACCGAGCCGTCCCGCTGCTGATAGTTTTCGACAATCGCCACCCAGGTCCGGCCGACCGCCAGCCCGCTGCCGTTCAGCGTGTGCACGAATTCGTTTTTCTTGCCTGTTTTGAAGCGGATACCGGCCCGCCGCGCCTGGAAACTCTCGAAGTTCGAGCACGAGGAAATCTCCTTGTACGCGCTCTGTCCGGGCAGCCATACTTCGAGGTCGTAGGTCTTGGCCGAGGAGAAGCCTGTGTCGCCCGTGCACAACAGCATCCGGCGGTACGGAAGTCCAAGTTTTTCAAGAACTTCCTCGGCGCAGCGCGTCAGCCGCTCGTGCTCCGCGTAGCTCTCCTCGGGCCGCGTAAACGCCACCAGTTCGACCTTCTGGAACTGGTGCTGGCGGATGATGCCGCGCACGTCGCGCCCGTAACTGCCGGCCTCGCTGCGGAAGCACGCCGTGAAGGCGGTCAACCGGATGGGCAGCCGTTCGCCCTCTAAAGTCTCGTCGCGAAAGAGGTTAGTCACCGGCACCTCGGCCGTCGGCGCGAGCCACAGATCGAAGCCCTCGCACTTGAACAGATCGTCGGCGAATTTGGGCAGTTGACCGGTACCGAACAGGCTCGCCGAATTGACCATAAACGGCGGCAGAACCTCCGTGTATCCATGCTGTTGCGTGTGGAGGTCGAGCATGAAATTGACCAGCGCCCGCTCCAATTTCGCGCCCAGTCCGAAGTACACCGCAAAGCGTGCGCCGGTGATCTTCGCGGCGCGCTCGAAATCGAGAATGCCGAGCTCCGGACCGAGGTCCCAATGGGCCTTCGGAGCGAAGTCAAATTGCGTCGGAACGCCCCATTTCGACACTTCGACGTTGTCGTCGGAGGAGGTGCCAACCGGCACCGATTCGTGGGGCAAATTGGGGATGCCGGCGAGCATCAATTTGAACTCGTCGTCGATGCCCTTAACCTGTTCATCCAAAAGGGAAATTCGCTCACCCATGGAGCGCACTTCGGCCTGCAAAGCGGAGGTGTCCGCGCCGGCCTTTTTCTGCATTCCGATGGACTGCGATTCGGCGTTGCGGCGGCCCTTCAACTGCTCGATTTCCGTGAGTGCGGCGCGGCGGCGCGTATCGGCGGCACGAAAAGCATCCAGGTCGAGCGTGAAACCGCGATCGGCGAGACGCGCCGCGGAGGCCTCCAGGTGGGCTCGGAATTGATTCAAGTCATGCATAGAAGTGCCTTTTTATCAAGCTGTTCCACGGCAACTGGGGCAGGCAGGGAGACGCCGCGCCGCAGGCCGCGTGAATCTCCATTGTAAAGCCCAAGGCCGAGGCTGGCGGAGGAACTCTGCCCTGGGCGGGAGAAGTATGCGGCGGAGGCGGGGTGAAGACATAGCAAAAACGATACAAAAACAACAGGAGAGTCCGGGAGCCTGAAAAACGCGGTGGATTGTCACTAAGCCTTTTAATTACAATAGATGCAAGCTGTCGCAGGGCGCCCCACTCGGGATGCGCGAAAGAGTGCGTGCTTAATTCCAATAAGTTCTTTAGAAAACGATAGATACGTGGTGAAGCGCTGTTTTCGCGCAAAATGGGTGGTTTAATGCTCCTAAGTCCTTTAGAAAACCATAGATACATGGTGAAACACGATTTTCGCGCAAAAACACGTGGTATTTGCGGTTAAGTCTTTTAGAAAACCATAGATACGCGGTGCGCAGGTCAAAATGAGCGGTTTTATGCCGCTAAGTCCTTTAGAAAACCATAGTTACAAGGAAACGCGTGGCGCGCACGCTGGATTTTGTGGTTCAACGTGGCTAAGTCCTTGAGAAGACGCCAGATACACGATGACGCGCGGAAAGATGGGTGCCTTAATGCATCTAAGTCCTTTAGAAAACCATAGATGCGTGGTGATGTGCGGTTAAGTCATTCATAACACGATAGATACACGGTGGCGCGCGCCAGCGTGCGCGAATTGATTCGCCTAAGTCCTTTAGAAAACCACGATTACGCCGATGCGCAAAAAACACGTGAAAAACCGTGTTTTTGCCGCGCAAACACGGTGTTGCGCCGGTGCAATCGCGCGCGCCGCATGGCGAAACTCCCCGTTTGGGGCGCGATATGTGCCCCGAAGGTCACGCATTCTTGGCGGCATGGATGGGGTGTTCCAAGTCATCTCGGACCCGGCACGCTAAAACCCTGCGCGACGAGTGGTTCCACCGAGGGGGCAGACGCTCAATGCGCTCGAGAGAGGTCGCCGATGACGCGTTTTGGCACAATGAAGCGCTTGCCGTTGCGGCAGCAGGCGCAACCCGTCTTGACGAGGCGGTGCGTGCGCCCGTCAGTTCAACTAGTGTCCCGTCGCCGAGAAATCATTACCATGCGACAAGCCGCTTGCTGCCGCGCGCGGCTCAGCGGCGGTCGGGGAACGCGGTAAGAACCGATCCCTAACCGCCCGTGTTAGAAGTGCGTCGAAGGCAAAAAGCGGGGACAGCCACCGTCTTTCGCAGTGGCGAACGTTTAAGAATCGATGTGGCTTAGTGCGAAAAGCGGTGGCTGTCCCCGTTTTTTTGCGCCGCATCGACAACTACAACGGGCTGCTAACGGTCGCGGCTCAGTAACCCTAGTCGCGGCTCGGTAACGCAAGTCTCCGCGACAGGCCACCAGAACCCGAAACCGGCGCCGATTCACGTGTTGCAGCGGCTGCAAGTGGAGTTGTGGATGCGTTCCGCGGATCGCGTTTTCCGCGTCAGTCGATTGCAGCAGATCCACCGTGAAACAAATGACGTGCTAATTCCAGTGCATTTACGGTGCGCGCACTGCGAATTACGGCAAGAATACGGTGAATACACGGTGTACCGCGAAAAAATGCAGCCCGCCGGATCCAAAAATGACGGCCAGGTGTATACTGTACTTCGCGGTCAAATTAGAACGAAATTGCTGATTGGGCGGACTGACTAAAGAAGCATTAAGCTGATTTTCTCGAAAATTGGAGGAATTACCATGAAAATAACAACCTTTCCAGCGCCACCGAAGGAATTTAATCCGGTGACCGGATCCGACAAGGAACTGGCGCAGTACGGGTATCCGCGGCGGCCCGACCCGGTGAAGGAGCCGGTGCTTCGCAAGCTATGGGATCAGCATTTTACGAACAAACATACGCTCGTGAGAGCGGAACTGGTGGAAGACACGGTGTGGCACACGGTGCCGCACGGCGCCCCGAAGAAACCGGGGTTCGGCCTGGGAGGGGATTGGGGCGGCGCGGTGGTTCAAGTCGCGTCGCTGGGGCTGACTCCGCCCGAGCCCGCGAACACGGTATTCGCGGAGTGGGTGGTTCCCAAGATCACGCCCAAGCCAACAGAGCCGGGGTCGCAGACGGTGGGCTTCTGGGTCGGGCTGGGCGGATTTGGAACGAGCCAGGTGTTACAGGCCGGGACGGCGGCGACGCTAAGCGGCACGAGCGTCAATTATTGGGCCTGGACCGAGTGGTTTCCGGCGGGATACAAGGTTGCCAACTTAACGATTGAACCCGGCGACCTGGTCAGCGTGCTGGTATGCGCGCCGGAACCGGATCACGGTTACGTCAGCATGCTGAACCATCGCACCGGCATTGCGATCAGTGTTGGGGTAAGCGATCCGAATGGGACGACGCCGTACGACGGATCGAGCGTGGAGTGGGTGATCGAGGCGATCAACACAGAAGTACCGAATTTCGGCAGCGTGACCTTTACGCAGGTGACAGCGGGCACCAAGAATCACACTATCGATCTTTCACACGCGTTCACGATCAATACGACCAGCGGAAGCAAGACGCTGGCGACGGGAAAGATCCTGGCATCCAAGGACGAGGTCGAGGTGATCTGGGACGCGGCGATCTGAGCGGGCGGCGCATAGCAGCGTGTGGGAGAAACGGGAAACCGTTAAAACCAGCGGTTTCGGCATTTCTGCCACGGGCAGACAGGCCGCGGGTTATACGGCCGCGGCGGTTGGTTTTTCAGATTTTCAGGTCTATAGCTCCAAAGAGGCATTACTCATTGGGATCAGGCGAGGATACTCGAAGCAGCCGGGATCCCGGAATGGGAATTCCGGGTGAGCCGTCCGCGGACCGGTGGCGGGGAGGGGTTTGATGCGCGGATCGGGATTGGGAGGCAACACAATGCGCGCTGTGAATGTGTGGAAGCCGCTGGCTCTGTTGGTGCTGGTGGGGCTGGGGTGTGGCCCCGTCCTTTCGGCTCACGCAGTGGGCGCGAAACCCGCGGCGGAACGGGCGGCCGGGAATACGGGGGCGACAACCCAGAAGGGGCGATCAACGATTCGATCCGCGATGCCCGCGGGGCCTACGGGCTGAGTTACGAGCGAGGCGCGCAGAAGCGGCTGAGTGGAGTGATCAACAGCCAGAGGCACGTCAGGGCCAGCAGGCGCGCAATTTAACCCCATTGTGATACGCTCTAATGTTCGAGATCTTTCGAGCGGACGTCGTGGTCTATCATCCGACGTTCCGAATAATCCTGGGGAGCAATTCACGTGAAGGTTTACGAAAGCACCGAAGTCCGAAATGTGGCCCTCGTCGGCCACGGCAACAGCGGGAAGACGTCGCTGGCGGCGGGCATGAGCTTTGCCGCCGGAGTGACCAACCGGCTGACGCGGGTGGACGAGGGCAACACGCTGACCGATTACGACGACGAGGAGATCAGCCGCAAGATCACGATTTCCACGGCACTGGTGGCGATCGAGTGGAAGAAGATGAAGCTCAACGTGTTCGACACGCCGGGCTTCAACCTCTTTATGTACGACACGAAGATGGCGCTGGCGGCGGCGGACGCGGCGCTGGTGGTTGTGGACGGAGTCGGCGGCGTTGAGGTGCAGACGGAGAAGGTTTGGGAATACTCGGAAGAGTTCAAGCTGCCGCGCGCTTTCTTCATCAACCGGTTGGACCGCGAACGCAGCGACTTCGATCGCACCGTGGCCAACATCCAGGAATTTTTCGGACGTCACGCGATCCCGGTGGCGCTGCCGATCGGGGCGGAGAAGGAGTTCCAGGGCGTGGTGGATCTGATCCACATGAAGGCCTACACCTACACGCCCGATGGCGACGGAAAGGGCAAGGAGATTGCGATCCCCGAGGCGCTCGCCGAGCGCGCCCAGGCACTGCACGAGCAACTCATTGAGAGCATCGCCGAAGGCCGGGATGAGCTGATGGAAGAGTTTTTCTCGACGGGGACTCTGCCGCCGGAACACATCCGCACGGGCCTGCGCGAGTTGATCAAAGAGAACAAAGTGTACCCGATCCTGTGCGGCTCGGCGCTGCGCAACGCGGGCACGGATGTGGTGCTGGATTTTCTGATCGAGTTTATGCCGGGCCCGACCGAGCGGCCGGCGCTGAAGGCGAACTCCAATGATGTGGAAGTGGAGCGGCCGATCAGCGACAAAGAGCGCGTGACGGCGTACGTGTTCAAGACGATCGCCGATCCGTTCGCCGGGCGGCTCTCGTATTTCAAGGTCTGCTCGGGCGTGTTGAAAAACGATGCAGCGCTGATCGCGGTGCGCAGCGGCAGCCCGGAACGGCTGGCGCACCTGAGCGTGGCGCAGGGCAAGCAACTGCTGCCGGTGAACGAATTGCACGCGGGCGATATCGGCGTTGTGGCCAAGCTGAAGGACGTGCTGACGGGCGACACGCTGTGCGAGAAGGGCGACACGATTTCGTTCCCCAAAGTGCAGGTCGCCGAACCGTCCATCGCCTACGCCATTGCGGCCAAGAGCCGCAACGACGAGGATCGCATGGGCAACGCGATGCAGCGGATTCTGGAAGAGGATCCGGGCCTGCGGTTCTATCGCGACGCGCAGACCAAGGACTTCCTGCTGGCAGGCAGCGGCGGGCAGCACGTGGAGATTGTGGTCAGCCGCATGAAGAAGCGGTACAACGTGGACGTCGAGTTGCGCGCGCCGAAAATCCCCTACCGCGAGACCATTCGCGGCCACGCCGACGTGCACGGCCGGCACAAGAAGCAGACCGGCGGGCACGGGCAGTTCGGCGACATCAAGGTGAAGGTGGATCCGCTCGAGCGCGGGGCCGGGTTCGAATTCGTCAACGACATTTTCGGCGGCTCGGTGCCGCGCAACTTTATTCCCGCGGTGGAGAAGGGCTTCATCGAGGCGTCGGCGCGCGGCTACCTGGCGGGTTACCCGATGGTGGACTACAAGGTGACGCTGTACGACGGCCAGTATCACGACGTCGATTCATCGGAAATGTCGTTCAAAATGGCCGCCCGCAAGGCTTTCAAGCTGGCCATGGAGGCGGCCCGGGCGACGCTGCTCGAACCGATCATGAAGGTGGAAGTGGTCGGGCCGGTGGAATTTGCGGGCGACCTGATGGGCGACATGAACAGCCGCCGCGGGCGCATCACGGGCATGGACGCCAAGGGCGGCACGCAGATTGTGCGGGCGCAGGTGCCGATGTCGGAGATGCTCACGTATCAGAACGACCTGACGTCGATGACGCAGGGCCGCGCGTCGTTCACCATGGAATTCGACCACTACGACTACGTTCCGCAGTTGCAAGCCGATAAGATCATCGCGGCCGCGAAGGCGCTGATGACGGGCGAGGAAGAAGAGGAAGAATAGGCGCGCGTTCGCGCCAGCCGGCCGCTCGATGCATTATTCATTGGCCCGGAACCGCCTGGGGCGGCTGCGGGCCATTCTCTTTGGTTTCACAGAGGGCGTCGGATGCGCGTCCGGCTGGGTTCGCCGACGCAGTCAGCCGCGCAGGGCATTCTCAAAGAACGCCCAGGTCTTGAGCGCGCTCTCACGCCAGCTATAGCGCCGCGCCTGCTTCGAACCGCGCTGGATCATTCCGCGCCTCTCTTCCGGTGACGTGAGCAGCCGCTCCAGCGCCGTCCGAATTTCGGTCACGCTCAGGGGATCCACATAGCAGGCGGCGTCGCCGGCGATCTCCGGAAGCGAACCGGCTGAGGCGGTCAGGACAGGTACGCCGGCAGCCATTGCCTCAACCACGGGGAATCCGAATCCTTCATACAGCGAGGGATAGGCAAACACGGTGGCTCCCGCCATGATCGCCGGCATGTCCCGCTCGGCGACGTAGCCTAGCGAGCGAACCCCATTAGCGCCACTCAGCACGCGCGCTCGTGTTTGCCGGTCGAGCCAGCCCGGCATTCCCACGAGGACCAGGTCGAATTCTTCCGTGAGACCCGGGCGCATGCCGGCGTAGGCATCCAGCAGTCGCGCGAGGTTCTTCCTCGGCTCCAGCGTGCCCACAAACAGGATGTAGGGCCGGACCAGGCCATAACTCTCGCGAGTCGCCGGACCGGCGGGTGGATCGCCGCCGAAGTACTCATCTCGCACGCCGGGGTAGATCACGCTGATCCGGGAGTCTGGTATGCGCAGTGCGGCCAGCAAATCCTGTTTCGTGTTGTTCGAGACGGCGATCACCTGGCGGGCGCGGCTGACGATGCGGGAGAAGAACGCCCGATCGGCTCTGATGGTCTGCTGGGTGTGCAATTCGGGCAGGCGAAACGACGTCAGATCGTGGACCGTCGCCGTCAGGACGATTTTGCAGGGCACATCGCGCACCAGATTGGATGCATGGAAGAGGTCGGCGCGATGGGCCGCCCATTTGGAAATTGGATTCCAGGGACCATTGAGGCGGGTGGCGAACGCAGCCCGGGCGAGGCTCGCGAATCGGCCCAGCGTCGACGCATCGTGCCGCAGGCTGCCGGGACGCTTGAGGAAGGGAAAGCAGACGATTTCGCGACCCTCAGCGGTCGCGTGAAGATACTGGTTCAGGTAATACAAATATGCTTTGACACCGGCACTCCGCACCAGGAATGGCGTGCAATCCAGGCATATTTTCATGGCCTGCGGCTCTTTTGGCAACCACCGGCGGAAGTCTGCTGCGCGCGTCTTCGTCGCATGAAATCAGCAACAAGATTAGCAGATGGCGTTCGCGGCGAGATCCTGCACGGAGCGTCGATGCAGAGCGTCCAGTCCGCGCTGCCCTGCGGTGCCGCCCCGCACGTCTCAATGGAGCGCGGGCGTGCGCGCGATCTCTATTTGGAAGCATTGAGCGTCGGGGCGGGGCGCCCGACGCTATGGATCTCGATATCGACGTGATCATTCACCCGCAGGAACAACATGCTCGGATTCTTCAGGCCCCATTGAATGTAGGGCACGCTGAATTTCGCGGTGGCGACAATCTGGCCGGGATGCGCTTCGACCGTCACCGGCAGCTTCAATTCGTGGTCCACATTCATCAATCGGAACTTCCCATGCACTTGCAGGGTCGAGGATCCCTCCGGTGCCAAGTTGCCTTCGACGCGGTCGGGCGTGAAAACGATCTCGGTGTATTTGCGGCTCTCGATGATGCTGGTGTGCATGCGCTTGTCGCGCGATTCGTTGCCGCTTTCGCCGCTCATGGCGTTGACCACGAGCGCGCCGCCGGCCTTGCCGGTGGCCGGGTCGAACACGATCCTGCCGCTCTTCAATCGGAACGTCCCGTGCACCTCGTGCAGGGCCGTGTCCAGTGTCCAATGGACCTGACTTTGCGGCGGGTCGAAGGTCCACACCATTTCGGCGGCGCTGAGCGGCCACGCCGCACACGCCGCCAGCATCAGCGTCAACAGCATTTGAACGCCCGTGGAACGGCGGGCCGCGGAGCCCTTGGTATTCTCGATTGGCATTGAGTTACCTCCCGGGGAGTGCTTCATAGATCGCCTCAGGCCTGGGTCAACAGGCCCCAGCCCAGTGCCAGACAATTCGCCGCGAACGACGCCGGGGGCAGCGCGCCGACATGCATGGCGAGCATTCCCGAAAAGACGTTTCGCTGAGCGGAAAAAACATTCAGCGTCCGCCGGCGCAGCCAGTTCCGCCGGCCCATCATGAGCAACAAGTCGGCCATGAAGGCCGGTCGGCGGCGCAACCGCCGGTGCTCCTCCTCATACCCGGCCAGCGTGCCTGACGACTGGGCCGCTTCGAGATGGCGCGCCAGCGCGTGCGCTTGATGGAAGGTCAGGCAAAGTCCTTCGCCGGTAATCGCATCCACCGAACCGGAGGCGTCTCCGACCAGCGCGATGCGGTCCGTCGAGACCCTTCTCAACTGGCGCGACGCCGTGATTGCGCCGCGCTCCTGGCTGGTGGCAGGAGCGCCGTTCAACCGCTCGGCCAACCGCGGGAATCGGGGCAGGGCGTGGTCGAGCCGCAACTGCGGATTGCGCGAGAGCACGGCCACGCAGACCTCCCGCGGGCCCACGGGCGTGACATAGATCTGACACGCTTCGTGTTGATCGTCCGCGCTCCAATACAGCTCCATGAACTCGCTCCACGGCGCAATGCCATAGTGGCGGCGGAACCCGTAACGGTGCTCATCGCGGCGGCAGGCGTCGAGACCGGCCCAGCGGCGCACAGAGGACTGGCCGCCGTCGGCGCCGACAATCCAGCGCGCCTGGAACGACCGGCCTTCGCAGTCAACCTGGCCGGCCTTTAGACCGACCACCCGTGTCTTCCACAGCATTTCGACGCCGCTGCGCGCGGCTTCCACGCTCAGCAGATCGTGGAGCACGGTGCGGCGCACGCCCAGCCCGGTCCCGGAAGGAAAGCGCGCGTCCACCGCGACGCCGCTGCCCAGGAAGCGCAGGCCGGGGAAGGGATGGCCAGCCTCCGGCGGTATGGTCACGCCGAGTGCGCCCAGCGCCTCCACGGAGTCCGGCATCAGGCCCTCGCCGCAAGCCTTGTCGATGCCCGGGCCCCACGCGTCGGCCACGGCGACTCGGAGTCCGCGCTGCGCCGCGGCGATGGCCGCCGCCAGCCCGGCCGGGCCGCCGCCGATCACGAAAACATCGAAATCAGAACTCATTTACGCTGCCCCATCCTTCGAGATACAGGCGCTTTTCACCCGACATTTCTCTGCGAATCGTTTGTCACGCTCCTGCGCGGGAGCGGCCGTCCTACGTCAATACCGGCTGCCGAGTACACGACGGGCCCGCCGGTCCGTCCTGCTCGCGGCCCGTTTCCGGGCGGTCCTATATGTTGTGGATGACCCGCCGCGCGAGCCCCAGTGCCTCGGCCCAGAACGAAGCCGAGTTATGCATGAGATCGACCACGGCGGCGATCGCCCGAACAAATTCGTCGATCTGCGTTTCTTCGACCACCAACGGCGGCGCGACCTTCAGCACGTGGAAGTCGTTGCCGCAGATCTGAGTCAGCATGCCGTGGTCGCGGAAGAGCCGCATCACCACGACCTGGCCGAACATGCCCTTATGGATGGCCATGAAGGCCTCGAACGGAACCCGCAGTTTCACGCTCCGCGGCGCGCGGAATTCGATGCCGTTGAGCAGTCCCATGCCGCGGACCTCGGCGACCATTTCGTAGCCTGCGAGCGCCGTTCGCAGCCGCTGGCGCAGATACTCGCCGCGGGCTTCAGCGCGCGCGCCGAGGCCCTCCCGGTCGAGCACCTCCAGCGTCGCCAGCGCGGTGCGCATCGAAAGTCCGTTCTCGCTGAACGTAGACGTGTGGACGATGGCACGCTTGAAAGATCCGTAGGTCGAAGCGTAGATCTCGTCGGTCAGCAGCACCGCCGCGGTCGGCACCAGCCCGCCGCTGAGCGCCTTCGCCAGGATCACCATGTCCGGATCGGCCTGATAATGCTGGCCGGCGAGGAACGCGCCGGTGCGGTGCATGCCGGTCTGCACTTCATCCAGCACCAGCAGCGTCCCGTGCCGGCGGCACAGCTCTCCGACCTTTTGGAAGTAGCTGGCAGGGGGCAGCCGGATGCCTGCCTCGGATTGAATCGGCTCGACGATGAACGCCGCGAACCGCTTCGTTGCCAGCTTCTTCTCGAGCGTTGCCAAATCGCCGAACGGCACCGCTTCCGTCTCCGCCAACATGGGGCCGAAGCCCTCGCGCCAGAAGGGATCGCCCATCAGCGAAAGCGCGCCGCAGGTCAGACCATGGAACGCACCATCGGCGTACAGCAGGCCAGTGCGTCTGGTGTGGGCCCGCGAGAATTTGATGGCCGCCTCGACGCCCTCGCTGCCGGTGGAAGGGAAGAACGCTTTAGTAACACGGCCGCCGGCGCGCGAGCAAAGACTCGCCGCCAGATCGCCGGCCAGTTCCGGCACGTGGCTTTGCAGCATCGCCGGGCCACAGCGGTCCAGTTCATCCTTGATTGCCGCGATGATCGCCGGATGGTTGTGCCCGGCGTTGTGAACGCAGTAGCCGGACAGGAAGTCGAGGATCCGCCGGCCATCCTCGGTGATCAGTTCCGTGCCGGCGCAGTGGCGATAGCGAACGTTCATTTGCAGAATGTTCAGCAGCTTCACCCACTGCGGGTTGACCCGATCTTCGTACAAGGCGTCGGCGGCGCGCGTCTCACTGGCAAGTTGCAATCCCTCGGTCCCTCCTGCAAAGCCGCTCTGAGTCAGTTGTTCCCAGGGACGGAGCAACCTCCCTACTGGTTTCTGATGATGTGAAATGCATCGCAGATTCCCGTTGGACCCGTGTAACTCTATCTTGGGATGCGGCAGAATTCCACAGATTAGCGGCAACAACACCGCGAGAACCCTGCCGGCGGGAGTTTTTGCTCCCTTGAAAGCTTCGCGGAGCGGTGGGGTCCGCGGCCCGGCGACGGGTTTCACTCGCGGCGATTCAAGAGCTGTCTGTCTGAATTAGGAGGTTGACCCTAACGCCGAGTTCGGATAGAGTCATAGCTGCGGTTCTGTAGTCGAAAATTCATCCGAAATACCGAATGACGCAACCCTACAAGACCATTCTGCTGGCATTCGCGCTCGGAATGCTCTCGACCTTTGTCTTGAGCGCCGCCGATGGCGCGGCCATGCCCTTGCCCCCGCTTGAGTTTCGGGCGGTCGAGCCGTCCACGCACGCCTCCGGAGTTGACGTTCAGAAGATCCAAACGCAGATTGCGGCACCGCAGCCGCCTGAGAGCGGCCCCCCGCCGCTGTCGCTTGCCGGGAAGGCGCTCAGCGAGAGTGAGGGGCATTTTCAAGAAGGCAAATCGCTGCTGCAGGAACAGCGCGTGGACGAGGCGCGCCGCGAGTTCGACATGGCGGTTGACGTGCTGTTGAACGTGCCCGAAAACGTGTCCGACCACTCGCTGTTCGAACGGAAAGCGGAAGAGATTATCCGTCAGATTCACAAGTACGATCTCGAAAGCCTGGGCGCGGGCCAGTCTCCCGAGGGCCTGTTCTTCACCGAGTCGCCGCGCGACGATCTCCTCGACATGACGTTTCCAGTCGACCCGCGACTGAAGGGCCGGGTGCTCGAAAGTATCCGTGCTTCCTCGTCGGAGTTGCCCTTGGAAGTCAACGACGCGGTGCTGAGCTACATCAACTACTTCAGCAGCCCGCGCGGCCAGCGGATTTTTTCATATGGCTGGAAGCGCGCGGGGCGCTATCGGCCGATGATCGAAAGGGTGTTCCGGGAAGAGGGGTTGCCGTCGGAGCTGATCCATCTGGCGCAGGCCGAGTCGGGCTTCATGCCGCGGGCGCTGTCGGTCAAGGCGTGCGCTGGCATGTGGCAGTTCGGCCGGCAGACGGGCGGTCTGTACGGACTGGAAGCGACCAAGCTGCTGGACGACCGGCTGGATCCCGAGAAAGCGACGCGGGCCGCCGCGCGTCACCTGCACGACCTGTACCGCCGGACCGGCGACTGGTACCTCGCCATGGCGGGCTACGATTGCGGTCCGCTGTGCGTCGAACGCGCCGTGCAGCGCACCGGCTTCGCCGATTATTGGGAATTGCGACGCCGCAATGCGCTGCCGCGCGAAACGCAGAATTACGTCCCGGCAATCCTGGCCATGGCGATTATCGCGAAGGACCCCGTGGCCTACGGAATTCCCGTCGTAGACCAGGATCCGGAGCTGGCTTTCGATACCGTCCGGCTGTCCGCTCCGACCCACCTGGCGCTGCTGGCCGATGCCGCCGATTCGTCCGTCTCCGATCTGCGCGACCTCAATCCTTCGGTGCTGAAAAACGTCGCGCCGGCCGATTCCGAGGTGCGAGTTCCGACCGGCAGGGCGCGCGCCGTGCTGTCGGCTCTCGAGGCGGTGCCGGCGGACAAGCGGGCCTCCTGGCGCCTCCATCGCGTCTCCGCGGGCGACACTTTACCGCAAATCGTGCGGCGCTATGGCACCGCGCCTCCGGCCATTCTGGCGGCTAACCGGAGCCTGGGCGAGGCCTGGTTCGATCATCCTCGCGTGGGCGATCTGGTCCTGATTCCGCTGGCGCCGCGGGCCGCGGCGGCGACGAAAACGGCGCGCCGCCCGAGCGCGCAGAACAAGCCCGCCGGCAGCACAACTGTTGCCGCACACCGCCACCGGGGCAAGGCCGCGGGCCACGCCAAGAGCGCTCCCCGCGGAACACAGATCGCCTCCGCTGCCCGCGCCCAGGGCCGCCGCCCCGCCGCGCGCTAGCCCGCGCCGCTCGCGGGCTTTTCTCCTGAACCTCATCCCGCCGCCGCGCGAACAAGCCGCGCGAACAAGCTCTTGTCAGTTTCTACGGGGCATGATAGTTTTGTTCTGGTCCTGCCAAAGGAGACCTCCGCGCATGGTGCCATTAAAGATGAATGCCGTCGATTCGTTCGACGAAGGTGAGACCGATTTCGACTCCGTGGTCAAGGACGACGGGGTCCGCGATGTTGACGATGGGCCCGATAGCGTGATGGAAGAGGAAGCGCTGAGTTCGGAAATGGTGGAGGAGATCGTAGTGATCGAGGTCCTCGAACCCGCTGCTCCGCCGCCCGCTCCTCCGGTGGCCCCGGCGAAGAAGCCCGCTGCCCGCGCCGCCACTCCCAAGCCTCCGGCTGCCAAGCCTCCGGCCGCAAAACCGGCGGAAGCGAAGCCCGCAGCGAAGAAGGCGCCCGTCAAGAAGGCCGCGGCTAAGTCCGTTGTGCCGGCCCCTGCCGCCAAAGCCGCCAAACCAGCGGTCAAGAAGGTGGTCAAAAAAGCGGTCAAGGCAGCCGCTGGAAAGGGAGCCAAGAAGCCGGTGAAGGCCGCTATCAAGAAAGCGGTGAAGAAAGCGGCGCCAGCCAAGAAGGCGGTCAAAAAGCCGATCAAGAAGGCTGCGCTGAAGAAGGCTGCCAGGCCCGCTCTAAAGAAGGCCGCCAAGCCTGTGAAGAAGGCTCCAGCCAAGAAAGCCCCAGCCAAGAAGGCGCCGGCCAAAAAGAAGAGGTAATCATCGGGGCCGCGGGCAACCGGGTCCCGCTTCGAATTGGAAGCTGTCTGATCGGGCGCCCCTGCGGGCGCCCCGCTGCCCGAGTGCCTCGGTTGCAGCCCCATTCTCGCCGAGTCTGAACTGCGTCCCTGCCGCATAACCGGCGCGCCTGCGCCGTGCCGCGTGCTGCCAGGGGCGCGGGAATCTAACGCTGCTTTTCCGCGCTCTCTTCGTGGACCACCGAGCGGCACTTGCGGAACAGTTCCAGCAGCGACTCGGCCTGCTCCTCGGGCGTGCGCGTGCCTTTGCCGGCGAAGCCCACCTGCTGCATCCCTTTGCCGTATGCTGTGGAAGACGCGATGAATTTCATCAACTCCAGGGCGACCTCGTCGCTCGTGGCTGGGTGGGTCTGCTTGTCCTGATCTTCCATGGAATGATGCGGCTCCTCAAATTAAGGCTGGCCTGCGCGCGGGCGCCGGTCCCGCGGCCGCCTCACCCAGATTAGCGCAGCCGCCCATGCCCGTTCTTGCCACTCGCTTTCTCCGACACATGCGCGGCGGCGCGCAGGCCCACCTGCTCGAAGCCGGCGACGGCTATTTCTACGTCACCAAGTTCCGCGAGAATCCCCAGCATCTGCGGATTCTGGTCAACGAGTGGATCTCGGCGCGCCTCATCGAGTACCTGCAGATCGCCGCGCCCCCCGCCGCCGTCGTCGAGCTCGACCAGGCCTTCCTCGGGCGCGAGCACGACGTGAAAATCCGTCTGGCCTCGCATGAGACCCCGGTCCACGCGGGCTGGCATTTCGGCTCCCGCTTCCCCGGCCATCCCGACCACGAGGCGGTTTACGATTACCTGCCCGACTCGCTGCTCGGCCAGATCCACAACCTGCGCCACTTCCTGGGCATCTTCGCCTTCGATAAATGGACCGCCAACTCCGACTCCCGTCAGGCCATCTTCGTGCGCCAGCGAGTCAGCCACTGGATCGAGGACTCCGGCCAGCCGCCGCTCAAGAAATCGTTCCTCGCCCTGATGATCGACAACGGCTACGCCTTCGATGGGCCGCACTGGGAATTCTCGGACAACCCCGCTGGTGGGTTCTACTTCCGTCCCATGGTCTACAACGGCGCGCGCACGCTCGACGACTTCAACCCCTGGCTGCGGCGCATCGAGGAGGCCCCCCCGGAGCTGTTTGACGGCATCCTGCGCGACCTGCCGCGCTCCTGGCTCGGCGCCGAGGACGAGGCCGCCGTGGAACCTCTCATCGAGCGCCTCTACCGCCGCCGCTCCCGCGTCGCCGACCTGATCGAAGCCTCCGCCGCCGCCCGCCCCTCCTGCTTCAGCGCCTGGTCCGCCGCCTGAGCCTCAACCTTGACCTCCCCAACCGCGCCTCGCGCCGGTCCTGCGCGTGACTGGCGATAGACTGAAAGTGTGATCCATCCCCTGCTGCTTCATAACGGCCACGTCCGTCCCTCCACCGATCTCTTTCTCTCACCCGGCCAGGTCGGGCTGATGAATGGATGGGGTGTTTTTTCCACCATCAAGATCGTGGACGGCGTGCTATTTGCCTTCGACCACCATTGGGCCCGCATGCGCCGCGACGCCGATCTGCTCCGCGTTCCCTTTCCATGGAAACCGGCGGAGTTGGAAGAAATGTTGTTGACGCTGGTCGAAGCCAACCGCGATTTCAACGCCACCTTGCGCGTCGCCGTCGTCCGCAATCAGGGCACCATGTGGCAGGGGCCGGCATCTAAGCTCGACGTCGATCTGATCGCCTTCACCGCCGCCCGCAACGACTGGGGCGGGGAAGCCCGTCTGATGATCGTGCCCAATGCCCGCTTTGCCGCCGGTCCCTTCGCCGGTTCGAAGATTCTCTCCTGGGCCATGAACCTGGTGTGGTACGAAGACGCGCATCGGGCCGGCTTCGACGAAGCTCTGCTGCTGAACGAGCGCCGCGAGGCCAGCGAATGCACCTCGGCCAATCTCTTCGCCGTTTTCGGCGACAGCGTCACCACGCCGCCGCTCTCATCCGGCTGCCTGCCGGGCGTCACCCGCGAGTTGCTTCTGGAGGAAATCCGCGCTCCGGGCATCGAAGTCGTCGAACGCCCGCTCACGCTGCCCGATCTCGAAGCCGCGGACGGCCTGTTCGTGACTTCCTCGACGCGCGATCTGCTGGGTGTCCGCGAAATCGACGGCCTCTCCATTGGCACCGAAAACCGTGTCTGCGCGGAGCTCAAGAAGGCTTTCACCGCGTATGAGCGTTCCTATGTCGAGGGCGCCGCGCGCCGCGCCCGCGGCGCGGAGACCCTCTCCTAACAGCCCGTGGTAGAAGTGCGTCGAAGGCAAAAAGCGGTGGCTGTCCCCGTTTTTTTGCGCCGCATCGACTATTACCACGGGCTGCTAAGCGGCGCGCGGCACATCGAATGCCGGCCGCCGGACGGCGGCGTTCCCAGTACTTTCCTCTGCGCCCCGTCGCATTGGCGTTGGCCCCATTCCGATTTCCTCGGCTTATACTCTAAATGAGGGTCGCGGGAGGCGCGAGCGCTACTCCGCTCGGCGTTGCGGTCTGCTGTCGGCCGCGCGGCTCGTAATAGCCTGTTAACGCTATGCGTCATGCTGAGAAGTGTCCGTTTTGCGGCTCGACGCGCGTTCGCGTCGGGCGGGCGCGCACGTTGGGCGACTATCTGCGACTGCTGCACGGCAGCTTTCCCGCCCGCTGTGGAGAATGTTCCGCGCGCTACACAGTCCATGGGCCGGGCCTCAGTGCCCTGTTCTACGCCCAATGTCCGCGCTGCCTGCGCCAGGATCTCACCACTTGGGATCTGCGCCACTATCACGCCGCGCTTTCGATGCGGTTCCAGATTGCGCTGGGCGCAAATCGCTGGCGCTGCGAGGCCTGCCGCTGCAACTTCGTGAGTTTCCGCGGCCGGAAAGAGAAGTACGTCCCGCCGGCCCAGCGGGCGGCGGCGCAGGACGCCAACGGCAACGCGGCTTGATCCTTTTCACCCGAACGCGGGGATCCATTTTCTGTCAGGCGGCGCTGCTTCCACTTCCACCCACTTCCTCGGCGGGTCCTGCGAGCAGGTTGCGGACATCCTGTTCGAGGCGGGCGGTGAGCGCCGGGCGGTCCCTGGCGGTGAGTCCGTCGATCGGGACCGGGTGGCCGAGGCGCAGTTCGATATCGGCCGGCATGAACCACGAGGAACGTGCCGGCAGGACGTCGCAGGTGCCCACGATTCCGACCGGCAGCAGCGGAACGCCGGACTGGATGGCGAGGTAGGCGGCGCCGTCGCGGAAGCGCTGCAGATGGCCGTCGGGGGAACGCGTTCCTTCGGGGAAGATCAGCACGGAGAGGTGTTTTTCCCGGATCAGGCGCGCGCATTCGTTGGTGCTTTCGATGGAGGAGCGCAGGCTCTTGCGGTCCACCGTCAGGTGGCCGTCGTGGCGCAGGTACCAGCCGATAAAAGGGACCTTCAAGAGCTCCCGCTTGGCCAGGAATCTGAAGCGAAATGGCAGCCATCCCATGAGCACAGGGATGTCGAGCAGACTGGAGTGGTTGGCGACGACGACGTAGTTGGACGAGGGGTCGAAGCGTTCCCCACCTTCAATGCGGACGTGCGCTCCGGCGATTCCGAAGACCGCCGCGGCCCACTGACGGCAAAACCACGGCTGGTATTTGTCGCCCCGGGTGAGGAGAGAAACGACGACGTAGCCGGTGATCATCACCGCAGTGGCGAGCATGGCGGCGGGGATGGTCCAGAGCAACGAGCGGAGGTGACTCAGCTTGGAGGTGCGGGGCTTGGAACGGCGCGGCATGGATGCGTTGGGCGGCGCGATTTTCAGTAGTCCGGGAACGGCGGACAGTCGCCGGCCGTGTGGCTCCTCCATACTCTACATCCCAGACGAACCACGGGTCCCGGGCGAAGGGCGCGACAGTGAGGTTCAGGCTGGGCGCGGAATCCGGGCTATGGCACGGGCTTGGGTTTGGGCGCGGGCAGTTCGCGGGCCTCGCAGGACGACTGGAAGCCCTCGCGGTTGTGAGCGCCATCGCAAAACGGCTTGTTGGCGGAGTGTCCGCAGCGGCACAGGGAAATTACGGTGCGTCCGGCGAGCCCGAACATGTTGCCGGCCTGATCGAAAATTGCGAGTTCCACGGGGTCCGAAGCTTCCAAACGGACCGGGCCATTGTTGAAAACAGTTGCCTTGACAGCCATGAGAGCGATGTTAGCAGATAATAAGGGGTCAGACTCCTGAGATGAGATTACTTGAGCGCATGCTCCCGTGCCTGCTAGCGACGGCCGCCGCGAGCGGGCTATGGGGCGCCTCCGAAACGCCCGACAGGGAGGCGATTCTGGTGGCGCGGGTGCGCGCGGTGATGGGCGAGATGCTGCACCGGCTGCCGGACTACATGTGTGTGGAGACGATTGAGCGCTCGGCGCGCAATCCATCCCAGACGAAGTTTCGCCTGCTGGATCGGGTGCGGGTGGAAGTCGCCTATTTCAAGGGGAGCGAGCTGTATGCGTGGCCCGGAGCGCCGAAGCTCGAGGAGCGGGACCTGGCGGAGATGGTGGGCGGAGAAGGGGCGATTGGGACGGGCGATTTCGCGTTGCACCTGATGGCGGTCTACCGCGGCATGGCCCCGCTGCACTTCGCCGGAGACGATACGCTGCGGGGACGCGCGGCGCTGAAGTTCACGCAGACGGTGCCAATCGCGCTCAGCAACTACATGGTTTACGCGCCGCCGGTGAAGGGCGTAGTGGGCTATGAAGTGACGGCCTGGCACGACGCGCAGAGCCTTGATCTGCTGCGCTTCGAATTGCGGGTGACGGAGTTTCCCGCGGGCATGCCGATTCGCAAGGCGTTCAAGGCGATTGAGTATCAGGACGCGACGGTGGGCGGCTCCGGGTTCAGGTTGCCCGCGGTGACGGAGTTGACGATGCTGCGCGACACCGGGTTGGAAGGCCGCACGCTGTCCACGTTCGCGCACTGCCGGCAGTACCTGGGCGAGTCGACGATCACGTACGGAGACCCGGAGCCGGCGGGAGAACACGAGGCGGCGCGCACCAGCGCGAAGCTGCCGGCCGGCGTGCAGGTGCCGCTGATACTGAATCGGGAGATCGAATTGACGACGGCCGCGCGCGGCGACCTGCTGGAAATGTCGGTCAGCCGGGCGGTCGTGCACAACAGGCGGACGGTCCTGGCCAAAGGAACGAAAGTGGAGGCCCGGATCGACGGATTGTTCTGCGCGACGGCGCCGTACGCGAACTGTTTCGTGCTGCTGAAACCGGAGACGTACGAGGACGCAGCGCGGACCGGGCCATTTTCCGGCCTGTTGGAGACGCCCAGTCTGGAACATCAGCTCACGGAAAGCCGGAATGGGATGACCCACGTGCGCAATGTCAGCATTCCCGACGAAGTTGCGCACGCCGGAAGCGGCGAAGGGATTCTATTCGCCGGACCGAGCACGAAGCTGCCGCGCGGGTACCCGATGATTTGGCGTACGCTGGAGGTTCCGGGAGGCTCAACGCCGTGATCCAGTTCGAACCCGAGATCGACAGAAGTCTGTTTCAAGAGACGCTGCAGTTTGCCAAGCGCCAGGTGCGGTCGGTAACCGATAAGTATGCCGGCTTCTACCCCATGTACACGCTGGCGGGCAAGTGGAAGCACGAGGGTCCGGCGTGGACGCATTGGTGCGACGGTTTTCTGCCCGGGCTGATGTGGATTTTCCAGCGAACCGAGCCGGAGGAGAGCGCGGACAAGGGCTATTGGACGCAGAAGGCGATCGAGTACAGCCTGCCGCTGGAGCCGCGGCAGTTCGACCGCGACGTGCACGACCTGGGATTCATTTTCCTGTCGACGTACTACCGCTGGTACCAGGCGACACGCGAGCCGCGGCTGAACGACGTGCTGGTGCAGGCCGGCAAAACGATGGCGCTGCGGTTCCGGGAGAAGGGCCAGTATTTGTGCTCGTTCGTAGGTGAAGAGTCGCTGTTCATCGACATCATGATGAACGTGGCCGTAATTTTCTACGCGGCGCGCGAAACCAACGACCGGCGGTTGCGGGAGATTGCGACGCGCCACGCGCTGACGACGCGGCGGTACCTGGTGCGCGGCGACGGCTCGACGGCGCAGGAGGGTATTTTCGACCTGGAGAGCGGCGAGTTTCTGCGGCATTCGACGCAGCAGGGGTACCGGAGCGATTCGTGCTGGTCGCGCGGACTGGCGTGGGCGATGTACGGATTCGGATCGTGCTTCGAATACACGCGCGACCCGCGGTTCCTGCAAACGGCGCAGGCGTGCGCGGATTATTATCTGACGCACACCGGCGCGGATGGGGTCCCGAGCTGGGATTTCCAGGCGACCGGCGAGTCGCGCAAAACGCCGGATACGTCGGCGGCAGCGATCGCGGCGGGCGCGCTGATTCGGCTGTGCCGGATGCTGCCGGATCCGGTGAAGGGCTTCTACTACTGGTCCTGCGCGCTGAAAATTCTGAAGACGCTGTGCTTGAAGTACACGGACCGCAACGACGAGGGCTGGGAAGGCATTCTCAAGGGCGGCGTGTACCACCTGCACAAGGAACTGGGCGTCGAGGAAAGCGTGATGTGGGGCGAGTACTTCTTCTGCGAAGCGCTGGAGAACGCGCTGCGGTTCAGCCCCATCAACGACCGTAAAGTGGTGGTCAGCTAAGCGGAAGGCCGCACGCGGAAGCGCGCCGTGGCGGACAGAACGAGCGACGCGGCGAGATAGCACGCGGCGCCTAGAAACAGGGCCGTGCGGAGCCCGAAGTAAATCGCGCAACAAATAGCGAGAGCGGAACCGAAGACGCTGGCCGCGGCGTTCATGGACCAGGCCCAGCGGACGGCGGAAGGCTGCCAGGCCTCGAGCACGGCCAGGCCGCCGGGAAACGGCATGCCCATGAGGAAGCCGGCCGGCACGACCATCAGGACGGCCGACAGCAGGCGCACAAAGGCCGGCGCGGCGGCCAGCGCCGAGTTGGCCGGCGTGATCAGCAGGGCGAGCACGACTACGGCCAGGGCCACGCCTAGCGGGACAAGGCACAAACGGCGTTCCTCGCGCTTGACGATGGCGCGGCTGGCATAGCTGCCGAGGCCACTTGAGATGAGCATCGAAAAGACGACCACCGTGAGGGCATAGGTGGGGTGGCCGAGCAGCAGGATCAGCTTCTGAATGAGGCCGACCTGGACGATGATGTAGCCCGCGCCGAGCAGCAGGAAATAGGGCAGAAACCAGGCCACGCCGCGCTCGCGCGGGAGGCGTGCGCCGAGCAGCAGCGGGGGCAGCAGGAGGGTGACAAGCGTGGCCACGGCGCTAACGCCGAGCAGCGCGAAAAGCGACGACAAAGCCAGGTTGACCTTATAATCGGCGCTCTCGCGGTTGAAGGCGCGGACGAAGCCCCAGATGTCGCGGGGTTGCACGGTGTAAAAGAAAAACGGCCGGTCGTCGGGGAGCGGGCGGACATCGAAGCGGTAGGAGTCGTAGAAGCGCTGAGGGTCGCGGGCCAGAAGCAGATCGCGGAAGGCGGTGGCGCCGGGCGCATCGGGCGTGTAGATGGTTTCAAATCCAGTGGCGGCGGCGAGATGAATTCGCGCGAGGTCTTCGGCAGTGAAAGGCCGGCGGGCGATCAGCACGGTGTCGGTGGCGCCCCAGCCGCCGAGCTTTTTGGTCTGCTCCCGCAGGACGGCGATGTGGCGCCAGGGGTCCGTTTCGCCGACCTGGGCCAAGGCCTGGCGGGCCAGCGAGACGAGCCGCAGGGATTCGCGCGGCGGGTCGAAGCCCCAGCGCGTGAAGGCCAGAACGCCATCGGGCGTGAGATGGTCGAGGTACTCGACAAAGGCTTCGACGGTGTAGAGGTTGTTCTCGGAGAGGGCGAATGCGCCGGCGGCGGTGGAGGCCCAGGTGTCGACGAGGGTGGCCTGGAGCACCTGGTATTTTTCAGGCGAGCGCCGGACGTAGGTGCGGCCATCTTCGACGACGACGCGCACCTCGGGGCGGAAATAGAGGCGCTGGCTCTGAGCGGCGAAGCGCTGCCGCATGATGGTGCTGGCGATGATCGGATTGATCTCGACGGCGGTGACGTCGCGGCTGCCCGAGGCCAATGCGCGGGCCACGTCCCAACCGCCTCCGGCGCCGATGACCAGTGTTTTTGCGCCGGGGCGCACGCGATAGACGAGGCCGGGACCCTCGGAGGCGAGCTGCGCGTGGTCAGAGGCGGAGAGGTGGTCCAGATCGAACTGTGAAATGCCGGTGGTGGCGTCGGCGTCGATGACGACGGTAAGGCCGCCGGCGGGATCGCTTTTCACGGCGATGCGCGAAAAGCTGTTCCATTGAACGAAGATCTCGTCCTCGAGCGCGACCCCTTTGGCCGTGCGCAGATCGAGAAAATGCGCCTGTTTGTTATAAACCAGCAGGCCAATCAGCACGAGCGCCAGAGCGACGCCGAAGGCGCGGCCGCGCACCGCGCGTCCCAGTCCGAACCAGACCGCCGAGGCGGATGCCGAGAGCAACGCCGAGGCCAGCACCGCGCCGGGCGCGCCGGTGAGATTGAGCACTGGAATGAGCAGCAGACAGCCCAGGGCGGCGCCGGTAAGGTCCCAGAAATAGATGCGCTCGACGCGCTGGATGGTCTCCGAGATGACCAGTGAGACGACGAGCCCGGAGAACAGGAAAGGCAGGGAAGCGGCGAAGTAGACGCTGCCGAGGGAGGTGAAGGAAGTCCCGCCGCCGCGGCCGAGCATCCAGATCAAGGTCAGCACGGTGACCAGCGAATTCAATGCGGAGATGACGCCTAGACGGCGGTAGAGGGCCGGGCCGCGCTGCGGGAAAAAGTAGGAGAGGACGCCGCCCGCGCCCAAGCCGAACAGCGCGATGGAAATCGCGAGGAAGGCGAAGTGGTAGTAAAAAATCACCGAGAACAGGCGCGTCAGCGCGAGTTCCAGGATCAGCGTGGCCGCGGTGGTCAGCGCCACGCCGGCGTACACGACGCCCCAGACGGGGCGGCGCGCGGCAAAAGGGGAAGAGACCGTTGACAAGTTACTATCCTACCGTGAAGGTGGCGGCAGGCTTCGTGTTCGCACGGCTGAAAACTGAAGGCGGCTACATGATGGCGGTTGGCGGCGCCGGCTCGCTGGGATCGCCCGCTCTGGAAATCGGGAGGAGAATCAGGTACAGCGCCAGCAGGACAAGCACGGCCAGGCCGATGACCAGCGGCGGCTCGGCGAAGAATTCGAAGATGTCGGTGACCTTCTTGCCGGTGCCCATGACGACGCCAGCCTTGACCAGCCCCATGAGCGCTTCGCCGGCGATCAGGCCGGAAGCGCAGAGGACGCCGGCGTTCTCGATGCGCGCTTTCTGGGCGTCGTTATAGTCCTTGCGGTCGCGAACGACGTCGCACAGCCAGCGAATGAGGCCGCCGACGAAGATGGCAAAAGTCGTTTCCAGCGGCAGGTACATACCGACGCTGAACAGCATCGGGCTCTTGACCTGCACCATGATCAGCGCGAAGCCCATGCAGATGCCGACCAGGACCAGCGCCCAGGGCATACCTCCGCCGACGATACCTTGGGAGAGACTGGCCATGAGGCCCGCCTGGGGCGCGGAGAGCTTGGCGTCGCCGAAGCCGATGCCGCCTTCCTTGATGTTGGCCTGGTGCAGCCATAACAGCGGGAAATATAGCGCCGCGCTGGCCGCCAGCACGCCCAGAAAATCGCCCATCTGCATCAACTTCGGCGTGCCGCCGAGCAGGTGGCCGACCTTGAGGTCCTGGAGCATCTCGCCGGCCACAGCGCTGCTGACGCAAATGACCGCGGCCACGCCGAGCACCGCGAGCACGCCGGTGGTGCCCTTCACGCCGATGGCGACCATGAGCAGCGCGGCGATAATCAGGGTGCACAAAGTGAGTCCCGAGATGGGGTTGTTGGAGGAGCCGATGGTGCCGACCAGGTTGCCGCTGATGGCGGCGAAGAAGAATCCCAGAATGAGCATGACCACGGCCGCGACGCCGGCGGCGAGGAAATCGCGGGTGAAGAGGAAGTAGAGCGCGATCATGGCGGCGAAGGCGGCGCCCAGACCGAGGAAGACCGTGCGACCGTTGAGGTCGAGCTGGGTGCGATCGTGGGCCTCGGATTGCGAACTGGCCTGCTTGAGGTCGCGGATGGCGCGGCCGATGCCGGTGGCGAGGCTGGCGCGCATCTTGAAGAGGGTATAGCTGGCGCCGACGAGCATGCCGCCCACGGCGATAGGCCGGACGATGTTTCTCCACACCTGCAGCGTGAGCACGGCCCAGTCGACGACGCCGTTGGGCGCGTTATTGACGGCCGCCGGCCCGAGGAAATAGACGATCAACGGAACCAGCAGGCCCCAGGCCACGACGCCGCCGGCGAAGTTCAGCGCGCCGAGGCGCGGCCCGATGATGTAGCCGACGCCGAGATAGGCGGGGCTGATGGCGGGCAGCGAGGCGGTGGTGGTTCCGCCGACGGCGATGAGGCGGTCGGCGCTGAGCTTCACCACGCCCTTGCCGACGGTACCGATTTTGACGAAGAAATCGCGGCTGGCGGAGAACAGGTTGAACTCGCCGAGCAGATAGATCAGGCCGCCGATGCCCATGGACTGGAACAGCGTCCGGGCGGCGCTGCTGCCGAGCTGGCCGGCCTTGTGAATCTCGGCGGCGGCGGCCGATTCGGGGAACGGCAGGTCGGGGTCTTCGACCATAACGCGCCGCAGCAGCGTGACGAACAAAATGCCCAGCACGCCGCCGACGAGCATGAGCGCGAACGACTGCCAGTAGGCGGTGGAGGAGTCGAACTCGGGCCAGGCCTTGGTGATGACAAAGGCGGGGATGGTGAAGACCGCGCCGGCGGCGACCGACTCGCCGATGGATCCGATCGTTCGGGCGATGTTCTCTTCGAGGATCGAGCCCTTCATCAACCGCAACACGGCCATGCCGATGACCGCGGCGGGGTAGGTGGCCGCGATGGTCATACCGGCGCGCAGGCCGAGATAGGCGTTGGCCGCGCCGAGGACCACGGTCATCACCAGGCCCAGCAGGACCGCGCGGAGCGTAAACTCACGCATCTTCATCGTAGGCGGCACAAACGGCCGGTATTCTTTGGTTTCTCCAGGCATCGCTCGGGTGACTCCTTATTAACGCGCCGGACGGGCGATTGAAAAACTCGCCCAGCCGCGCACTGAGAGAACATCATACAGCGCGAGCGGGTGGCGGCGGGATGTGGCAGGGAGGAATTTGTCAGCAATACCGGCTTGCCCCATTTCGGGATCATCCGATTGGGGCATTTCGCCCACCTCGGCGCCGTTGGAATAGAACGATTCTTGATGTTTCAGGCAGTTTGGGGGAACGGAAGTTTGGCCCCACACGTGCACTGGTACGGGGCGGAGACCTTTTTCATGGCATACGTTATTGTTGACACGTGCACTAAAGACGAACACTGTATCGAAGCCTGCCCGGTGAACTGCATTCATCCGACCAAAGATGAAGCCGACTTCGAGAGCGCAGCCCAGCTCTACGTCCATCCGGAGGAATGCATCGATTGCGGCGCTTGCGTGCCGGTGTGCCCGACGAATTCGATCTTCCTGCTGGAGGAACTGCCGCCCGAACAGGCCAGCTTCGCCGCGAAGAACGCGGCGCATTTCGCCTGAACCGAGCGTCGTCGACACGGCGGCGGTCAAGCGGCGGTCGGACCGGTCAATTCAAAAAGCCACCCGGAAGCTGAGTCGGGGGTGGCTTTCTGTCGAATGCCGGGCTTTGAGAGCGGGCTCAGGCGAGCCGGGCTTTTACTTTGTCGCTCATCGACTTACCGTCGATGCGCCGGCCACTGAGGCGGGCCTTGGCGGCGTTCATCACCTGTCCCATTTGCTTGGCCGTGGTGGCGCCGGTTTCGGCGATGGCGGCTGAAATGGCGGCGTCGATCTCATCCTCCGAGGCAGCGGCGGGCATATAGGTTTCGATCAGCCGCAGTTCCGCCTCTTCCTTGTCGGCCTGCTCCGGCCGGCCGCCCTGGCGATACATATCCGCGGCATCGCGGCGCTGTTTGACGAGCAGATTCAGAATCCTGAGCTCGGCGGCCTCATCGACCCCCTTGGGCGAATCGGCCTTCTCCTTCATCAGGGCGGCCTTGATCATGCGGATGGCGCTGAGGCGCGCCTCGTCCTTGGCCCGCATTGAGACAACAATGTCTTTTTGTAGTTGATCGATTAGCGCCATATTCTGATATCCTGTTGTGCTACTTAGGAGATATCATCCCACACCATGCATATCCGGAAGCAGCGACTCCTCACCCCCGGGCCTACGCCGCTCCTGCCGCGCGCCCTCCATGCCATGATGGCGTCCGATATTCACCATCGGACGCAGGACTTCATCAAGCTCTATCCGCAGGTCCTGGCGGACCTCAAGGAGGTTTACGGCACGCAAGGCGATGTGCTGATCACCGTCAGCTCCGGCACCGGCGGGCTGGAAGCTTCGATCTCGAACTTCTTCAGCGAGGGTGACACGATCGTCGTCTGTTCGGCGGGGAAATTCGGCGAGCGCTGGGTGGATCTGGCCAAGGCCTACCGCTTGAATGCCGTGGTGCTGACCGCGCCCTACGGCGCAGTGGTCGCGGCCGAGCGGGTGGAACAGGCGCTGCGCGAAAACCCGGCGGCGAAGGGCGTGGCTTTCCAGGCCTCGGAGACTTCGACCGGCGCGGCGCACGACGTCCAGGCGATCGCCGAGATCACGAAGAAGACCGGTGCATTGTGCATCGTCGACGCCATCACCGGCCTGGGCACGATGAAGCTGGACATCGATGGCTGGGGGCTGGACGTGGTCGTCGGCGGATCGCAGAAGGCGTTCATGATTCCGCCCGGGCTGGCCTTCGTGTCAGTGAGTGAAAAAGCGTGGGCGCAGAATGCGGGCGCGAAGCTGCCGCGACTGTACTTCGACCTGAAGCGCGAGAAGAAAATGGCGGACAAGGGCGAATCGGCGTGGACGCCCAACGTCAGCCTGATTCTGGCGCTGGCGGAGTCTCTGAAATACATCAAGTCGCTGGGCATGGACAAGCTGATCGAGAATGCGCAGCTTCTGGCCCTCGGCACGCGCAGCGCCGTGACGGCGCTGGGGCTGGAGCTGTTCGCGCCGCATAGCCCGAGCTCGTCGGTGACCGCCGTGAAGGCGCCCCAGGGCATGGATTCGGGCGAGATCGTGAAGGGCTTCCGCAACCACTTCGGATCGATCATCGCCAACGGCCAGGGCACGATGAAGGGGCAGATCTTCCGCATCGCGCACCTGGGCTATTTCGACTTTGCGGACCTGTTCGCGGTGATCGCCGAATTGGAGCTGATACTCCACTCGAAGGGCATTCCGGTCGAATTCGGCAAAGGCGTCGCCGCGGTGCAGCGCGTGTATGCCGAAGCGGCGTTCAAGCCGGCCAGCGTCTAAAAAAGGAGAGGAACAAATTGAAAGTTCTGGTTGCTGAGCCCATGTCGCCAGCGGCGATCGCGCTGCTGCAGTCGCAGAAGGATTGGGAAGTGGTGGTTTCCAATCCAAAAGAATATGAGGCGCACCTGGCCGATTGCGACGCGTTGCTCGTGCGCAGCGCGGTGAAGGTGAAAGCCGAAACGCTGGCCAAGGCGCCGAAGCTGCGCGTGATCGGGCGCGCGGGCGTAGGCGTGGACAACGTGGATCTGAATGCCGCGACGGCGGCGGGCGTGCTCGTGATGAATACGCCGGGCGGCAACGCGGTCTCCGTGGCCGAGCATACGTTTGCGCTCATGCTGGGCCTGGCGCGGATGGTGCCGGCGGCCACGGCGTCGACCACCGCGGGCAAGTGGGAGAAGAAGAAGTTCCTGGGCAACGAACTGCGCGGCAAGGTGCTGGGCGTGATCGGTCTGGGCAACATCGGGCAGGAGGTGGTGCGGCGCGCGCGCGGCTTTGAGATGCGCGTGCTGGCCTCGGACCCGTACGTGAGCGCGCAAACGGCGGCCAACGTGGGCGTGGAATTGGTCCCACTCGACCGGTTGCTGGCGGAGTCGGACTACATCAGCCTGCACGTGGCGAAGACTCCGGAGACGCTGAAGATGATGAATGTCGCGGCCTTCGCCAGGATGAAGGATGGCGCGCGGATCATCAATTGCGCGCGCGGAGAGTTGATCGACCAGTCGGCGCTGTGCGAGGTCCTGGTATCGGGCAAGCTGGCGGGCGCCGGCCTGGACGTTTTCGACCCGGAACCTCCTGCGGCGGGCGATGCGCTGTTGGCGGCGCCCAATCTCATCGCGACGCCGCACATCGCCGGCTCGACCGAGGAAGCGCAGGAAATCGTCGGCATCCGGATTGTCGAGCAGATGGCGGAGTATCTCAACAACGGCATTGCGATCAACGCCGTGAACATGCCCGCCATCACGCCCGAGCAATACCGGGCCATCGGTCCCTACATCACGCTGGCCGAGCGGCTGGGGCGTTTCGCGTCGCACATCGCGACGGGCAGTCCGCAGGCCGTGCGCATCGGCTACACGGGCCGCATCGCGGGCATGAACACGGCGCTGCTGCGCAACTCGGCGCTGGCCGGGGTGCTGGAACGCGCGCTGAGCTCGCACGTGAACTTCGTCAACGCGCTGCAACTGGCTGCGCAGCGCGGCGTCGCCGTCAGCGAATCGCATGCCGGCGGCCCGGCGGCGGTCGAAGGCATCCGCGTGGACTTCGAGACCAGCGCGGGCGTCACTTCGGTCTCCGGCGCGGTGGTCCTGGGCCGGGCGCGGCTGCTTGAAGTGAATGGCATTCGCGTCGAAGTGCCGCTCGCCGGCCGGCTGATTTACATGAGCAACTTCGACGTGCCCGGCGTGATCGGCCACGTCGGATCGGTGCTTGGTAAGAACGACGTCAACATCGCCAACTTCTCATTGGGCCGGGAAGAACGCACTTCCGCCTCGGGAGACGCATTAAGGGCCGTGGCCGTGGTGGAAGTGGATTCGATTATAGAGGAGAAGGTGCTGAACGAACTGCGCAGCCATGCCGCCGTGCGGTTCGTCTCGGTCGTAGAGTTGTAACGGTCCCTATTTGAGGGAGCCGGCGGCGAAACGGAAGCAGGCGCGGAGCGGTGCGAGCTGTGGCCGCGCCTACTCCTTTTTCATCTGTTCGCGCTCCAGGGTTCGCTCGATCTCGGCAACCCGGTTCCGCGCCCAGGCCAGATCCGGCGACACGTCGGTGACCCTGCGATAGGCTTCCCCGGCGTCATACAGCAGGCCGGCACGATCCAGGGCCGCGGCCCGGGCGATCAGCGCGGCGAGATCCTTGGGATCCTTCGCCAGAGCCGCATTCCACGTGGCCAGTTCGGCGGTCAACTCCTGCCGGGCGGCCTCGGGCAAAGCGGCGATCCGCTCTTCCAGGTTGGTCTGCGGAGGCGGCGTGCTACCCGAGCGCGCGATCATGACGCCGTAATGTTGCATGCTGGCCACGGAGAGCTTTTGCACGGCCGGCAAGAAACAGGCGGAGATCTGTTTACGGTCCTGAACCGTGCCCGTCCGGACGTGAAAACTGTCCACGGCGAGCAGGGCTTCCGAGCCCGGCGCGATGGTCGTGGATAGTTTCTGCGGGCAAAACAGGAATGTCGCGGCCAAAGTCCCGGCGCGCAGGCTGTCACCCGTAAAGAGCACTTCGCCGGGCTTGGCGGCCACGGATTGGCCTCCTCGAACCAGAGTCGCGCCGGAGCTCATCATCAGTCCGACGGGCGCGGTCGCATGGGGCTGGGCCCACGCCAGGCCGAGAAACCAGGTCGAGGCCAGCAGGCAGGAAGCGAAACGCAGAGTTGTCACTGTTCACCCCTCCTCGCTACAGTGTATACCCGAACGGGGGCGCTCTTGCCCTTCACGTTCGTCTCGCCCAGCAGTGCGGCGTCGAACGCGTCGCCGACCAATTCCCGGGTGGCTTCGCTGAACAGCAGGTTGCTCTTGAACTGCTTGTTGAGCCCCTCCAGGCGGGAGGCGAGGTTCACGGTGTCGCCCAGCGCGGTGTACTCCAGTTTGTCGCCCGAGCCGACGTTTCCGACCACGACATCCCCGCTGTGGATGCCCGTTCCGGTCTGGAAGCGCGACGGCGCGGCGACCATCTCGGTGGCGCAGCGCACGGCCCGCACGGCATGCGAATCGGCCCGGTCGGATTGAGCGCCGGGCTGGGTATTTGCGATCTCGTCGGAAAAAATGGCAAGAATGCCGTCCCCGATGAACTTATTCACCTGCCCGCCATGGCGGACGATGAAGCCGGTCATCGCGGAGAGGTATTCATTGAGCATGGCGACCACGGTCTCCGGCTCCTGGGTCTCGCTGAAGGCGGTGAAGCCGCGGATGTCGCTGAAGAGAATGGTGGCGTGCACCCGGCGTCCCGACAGGCTCACCTGGCCAGTCGATTCCACGGCCTCGGCCACCTCCTTGCCGACGAACAGATTCACCGCCTTGCGAAACGCATCGCGGTGCCGGGCAGCGGCCACGTAACTGGTTACGAGCGCGAGCAGGAACGCCGCCAGGGCCGCCACGAGCAGGCTCGAAGAGGGCACCAGCCAGCCCGAGCGGAAGGAAAGCTGCGCTCCGGCGAACAGGACCACGGTCAGAAATACGTGCCAGGCGATCAGCCTCCAGCCCGCCACTTCCATCGTGGTCAGGCTGAACAGGAACGCAAAAACGAACATCAGCGCGACCGCCGCCGCGGTCGGAATCTTCCGTAGAAACCGGCCGGTGAGCAGTGTGTTCAAGGCGTTGGCATGGATCTCCACGCCCGCGGTGTTAGCGTGCGGGCCGATGGTGAAGGCGTAATACGGCGTTGCGTGACGGTCCGCCGTGTCCATTTCGGGGCCGAGCAAGACGGCCTTTCCGCCGACCCAGGAGCGCAACAAATCCATGTTGTTCGCTTCGGCGGCGGCCAGAAAATCAACCAGCGAGATCCGCCGGAAGGTGCCAGCCGGCCCAGTGTAGCGGATCAGCATGAGCCGCGAGGGATAAGCGGGCGTGTGCCCCAGGAAACGCTCCGCCATGGCCAGCGCCATGGATTTGGGCTGCTGGCCGCCGCCGGGCTCGGTGAGTTCGATGGAGCGGATGAAGT
This sequence comes from Terriglobia bacterium, assembly GCA_963838205.1. Lineage (GTDB taxonomy): Bacteria > Acidobacteriota > Terriglobia > Bryobacterales > Bryobacteraceae > CAIVVT01. The sequence goes on along the minus strand of CAWIQF010000015.1, from coordinate 292,781 downwards.
CGTCTTCGTCGGCGGTCAGATTGACGTACGCCGTCTGGCCGAGCGCGGCCGCGGCGATGTTCATCGGCACGGCCTGCGCCTGCTGGTTTCCCATCTCGGTCGGAACGTATGCGCAGATGACCGGCATCGTGTCGGCAGTGGTGACAACGGCCGCGGCCATCTTCTCGTCCAGTTGAGCCATCTCCGGGTCGGGCAAACACTGCACGTACGGATCCACCGTGGTCCCGAAGGCCTCGTCCAGGCCCAGCACCTTAGCCCCCGCCGCCGCGGCGGCCTGAATCGCCGGGGCGTAGTAGCGATGCCAGAACATCGTGTGGACGGGCAACGCGTTCAACGACTTCTGGTCGACCACGATGAGCACGATGTTGTCGGGCGTGCGCGGAGGCTCGAACAGGTAGTGCAGATCTCCGGCTTTCAGTGCGATCAGACGGAAAAGCTTGGTCTGATCGAGACTCCAGGTAAACAGAGTCGCGACGGCGCTGATGTAGAGAATGCTGAGGAGTTTTCGGAATGGCATAGTCATCGCACACGCGAAGCGCCGCAAAATGCGCCGTAGCTGGTATTGTAATGCCATGCGCGCATTCGCATCCGTCCTCTTTTTCGTATCGTTGTTGCCGGCCGCGGATCAGCAGTTCTTCGAGCTTCGCAACCTCCGGCTCGACTCTGGCCAGAAGGTGGCCGCCTGCCGGCTCGGCTATCGCACCTTCGGCTCTTTGAACGGCTCGCGCGACAATGCCGTCCTCTTCCCGACGTGGTTCAGCGGGCAGACCGCCGATTTGGAACAGTTCTTCGGATCCGGCAAGCTGATCGACACGGGCCGCTTCTTCGTCATCGCCGTGGACGCGTTGGGCAACGGCGTGAGTTGTTCCCCATCTAGCGCGAAAGGCGCCATATCGCGCTTCACCATCGGCGACATGGTGCAGGCCGAGTATCGCCTGGCGACGGAGCGTTTCGGTCTGAAGAGCGTTCACGCCGTCGTCGGCATCTCCATGGGCGGCATGCAGGCCTTCGAGTGGATCACCCACTATCCCGACTTCATGCAGAAGGCTGTCCCGATCATCGGCTCTCCCAGGCTGACTGCCGCTGATCTGCTCCTCTGGCAGGCCGAACTGAGCGCCCTTGAGACGGCGGAGGGATGCAAATGCGATCTTCGCAAAGCCATGCTCGCCGTCCAGGCGATGCACCAATACGCGCTCTATTCCCCAGCCTGGTGGGAATCCGCTAAAGAGGGTGCCGACTGGCCGGCGTTGCGCCAGAGGTTGGAGCAGGAAGCCGCCTCGGCCATGGATCCGCTCGATTGGGCGGCGCAGTTGCGGGCCATGATGGCCCAGGACGTCTCGCTGAATGCTGGAGGCTCGATGGAGCGCGCCGAGGAACTGGTGCAGGCCAGGATCCTGATCGTAGTGGCGACTCAAGACCACATGGTGAACCCGGCGCCGGCGCTCGCATTCGCCAAACGCACCAAAGCTCAGGTGCTCGAACTCACGGGCATCTGCGGCCACATGGCGACGGGCTGCGAAAGCCAGAAGATGACCGCGGCTGTGCGCGCGTTTCTGGTCCAATGACGTTCGCCGCCACGGCTTGCCGTCGCGAGGCCGCGGATTCACATCGATGAACCGCCCGGAGCCGCGAGGCGCCGCGCGCCTACTCGTGTTTGTGGAACAGGGCTTGCCGGATGTCGGGCCAGTATTCCTTCAGCACCGAGGACGCCGCGTCGAAGCTGACCTGCGTGACGAAGCGGTCCATGACTGAACTGCCCAGCCGTTCGGCCTGCGGATAGTACAGCAAGCCGATGGCGGCCGACGCGCCGCTGCCCAGCAATTCCGGGACGTTCAGCGTGTTGTGATTCGTGTCGGTCTTGCCGATAATCACCCAGCTCAGCGCGTGCCCGATGCGATGCGCGGGGCTGTACCCGGGCCCGAGCCTGAAATAGCGCGGGTCGTCGTGCAGCACCGCGGGCAGAATCGCCTCGGTGAGATAGTTACTGACGACCTGGTCCGAGAGCGCGGCCCCATAGCGCTTGGCGAAACCTTTGACGCCCTGTCCCCACTCGGGGTCCTGTCCGGTGAGTGTGCCCAACTCCGTGATGGAGGCCGCCACAAAGAACTCCGGCCAGTCGAAGGAATCCTTTGTCGCGATCATGAACTTCGCGCCCGGCGTCAGTGGTTCATAGGCGCCGGTCATTTTCTCGACAGTCTTGTAGTTCGGCAGTACACCGAGAATGCGCGTGCCGGTCTGGATCTCCGACTCCTGCGCCGTGGCGTCCGGCTTGGGCGCGACGGCCGGATCCGGCTGGTCCGTCGAAGCGGGCTGCGGGGTGGCTGGCGGCGCGGGCGTCTGAACCGCCGGCGGCTGTGCAGTTTCCTGGACAGTCGCTGGGGCCGCGGGTCGCGCCTCCTGCGCCGCAAGACAAATCGGCAACAGCAGCACACTTAGGCAGAGGCTTGCGCGCAAGGGCATATTGAACTGACGCCGCGGCACACCTTTGTCGTTACACAGAGGTTCTCCCGATTTCGTGCGGCGACCACTCCGTTCTGATGCGGGCCGCCGCGGATTGGTGCAAAAATGCCATTCCGGTTAAGGAGCCGCGGCCTCGATTCATCCGATCGACGCCCAGGCTAAGCCGCGATGTCATTATCGTCCAGCGGACCAGACCAGCGCATTGTAAATCAGCTTTCGGTATGCGGGATGACGGTGCGTGGATGCGCTGTGGCCCATCTGCACGTAGACCGTGCGCGCCTTCGGATGCAGCCCGGTATAGACGACCGGCCGGTCGTTCAGCGGATGATCGGTTTCCATCAGCACCTGAATTCCAGGTGCCTGCCACATGCCACGGTAGACTTCGTCGTGCAGTGGAATTGGCCCAATGCCCCTGGTGATCGGGTGGCTGGCGCCGAGTTGTGTCGGGCGGACGATGTAGTCGACGCCTTCTTTGTAGGCCGAGGCGGCGTGTCCCTCCACGGCTTGAACGAAGAACTTTCCGCCAATCACCTGTTCATAGAACCACGGCCACGACGTGTAGTCGACGATCGCATGGTGAACCGAAACGACGCCCTTGCCGGCTTCGATGAACGCGCGCAGGTTATCGCGCTCCGGCTCGCCGATCTGGTCGTACATATCGTGCAGGACCAGCGCATCGTACTGCGCCGCCATGTCGCGAGTGAAGGCTTCGCGCTGCGTCGTGGCGTGCTGCCAGACGATGTCGTCGTAACCTTCGAACAGCGTGTAGAACGACGTCGGGTAGGGGTGGCCTCCCGTCGCGACGAGAACGCGTACGGGATTCGCGGCGTGCGCGTCGGCCTCGATCCGCGCGGGCAGGGTGACGGCGCCCGTGGCGGCCCACTCGAGGCCGCGCGCGAACGAAGTCAGAAAACCGGTCTGGTGTAACGCGGAAAGATCGTGGCCCAGGGTGAGGTGCAGCGTGCGTCCCTGGCCGAAGTTCGTGGTCCAGATGATGGGCTCGTCGCGCCCGGTGCCGCCGGTGGCAGGCTCGGAAAACGCAGTCGCCAGGACGTGCGTGCGCGGCTTCAGGTCGAGACGGTGATAGAGCTCGTCGTTGGCCTGGAAGCTCTCCTCAAGCCCCTGGCTGACGGGGTGCTCGCGGTCCACCCACTTCACCGGGAAAACGTGTCGCGCCCCATGCCCGATTTTGGGCGGATCCCAGTCCGCGCCAATCAGATCCGCGTACGCCGCCCAGCCGCGGTCGCCGGTTGACGACGCCTTCCAATGGCCGTCGTAGACCATTCCAAAGAACTGCCCGTAAGTGACTCCGTGGAACGACACCAGCCCCTTGCCGCCGCGCACGAAGGCTTCAATCGCACCTTCCGCCTGGGCGCCCCAGCGCGGCCCGTTGTAGTTCAACACGAGTACGTCGAACGGCCGCAGCGTCTCCGTGCTGATGCCGCCAACCTCTTCCTCGACCTTGACGTCGAATCGTCCGGTCCGCTCGAGGATGCCGCGCAGGAACTCCGTGGATTCGCGCCAGTGATGCCAGGGGAGGTCGCTGGCACCGGTCAGAATCAGCACCCGGATGCGGGCCGCCGGCGCGGAGTTTGCGGCCGCTGCGGCGGCGGACGATTCCATCGCGGCGGCGTTCCAAGGCACGCCCGCCAATGCCGCTCCGGCCAGCCAATGCCGGCGGGACAGTTTGCTGTTCATCTCAATTCTCCTTGACGGCCACAGCCTGCTCCACGGCGCCAACTGCGTCGCGAACCCAGGCCAGGCTGCGTTCGATCATCGGTCCGCCCTGTCCTTCGCATTCGAGACTGAGGACGCCATCGAACCCGGCCTGCTGGAGCATCGCGATGCACGTCCGGATGTTCGCCGCGTTTACTCCTTCGCCGATCGCGCATTGGCTGACCGCGATGCCGGTCAGCTCGCCGCGCGCCGCCGCGGCCAGGGATTCGCTGACGTCCTTGATGTGGACATGGCTCACTTTGCCGATGAACCGTTCGAGGAACGGGACCGGATCCTGGCCGGCGATGAACGTGTTGCCGGTATCCATGTTCAACCGCAGGTTCGGCGAATCGACAAACGCGAGCATCTCCGCCATGAATTCCGGTTTGGTGGTGTAGTAACCGTGCGGCTCGATGTTGATCGTGATGTCGTAGGCTTCGGCGACTTTCACAACCTGGCGATAGATGGTGCGCATGTGCGCCAGCGCTTCGGCATCGGTCATCGCCGCGGGTTTGAAGCGGTCATCGGTCGTGTCGACGCGCGGACAGCCGGCCAGCTTCGCGTAGCGGATCGTGTGCAGGATGTATTCAACGCCTAGTGTGGCGCCCTCGGGCGTCGACAGCGGGAAAGCCGCGTCGAGCTGCGAGAATTGAATCCCATAGCGGTCCATCTTGCGGCGCAGCAGCAGCGGGTCTTCCCACAGGGCAATGTGCGGCTGATAGCCGAGGCCGTGAATCCAGCTTACGCCGTCGATCGTTCCGCACTCGATGAATCCGAGGCCGTTGCGCTGTGCCCATTGCAGGCATTGCTCGAAATTCCAATAGGCGCTGTTGAAAGCGTCGGTGTGAAAACCTAGTTGCATCATTGGGGACCACCATGGCTCTGGCGGGCGTGCTCCGCCGTCGCTGGCTGGAGACCGGATCCGCCAGCAGGATCATACAGGCACAGGAGGGCGCGGTTCAAGTCCCCGGCCGGCCTGTCCCATCCACGATGCGCCCCGACTCGCGGTGGCTCGGGCGCGATGGCGCTGCGGGCAGTGTCGGGTCAGAGTGCTGGAAGAGGTTTCACACCGCCGAGAAATAACGTACGGGCAGGCGGTTAGTTGCTCGGTGCCACCGCGGGCGCCGGAGTGCCGCCGCCCATTCCGCCGAAACTACCGCTGCTGTTGGAAGAGCCGGACGCAGTGCCGGGCGTGCCCGTGGCAGCGCCGGTTCCAGCACCGCCGGCCTTAGTCTGAGCGGCCTCGCGCGGGTCGAAAACGAATTCCCAATACGAGTAGTTCGTTTGGTCCTTGTAGCGGCGAATGCCTTGCTGTTCCTTCTTGCTGGCCACGCCGACCAGACCCGCACCCAGCGCGGCCGGGCCCGCAGACTCCTGCGCTGGCGCCCGTCGCGGAGGCCGTTGCGCCTCCACGCTGAGAGCCCAGGATCTGCTGAATGGCCTGGATCGCCGGTGGAGCAGTCGGGGCGCTCAGGCCGGACGGCTGGTTGATAGGTCCCGATCCTGTTGCGGGCTGGCCTGCCGCGGCTCCAGTTCCCGTCGCGTCTCCTCCCGCCGGCATCGTCCATTGCTGCCCAATCGCGGACGGCACGCCGGAACCCGTCGCGCCTTGACCGGCCGTGCCGCTGCCGCTCTGATTGGCTTGCTGCGCGGCGGCCTGAGCGAGGGCGGCCGGGGGCAGAAATGGATTATTGAAAACACCGACTGACGACGGCGGCGTCCCCGATGTGCCGACAGCGGGCGTGGATGCTTGTGGCTGGCTCTGGTCCTGGCCGGGAGCGGACGGGACTGGCGCGCCCTCGGCGGGCTGCGCCGATCCATCGGGGTTCGCCCCGCTTGCGCCCGCGCCAGGCGCAGTTCCGGGGATGATGCGATCGCTGGCGCGGCGCTGCAGCGCCGGAGAGTTCGCCTCGCCGGACTGATCGATCAGCGTGGCCGATGCGCCGATGCCCTGGATAGTGGATGCCAGGATACTTGGCCCGTTGTCCACTTTGTCGAGAGCGCCGGCTTTCTTGTGGACCTTGGAGTCGGTGTACTGGCCGGCGGCGTCTACGTGAATCAGCCGCCACTCGTCGCTGCCGGTCATCGGATCCTTGTAGCGGCGCCGCAGAAAACGGATATTCTGCGATTTATCGAGGTCATCGAGCGTCTGCGGATTCTTGTTCAACTTTTTTGTATAAAGCTGGATCGCGCGGATGAATTGCTCGCCGCGGTCCACCAGCAGCGCTTCCTTCTCGCGCTGATGTTCGAACGCCACGCGCGGTATTTCGAGATAGATCAGGATGGCGATCGCGGCGGCCATGGCAAACACCAGCAACAGCGCGAATCCCCGTTCGCCTGCTCCATTCCGCCCTGGCCGCATCTGTCGCATGGATTACTGGCTCCCCGGCGCCGGCTCTTCGATCGGCAGCGTCTGCTGGTTGTCGGATTGGAGGTCCTCGACCAGGACTGAGGTCGGCATGATGCGCCGGATCTTGTATCGCCGCTGCAACACGTCACCCTCCGCTGGGATCTTCACTTCATCGTTGATCAGGCAGAAGACGCGCTTCACTCCCCCCTTAAGAGGCAGCGCCCGGCCGTAGAATTTCAGAGTGATCGGCGGCGGTGGCGGCTTCACCGGCGGAGCCGGCGGTGGGGGCGGAAGCTCGGGTCCGATCATGCGCCGCACCGCCGTCTGAACCACGATCTTCGGCGCAGGCAACTGCGGGTGCGCGGGCGCAGCCAGGTTGGAGAAGTCGAACAAGCTGCGCTGCGCTACTTGCGCAATCCGCACGGAAGCGAGTTTCTCGATCAAGTCAGTCCGTAGCGTCGGGTCGAATTGCTCCGGGTTCGCCGCCTCGTCCGACTTGCGTTTCATCGTCGGCCTGAAATCGCGCGCCGCTTCAGCCGCCGCCGCGGGCGAGGCGGTCGTTGCCGCGTCTCCTGGCGTCTCCGCGCCCGGCGGATTCTGCAGCGCCCGCTTGAGAGAAGTCCGAGGCGGCGCGGCCGTCTTCACCGACGACGTTGGTCCGTTGCTGTCGCGTGAATTCCAGAAGTAGATCCCCGCCGCCAGAACCAACAGCCCGGCCAGAGCCGCGACCTTGCGGGGCTCCGCCCCGATCTTCAGAGGGCGGCTCATCGGCGGACCTCTTTCACGGCCACGGCAGGCCCCGGCTCGGGATCCGAATTGCGGACCGCCGCCTCGCCTTCCTCGCCCTTCTCCGCCCGGTCGTTCTGGGGTCCATCGAAGCGGAAGAACGCGTTGAGCTTCATGTCCATGGCCAGCAGCGGCGTGCCCTGCACAGGCTGGGCCTGCAGCGATTCGAGAATCAGGAGCCGTTTGGCCCGATCGACGCGGTTCAGAAACAGGATCAGGTCGGCATACGTTCCTTCGTAATGCGCGGTGATCGTGAGCATCCCCAAAGTGTCGCTGCCCTCGACCGGTTCATAGCTGTAGCTGCGGCCCTTATCCTTGATGCCGGCCGCCGTTGCGGCTTCGCCCAGTTCGACCTCCAGCCGCGAATAGGCGTGGCGGCGCGGGAGGAAATACTGGCTCAGAAAAGCGTCCCCGGCCAGCCGCGCCTGGTTGGTCTTGTCCATCGTACGGTGCAGACGCGCGATCGACAACTGCCGCGCCATGATCTGCTGGCGGGTGGCCACGATTTGGCTGTCGAGGTCTTCCAAAGACCCTCCCGGCGGGTTAAAGACGAACCACGCTGCGACCAGGTTCGCCGCCACCAGAGTCCCGATGGCGATGCGCAACATCGGGAGGCGGTCCGCGGATCCGCGCGGCAACAGCCGTCTCCAGTCGAAGCTGGCCGGCAAGCTAAAGCTTCTGCGCATAGCTGACACTCACGCGGTAGCGATATAGTGGCTCGTTTTGCGACGGCGGCTGCGAACTAAGTACTGAGGTTGCGCCGAAGGCCGGCGAGCCCTCCAGCTTCTGAATCAGTTGAATCACCGGCTCCGGCGTCGCCGAGCCCACGATCATGTCGAGTTGAACCTGATTGTCGGCCGTCAGGTAAGGACGAACAGCCACCAGCCGGACCGCCGCGGGGAAGACCGATTCCAGGTCCGAGAAAAGCCGCGTCCAACTGATGCCTTTGCGCTGCAGTAACAGGTTCAGAAAGGCGCTGCGGTCGATGACCACCGTGCTGGCCGGCTGCCGCAACTGTGCGGCCAGCCGATTGTAGTCGCCATCCAGCGTGCGCAACTGCGCGTCCAGCCGCACCAGTGCTTCCCGGTCATGGCGCGCGGCGCCGCGCTCGCGCACGATCAACCTTGTATCTACTCCCAGCATTACGACCAGCAGCACTACCGCGATCCCCATACCGATCAACGGCACGCGGTCCCGCTTAAACTTCTCCGCGGAGAGATTGACGGGAATCCAGGGTCCCCTCATGACGTCTCAGTTCACCTCCATCGTGGAGAGCAGGCCGAACAGTCCGGCCGTGGCCGCGCCGGGCGCTCCAAACGGCGAGCGGATCCGCTCCACGGGCAGGCTCCAGTTCAGCGCCCAATCTGTCGCCATCGCGCTCCTGCGCCGGGAAACCGCACAGCCTCAGCCGCGCCGGCCGCGCCCCGAATTCGTCCTCGGCATAGGCGATGGTCGGCGCCAGGACTTCGATCATTTCCTCCACCGTGGCATGATCGAGTTCCACGCACCGGAACATGCGCAGAGTGCCTCGATCCACCAGGCAGACGCTCAGCACGCGGCCCGCCCGCTTCACCTGGATCCACTGTGGCGGGGCGTCCGGACAGGCGTCGTCCAGCGAGAGCGCCGCCAGCCCGGAGATCGTGATCAGTCCGCATTGAAAGCCGGCTGAGCGGAACGGGGTCAGGTATTGAGTGGCGATCTCGCGGCTGATCGCCACCGCGACTACGTCGATCTTTTTCGAGCCACTCCGGCGCGGTTGCGGATAGCACGCCACCAGCGCGTCTTCGATTTCAAACGGAACCGTCCGCTTGATGCGGAAGCGCGCCAGGGCGATCTGCTCCTCGGCCAGCACCGGGAAGGAATCGAAGTCCAGCACCGCCACGCGCCCGCAGTAGTCGGGGAGCACCAGCACGGCCAGGCGCTGGTGCGGCTTCGGCGCGGGTGGGAGGGACTGGCTTAAAGCCTGCGCGAGCCAGCCGCCGTCGGTGAAATTCGGATTGACGGGATTCACCTGCAGCGCTCCATCGGGCCACGGAACCACCACCGCTTCCTCGGGCCGCTCCGTTTCGGCCCACGCCAGCCCCTCGCAGGAGACCTCGAAGACAAACTGCGGGGGCGGATCCTTGGCCAGCCGCTTTAGTTTCTGCAGCAGTGTCATATCACGTCTCGATGAAGGTCACTTTGTTGATCTCGCGCAATGTCGTCGTGCCCTGGATCACCTTCTCGATCGCGGACTCGCGCAGGAACGTCATGCCCTCTTCGCGCGCCGCGCGCTTGATCTCAATCGGCGGCCGCCGGTCCAGGATCATCTGGCGGATGCGCTCGCTCAGGTCCAGTAATTCGTGGATCGACGTGCGTCCACGGAAGCCCGTGCCGCTGCATTCGAAGCAGCCCTGGCCTTCATACACCGGGATCTCGCGCCACTTCACCGGGTCGAGCCCGCTCTGCACGTAGAAATCGTCATCGTAGTGCACGCGCTTCTTGCAGTGCGTGCAGATCACGCGCACCAGGCGCTGCGCCAGGATGCAATTCAGCGCCGAGACGAAATTGTAAGGCTCGACGCCCATGTTCAAGAAACGCCCGATGACGTCGAGAACATTGTTGGCGTGAACTGTTGTGAACACCAGGTGGCCCGTCAGGGCCGCATTGATGGCGATCTGGGCCGTCTCCTGGTCGCGGATTTCGCCGACCATCACCTTGTCCGGATCGTGGCGCAGGATCGAGCGCAATCCGCGGGCGAACGTCAGTCCCTTCTTTTCGTTCACCGGGATTTGCGTGATGCCCTTGATCTGGTATTCGACCGGGTCCTCGATCGTGATGATCTTGTCTTCGTCGTTCTTGATCTCGCTCACCGCGGCATACAGCGTGGTCGTTTTTCCGGAACCGGTCGGCCCCGTCACCAGCACCATGCCGTAGGGCTCTTTGATGTAGCGCCGGAAACGCGCCAGGTCGCGGTCCATGAAGCCCACTACGTCGAGCGAGAGCTTGGCGAACTTTTCGCTCATCGACTCTTTGTCGAGAACTCTCAGCACCGCGTCCTCGCCGTAGATGGTGGGCATAATCGAGACGCGGAAATCGATCAGGCGCTTCTTGTAGCGCACGCGGAAACGCCCGTCCTGCGGCACGCGCCGCTCGGCGATGTCGAGCTCCGACATCACTTTGATGCGGCTGAGGATCATCGAGTGCCACTCCTTCGCGATCGGCGGCATGGCGTACTGCAGCACGCCGTCGATACGGTACTTGATGGCCACCTCGGTGTCGCGGGTCTCGATGTGGATGTCCGATGCGCGGCGCTCGAGCGCGTTGAAGATGGTCGTGTCCACCAGCTTGATCACCGGAGCGATTTCGGTGTCGGTGCCGGCCAGCTTGTCGATCGACAGCGTCTCATCGGCGCTGTCCTCGTCGCCCACCACATCCAGCGCGAATCCTTCGGTCACCTCTTCGAGAACGCGTTGCGACTGTTCGGTCTTTTTCAGCAGGTCGGAAATCTGCGACAGGCTGGCGACGAAAACCTTCAGCTTCTTTTCGAGCAGGATCGCCAGCTCGTCGATGAGGTTCAGACGGCGCGGATCGGCCAGCGCAATATCGAGCGTTCCGTTATGCGCCGCCAGCGGCACGAAGTTGTAGCGGAACATCAGATCGACCGGGACCGTTTTGAACAGCTCGTGGTCGATCTTGGTGACCTTGAGGTCGACGTACTCGCACGAATAGCGCTCGGCCAGCCGGCGCGCCTCCGCCGCTTCCTGTTCGGGATCGACCGTCTTGACGGGATTGGTAGCCATATTGCGCCTCGTCAGCCAAAGCTCTCCGCGAGCGAGAAGATGGGCAGATACAACGACACGAGAACGAACGCCACGAAGATGCCCATGAAAATCATGATCGCCGGCTCGATCAACGCCAGCGCGGCCTGCAGGCGCGTTCCGACGTCCTCTTCATAAAACTCCGCCACGCTGTTCAGCATCTGCGGCAACGCGCCGGTCGATTCCCCGACCTCGACCATGTCGATGGAGAGCGGCGGAAACACGCCCGTCGAACTGAGCGCTGTCAACATCGGCTGCCCCTCCCGGACCATGCGCTCCACGCGCTCCAGGGCCGTGCGGATCAGCGGGCTGCCGGTGGCGGTCGAGGCGGTCGCCAGCCCCTGCACCAGCGGGATGCCGCCCGCCAGCAGCGTGGACATCAGCCGTGAAATTTGCGCCACTTGGTACTTGATCCAGATCTCTCCGAGAACCGGCAACTTCAGTTTGAATCGGTCGAACACGCGCTGGCCGGTCGTGCTTCTCAGGAAAAAGCGTCCCCCGACGATGACCACGGCGACTACGATCGCCGCTGCGCCAATGTATTGCGAGGCGGCCTCTCCGACCGCCATCAGAATGCGCGTGGGCAGAGGCAGTTTCGACGTCGTCGTCTGGTACAGCGTGGCGAACCGCGGAACCACGAAGGTGATGAGAAAAATCACCAGTCCCACGACCAGCGTGAACAGCACCGACGGATAGATCAGCGAGACCAGCAGCTTCTTGCGGACCGAGAGCGCCAGCTTTTGGTACGTGACATAGCGTTCCAGCACGTCGCCCAGCGCGCCGCTCTTCTCGCCCGCCATCACCGAGGTGACGTATATCGCAGGGAAGACGCCCTGCCGTTCGAATGCTTCCGACAGCAGCGAGCCCTTCTTCACGTCGTCGCGGATGGCCGATATATAGGGGCCGAGTTTCTTGTCGGTCAGACGGTCGGCCAGCAGATCGAGAGCTTTGAGAATCGGCAGGCCGGCACGAAACAGCGTGACGAACTGCTGATTGAAGATCAGGAACTTCTCGACGTTGATCTTGCCTCTACGCCGCGCGCTCGAGGTCCCCACTCCGGCCGCCGGGCGGATGGAATACACCAGGTAGCCCTGCTGGGCCAGACGCTCCCTCAGTTCGTCTTCACTGGGCGCTTCGAGCACCTGCTGGCGGACCTCGCCTCGGGCATCGGCGTACTTCAGCCGGAAGGAAGCCATCAGCGTTGCTCCTCCTCGTTGGGAGTCTCTACCTCAACCACTGGGACGCCCGGCGGCGCAATGAACCGGAACGCCGCATCCGCCACGCTGGCGTTCAGCTTTTCACCCGTGAACGCAAACTCCATCACCGACTGGTCCTCGCCGGTCACCACCACCCGTCGAATCTGGTTGTCGGCAGCGATGGTGAACTCGACGCGGCTGTACGGCAGCCTTCCGGTTTTGGGCAAAGCCTCGATGACTGTGTCCGGGCCGCTTGAGGCAAGCGTCAACTGGCCAAACTCGCGCTGGAAACTCAGCTTGCCGAGGAGGAATGCCAGCGGCGCCCGAAAATCGTCCGTCTCGCGCAGAGCGCTCTTTTCCACTTTGCGGGCCGCCGGAGAGTAGAACCAGATCCATTTGCCGTCGCAGACGAACGTCTTGCCGGCCGGGGAGGCATAATCCCAGCGCATGCGCGCGGGTTTGCGCAGCACCAGTTCCCCCGACTCGGCTCGCGGCAGGCGGCCCGGGGCGTGGTAGCGCTGGTCGAAATGGGCGCTCAGGCTGCGCGCGCCGTTGTAGCGGCGCTCCACCGCCTTTGAGACCTCGGCCAGCGACCGCGGCTCCGCCCATCCTCCGCCCGCGCAGACAAGAATCGCCAAGATTGTGGGACATACCCGCACATCAGTCAATGACGCGCTCCGGGCGGCGAACGTGCACCGGAAATGGTGGCGTTATCCGCGGCTTTCGTAATTCGTTTGCCGGCCCGGGCTGCCAGTCCCATCCACCATCGGTTCTGCGGCGGCTCGATCCGGCCTGCCTGCCTCGCGCGCGGGTCCACGCTTCCAGCACGGCAGCGGCGCGCGGCGGCCGCGCACCAGGGCTGCGCCAGGAACCCCGGGGCGCATTGCGGGGCTTTGCGCAAGGCCTTTCGAATGAGGGCACTACGCGTGGCGCCCGGGGCCGGTTCGACAGGCCCCCCGCACGTCTGCTATTCTACGAATGTCGAGGCTTTCCTCACACCTCCAAATATGGCTAGTAAACCGCCTTTTGCCACCGGGGCTCAAGTGGAACACCCCAAGTTCGGTCCCGGCTCCGTGCTGCTCTGTACCGACCAGCACATCACGATTAAGTTCGACGAGTCCGGCGAGCGTAAGTTCGTGCTTGAAATCGCCCTGCCGTCGATCCACAAAATCGACCGTCAGCCCCCGGAAACCAAGAAGCGTTCAGTCAAGAAGCCGAAGGCCGTGGCCGTCGCTGCAGTCGCCGCTGTCGCCGCCGCCGCAGCCGATTAGCGTTTTCCTCAGGAAATTCGCTCTGTTGGTGCGGCGAACCGCGCGTTTGCGGCTTCGTCTTCGTAACTCATCTGTTAAACTTGAGGTCTCCCGTGATGAGATTCGGTGTAGTCGTCTTCCCCGGAAGCAACTGCGACCATGATGCATGGTATGCGACTTCGCGCAACCTCGGACAATCGGCAGAATTTCTCTGGCATCAGGATACTAACCTAAAAGGTTGCGATTGCGTCATCCTGCCGGGCGGCTTTTCCTACGGGGATTATCTGCGCTGTGGCGCCATCGCCAGGTTTTCGCCCATCATGGCCGCGGTGAAGCGGTTTGCCGCCGACGGCGGTCTGGTGTTCGGTATCTGCAACGGATTTCAGATCCTCACGGAGTGCGGCTTGCTGCCTGGCATGCTGGTGCGCAACCGTGGGCTGCGCTTCATTTGCCGGGAGGTGCGGCTCAGGCCCGCCACCCGGAATTCCGCTTTCACCTGCGACATACCCTTGGACGCCGAGCTGCGCATGCCCATCGCGCATGGCGAAGGCTGCTACACCGCCGATGAGCGGACGCTCGATCAGCTCGCGGCCGAGGATCGCATCGCCTTCCGCTACGTCGAGAATCCCAACGGCTCGATGCGCGATATCGCCGGCATTCTGAGCGCGGAGCGCAACGTCCTGGGCATGATGCCGCACCCCGAGCGCGCCACTGAGCCGCTGGTCGGCTCGACCGATGGTCTGGCCATCTTCCGTTCCCTCGTTTCCGCCTGTCCCGTAGCCACCAGGTAAGCACATGAGCGAAATCACACCGGAGATCGTCCAGTCGCATCAGTTGACGCCGGACGAATATCAGCGCATCGTCGCCATTCTCGGCCGCGAGCCGAACCTCACCGAACTCGGCATCTTCAGCGTGATGTGGAGCGAGCATTGTAGCTACAAAAGCTCGCGCATTCATCTGAAAAAGCTGCCCACTCACGGCCCGCGCGTGGTGCAGGGGCCGGGTGAAAACGCCGGCATTCTCGACATCGGCGACGGCTGGTGCATCGCCTTCAAGATCGAGTCGCATAACCATCCCAGCTTCATCGAGCCCTTCCAGGGCGCCGCCACCGGCGTCGGTGGCATTTTGCGCGACATATTTACAATGGGCGCGCGGCCGATCGCGGTCATGGACGCGCTGCGCTTCGGCCCGCTCGATGACCCCGCAGCCGGTCCGCGCAACCGCCGCATCCTCTCGGGCGTGGTCGGCGGCATCGCCCACTACGGCAACTGCTTCGGCGTGCCGACGGTGGGCGGCGAGTGCGTCTTCGAGCCGAGCTACAACGGCAACCCGCTGATCAATGTTTTCGCCCTCGGCGTTTTCAAGCGCGACCAGATCTTCTACGGTAAGGCGACGGGCGTCGGTAATCCCGTGATCTACGTCGGTGCTAAGACCGGCCGCGACGGCATTCACGGCGCGTCGATGGCCTCGGCGGAGTTCACCGAGGAGTCCAAACAGAAACGGCCCAATGTGCAGGTGGGCGATCCGTTCATGGAGAAACTGCTCCTGGAAGCCTGTCTCGATGCCATGGCCACCGGGGCCGTGGCCGGCATTCAGGACATGGGCGCCGCGGGCCTGACCTGTTCCACTTGCGAAATGGGCAGCCGCGCCGGCACCGGCATCGACTTCGATCTGGCGCACGTGCCGCAGCGCGAAATCGGCATGACGCCCTACGAGATCATGCTCTCCGAGTCCCAGGAGCGCATGCTGCTGGTGGCCCACGCCGGCCGCGAGAACGAAGTGCTCGACGTCTTCAAAAGGTGGGGGTTGGACGCGGTTATCATCGGCCGCGTCACCGGCGACGGCATGCTGCGAGTGCGCAATCACGACGCCATTGTTGCCGAGATCCCGAGCCGTCAACTCGCCGATGAAGCGCCGCTCTACAACCGGCCCTACACCGAGCCGCTGCGCACCGCGCCCCTCGCGGCGCCTGCATTCGTTTCGAATGATTTGACTGGCGATCTGCTGACGCTCGCGGCTTCCGGCGATCTGTGCGACAAGAGCTGGATTTGGGAGCAGTACGACTACACGGTGCGGACCAACACCATCGCCGGGCCCGGTCTCGACGCCGCCATCGTGCGCGTGAAAGAGACGGACACCTCGATCGCCATGTCGCTCGACGGTAACGGCCGCTATTCGCTGCTCGACTCGCGCGAAGCTGCGAAGCTGCTCGTGGCCGAGTGCTGCCGCAACCTCGCCTGCGTGGGCGCGCTCCCCATCGGCACCACCAACTGTCTGAATTTCGGTAACCCCGAGCGGCCCGAGATCATGGCCCAACTGGTCGCGACCATCGAAGGCATGGCCGAGGCGTGTGCCTTCTTCGACGCTCCGATCACCGGCGGCAACGTCAGCCTGTACAACGAGACCCTGGGCGATCCGGTTTTCCCCTCGCCCGTACTCGGCATCGTCGGCGTGATGCAGACCGTGCTGCCGCCCGGCATCGCCTTCCGCGGCGACGGCCACGACATCGTGCTGATCGGCGGCATCGGCGCCGCCGATGAAACGCGCATGGGCGGCACGCAATATGCCAAACAGGTGTTGCAGCAGATGTGGGGTCTGCCGCCGAAAATCGATCTCGAGTTCGAGAAGCGCGTTCACAATGCGGTGCGCGAAATCGTGATCGCTGGATTGGCCGAAACGGCGCACGACCTGAGCGACGGCGGTCTGGTCTGGGCTCTCGCCGAGAGCACGTTCAAAGCGGGCATCGGCGCCACCATCGCGCTGGATAGCGGCCTCAGGCCGGAGCTGCTGCTGTTCCATGAAGGCCCGTCGCGCGTACTGGTTTCCACATCGGAGCTGTCGCGAGTACTGGAGATCTGCGAGCGCCATCGGGTGCCTGCTCCCGTCATCGGAAGGACCGGCTCGGCCCGGCTGAGGATTGAGAATCGCGGCGATCTTCTGATCGACGCGCGCGTGAGCGAAGTCAAGGCAATCTGGTCCACGGCATTGGAGAGCGCATTGCATGCTGAAACCCATGTTTGACGATCTCCCGTTCGACAAGTTCCGCGAAGAGTGCGGAGTATTCGCCGTCTATGGCCACCCCGAGGCGGCCAATCTGGCGCATCTCGGCCTGCACGCGCTCCAACACCGCGGCCAGGAGAGCGCCGGCATCTCGTCGTCCGACGGGAAGGAAATCTACACCCATAAGGCGATGGGCCACGTGGCCGATATTTTCACGGCCTCGGTTCTGAACGGCCTGCCCGGCTACATGGCCATCGGACATACCCGCTACTCGACCGCCGGGGACAGCCTGTTGACCAACGCCCAGCCATTCCCGGTGACCTGCAATAAGGGCCACATCTCGGTCGCGCACAACGGCAATATCACAAACGCCATGGAGCTTCGGAAAGAGCTCGAGGACCACGGCTCCATCTTCCAGGCCACCAGCGACACGGAAGTCATCCTGCACCTGGTTGCGCGCTCCAACCAGCGCACCGTCCCCGAGGCCCTGCGCGAAGCGCTGATGCTGCTCGACGGAGCCTTCTCGCTGGTCGTCGTCGCCAACGACTCGATCATCGTCGCGCGCGACCCGCACGGTTTCCGCCCGCTGGCCATCGGCCGCATGAATCTGTCCAAGGGGCCGGTCTACGTCTTCGCCTCGGAGACCTGCGCCTTCGATCTGATCGACGCCCATCACGTCGGCGACGTCGAGCCGGGCGAGATGGTGATTGCCGGTCCCGACGGGCTCACGCGCGAGTTCTACACGCTGCCCGCGCGGCCCTCGCAATGCGTCTTCGAGCACGTCTATTTTTCGCGGCCAGACTCCACCGTCTTCGGTTTGCCGGTCCAGCAGTCGCGCGAGATGATGGGCCGTCTGCTCGCTGAAGAGCTGCCCGTGGAGGCCGACGTCGTGGTGCCGATTCCCGATTCCGGCGTCGCCGCGGCCCTGGGATACGCCCATGCTTCGGGCATTCCCTTCCGCCATGGCTTGATCCGCAACCATTACGTCGGGCGCACGTTCATCGAGCCCTCGCAGGCCATTCGCGATTTCGGCGTCCGGCTGAAACTGAATCCCGTGCGCGATATTCTCGCCGGCAAATCCGTCATTCTAGTGGACGACTCGCTGGTGCGCGGGACGACCTCCCAGAAGATCGTCCGCATGGTCCGCAACGCTGGAGCGCGGGAGGTCCACCTGCGCATCTCCTGCCCGCCCACAATTTCGCCCTGCTTCTACGGAGTGGATACGCCCACCAAGCGCGAGCTCATCGCGGCCAACCAGAGCGTCGAGGAGATCCGGCAGTTCATCGATTGCGATACGCTGGCTTACCTGTCGCTCGACAAACTGCAGCTCGCGGTCCACGACATCGGCGCCGAGTCCCACTTCTGCTATGCCTGCTACACCGGCGATTACCCCACCGACCTCGTCAACATCGAAGAACTGATGACTTCGCGTCCCAATCGCTGCTGATCGGCTAATCTTCCTCTCGCCGCACCGCGGCCGCCTGTCGAAGCTCTGCCGACCCAGCGAATCCGGACTGTCGCGCCCGGCCAATTTCGCTTGACAACCGGGCCTATGCTCAAGCTAGCCGGCCGCCTGCGCGCCGCGTCGGCCCAGCTCTTTGACAATCGCGAATATTTACCGGAAAAATCGAAAGATAGCCAGTTTAAAACACTCATTCTAAAAAGAAAAGTCTACAATTGGCTTTGTTCCTTCAGATTTGTTATTTGCGCGCCCGGCGGCCTCGCCGCAGCCCGCGTGAACCGCTCCTCAGCGGCCCAGTTGCTGCATCGCCCGGATCTCGCTTTTCAGACGCTCGGTCAGCGCCTCGCGGTCCGACGATTTCATGCCAGTGACATCGATCGGTTCGCCGATGCGCAGCGTCACTTTGCCCGGGCGGAGGTGGACCGAATGCATCGGCAGGACCTCGCGCATGCCGATCAGGCACACCGGCAGCAGCGGCACTCCGCCCTTGATGGCCAGGTACGCCGCTCCGTCCTTGAACTCTCGCAACTCGCCATTCGGGGAACGCCCGCCCTCCGGGAACACCAGCACGCTCAGCCCGCGCTGTTTCAGCGCCTGCCCGGCGTGGCTCAGCACCTTCAGCGCCGCGCGTGGATCGTCCAGCGGCACGGAGATGTGCCCGGCTTTGCGCAAATGGCCGCCGATGAACGGGACTTCAAACAGCCCCCGTTTGGCCATAAACCGGAAGTTCACGGGCAGGTGTTCGAGCAGCGCGGGCGTGTCCATGTAGCTGAGGTGGTTGGAGACGATCACGTAGCTGCGCGACCGTTCAACTCGCTCGCCTCCGACGACTTTGACCTTCACTCCGCCAAACGCCAGCAGCAGCCAGGCCCATCCGCGCGCCACCTTCAACTGCGAGTTGCCATCGCTGTCCCACACCGCCGTGATGAGGCTGATGCTTCCCATGACGACGGTCGACACAGCGATCATCGGCGCCCGCCACACAACCGAAATGAGGTAACTCAGCGACATTGGAGTTGCGAATAAGCGATTATCCCATGAGACCCGGCAGGCCCCTGATTTCGCCCACCAGGTACAGCGAGCCGGTGATGAAGACGACGTCCACCGCCGGAGCCAGCAGCGCCAGGCGCAGCGCGTCGGCCGGCTCATCCACCACCCGCGCGCGCGTCTCGCCGCTGATGTCGCGGATCTCCTCCGCGCGGAACGCGCGCGTCTGGTGCGGCGTTGTGAAAATCAGCTCCTGGGCCAGCGGAAACAGCTCGGCCCCGATCACCCGCAGGTCCTTGTCGCGCATCGCGCCGAAGATCATCCACACCCTGCGCCCAGTGTGGAACCGCCGGATGTAGGCCCCCAGTGCCGCCGCTCCCGCCGCGTTGTGCGCTCCGTCCAGGAAGACGTCGGGCGCGCTGTGAACTTGCTCCAGGCGTCCCGGCCACTGCGTTGCCGCGATGCCCGCTTCGATCGCCGCGCGTGGCACTCCGAGTGCGTGTAAGGCCACCACGGCGGTCATCGCATTGTCCACCTGGTGCGCGCCAATCAGCGGGCAGTGCACATCAATCTCCGCCGCGCCATGCACGGCCGTGAACCGGTTGCCGCGCACGCCGATCTCCAGGCCGCGAATCTCCCACTCCGTCACCCGCGCCACCGCCGACCCAATCTCCCGCGCGCGACCTTCCAGCACCTCCAGCGCCTCGGGCCGCTGGCTCGCGAACACCGCCGGCCGGCCCGGTTTCAGGATGCCCGCCTTCTCGTAGGCGATCTCGGGGATCGAACTCCCTAGGTACTTCTCATGATCGAAATCGATCGGCGTGATCACGCCGAGCAGCGGATCCACCACGTTGGTCGCATCCAGGCGCCCGCCCATGCCCGTCTCCAGCACCACCATCGCCGCGCCCTTCTCACGAAACAGCGCCAACGCCATAGCCGTGATGGTCTCGAAGTAGGTCGGGTGCATGTCGATCTCGCCCGCTGTGATCAGCCGCTCCGCCGCGGCGTGAACCCGGTCGAAGGCGGCCGCGAATTCACCGGCTGTGACCGGCTCGCCAGCCACGCGAATGCGCTCTGTGGGCTCGATCAGGTGCGGCGACACGAACAGGCCCGTCCGCACTCCGGCGATGCGCAGCGAGCGCTCGATCATGGCGCACGTGGAGCCTTTGCCGTTGGTGCCGGCCACGTGCACGAAGCGGCACGCGGTCTGCGGATTGCCGAGCGCCGCCAGCAGCGTCCGGATCCTCTCCAGGCCGAACTTGATTGTCTTGAATTCGTTGCCCAGCGCGTAGAGGAACTGGACCGAATCGGGATACGAGATGCTCAGAAGCGACTCCTGACGCGCCCGGCTCCGCCGCCAGCCGCGGACGCGGCGCACCGGCCCGCGGCTGCAGCCAGCCTGGGCCGTCAATCGTTATCGTATCGGACTCCCGGCCGGCGCCGCGGGCGCGGATCGCTCTACCGGGAATCAGCCGGACGGTTCGTTCCATGGCAGACTGAACATCAGTGAGGCCGGTGGACCGATTTGGCTCAACGACCTTGGCCCGCGGGAATGTTATCAAATCTTTCGGCGGGTCCGACTTTCCTTCCGCGACGGGCGTCCTTGAATCAGACAGATCCGGCCGGAGGTTGTGGAGAAACGCTGGTTGATCTTCCGCGAGGCAGATGATCGCGACCTGGTCCTGCGGGCCCGTGAGGGCCGCGTGGACGCCTTTAACGCGCTTGTCACCCGCTGGGAGAAGCGGATTTACAACTACCTGCTGCGGCTTTCTCCGGATCCCGACGAAGCGTTCGATCTGGCTCAGGAGACGTTCCTGAAGGTGTATCAGAACCTGGGCCGGCTGGACGATCCGGCGCGTTTTGGCCCGTGGCTGTACCGCATCGCGCATAACGAGGCGATGAGCCTGCTGCGGCGCCGGCGGCTGGAGGGTCCGGCGCCCGAGAATGCGCCGGAGCAGGCAACCGGCCAGGCGGCCGTTTTCGGCATGGCCTCGGTCGAGGTTTCAATCGCCGTCCGGGGCGCGTTGGCGCGGCTCACGGAAGAACAGCGGGAAGCGGTTGTGTTGAAAGTCTGTGAAGGATTCAAGTTCGAGGAAATCGCCTCGATTCTGGACACGCCGGCCTCGACCATCAAGTCGCGCGTGTACACGGGTCTCGAGGCGTTGCGAGGTTTGCTGGCTCCGGTGGGGGGCGCGCCCGGCGCGAACCTGCCGGTGGAATGAAGGAGTTGGCGATGGATTCCCATGTGTTCGACTGGAGAGGATACGGGCTCGGCGAGCTGCCGCCCGCGGAAATGGCGGAGTGCGAGCGTCACCTCGGCTCGTGCGCGCAGTGCCGGACAGAGCTGAGCCGCTGGCAGGCGACGCTCTCGGCGGTGCGCAGTCTGCCCCAGGTCGAGCCGCCTCGCCGCATCGTTTTTGTGTCCGATTCGATCCTGCCTGAGCCTTGGTGGCGGCGGATGTGGAAAGCAGGTCCTCAATTGGGTTTTGCTTCCGCCGCCATGCTTTCGCTGGCGATCGTGACCCATGGTCTCCTGGCCCGGCCCCCGGCCGCAACGGCTCCCGCGCCGCAGCCGGCGATCGAGGCCCGGATTCACGCCGCGGCGCAACTGGAAGTTGAGCGGCGACTGCCCGCTGCCGTCGACGCCGCCTGGAACGCCGCATTCGAGCAGCGCTTGCAAACCGAACTCCGCCCCGCGCTGGCCCAACTGGAGCGCCAGTTGACGGAGCGCGAGAAGCTGGATGTGGCGAACTACGAGCAGCAGTCGGAGACGAAGCGGCAGTCCGATCTCAAGGCGGTCCGCTATGCTCTGGAGACTTATGAACGCCGGCTGAATTTTGCCACGCTCACGGCTTCGCGCCGCAGCGGAGGTGATTGATGCGCACCCTGGCGGCGTGCCTGTTCCTGTTCGCGGCGGGGCTCGGGTCCGCTCAGACAGCGGCTCCGGCCGCGGGACCGTCGCGCGCGGAAGTGAAGGCGGTTGAACGGCTGTGCGACAAGGCGATTGAAACTTACGGCATCGATACGATCGAGCAGATCACGCACGCCCGCGCCCTGTACATCGAGGGCTATGGCGTGGTGATCAGCTTCGAGGTCAACCTCGCCAAGGTGTCTCCGCTGGTCGGTTTCGCCGGAGGCCTGTCCAAAGCGCAGAAGGACCGGATTCGGGACGACAAGCTGAAGCGTCTGCCCGAGTTTCGCCAGTTCCTGGAGGGCCTGCTGCTCGAGTCCGTCAAACCGCTGGATCAACTTTCTCCGGAAGAAAACCTGCTGCTCAACGTCGATTTCGACTACGCGGATTATGAAGACAGCGACGGCCTTCCGGACTCGATTTCTCTCACCGCGAAGAAGAAGGATCTGCTGAACGCCGCGGAGCACAACATTCCGCGCGAGCAGCTCTTGCGCATCGTGAAGGTGAAAGTCGAATGAACCGATCCGGATTGAAGAAGGCCCGCTGAGCAGGTCCGCATGAAGAAACTGGGTGAAATTCTGTTGGAACGCGGCCTCGTCACGCGCGAGGACCTGGACCGCGCGCTGGAGATCCAGCGCGAGCGCGGCGACAAGCTGGGGCGCATCCTCGTGGACCTCGGTTTCATCGCGCAGAAGGATCTGCTGCAGGCGCTCTCCGATCAACTCGGCGTCCCGCTGGCGCACATCGATGGTCCGCCCGCCGTCTCGCCCGAAACCGAACGCCTTTCCAGCCAGTTCCTGCGCCAGGCCAAGATCCTGCCGCTGCGCCTCGAGGGCCAGACGCTGACGCTGGCCATGGCCGACCCGCTGGATTTCGAGACGCTGTCGGCCGCCCGCATGGCGACCGGGCTCGACATTCTACCGGAGATCGCGACCGAGTCCGAGATTCTCGACGCGCTCGAACGCTACTACGGCGAGGCCGACAAGGAGAGCGCGGTTCTGTCCCGCGATGGCGAGGAGGCGGCCGCCGACCTCGAGCATTTGCGGGATATGGCCAGCGAGGCGCCGGTGATCCGCCTGGTCAACGCCATGATCGCCTCCGCGGTGGAGCGGCGCGCCAGCGACATTCACCTCGAGCCCTTCGAAAGGGAGTTTCGAGTCCGTTTTCGCATTGACGGCGTGCTGCACCAGGAGGAGGCCCCGCCGCGCGAATTGAAAGCCGCGATTATCTCCCGCGTGAAGCTGATGGCCCGCCTGAACATCGCCGAGCGCCGGCTGCCGCAGGACGGCCGCATTAAGGTCAAGGCGCTGGGGCGCGAGGTCGATCTGCGCGTCTCGACGCTGCCCACGCTGTATGGCGAAAGCGTGGTCATGCGCCTGCTCGACCGCTCGGCCGGCGACTTCTACGACCTGCACAACCTGGGCTTCGATCCGCTCATGCTCGGGCGGATGGAGCATTTCACGGCCATGCCGCATGGTATCTTTCTGGTCACCGGCCCCACCGGCAGCGGCAAGAGCACGACGCTCTACGCGGCGCTGAAGCGCATCAACCAGACCGACAAGAAAATCATCACCATCGAGGACCCGGTCGAATATCAGATGGACGGGATCAACCAGATCCACGTCAATTCGCAGATCGGTCTGACCTTCGCATCCGGGCTGCGGCACATCGTGCGTCAGGACCCGGACGTGATCATGGTCGGCGAGATCCGCGATCGCGAGACCGCCGACGTGGCCATCCGCGCGGCCCTGACCGGCCACTTCGTTTACTCCACATTGCACACCAACGACGCGCCCAGCGCGATCGCCCGGCTCACCGATATGGGCGTGGAGAACTACCTGATCTCGTCGTCCGTCGTGGCCGTGCTGGCGCAGCGGCTGGTGCGCGTCATCTGCAGCTCCTGCCAGGTCTCGGCCGGGGAGCGGATGAGCCCCTACGGCGAAATGATCCCGTCGTGGCGCGGAGCGGGTTGCGAACATTGCTTCGGCAGCGGCTACAAAGGGCGCGTGGGCATCTTCGAGCTGATGGAGTTGAATGAGGGCATGCGCAAGCGCATTATGGCCAACGCCGACGCCGGCGAGTTGACCCAGCTGGCCCGCCAGAACGGCATGCGCCCGCTACGCGAGGACGGCTGGCTGAAGGTCGCCGGCGGAGTGACCACGGCCGACGAGGTCATTCGCGTGACCCAGGAGTTCTGAGCCCGCATGCTCTCGACGTTTCATTTCCGCGCGGTGACGGCCGACGGCAAGAGCCGCGCCGGCACGTTGAGCGCCGAGACCGAGCGGCTGGCCGCGCAGGAGCTGCGGCGCCAGGGCCTGCTGCCGGTCTACGTCGGCGCGCGCCCGCCCCAGCGCCGCGGCGAGTGGAAGCTACCCCGGCTGAAGTTCGGACGCCGCCGCGACGTTCTGTTTTTCACCCAGGAGATCGCGACCCTGCTGACAGCGGGCATCCCGCTCGATCGCGCGCTCTCCATCACCTCCGAGCTGACCGAGCGCGCGGAGTTCCGCGCCTCCGTCAACGACGTGCTGCGCGCGCTGAGGGGCGGCCGCTCCTTCGGCGATGCGCTCGCCGCCCGCCCGGACTACTTCTCCGACATCTACGTCAATATGGTGCGCGCCGGCGAGGCTTCGGGCTCGCTGGCCCCGATTTTTGAACGGCTCTCCGAATACGAGCGCACGCGCGATGAGCTGCGCGGCTACATTATCAGCGCCATGGTTTATCCGGCGCTGCTGTCCGTTGTCGGCATGAGTTCCATCACACTGCTCTTGTACTTCGTCGTGCCGCGCTTCGCCAGCGTCTTTGCCGAGTCGCACATGAAGATCCCGTTGCCGACGCAGATCCTGCTCCAGACCAGTGAAATCGTCAAGGCCTATGGCCTGTGGGTGCTGCTCGCGCTCGCCGCCGCCGTCTCGGCGCTGCGTTTTCATATCGGCACGACCGCCGGCCGCCTGTGGTGGGACGGCTTCAAATTGCGGATTCCAATGTTTGGCGATGTCATCCGCAAAGCCCAATCGGCGCAGTTCGCGCGTGCCATGGGAACCCTGATCTCGAACGGCGTGCCGCTGGTGCAGACGCTCACGATTTCGCGCGCCATCATGACCAACCGCCGCATGAGCGACGCGCTCGAGATTGTCGCCCAGGGCATCAAGCGCGGCGAGGGCGTCTCAACGCCGCTCACGCGCAGCGGCCAGTTTCCCCCGCTGCTCTCGCATCTGATCGCGGTGGGCGAGGAGACCGGGCGGCTGGACGCGATGTTCCTGCGCGCCGCCGAGATCTACGACGCCGACACGCGCTCCGCCATCAAGCGTTTCACCTCGCTTTTCGAGCCGCTGATTATTCTCTTTATGGGCGTCGTGATCGGCTCGCTGATTCTGAGCCTCATGATGGCCATCACCAGTCTGAACGACGTGGGAATGTGAACATGCGAACGAAGTGGGAGTCTATAAACATGACGGCCAGGCAGCAACTTCTCCATCACCGCCCGCGCGACCGGCGCCGCGCCGGCATCACGCTCATCGAAATGCTCGTCGTGGTGACCATCATCGCCCTCTTCGCGGCGGTCGTCGGCGTGCAAATGTTCAAGAAAGCCGACCAGGCGCGGGTCACCGCCGCCAAGGTCCAGGTCAACAACTTCATGGACGCCCTCGGCCAGTACAAGCTCGACACCGGCGTGTTCCCCACCACCGACCAGGGGCTGATCTCCCTGCGCGTGAAGCCCGAGGGCGTGGAGAACTGGAACGGGCCCTACATGCCCAAGGATATTCCGCCCGATCCCTGGGGCCATCCGTATTTGTATAAGTATCCCGGCGACCATGGCGACGAGCCCGACATCCTCTGCTATGGCGCGGACGGGCAGCCGGGAGGCGAGGGCATCAACGCCGACATTATGAGCTGGAAGAATTAGTGCTCCGCCCCTGATATGCCTCGTCGAGCTCGAACAGCCGCCTTCGGACGGCGTGAATCCGCTGCCCCGCGCGCGACCCTGTCGTCCCGCTGCGGTTGGGCCGGGCACGCCCGCGCGCGCGGTATGACGCTGCTGGAAATGATGGTCGTTGTCGCCATCATTTCGTTGATCGCCGGACTTTCCTACCCCGGCGTCGCCCGCGGCATGGAGCGGATCCGGCTGCGAGTGGCCGCCGACGATGTGGCGGCATTCCTGTCGCAGGCCATGAGTCGCGTCGACCGGACCGAGTCGCCGATTGAGCTGCGGTTCGTGAAATCGCAAGCCACGATCGTGATGGCCGGTCCGGATACGCCGCTGCGCACACTGCATCTGCCGCAGGGGGTCACTCTGTCCGAGGTCTACCCGATTCCGGAGGACGGACCGCAGCCCGAGACGAGCGTGTTGCTGCTGCCCGGAGGCGCCTTCCCCAGTCTGACCGTAGAACTGTCCACGCTCAATGCCGGTAAGCGTAGCGTACGCATCGATCCTGTCACCGGCGTGCCGGTCATCGACTTGACTCAACCCGCGGCCGCGGTGGTGAAATGACGCGCCGCGGCTTCACACTGCTGGAAGTGCTGGTGGCTACCGCCATCATGGCCGTCGCCGTCACCGCCGGGCTCTCGGCCTTGCGGACTTCCCTGCGCAATGCCGACCGCCAGGTCGAACTTGAACGCGCTGCGTCGCTGGCCCGCCGCAAGATGGACGAGCTGCTGGCCCAGTCCGCTCTCCCGCACGGCCAGTCGTTCGGCGGCGTCTTTTCCCCGGAATACACTGCCGGCGTCGAGGCCGGCTGGTCGGCGCTGGTCACGCCGGTCGAGGCCGCGACGATGCCGCCCCGACCCAACTCGGTCGGGCTCGAGCGCATTCAGCTCGAGCTTTGGTGGATCACCGCATCCGGCCGCAAGAGCATGCGCCTGGAGACCTATCGCAGCGCCCTTTTTTCCACCGACGACGTGGACTGGATGCTGGCCCATCCGCAGGAACTTCTGGGAGCGCCGCAGTGAGCCGCCGCGCCGGCATGACCTTGCTCGAGGTGCTCATCGCCGTGACCCTGGTGTCGCTGCTGAGCGTCGCCATGCTCTACTCCGTGCAAGCCGGGCTCGGTTCCGTAGCCAGCATCAACCGGCGCGTTGACAACATACGCAAAGCCAGCGGCGCGCAGCGCATCCTCGAACAGCAATTCGCCGCTTTCATGCCCGTCGTCGCACCCTGCGGCTGTGCCGTGCCGGACGCGCGCCCGCAGAGCGCGCTGTTTTTTGAAGGCCAGCCCACTGTCATGCGTTTTGTCTCTGCCTACTCCCTCGCCGAGTCCGGGCGCGGCCAGCCCAAGATCCTCGAACTGTTCACCATCCCGACCCCCGACGGCGCAGGCATCCGGCTGGTGGTCAACGAGCGGCTCTATTTCAGTCCGTATAGCGCCGGCGCGCTGTGCCTGCCCCCCGTGCCCGATCCGCAGGGCGGCCCGCCAGTCCTGCTCTTTCCGGCGCCGCAGCCGTCGTCGGCCAGTTTCATCCTCGCCGACCGTCTGTCCTCGGTTGCCTTCGCCTACCAGGCGCCGATGCGGGAAGAGCCCTTCACGCACTGGGTGCCCGCGTGGATCAGCCCCGTTGCGCTGCCCACCGCCGTGCGCATCGAGATGACGCCGCTGCCCGGCGGCGGCCCGTCGCGGCTGCCGCTGCTGCCTTTCTACGCCCGCATACGGCCCAACCGGAGCGCCAATGAAGGTCTCAATTAGCGCGCTCCATTCCGGCGGCCGGCGCGGCGGGGCGCTGCTGGCCGTTCTGTGGCTTTCCGCGGCTCTCGCGGCTATCGCCTTCTCCGCCGCGCAGACCGTGCGCGCCGAGCGCGATCGAACCGCGAACCTGGTGGACGGCACCCGCGCCGCGCTGCTGGCCTCGTCCGGCGTCGAACGCGGCTTGCTGTACCTGCAATGGGGGCCGGGCATTCCGCTGCCTGACGGCCGCCCGCGCTTCTGGGCGCCGGGCCTGCCCTTCCTTCGGTTCTCGTTTCCATCGGGAGAAGCGCTGGTCGAGATCATCCCCGAATCGTCCAAAATGAACGTGAACGCCGCCCCGCCGGATTTTCTGGCACGGCTGATCGTGGCGCTGGGCTACCCGCCGCCACTGGCCGCCAAGGTCGCCGCGGAGATCGTCGATTGGCGCAGCCGCTACGACCCGCAAACCGCCCTCGATCCGCTGTACTTGCGGTTGGATCCGACTTTTCGGGTCCCCCATGCGTCTTTTCAACAGATTGAAGAATTGTCGTCGGTCTACGGTATGACTTCCGAACTGCTCTATGGCCGCGTCGAACGGACGCCCGACGGGAGCTGGGTCCCGCGCGCCGGCCTGCGCGACTGTCTGTCGGTTTACGGCGCCGGCGGCGCTTTCGATATCAACTCCGTCCAACCCGCCGTCATGGCCGCCGCCGGTGTGCCCCCGGACGCCATCGCGACCGTCGTGGCACTGCGCCGCCATGCGCCCATCACGTCGGAACAACTGCGCGCCCTCGCGGCCAATTTCGGGCCCGCCGCCGCCAGCTTCGTCATCGGCGGCGATAAGTTCTACACCATCCGCGCCACGGCACGCATTCGCAAGCCCAACGGCGGGCTCTCCGATCTCCGCCGCACGGCCACGCTGACCGTCCTGCTGTCGCCCACCTACGATCTGGGCAGCTACCGCATTCTCGATGCGCGTTCCGGACCCGCCGTGCGCCCCATGGAGGAGACATGGCCCTGGTAATACCGGCCCCGTTGCACCGATACCTCCGCTTTGGCCTGGGCGTGGGCATCGTCGCGGAGGACCACTACCTGGAAATCATGGTGGCGCGGGCGCGCCCGACCGGACTTTCCATTGCCGCCAGCTTGCGGGTGGCCAACTACCTCGAGCGCCCGGCCGCCGAATGGGGCGCCGAGGTCGCGCGCTTCCTGGCCCGCTGCGGCGCCGGCTCGGTGGCCGCGGTCGTCGTCCTGCCGCGTACCAAGGTCGTCGCTCGAACCGTCGCTCTGCCCGGCGTTCGCGACGAAGATGCCGGTCCGGCCCTGGAGTGGCAGTTGGAGAATCTGCACCCGTTGCCCGCCGAGGACCTGGCCTGGGCCTGGCAGCGCATCGGCGTGAGCGACATCTTCAACGTGGCCATCGTCGAGCGGGAACTCGTTGACCGCTATCTGGCGCTGTTTTCCGAGGCCGGCCTGCGGCTGGCCGGTTTCACCTGCTCCGGCAGCGCGCTGTTTTTTGCGGCGCGTCTGGGCGACGCTCCGCCGCCGGCCCAGTTCATCGCCATTCGGGACCTGCTCGCGGGCGCGGTGGATTCGGAAACCGAGGCGTATGCCGAGAGCCCCTCGCACCCGCTCTACAACGCCTTGTTTGCAATGCCTTTGCATCGGGCATTGGCGCTCGCCGCCTCCGAAACGCGTCTCGACGAAAATGTTCAACCCGTCAACTGGATCGACGTTCTGCCGCCCTGGCGGTCGGCTCCCGATACTCTGGATCTTTCGGATGCCGGCCGTTCGCGCATGGCGCTCGTCTGGGCCGCGGCATTGGTCTCCGCCTGCCCGCACCTCGGCCTTCCGCTGAACCTGCTGCCGGCTGAGGCGCGAGTCCAGTCCTCGCGCGCGATCCTCGTGCCGACGCTGATCCTGCTGATCCTCCTGTTGGGCGTCGGTGCCGGGTTGCTGGCCGAGGAGGTCTGGCTGGACCAGGGTTATGCCGGCAGTTTGAAGCAGCAGATCCGCCGCCTGGAACCGGTGGCCCGGCGCGTCGAAACGCTGGACCGCCACAGCGCCGACGCCGCCACCCGGATTCAGAGCCTGGACGCTTTCCGCAAGCGCTCGCGCGCCGACCTCGACGTCTTGCTCGAATTGACCAAACTGATTCCGCCGCCGGCCTCTCTCGATTCGATCGTCGTGAGCCGGACTGACGTGCAGATATCGGGGGAAATCAGTCAGGCCGAAGGGTTGCTGAAAAAACTCGACGAGTCGCCGCTATTCGAGAATTCGGAGTTTGTCTCCCAAATCGGCCGCCGCGACAACGTCGAGTCGTTCCACATCCGGACCTTGCGCGAGCGCGAAAAAACGCCCGCGGGAGGCCGCAAGTGAAGCCCCTCACGCAGCGCGACCGGCGCGCCCTGATCATCCTCACCGTAGCCGCAACCGTCTTCGCCGCCGTCTGGTTCTGGCCGCAGCCCGCCGCCGATTCCGCGGCCGTGAAGGAAGGCGTAGCGCAGGCCGAGCGCCGCTTGACCCGCCTGCGCCGCCTCGCCGCCGCCGTGCCCGCGCGCGAGCAGATCGACCAGCGCGTCAGCGCCGAACTGGCCCGCCGCGAGACGGGCCTGATTAACGCCGAGACGGCGCCCCAGGCTCAAGCCCAACTCCTGCAGATCGTTCGTCGCGTGGCCGGCGCGCAATCGCCGCCGCTCGATATCAAAGGCTCTGAGTTTTCCCCCGTCCAGCCCTTCGGCGACGCCTACGGCGAGGTGACCGTGAGCATCGCCACGGATTCCGGCATCGAGCAGATTCTGAACTTCATCGCCGACCTGTCGAAACAGCCGGAACTGATCGCCACTTCCAACCTGCAGTTCAGGCAGGCCCAGCCCAAAAAGAAAACCGTGCCCGTGCGCCTGACCATCAGCGGAATCGTCCCCCGGAAACTGGTTCCGCAGAAGAAGGGAGTCCTGACGTTTTGAGACGCAATCTCATCGTCCTCAATCTGCTCCTGCTGGCGCTGTGTGCCCTCGCCGCCTGGCGCTTTTTGGATTACCGCCGCGAACGGCTGGCTGAGCAGACTCGCTTCCTGCATCGGCGCGAAGCCGGCCTCCCGCCGCCGGTCGTCCTGGTGAGTCCGGCGCCGGAACCCGCCGTCTCTTCAGCCTATGTCGAGGTCGCTCAAAAGCTGCTCCTGAGCCCCGACCGCAATCCCGACGTCATTATCGACGTCGTGGCGCCGAAACCGATGCCACCTCTGCCCCGCGCCTACGGCGCAATTAACTTCGGCGAGGGGCCGCGCGTCCTGCTCGCCGAAAAAGCCGGCGCGCGCCAGCATTCCTACTCCATCGGCGGGAAAATCGGCGAGTTCAAAGTGCTGGCCATCACCCAACTCGGCGTCGTCTTCGATTGGGAAGGCCAGCAGGTAGCGGCGCGTTATCAGGAAATGCGGGACCTGACGCCCGCCCCGGCGTCCGAGACCGCCCGGACCTCGCCCATCGCACAAGCCGTGCCTTCCAAGGAGAAGGCTGCCGCGGCGGAGTCCGGCTCTAAGGCTGTGCCGACCCTCGGCTCCGCCTCCGAAAGTCGGGGCAGGCTCGGCGCGGGCGTCGGATCGTATCGTGCTTGCACGAAGGACGACGACTCGCCCGACGGCACCGTGGAAGACGGTTTTCGCAAGGTGTCGGTTTCGACGCCGATGGGCATAAGTTGTCATTGGGAGAAGGTACAATAATGCAAAATTCCAATCTGGGCTTGACGGCCCCGATGCGATCGATCAGCGCCCTTGGGGCGTTGGGACTACGTTTACACTCGACGGCCGCCGTGCTGGTGTTGCTCATCGCAGGCCCTGCCGGACTGACTGCGCGGCAGCAGCCAACACAGCCGCAGCCAACACAGCCGCAGCCAACACAGCAGCAGCAATCCGCGCAGCCGCAGCAGCGACAACCAAAGCCCAAGACTTTCGACCCCTACTACTATCCCGGGAGGCCGGCCCTGGCGCACAGCGCCGCGCCGCCCGTGGCCGGTCAATCGAAAAAAACCACCGCGCCGGGTAAACCTACCGCGCCGGCCAAGGCCGCTCCATCCAAGCAGCCCGCGAAAACAAAACGCACCGCGCCATCCTCGCACCCTCCTGTCGCGCATAAGTCTGCGACGGCAAAACAGCCCGGTGCTACGCACAAGGCGTCTGCCGCGACGGCGGATTCGAAAAAGACGGCGGACGCAGCTCCCAACCCGGACGCGCAGGGCAAATTCGGGTCGGGCGTCGGGTCGTATCGCTCTTGCCTGAAGGGCGATAACTCGCCCGATGGCACCGTAACGGAGGGCTTTCGCAAGATTGTGACTCCGACCGCGGTGGGCCCGAGTTGTCATTGGGAGAAAGTGGAATGATGTACGGCTGGAATTGGCGTTTTACTGTCCCCACTCGATCGGGCAACGACTTTCGCGCGCCGGGACTCCGGTTCCGCGCAGTGGCCGCCCTGCTGCTGTTGCTGGCGGTGGCGGCGGCCCCGGCCGTCCTGACTGCGCAGCAGTCCCCTCCGGAGCCCGCTGACCCCCTCCAGTACCCCGGGAGGCCGGCGCCGGTGCGACGCACGCCGCCCCAGCCCGCCTCGGCGCGCACGCCTATTGCGACACGCCCGGCAGGACAGGCCGCTCCTGCCGCGCGCCCGGCCGCCGATGCACAACCCGCGGCCGCGACTTCCGATCAGAAGAGCGCCAACGTCACCGCGATTCAGAACGCGCCTCCGGTCGGCGGATTTTCGCTCCAGAACGCCAATCTGCTGGAGGTCATCGATCAGTTGGCCAAACTGGCCAAAATCAACTACGTTCTCGACCCCAGCGTGAAGGGCGGCGTTACCCTCAATACCTATGGCGAGACCAAGGGCGTCGATCCGCTCACCATGCTCCAGACCATCCTCCGCATCAACGGCTACACCATGGTGCAGATGGGCAACATCTACCGCATCGTGCCGCTCGTCGATCTGGCCCGTA
Organism: Terriglobia bacterium; assembly: GCA_963838205.1. Lineage (GTDB taxonomy): Bacteria > Acidobacteriota > Terriglobia > Bryobacterales > Bryobacteraceae > CAIVVT01. The sequence continues at coordinate 260,229 of CAWIQF010000015.1, read as the reverse complement.
TGCCCATCCGCCCGGAGTCCCTGGAAAAGGACATCCCCGAGGATGAGCGGCCGATGCTCAATCTCATCTTCCTGAAGTACTCCAGCGTCGAAGACATCGGCAAACTGCTCGAGCCCTTTCTCGGCAAGGACGGCAAGGTGTGGTCTTATCCCAACGCCAACCTGCTGCTCGTGCTCGACAGCCGCCGCAACATCCGCCGCCTCATGGAACTCGTTGCCATGTTCGACAGCGATGCCCTGGCCAAGCAGCGCGTGCGCGTTTTCGATATCGTCAACAGCCGGCCCAGCGAGCTCGCTAAAGAGTTGGAACAGGTCCTGCAATCGGTCTCGCTCAGCAAGGATGCGTCGAGCGTCAAGTTCCTGCCCGTCGACCGCATCAATACGCTGGTTGCGATCGCCCCCAATCCAGTCGCCTTCAATGTCGTCGAGGAATGGATCAAGAAGCTCGATATTAAGGTCACAAAGGCGGCGGGCAAGAGCGACACCTATGTTTATCGCGTGAAATACGCGCAAGCCGCCTACCTCGGCATGTCGATCATGCAACTTTATTACTCCATGTCCGGCCTGGGCGGCGGCATGTACGGCGGCATGGGTGGCATGGGCGGCATGTACGGTGGCATGGGCGGCATGTACGGTGGCACGGGCGGCATGTACGGCGGCATGGGTGGCGGCATGTACGGCGGCGGTATGTCGGGCTACGGCGGCGGCATGTACGGCGGCGGTATGTCGGGCTACGGCGGCGGTATGTACGGTGGTGGCGGCGCTATGTACGGCTCTGGCTCTGGCTATAGCGGCACTGCGGGCGTTGCTGGCGCGACGACCACCGCACCGGCCTATCCCGGTTCCTCCGCCACGGTTGGCGCCATGTCCGGCAATCTCGCCGGCAGATCCGGCATGGGGGCCGACATGACCGGCAATTATCTTGGAATGGCGGGCTACGGCGGACTGATGCCCGGCTCGACCCAGTTTGGCCCCCGCATCACGCCCAACATCAGCGACAACTCGCTGCTGATCCTGGCTACCCCCGAGCAGTATGAGAGCGTCGAGAAACTGCTCCACCAACTCGATGTCCCGCCGCGCCAGGTGCTCATCGAGGCTCAGATCCTCGAAGTCACTCTAACCGGCCAGTTCTCCAGCGGAATTCAGGCCTGGCTGCAAAAGGTCGGCGCCACCAATCCGGGCAGCGTCCCCGGCAGTACCTCTTCCGCCGCCCGCGCATTGATCGGCGCATTTGACGGCGCCACTACCACCCTTTCGGCCGGCACACTGGTCGGCCAGAGCCGCCAGCTCTTCGGTTTGCTCACCGCCCAGGAAGGCTCCGGCCGCACCAAGGTCGTCTCCACCCCCCGGCTCATCGCCACCGACTCCATCCCGGCCTTCATCAACGTCGGCGACACCGTCCCCACCCTCGCCTCACAGGCCGTTACCGGCGCCCAGTCCAGCGGCAGTTCGCTGTTCGCTAACACCATCCAGAACGTCTCCACCGGCACAACCCTCAACATCACCGCGCGCGTCAATCCCAGCGGCGTCGTGACCCTGCTCATCGATCAGGAGGTCAGCGCGCCCATTGCCGCCTCCTCCAATGGCATTCAGTCCCCCAGTTTTTCCCAGCGCACCGTCAAGACCCAGGTCACCGTCGAGGATGGCGACATGATCGCCATCGGCGGCATCATCAGCGAAACCAAAACGGATTCCAGCTCGGGTATTCCGTTCCTCTATAAAATTCCATTCATCGGCGCCGCCTTTGGCAACAAGTCGATCACCACCAACCGTACCGAAATGGTAATCTTCCTCACACCGCACGTCATTTACGACACCACCGGGCTGGCCGAAGCCAGCGACGATCTCGTCCGCGGCATGAAGCGCGTTCAGAAACTGGTGCGCGAGTAAATGGCCCCGGCGCGGCGCACTTCTGCCCCCGGGCGCGCGCAGGTCCGCTCGGCCGGGTCTTTCCGGCCGCGCCGGTCCTCCTCATCCGGGCCTGTTTCTCCCCAAACGTGGGAATCCCTCCTCGACGGGTCTGATTCTCCCTCTCCGCACCCTGGCCGCTGCTGAATCTCGTTGACACGATCCCCCGCCGCGTGGTCTAATCCAAACAAGGGTTTTCTTGCCGGTTTCCATTTCTGGAACCGTATGGTGAAGGATTTGGGTACCCGGCGGAACGGTCGGAATTGCTTTCAGACCGATGCCGCATCCCTTGCTGGCGTAACTCCTGCGGGCACAGAGAGATTACAGTATTGTTGGCACAGACAAAACATAAATCTCCGGCAGCCTTCAATCCCGGGACAGGGCAGAGGCGGCCCACCGCAAAAAACGGCGGCGTGGCGCCGGAGCAAATGAGTCTTACTGGTTTGCTTTCAGGCTCAGGTCAAAGAAACTTCATCAATTCAAATCTGAATCCGATTCCACAAGGAGAAGGAAATGGTTAGTTTCCGCAAATCATTTATAGTCATGGCACTGCTGGTAATCGTTGCCGGCATCGCCGTGGCTCAAGTTAATGTACCGGTTGTAACGTGCAATCAGTACAACCAGCAGACCGCCCGGCTGCAACAGGAAAACCAGACGGCGTTGGTGCCGGCCCTCACGTTCGCGTGCACGGTCTACAACCAGTTGCCCAATTCTGGCATCCCCATACAGTCTGGTACTCTGTACGACTGGCAGGTCAACTTCCCCCTCAACGCTCCGCTCACCTCCTCGACCGCCATTATCGACGGTGAGACTGAGCCGATGCTCACCGTCCAAGTAGACACTTTTGCGGGTGTGCCCGAAGACACCACTGGCCCCTTCTATGCCATACCCATATCTCCGGCCATGAGCGGCGGTATCTACAAGGGCAACGCCACCTCCGGCGGCGCGGTCATCTTCCAGGAAGTTGACATGAATCCGAATGGCGACACTAGCACTTCGGCCGCACCGGACACGGTCTACGTCACCATCTACGGCCTGCGCGTCAGCGCTCTCCAGTTGGCCAGCAACCCGCCCAACTACGGTGGCCCGCTGGTTCTCACTGTTTGGGCCAAGCCCAGCCAGACGAAGAGTGCGGCGAATCAGACCAACCCGGGCAACGTATTCCCGGGCCTCAACGGCGTCACGAATGCGCAACCGACCATCAATGTTCAGTTGGGCTATGCGGCTCCCAGCCTGGTCGTGTCTGGCGCCGGCTCGCTCGACTGGAGGCAGTGCTTCGCCTGGTCTCTACCTGGCCAACAAGTGCCTCAGTACTTCCACGTAGATTTCACGGAGCTCTATAGCTACGCCTTCTCTCCTCCGACCGACTGGTCGCAGACCGGCCGCACGATTGGTTGGGAAAATCCGACCATCGCCGGCGGCACCCGTCTCGCGTTCACGTTCTCCAGCGGTGGCGACAACGGCTGGCCGACCTACACCACGATTTCGGTTCCGCAGGCCATCGAAGTGCTGAGCGGCACCTCGGTCATCGTTGAAGCGGTCCTGGTTACGGGCACCAACCCCGACGGTTCCGGCGGCACTGTAACGGCGGCTCCCGATCAGGGCACCTTCGAGGTGGACTCTGATCTCTATTCCAACACACTGAACGCGGATGCTTACTACTCTCCATCCGACACGGGCGCCTGGACTACGGTTGATACCAGCGCTACTGGCAACATGGTGGTCTATGAGGTCCTGCCCGGTGCCACCGACGCAGTGACCACCACTTTGGAAGTGCCGGTCCAGGGTGTGCTTAACGCCACTCCTCCGACCCCCTATCCTCCACCCGACGATCCGACCGCTCAGGTCACCGTCACCATGGCGGGCTATGCTCCCTGGACGGCCGGCCCCGTTCCGCAGATCACCCCGATCCCGCGGTTCGTTATGCCTCCTCCGATCACGGGCCTCAATTTGCTGACGATTGACCCCTGCACCACGAACCTCCTGTATCCGTACCTCGTGGCTGGCGAAGGTTGGGACACTGGCCTCACTGTCGCCAACACCGGTCTCGATCCGTTCGGCGCGTTCTGCGACGGTATGGACCTCTCTCGTTGCGCCTCCACGCCGGCTGTCCCGGGCGAATCCGCCAACGGAAATGACCAGCCTGGCATTTGCAACGTGTACTTCTATGGCTCCTTCGATCGGGGCGCTCCCCTGCTCACGGATGCCACCAATCCTCCGGCTGCTGTCGTGCTCGGCGCCAAGGGCTTCAACGGCTCCGCGACCGGCGACGATCCGGCTGATTTCATCCAGCCCGGAACGACTTCCGAGGACCTGATTCAGGCCATCCTCGTGTTGCAGTATCCGAAGACGGATTTCACCAAGCATAGCTGGAACGGCTACGCCATCGCTACGTGCGACTTCCTCTATGCTCATGGCTACGCCTTCACGGTGTACCATGGCACGGCCACCAACGGCGGCAACCTCAGCCTGGGCTACCTGGCTCTGGTGTTCGACCAGCGTGGTATCGTCCATCCGAGTCAGAAACCCGAGAAGATGACCTTCTAACTGAAGGCATTTTTGTCGGTCTTGAAAGGGCGGGGCGCAAGCCCCGCCCTTTCTTTATGAGCGGTCGGACGCACTGATCCACCCCAAGCCCGCTGCTGCCACGACCGCTCGGTGCGATGTTTGCGATGTTACCTTGCGTTGCTACTGAGCTGCGGCTATTAACAGCCCGTGTTAGAAGTGCGTCGAAGGCAAAAAGCGGGAACAGCCACCGTTTTTCGCTGTGGCAAACATTTTAGAATCAATGCGGCTTTGTGCGAAAAGCGGTGGCTGTCCATGCCTGTCCGGTTGAGCACCTTTCTAATCGACGCAAGCACCTATTAATCAATCAGTCACAGTCGTTCCGACCCTTATCGATTTCAATCCCGGCGGCGCGATTGCGGACCATCCAACGGCCCCGGCGACGGCGGCTGGAAATTGACAAACCCGCTACTAGTAGCGGCCCTCGTCTGCAAGTTATTGATTATAAACAGCCAATTAGAGCACCCCCGCTACACCGTAGCGGCTTGTCCGCGGCCGGACCCGGAATTGCCCATACAGGCCAGCGCGTCCGAGCCTCAACCGGACAGGCATGGTGGCTGTCCCCGTTTTTTCATGCGAGGGCTGGTTTTAAGTTGCTTCTTGCTCAACCAACGGCCCAGCCGGAGCCGTTCCTCCGTCCGTCGGTAGGCGCCGCCTGAACCCGCCCGCGTTCGGGTCAATGCGCGACGATCGGGAACATCATCAGGTTGTGGAAGGGCTCCACCCACAGCGCAGCTTTCACGCCTTGCGGCAGCTTAGTGCCGCTGAACTTGAATTCCACCGTCAGCCTGGCCTGGTCGCTGTGACCAATCGATTCCTTGTCCGATTTGCACTCCAGGCCCGGAACCTTGCGGCACCCAAACACTAGCTTGACCGGGCCGTTCAGCCCGTTGGTGATGACGATCTCGTCTTTCCCATCCGCGTCGCCCGGGATCTTGAACTGCTGCTTCGAGGCCGTCACCCTGTGCGCCAGCTGGGGCAGGTCCGCCGGCTTCACCCCCGGCGGCGGCTGACCGAGCCTGGCCAGAGCCGCCGCGTCCACCGGCGGCTTGGCGGGCTCTGCGGCCGTCTTCGGCGGGGCTGGCTCAAGGTAGTAGCACCATTGCCCGTTTTCCAGCTTCCAAGTGGTCGGCGTGGACATCTTCATGACCCGCTTCTGCCCCGCCATCGGGAGTATGTGTTCGTCCTCCACCATGGTCAGAACCAGCGCCGTCTTGCCGTCTGGGTCGATCTGCACCCGGCCGACTTCAGCGCCTAGCGGCTTCGTTTTGGGCGCCGCGTAGTACTCGTCCTTGCTGGCCTCGCACACGAATTCTTCGCTCGCTCGCGCCTTGCCGCCTACCAGCAGTTCGTAGAACCGCTTGGCCCGCTCGGCCACCCGCGCCTCCTCTGCCTTCTGATCCGGACCAGCCGCCGGCGGGGCCGATTGGGCTCCCAGGCAGACCGCCGCCATATACACCGCCAACGTCTTCAGTTTCATCGTGGGTCTCTCACAAGGGGGGTGGCTGGGAGGCAGGGACTCGAACCCCGATACGCGGCTCCAGAGACCGCAGTCTTACCATTAGACGACCTCCCAGTGAGGTCAAAACTCAATATAACACAGGCCTGACGCCCGCTTCTGAACATTGGATTGCCTCTTTCTCTGCCTGTGCTCATCGTGCTCCGCCCCGTCGGTCCCGCTTGATCCTGACTGCTCTATGCTTCTGGACGCCCGCCAGGCCGCGAAAGACGTCCGCTCCGAAAAATCGCTCGCCCGCGGCGAACCGTCGTTGCGCGGTAGCGGCTAAAATGCAGGCATGATCCACGGAATTGAACATGCCGCCATCGCCGCCCGCGATCCCGAGACTCTCGCGTCTTTCTACGTCGCCGCGTTGGGCTTCGCCGTCAACTACCGCGGCAAGAGCGCCATCTTCGTCAAAGCCCCCGACGGGAGCATGATCGAGATCATCCGCGCCGAGGGCGACGCTCCGCCCGCCACGCCGAAAACGCCCGGCCTGCGCCACCTGGCGCTCACCGTCACCGATTTCGAAACGCAGTGCGAGCGCCTCCGCGCGGCCGGCGTCGCCTTTCTCGATCCGCCCTCGGACAAGGGCGGCAACAAGGTCGTTTTCTTTCACGACCCCGAAGGCAATCTGCTCCACCTGCTGCAGCGCGAAACGCCCCTGCCCTAGCCGAAACCGAGCCGTCGCGACGAGCCGCGACTGCAAGCCGCGGTCTCCGAAACCGTGCCGCGCCCGCGCATCTTTGAAACCGCGGCTCCCGGCTCTCATGTTAAATTCAAAGTCGCGGGTGTGTGCGCGTGGGCCCTTAGCTCAGCGGTTAGAGCCGCGGACTCATAATCCGTTGGTCGCAGGTTCAAATCCTGCAGGGCCCACCAATCCTCTCCCGCCTGCCCAACGCGGTCTGCTGTCGATTCGACAACCACCGTAGCGGACGAGGCGGCGCGGCGCACGGTGGATTCACGGCGAAATCCCGCTGAAATCCCGGCTCCCAGGCGAGTGCGGCGCGCAGAAGCAAGCCCTCCGCGACGCGCGCTGCACCCCTTGCCGCCGTGGCTGCCGGGGACTATACTCCAGCCATGAAAAGGCTCGTCTTTGCCCTGCTGTTGTTGGGCGGCTGCCTGATCGTTGGGGCTGTTTGCCAGGACAGATCCGCAGCCAGGAGGCCGGAGGCGAGCTCGACGCTGCGCTCAAGCCTGCAGGCGCTCAAAGACCGCGGCGCGTCCCGGGCTACGCTCAGCCACCAGCTTGCCGATGCCATCCTGTTACTGGCGGAGACCGGACACCAACCGTCGCGCTCCGCCGTCACGAGTTTCGCCGATGAACTCACTACCGTGCTGCTCGGCGAGGAGCTGACCAACTCGCAAGTGACGACGCTGGCGCAGTCCATGGAAGAGGTGTTGCGTCGTTCCGGAACGACCACTTTCATCCCGGCCAGCCAGCTTCGGGAAACCCTGGCCGCGCTGGGCGTCGATGCTTCGAAGGTGCAAATCATCACCCGGCGCTTCATCGCGATTGGAGAGGAAATCCGCGGCCCCGACGATATGCCGAGCCGATGAGGACGGGACGACTGGTTCACTAAACGCTGATTTGAGATTCCTCGGCCTGCACGTCCTCGCACGGGCGAGAGCGAACGACTGTCATCCGCATCCAAACAGCGCCAACGTAGCCGGTTTGGGGCACTGGGCTCTGCCCTGCAGCCAGGCTCTGCATTTGTTTAAGCGTTCGGCCTGACGCCGTCAGAGTCGCTGGACCCTCCGCTTCGACATCCGTGCAAAAGCCGATGGCTGATACGGCGGCGAAGATCATGGTGCTCTACTTCCCGTTCGGGCAGCCAGCGCCTGAAATCTGCGAACTGGGCGTGAAATGCAATGAAAAGGCAGGATTTCCCGACTCTGGATTCTACCGGCAGGGCGAAATTGCGCCGGAGGAAACTGAAAACGAGATCCCCAAGAACATCTGTACTTTTATGTATGACGGATCGCCATCTCGGTGTATAGTAATTGGAAAGCGGGAGCCAGACTGGAAATGCCGGCGAATCGGATGGACGGAGATTCCCGGCTTACGGTCGCGGCGGGTTCCCGAGTGGAAGGCATTTGGAGGAGCTTAAAGGATGCATAGCTCGAGGATGACTTTACTTGGGGCGGCGGCCGCCCTTTTTCTTGGTGTCGGAACAACCCACCTGCAAGCTGGGGTTCTGTATTCGCAACCGACCAACTTCTTGGGCGGATACTATTCGCAAAACGATACCAGTGGTGGTCTGGGTAATTACGCCACGGTCTACGACAACTTTACTTTGGGCTCCACTGCCACCATTGCTTCGGTCTCGTGGGATGGCAGCTACGTTCCGGGTGCGGGCCCCATGACCGGGGTCACCATCAGTATTTGGGCCGACAATTCCGGCCTTCCGAATTATCTGGGCACCCCGCTCTATACCGCGAACGTGTCTGGAAACGCCGGTGAAACTTTCCTGGAGACCGATCTCATTGGCTACCCGGCCTACAGTTACTCAGCCCCTATCAATTTCACTGCGACCGCTGGTACTCAATACTGGCTCAGCATCGTTCCGGACGTCGCATACCCGCCGCAGTGGGCCTGGGAATCTGGAACAGGGGGCGATGGTACATCCTACCAGGACTTCTTTGGGAGTCTGAATCCGATCGCAGTTGACGAGGCCTTCACGCTTTCTAGCGCTAACGCCACCTCCGGGATTCCCGAACCGTCCAGCAGCGCGCTGCTGGGTGGCGGCCTGGCACTGTTGGCCTTGGCTTCCCGCCGCTTCAAGCATCGGTCGGCCTGACAGCGGCGCCGCACGGCTTCCGTGCCTGGACCCAGTCGGGAGTGTCGAGCGGGTAGAATGTGGTCCCCGCTATCCGTTCCGCGGCGTGAAAGACACCGGCTTCGACGTAGCGCTCTTCAAGCACTGCACCATCTAAAACCAGCGAGCGCCTTGCGCTAGAACAAGGACCGGGCGGGAATGTTCCTGCCCGCAGTTTAGTGCGTCCCGCCGGTACCCAAGGCTCTGCACTGGGCAGGGTGATCGTGCGCGCGGCGGAATCGCAGGGACCCCGGCAAGCTCGCGGGCGGAGCCCAGGACCGGATCTCGAAGAAAAATGTACTGCAAAGTACACAAAGCGTGGCGGCTAGTGTACACTTGTCAGAACCCGGAGCCCCAATGGAGCATTCGGGTCATATCAGAGGAGCAAAGTAGATGCAAAGACTTTCCCGTATCGTGGTTTCGAATCTCGCTTTCGCGGCGGTTTCAATGGTCATGGCGCAGTCGCCTCAGCCGGCGGCGGTCCTGCGGATCCTGCGCGAAGACATCAAGCCCGGCAAGAGCGCGGCGCACGAGAAGACGGAGGCGGCCTTCGTCCGGGCCTTCTCCAAGACGGACTATCCGCATTACACGGCGCTGGTGAGTACGACCGGCCCGACCCACGCCTTGTTTCTCGAGCGCTACGATTCCTTCGCCGCTCTGGAAAAGGCCATGGCCGTGACCGGCACCGAGCCGTTCAAGAGCGTGGTCGATCAGGTGGATGCGCAGGATGGAGAGCTGCGTACGGGCGAGCGCAACATGATCGCGACCTATCGCCAGGAGCTGAGCTACACGCCGGTGCCGCTGAACCTGTCGAAATACAGGTTCTACAACATCGCCACAGTGCGGGTAAGGCCCGGGCACAGCGACGATTTCGAAGCCCTGACGAAATTGCTCAGCGCGTATTGGGAGAAGATCGGAAGCAAACAGCGCCGGGTGGTGTACGGCGTGACGTCCGGCGCGCCGGGGGGAACTTACCTGATTTTCAGCGGCATGGAGACGCTGGCGTCGATGGATCCGCCGCGGCCGGCCAAGAGCGGAGCCGAAGCGTTCGGCGCGGAGGAGTGGGCGCGCTATCAGAAACTGTTGGCTGATATCATCGTCAGCACGGAGTACATCCTCTACTCCGTCAGCCCGAAGATGAGCTATCCGCCCAAGGATTTCATCGATGCCGATCCGGACTTCTGGGCGCCGAAACCCAAGCCGGCCGCGGCCAGGCCCGCCGCCAAGTAAGTATCGGCGGACGGCAGAGCGCGGGATTTGGAGTCGCCGCGGGTGGCGCGACAGCTGACAGGCGGCCGCGCCATCAACGCTATCGAATCGCTGATGCCGGCTAACGCGAGATTCCCCGTTGGGGCGGGCTACACTTCTTCGAAACGCGTTCTCAATCCTCGCGCCGGCATTGCAGCCGAATGGCGGAGCTTCGGCAAGCAATTGCGGACGCCACCCATCTGCGGCCCGCCGCGGCGTACGCGAGTCCTTCGAAACGCGGCCGGCGGGGAATCTGCGGCGGGCAGATGGCCGCTCTTTCCATTGGCGCACCAGGCGCCGGCGCGGAAATCTGCAAAATATAGATAATTTCATGTGCCTGAGCGCTTTGCCGCTTCAGAACGAGCGTGTTATGATTGAAGAGCCGCTTGGACCACGGTTGATTGAACCGGTCCTAATCCCCGACGGAGCGCCTCCCCGCAATACACATGAGTTCGACGGTTTTTCTTGGTAACCTCCCCCCGTGGGTCACGGCCGACGACATCAAGGCCTGGCTTGTGGCGGAAAACTTGGTATCCGACGCAGTCAAAGTCATCCGTAACCCGGAGACGCAAGAATCCAAAGGTTTCGCGTTTATCGAAGCGCCGAATGAAGAGGAAATGCACCTCATCATCAAGCGTTTTGACCGCGCCCCGCTCGAGGACCGCCTGCTGCGGGCCAATCCGGCCCAGCCGCCCAAGTCCAGAACGGGCGCCAGCGCGCCACCGATGCGCCGCGAGGGTCCGCATTTCTCCGCGCCGCCACCGCGCGCGGCCAGTGCTCCCACCGCGGCTGCCGCGACCAGCGGCGCGACCACCAGCGTAGCGGCCGGTGCAGCCAGCGCCGCGCCCAGCGGATCGCCGTTGGAACGCAGCCGGCGCGGCGGCAAAAAGCACGTGCGCAAGGCGCAGTCGCCGCAAACGCTGTTCGCCGAAGAGCTGGCGAAGGCGCTGTAGCTCCCGATTCGACGCTCCCGGCGACCGGCGCGCGTGGCGCGCAGCGACAGACTTTTCTGTTCTCCGATTCTTTCCCCCTGCCTTTCCTTGACCCCAGTGGTATACTCATGGCGCAGAGCGGCCCGCGCGTCCGATGATGCGGGAGGCGCTTTGTGTCGGCAGAGTGAGGTGTCATGTACGACCTACTTTTTCTTAGGTTTGTTTTAGTCCTCATCCTGTCGGTCGCCGCGTGGTATTTGAAGCCTTTCGGACTCGATTCACTCCAGGCCGCCGGAGCGGGCCTGGGGTTGGGTATTGGCATCGTTTTATTTGAGCTGCGAATCCGACAGGTGAGTTTGAAGAGATTGATCGGCGCGGCAGCCGGCTCGGTGCTGGGCATACTTGGTGCTTTCCTGATCTCATTGATTCTGGCCTGGGCATTGACCCCAGGCGATCGTCACACCGTTTCCTTCCTGCAGTTAATGATCCTGCTCATCATGTCTTACGTCGGCCTGGTGGTCGGCGCAAACAAGGGCGATATGCTGAATCTGGCCGCTTTGGGCGGTCTGTTCGGCGCGGAAAAGGTATCCAAACAGAGCTTCAAGATCCTCGATACCAGCGTCATTATCGACGGCCGCATCGCGGACATCGCGGAGACCGGGTTTCTGGACGGCATTCTGGTGGTTCCGCAGTTCGTCCTGCGGGAGTTGCAACTGGTGGCCGACTCCGCCGATTCGATGAAGCGCAATCGCGGCCGGCGAGGCCTCGACGTGCTGCAGCGCATCCAGAAAATGGCGCACATCAACGTGCAGATCCTGGAAGAGGATTTCCCGCAGGTGCGCGAGGTCGATCTGAAGCTGATCGAACTGGCGCGGGTGTACGACTGCAAGGTCGTCACCAATGATTTCAACCTGAACAAAGTCGCGCAACTGCACGGCGTGGCAGTGCTCAACATCAACGAACTGGCTAACTCGCTCAAACCGATCGTGCTGCCGGGCGAGACCATGCGGGTGTTCATTCTGAAAGAGGGTAAAGAGTACAACCAGGGCGTGGCCTACCTGGACGACGGGACGATGGTGGTGGTCGACAACGCCAAGCGGATGATCTCGAAAACCATCGACATCGCGGTGACGAGCGTGCTGCAGACCACGGCCGGCAAGATGATTTTCGGGCGGTTCGACGATCGCGTGCACCACGTCTACGACAAAGCGCCGATGCCGCCGCCGGAGCGCGCGCACGAGCGCTCCAACGCGCCTCAACCGGCCGCGCCGGCATCCGTGGCAACGGCGGCCGGGCCGCAGGCGGCGAGTCCACCGGGCCGCTAGCAGCCGATCGCTTTTCAATTATGAAAGTCTCCGTTATTCTTCCCGCCGCCGGCCTCGGCACCCGCATGAAAGCGGCCGCCGAGGCCACCGGCACGAGCCGCAAGCAGTTCATGCAACTGGAAGGCGAGCCCGTGCTGGTGCACACGGTTCGCAAGTTCGTCGCCTGCCCGCTGGTCACGGAGGTGGTCATCGCGCTGCGCGGCGAGGATCTGGAGTGGGTGGAGGCCGTGATCCGAAACCAGGGTTTCACGAAGCCGGTGCGCACGGTGGCCGGCGGCGATTCACGGCAGCAATCTGTGGAGAACGCGCTGGCGTCGCTGGGCGCGGATGTCGAGGTGGTCGCCGTGCACGACGCAGTGCGGCCATTTGTCGCGCCCGCAACCATCGTTCAGGTGATTGAGCAGGCCGCCCGAACGGGCGCGGCCATCGTTGGGATCGTGCCGGTGGACACCGTGAAACAGATGCAGCGGCACACCGTGCGCGGCACGCTGAACCGCGACCGGCTGGTGCTGGCGCAGACGCCGCAGGCGTTTCGCGCCGATGTGCTGCGCGCGGCGGTCGCCAAGGCGCGCGAGGACGGCTTCATCGGGACCGACGAATCGAGCCTGGTCGAGCGGCTGGAGAATGTCGAGGTCACGGTGGTGGCGGGTTCCGACCGCAATATCAAAATCACGCGGGCCTCCGATATCGAACTGGCGCGGCTGTTCCTGGCGGAGGAAAAGCGCGGCGCCGTTCCGGCGAGCGAAGAGCCGGTCTGATGGACGTTCGAAGCGGTCTGGGTTGGGATAATCATCGCCTCGCCGCGGGACGCGCGCTGACGCTGGGCGGCGTAACGGTGCCCAGCGAATTCGGGCTCGAAGGGCACTCCGACGCCGACGTGCTGGCGCACGCGATCACCGACGCGCTGCTCGGCGCCGCCGCGCTGGGCGACATCGGCATGCATTTCCCGGACAGCGATGCGCGCTGGAAGGGCTGCGACTCGATGGTGTTCCTGAGCCACGCGGCGGCAATGGTGAGGGAGCGCGGTTATCAGATTCTGAACATCGATTCGACCGTCATTCTGGAGCGGCCGAAGCTGAAGGAGTTCCGCCAGGCGATTCGCGAGAAGCTGGCGGCGGCGCTGGGCGTTGACCTGGAGCGCGTCTCGGTGAAATTCAAGACTGCCGAAAAGGTCGGACCGGTGGGCGAAGGGCGTTCAGCCGAAGCGCAGGCAGTGGCCACGATTGCGCGGGAGTAGTCGGCGCGGGCTGGAGCCGGGCGGCGACAATTAGTATGCTGTGATGGGAGAATTCCGTCATGAGCGAGAGCACCCTTCGGCCGCGCCGGTCGTTCCTGAAATCCGGACTGACATCCGCTCTGGCCGCCGCGGCGATGCCGGCGGTTGCGGAGACCGCCGCCGCGGAACAGACAAAGACAGAGCCCAAGCCCGCGGCAGCCGCTGTGCCGGCTTCCGCGACGCCGGTCAAACCGCAGGCCGCGGCAACGCCCATCGAGCGCGAAACAATTGTCTATCCGCGCGTTTTTACAGGCCGCAAGCTGGCGTGCGTCGCTTTTCCGCTGGGTGGAGTGTGCGCGGGCACGCTGAGCCTGGGCGGGCGCGGGCAGTTGCGCGACTGGGAGATTTTCAACCGGCCCGACAAGGGCAACAATCCGGAGTACGCATTCCCGGGCATCCGCGTCGAAGTGGCCGGCTCGAAGGCGGTGGCGCGGGTTCTGGAAGCGCGGATTGCGACGCCGTACGAGGGTTCGTCGGGACTCGGCTCGCGCAACGCGCCGGGGCTGGCGCGCATTCAAAGCGCGACGTTCACGGCTGAGTTTCCATTCGCCAAAATCGCTTTCCGCGATGCGCGGCTGCCGGTGAAAATCGAGCTGACGGCCTTCTCGCCATTCATCCCGCACGACCCGGACGCGTCCGGCATTCCCGGCGCGGTGCTGCGCTATCGCGTCACGAATCCCAACACGAAACCGGCCCAGGTGTCGATTGCGTGGGCCATCGAAAACCCGGTGCGGCCGCGCGAAGGTCACTCGCCGTTGAAGGACTCGAAGGACGAGCGGCGCAACGAATGGCGCGAGGCGAGCGGAGTGCAGGGCCTGATGATGGACAATCCGGGCATGGTAGCGGGGCATCCGGCCAACGGCAGTTTCGCGCTGGCGGCAATCGCGGACGGGGCCAAGGTGACGCACCTGCAAGGCTGGCAGAAGGCCAAGTGGTGGGTCGGGCCGATGCTGTATTGGGAGGATTTCAAGGCCGACGGAGCGCTGTCAGGCGAGAGCGGAGAACGGAACAGCGTGGGGGCGCTGTCGGTGAGCCGCGAAATCGCAGCGGGCGCGACGGCGGAGTTCACGTTTATCCTGGCATGGCATTTTCCCAATCGCACGCCGGCGTGGTGCGGGTGGGAATCGGGCAGCGGGCGCGAGCACGAGGTGATTGGCAACTGGTACGCGACGAAATTCAAAGACGCGTGGGCCGTGGCGGAGCACCTGGCGGCCAACCTGAGCGGCCTGGAGAAGGAAACGCGCCAGTTTGCGACGCTGCTCAAGGAGACGACGCTGCCGGCGGCGGTGAAAGAAGCGGCGGCTGCAAATCTGACTACACTGGTCAGCCAGACGTGCTTCCGCACGGCCGACGGCGAGTTTCACGGCTTCGAAGGCACGGGCGACCACGAGGGGTGCTGTCACGGCAACTGCACGCACGTGTGGAACTACGAGACGGCGACACAGTTTCTGTTCCCGCAATTCGCGCGGTCGCTGCGCAAAGCGGCGTACGGGTATTCGATGGACGAGCGCGGCTGCATCTATTTTCGACAGAGCCTGCCCGAGGGTTCGGGGCGCAGCGGATTTGCGGCGGCCGACGGACAGATGGGGCAGATCATCAAGACGTGCCTGGATTGGCGGCTGAGCGGCGACGCGGAGTGGCTGCGTGAGGTGTGGCCGAAGGCGCGCAAGGCGATGGAGTTCTGCTGGGTGCCGGGCGGGTGGGACGCCAATCGGGACGGCGTAATGGAAGGCGTGCAGCACAACACCTACGACATCGAATTCTACGGGCCGAACCCGCTGTGCGGCATCTATTACCTGGGCGCGCTGAGGGCCGCGGAGGAGATGGCGCTGGCGATGGGCGATAAGGATTTCGCCGCGGAGTGCCGGCGGCTGTTTGACAGCGGCAGTCAATGGATCGACGCGAATCTGTTCAACGGCGAGTATTACGTGCAGCAGATCCGGGGAGTGAAACGCGACCAGATCGCCAAGGGCCTGACCGGGCCGATGGGCGCGGACGATCCGGAGCATCCCGATTTCCAGATGGGCGAGGGCTGCCTGGCGGACCAATTGATCGGCCAATACCTGGCGCGGATGGCGGGGCTGGGCGATCTGCTGGATGCGGCGCACATCCGCAAGACGCTGGCATCGCTGTGGCGCTACAACCACTTCGAAAACCTGTTCGAGCACGACTCCGTGGAGCGGGCCTACGTCATGAACGACGAACAGGCGCTGACGGTGTGCAACTACGCCAGCGGACGGCGACCGAAGATCCCGTTCCCCTACTCGACCGAGGCCTGGAGCGGACAGGAATACCTGGCGGGCACGCTGTTTTTCGTCTACGGCATGCCGCGCGAGGGCGTGGCGACGTACGAGGGAACGCGGCGGCGGCACGACGGAGAACGGCGCAATCCATTCGACGAGCCGGAGTGCGGGCATCACTACGCGCGGCCGATGTCGTCGTGGTCGGGACTGGCGATGCTGACAGGCTTCCGCTATGACGGTCCCGAAGATCACCTGCGGATTGAGCGCCGAGCGGAGGCGCAGCCGTTCCGCAGCCTGTGGGCCACGGCGACGGGCTGGGGCCGCTATTCGATGGGGCTCGAAAACGGGCGGACGAAGGTGCTGATCGAAGCGCTGCACGGCAAACTGCCGGTGCGCGAGATCACGCTGGAGGCGGCGGGCCAGACGGCCACCGTGTCGAGCGGAAAGCAGAAGCTGGATTGTCAGGTGCAGGCGCAGGGGGCGCTGCGCCGGATCTCGCTAGCCGAAACGATCGAGGTGCGCGCAGGCGAGCCGGTGGAGATTGTGGTTTGAGGCCGTGGCTGATTCCGGTGGGGGGCTTTCTCGGGGCGGGGAAGACCAGCCTGCTGATGGAGGCGGGCGGGCGCCTGCGCGAGCGCGGCCACCGCGTAGCCATCCTGACCAATGACCAGGCCGGCGGGCTGGTGGACACGGCGGCGGCGCGAAGCAGGGACTTCGACGCCGGTGAAGTGGCGGGGGCGTGCTTCTGCTGCGCGTTTACGCGATTTGTGGAGGCCGCGGCCACGCTGGCGGCGCGCGGAGCGGACGTGATTCTGGCCGAGCCGGTCGGATCGTGCACGGACATCGCGGCGACGGTGCTGCGGCCGTTAGAACAGGAGTATGCCCATTTGTTCCGTCTGGCGCCGTTCACGGTGTTGGTTGACGCCGCACAGTACAGTGCGCTGCACGCCGCCGGGGCCGATGCGGAAGTGGCGTGGCTGTATCGGCAGCAGATGGCGGAGGCCGACATCCTGGCGTTTTCCAAATGCGACCTGGGCGCGACGGCGCCGGAACTGGGCGCGCCGGCGCTCAGCTTGAGCGCGCGCACGGGGCAGGGCATTGACGCCTGGCTGGAGGAGGTGCTTAGCGGACGCACAGCGCCGGGGACGCGGCTGCTGGTGGACCTCGATTACGATCGCTACGCGCGGGCTGAGGCGCGGCTGGCGTGGCTGAACGCGTCGGCGACGCTGCGGACGAAGACGGCGCTCGCGCCGGCGCAGTTGGCCGGGCCGCTGATGGAAGAGATCGACGCGCGGCTGACGCGGCAGGGGGCGCGGATCGCGCATCTGAAGATCTGGACCGAGTCGGCGGAGGCGTGGCTCAGAGTGTCGCTGACGGAAAACGGACAGGAGCCGAGCGTGGAGGGCGACCGGCTGGCGCCAGCGGCGCGCGAGTTTCGAGTGGTGGTGAATCTGCGGGCGCAGGGCGAGCCGGAGGCGCTCCGGGAGGCCGTCGAAGAGGCGCTGGCCGCGCTGCCGGCGGAGGTCACGATGGAGCGCATCGACAGCTTCCGGCCGAGCCCGCCCAAGCCGGAGCGGCGGGCGGGTTGAGTCGGGGTTTCAACGCACAATTCAGCGGACGCCGGCCTGTTGGCGCGCGGGGAGGAATTCGTCGCCCGCGCGCCAGGTCGGCAGGCGGTCCAGGTTGGCAATGCGCAGGCCGAGCGTGAAGCCGAGGCGCGCGAACTGTTCGATGCCGGAGAAGTTCCAGTCGGCGCTGTACTCGTCCGAGGGTTGATGGTAGCGCGCGCCGAATTCCTTCATCTTCGCGGCGGCGTAGGCGGCAGGGAGGTCGGGGTACTCGCTGCCCATGCCGAGGGAGAAGGCGGGCACGCCGGTCCGGGCGAAAGAAAAATGGTCGCTGCGGTAGTAGCCGCCGGCGTCCGGATGGGTGTCGCCCTTCAGGGTCAGCCCGAAATCCTGCGCGGTCTTCTGCACCAGGCCCCACAAGGTGGTCCGCTCGGCCCCGGAGAAGCCGGCGTCGCGGGTGCGGCCGAGGGGCGAGAAGCTGTCGAAGTTCAGGTCCGCGGCAATGCGTCCGGCGGGAACGGGCGGGTGCTCGGCCAGGTAGCGGGAACCGAGCAGCCCGCTCTCCTCGGCGGTGACCGACGCAAAATAGGCGCTGCGCTTGGGTTTGGGGTCGAGCGAGGCCCAGGCGCGCGCCATCTCGATCAGCATCGCCGCGCCGGTGGCGTTATCGACTGCGCCGTTGTAGATCGCATCGCCTTTTACCGGCGGGCCGATGCCGAGGTGGTCCCAATGGGCGGTGAAGATCACGGCCTCGTTTTTCAACTGCGGATCGGAGCCGGGGACCATGCCGATCACGTTCCCGGTGTCGAGCGGCGCTATGTGGAAGTCCATTTTCAATCGAACCTTGGCCGACAGGGGCCGAGCGTGGAAGCCGCGCTGGTCGGCCGCGGCGATCGCGCCGGCGAGCGTGAGTCCCGAGGATCCGAGCAGCTTTTCGCCGGATTGCGAGGTGATCCAGCCGGCCAGCGCGAGGGCCGGAGTGCCGGGCGGCGGGTCGGCCTGGGGCATCGGGCGGCCCTGGCCGCGGACCACCTGCCAGCCATAGCTGGCGGTCGGGGTGGTGTGGATAATGATGGCGCCGAGCGCGCCCTGGCGGGCCGCCTCTTCGTATTTGTAGGTCCAGCGGCCGTAGTAGGTCAACGCCTTGCCGGCAAAGAACTTAGGGTCGTCGGAGGGCGGTTCGCCGGTAAACAGAACGACCACCTTGCCCTTCACGTCAACGCCCTGGTAGTCGTCCCAGGCGAACTCGGGGGCGCGGATGCCGTGGCCGACGAAGACCGTCGCGGCCTCGAAATCCAGCGCGGGCTGGCGACGGTGGGTGGTGGCGACGAAATCCTCCAGCCAGCGCAGTTCGACGGTTCCGTCCAGGCCCACAATGGTCAGGCGGGCGCTCGCGCCGATGGGCTCGACGAGCTGCAGCGGGACCCGTTGGATGAAGCCGCCGTTGTCGCCAGCCGGCTTCAGGCCCGCCGCGGCGAACTGCGCCGCGATGTATTCCTCCGCCAGCAGACCGCCGCGAGCGCCCGGGCCGCGTCCCTCCAACAGATCGCTTGCCAGGAATTTTACATGCGGCCGGATGCGCTCGCCTTCAATGCGGTCGGCTTGGGCGGAAAGCAGGGTGGCTGTGGCAAATAATACTGCAAATAACTTCATAATGGTGTCCTTTTTGCCGCAAAAAGCGCGGCAAAACGAAAGGGTTGGAAGGTAAATCGTTCCATAAGGCTTGCGGCGGCGACTTTCTGGGCAATGTGCGCCGGGATGCGAAGGGGGCCGGGGACCGTTCGCAGAGACGCCAGTCGGGGCGGCTGTGCGCGGGCACCAACTGGCGTGGTATTCATGTCATCATAGTAACGCGCGGGTGCTCAGGGTTTTTCTATGGCGGCAACATTTGTGGGCTGCTGGGAGTCTTAGTTAAAGGGACTGAACCGCGGCGAGGAATCATAGATTGCGGACTATTGTCGCAGTGTTTTTGCTGAGTGTCGTCTCGGCTGTCGCCGGACCGGCGGGCGAAGGTTTGCCTCCGTTGCCGGGGGTGCATCACGACCAGGAGGGTGAGGAGCGGTACGAGATCGCGATCCAGAAAAGCCGCAAACGCCTGGTGCGGGGCGTGACGATGGTGGCCAAGTTCGTCGGCAAGATTCCCGGGCTCGACAACGTCGCGAACGTCGCGCGCCTCGAAGCCCGGCGACACGTGGCTTCGGACGGCACGATCAACTATGACGTGCTCGCCAGGGAAGGCGATAAAACCGTCCAGAAGGAGCTGATCGTGCGCTTCATCAACCTGGAGATGGATACGCGCAGCCAGAACGCCGCCGCCGTGGCCATCACGGCAGCGAACTACAAGATCAAATACAAGGGTTCGATGGATCAGGCCGGCCGGAACACCGACGTGTTTGAGGTTCACCCGCGGAAGAAGCGGATCGGATTGTTCAAGGGCGAGGTGTGGGTGGACACGGAAAGCGGATTAGCGGTGCACCAGGCAGGGCAATGGGTTAAGAGTCCATCGGTGTTTGTGAAGAGTGTAAAATTCGTGCAGGATTTCGCGATCCGGGATGGATATCAGGTGCCGACCAGCACTTCGTTCACGACGCAGACGCGGTTCTGGGGCGTCGCCGAGATGAGCGTGCAATACACGGATATCAGCTGGGATGCGGACGCGGCCGCATCCCAGAGTCAGAACTGAACTGAGAAGATTCTGGTCTTACCAGCGCGGTTCGCGCCGGCGGAACCCGCCGCCACCACCACCACCCCGATTGAACCCGCCACCACCGCCGCCGCGTTCCTCACGGGGCCGGGCTTCGTTCACATTCAGCTTCCGCCCACCGAAATCGGCGCCGTTGAGCGCGGTGATTGCCCGATTAGCTTCCTCATCGTTCGGCATCTCACAGAAGGCGAAACCGCGCGACTTGCCGGTTTCACGGTCGGTGATGATGCTCACCCGATCCACAGTTCCGTAGCCCTCGAAGATGCTCCGGACCGAGTCTTCGGTCGAGGTGAAGCTCAAATTACCAACGAAAATATTCTTCAAGCAAACGCTCCTAACTGTACTTGACACCGGGTTTGCCAGGCTGGAGAGGGCGGACGCGGGAAAAACGAGCGCGGGCCTGAGAACTCGAACCTAACTGAAAGGGCATTCAAATACTCAGACAGAATACCAAACAACCGCAGTATTGGGAAGAGTGCAGTTCTAAGGATTGTCTGGAATCCGTCGAATCCGCGCTCTCATTTCTCGCACGGAGGAACCGGGCGGCATCGAGAGGTTGGCGAAAACACGGGTGAGGAGACGGCTTTCGGGCGCGAAAACCGGGTGACAGACGGCTGAAGTCCACCGATTGCGGTGCGGGCAGAGCGTGGAAGGAGCGAGGCGTGCGCGCCTGAGGGCAGAGACGTCAGTCACCGGTTTTCGGATGGTCCAGAAGCCCGGTGGCTCGGGCCAGTTCCAGCGTCAAGCGCTCACGGCTGTAGGCCGCGACCGAGTCGGGATCGGGGGCGAAGGGGCGGGCGCCGGGCTGGCCGCTCGCGCAGTCGTAGATCTCCTGCAACGCGTGGCCGATGGCCGCCGGGTCGTCGGGGGCGGCGCACCAACCGCCCCGCGTTTCCACGAGCACACGCTCCACCTCCCCGCCGCGGGGCGTGATGGCGAGGATGGGAATCCCGGTGGCCAGGTACTCGAACAGCTTGCCGGAGTGGACGGTCGGGGTGCCGATGAGCAGCAACAGGCAGTGGCTCTGTTCGAGTTGCCGGAAAGCCTCTTGCTGCGGCAGGAAGCCGGTTTGGAGGATGCGCGCGCGGCGGCCGGCGAACAAGGGCGCGGCGTCGGCGGAGACGCGGCCGATGAAACGGGTTTCGATTCTGTCGCGCCACGAGGGCGCCATCCGCTCCAGCGCATCGAGATACGGTTGTGGGGAATAGACCGGATTGGCGTACAGCGTGCCGAGGTAGGTCACGATCAGCGGCGGCACGGGCGGCGGCCGGCGCTGAAAGCCGCGGAACGAGTCGGGGTCAAAGCCGTTGGGGATGCACACGAATTTGGCGGCGGGTTGGGCCGGATAGCGGTCGCGCAACCGGGCGAGCCAGGGTGGAGTGACGGTGACGACATGGTCGGCCGCGGCAACGGCGGCGGCTTCCAGCACGGCGGCGTGGCGCCGTTTCCAATCTGAGACTGGGCCGTCGAATTGCAATTCCTGGAGGTGATATTCAAGCCATTCGTCGCGGAAGTCCAGAACGATGCGCAGAGCGGGGAAGCGGCGCCGCAAGGGCGCGGCGAAGCGCAGCAGGGAAAACGGCGGCAAAGTGATCAAAACGGAATCGATCTTCTCTGTTTCGATGATCCGGATGGCCGCCTTGAGCGCTGGCCGGACCCAGAAGTCCTGAAGATCGGGGAAAACCGCGCGCTCGATGAGAGAGTGGGCCAGTCGACGCAGGGCTGAGGGCGGTCTCGGCGGCCCGGCCGGCGCAGGAGTGGTTTTGGGCTGAGCATGCTTCAGGCCGAAAAGACGTTTCACGCGCTGTCGCAGGGCGTAGGGCGGCTCCAGGGCGGTGGTGCGGTGAACGCGCACTTCGGTCGGTATCTGCGCCTCGAGCGCGGCGTCGTAGACGTGGGTGATGGGGTGGCGCGCGGTCAGGACGGTCACGGAGAGCCCCGTCGCCGGCAGATAACGGGCCATGGCCAGCGCGCGCTGAACGCCCACGCCGCCGGCGGGTGGAAACATGTAGCTGATCAAGAGAACGCGGTTGTTCACTAGTGGCCTGTCGCTGTGAATACGTTACTATGCGGCAGACCCCTCCCTTCAGTCACGGCTCGCTTGTGGAGCGGCGTGGCAACCGCTCCTTAACAGTCGCGGCTCCGTAACATCGTCATAGCTCCGTAACGTTGTCTCCACGACGGGCCACTAGCCGCCCAATCCAATGGTCACTCTGCGCTTGCCCGAAGCAAGCGGCGGAATTGTGTCCACGCGCTCGAGGTCGATGCGCAGGCCGGCGCCGAAGACTTTGTGCAACTCGGATTCCATCAGTTCGCGATGGGCGGCCGAGAGCGGCTGGTCCAGAACGGCGGAAATGACGATATGGTCGAGCGCCAGTTGGCGTGCCTGGAACTCGCGAATTTCGGGAAACTCCTTCATCAGATGCGGGAAGATTTCTCCCGGCACCACGCGCCCGTCGGGCGTGCGCAGGACTTCCAGCGCGCGGCCTTCGATCGCGCCGATGCGGGGCAGGCCGCGCCCGCATTCACAAGGCGCGTCGTCCAGGACGCCCAGGTCCCCGATGGCATAGCGCAGGAAGGGCATGCCGTAGTTATGCAGATCCGTGACCAGGATGTCGGAGGCGCCCTCAGCGGCCGGCAGGGCGCTCTCGACCACCAGGTTTTCAGCGTGGAGATGCAGGCCCGAGTGGGCGCTGCATTCGGCGGCGATCGACATAAACTCGCGCGAACCATACGTATTGAAAACAGGCGCGGCGAGCGAGGCTTCGATGCGCCGCCGCGTGGCAGCGGGCAGCGGCTCGGCGGCACTGATGACGGCTCGCGGCGGCGGCGGGGTCAAGGCGTGCGCAGCCAGGTATTTGGCGTAGGCCTCGAGGCTGGAGACGTAGCCGACGATCAAAGCGGGACGATGCCGGCGTTGCCACGCGTAGATGCGTTGCCAGAGGGCGGGATTCTGAGAGAATGTGCTGACGATCTCCTGTCTCTGTAATGCATTGAAGGCCCGGATCTTGGCCAGCTTCCAGCGCGGCGGAGTGCCAATCGGCGCGCCCCACAGGTAGAGCGTAAGCTGGCCCAGCCCGACGCCACTCCAGGAGTAGGCGCGATGCGTGGCGGCGGTACGCCAGTCGTAGCTGTCGCGCGTGATGTAGAAGCGGGTCGGAGCGCCTGAGGAGCCGCCGGTGGCATGCGGCAGGAGTTGGGCGACATTCACGGCGCGCAACTCCTCGCGATGCGCGCGGATTTCCTCGCGAGTCAGGACGGGAAGCCGGGCGAAGTCAGCCAGGTCGCGGATATCGCCGCGCTCAATGCCCGCTGCCTGGTATTTCTGCCGATAGTAAGGCACATGCGCGAAGACGTGATCGAGGAGCGGCGACAGCTGGCTCCACTGGAATGCGAGCAGCTCTTCGCGCGACCACCATTGGCTATGCTCGAGCAGCCGGCGATAGCGCGCATAATGCCGTCCGCGCAGGCCGTAATATAGCGGCAGAAAAAACCGCTGGATGAACTGAGGGTAGAGACCCATAAGCGGGCAAGGGAGGAGATCTCGGCGCTTCTCCAAGCTAAACATAGCATAGAAGGCTCGGGCCGCTTTTCGGACAACCTGATAGCCTGAGAGGCAGACGCGAAGATGGCGCTGACCCGTTATGCCGAGCTATGGTTCCCGTCGTACGCCTGGGGGCGGCTGCAAAGCCGGTTGCTGCCGAGGCCCCGGCCAGAGCGCGTCTGGCTGACGATCGCGGATCACTTCGAGCCGCTATGGTCCAGGTCCACCGAAGATGCCGCCCGCGGGCGCGTGGCGGTCTGGCGCAAGAAATGGCCTGAAATCTCGCGACGCAACGTCGATTCCACCGGCCGTTGCGCCCAATACTGCTTCTTCTACGCGGAGGAAGAGTACCGGCCGTACCTGCTGGATCCGCTAGCGGAAATGGTGCACGAGGGCCGGGGCGACGTGGAAGTGCACCTGCACCACGATCACGACACAGAGTCCGGTTTCAGCGAGAAGATCCAGCGCTTCACGGAGTGTCTCCACGATGTCCACGGGCTGCTGCGGAAGGTGGACGGACGGCTGGCATTCGGTTTCATTCACGGCAACTGGGCGCTGGATAACTCGCGGCCGGACGGGCGGTGGTGCGGCTTGAACAACGAGATCACGCTGCTGCGCGACCTGGGCTGTTACGCCGATTTCACGATGCCCTCGGGCGACGAACCGACGCAGGTGCGGCAGGTGAACCAGATTTACTGGGCGATTGACGATCCGGCGCGTCCGCGCTCGCACGAGCGTGGGCCGGTGGTGCGCGCGGGCGTGTGGGAACCGCGCGATCTGCTGATGATTCCGGGACCGATCGGCGTGCGGTGGGGAGAAGGCCGATTTCTGGCGCGACTGGAAGCGGCGGAATTGGCGGCGCGCGACGGGGCGACGGAGCCGCGGGTGCGCGGCTGGCTGGAACTGGCGCCGCGCATCGGCGCCGATGTTTTCCTGAAGCTGCACACGCACGGCGCGCAGGGCAGCAACACTGCGGCGCTGCTGGGCGGGGCACTGGACCACACGTTCCGCCTGCTAGGCGCGGAGTGCCGGCGGCGGCAGATCGAGTTGCACTACGTCACCGCGTGGGAGCTGCGCCAGGCGGTGGAGCGGGCGGCGCGCGGCGGCGTCGTTGAAGGTGCTTGAGCGGCCCATTTGAGCTATGACCGCAGTGCCCTTGATCTCGCGGTCCAATGGCGCTGGAGCCGAATAGACTTCACCTGAATGACGGCTGATCTTATCTGGCGCTCGGCGATCAGGCTGGTTCTGCTGCAGTTCCCGAAGGCTCATTCGCAGCGCAGTGCGGTCAGCGGGTCAACCTGTGTTGCGGTGCGTGCGGGCAAAATCGTTGCCAGCGCCGCGATGGCGAGCAGAAACAGCGCCGCCGAGGTGAACACCAGCGGGTCGGCCGGGCTCACGCCGAGCAGCAAGCTGGCGACGGCCTGAGTGCAGGCCAGTGCGGCGAGAATGCCCGCGACAATGCCGGTCAGCGCGAGCGCCAGGCCCTTCTGCAGCACCATCCCCAGAATATTGCCGCGCTGGCCGCCGAGCGCTATGCGGATGCCGATCTCGTGGGTGCGCTGGCTCACCGAATAGGCCATCACGCTGTACAGCCCCATGGCCGCCAGCAGCAACGAAATGCCGCCGAGGACGCTCAGCAGACTGGCTGCGACCTTCTGGGCGAAGACGGAAGCGCCGATGTAGTCTTCATAGGCCATGCCGTCGTAGACGCCGACCGCGGGATCGACGCTCCTGAGTGCGCTGCGCAGCAGTGGCACAGCGAATTTGACTTCGCCAACGCTGCGCACGAACAGGCCGATGCCGCGGTCGTAGTCGCCGACAGGGCCATAGCGCTGTTGCAGCGGCAAGTACAACACCGGCCGGGGCTCCTCGACGAACGAGTAAGACTTACTGTTCCGGACCAGCCCGACGATGATCGTGGGCTGGCCGCAGGCGCGAATCGTCACACCGAGCGGATCGCGGCCCGCCATGTAATGCCGCGCGAACTCCTGGTTGACTACCGCTACGAAGGCACTATCGCGGGTATCGGAATCGGTAAACTCGCGTCCGGCGAGGAGCGGAGTCTTCATCACCCGGAAATAGCCGGGGGAGATCAGATTCCGATCGCCTCCTGGCGCCTCGCCGGGCGGGCGGATGTAGCCACCGACCTCCACTCCGCAGCCCGGCGCGCCCTGAAAGCCCATAGGAATCGATTCGGCGTAGCTTACGCCGGCAACGCCCGGCATCGCTTCGAGGCGTTCTTTGATTTGGGCGACGAAGTGCGCGCGCTGTTCGAATCCGGTGTAGCCGCTGGGCGACAGGTACAGCTTGGCGACCAGGACATTGTGCGGATCGAAGCCCGGATCGAGGGCCGTCGTGGTGCGGAAGCTCTTGGCGAACAGGCCGGCGCCGGCGATCGCCACCATCGCCAACGCCACCTCGCCGGCCACCAGAAGATCGCGCAGGCGGTGCGCCCGCGCGCCGGCGCTGCCGCCGCGGCCGCCCTCTTTCAAGTTGTCGACCAGGTCCGGCCGCGCGGCATGCAGTGCGGGCACGAGGCCGGAGATGACGGCCGCCGCCACGCACAGCAGAATGGAGAAGCCGAGGATATGCCCGTTGAATGGGACGTCCAGCCGTATCGGCATATCGACGGGCGGCACCAGCAAGCTCAGCGATTGGCGGGCCCAAAAGGCCAGCGGCAGCGCCACCGCGGTGCCGATGGCGGCGAGCAGCAGCGCCTCGGTGAGTAACTGGCGCGTCAGCCGCTCGCGGCTCGCCCCGAGCGCCAGACGCAGGCTGAATTCCTTCTGGCGGCCGGCAGAGCGCGCGAGCAGGAGATTGGCCACATTCGCGCCGGCGATCAGCAGCACCACGCCGCACATCGCCAGCAGGATGCCGAGCGGTCTGGCCAGAATGAACTTGACGTTATTCTGCGCTTCCAACTCGGGGTTGAAATCGAGGCCGATAGTCATGTTCGAGCTGGGGTGGTGCCGGGCCAGAATCTCGCCGAAGCGCCGCACTTCGGCGCGCGCCTGCTGGAGCGAGACGCCCGGTTTGAGCCGCGCCACGGTGAGCAGGCCGCGCGCGCCGCGGTTCTGCAAGATCTCTTCGCTTACCTGGTTCAGGCGCGAACCCAGGGTCAGCGGCACCCACATGTCGAAGGCCAGCCCGCGCCAGGCGCCGCCGAACTGCGGGGGCATGACGCCGATGATCGTCATCTGGTTCTTATTGACGCGGACCGTCCGGCCGACAATGCTCCGGTCGCCGTGGAACTCGGTCTGCCAGAGCCGGTAGCTGATGATGCCCACCAGATCCTGCTCGGAGTTCTCCGCGCTGCGGAACAGCCGTCCCAGAATCGGACGCGCGCCGAGCACGGCGAGATAGTTGTTGGTCACCAGTTCGCCCCACACGCGTTGCGGCGTCTCGCCATCGCCGATGTCGAAGGCCGCCGGTTCTTGCGAGGCAGCCAACCCGGAAAGCGACTTCAGATACGTTTGACAGTCGAGCAACTCCGGGTAGGACAGGCCGTGGCCCTTGGGCGGATTGGTCTCCACGCTGCAAGTGTCCGCGCCCGGTGGCAGGCCCGCCACCGGCTGCAGCAACACGGCGTTAACCCACGTGAACACGGTCGTCGTGGCAGCGATGGCGATGGCCAAGGTCAGCACCGCGACCGCGGTGAAACCTGGCGAGCGCGCCAGCATCCGCGCGGCGTAACGCACGTCTTGCAGTATCGTTTCGATCCTCATAAGAGCTTCCTCCCTGCCGTCTCACATGCATTCACACTCGTCCACGCGCGCCGGCATTTCCGGCGCCGCCACACTCAGCCGCAGCGACCAATTCCGCCACTGGCGCTGGTACCCAAATTCGAGGTGAATTTCCAGCCTCTCCAGTCGCGTGAGCCAGTGCAGTTGCGCCGCCGGCCGCCACGACCAACGGTGCATCTGGTACGCCGTGAGTACCGTGTCGCCCCGTGCGGCGAGAGCGCAGCAGAGACAGAATGCGATCGCCAGCGCCGCCGCGCGCAGCGCGGGGAGCGGCTGAGGCCGCGAATTGTCGAGCGGGCGATACACCACGGTCCTACCTCCCTCGTTTCGACACACAGATTGCGTTGCGACGGCTCACGCAAACGTCCCGGCCGGTCAGGCCCTCAGAAGTCCAGGGCGGCGGACTGGATCGCGGCGCCGTCGTCCACCACGCGGCCGTCGAACAGATGCACCTGGCGTTTGGCCCAACTGGCGTAACGCGGATCGTGGGTCACGATGCACAGCGTCGCGCCGCTCTCGTGCAGGTCGCGCAAGAGTTCCATCACCGCTTCGGAGTTCTTCGAATCGAGGTTGCCGGTCGGCTCGTCGGCAAGCAGGACCGATGGGTTGCCGGCGAGCGCGCGCGCCACGGCCACGCGCTGCTGCTGGCCGCCGGAGAGCTGCGACGGATAATGCTTGAGCCGGTGCGACATGCCCACGCGCTCCAGCGCCTCCTCGGCGCGGCGACGCCGCTCAGTGCGCCCCATCGAGCGGTATGTCAGAGGCAGCTCGACGTTCTCAAAGACCGTCAGATCGCCGATCAGGTTGAACGCCTGGAAGATGAAACCGATTTCGCGGTTGCGGATGCGCGCGCGATCGGCGAAGTTGAGATTCTCCGCGGGTTCGCCTTTAAAAAGATAGCGTCCCGCGGTCGGCGTATCGAGGAAGCCGATGATCGAGAGCAGCGTCGATTTGCCGCAGCCCGAGGGCCCCTCGATGGAAACGAACTCGCCGCGCCGGATCTGCAGATGCACTCCGGCCAGCGCGTGGGTCTCGACCTCGTCGGCGTAAAACACCTTGCCGAGCTCTTCCAGTTGAATCAAGATGTCATTGTTTTCGCTCATGTAATTGCTCCAGGCGATTGGCTTCCAGTCTTCTGTTATCGAATACGAATTCGTTGCGCGTCGCGGTAGGCGGAGGTATCGGAGAGGATGATCTGGTCGCCTTCGCGCAAGCCGGCGGCCACCTCCACTTCATTCACCGAAATACGTCCCAGCCGGACCTGCACGCGGTCGGCGGCGGTGCCGCCCGGCTCCAGTTTGAACAGGCTGATGGTGGCGCCGGGTTGGGCCTCGGCCACGCGGCCGGTGTAGAGCACGTCGTTCACGTTCTCCAGCCGGATCACGCCATCCACGCTCAGGTCGGGCCGCGCGCCGGAGGGCAGCGGCGCGTCGAGCGCGACGTCGATCGTCACCGAGCCGTCTTTCACTCCCGGATCGATGCGCGTGACGTGGCCGGGCAGCGTCCCGTTGCGCGTGTCGATCACGGCCTGCTGGTTGAACGTAATGTCTTTGGCCTGGGTCTCGGGAATGCGAATCTGAGCCTTCAAGTCATGCGGGTCCGAGACGCGCGCCAGCACGGTGCCGGCCGTGACGTAGGTGCCGATCTCGACGTTGACGCTCTGCAGCACGCCGCGCAGTCCCGAGCGCACGTGCAGGTCGGCGAGCTGCTGTTTGCGCAGCCCGACCAGCCCGCGCAGCTGTTCGAGGCGCGCCTGCTGCGCAGCCACCTGCGCGGTTGCCGTCTGACGCGTGCTCTCGATGCGTTTGGTTTCGAGATCGAGCCGGCGCTGCAATTGTTCCACGGAAACGGTGGACTTGCGGACCGTGATCGAATCGATGAGCCCCTGCGCGACGAGCTGCTTGTTGACCTCGTGCTGCACCGCGGCCTGCTCGTAGTCGGAGCGCACCTGCGCCGTGACGGATTGTTGCGCCAGCAGTTGGCCTTCGAGCGTCGCGCGCAGATTCACCAGGTCGGCTTCAGCGCCCTTGAGCCCCGATTCCGCCTCGAACAGGTCCTGCTCGATCTTGGGGTTCGCCAGTTCGAACATTGGCGTGCCCACTTCGAGCGGCGTGCCGGGCAGCACGTAGCGGTTCGTCACGCGCCCCTCGACGTTGGTCGCCACCACCAGAATCTTCAGCGGCACCAGCGTCCCGACGCCGCGCACCTCGCGCACGAAACTGCCGCGATGCACCGTGTCGATCAGCAACGACGCGCGGTCGGCCTCCATCGCCGCCGGTTTCAGGTGGTACAACGCGTAGGCCAGGCCCGAGCAGATCAGGAGCAGGATGGCGCTAATCACGGCGAAGCGGATCCGGCGGCGGCGGGCGAACTCGGGTCGTTGAATATCCATGGCGTTGTCTTCGCCCTTTAGGAATGCACTTGGCGTGCCAAACCCATCGACTCCACAAGCCATTGATAAAACATGAAAACTGCATCTCGTGGCGCGGTGCGGAGTCTCACATCCGAGACGCCGTCCCGGAATTGAGACGCAGGCTCATCGCGGCCAACACGTTGGCAACGCGAAAACTACGCCCAAGGAATCCGCAGAATTGCGATGCAACCCGGCCCCGGCACGCGATTCTCAAGCGTCACGGTCCCGCCATGGCCCTCGGCGATTTTGCGGCACAACACCAGCCCGACGCCCGAGCCGCCGGCGCGCGTAGTGAAGAACGGCACGAAGAGATTGGCCGGATTCGCCAGGCCCAGGCCTTCGTCCTCCACCGAGATCTCCACCCATTGGCGCACGCAACGCCAACTGAGTCGCACCGCCGCACCCGTTGGCCCGACGGCGTCCAGCGCGTTCTGGATGAGATTGATGAGCGCCTGCTCGATCTGGTCGGGGTCGGCATTCAGCGTCACGTTTTCACGCGTCGCCAGTTCGATGCGTCCGCTGGGGAACATAGCGGCGACGCCGCCCAGCAGCGGCTCCAGCTCCGTGCGGCGGCGCTCCGGCGCGGGCAGGCGCGCCAACCGCGCGTACGAGGAAACGAAGCGCGCCAGCGCGTCGGAGCGCGACGCGATCACGGTCAGCCCTTGCAGCACATCGTCGCGCCAATCGGGCGGCAGCGCGTCGCTGCGCACCAGTGTGTCGAGACTGCGGGCGATCGATTGAATCGGCGTCAACGAATTGTTCAACTCGTGCCCCAGCACGCGCACCAGGCGCTGCCACGCCTGCAACTCCTCTTCGCGCAACTCGCGCGTCAGGTCGGAAATCACCAGCAATTCGTGCGGACGGCCGGACTCGCGGAAAGTTGTGTGCCGCACGCGCCAGCGCCCCGCTCCTCCGGGCAGCACGCATTCCATCACCGCCGCCGCGCCCGCCTCGAGCAGTGGCCGCAGCCCGAGTTCGTCGGCGCCGCGTCCCGTTACCGCCGCGGCCGGCTCAGCCAGCAGCCGCGCGCCGGCCGGATTCACGAGCCTCAGGTTGCTCGCTGCATCGAAGGCAAACAGTGCCACGTCGATTTCTTCGAGCACCTTCTGGAGCAACGCGTTGACCTCCAGCGTCTCCAGCCGGCGATCGCGCAGCGCGTCGCCCAGCAGGTTCAGTTCGGTCAACGCTTCCGAAACCGGATCGCTGTCGCCGCGAATGCGCGCACGCACCGCGTAATCGCCCAGGCGCACCGATTCGAGCATCGACGCCATCGTGCGCCACGGGTACGCCGCCTTGCGTCGCACCCAGGCCGCTGCGATCAGACAACTGCCGGCGAGGATCGTCGCCACGACGATCTGCTGCACGCCCGCCAGCCCCGCGCGATGCAGCAGCCACACGGCGGCCGCCACGGCCGGCGCCGCGCCCGCCAGCGCGGCCAGGGCCAGGCTATTTTCGTGCGATAGCAGTCGGGGGCGAACTTTCACGCGCTCAACCCTCCATTCGGGCGGATCCTCCGGCGCGGCATCCGCACTCCTTACGAGAGGCCGTATCGCTGCAGGCGCCGATAGAGACCGCTGCGGCTCAATCCCAACAGGCGCGCCGCTTCGACCACGTTGCCGGCAGACGAGTCCAGCGCGCGCCGGATCAGCTCGCGCTCATTCTGCTCCAGGTTCAATGTCGCCACGCCGGCAGTGGCGCCCGGCGCGTGGTTTGCCAGCCTCGAGGGAACCTCCAGGCCCAGGTCCGCCGCGACGATCGCGTCGCCGCGGCACAATAGCACGGCGCGCTCCAGGACGTGCTGCAACTCGCGCACATTGCCCGGCCAGCGGTGCGCGTGCAACGCTTCGACCGCGCTCGCGTCGAACACCGGGAGCGCGCGTCCGTACTTTACGGCGTGCTGCTCCAGGAAGTGATGTGCCAAAAGTAAGATGTCATCGCCGCGCTCGCGCAGCGGCGGCAGATGGATGTGCACCGTGTTGAGGCGAAACAGCAGATCTTCGCGGAACGCGCCCGCGGCGACCGCCGCCGCGAGATCGGAGTTGGTCGCCGAGATCAGGCGCACGTCGGCCTGGCGCACGCGCGGACTGCCCAGCCGCTCGAACTCGCCGCTCTCCACGGCCCGCAGTAGCTTCGCCTGCTGCGCCAGCGGCAGGTTGCCGATCTCATCGAGCAACAGCGTTCCCTGGTCGGCGAGCTCGAAGCGGCCGGGGCGGTCGGCCGCTGCGCCCGTGAACGCGCCGCGCACGTGGCCGAATAGCTCGCTTTCGAACAACGCCTCCGGAATCGAGCCGGCGTTGACGCAGATCATCGGCCGCGCGGCGCGCGGTGAAATCGCGTGCAGCGCGCGCGCCACCACTTCTTTGCCTGTGCCGTGTTCTCCGGTGATGAGCACATTCGCCATCGACGGACCGACACGCTGGATCAGTTCGAGCACCGGCCGCATCGCCGCCGACTGCGCGATCACATTGGCCGCCAGCGGCGACTCCAGCAACTCGTTGCGCGTCTGCAACCGCTGATTGGCCCGCAGCGCGCGGCACAACTCGGCCTGCGTGCGCAGGATCGTCACCAGGCTCGCGTTCTCCCACGGCTTCTGCACGAAGTCGCGGGCGCCGCGCCGCACGGCCTCCACGGCCACCTCGATCGAGCCCCACGCGGTCATCACAATCACCGGCAGCAGACTGTCGAGCCGCGTCAATTCGACCAGCAAGTCGAGCCCTTCGCCACCCGAGGTCGTGTCGCGCGTGTAGTTCAGGTCGATCAGCGCAACATCGTATTCCTCGCGCCGCACCAGCGCCAGCAACTCGCCCGGCGAGCGGGCCTCCGCCACGGTGAAGCCGGCGGGCTTCAGCAGCAGGCGCAGCGCGATCAGCACGTCCGCCGAATCATCGGCGATGGCGATGCGAAACCGATTCTCTTCCCTGTTCTGTAGCGCTGTTCCCACTACGGCAGCCTCAAAACCGAAGATATCAGAGCGCGGGCGTCTGGGCTCCGGCAGTTCTCTGCAGTTCCTCCAGGCGCCCAACCTGTCGCTGCAAGCCGCAACCGCGGCCGGAGCAAGGCCCCGACGGGCAGCGTG
The DNA here is from genome assembly GCA_963838205.1 of Terriglobia bacterium. Lineage (GTDB taxonomy): Bacteria > Acidobacteriota > Terriglobia > Bryobacterales > Bryobacteraceae > CAIVVT01. Next base: position 227,368 of record CAWIQF010000015.1, on the reverse strand, counting down.
TTTCATCGCTGCACTTGACAATTTTACGGTCTACTGACATAGTCAGACTATGTTGTGACATAGCCCGACTATGTCACCCATTAAGGATCACTCGCCCGGACCGCGGCCCATCCGTGTCCGCGGAGCGAAGCAGGAGTTTTTGATTGAAATGACAGACCAGACGAAACGCGACGAGATCCCGCCGGGCACGCTCTACATGCTGATTCTCAAGTCTCTCGGGCGTCACGGCCGGCTGCACGGCTTTGAAATGGCGAACTGGATTCAACAACTCTCGGACGACGTGCTGCAGGTTGAAGAGGGATCGTTGTATCCGGCGTTGCAGCGCATGCTGGTGAAGGGCTGGGTGACGGCGGAGTGGGGGCTGACCGCCGGCAACCGGCGGGCGCGCTACTACCGGCTCACTGCCGACGGGCGCAAGCAACTGCGCACCGAAGTGGCGCAATACCGGCGCGTCAGCGACGCGATTCAAAAGATCCTGCAGGCGGTATAGAGGAGCCGGCGATGAGGTGGCTGAACGAGCTTCGGCGGCGTATGCACTTCAGTATGCACACGGCGCGGTACGACCAGGATCTGGCGGAAGAGATGCGGCTGCACCTCGAGCTGCGCGCCGCGGAGAAGGAGGCCGAAGGGCTGCCGGCCGCTGCGGCGCGCGCCGCCGCGCAGCGCCAGTTCGGCAACGCGACGCGCCTGCACGAGCAGGGTCGCGAGGCCCGGGGCTGGCCGTTGCTCGACGCGTTGCAACAGGATCTGCGGTACGGCTTCCAATCGCTGAAGGCCAGTCCGGCCTTCGCCCTGACCGCGGTCCTGTCGCTCGCGCTGGGCATCGGCGCCAACACGGCGATCTTCAGCATCGTGAACGCGGTCATGCTGCGGACGCTGCCGGTGGAGGACCCACGCGCGCTCGTCGAGATCAAACAAGGCGAGATGGCAGAGCTGACCAATCCGATCTGGGAACAGATCCGCGATCGCCAGCACGCGTTTTCGGGCACTCTGGCTTACTCCGAGGCTCGGTTCGACTTGGCCGATGGGGGCGAGAGCCAATTCGCGCAGGGCATGTGGGTGAGCGGGGACTTCTTTCGGGTGTTGGGCGTGCCCGCGTTCCGAGGGCGCGTCTTCAACAAGTACGATGATCGGCGAGGCGTGCCGGCATTGGCCGTGATCAGCTATGTTTTCTGGCAGCGCCGGTATGCCGGCGACCCCGCCGTCATGGGTAAGATTCTGCGGTTGAACCGGCGTCCCTTCGAGATCGTTGGCGTGACGCCGCCCTGGTTCACCGGGCTGAACGTCGATCGCGGGTTCGACGTAGCCATCCCGATCGCCTGCGAACCGTTGTTACATCCCGACCGCAGCGCGCTGGACAGTCGCAGCAATTGGTGGCTCAATGTGCTGGGAAGGCTCCGGCCCGAGGAGAGCTTTGCCCAAGCGGCGGCCCGCATGAACCTGCTCGCTCCGGACGTGAACAGCGCGACCCTGCCACCTGACTTGAACCTGCAAGACCAGGCCGAATACCTCAAAAATCTGTTCGCGCTCCGCCCAGCCGCAAGAGGGTTCTCGGAAACGGGCGCTCAGTATCGAGGCGCGCTGTTCCTATTGATGGCCATTGCTGCTCTGGTGCTCCTGATTGCTTGTGCCAACGTGGCGAACTTGTTGCTGGCGCGCGCCGCCGCTCGCCAGCGCGAAATCGCCGTGCGCATGGCCATCGGCGCGAGCCGTGCGCGAATCGTCCGCCAGCTTTTAACGGAAAGCCTGCTGCTGTCGTTACTCGGGACGGGCGGCGGCTTCCTGCTGGCACTGGCCGGGAGCAGGTTTCTGATCCATTTGCTTTCCACGACTGCCAATCCGCTTGACATCGACCTTTCCCCCGATCTCCGTGTGTTCGCTTTCACGCTCGCCGCCGCGGTCCTGACGGCGCTCCTGTTTGGACTCGCCCCGGCATTTCTGGCAACCCGCGTCGAGCTGGAGCGAGCGCTTAAGGAAAATGCCCGCGCCGCGACCCCAGGCGCGTCCCGCTTCGATTCGAACAAAGCGCTCATCGTCGGCCAGGTGGCCCTGTCGCTCATGCTGCTGGTTGGATCGGGCCTGTTTCTGGGGACCTTGCGCAACCTGCTGACTATCGACCCTGGCTTCCAACGGCAAAACGTGCTCGTGATCGACGCGGACTTCCAGCCAGCCTCCGTGCCCAAGTCTCAACGCGTTCGCGTCTACAGTGAAACCCTCGAGCGTCTGCGCGCCCTCCCCGGCGTGGTCTCCGCATCGAGTTCGGCGATTGTCCCGATCAGCGGAAGGGGCTGGAACGGCGTAGTCCAAGCCGAGGGTTTCAACGCCACGTCTTTCATGGATGGGCTGGCGTTTTTCAACCGGATTTCGCCGGAATACTTCAAGACGATGCGGACACCGCTGCTCGTTGGCCGCGAGTTCGATGCGCATGACGGCTCTGTTTCACGCAAGGTGGCGATCATCAACGAATCCGCAGCCCGGCATTTCTTCGGTTCCGTCAATGCAATTGGAAAGACGATCCGCTTGGAGCGGCCGCGAGACGAGCGCGGCGCGCCGGATCTCTACGAGGTCATCGGCGTGGTGAAAGATGCCAAGTACTTTAGCATTGAAGAGAAGCCGACCCGAACGATATATCTGTCGTCCGCACAGGACGATGACCCGCCGCCCAACATCGCTTACGAGGTCCGATCGAGCAATTCGGTCGAGCGCCTGGTTCCTTCCATTCAGGCTGCGATCGCGGCAGTAAATCGCGATGCTTCGTTGGAATTCCGCAACTTCGAAACCCAGGTCAGCGATTCCTTGCTCCGGCCGCGCATCGTCGCGATCCTCTCCGCCGCGTTTGGCCTATTGGCCCTGCTGCTGGCGATGATTGGGCTGTACGGCGTGACGAACTACGCGGTCGTACGCCGCAAGAGGGAAATCGGAATCCGTCTGGCGTTAGGCCAACAGCGTTCCTCGGTGGTCTGGCTGATGCTGCGCGGGGTGGCGCGGCTGCTCCTCATCGGCATCCTCTGCGGAGTCGCCGCCTCGCTGACCGCGGGCCGCCTGGTGACGGGCCTGCTCTACGGAATCCAGCCCAACGATCCGCTGCAGGTGGGAGCGGCCGTGTTCATCCTGGCGCTCGCGGCCGGACTCGCCGCGTATCTGCCGGCCCGGCGCGCGGCCCGGCTTGACCCGATGGCGGCGCTGCGCGAAGAGTGAGGCCCGCGCCGCCGTCTGCGCTCCGGCAGTTCTCTGCAATTCCTCCCGGCATCCAACCTCGTCGCCACAATCCACAACCGCGGCGTCAGGCTGAACCCATGGCCGGCCTCGGATATCCCTATTGACACTCGCGGCGCGGGGGCGCATTATATCCGTAACGGATATATGGAACCCCTGACACCCGCTGTTTTTCACATTCTGCTGGCGCTGGCGGACGGCGAAAAGCACGGCTACGGCATCATGCTCGAGGTCCGCGCGACCACCCGCGGCCAGCTCGTCCTCGGTCCCGGGACGCTCTACGGGACGATCAAACGGCTGCTCCAGGCCGGGCTGATCGTCGAGAGCGCCGAACGCGAAGACCCGGGTATCAACTCCGAGCGGCGGCGCTATTACCGGATCACGCCCCAGGGGCGGGCGGCGGCGAAAGCCGAGGCGGAGCGGCTCCAAGCACTGGTCCAGGCAGCCTGCGCGAAATCGCTGCTCAAGCGACCGCGGACGGCAGGTGAAGGCGCATGACCATCCCAGAGCGGGTCTACCGGTTGATTCTAAGGGCGTATCCGGCCGATTACCGGCGCGAGTACGGCGAGCCGATGCTGCAGTTGTTGCGGGACCAATTGCGGGAATGCGACTCTGCGCAGTGGTGCGTGGTTCGATTGTGGGGCCGGATTCTGGCCGATGTCCTGCGCAGTATTCCGGCGGCATATTTGGAGGCACCTTCGAGTTCAGAAGGAGGCATCATGCGGCATCGAACGACGCTGGCTGTTCTTTCCACGTTGCTCTTCATCCACCTCGGCAATCGCGTTTTGGCGCACACGCTTTTCAGGATTCAAGGGCCTTTCACCCGCCTTTTCCTGGCGCACCGGCCCGCCGATTACGACGACCGGTGGATCTACACCCTGGCAGTGTGGAGCGTCATTGATGCGCTCAAAGTGGTTCTGGCCGTGGCGCTGTGCCTCCTGATCATGAAGAAGTTCCATATCGGGAGACTTGCCAGGGGCATTGCAGTGGGCGTGCCAATTGTCGTCGCTGGACGCATCGTTTTCGGGCTTCTCAGCAAGGTGTTGTGGCTTCTTCCAGTGCTCGCGCACGCCCTTGTTCAGTTGCTCATCCTTGGTTTGGCCGTGGCCCTGTTGCTCCTGATCATGAAAAAGTTGAGTATCCCGGGATTTGCCCGGGGCGTTCTGGTCGCCGTGCCAATTGTTGCGGCTGGCATCACCGGCGCGCTGCTGGACGAGCTTCGGCCCTCCATGGTCGCAGGCTACTTGGTTGTGTCCCTGCTTCTGCCCATGAGCGTGGTTGTGGGAGCCTGGGCGGCGAATGCATGGGGCCGGTGGAAGGATGAATCGGGGCCCGACCAGACTGAGCTTCCGATCCCCGGATGAGAAACCGGGCGGCGCTCGCTCGAAACGGGGAAACCGTAAGGGGTTACGGCTGCGGTACTTTAGAATCAACCGCTTGCAGACAAAAACCGAAACACCCTTTCGGTTTTGCCGCCGCTCCTGCGCTCGATCCGCGGCTTCAAAATGCACGCGTTCGCCCCCCGTGGCAGGCCCGCTGGAGCCGCTCGGGATAAACAAATGAGACAAACGGCTCCGATAAAGGCGGTTGGATTTACAATGGATAGCGGCCAGGAAGCCGAGCCGGAAATCAGGGTCTTGCATGACACCCCGGCCGGCAATGTGGGAGCTGGGACGGACGTCCTGGATTCCAGATCATCGAGCCCGATTGAGGATCAACAGGTCATGTCCAAACTGAGTTTGTTCCTCGCTCTGTGTTCCGTTCTCGCTTGCGCCCAGGAGACGCCCTCCGCCGCGGACGCCGCGAAAAAAGCAGTCATCGAAGGCGTGGTCGTGAACGAAATCACCAAGGAGCCGATCCGCCGGGTGGAGATCAGTCTGATGAAGCAGGGCAAGTCGGGCGGCCTGAGCGCCATGGCCAACGCCTTGTCGGCGGTCACCGATGCCGCTGGCAAGTTCCGAATCGAGAACATCGACCCCGGGGATTATTCGCTGATGCTGCGCAAGGGCGGCTTCCTCATGCCCCGCGCCTATTACGGCATGTCGGCGCGGATGCTGAAGCTCACCGAAGGCGCGTCGCTCACGGGGCTGCGGTATGCGCTGCGCCCGCAGGCGATCATCACCGGGCGCGTGCTGGACGACGAGGGCGAGCCGGTGCAGAACGTTTTCGTGATGTTGCTGCGGTACCGCTGGGTCCGGGGCGCCAACCGCGCGACGCAAGGCGTGCGGCCGCAGCAGACCAACGACCGCGGAGAATTCCGGTTCACCGACGTTCAGTCCGGCAAGTATTATCTGCTGGCCGACGTCCGGCGCATGGGGATGACAGGCGGTGCACCGCCGGATGCGCCGTCCGCGGCGAACGCCCCGCGAACCGCCTTTGTTTCCACGTACTTCCCCAACGCGCCCGAGTTCGCCCAGGCCGCCGCGATCGAGGTCCAGCCCGGGCAGGAGATCTCCGGCCGGGACATCGCCTTGCGCAAGGAGAGGGTGGTCAAGGTCAGCGGCAAAGTGCTGGATGCGAGCGGCGCGCCAGCCAAGAACGCCTCGGTCAACCTGACGCCCGCAGAGGGCGCGCTAGGCTTTGGCGGCGTGTTCACGCCGGTTGACGAGAAAGGCGCCTTCTCGTCGGACAAGGTTCCCCCGGGACAGTACAACGCTCAGGCCTTCCATTGGAGCGGCGATACGAACGAGCAGAGCGCCGCGGTCCCGGTCGCCGTCGGGGACGCGGGCCTGGAAGGCGTCGTTCTGCAGCTCCAGCCGTCGCTGGAAGCTAAGGGCACGTTCGTCCTGGAAGGCTCCGACCGGAAAGACTTCGACTTCGCCGGCTTCTCGGTCAATCTGCGGTCCGTGGGTGGGAATGACTCTTACGGCGGCTATGGCCAAGCCAAGACGGATGGCACGTTTTCCTTGTCCCAGATCGCCTCCGGTCGCTATACGCTGCATGCCAATGCGGGAGCGGGCGAAGGCTACGTCAAGTCGATCCTGCTGGGCAGCGAAGATATCTATGGCAGAGAGGTCAACGGCTCCGCGGTCGCGGCGGGCGGCCTGAAGATTGTGATCCGCCTCGACTCCGCTTCGATCAGCGGCACAGTGGGGATTCCCGAAGAGCGCAAAGCGGCCCTGCGCGCGCCGACCGTCGTGCTGTTGCCAGCCGACGCCCATTTGCGCGATTCCAACGAGCGCCACGTCGCCCTGCTCAACCAGAACAACGGGTACGAACTAAAGAACATCCGGCCGGGCGACTACATCGCGTTCGCATTTGAAGACTACGACTATGCCTCGCTGCAAGATCCGGAGGTGTTGGCCGCCATCGCCGGCAAGGGCACGAAGGTGACGCTCGCGGCCAGCGAATCGAAGAGTCTCGATCTGAAGATCCTGCCCTGGCCGGAGCAGTTCGCGGACCGCATCCAATAGCGGCGCGCCATTTCACCATGCAAACACCGTGTTTGACGCGGGGGAAACGCGGTTTTTGCGTGTTTTTGCGTTTCGGCGTAATCGTGGTTTTCTAAAGGACTTAGCCAGATTTCACCACGAATTGCCGCGCGCCGGCCCGTATGCGTTCCGCGTGGTGCCGCGCCGGCGCGCACGCGGATGGCGCAGGCGTAAACGGCGGTCAAACCCGCTGGCAGCGCGGGCAGTAATGCGTGCCCCGTTGGGCCACGACAATGCGGCGGATGGCCGTCCCGCAGCCGGGGCAGGGCTGGCCCTCGCGCCCGTAAACACGGTGCGCCAACTGGAACCAGCCGCGGCGCCCTTCGGCATCCACGTAATCCGAGATTGAGGAGCCGCCGGCGGCAATCGCCTCCGCCAAGACCTCCGCCACCGCCTGGTGCAGCCGCGCCAGCCGCACCGGACCGAGCCGCGCCGCCGGCGTCAGCGGGTGGATGCGGGCGCGGTGCAACGCCTCGTCCACATATATGTTGCCCAGGCCGCTCAGGATTCGCTGGTTCAGCAGCAGGGGCTTCACGCGGCCTCGGCGCCCGCGCAGGCGCGCGGCAAACTCCGCCGCATCGAGGTCCAGAGCGTCCGGACCCAGGCGGCCGACGTCGTCCGGAGGCGCGCTGCTCCATAGCATCCGGCCGAACTGCCGCGGGTCGTCGAACACCAGCGTGTGGCCGTCGTCGAATTCGAGCAAGGCGCGGGTCCAGGGCGTGCGCGGAGCGTCGATCAGCACTCTGCCCGTCATCCGCAGATGGATCCTCATCCAGCCTGTATCGAGAGGAAAAATCAGGTACTTCCCCTTGCGCCGTACCTCGATAATCCGGCGTCCGGCGAGCGCCGCGGCCATGGCCTCCGGCTCGCCGCCCGCCGCCAGCGGAGAGAGGTAGCGGGCCTCGCGGATCACGCGTCCGGTGACGCGCGGCGCCAGCGTCCGCAGTACGGTTTCGACTTCCGGCAGTTCTGGCAATTTAGGATATCTCCACGAAAACGTCGTCGCCTTCGACCTGCACGCGATAGCGCCGCAGCCGGATCTCGGGATTAAAATCCAGGGCGCCATCGGCGACGCTGAATTCCCAGGCGTGCCACGGACAAATAATGCGGCCGTCCACGAGATTGCCCTGGCCCAGCGGGCCGCCGTGGTGCGGACAGACGCCGTGGAAGGCGTGAATCCGCCCCGCCTGGTTGCACAGCGCGATCACGCGGCCCGCCACCTGCCGCTCCATGAGAGTGCCCGGCGCGAGTTCACCCACAGCGGCAATGCGGACCAGAGCCATCGCATCGACCATGGTCCCACGGTTCTTTGTTTCGAGTCGCGGTTGCGACGCGTGCCCCGCCATTCGTAATGAAAACCAGGCAGAATCGACCATCATGTGAGTCCCCATGGCCTGCGGGCCGACTAGAGAAATGAAGGTCGGCGGATGACTTTCGAAGGAGCAGAGAGGAAATAAAGGTCGGCGGATGACTTTCGAAGGGGCAGAGAGGAAATGAGGAGCGAGGAGAGGAGCATCAGCGCGCCGAATCGCCATTCTGGCCGCGGCTAGGCGGACTCGCGCCTGGTGTGGCATATTGAAAAGAGGCGCCCACGCGCCGGTCCCACATCCGGGCCACCCTAGCTCAGCTGGTAGAGCGGCTGATTCGTAATCAGCAGGTCGCCGGTTCAATCCCGGCGGGTGGCTCCATTCCTTTAAATCACTTACAGTTCACTGGACCGCGGGCTTCGGCCGTACTTTGGGTGATTCTTTGAAGTTGCCGCGGAGCTTGGACGTGATGTTCAGGACCTCAACCGCCTCACGTTTAGCGGCCATGCGGATGTGCGGGTAGTGCTCCATCATTTGTCGGCTGAGGTGGCCCATCGGCGCGAGCATTGGCGCAAACGGCATCTGGAGGAGAGGATGCAATTGGGAGGATCTAAGGAAGGCCAGTGGGTGCATACTGAGGAGAACCTGGGTTCCAAAGCGGGAATCCCGGCTGAACACCAACCCTTTGACAGTCCGTGTTTTACGGGCTTTTTTCAGTGATGGCATCAGGAAAGGAAGATCCAAATGAACGTGAAGGCCTTTGCAGTTGCCGCGGGAATCGTATGGGGATTCCTGCTCTTCGTGTTTACTTTGGTGGAGGCCGCGCGCGGCGTGGGGCACACCCTGGAGCTACTGTCGTTCTGGTATCCCGGGTATTCCATCACCTATTTGGGAAGTGTGATCGGTCTGGTTTATGGAATCGTCAGCGGGGCACTCCTCGGTGCGGCCTTCTGCTGGCTTTATAACCGATTCGTCGGGGCGTTCAGCGAGCCGAAAGGGCAATCAGCCTGAGACATCGCATTTTGTACGCTCGCGGGCGCGATATTGAAATGCGAAACCGGAGTCGATTCCGGTCAAGTCACTTGCTTTAGCCAATACTGAGGACGCAGCCCACCGCGGGGCCGGCCTGGCTTCGATACCCGTTTCAGCATCGCCCTCGTCCCCGCCATCTTGCCCAGCGTAAACTGGGGCTCGGTTCAGATCGCCCCTTAACAGCCCGTGGTAACAGTCGATGCGGCGCAACAAACGGGGACAGCGGTGAGAGATGAAGCTTCAGCTTCACTCGGAAGCATGAAAATGCCCGATTCTCGTACTTTTGGAATCAGTGGCTTGCGGGCATTTTCAAGAGAGTCACCATGCCTGTCCGGTCGAGGCTCGGACGCGCTGGTCGGCATGGGCAATTCCGGGTCCGGCCGCGGACAAGCCGCTACTGTGTAGCGGGGGTGCTCAAATTTGCCGTTTATAATCAGTAACTTACAGACGAGGGCCGCTACTAGTAGCGGGTTTGTCAATTTCCAGCAGCCGCCGCCGGGTCCGTTTGATGGTCCGCTTTTTGCCTTCGACGCACTGCTAACACGGGCTGCTAAGGCGTCACCTGATCGGTCTTTAGGCGTACTGTCGGACGCGCAGGGACAGCGACAGGGAAGCATCTCGCGGCGGATTGCGTTTCGCGGAGTTCCTGCGCGCGCTGCCCGTCACGGACGAGCCGCGGTCGAGCCCTTGCTGCCGGCCAATTGTTCGATGCGGCGCGCCATCTTCGCGCGCAGCGCGAACAGCTCTTCCAGATTTCTTGAGAAGGCCTGAACGTCCACCACCATGCTCTTGGCGGCGTTATCGGCAAAGGATGCGTCTCCGAGCGACTTCAACAGCCACAGATACTCGTAGTCTTCGATGCCTTCGCGAAGTAGTTCGAACCGAATCGAGGAAACCGGTCCATCGACGTTGGCCTGCCCGGTGTTTTGCCGGATTTCGCTGCCTGGGTAGATCAACGAACCTTCGCCGTTCAACACGCGCCCATCGCTACAGAAATAGCCGCTCATGAAAGTGACCGCGTCGGTCCAGGGGCTCTTCACTTCGGACCAATGTTTCATGTCCCAGTAGAGGATGCCCTGCATGCCGTAGCGCCAGGTGATCCACGGGACCATGACAGGGTCCATGGCCGGCGCGTCGATGAAATAGTTGGGTTGCGGGTAGGCCTGGTCGCACGAAATGTACCAGCTCATCTCGCCGCCCCGGGCCTGTTCTTCGCGCATGGCGTCCTTGATGGCGATCCCGTTCAGGTCGTTGCCGTGAATGGAGAAGTTATTGACGAATCCGCGCAGCGTGCCCCATTCGGGGTGCTGTGGCACGGGAGTTTTGGTGGCTAGAAAGGGTACCCCAGGCGCGGCTTCGTGCACCAGAGACGCCCACTTGCGGGTTTCCTCGAAGTCGTGCGCGTTGTCGGGTTCATCGATCGGGCTGTTGAAAACCAGGCGGTCGAGCCAGCCGTTTTGGCGATAGTAATCGCTCACCTGTTTCAGGTACGACTTGGCGAGCTGAGCGGTCTCGGGGGTTAACTCCTCCGATCGCGACCTGCGGAAGACGGCCCTGGGAGCCGACTCCAGAATCACGCGCTTGGTTTTCCACTGCTTCATGTAGAGGTCGTACGCCGCGGCGTCGAAACTGAGCGTGACGGCGTCGCCGGAGACCTTGATCTGCGGCTGCAGCGGCTCATTGAACCACGGCTCCATGCGGCTGGCATAGAGGAAGGCATGGTAGTTGCGCAGCAGTACTTTGGCTTCGGGTGAGCCAGGGGCGACGTGATGGGCGGCGGCGAGGCCCGCGCCGGAGACTCCCATGTAGGTGATGAGATGGGTCTCCGCGGGCAGCGCGAAATTGTAGACCTTCAACCGCAGGTTGAGCTTGTCGATCTCCTGGCCATTCTGCGTAACGCGGATGGTACCGGCATAGTCGCCAGCGGGGAGGTCGGGAGGCGTGATGACGTCAATCCATATGCCGCGGTTGCGAACGGCTTCGCGGAACGGCGCCGCCATGCCGAACGGATCCGTCAGCGGGGCCAGCGCGTCCGGCCAGAAGCCGGTCTCTCCGATCGGGCTGGATTTGCCAGGGCACAGGATGACGTGCTCGAAATACAGCTTCACGTGATCGCGCGCGAGGCGGCCGGCACTGGAAACCAGGTCGCTGGCTTCCACGAAGAAACCGGAAGCGGCGGGGTGATAGCGGTCCGGGGGCGGCGGAACGGTGATCACGACTTGAAAAGGAACGTGTTCGTTTTTCGCCCCGGCAATGGAAATGGTCTTTGTGCTCTTGTCCCACACCAGGTTGCGGGCCTGCACATGGTCGTCAGGGCGGACCTTGACGGCGCTCGGGACGGCCCAAACCTCCGCTGAGGGCGTCTGCGCCAGGGCGGTGAGGCCGCTCATCAAAAACGCGGCAACGAAAATCGGTTTCATCTGGAACCTCTCATTCTGGCTGCGCCGGCAACCGGACTGATCATCAACTGGCGCAGCGCCTCATCCGCACCCAAGACGATGCAACGGCCATCTTAACAAGCGGCAATGGCTTCCATCTGGACGGCGCGTCAGGTGATCCCCTGCGCGATTCCCTTAACATCCATGGCAGCCTGAAACGGCTTGGCCGAACGACCTGGCCGAAGGGCTTGGATTCCGCGAGGACGGCGGCCAGTGCACCGTGCGCGGAGCGTGATTTCACCGTGTCTGCACGCAGAAATCGCCGTGTTTTTACCGCCAATCACCGTGCGCGGAGCGCGATTGCACCGTGAACGCACCATACGCGGACCATGTCTTCACCGTGGCATTGCGGTGTTCTCACGGTGAGAACACCGTGGATCTACCGTTTTCGCGCGGTGGATTTGTGGTGTTTGTGCGGTGCCGGCGCGGGGCTGGCGCGGTGTTTCGCGGGCGCCGCCGGAGCATCCGCGTTCCAGATATCCGCAACGGCTTTCCATGAGCCGATGGGCTGCTTTTTATAGACCGTGACGAACTTGCCTGTTTCCGTGACCACTTTCTTCGTCTTGGGGTTGGTCAAGGTCGCGGTGTAGGCGCCTTGCGAGTAGGCCAGGTCGCCGGCCTTGGAAGCTTCCACCTTATCCGCCGAGAAGGTGAGGGAAAAGTTCTTGTCCGCGACCATCGACTTGAGTGCGGCCTTGATGGCCGGCAGGCCCGTAATCACGGGCGCATCCGGCATGAAAATCGATGCGTCGTCGGCATAATTCAGCGCGATCTTATCCACGTCCTTGGTGGTGTAGGACTGCACCCAGGCGGTTTCGACATCGCGAATCGCCTTGACGTCCACGGCACGGTTATCGGGGGCGGGCGGCGGGGCCTCGCTGCAGCCCACGAGGAAGACCGCGATCGCGACCGCGGCCGGCACAGAGTATCGTTTTTGCATGTTTTCCTTTGACCAGGATTCTCGATTGCGGCTGGATGGCCACGGTCGATTGTACATCTACACGCCGGTGAGGGTGAAGGGTCTTCACGCTTTCCATTGCCAGCGGAGGCGGCCTGGAAGAACCGCTCCCTGACGGTCGCGGCTCTGAAACACCCGCGGCTCGGGAACGCGCGCGGCTCGGAAACACATGCGGCTCGGAAACACGCGCGGCTCGGAAACGCGCGCGGCTCGGAAACGGCCGCGGGGCGGCGGCGGCAGTTGGGATGACGGTTACGCTTTGACGAAGGTGGTCAGGCCGCGGCGGCTGCGCTCGCGAAGCTGGCAGGTGCGCAGCTCGTCGGCCAGGGCTTCCAGGCTGGGGATGCCGTAAAGGTAAAAGTTCGTCAGCTCGGCGTCGGAAGAAAACAGATGCAGCGAGGACTGTCCCACGAGCCGCATGCCGAGCGGTTTGTGGAGTTCGAAGTGATCGATGCGGAACAATTCCAGGCTCTCCTGCAATTGAGAGAAGAGACCGTGCTGGAGTTTGATGCGCTGGGTGGTGATCTCGTAATGGGTGCTGACGCTCTTCAGGTAATAGCCCAGGAAGACGAGCGCCACCAACAGGACGAAGCCCAGCGCGACAAACGCCGGCGGCGCTTTCGCTACGAGGGCAACCGCGGCCGCGACGAGGACGAAGAGGAAGGGCAGCACCTGGCCGACGCTGTAGATCACCGCGGGGTGGCCGACGTACAGATCTTTCTCGACCTCCGCCTCCTTGGTGGCCGCGAAAGCGGCGAGATCGGTATTGCAGAAGCGGCACTTGACGGCGACGGCCTTGATGGTTTCTCCGCACACCGGACAGGGCTTGGTATCGGCTTCCATGCTGGCTCCTCTTTAGCTAAGGTATACAGCGTTCGCCGGGCGGTGGCAAACGGGGTCCACAGGGCACATGGCGGTTGGGGTGGGGCGCGGGGACACACCTACGGCGTCCTCGGCGGACGCCTTGGTGTCCCCCTCGGCAGAGGGCTTGGTGGTCGTGTTCGAAGCTGAGTTGGCCTCGGTGTCCCCCGCGCGCGAGGGGTTTTGCGCGGCACACCGCGCGTGGTCAATGCAGGAACGGGTTGAGTTCCTTTTCGCGGCCGATGGTGGTTTCGGGGCCATGGCCGGGGAAGACGTCGAGGTCTTCGTCGAGGGTCAGCAGGCGGTTATGGATGGAGCGCAGGAGCTGGCGCGAATCGCCGCCCGGCAAGTCGGTACGGCCGATGGAATCGCGGAACAGCGTGTCGCCGGAGAGGAGTTGGTTTTCGGCGGGCACGAGGACGCACAGGCTGCCCTGGGTGTGGCCGGGCGTGTGCAGCAGTTGCAACTCAGTTGCACCACAGAGAAGAGTGTCGCCGTCGCGGGCGGGGTGGTCGATGGCGGTGGTCGCGGGCGTGGGCAGGCCGATCCACGACGCCTGCATGTCGAGATGGTCGTATAACTCCTGGTCGGCGGCGTTCATATAAACCGGCGCGCCGGTGGCCGCCTTCAGCTTGGCCGCGCCGCCGATGTGGTCGATGTGGGCGTGGGTGATGACGATCGCTTTCAGATGCAGGTCATGCTGCTTCAAAACCGCGAGCACGCGCGCGACATCGAGGCCGTCGCCGGGGTCGATGACGATCGCCTCGTGGGTGGCCTCATCGCCGAAGATGGAACAATTGCATTGCAGAGCGCCGACAATCAGAATCTCGTGGATCATCCGAACATCAGTATAGAAGGTTGCAATGGGCTTCACTTTTGTCTTGAACATCGTGCTGCGGTGGGCGCACATCGCCGGCGCGATCGCGGTGCTGGGCGGGCTGTTCCGGGCGTACATATCGGGGCTGTCCGCGGTGGACAAATACAGGCACTGGCTGACGGCGGGCGCGCTGGCGCTAGTCGTGAGCGGCGGGTGGCAGTTCATTCAGAAAATGAACGCTGCACCGGGCGGTTGGCACATCTTGATGGGCATCAAGATCCTGCTGGGATTGCACGTGATCGCGGTATCGCTGCTGTTGAGCCGTGAGGGGCTCAACGAAGCCAAACGCGCGCGGATGGCGCGCGGCGCGGTGATTTCCGGGTGGATCGTGGTGCTGCTCGGAGCGATCGTGCACAACCTGAAGTAGAAGCGGGGACGGGCTCGGAGGTGGATGAATGGCAATCACCGACGGATACCGCGCGCTGCGGGAGACGGCGGCGTGGTTCGATCTTTCCGCACGCGGAAGGCTACGGGCGACGGGCGCGGATCGCAAGCGGCTGCTGCATGCGTTGACCACCAACCATGTGGAGGGCCTGGAGCTGGGCGAGGGACTGTACGCGTTTTTTCTGAACGCGCAGGGACGCGTGCTGGCCGACGCGATCGTCGTGTCGCGGGCGGAGGACCTGCTGATCTCGACCGAACCGGAGACGCGGGAGAAAGTGGCGCGGCACATCGAGGGCTATATTATCGCCGACGACGTGACGCTGGAAGACGCGACCGCGTCGACGTGCGAGATTGCGCTGGAAGGGCCCGACGCCACGGCACGGCTGGTGTTCCTGGAACTGCCGGTGCCGGCCGCGGAGTACAGCACGGCCGAAGCGGATGGGATCACGGTACTGCGCGCGTCCACCACAGGCCGGCCGGGGTTCCGGCTGATTGGCGCGGCGAGCCGGAAGAAGGAATTGCAGTCGCATTTTGCCGAGATCGCACCGGAAGCGAACGCGGACGATCTGCGGGCGGTGCGGCTGGAGAACGGGCGGCCGCGCTATGGCGAGGACATCAGCGAGCGCTACATCGCCCACGAGACGGGGCAGATGCAGGCTCTTAATTTCGAGAAGGGATGCTACCTGGGACAGGAGATTGTGGAGCGCGTGCGGTCGCGCGGGCTGGTGCACCGGCAACTGCTGGCATTACGAATTGAAGGCAGCGCGGTGCCCGAGCCGGGCGAGAAATTACTGACCGGGGAGAAGGAGGCAGGCGAGATCACGTCGGCGGCGTGGTCACCGGCGGAGCAGGCCGTCCGGGCACTGGCCTACTGCCGGGTCGAGGCCGGATTGGGCGGAAAGCTGCGCACGGCTGGCGGCCAGGCGGCGCAGGTCGTCGAGAACCGCGAGCGGCACGCATAGACGGCCGTTGCCGGTGCCGGGCAGGATGCCGGGGGTGTGGTCGCCGTGGTAGTCGGAGCCGCCGGTGCGTAGCAGGCCGCAGCGCGCGGCGATCTCGGAATAGCGGCGCTCGTCGGCCTCGTCCTGGTCGGTATGCCAAACCTCGAGGGCGTCGAGGCCGGCCGCGGCCCAGCCACCGATGAGTTGTTCTTCGCGCGCGGCGTAGGGCTGATTGAGACGAGTGGGATGGGCCAGCGACGTGACGCCGCCGGCGGCGCGGACGCGGTCGATGGCCTCGCGCATGGGCGGATCGTCGCGTTCCACATAGGCCGAACCGGTCTCGCCGAGAAAGACGTCAAAGGCTTCGCGAATGCTCGCGGCGTGGCCGCGGCTGATGAGCAGCGAGGCGAAGTGCGGGCGGGCGGTGACGTTCTGACCGAGCGCCTCGGCATCTTCGAGACGGATATCGATACCCATGGCCTGCAGGCGGGCGGCGATGGAGCCGTTGCGCTCGCGGCGTTTCAAACGCAGGCTGAGCAGCCAGTGGCGAAACTCGGGGCCGGGATCGTCGAAGAAGTAGGCCAGCAGGTGGGCGTTGCGGCGGCGGGGGTCGGTCTCGTCCTCGACGCGCGCACTCAACTCGATGCCGCAGATCAACTCCAGGCGCTCGCGGGCAGCGGTCGCGCGCACAGCGTCGAAGCCGGCCAGCGTGTCGTGGTCGGTGATGGCCAATGCTTGCAGGCCGGCGGCGGCGGCGCGGCGGACGAGTTGCTCGGGCGTGTCGGAACCGTCCGAGGCGGTCGAGTGAGTGTGCAGGTCGATCATCGCGGCGCCGCCCATTCGAGAAACGCGGAGACGTCCCGTTTCATGGCGTGCAGCGAATCGAGATTGATGTAGTACATGTGCCCCGATTCGTACTCGTGGCGGCGGATGTTGGCCTTGGCCGCGGCGGGCAGCGCCATGTGGTCGAGCGTGTACCAGGCGGCGAAATAAGGCGTGGCCATGTCGAAATGGCCGGCGCCGACGTAGAGCTTCATGTGCGGGTTTTTCTCGAAAGCCAGGCGCAGCGATTCGGTGACGTCGGCATAGCGGTTGTCGGAGGCGAAATCCCAGCCGGTGACGCCGCCGCCGAGGATGTGATAATCGTCGTCGCTTTCGTAGCCCAGTTCTGTGCGCACGTAGTTGTACCAGGCGGCGGTGTAGGGCGGGCGGATGGTGGTCATGCTCGGGTCGAACTCGATATCGATGGTCGCGGCGCGCTCGCCGGGGCCGGTGAGGCGGCTGTCGAGTCGCCCGACCACGACGTTGCGGTCGCGCAGCAGCTCGCGCTGGAAGCGTTCGAGATCGACCCTCAGCTCGGCGCGATCGATGAAAGCGGGGCTCAGACCAGTCAGCCGCGCGAGCTTGGCTACGGCCGCCTGGCGCTCAGCAGGGGTGAGGCGATCGCCGGCGTGCAGGGCCTTGACGTAGCCATCGGCGGCGTAGCTTTCCGATTCTTTCAGGGCCGCGTTGAGGTCCTTTTCGAGATCCGCCGGCAGACGCTTGTGATACCAGGCCGTGGCGGTGTAACTGGGCAGAATCAGCGCATAGGCGAGGTCGTTGAAGTGGTCGAATTCGAGCGTGCCGAAGTTGAGCACAGTCGATATCAGGCAGATGCCGTTGAGCGCGATGCCATGCTCGACGAGATAGCCCGAGAGCCCGGCCGAGCGCGTGGTGCCGTAGCTTTCACCGGCCAGGAACAGCGGCGAAAGCCAGCGGTTGTTGCGCGTCAGGTAGAGGCGGATGAACTCGCCCACGCTGGCGATGTCGCCTTGCAGGCTGAAGAACTTTTTGTTGAGGTCGGGCTTGGCGGCGCGGCTGTAGCCGGTGCCGACGGGGTCGATGAAGACGAGATCCGCGTCGTCGAGCCACGTGCCTTCGTTGGGCACCAGCCGATACGGCGGCGCGGGCAGCGAGCCGTCGTCGTTGAGCTTCACGCGCTGGGGTCCGATGGCGCCCATCTGCAGCCACACCGACGACGAGCCGGGGCCGCCGTTGAAGGCGAACACGAGCCGGCGGCGGGAAGGATCCGTTACGCCGTCGAGCGTGTAGGCGGTGTAAAACATTTGCGCCTCGGTCTCGCCCGCGGCATTGCGGATGGGCATCCGGCCGGCGGTGGTTTTGTAGTGCAGGGTCTTGCCCAGGATGGTGATCTCGTGCGGGCGGACTACGGGCGCGGGCTCGGGCTTGGCGGCCGATTCGGAGTCGGGCTTGGGCGGCGCGGGTTTGGCGTCCTTCTCCTGCGCGGCTGCGGCGCATAGGGCGATTAGGACGAAGAGCAGGGCGCGCGTGGAGTGTCGCATAGGGGGAAACTCTCTATGCTATCGGATCGGCGGGCGGCGAATGTGGGCGGATCGCGGCAGGCAGGGTGACCTCGTAGCTGTCTTCAAAGCGATCGAACGCTTGAGGAGACCGCTCCCTTTGGTCACGGCTCGGTTAGGATTACTGGCTACTGGCAGAGGGGGCCGGAGGACGGGTCTTCAACTGGCCGGGGGCATGCTCGCCGCCGACCTGATATTCAAAGACTTCAGTGCCTACGTTGACGACGAGCTTTCCCGTGCCGATGGGTTTGCCCTGAGTGGGGAAAAAGATCGCGCCGTCGGTGGATTCGGCGGGCCTGAGGCGGGTGGTGACGAAAGCGATGGCCGAGGCGGCGGCGGCGGCCTTGAGCCGCTGACCGTACAACTCCGCCTGCGCGTTTCTGCGCCGGACCTCGTAGCCGTTGGTGCTGCGGAAGCGGCCCATGCCGTAGAGGCCCAGTTCGTAGGTCGAAATCAGCTTGATGACGTCGTTGCGGTTGCCCTTTTCGAGGAACTCCTCCACCACGGCGGGCGCGGGGGTGGCGCGCACAACGGTTCCGTCAGGACGGATGAAGCGGAAATCCTCGCCCTTGACGGTGCGCCCGGAAGGCGAGCCGTTGGAGACGGCGACCTGCAGGATGGCGTACTCACGAATCTGGACGGGCAGTTCGGCGAACATGATGGTGATGCCCGCGCGCGTGAGCGTCTGATAGTGCAGCCCGCCGGTTTCGAACTCGATGGACTGAGCGCTCAACCCCGCCGCGGCGCAAACGAGCATGCCGAGCCCGCGCCACCACAGGCCGCGGGCTAATCGGGGCAAGCGTTCCATACCCTCATGATAAACTGGACGATGGTGATCGTCCTTCTGTAACTTCCCCGTCGAAGCCTCCACCATCTTAATTTTTCTTAAAGGCATTTCATCGCATGAACCAGCTAGGAGTTTATCGAAGTCAGTACGGGTTGGAAGATTTGGGGATCCGGGCGGCCACGGTGCACTGGAATCCGGGCACCGCGATGCTCGTGGAACGCGCCATCCAGAACAGGGAAGGGATGCTCGCGGGCCGCGGCGCGCTGGTGGTGCGCACGGGCCAGTTTACCGGGCGCTCGCCGCGGGATAAATTCATCGTGCGCGAGCCGGCGACCGAGACGACGGTAGCCTGGGGCAGCGTCAACCAGCCGATGACGCCCGAGCATTTCGAGGGCATCTGGAGCCGCCTGCTGACGCACCTCGAAGACAAAGAGATTCTCGTAGAAGACCTGATCGCGGGCGCCGACCGGATCCACAAAATGCCGATCCGCGTGGTGGTCCAGCGCGCCTGGCACGCGCTGTTCGCGCGGCAGTTGTTCATCCGGCCGCGCGAGGCGCAACTAGCCGATCACAAGCCGGAATTCACGCTGGTGTTCGCGCCGGACTTCCAGTGCGATCCGGAGCGCGATGGCACGCGTTCGGAGACCTGCATCGTGATCAATTTCGAGCGCCGGCTGGTGCTGATCGTGGGCACGAGCTACGCGGGCGAGATGAAGAAGTCGGTCTTCACGCTGCTGAATTATCTGCTGCCGCCAAAAAACATATTGCCGATGCATTGTTCGGCCAACGTCGGCGACCACATGCGCGTGGCGCTGTTTTTCGGACTGTCGGGTACGGGCAAGACGACGCTCTCGGCCGACCGGCACCGGCGCCTGGTAGGCGACGACGAGCACGGATGGTGCGACCGCGGCGTGTTCAACTTCGAGGGCGGCTGCTACGCCAAGTGCATCCGGCTGTCCCGCGCCGCCGAGCCGCAGATTTACAACGCCATCCGCTACGGGGTGGTGCTGGAGAATGTGGTGCTGAACGCGGGCACGCGGCACCTCGATTTCGACTCGGAGCAGTACACCGAGAACACGCGCGCCGCGTATCGCATTCACTTCATCGACAACGCTCTGATCCCCGGCGTGTGCGGCCATCCGGACGACGTCGTGTTTCTGACCGCCGATGCTTTTGGCGTGCTGCCGCCGCTCTCGAAACTGACGCCCGACCAGGCCATGTACCACTTCCTCAGCGGCTACACGGCCAAGGTGGCGGGCACCGAGCGCGGCCTGGGACCGGAACCGCAGGCGGTCTTCAGCGCGTGCTTCGGCGAGCCGTTCATGCCGCGCCACCCCGTGGAATACGCGCGCCTGTTGGGCGACAAACTGCGCCTGCATGGCTCCGACGTGTGGCTGGTGAACACGGGCTGGAGCGGCGGTCCGGCCGGCACCGGCCCGCGCATCAGCCTGGCCCACACGCGGGCCATGGTGAACGCGGCCATCGAAGGGGAACTGGCCGACGTGCCCGTGAAGTCGCACCCGGTGTTTCGGGTGCTCGTGCCGGAGTTCTGTCCGGGCGTGCCGCAGCAGATTCTGGACGCGCGCGCGGCGTGGTCCGACCACGAAGCCTATGACCGCTCGGCGCGCGAACTGGCGGGACGTTTCCGCGACAACTTCGCGCGGAAGTTCGCGGATGTGAGCGCCGATATTGCCGCCGCCGGGCCGGTGGCGGATTAGGCGGCGAGCGGCCCGGCGCGCGAAACGCGAGTTCCATTTGAATTAAACTCACTGGTCGGAAGCTCATTTCGGCCGGTGCCGGGCCTGGTCTTCAAAACCAGCGGATCCCCTTTCAGGCGGATCGGTGGGTTCGACCCCCACGAGCTTCCGCCATCCCAGCCATCCGATCCAGACGTGGTGTGCAAGGCCGTTCTGTCTTCTGAAAGCTCGTATCCTTGTCAACGATGCACGGGACGGTCGAGAATCGAGGGCATGAGCTTCATCAAGCGGATTGGAGTATTCGCCCTATTCATGTCTGTCGCGCTGAGCCAGGCGCCGGCTACGCTGGTTGTCCAAGGCGTCAACGGCACGAGCGCTACATTGTCCCTGGCAGACCTCTCGAAACTGCCGCAGCAAACCGTAAGAACCATCGACCACGGCACTCCCGTCACATTCCAAGGAGTACTTCTGGCCGATGTGCTTTCCAAGGTCGCTTTGCCAACCGGCGACCAGTTTCATCGCACCTCGGCGTCGCACTACCTGCTGGTGGAAGCGCAGGACGGCTACCGGGCTGTGTTCGCATGGGCCGAATTGGACCAGACCTTCACGGACAAGGCCGTCTATGTGGTGACAAGCCGGGATGGCAAGCCGCTTTCTGACAAGGAAGGTCCATTTCGGCTGGTCGCGCCGGGTGAGAAAAGAGCCGCAAGGTGGGTGTGGCAGGTGACGGCGCTGCGCATCAGACTGGCGAATTGAAGCCTGCACCTATTCGCCGGGGAGCCAAGGATCGCCCGATGACTGCCAAGCGCCGTGAGTGGAGCTGAGCTGACATTTTGTTCTTGTGCAGAGTTCGGCGCCAGCGGCGCGGTGAGGATTGCGGCAATCTGAAGGAAGCATGGTAGAGCGCAGCAATCCGCAGCGGCTGATCGTCGCCATCACCGGCGCATCGGGCGTGATCTACGGGATTCGCCTTCTGGAAACGCTGGCGCGCGACCGCGCGCTGGAGACGCATCTCATCCTGACGCCGGCCGCACGCGCGACCATGGCGCAGGAGACCGACTGGAAGCCCAGGGACGTGGAGGCTCTGGCGAGCGTGGTCCACCCGAGCACGAACATTGGCGCTTCGATCGCCAGCGGTTCGTTCGAGACGCTGGGCATGATCGTCGCTCCGTGTTCGGTGAAGACGCTTTCCGCCATCGCCAACTCGTATTCCGCCGATCTGATCGCGCGCGCCGCGGACGTGCAGTTGAAGGAAGGGCGCCCCGTCGTGCTGCTGGTCCGCGAGACGCCTTTGCACGCCGGCCATCTGCGTTTGATGCAGCAGGCCGCGGCGAACGGCGCCGTGATCATGCCGCCCGTCCCCGCTTTTTATGGCCGTCCCAAGACGCTCGACGATGTGGTCAACTCGACCGTCGGCCGGGCACTGGCGCGGTTGGGCATCCGCAACAGCCTGTACTTCGAGTGGCTGGGCATGGTCCATCCCGCATCAGTCGAGCCCGCGGAGCCCGAGTAGTTTTGCCCTAGTTTTCCGCACGCTGCGTGTCACTTTTGTTGATCAGGCTGGACCGTGCGAGTTTCACCGGTCTTGCCACCCAGATAGACGTCGAACTTGCGGATGCGCGGAATGCCGAGCGCGCCACGCACCTCCAGCACCAGCATGTCCACCGTTACTGGCGCGAAGATGTCGATCTTCTTGTGACCGACAGTCGTCCCGCTCGCGATCGTCCGCATTTCATTTCCTACGCGGCCCAGAATCGCGTATTTCCGAATGCGCTGCCCTTCGGTGAGGTCTTCCATGATCACGGCGCGGTCGAAGGTGGCGGGTTGCGGCATCCGCAGGACGTACTGGCACGCGTTCTCCGGGCCAATACTGGAATCCGGGTGGCCGGAGACTGCCAGATTCTCCGCCTTCAGCAGGCCTTGCCCATAGATCCTTTTCACCTCTGCGCCGAATTCCCCCAGCCGCCGCACATCCACGTCCGGCAGCAGCCCGCGGTTGTCGGGCGCCAGGCCCAGCACCAGTTGCGCGCCGCGGCCAACGGTGTGGTGGTAGATCTCCATCAGTTTGTCGAGCGGCTTCAGCTTGTCCTCGGCGTTGGGATGCCAGAACCACTGCCCGTCGCGCAGCGGCGTGTCGGCTTCGGCCGGACGCCAGCGCAGTATCTGATACGCATCGACGACGTTCCAGTTCTCCTCGTTCGCGGTGCCGTCTTCATTGCCCACCCAGCGAATGTCGGCATACGGCAACAGCCCGACATCGGCGAAGATCATCGTATTCGGCTGATACGTGCGCAGCGTGCGGATGTAGTGCGTGAAGTCGTAGACGTGCCCCTCGCTGCCCGCTCCGTCGAGCCAGAACTCGGTCAGCTCGCCGTAGCGCGAGGCCAGTTCCTCCACCTGGTGCGCGTAGTGCGTGTCGTAGGCGGCGGGATCTTTGTACGCCGGCTCGTGGCGATCCCACGGCGAAAGGTAGACGCCGAATCGCAGCCCGTGCTTGCGGCACGCCGCGGCGACTTCGCGCACCATGTCGCCCTGGCCGTTGCGCCAGGGGCTGGAGGCCACGCCGTATTTCGTCTCGCGCGTCGGGAACAGGCAGAAGCCGTCGTGGTGCTTGGCCACCAGGACCAGGTACTTCGCCCCCGCCGCCTGCGCCGCGCGGACCCACTGTTCGGGATCGAATTGCGCGGGGTTGAAGACCGCCGGATCCGCCTTCCCATCGCCCCACTCGCGGTCCATCCAGGTGTTGGGGCCGAAGTGGATCAGCACGCCGATTTCGAGATCCTGCCAAGCCAGTTGCTGCGGGCTCGGACGGACAGCGGCGAACTGCTGGCCTCGCAGCAGCGCCATTCCCATGCATAGGACCAACAAAGCGCGCTTCATGTCGGGATGCTATCTCGGGCTTCTCACAGAGCGCAAGCGGGCGGCCTCTTGCGAGGAGCGAATACACAGGTGGCAGACGGCTCTATCCACACGGCGCAGTGGTAGCGCGGGGACACGCCTGCGGCGTCAGAGCGCGGCGCCTAAAAGCAGGGCGCGCTCGATGAACGCGCGACGAGTATCGGAATCGGGCATAGGATGCACCTCTTGGCGGACATCCTATCATCGCGGCTGGCGGGATCCGACTGGCTGAGGCCCCGTCCAGGCGCTCAAACCTGCCGCTTCCAGAGGTAGAATCGACGTGAGGCGCTATGGACGAGAATCGCATTACGATCGAGCCCGGCAAGCGATCCGGCCAGCCCTGCATAAGGGGTCTCAGAATCACCGTCTGGGACGTGCTGAGCTGGCTCGCCGCCGGCCACAGTGAAGAGCAAATCATTTCGGATTACCCCGAATTGGAGCAGGAAGATTTTCGTGCGGTGTTCGAGTACGCGGCTCGGGTCGGCCGGCGGGTCGCTTTGTGAAGCTGCTGCTGGATGAAAACTTGTCCCGACGGCTCGTTCCACAATTGGCCGACTTATTCCCGGGCTCGACGCATGTCGCGTCAGTAGGGCTCCTCCAGGCGCCGGATGCGCGCCTTTGGGAATACGCGAAAGCGCACGACTTCGCCATTGTGACCGCCGACGCGGACTTCTATGAATTGGCGACCTCATTCGGTCCGCCGCCAAAGGTGATCTGGCTGCGCGGTTGCGACTACCCGACCGCCACCGCTGAGCGCCTGATTCGGCGCGAGGCCATCCGCGCGGCCGAATTCCTCGAGGATCGCGATCAGGCCGTTCTGATCCTGACCCCTTAGAAGAGCCTTCGAAAAGCGTGCCAGGTTGCGTAGCTCTACCTACGTAATGCGCGTATTATTATCGCTGAGATGCAGATCCTGATCCGATTCGCGTTTGTGGTGGCTTTGGGGGTCGCATTGCAAGCGTCCGGGCAGAGCCTGAGAATCCAGACGCCGCAGGAGAGGGCTGGGAACCCAACGGCTAAGCCGGAACCGCGGCGGCTTATCAATTCAGACCCCATATCGCTATATCGCCGCCTGGTGAGCCCATCGCCAGAAGACCGCGGGGAGGCCTTACGGTTGCTCGGCCATAAAGAGATCGACGCGAGCGAATCACTTGCGGCGCGCCTTTATGCCGTCCATCTGGATCGACGCGCCGAGCTTGAATACATACTGTTCGTGACTGGCTGGCCCACGGGGACGATTGCGACGGTCTTGTACCAGAACGGCAAGGCTTGGTGGGCAATCGGAGATTTCACATATTGGTTGTATTGGGACGCGAACGAGGCTGAGCGGTTCGTCGAGTTACGCGAGATTGTCCGGTATGGTCGCAAAGAAATCATAGTGCGTGACCATGAGGGTGGGACTGGGATAGCCGAAACCTGGTTATCCATCTACAGAATGCAGAACGGGAACCTGTACCGCGTCTTTCGCACGCTGGAGGATGGATCCTACTCTAATGGGGGAATATCCGAGTTCGAACATCGCACCCTCGGGTACCCAGAGCATGGCTTGGAGGCCCCCGCCTTCCTGGTAGCGCGTTATGTCAAGCGCACTGAGCCCGCGGAAGAGGGCAGCCCTGTCCGTGTGATGAGGAAGTGTTCCGTTTTCCGATGGGACGCTGCTGGTTTCGCCTTCGTAGGGGACAAGGCCGCAACGCCGAAACTCTGTTCCGAACCCACAGCAAACCCCTCCCCGTGACGGCGCTGCCCAAGACGCACGCCTGGCGCCTCAGACAATACGATTCCATCGTGTGCAAAGGTTCGAACTGACGTGCCGGCGGAACATACAGGCCGCAGCGAAGGAGCACGACGATCCTGAACTTCGGCGTCTTCATGCAGCGTTCGCCTGAGGTGTGGCTTGTCACGGCGGTGGTTCACCATGCGGTGCACCGTGATTCACGGTGAGATTGCCGGGTACCGAGCCATGTGTTGCCGTGAATTCACGGCGGCGGCGCGGCGTTTTTGCAGGGGCGGGAGCCCTCACCGCATCTGGTTGATGATGCCGTAGACGGGCTTGAGGGTCGGGTATAGGACACTGTAGACCTCGTAGCCACGCTGATAAACGGCCGATTCGTGGGGCGAGGGGATGAGGCAGTCGACCTCGCGGATGCAAGCCGCGCAGACCTCATCGACCGACTTGTAAGTACCGTCGCCGGCTAGCGCGAGCAGCGCCGCGCCGTAGGCCGAGCCTTCCGTGTTGGCGAGCGTCGCGACGCTGGTTGAAAAGATATTGGCCAGCATCTGCCGCCAGAAGAGGCTGCGGGCGCCGCCGCCGGAGACGCGCACGGAATGGATGTCGAGGCTCATGTCCTCGTGGATGATGGAGAGACAGTCGCGCAGGCTGAAGCTGACGCCCTCGATGAGCGCGCGCAGCAGGTCGGCGCGGGTGTGCTTGTTGGTGATGCCGATCCAGCCGCCGCGGGCGTAGGGATCGAGGTGCGGCGTGCGCTCGCCCATGAGGTAAGGCAGCCAGTACAGGCCATGGCTCAATGGCGGCGCGGTGGCGGCTTCCGCGGTGAGCGCGTCGTAGTCCGCGCCGGGGGCCAGTTGGTTGCGGAACCATTGCAGGCTGAGGCCCGCGCCCTGGGTCACGCCCATGACGTGCCACTTGCCCTTGACGGCGTGGCAGAAGGTGTGGACGCGGCCCTTGCGGTCATACTGCGGCCGGTCGAGAAACGCGAAAACAACGCCGGATGTGCCGATGGTGCAGGAGGCGATGCCGGGCGCGACGATGCCGTTGCCGATGCCGCTGGCGGCCTGGTCGCCGGCGCCGCCCACGACGGGCGTGCCTTCCTTCAGGCCGGTGGCTTTGGCCGCGGCTTTGGTGATCTTGCCGGTGACCTCCACCGACTCATAGAGCTTGGGCAGCAATTCCTTGTCGAGCTTCAGGCGCTCAATCATTTCGTTGGACCAGCGGCGGCGCACGACGTCGAGCAAACCGGTCCCGGAAGCGTCGGAGACTTCGGTGGCGTGTTCGCCGGTGAGGCGGAAGCGCACGTAATCCTTGGGCAGGAGGAGCTTGCGCGCCTTCTCGAAATTGGCCGGCTCGTTGTCGCGCACCCACAGCAGCTTGGGCAGCGTGAAACCGGTCAGCATGGGGTTGGCGGTGAGCGTGACGACGTCGTCGCGGCCCACGGTCGAGTTGACGAAATCGACCTGGGCCTGGCTGCGCTGGTCGCACCAGATGAGCGACGGGCGGATGACCTCATTGGCCGCGTCGAGCAGAACCAGGCCATGCATCTGGCCGGAAAGACCGACCGCTTTCACGTCCTCGCCCTTGGCTCCGGCGGCCTGCAGAACGCCCTGCACGGCCTTCTGGGCGGCGTCCCACCAATTGCGCGGGTCCTGCTCGGCCCAGCCGGGGCGCTCCATTTTCATGTCGTCGTGAGGGGCGGTGAAGCCGGCGGCGACTGCGCCTTTCTCGTCGATCAGCAGCGCGCGGCTGCCACCGGTTCCGATATCAAGGCCAAGCCAGTACATGGAAATGACTCCTTTGCGCGTCGCGCCAGGAACTGCCCGAATTTAAGCTGTGGCCGGCGGAGCCGCTTCGAGAAACGGCAGATAGGCCGCGCCGTACAAACCCGCTTCATTGCCCAGCAGCGCCTTCTCGATGCGCGTGTCGGTGGTGCGGAAGGTGAAGCTGCGCCGGCGGGCTTCGGCGAGCATCGCCGGAGCAAACAGATCCCACGCCGGCAGCGGACCGCCGCTCAACAGATACAGCGGCGCATTGAAGATGTTGACCAGGTTGCCGATGGCGATGCCGAGCGCGGTGCCCATGGCCTCGAAGACGCGCCGGGCCTTAAGCGCCTCCTCGCTGTTGTCCTGAGTGGCGATGCGGAAGACTTGCTCGGAGGTGAGGTTCTCACCGAGTTGCAGCAAGCGGGCCATGGTGGAGATCGCGGTGGCCGAGGCGTGCTTTTCGAGGCAGCCGGTATTGCCGCAGCCGCAGGGATTGCCGCTGGGCACGATGGTCATGTGGCCCAGTTCGCCAGCCATGCCGACGAAACCGCGCATGACGCGGCCATTCACAATGACGCCGCCGCCGATGCCGGTGCCGAGCGTCAGCAGGACCAGGTCGTCGACGTCTTTGCCCGCGCCGAGCCACTTCTCGCCGAGCGCCGCGGCGTTGGCGTCGTTCTCCAGAATGACCGGCTTGCCGAGCCGGCGGCTGATCTCATCGCGCAATGCCACGCCTTCGAGCGAAGGCAGGTTGTTGCTGTTGGCGATGATGCCCTCCTTCATGCGGATGAAGCCGGCCACGGCCACGCCGACGCCGGCGAGCCGTTCCTGGCCAAACTGGTCCTGCAACACGCGGATGGATGCGACGATGTCGTCGATGACCGCGTCGCGACCTTCCTTGAGGTTTGTCGAGCCGGAATGTTTGCCGAGAATTTTGCCGTCCCGGCCGACGGCGGCGGCGCGCAGATTGGTGCCGCCGAGATCGACGCCGATTGAGTATTCGATCGCTTGCGCCATGAAGCCGAATGATATCAAACCGCGTGGAATGGGCGGTATCGGCGCGCGGTTTCGGGACTAGGAAGACGCGTTGCCGGAGACGCCGAGCACCTTCAACAGAAAGGCGTACTCAAAGGCGGTCTCGCGGTACCTCTCATAGCGGCCCGAGGCTCCGAAATGGCCCGCGCCCATGGTTGTCTTGAGCAGCAGCAGGTTCGAGCCGCGGTTCAGCGTGCGCAGCCGCGCGACCCACTTGGCCGGTTCCCAATAGCTGACCCGCGGATCGTTCAGCCCGGCGGTCGCGAGCAGGGGCGGATAAACGGCCTCGCGCAGGTTGTCATAAGGCGAGTAGGCGTGGATCAGACGGTAGACCCCGGGCTCCTCGGGGTTGCCCCATTCCTCGTATTCGCCGATGGTCAGAGGCAGGGTCGGGTCGGACATCGTGGTGAGCACGTCGACGAAGGGAACCTTGGCGATAGCCGCGGCGAACAGTTCGGGCCGCAGGTTGAGCGCCGCGCCGATGAGGAGACCGCCGGCGCTGCCGCCCATGATGGCGAGATGGCGGCTGGTGGTGTAGCCCGCAGCGATGAGCGCCTCCGCGGCGGCGACGAAGTCGATGAAAGTGTTCCGCTTGTGGGC
Organism: Terriglobia bacterium; assembly: GCA_963838205.1. GTDB lineage: Bacteria > Acidobacteriota > Terriglobia > Bryobacterales > Bryobacteraceae > CAIVVT01. The sequence continues at coordinate 199,051 of CAWIQF010000015.1, read as the reverse complement.
CATGCGGCCGTGCTCGTGCCACTGCTTGCCGAGGTCGCCGCCGCCGCGAATGTGGGCGATGGCATAGACGAAGCCGCGGTCCAGGAGCGACAACCGCACGGGTGAGAAGGTGGGCTCGATGCTGTGGCCGTAAGCGCCGTAACCGTAGAGCAGGGCCGGGTGGGAGGCATCCTTTTCGAGACCTTTGCGGTAGACCAGCGACAGCGGGATTTCCACGCCATCGGGCGCGGTGGCATGGATCCGTTCGGTGACGTAATTGGCGGGATCGAAGCCGCCCAGAACCGCCTCGCGTTTCACGAGGGTGAGGGTCCGCGCGCGCATGTCGTAGTCAAAGGCAGTCTCGGGCGTGGTCAGCGAGGAATAGGTCAAGCGCAGGAGCGATGTGTCATAGTCGCCGGTCACCTCCGCCGAGAGCGAATAGACGGATTCGGGCAGCGCCACGTGGTGTTCGAGGCCGCCGGCGAACTCGCGGATGCGAATGTGCGGCAGGGCGTCGAAGCGCTCGGTGACAACCAGAAAGCCGGCGAAGGCGTCGACCGCTTCGACGGTCACCTCATCTCGCGCCGGGATCTCCTCGCGCCAATTCTCTCTCTCGGGAATCTCAACGGGAGCCGAGACGAGGCGGAAGTTGCGCGCTGAGTCGCTGGTGCGGATGTACCAGCGGCCGGCGTGATGCGCGACGTCCATCTCGATGCCTTGGACGCGCGGGAGGATCGGTTCAAACGCGCCCAGCGGCTCGCTGGAACGCAGCGCGCAGACCTCGGAAGTCGTGTGGCTGTGGACTTCCAGCAGCAGGAAAGCGCGGTCGCGCGTGCGGCTGACGTCAACTTCAAAACGCTCGTTGGCCTCGTGGTGCACCTCCGCATCGTGGGCCGGGTCGGTCCCCAGAATGTGACGAAAGACCTTGAACGGCCGGCGCGTGGCGTCCAGCACGTTGTAGAAGAACGTGCGATTGTCGGCGGCCCACTCGAGCGAGTAATAGGTGTTGGAAATGCGATCGGGCAGCAGCGCGCCGGTGCGCAGGTCCTTCACGAAAATCGTGAAATCCTCGTCGCCGACGGTATCGACGGACCAGGCTAGCAGCGTATGGTCGGGGCTCGGCTCGAAGACGCCGAGTTGGAAATAGGCGCAGTCCGCGGCCAGGGCATTCGCATCGAGAAGAACCTCTTCCGCCCCGCCGGATGCCGGCTTACGGCAATACAGCTTGTATTGCTTGCCGGCGAGGGTGCGGGAGTAATAAAGCCATGGACCGCTGCGCACCGGCGCCGAAGAATCGGTCTCCTGAATCCGGCCCACGATCTCGCGGTAGAGCAGTTCCTGCAACTGCGTTGTGTTCCGCATTTGCGCCGCGGTCCAGGCGTTCTCGGCTTCGAGGTAGGCGCGCACCTCCGGGTTGTCCTTTTCGCGCAGCCAGAAATAGTCGTCAACACGAGTCTCGCCGTGCTGCACAATCGACTTCGGGCGTCGCGGCGCGAGAGGAGGCGCGGCCTGGTCCACGACGGAGGGCGGCGCGTTGTTCTGGTCCATGCTCTTTCATTGTGCCCGTTCGCAGGCAGACCGGCGCTGGCGTGGACCCATGGCGTCCGGATGAAGAGTTTAAGACCGGGAACATGGAATCGGCTCATCGAGTGGACCGGGATGTTCGCCGCGCAGCGCGGCCGGGGTGCGAGCCAGACTGCTACGATAACGGCTGTCATGAGAGTCGCTGTCGTAGGTCTGGGGTTTATGGGGCTGACCCATCTGAAGGGCTGGCGCAACGTGCCGGAGGTCGAGATCGCCGCCGTTTCGTCGGACGATCCGAAGACGCTGGGCGGGGATCTGTCCGGAGTCCAGGGCAATCTGGGCGGGAGCGGGGAGACGTTCGATTTCTCCTCCGCGAAAAAGTACGCGGATGCGTTTGAGTGCGTCCATGACGCGCAGGTTGACGCGGTGGACCTGTGCCTGCCGACGCGTCTGCACGCGCCGGTGGCGCTGGCGGCGCTGGAGGCAGGCAAGCACGTGCTGGTCGAGAAGCCGATGGGCCTCGACGGCAACGAGTGCGACCGAATGATCGAGGCCGCGGCAAAAGCCGGCCGAATCCTGATGGCGGCGCAGGTGCTGAGGTTCGCTCCGGCCTATCGTCCGCTGCTCGCGGGCATGGCCGCGGGACGCTTCGGGCCGGTGCGCCAGGCCATCTTCCGGCGGCGCTGCGCGGCGCCGGCGTGGTCGCTGTGGCTGGGCGACCGATCGCAGAGCGGAGGGGGCGTCTTCGATTTGCTGATCCACGATTTCGACATCGCGCTGGCATGCTTCGGCGTGCCCGAGTCCATTTCGGCGTGGGGCGTCGAGGAACTGAGCCGCGGTCTGGATCTGCTCACGGCGCAGTTGCACTATCCGGGCATCGCTAGCGTCACCGTGACCGGCGGCTGGCATCATCCGAAATCCTATCCGTTCTCGATGGAATACACCGTCTCCGGCGACAACGGCACGCTGGAATTCAGTTCCGTCGGACGGGATCCGAAGTTCTACGGCGCGGACGGCTCGGAGCACGCCGAGCCGCTCGCAGAAGTCGATGGATATCAGGCCGAAATCGAATATTTCGCAGCCTGCTGCCGGGCCAATCGCCAGCCCGAGCGATGCACGCCCGAGTCCTCAGCGCAGGCCGTGCGGGTGGCCCGGCTGGCCGAACAGGCGCGAGCCGGAAAGGGAGAACCAGTTCCATGCAGGTTCTGAGAGACTTGCGCGTGGGCGTCTTCTACTGGATCGGAGAAGACGCCGCGGCGACCGTCCGCGAGATCGCGGACCTGGGCGTCGAGGTTTGCCAATTGGCGGTTGTCGGCGAGAGAAAACTGACGCCGGAGCTCGCGGCGGCGTATCGCCAGGCGCTGGCCGCGGCGGACCTCGATGTGGAAACGATCTTCGCCGCTTACGAAGGCGAGAGCTATGCCGACATTCCGACGGTGATGCGGAGCGTGGGGTTCATGCCGCCGGCCACGCGCGCCGCACGCGAGGTGCGGACGCGCGAGGTGATCGATTTTGGCGCCGCGCTGGGCATACGGAGTTTCGGCTGCCACATCGGCTTTGTGCCGGAGGAACCGAACGCCGATTACGGGGATGTGCGCGAGGTAGTGCGGCGCATCGCGGATTATGCGGCGAGCTACGGGATGACGTTCTGCCTGGAGACCGGGCAGGAACCCGCGCCGCTGCTGCTGCAGTTTCTGAAAGACGTGGCGCGGCCGAACGTCAGGATCAACTTCGACCCGGCGAACATGGTGCTGTACGGCAGCGGGGAGCCGATCGCGGCGTTCCGGCTGCTGCGGGCGCACGTGGATTCGATTCACGGCAAGGACGGCGACTGGCCGGATCCAGCCACACCCGGCGCGCTGGGGCGTGAGCGGCCGCTCGGCGCCGGCGCGGTGAACATTCCGAAGTTCGTACGCACGGTTCGCGAGAGCGGATATATGGGCACGATCAACGTCGAAGCGGGCGTGCACGGCGACGAAGCGCACCACGTGACGCTAAGAAACGCCGTCGATCTGCTGAAGCGGCTGCGCGATTCGTGAAGCCGGCGCGGCTGGCGACGAGGTGGCTGCGACGAAGCTGACTGCGCGGGCATCGGCGTGCCTTAATGCCACCCATCCGGGTCGGATAGACGCGGCCGCGGCCGCCGCCGGCGCAGGGCGCTCCGGCGCGGCGTTGGGCGGCTCGCAGGGGCCGGCGCAGATCGCGAACCGCTTCGAGAATTCCCAAATACTGTAGCCACCTACTACCAGAAACTGCATTCGGGCGGAGACCAAACCGGACGGAGTGGAGCAAAGCCCCTTTTTCAGGCCGTAGTTAAAAGGAAAAAGAGTGGCCTCTAAGTTGCTACTCTGAGGGCAGGTAGGAGTGTATCCGCTGGTTGAGTGAGCGGGCTGGTCCGAGATGAAGGATCTGAAGACCCAGATCGGGGGCGCGTTGCTGGTCATTCTGACCGGGACGCTGGTGGTGTGCGCGGTCCTGAATTTCCAAGCGCATGAGCTGTTCCGTCTGCCCGAAGACGGGGTTACGTGGATGGACCATCTGGACCCATCCTCGCCGGAAAAATCGATCAGCGTCCTGGCCATGCAGGTCCAGCCGGGCGGACCGGCCGAGCAGGCGGGCATCCGGTTTGGCGATGAACTGCTCCGCATCGGCAATCGCCTGAACAAACCCGGCATTCTAATCCGGCAGTCCACGGATGTGGCGCAGGTGCTGCAGCGCTATGGCGCCTGGGGCGACGCCGAGTACCTGCTGAATCGTAACGGGGTCGAGATCACGGCCAAGGTGATCATTTCGGACGCCACCCGGGATCAGGCGTTTCTGTATCAGTACGCCGTGGGCGCGGCCTACCTGTTGATCGGGCTGTTTCTTATCTTTCGGCGCAACCGCGCGGCGCATGCGCTGCACTTCTACCTGCTGTGCCTGGCGAGTTTCGTATTTCACACGTTCCACTACACCGGAAAATTCAACGATTTCGACGTGGCGATTGAGGTGGGCAACTTTGTGGCCGCCCTGATGGCGGCGGCATTGTTCCTGCATTTCTGCCTGACCTTTCCGGAGCCGCGGCCGCGCTGGACGCGGTGGAAGGCGTTTTCTCTGTACCTGCCGGCGATCTCGCTGATTGCGCTGCAAATCGGCGCCACGTCCGGCCTGGTGCGCACGGCGTTGCCGGACGTGATGCTGAACTGGCTGCTCAACCGGGTGTGGCTGCTGGTGTATTGCGCTTCGTACATCGGCGGGGCAGTTCTGCTTCATCTCAGCTACCGGCGGACCGACGATCCGATCGTCCGCCAGCAGCTCAAGTGGCTGCGTAACGGCACGCTGGCGGGGATGGTGCCATTCATCGCCGCCTATGCGGTGCCCTACGTGGCAGGCATTGTTCCGACGCCCGAGATGAACCTGGCGGTGCTGTTCCTGGCGTTGATTCCGCTGACTTGGGCGTACGCCATTCTGCGCTACCGGCTGATGGACGTGGACATCATTTTCCAGCAGGGGTACGTGTACTTGCTGGCTACGATTGCCGTGCTGGGCGTGGTGAGCATCCTGGTATTCGCGCTGGCGCAGCGCGAGGGGTTGAGCCCGACCGCGGTGATCCTGTTGGTGGTTGTGGCGGCCTTCGTGTTCGAGCCGCTGCGGGGCTGGATCCAACAGAATTTCGACCGTTACGTGTTTTACAAGGATCGCTGGGATTACCGCCGGACGCTGATCGGCTTCGCGCGGGAATTGAGTTCCGAGATGGATCTGGAACGCATGCTGGCGAGCGTGGGCGGGCGGCTGATCGAGACCTTGTCGGTGCGGCAGGTGGCCTTCTTCCTGGCCCGCGACGGCAATCCAGGCAAGTTTGAACTGCACAGCCTGTATGCGCGCGACGGTCGCCGTGCGCTGCCCGAAGGGGAGTTCGACCTCAGTTTCCTCGAAGCCGAGCCGTCCAGTCCCTATCTGTTCTTCGAACGGACCAAACATGCATTCGATGTGGTCACGAGCGGATTGCCGGCCAGCGTCCGGGCCTCGATCGCGCGCCTCGACCTGACCTACTACGTTCCCTGCGAGTACCGCGGCCGCACTCTGACCTGGTTCGGCCTCAGCCGCACGGAGGATGGCGACTTTCTCTCCAGCGACGATATCGACCTGCTGACGACGTTGTCGGGCTACGTCGGCATGGCCGTGGAGAATGCGCGTCTGTACCGGTCGCTGGCGGACAAGGCGCTGCAATACGAGCAGTTGAAGGAGTTCAGCGAGAACATCGTCGAGTCGATCAACGTGGGCGTGCTGGCGGCGGGTCTGGACGACCGCGTCGAGAGCTGGAACTCGCAGATGGAGCGGCTGACGGGCATTCCGCGCAGCGAGGCGCTGGGGTGCGCTCTTTCCGATTTGTTCCCGCTGGAGCTGTCCAGTCATTTCGAAGCCTTGCAGGGCAGCCACGACGTCCACCAGTTGTATAAGATCCCATTGCGGCCTGCCGGCGCGACGAAGATCGTGCGGGCCGATGGCGCGGTCGCGAAGCAGAACGGCGAAAACGGAAGCCACGCTGCGGCGGAGCTGAGCCAGATCGATGCCGGTCTGGCGACTGCGGCCGATGTCCGCCGCGGGGTGACGGTGAATGTGGCCATCGCCCCGCTGGTGAGCCGGGAGGGATCGCGCATCGGCCGTCTGGTGATCCTGGACGACATCACAGAGCGGGAAGAACTCGAGCGCAAGCTGGTCCAGGCGGACAAGCTATCTTCCATCGGCCTGCTGGCGGCCGGGGTGGCGCACGAGGTGAATACGCCCCTGGCCGTGATCTCCACGTATGCGCAGATGCTTGCGAAACAGGTGGCCGGCGACGATCAGAAGTCGAAGCTGTTGGACAAGATTGCGCGGCAGACTTTCCGTGCCAGCGAGATCGTCAACTCCCTGCTGAATTTCTCGCGGACCTCCTCGACGGCGTTTGAGGATCTGGATTTGAACCGCCTGATCCGCGAGACGCTGACGCTGCTGGAGCACCAGTTCCAGAAGGCGGGGATCGTCGTGGAGACGGAGATGAACGAGGCGATTCCGCAGATCCGCGGCAACCAGGGCAAGCTGCAGCAGGTGTTTCTGAATCTGTTCATCAACGCCCGCGATGCGATGGAAGGGGGCGGCAAGCTGATTGTCGTGACGCATCCCGCGGAGCATGGGGTGGGCGTGGAAGTGCGGGACAGCGGGGCCGGTATGCCGCGCGAGATCGTGGCGCGAATCTTCGATCCTTTCTTCACCACGAAAGCCAGCCGCAAGGGCACGGGCCTCGGACTCTCGGTCAGTTATGGCATCGTGGAAGAACACGGCGGAGCGATCGAGGTGGATTCCAACCCGGGCGCAGGGACCGTTTTCCGGCTCGAGTTTCCCGCCGTCAGGAAAGCTGTGAATGCCTGATCAACCGACTGTGCCCGTGGAAGAAGCGGCCTCGGCGCCCCTCACACGGGGTAGGATTCTGGTCATCGACGACGAGGCCGACATCCGGGAGAGCCTGCAGACGCTGCTGGACCTCGAAGGCTACAGCGTGCACCTGGCCGATTGTGCCACGGAGGGGCTGCGAAAGATCGAGGCCGGGATCTACGATCTGATTTTGCTCGACCTGATGATGCCCGACCGTTCGGGGCTCGACCTGCTGGGCGACATCCGTGCGCGCGACATTGAAACGCCTGTCTTTCTGATCACGGCATACGGCTCGGTCGAAGTAGCGGTGCAGGCTCTCAAGGCCGGGGCCAACGACTACTTCTCGAAGCCCTGGGACAACGAGAAACTGGTGCTCGAGATCGACCGCCAGATCGCCGGCGCGCGGCTGGAGCGGGAGAACCGCGAGCTGCGCCGCGCGTTGAAACAGCGCTACGCTTTCCCGAACATCGTCGGCAAATCGGAGCGGATGCACCGCGTGCTGGACCTTGTTTCGCAGGTCGCGCCGTCGAAGTCCAATATTCTGATTACCGGCGAGACGGGCACCGGCAAGGAGCTGATCGCCAAAGCGATCCACGCCAATTCGCCGCGCGCCGATCGCCCCTTCGTCGGAGTGAACTCCGGCTCGCTCCCGCCGGATCTGCTGGAGAGCACGTTGTTCGGCCACGTCAAGGGTTCCTTCACCGGTGCGGTGGCGAATCGCAAAGGCTACTTCGAAACGGCCAATCACGGCACCATTTTCTTCGACGAAATCGGCACGCTGTCGCCGGACATGCAGGTCAAGCTGCTGCGCGTCTTGCAGGAGCGCGAGTTCATGCCGGTGGGCTCGACGGAAGTGATGAAGGTGGACGTCCGCGTCATCGCCGCCACGAATGCGGATCTGACGAGGATGGTGGAAGAGGGCCGATTCCGCCAGGATCTCTACTGGCGGCTGAACGTGATCAATATCCCGTTGCCCCCGTTGCGCGAACGCAAGGAAGACGTCCCGCTGCTGATCGACAGCTTCTTCGATGTCTACTGCCGCGAGAACGAGAAGTTTCTCAGCCCCACCGGCGGCTCCAGGCTGCATTTCGAGCCCGAAGCCGTGCACATCCTGATGGACTACAACTGGCCGGGCAACGTGCGCGAACTGGAGAATGCCATCGAGCGTGCCGTGGTCCTGGCCACGAGCGAAGAAGTCCCGGCCAGTGTGCTGCCGGAGCAGGTCTTGCAGTCGACCGGGGTGCGGACCACCGCGCCCGGCCCGGACGGCAAGCTGCCGGCCGGCGCGTCGCTGTTTGAAATCGTGGCCGACTTCGAGCGCCGGATTATCATCGAAGCGCTGGAACAGTGCGGCTATTCACAGACCGAAGCCGCCACCGAGTTGCGCATCCCGCTTTCCACGCTGAACCAGAAGATCAAGCGGTTGGACATCCCCATCAAGCGCCGTTCCGCTTGAGCCTGCCGCCAGCCGGTAAACTGGCTGTAGAGGGCCCTGCCTCCCGCTGAAGTTCGAGATATGTCATTGCCGACACGCCGCTCGTTCCTTCTCGCCGCAGCCGCGCCCGCACTGCTGCGCGGCGCCGCCATGACGCCGAAACAGCGGATCGATGCGGCGCTCGAAGAGGTGCCGGCAGACCGCCCGCCGTTCACGCTGTGGCATCATTTCGGCCTGGAGAAGCAGGGCGCGGCGGCACACGCCCAGGCGGTTCTCGCTTTCCACCACGATTACCGCACCGACCTGGTCAAGGTGATGAGCGACTTCCCGTATCCCAAGCCGGGCGGAGCATGGTACGAGCTGAAGCCCGTGGAATGCCCGTTTCCAGAGCAGTTGAAAGCCCTGGAGCTGATTCACGAGGGGCTCAGGCAGGATGGGAAAAACGCCGCCTACTTTGTCGAGACCCTGTTTAATCCCTGGAACGTCGCCGAGAAGTTGAGCTCGCCGGCCGAGGTGCAACGCCTGCGCAAAGAGCAGCCGCAGAAACTGCTGGACGCGTTGCAGGCTATCGCCAAGTCCGAGATCAATCACGCCAGGGCCGCTCTGAAGCGCGGCGCGGCGGGCATTTTCCTGGCCGTTGCCAACGCCCAGGAGGGCATTCTGACGCGCGAGGAATACGCCCGCTTCAGCGAGCCGTTTGACAAGCTGATTCTCCACGCAGTCGCCGAGGCGCCGCTGAACATCCTGCACCTGCATGGAGACAAAGTGTACGTCGATTACTTCGTCCAGGCGACGGGTTGGAAGATATCCGGCCTCAACTACTCCTTTCATGGGACCGGCTACTCGTTGCGCCGGGCGCGGCACAACTGGCACGTCATCCATGGCGCGCTGGTGGGAGGGATCGACCACCGCAACTACCGCACCCGCGGCGTCGAGGATTTGCGCGAGGACATCCGGCTGGCCGTTATCGATGCCGGGCGGCGGCTGATCGTGACGCCGGGTTGCTCGGTGCCCAACGATTCGACTCCGGAGGAGTTGCGCCGGCTGGGCCAGGCCATCGGCGCCTTCTGAGATTGGCTGCGCCTGTCGCCATGGTTTCGTCATAGTTACAGAGAAGTTTCTAGGGCCGAGGCACTAATCGGTTGAGGGGAACACGATGCTGTCCTCGATGGGCCCTCCGTCCGCTATCAGTCCTGCCGTCCCTGGCCGCGCGGCGTGTGGCAGCCGGCGCCAGTTGCAGGATTACGTCAACCGCCTTCCGCGCTGTCTGAACGAAGCGATTCTACGCGCCCTCCCGGCGGGGGCGTGCCATGCCGACCCGCGCATCGAGTGGCTTTCCCCGCTGGAAAGCGACCACTACCGCGAATATCGCAACTTCCAATTCCTGCAACATCTGGGGTTAGAGGATTCGGCCGGCCAGTTGGCCGCCTACTGGCCGCGGCTGGGACCCTGCTGGGACGGACTGGGGCTGGTGCGCGGACTGAAAGAGTCCCGGCGCGGGATTCTGCTGCTGGAAGCCTATAGCAATGTGGGCGAGGTGGAATGTCTGGGCTGCCGTGCTTCGGCCGCCTCGATGCATTTGATCTTCGAAGCCTTTCGCGAAACCAGGGAATGGCTCGGGGCGGAGGAAACTCCGGCCTGGCTGGGGCCGCTCTATCAGGCGGCGAACCGGCTCGCCCATCTGCACTTCCTGAGGAATCGTCTGGGCGTGCCCACGTGGCTGGTCCAGGTGTACTTTCTGAACGATCCGATAGGACCGGAGTCCCGCGCGGACTGGCTGCCGGTCATCGCCGGCGTGCAAGCACGTCTGGGGTTGCGCAGCCGCCCGCCGTTCACGCTGGATATCTTCCTCCCAGCGTTGAATCCGGAATAGCGGCGGGCTGCACTACCAGTTGGCAAGCGTCCCGTCCGGCAGGCGCATCTCTTCGTCTTTCCAACTCTCGCCCGTGCCATCGGCCTTGCGCACTTCCTTCCAGTCGATGGCTACGCCCAGTCCCGGGGCCTCGGGCACGGTCATGTGCCCTTCCGCATCGAGTTCGAACAGCGGCCAGTCGTGCGGTTCCACGTAGCGCAGCCACGGATCGATTTCGCCGGTGGCGCCGTGGGCGTTGTAGTGGATGCCCTTCGACCATTCGAGGATCCAGCCGGCCCGGGATTGAACGACCACGTGCAGGCAGGCCATGAACGCGACCGGCGAGAGCGGACAGTGCGGGGCCAGGGCCACGCCGTTGGCCTCGCATAGCGCGGCCACTTCCGCCGTGTTCGCAATGCCGCCGACGTGCGCCACATCCGGTTGCAGAATATGCGCCGCGCGCGACGCCAGCACGTCGCTGAACTCAGCCACGGTGGTCATCCGCTCTCCGGTGGCGATGGGAACATGGGTGATCGCGGCGATCTCTCCCAGCCAGCGGTTGTACTCCGGCCGCACCGGTTCTTCATAGAACAGCGGGTTGGCGAATTCGAGCTCCTTGGCCAGCCGCCGCGCCATCGGAACGTTCGCGCGGCCATGAAAATCGAACGCGATGTTAACGTCCTCGCCGACCGCATCGCGCACGGCGCGAGCCCGCTCGACCGCCGCCCGGATGCCGCCGTAGGTGTCGATCGCCGCCAGCGGCGGGCAGGCGTTCATTTTGATCGCCCGTGCGCCTTCGGCCACCACGCGCGCGGCTTCCTCCGCCGCCGCCAGCGGCGCGTTGTTGTTGCCGCCGGCCCAGCGGTAGACCTTCACGCGGTTGCGCACGCGCCCGCCCAGCAGGCGGTACACCGGCAGGCCCGCGGCTTTGCCCGCAATGTCCCACAACGCCATCTCGATGCCCGCCAGCGCGCTCATGTAGACGCCGCCGCCGTGGTAGAAACTGCGGTCGTAGAACCCGCGCACCAGTCCCTTCAGATCGTCCGTCGGCTTGCCCGTGAACCACTCGGCCATGGCGTGCACGCCGGCGCGCGTGCTCTCGAGATGACCTTCCAGAGTGAACTCACCGAACCCCTCGATGCCGTCCGATGTCAGCATGCGGACCAGACCCCAGCGCGGAGCGACGCAGGCGGTTTCGATCTTCGCGATTCTTCTTGTGCTCATGATTCCTCGCTCATTTTCAACGCCGCGCGGAAGGCGTCCAGGTTCTCTTTCAGATGATCCACGGACCTCGTCCCCGTGAGCACCCAGCCCCGGAATCTCACCCGCAGCACGTGCGCGAACAGCTCGCGCTTGTCCGGCTCTGCCGTCTCGTAGAGCTTCGCGCCGGCCTGGTAGGGCCGATTGATCAGCACTTCCACGTCTTTCGATGCCGCCTCGCGTAGCGCCGGCCCCATGTCTTCGCGCGAAGCGTTGTAAGGCATCTGGATCACCTGGTAACCAAGGGCCAGCGCCGCCGCGGCCGAGGCGGGGTCGCTGGCGCTCACGCCGATTCTCCCGACGCCGGCATCGAGAGCGCTCTCCCAGGCCTTTTCCAGATCTGCGCTGCCAAGCACCTCCGGGGAAGTCCGGTGGAGTTGCAGCAGATCGATCGCGCCGAGCCGGTCCAGGCTCCGCACCAGGCTGCGGCGCAGCGCGTCGTAGGAGTGGTCGGTGAACGGTTCGCCGGTCCCGGAATTCCAATGCTCGCCGAACTTCGTGGCGACGCTCACCTGCGCTCGCTCTTCGCGGCTCAGGCCTGTCAAAAAGCGCCCCAGCTTCACCTCGCTGTCCCCGTAGGAGGGCGACGTGTCGAACAGCCGGATGCCCAACTCGTAGGCGCCCTCGAGCAAGGCCAGGGCCTCGGCTTCCCCCGGCACCGGCACGGGCCTGACGCCCCATGTGCGTCCGATGCTGATCAGCCCGACGCCCAATTGGACCCTGTGTTTGCGCATCGTCCTCCGGGCGCTACCACTTCAGTTTCAGGTCGGCGTGGAGGCGCTCCTTCGATTTCATCATCTCTTCCCACGTGATCAGGCGCTGCTGATACGCGGCCATGCGTCCCAGAATCGCCGTCAGATTGCTCTCCGCCGATTGGTCCGCGTTGTTGATCGGCTTGCCGTCGCGGATGCTCGCGACGAACGCCTTGATGTTGTTGACGCAGCCCTGCTTGAACGTGTCGTCCTTCTCCGCGCCCAGCCACGCGTTGTCGCCGGTAATGCGGACCAGGCCGCCGTAGTGCGTGTCGGCGCAGCCCTTGATGCCGAACACGCGCACGCACAGGTCGGAGAAGCTGTTCGTCAACTGGTTCGAGCTGAAGTCGGCCTGCACTTCGTTGCCATACCAGTAGGTCACCTGGAAGTGGTCCCAGGCGTCGCCCGTGTCGTACGGCGTGCCGCTCCAGTCCGTGCGCCCGCCCGTGCCGGTCGCCTTCAGCGGATGCCCCTGCAGCAGCCAGTTGGCGACGTCGATCACGTGGATGTTCTGCTCGACGATGATGTCGCCGCTGAGCACCTTGTCCGTAAAGAAATTCAACAGGCGGCGCTCGCCCGGGTCCATCCCCGGCGTACCCCTGTCCTTGACCGGCCGCCCGGCATAGTACAGCACCTGCGCGAACGCCGGTTTGCCGATGTCGCCCTGGTGGACGCGTTTGGCCGCTTCCTTGTAAACCTCTTGCGCGCGTGTCTGGAAATCGGCCCAGAAGCTCAGGTTCTTCTGCGCCGCCTGTTTGCCGCTGGTCTGGAAGCTTTGGCATCCCGGCACATCCACGGCGATCGGCTTGGCGCAGAATACGTGCTTCCCGGCCTTCACGGCCTCTTCGGCGTGCAGCGGGTGATAGATCGGCGGCGTTTCGATGATCACCGCATCCAGCTTCGAGTGCGCCAGTTCTTTGTACGCCTCGGGGCCGTAGTACGCGCGCGAGCTGTCCACCTTAAACGTTTTGACGGTCGAGTCGAGGTGCTCCTGGACGACGTCGGCCAGCGCGACGATGCGCGCGCCGGTGTACTCGGGGAAGAACGGCGCGAGCCAGTTGCCGCGCCCGCCACAGCCGATGAGACCCACCTCCACCGCCGAGTTCGCCTGCGAGCCGAAGACCGTCGCTGGCTTCAAAATCAGAAGGCCCGCGGCGGCCGTCTTGACGAAGTCGCGGCGATCCGGATCGGTTCTGTTGCTCATGTTTGCCTCCATTGCGTGTGCGTAGATTCCGCGGTTGCAATCTATCACACACCGCATCCAGGCCGGGCGCTACACTCCAAACGTATGCGCTTCCCGCGTCAGAGTGGCATCCTGCTGCACCCCTCCTCGCTCCCCGGCGGCCATGGCATCGGCGACCTGGGCCCGGAGGCCATGAGCTTTGTTCAATTCCTGTCGGAGGCCCGGCAGACCCTGTGGCAGATGCTGCCCCTGGGGCCGACCGGCTTTGCCGATTCGCCTTATCAGACCTTTTCCACCTTTGCCGGCAACCCGCTTTTGATTTCCCTCGACGCGCTGGTGGACGACGGTCTGTTGTCCGCCGCGGATCTCGCCGGCGCGCGCTTCGGCCAGGGGCGCGCCGACTATGCCGCCGCCATCGAGTTCAAACTCCCCTTGCTGGACCGCGCCGCGCTGGCCTTCTTCCGCGACGCCGGTCCCGCCCAGCGCGCCGCGTTCGACGCATTTTGTGCCGCGCACTCCGAGTGGCTAGAAGACTTCGCGCTCTTCATGACCGCCAAGCGCCCCCATCGCATGCGCGCCTGGACGGAGTGGGAACCCGGAATGCGCGACCGCGTGCCCGCCGCGCTCGAGACTCTGCGCCGCACTCATTCGAGCGGAATTGAAGCCGAGAAGTTCAAGCAATTCGTCTTCTTTGAACAGTTCAACGCGCTGCGCAACGCCTGCCGCCGCTCCGGTATCCGCCTGATGGGCGATATCCCGATCTACGCCGCCGGCGACAGTGCCGACGTCTGGAGCGCGCGCCGCTTCTGGCATCTCAACACGGACGGCACGTCGGCGCGGCAGTCCGGCGTGCCACCCGACTACTTCAGCGCCAGCGGCCAATTGTGGGGCAATCCGATTTACCGTTGGGATGAGATGGAGCGCGACGGCTACCGCTGGTGGATCCAGCGCATTCGCGCCATCTTTGCTTTGTTCGACGTCGTCCGCGTTGACCATTTCCGCGGATTCCAGGCCTTCTGGGACGTGCCCGGCGGCGAAACCACCGCCGTCAACGGCCGCTGGACGCCCGGCCCCGGCATCAAGTTCTTCGAGGCCATCGCGGCGCAACTTGGGGAACTGGCCATCGTGGCCGAAAATCTCGGCGTCATCACGCCCGAGGTCGAAGCCATTCGCCAGCGCTTCGGCTTCCCCGGCATGGCCATTCTGCAGTTCGCTTTCGGCAGCGACCCGCAGGCGCCCGACTTCAAACCGCACAATTATCCGCGCGAGATAGTCGCCTACACCGGCACGCATGACAACGACACCACGGTTGGCTGGTGGACCAGCAGCGGCGCGAGCGACTCAACCCGCACTCCGGAAATGATCGCCGCGGAGCGCGACCACACTCTGCGTTATCTCGACCTGACCAGCGGCGACGGGATCAATTGGAGTTTCATCCGCGCCCTCATGGCGTCCGTCGCGAGCACGGTCGTCTTCCCCGCGCAGGACCTGCTGGGGCTGGGCAGCGCGGCCCGCATGAACATGCCCTCGACGCTCGGAACGAATTGGCTGTGGCGCCTCGAACCCGGCGCGTTGAAGCCCGCCATTGCGGCCCGACTCGCCGAGATGGTCAATCTCTACGACCGGCTCCCAGCGGCGTCGTAACGCGAAAACCGGGGACTGACGTCTCTGTCCCAGGCGCGCACAACTCTCTCTGTTCACCCTCTGCCTCTGCTGCGCCGTGTGGACAGAGCCGTCTGTCCCCGTGTTTTCGCCGGCCGTTCGAAGACGCTCGTTTCCACCCTGCGAGAAATGCGCTCCCGAGCGCCCGTTTCAGAGATTCCTGAGCACGAACGACACGACCTTGTAGCCGTCGATGTACTTGAACGGCGCCTCCCCCAGCGTGTAGTGCCCGCACGGCAGCGCCACCACCTGGTGGTCCAGCTTGTGCTCCCGCGCCATCCGGATCGTGTCCTCCGACAGGCCCACCGGAAACGTCGTGTCGTACTTCGTGTAGAGGAACAGCGACTTCTTGTGAAAAGCGGCGAACTTGTCGAAATACGCCGTCGGGCTGATGCACATCCACAGCCGCCTGAGCGTCGGCAGGTCGATCACGCCCTCCAGGCTCTGCCGCACGTGCAAGGTGGAGAGTCCCGTCCAGGCCACGTCCGCGAAGTACGTTGAACAGTGATTGAAGGCGCACACCCGCAACCGCTCGTCGTGCGCAGCGGCCAGGAACGCGTAGCACGAGCCGAGCGACGTACCGACAATGCCGATGTGCTCGGCCCCCTGTTGTTCCAGCCAGTCCACCGCGCAGCGGATGTCGAGCACGGCCTGCCGTGTCGCATCGATCGTGCGGCCGATATTCGAGCTCACCGCGTAGTCGGCCCGCTCGAGTTCCGCCGGCATGCGATAGTCGTGATACGGCAGACTCAGCCGCAGCGCCGATACTCCGAATCTCTGAAACCCGCGCGCCAGCGCGTTGTGCGCGTTGCCCGGCGCGTTCCAGTGCGGCAGCACCAGCACGCACCGGCGTGCCGATTTCGCCGGGAACCATTGCCCGTGCACGACGTTGTTCTCCGCGTGCGGGGTCTCGGCCGGCGAGCTGAACCGCAGCACGCCGTCATGCAGCGTGAAATCGTCCGGTGTCGTGTGCTGATAGAATCGCCCGCTGTCAGCCATCGCGGCTGCGCTCATTTTCAGCAGGCGCTCGCATGGGCCGTCTCCGTTGACCGGCACTGTCTCGGCCACGGGCCAGCCCGCACTCCACTCGACGCCCCACTCAAACGGCCGCACCACCCGGTTGTTGGCGCGAAAGCAGAGACTTTCTTCCCACCGGTTCATCCACCGGCCGTAGAGGGTTTGGATTGGCATCACACCCAGTAAACAACCAGCGTATCACCGCCTGATTGCACTCCTGTTACTTGATGTAGAATGCGTGCCTGGCTCGACTGACGGCCAACGCCAGGCCATACAGATTCACGTGGTCGAAAGCCCACAGCGTGATCGCCCGGAGCTTGAGCTGGCGCGCGTTCCCGACCTCCTTCATCCACGCGTAGCTCGGCCGGAACACCGGCGTAATGCAGCTCACCAGGCTGGGCGGCCATCCTAGTTCGATCGGCAGCTTCTGGCACTGCTCGGCCAGGTCCGTGTCGCGGCACCACGCCCCAAAGTCCAGCGCTTCGAGCTTGAACCGGTCGAAGCCCGACCCGCCCGGCTGCGACCACTCCGGCGGCAGGTTCACAAATCGGTTCAATTGGCCGCCCAGGCTGTGGATGCCTGTCGGCGTCGTGTAGTTGACGTCGTCCGGGAACAGGATTTCAAACCGCGTTCCCGCCACGGCCGCCTTCACCGCCGTCGTGATGGCGCCGCAGTAGTCCCGCAGCCGGTTGCGCAGAAACGTCGCATCCGCTCCGCCGTTCACCCCGGGATCGTCGTTCGGAGTTCGGAACTCGGCCAGCGGCCGCCCCAGCGCCGCCTGCGCCGCCGCCGCCGTCTCCGCGTCGTAGTACGCCATTCCGCCGCCCGGATTCGCCGCCGCGTAATCGGTGAAATACCACCACGTGAATTCACCGCATTGCAGCGCCGGAACCAGCCCTGCCGCCGCCTGCGTCTGTGCCAGCCACGTGAACACGCGCCCGTGGTAGCTCAGCATCTCCGCCGAGAACGAGCACTGCGTCGATACCAGGTTCGCGAACCCCTCCGCGGTCAGCACCGGCGTCCCGTCCGCGAATACCGCCGCATAGCCCGCCGGCGGGTTCACCAGTTCCATCGAGCACGCGCTCGTCACCTCCAGCCCCGCCGCCGCGCACTGCGCGTAGAAGTCCGTGTGCCACGCCCGCGCGCCCGCGTTCAGCGGCGGATCCTGCGTCGGGTCCACCTGCCACGTGCCCGCCACCCCGGTCTGCAGCGAGCCGCTCGCGCTCACCGTGCCGGTCGATCCCGCCAGCAGAATTGTCGAAGGTGTCAGCACGTAGCTGTACGCCGCCGCCGCCGACCGGTTGTTGATCGTCAGCCTCCGTCCCGCTCGCCACCGCCCACACGCCGACATAGATCGCGTTGATGAAGTCGGCGAAGTGCTGCGCGATCGTCGCCGGCGTATCCGGCCCGAACACCGTCTTGCCGCAGCTTTGCCCGCCAATGTCCAGAAAAATCGTGTCCCCTTCGACGAAACTGCCTCCAAAGCTCACCTGCGCCGTGCCCGGCGCGTTGCTAATGCACGTCCGCTGGTTCCACCAGAACACGCCGATATACTGGTTCACCGGTCCCTGCAGGCCTAGCTTGTTCAGCAGCCATAGGATCCGCGCCGGCGGCAGCTTGTAGGTGTGGTCCGTCGAATAGTCGAACGCCGCCGACAAATCCGTTTGCGCGGGCATCGACGGAACGTCCGTCGTGGGCACGCTCGCAATCAGGTGGTCAACCAGCAGCGTCCCGTCCACCACCGTCAGCTTCACGCTGTGCGCGCCCGCCGCCACGCCCGCGAACAGCAGCCGGCGCGCGGTGATGGGCGCCCCGCCTCCATTCGTGTTGAGTGCCGCCGGCGCAGCGACGCCATCCAGGCTCGGCTGCATGTGGCCGCCCGTTGCGTTGAACTCCGTCCCGAGCCACACGTCGTGTTGGTAGCCGCAGTAGTAACCGATCGTCACCGCCGCGCCCGCCTGCCCCAGTTCGCCCTGCCCGCCCAGGTAGAATCCGTCCTCCAGCGCCCACTGCCCCGCATACGCGCAGGCCCGGTCCGTGCACCCGATCCAGTGGCTGGCTGGGCCCGGCACCTGCAACTGCCGCACCGCCTCCGGCCCGCTTACCGTCCAGTTCTCGAACTTCGCCTTCCACTCCTGCATTCCCATGAGCGATCCGTTGGCCAGCCGTGGCGCCAGCGTCAGCCACATCTGCTGCACCTCGGTCAGACCCAATGCGCTGAAGTCCAGCGTCACATGCAGCGTGGCCGTCGAATCGCCGCCCGTGAGCGGCAGCACCGCCGGCGCAGCCGTCAGCGTCGCCGTCTTGTTCACCGCCAGCAGCGTGATGAAGTCCGCGTCGTAGCCGCCCGTCGTGGTCGCAATCGTCAGGCTCGTCCCGCTCGCCGCCGCCTGCAGCGCGAACGGCGCCTGCGCCTTGGCGTAATCCGCCCCGTTGATCTGCTCCGCCAGCGCCGCCGCCACCGTCTCCGCGGTCACGTGATACAGCACCAGTTGCCCGTTGTCGGTCGCCGAAACCGTCACCGTTCCGCCTGTGCTCAGCCGCGTCGATAAGATGATTTGCCCCGCTTGCGCCCCCGCCGAGGCCGCAATCTCCGGATCGCCGCTGCCCGCGTTGATCGCCCCCACCAGCGCTTCGACCAGGCTCGCCGCCGTGTCCGTTCCCGTGATCGTGTAGGAGTAACTGCGCGTGTCCACCGCGATCGTGTACGTCTTGCCCGGCGCGTCGATGTAGAACTGCACGCTCCAGCTCGTCTGCCCCGGCACAATGTAGTCGTAGGCGATGTTCAGGTACCACAGCGTCAGCCGGTCGTACGGTTGGAGATTCGCCCCCGTGATCGTCAGCGTCCCGCTCGCCACCGGGTCCGGATTGGCGGTTGTTTGGGCATAATCGGAGAGTCGGATCTGGCGCGACGTCCCGTCCGGGAATTGCACGTCCAGGTACGGCCAGTCGATGGTCGGATACTTGGCGCAGTTCAGCGGCATCAGGTTCGTGTACGTCACGTCGAATTCGAGCGTCAGCCCGGCGAAATTCGTGTCCGGCAGATACTTCAGCGTTGGGTGGTTGAAGAAATCGTCCGCGTCCCACAGCACCACCACGGCGAAGTCCGCCGGATCGCGAAACACGCCGCTCACCTGAAATCCGGTCGGCGTCGCATCGTGGATCGCCGCCCCGGCGCCCAGGTCGGAGAAGCCCCGCAAGTACATCGTCCGGTCCGGTTGCAGTTTGTATAGTGTGTCCGCCATCGCGCCGCCTTTCTGAAACGCGGGGGGGCGCTCTGCCCCTCCCACGGCGCTCGTCGCCCTACGATCGCTCGTGAAAAAGGCAGGGGGTGCCGCGAGCTCTGCCGTCCCCGCCCGGGAACGTTGGCCGCACGGCTCCCCTGTGAACGCCCCTCACCGCCCCGGATCCGGGTTGTCCAGGCCCGGACCCGGCGCAAGCGCCCACTCTCCCCCCGCGCGAATCAGCCTACCTCCCGCCACAAGCCCAATCCGCCTCTCACCTCGGTAAACGCCTGCAAAACAACGATTTGTTTTTCCGAAATGAACGTGACCACCCCCGCGCAACCGTCGCGCCTCGCCCCGCTCTTCTGGCGCAAACCCGGCCGCGGGAGCAGAATGGAATCATGATCACGCTGGAGATCCTGCGCCGCGAAAAACGCGCCGCCATCCTCCAACTCGGTGAAAAATACGGCGCCCGCAACATCCGCGTATTCGGCTCCGTGGCCCGCGGCGACAACGGCCCTGCGAGCGACGTCAACTTCCTGGTGGACCTCGACCCCGGCCGGACCCTCTTCGACCTTGGCGGTTTATTGATGGACCTGCAGGACCTGCTCGGCGTGGAGGTCGATGTGGTCACCCCCGGCGCACTGCGCTATCTTCGCGAACCGATCCTCGCCCAGGCCCAACCCCTCTAGCCTTATGCCGACGCACGACCCGCAAATTCTTCTCGGTCATATGCGCGACTGTTGTCGGCGCCTCATCGAGTGTGCCGCACTCCGCGAGCGGGAAGATCAGACGCAAGCCATTCTTCTCGACGCCGCCTGCCGCAACCTGGAAATCCTCGGCGAAGCTTCCACGAGGTTCGTCCCGGAGTTTCGTGACGCCCACCCGGAGATCCCGTGGCGTAAGATGATCGGCGCGCGGAACATCCTCATCCATGCCTATGAAGGCACGGACCCGACGACCGTTTGGGATATCGTCGATCGCGACATCCCCCCGCTCCACGCCGCCATCCTCCGCCTGCTCGGCGAAGCCCACTGAACCATCCCTCGCTGCACGCCAAGAAATACGACGAGGCCACGGACCTCTGGCAAGCCCGCGTCAACCGCGACTGGCGCTTCTATTTCCTGATCCAGAACGACACGTACCTGATCGTGACGATGATTGCGCACCCCAAATGATGCGGCCCAGGCGAGGGCTAATCGCGCCGGACCTCAGGGGAGCAGCCGCTTGAAGTAGAAAGAGGTGCTGTATTCAAAAGCGGCCACAAGTTCCCAGCCTTCGCGTCCCATCAGATTCAGAACAGCCGCACGGTGCATATTCTTCCAGTCAGACTCGCTGTGCCCCATTCAAGAACCATACGTTCCCCGAACTTTTGGAGTAATATTCTTGGACCACCAGACTGTACTCCCACTTCATGGTCTTCCCTTTCTGTCCGCGTTGACATTACCACTTTGCTGACGGCCTATTCCGTTGTTACTGTCAACCCTCCTCGGAGTGACGCGCTCTGCCTGAATGGGAACGGGCGTGGAATCTGTTTTCGCGTGGCGATGTCCAGCCCCCTGGCGACGATGAGCCTGTTTAACCAGCGGCCGTCCTGAGGCGCCCGCGAAACCTACTTCGCCTGGGTCGCCGCCAGCGCCCGCCCGGTCTCTTCCTCCACCTTGGCGTGCAGGCTGTTGCCGTGCGCGTCCATGGTCACGATGGCCGCGAAGTCTTTTACCCGCAAGTGCCACATCGCTTCGGGAATGCCGAGTTCGAGCAGGTCCACACCGAGCACTTTTTCCACCGTCCGCGCGTAATATTGCGCCGCGCCGCCGATGGCGTTCAGGTAGACCGCGCCGCACTCTTTGAGCGCCGCCAGCGTCGTCGGTCCCATGCCGCCCTTGCCCATCACCGCCTTGACGCCGTAGCGCCGCAGGATCTCGTGCTCATACGGTTCCTCGCGCATGCTGGTGGTCGGACCCGCCGCCTTCACCTGCCACTCGCCGCCTTCCTTGAGCATCACCGGACCGCAGTGGTATAGCACCGCGCCGTCCAGGTTCACCGGCGGCGAATTCTTCATCAGGTAAGTGTGCACCGCGTCGCGTCCGGTATACATTTCGCCGCGGATCAGCACCACGTCGCCCACTTTCAGCGTCCGCATCTGGTCGGAGCTCAGCGGCGCCGTCAGCACCACTTCGCGCCCCGTCAGCGGGAAGCCTTCGCCCGCCGCCATCGCCTGCACCGGCAGCTCCGGATCGCGGTACAACCAGCGCCGGATGGCCCCCGTTTCCGGGTCCAGAACCAGGCCCAGCCGGCGGAACGCCCAGCAGTCGTAAGCCACCGAAACGAAAAAGCTCGCCGGCAGCCGGTTGGCCGCCATGATCTTGCACCCGATGAGGCTCGCCTTCCCGCCGAAGCCCATTGCCCCGACCCCCAGCCGGTTGGCCTCGGTCATGATTTCGGCCTCTAGTTGGGCCAGCTCCGGCACCGGGTTCGAGTCGTCCAACGTCCGGAAAAGCTGGTACTTTGCGAGCAGGTAGCCGTGCGCCCGGTCGCTGCCGATGCACACCCCCAGCGCGCCCGGCGCGCAACCCTGTCCCTGCGCCTGCCACACCGCGTGCAGCAGGCATTTCTTGACGCCCGCCAGGTCGCGTCCGGCGCGGCCGAGGTGCTCCAGTTCGCACGGCAGCGAGTACTGGATGTTCTTGTTCTCGCAGCCGCCGCCCTTCAGCAGCAGCTTGACCTCGATCTGGTCCTGCTCCCACTGCTCGAAGTGGATCACCGGCGTCTCCGCGCTGAGGTTGTTGCCCGAGTTCTTGCCGCTCAACGAATCCACGGAATTGGGCCGCAATTTGCCGCGCCGTGTGGCCTCGGCCACGGCTTCGCGAATGGCCGCGGCGAAGCCGATCTGGTTCACGCCGGCGGGCGCATGGACGACAAACGTCGGCATGCCCGTGTCCTGGCAGATCGCCCCCTCGTCTGCGTGCGCCATGTCGATGTTGGTGGCGATGATGTTCAGCGCCTGCTGCGACTGCGTGGCGGGCGTCTCGCCGGCCAGCGCCTCGCCCATCGCGCGGCGCACGTCGGGCGGCAGGTTGGTGGAGGTTTCGATGATCAGTTCGAGCAGGCTGGCGAAGAGGAATTGCATAGGAATGGCCCCCGAACTCTCATTGTCCTCCGAAACCGGCGCCACCGCGCGGCGCGGGGTGAAACCACCACGCGCGTACCACGATTGCACCGTGAATCTGCGGTGTTCTCGCGGTGGATGCGTGGTGTTCCTGCGGTGATTTCCCGGTGGCGCGCCCGCGCCGGGGCTCCCTTTTCGCTCCCCGATCCGGTATACTTCGATTCCGGGGCAGTCGCCGCCTCAGCGAGTTCAGCAAAGGATCTATGTCCGAATACCGGCTGGGTGACGATCTCGACGATTATTGCGTCAAATGCAAGCGCATGACGAACCATTCGCTGCTGGCGATGGTCGATAACGAGCCGGCCAAAGTCCGCTGCCGCAGTTGCTATAACGAGCACAGCTTCCGCCGCGGCGAGATTCCGCCTTCCAAGAAGGATCTGAAGAAGGCCGAGCTGTTCAACGCGGTGCTGACCTCGATCGCTCCCGAGCCGCCGCCGGAAGCGTCTCCAACCGTCAAGAAAACAAAGCGATAGGCCGCGCCGGCGCGGGGTGGTTTAGGATCAAAGCGATGGTGACCGGTGCGCTCCAACTGGCCCTGGAGGTTGCCCGCGCTCTGCGCGCGGCGGGCCACAGAGTCTACTTCGTCGGCGGGTACGTGCGCGACCGGCTGCTGGGCCGCGAGACGTCGGACATCGATCTATGTACCGACGCTCCGCCGGCGCGGCTGCTGGAGCTATTCCCGGGCGCGCCGCAGGTGGGCGCGCATTTTGGAGTGGTGCTGGTTCGGCGCGGCGACGCCGAGGTGCAGGTGGCCACGTTCCGCAGCGAGCATTCTTATGGCGATGGGCGGCGTCCGGAAGCCGTTGCCTTTGAAACCGATCCGCGCCAGGACGTGCTGCGGCGCGACTTCACCATCAACGCCCTGCTGGAAGACCCGTTCAGCGGCGAAATCGTGGACTATGCGGGCGGTCGGGCCGATCTCGAAGCGCGGTTGATCCGCGCCATCGGCGATCCGCGGCAGCGCTTTGCCGAGGACCATCTGCGCCTGCTCCGGGCCGTGCGCTTCGCGGCGCGGCTGGGTTTCGAGATCGAGGCCGGGACCTTCGCGGCGATGCGCGAAGTGGCGGGTTCGATCAACCGCATTGCGCCCGAGCGGGTGCGCGAGGAGCTGACGCGCATCCTCACCGAAGGCGGGGCGCGGCGCGGCATCGAACTGTTGGATGCGGCCGGATTGCTGCACCACGTGCTGCCCGAGATGGAGCGGCTGAAGGGCGTCGCGCAGCCGCCCGATTACCATCCCGAGGGCGACGTCTGGACCCATACTCTGCTGGTGCTGGAGGCGCTCCCGGCCTGTACGCCGGAATTGGGCTGGGCGGCTCTGCTGCACGACATCGGCAAGCCGGCGACGATGACCGTGGAGGACCGCATCCGGTTCCACGGGCATGCCGAAAAAGGGGCGCGGATGGCGCGCGCCATCCTGACGCGGCTGCGGGCGTCGAACGGGCTGATCGAGGCCGTGGCGTCGCACATCGCGGCGCACATGCGTTTCAAGGATGCGCCGAAGATGGGCGAGGCGGCATTCCGCCGTTTCCTGCGCCTGCCGCGCTTCGACGAACTGCTGGCGCTGCACGAGGCCGACCGGCGGGGTTCGCGGATGGACCTGGAGACGCTCGAACTGGTGCACCGCCGGCGCGCTGCTCTGTCGGCGGCCGAGATCCGCCCGCGGCCACTTTTGAGCGGGCGCGAGCTGATGGCGCTGGGTTACGCCGAGGGACCGGCGCTGGGCACGATGCTGAAGGCGCTGGAGGAAGAGCAGCTCGAAGGGCGGCTCAGCACGCGGGAGGATGCGCTGGAGTGGATCAAAGCGCAGTTTCCGGTGGCCGGGCCGGCGGCCGATTGAGAACGGGAAAATCCTTGCCCTGCGATAGTCCTGGAAACTGCGAAAAGCATCGAAAGAAGTGAGGCGGACGGAGTACTCTCTCACGTGGCAATCACTCAGCGGGCATCGCCGGACCTGGAAGCAGCGGCGGCTGAAGCCATCAGCCATTGGCGCTACAAGGCCGCCGCGTGCGGTTAGACACCGATTCGAGTGGAAACTTCAATTGCCATCAACTTTACCCTCTCGAATTAGGGCCGAAGGGCTTGACACTCGCCCTTAAAATAGAACGAAGGCCCCGGAGGCCTGGCATGGGGTTGCTGCGGGAAATCGCGGGAGCGGAGGTGGCGATTCTGATCGCCGGCCTGGGCGTCGTCGGGCTTTGGAAGATCCTGCGCGCCAGGCCGGGTCTGGGCGGCCTGCTGGGAAGCCGCGATCAGGCCGGGCACTGGGTGGCCGGCGCGCTGCGTTGGCAGATGGGCTTGATCACCGTCGCGCTGGCGCTGGTGTATCTGCTCTCGTCGCTCGGTGCGGCCGGGAGCGGCACGCTGCCGCCGGTCCCGTGGTGGGCCCTGGTGGTCCTGGCCTTGAGCCACGGCGCCTGGCTGGCCAGTGTCGCCCGGCGACGGCCTGGAAGCGGTTTGAATTGATTGGAATGAAACGGAGGAAGATGCAATGGAGCTTTTCTGGAGAAACGTGATTCGAGGCGTGCTTGTCGTCGTCGGCTTGGCGCCCATCATCGTCGTGACTTACTTCGCGCTCAACCGCAGCCTGACCAAAGAGGCCCTGATGCTGCTGGTGGGCGCCGAGCTGGCCACTCTGTTGTTCTCTTTCGGCCTGGTCGTGTTGCACGCCATCGTCACCGATCAGATCCACCTCGACTCCATCCTCAACGAACAGACCGGCGAGGCCAGCGTCTCCCGTTTTCAGCTCCTGATCTTCACTTTCACGATCGCCCTCACGCTCGTCTATCTCACCCTGTGCGGCAACGGCCAGTTCCCGGCCATCCCCAAGGAGGTCCTGATCCTGCTGGGTATCAGCGCGACCACCTACGGCGTGGGCAAGGGCCTGCAATTGGGCCTAGGATCGAACCCGCCGGCCGGGCCACAGCCTCCGCCCGCGCCCGACCCCGGTGCAACGCCGCCACCGCCCGCGCCAACGGCTGCGACGGTCAACAACAACCCGAGCGCCAACTGAGACCGGCCTCGCGCCGCCACTGAGCCCGCCGCCGCGTTTACTCCATCCGCGCGCGCCGCATGACCTCGCGGAAGCACTGCGCCTCTTCCTGCGCCTCGGTGTTCGTCGGCCCGTCTTTCCAATACGCCGCCGAAAACTCACCGAACGGGCTCCACGTCGTATGCAACACGCCGCGCAGCCGCGCCGCCACCTCCGGGCTGGCCTCCTCGCGGCCCAGCCGGATCAGATCCAACTGGCGCAGGCCCACGCCGGTCTGGCGCCATGGCGACGACAGCACTTCGAATCCGTCCAGCGCGAACGCCAGCGCCGTCGGGTGCGCCGACTCGTAATGCCAGTCGCACAGCACCACGTCGCGCGGAATCTCCCGCAGCGCCGCCGCCGTCCCGTTCTGGCTCGCCTCCCATTCCCCAATGCCCGTCGTCTTCCCATCGATCAGCCGGTCGCCCCAGATCCACAGCCGCCGCCCTTTTTCCGCCAGGTGGTCGTGAATCGCGCGCACCTCGCCCGCGAACAACTGCGCCTTGTCCTTCCCTTTGCAACGCACGCAGGCGTCCTCGCCGATCAGGAACACTTCGTCCATGCCACCGTGCAGCGCCTTGGCCTCGAACGCGTCCAGGATCTCGTCGATCACGTCGAACAACACCGCGTGCACCTGCGGATGCAGCGGGCAATAGCTGCGGCAGTAAATCCCCGCGTTGTCCTTGTAGAGCCCCGGCGTTTCGTCGAACTCCGGATGCGCCTTCAGCAGCCCGAACGTCTTCCCGGCCCACGATTGGTGCCCCAGCAGGTCCACCAGCGGGATCAGTTCGATGCCCGATTCGCGCGCCGCCGCCGCAATCGCCCGCGCGTCCGCCAGGCTCAGCGCGTCCGCGTCCGCCACTTCCGGATGCCGCTGGAACTGGTAACGGTAATTGATCTCCAGCACCAGCGTGTTGACGCCTTCTTTGACCAGCACCTCGCGGATGAACTTCGTCATCCGCTGCACTTCGTTGGGCAGCGGCGCCGACAACCGGATGCCGCGCACGGGTAACGGCGCCGCCGCGAGCAGCGTGGCGCAGGCCAGGAATGCAAACGGGAGTCGTGGAAACATAACACCGCCATTGTCCCTCCACACGCGCGCCGGCGGGAGCGATAGACACAAGACCGCTTCTTTCAGTCGCGGCTCCGTAACCCCTCCACACGCGCGCCGGCGGGAGCGATAGACTCTCCTGGGGAGACATTCATGTCCAACGATTTTTCGCGCAGGACCTTTTTCGCCGGAGCCGCCACCGCTGCCGGCGCGCTTCGAGTGGCCGCCGCCGGCGACCGCGTGCGCCTCGGTCTGATCGGCTGCGGCGGCCGCGGCAAGCATCTCGTCCACATGGCCCAACTCGCGGGCGGGGCCGAGTTCGTGGCGATTACCGACGCCTGGGATCGGCGTATGGACGAAGCCGAAAAGGCCATCGGAACGCCCGTGCAGCGCCACAAGGACTATCGCGCCCTGCTCGACCGCACCGATATCGACGCCGTGGTCGTCGCCACCACCGATCATCACCACGCCCACATCAGCGTCGACGCCTGCCACGCCGCCAAGGACGTCTACGTCGAGAAGCCCATGACCTCCCTGCCCATGCAGGGCCACGGCATGGTGGACGCCGTGAAACAGGGCAACCGCGTGCTCCAGGTCGGCGTCCAGCAGCGCAGCACCGAGCCCTTCCTGGCGGCCAAGAAGGCCTATATCGACACCGGCCGTCTGGGCAAGGTCCACCTCGTCCGCACCTTCTGGAATGCCAACGGCGGCTATCTCGAGAAGCCCCCCGCGGGCATGGAAACCAAGCCCGCCGGCCTCGATTGGGACATGTGGCTGGGCTGGCTGCCCCGGATTCCGTGGGACCCCAAGCGCTACTTCAATCGGTTCTCCTACTGGGACGTTTCCACCGGCGGCCAGACCGGCGGCCTGTTCGTCCACATGGTCGATGTCGTCCACTGGTATCTCGGCCTCACGAAGCCGCTCTCCGCCGTCGCCCTGGGCGGCATCTACGAGTACGACGACGGCCGCGACACGCCCGACAATATCAACTTCATCCTCGATTACCCCGGCGGTCTGAACGTCACTTTTGAAGCCACCATCACCGACCTGCTGCCTGAGGATTCGGCCGATATCGTCTTCTTCGGCGAAGGCGGCCGGCTGAATATCTTCCGCCATCGGGCGCGCTTCCTGCCGGCCAATCGCGGACCCGCGGAGACGCTCCAGCCCGGCCCCGAACAGGCGCACATGGGCAACTTCCTGGCCTGCGTCCGCTCGCGCCAGACGCCCAATGCGAACGTCGTCGACGGCCACTACGGCTCCATGGCCTGCCACATCGGCAATATCGCTTACAAGGAAGGGCGGCGCGTCATGTGGGATCCGCGCTGGGACGTGTAAGCCATGCGATTCGCCTCCGTCCTTCTCTGCACGGGCTTGCTCGCCGGCACCGCTCAGGCCCAGGTTGCCACCGCGCCCGGCAACGCCGATGCGCCGTTCTTTGAACAAGGCAAGATCCGCGTTCTGATCCTGTCCGGCCGCAACAATCACGACTGGCACAGCACCACGCCATTTCTCAAGCGCATTCTCGAAGCCTCGGGCCGTTTCGACGTGCGCGTCACCGAGGAGCCCTCGGGGTTGAACGCTGAAACGCTGCGGCCCTACGATGTGCTGGTCAGCGATTATTGCGGCCCGCGCTGGGGCGCTACGGCCGAGCAGGCCGTCGCCGCCTTCGTCCGTTCGGGCAAGGGTCTGGCCGCCGTCCACGCCGCCAGTTACCCATTCGGCGACATGCCCGTGCTGGGCCCGGGCCACAAGCCGACCGGCATGCGCCAGCCTGCCTGGCCCGAGTGGGCCGCCCTGGTCGGCGCTTCCTGGTCCGCCGCCGAGCCCAAAACCGGCCACGCTCCGCGCCATCTTTTCGACGTGCAATGGCGCGACCTCGCCAACCCTATCGCCGCCGGGCTGGCGCCCACTTTCCGGGTCAGCGACGAGTTGTATCACAACCAGCGCATGCGCCCCGGCGTGCAGGTGCTGGCCGCCGCCCTCGACGCGCAGGACAGCGGCGGCACGGGCCGCGCGGAACCGCTCCTGTGGACCAATCAATTCGGCGCCGGGCGCGTCTTCTACACGGCGCTGGGCCACGACGTCGCGGCCATGAGCGCCCCCGGCTTCGTCGTCTCATTTGCCCGCGGCGTCGAGTGGGCCGCCACCGGCAAGGTCACTCTCCCCGCCGCGATTTCGCTCGACCCGAAGGATAAGGACGCCCTGCGCGTGCTGCTGGTCACCGGCGGCCACAGCCACGAGCAGTCGTTCTACGCCGTTCTCGATGGCCGGCGTGACATGCGGGTCGAGGTCAACCCCCATCCCGTGGCTTTCAATGGCGACCTCGTCAAGGCCTACGACGTGATCGTGCTCTACGACTTCGTTCAGGACATCCCCGACGCCCAGCGCAAGAATCTGCAGACGTACCTCGATTCCGGCAAAGGGCTGGTCGTGCTGCACCATGCCATCGCGGACTACCAGAAGTGGCCCTGGTGGTGGCGCGAGGTCGTCGGCGGGCGCTACCTGCTGCAGGACGAGCCGCCCGCCAAAGCCTCCACGTATCTGCATGACCAGGACGTCGATGTCACGCCCGTTGGCCACCACCCCATCGTCCAGGGCCTCCCGCCCATGTTGATTCACGACGAAACCTACAAGGGCATGTGGCACGCCCCCGGCCTCGAGGTCCTGCTCACCACCAACCACCCCACGTCCGACCCGCCGCTGGCCTGGATCGGACCGTGGCAGAAGTCCCGCGTCGTCTACATCCAGTTGGGCCACGGCCGCGAAGCCCACGAGAACCCCTGGTACCGCGAACTCGTCGCCCGGGCCGTGCGTTGGTCCGCCGGCCGGTAACTAACTAAGAGACCGGATCGCCTGTTAATCTAAGTAAAATCCCATGCTACGAACCCTCCGTCTCTTCGTATTCGGCGTGGCCGTCGCCCTCGTCGCCGCCGCGCAGGAAAAGGTCGATCTCGAGACCATTTACAAGATCAAACAGGAGGCCCTCCAGAACTCCAAGGTCATGGAGCACATGTTCTGGTTGACCGACGCCTACGGCCCGCGCCTGGCCGGCGCCCCGAACTTCAAGAAAGCCGCCGACTGGGCCGTGAAAAGCCTGCAGGAATGGGGCCTGACCGATGCCCATCTGGAGAGCTGGAAGTTCGGCCGCTCGTGGGTCAACGAGCGCTTCACGGCCAACCTCGTCGAACCCTCCTACCAGCCGCTCTATGGCTTCGCCCTGGCCTGGACGAAATCCACCGACGGCGTGGTTGTCGACGAGCCCGTCCTGGCCACCATTCAGTCCGACGAGGACATCGCCAAGTGGAAGGGCAAGCTCAAGGGCAAGATCGTCCTCACCCAGGTGCCGCGGCCGCAGGAGTTGATCGAGAAGCCCATGTCCACGCGCTACACCGCCCAGGAACTGGCCGACATGGAAATGGCTCCCGAGCCTGGCCAGGGCGGCATGTTCGGCGGCCCCATGCGGCCCGGCGCACCCGGCAGCCCCAGTGCGCAGATGATCGCCATGCGCCAGCAGCGCGAAATGCGCGTGAAGGCTACCAACTTCTACCGCGACGAGGGCGTCGCCGCGCTGGTTTCTTACGGTTCGCGTAACGACGGCGGCACCATCACCGCCGACCGCGGCGGCTCGCAGGACCCCAAGCAGCCGATGCCGCCGGCCATGGTTGTCATCACCCCCGAGCACTATAACCGCATCGCCCGCCTGCTCGATCACAAGGTCCCGGTGAAGCTGGAGCTAGAGGTCAAAAACGCCACCGGCGACGACGAGGGCGACTGCTATAACGTCATCGCCAACATCCCCGGCGCGGGGCCGCATAAGGATGAGATCGTGATGGTTGGCGGCCACCTCGACTCCTGGCAGGGTGGCACCGGCGCCACCGACAACGGCGTCGGCAGCGCCGTCATGCTGGAGGTCATCCGCGTTCTGAAGGCGCTCAACCTGAAGCTCGACCGCACCGTGCGCATCGGCCTCTGGGGCGGCGAGGAGGAAGGCCTGTTCGGCTCGCGCGAGTACGTCAAGAAGACTTTCGCCGACCTCACCAAGATGGAGACCACCCCCGAGTGGGACAAATTCTCGGCCTACTACAACGTCGATAACGGCGCCGGCAAGATCCGCGGCGTCTACCTGCAGGGCAATGAGATGGTCCGCCCGTTCTTCGAGGCCATGCTGGCGCCATTCAAGGACATGGGCGTCTCCGCCATCACCATCCGCAACACCGGCGGCACCGACCACCAGTCCTTCGACGCCGTCGGCCTGCCCGGCTTCCAGTTCATCCAGGATCCGCTCGAGTACGGCACCCGCACGCACCACTCCAACATGGACGTCTATGACCGCGTCGTGCGCGGCGACCTGATGCAGATGTCGGTGGTCGTCAGCTCGCTGGTCTACCACACCGCCAATCGCGAGCAGAAACTGCCGCGCAAGCCCAAGCCGGCCGCGCGCCCCGCCACTCCGCCCATGTTCTGATTGGATTGGCCGCCAAAAAAGAAACGGGCCACCCAGCCGGGCGGCCCGTTTTGATTTATGCAATCAGAATCGAAGCGTCAGATCTTCGACTCTTTGTACTTCACGTGCTTGCGGGCTTTCGGGTCGTACTTCTTCAATTCGAGCTTTTCGGTCTTCGTTTTCGCGTTCTTGCTCGTGGTGTAAAAATGGCCGGTGCCGGCAGAGGAAACCATGCGAATGAGAATACGGGGCATCGTCTTACTCCTTTAAAACTGAACGCCCTTCGCCTTCATCTGGGCGAGCACGGGGTCCACTCCCAATTTGTCGATAATCTTCAGGCCCTTGGCGCTGATGCGCAGCTTCACGAAGCGCCCCAGCGCGGGCGACCACAGCCGCTTCGACTGCATGTTCGGCTCGAAAATGCGCCGGGTCTTGTTGTTCGCGTGCGACACCCTGTTCCCGGTCAGGGGACGCTTTCCAGTCACAGGGCAAACTTTCGACATAAATAATCTCCAACGGGGATATCGCGGGGAGCGAGGGAAGTCCCTTCACAAATTATACATGACGTGGCCCCGCTCGCCAAATCGCCCCCGGCGGGAGGCGGGTTTCCGATAACGCCGTTTGAACTAAGCCTGGGCGGCAGACGCTGCGCGTGCTGATGGCTGACGGGTTGGTCGTGGCAGGGGATATGTTCGGGTCACAAGGAGAAGCTTGTGACCCATTCACAAACGTTGCTGCTCGAGGAACTCGAGCGGCGGAATTACTCGCAGACTACCACGCGTTCCTACCTGCGCGCGGTTGAGGATCTGAGCCGGCATTTCAATCGGCCCGCTGAAGAACTCCGCCCGGAGCACATCCGCGAATACCAGGCGTATCTGTTCCGGGAACGGCATCTCAGCGCCAACTCCGTCAATCAACGGGTCGGCGCTCTGCGCTTCTTCTTCAACAAGGCATTGAAGCGGAACTGGAGCGTAGAGGAGACACCGTACCCCAGGAAGCCCCACCAACTGCCGATGATCCTGAGCCGGGAAGAAGTCGCCCGCCTGCTCGAATGCGCGCTGACGCCGTTTCATCGGACCATCCTGATGACGCTGTATGCCACCGGCCTGCGGCGCGCTGAACTGGCGAATTTGAAACTCAGCGACATCGACAGCCAACGCATGGTGATTCGCGTCCAGGGCGGCAAGGGGCGCCAGGACCGCGACGTGATGCTCAGCCCGAAGCTGCTCGGCGTGCTGCGGCAGCATTACCGCAGCCTGCGCCAGAAGCCGGCCACCTGGCTGTTCCCCGGCGGCACCTATCACAGCGCCGACCGGCCCATCGATCCGAAGGTCGTGTGGCATGCCTGCCGCGAAGCCGCCAAACGGGCCGGCCTCGGCAAGCAACTCCACCCGCACACGCTGCGGCATTGCTTTGCCACGCATCTGCTCGAGGCCGGCGCCGATCTCCGCACCATCCAGCTTCTGCTGGGCCATCGCGACCTGAAAGAGACCTCCATTTATCTCCATCTGTCGAGCCGGCATTTGCATGCCACGGCCAGTCCGCTGGACTCGCTCCCGCTGTTCGACCAGCCCGCCAACGGGCCGCAGACGAAGTAGCTGCCGCGGCCACCGGTTGAGGTGGCCGATGTGATCCGCGCCGCGGGGACACGGTTCTTCGATCGCAGCCGCGGATGGCTGAGCTGGCTGCACGTCAAAGTGCTCACCGCCATCCTGCGCTGCCGCACGCCTCTGCTCGGCGCCCATGTGGACGCCTGTTCGCGGTGCGGATACCAAGCCATCTCCTACAATTCCTGCCGCAACCGGCACTGCCCCAAGTGCCAGACCAATGCGCGCGACCGCTGGCTCGAGGCGCGCCGTCGCGAGTTGCTTCCGACCCGCTACGCGCATGTCGTTTTCACTCTGCCCCGTCCACTCGCGCCGCTGGCGCTGCAGAACAAACGCGCGATCTACGGTCTTCTGTTTCGCGCCAGCGCCGAGACCCTGCTCGCGGTCGCGCGCGACCCCAATCACCTGGGCGCGGAGATCGGATTCTTCAGCGTCCTGCACACCTGGAATCAGCAACTGCTGCACCATCCCCATGTTCACTGTGTGGTTCCAGCCGGCGGACTGAGTGCCGATCACAGTCGCTGGATTGCCGCCCGGCAGGGCTTCTTCCTGCCGGTGAAAGTGCTCAGCCGCGTCTTCCGAGGCAAGTTTGTCGCGGGCCTGCGCAGGCTGCACGCGCATGGAAAACTCGGCTTCCACGGCGCCCTCGCTCCACTCGCCGCGCCCAAGGCGTTTGCGGCCATGATCCGTACTCTGTTCCGCACCGACTGGGTCGTCTATTCCAAACGACCCTTCGGCGGCGCCGAACATGCGCTGCATTATCTCGGCTGCTACACCCACCGCGTGGCCATCTCCAATCACCGGCTCGTGTCACTGGCCGACAACAGCGTGACTTTCCGCTGGCGCGATTCGGCCCATAACAACAAGCAGCGCCGGATGACTCTGCCCGTCGAGGAGTTCCTGCGGCGCTTTCTGCTGCACCTGCTGCCACCCGGCTTCGTGCGCATCCGGCACTTCGGCATCTTTGCTCATCGGCGGCGCCGCAGCCTGCTGCCCCTGTGCTGCCAACTGCTGGCCGCCGCTCCAACACCGGATGCGCCATCCCCGGACGCCATCGGTCCCCTGTGGACGTGCCCGCATTGCGGCGGCCCGATGGCGCTGATCGAACGTCTCACCCCGGCGCAAACTCTCCTCCGCTCGCCTCCCACCCTCCATCCCGGACGGCCATGACCCGATCTTTCTCAACCTCTATAACTCACCAGCCAGCGCATCACCGCCAGGCGTGCGCCTACGCCGCGTCCCCGCATGCCCACCGCAACTCGACCCTCCCGCATCGATCTCTCGGCCCGCGGGCTCACAGCCCGAATCCCATCCGCCGACCGCCGCTCCCACTCCGCTCCAAGCTCACGCCCGCCATTCAAACCCCATAGCCGCACCGTTCCAAGACGGCTTCCTTCAAACGGCTGTATCGAAAGCGCCCCGGCGATCCAAGCTCGCCCATCCCCGAGAGATAATCGCGCCGGGCCGCTCCCGATACAGCACTAACGTTGATCGTCCACTTGCCCATTCCAGATGCGCCGTGATTCTCCGTGAGGATTCGACTCAGGGAGCTCCCCATAAGCTAACGACTTATCGGGACTAACCCGGTCCAATTCGCAGCAATTCAATCTTGAAATTGCTCGTGTGGGTAGTTCCTCACATTGCTCTTGTCTGACCTCCAAGTGCCGCCCAACTAGCCCGGATGTTTCACAGGCGCTGTGATTTCGTCGCCGCCGGCGTTTGCGTGAGGTTTGGAGGGCGCTGCGGCGGCATTCGGGCGGGCAGCGAGCCGGGATGTGGTGATCGAGGGGGCCTTGTGGCGTCCGATCGCCCTCACAAAACGCAATTCGGACGCAGTTCGACTGACCTGAAAAGTGCGAAATCGGGAAATCGTTTGTTTGCCGTGTCGCGATTTTGGCTCAGCAACGCAGCGCCGCCCACACCTGCCCAAACACCTGCTTCCAGGGGTAGCCGCTGCTCATCGACACCAGCACGCGCCGCGCGCTGAAACGAATCCGCGCGCCGATCTTGAGCAGTCGCAGCCGAATCGTGTGGACCTGGGCCTCGGCCAGCGCCGTGCCTGTTAGAGCAATTTTTGACATACTATAAGTGCCCTGGCGATTTCTCTGCCGAAACCGTTATGCCGCAAGCATACGCAGACGATCTGCGTCGTAAGCTCTTGGGGGCCTACGACCAGGGGCGGGGTGGGTTGGAGAAACTGGCGGCGTTGTTCGGTGTCAGTTACGGCTGGGCGCAGAAGGTGGCCGCCACGCGACGGCGCACGGGGAGCGTCGAGCGGCCGGCGGGTGCCAAGCGCGGATTTCCGAGTCGGCTGACGCCGGAGTTGCGCTCCGCATTGAGCACTCAGATTCAAACGCGGCCCGACGCAACGCTGGCCGAGTTGCGGCAGTGGTTGAGCGAGCAGCATGGCGTGGCGGTGAGCGTTTCGCGGCTGTGCACGGTGCTGCAAGAGCTGGGACTGCGGCTTAAAAAAAGTCGCTCCACGCAGCCGAGCAGGACACTCCAGACGGACGGGCGCGACGCCAACAGTGGTGGCGCGAAATCGCGGAGATTGACTCCGAACGCCTGATTTTCCTGGACGAAAGCGGGGTTACGACCGATTTGACGCGGCGCTACGGGCGCGCTCCGCGCGGGCAACGAGTGCGCGAGGGTGCCCCCGGCGGCCATTGGCACAGCGTCACATTGTTGGGGGCCGTAGGCGTGACCGGATGGAAGGCGGCGATGAGCATCGCGGGTGCCGCCGACGGCGACGTTTTTCTGGCCTACCTGCAAGACGTGCTGGGTCCGCAACTGCGCGCCGGCGACGTGGTGGTGATGGATAATCTGAGTGCTCACAAGGTGGCGGGCGTTCGCGCACTGATCGAGGCGCGTGGGGCGGAGTTGCGCTATCTGCCGCCCTACTCGCCCGACTACAATCCCATCGAAGCGTGTTGGTCGATGGTCAAACAGAAACTTCGATGCCTGCGCGCCCGAACGCTTGAGGCCCTCGATCAAGCCATCGCCGAAGCCCTGCGTTTAGTCACCGCCGAGCACACCGCTGCCTTCTTCCGCCATTGCGGTTATGCATTATAGAAAGTTCGAAAGCGCTCTAGCCCTTCATCTCCGCGCGGGCTGTTTTCACGGCGTCCAGGAACCGTCTGGCCCGTTCCGTGAAGATCGCGTAGTTGCCCTCCTTGATCGTCTTGGAGTCGATCAGCTCGCCGCCCACGGCCACTGCGCACGCCCCCGCCTTCAGGAAATCGCCCGCCGTCGTCAGGCTGACGCCCCCCGTCGGGATCATCTCGATCTGCGGAAATGGTCCCTTCAGCGCCTTGATGTACTTCGGTCCGCCGACGTTGTCGCACGGAAAGATCTTCACGATATCGGCGCCCGCATCCCACGCCGCCAGCACTTCGGTCGGCGTCAGCGCGCCCGGTGAGATCGGCTTGGAGTAGCGATGGGCCATCTCGATCGTCTTGAAATTCAGGGCCGGCGTGACAAAGAACTGCGCCCCCGCCAGCATGCACACGCGGCATGTCTCCGGATCGAGCACCGTCCCCGCACCGAGCAGCATTCGGTCGCCGAAGTGGTCGGCCAGTTTCTCGAGCACGCGCACCGCGCCCGGCACTGTCATGGTTACTTCCGCCAGACGGATTCCGCCTTCGTAGATGGCCTCGATGGCCTTGACCGCGCTCTCGGCCGAAGGCGTGCGAACAACCGGGACCAGGCCGATTTCCCGGATGGTGGATAGGATTGCCTGCTTCGTCATACTGCGACGATCCTATCACGCCCCGCGCGCGTTTCAAGCCCCTCGCGCTCTACGGAATCAGCAGCAACTTACCCGTGGTTTTCCG
Source organism: Terriglobia bacterium (assembly GCA_963838205.1). Lineage (GTDB taxonomy): Bacteria > Acidobacteriota > Terriglobia > Bryobacterales > Bryobacteraceae > CAIVVT01. The sequence continues at coordinate 162,637 of CAWIQF010000015.1, read as the reverse complement.
GCTCGCCAGTTCTTCCTGGGCGCGCCCCGCTTCACTCAACGGATAACGCGCGTAGATCTGCAATTTGAGATGCCCGTCCCGCAGCCAGCCGAAGACGTCGTTCGCGCGCCATAGCAGTTCCTCTCGCGTCGCCGTGTAGTTCCCGAGAGTCGGGCGCGTCAGGTACAGCGACCCCTTCTGGCTCAGGATCAGCGGTTGAATCGGGTCCACCGGGCCACTGGCATTACCAAAGCTCACCATCACGCCGCGCGGCTTGAGCGAATTCAGGCTCCGCTCCCACGTCGCCTTGCCCACTGAGTCGTAGACCACGTCCACGCCCTGGCCGCCGGTCAGCCGCTTTACCTCCTTTTCGAAGTCCTGCTCCGTGTAGAGAATGACTTCGTCGCAGCCGGCTTGGCGCGCCACCTCCGCCTTCTCTTTTGTCGATACTGTTCCGATGACCCGCGCCCCGCGCAGCTTGGCCGCGGCCACGGTCCACTGTCCCGCTCCGCCGGCGGCGGCATGGATCAGCGCCGTGTCGCCGGATTTCAGCGCGTACGTCGAGTGCGTCAGGTAATGCGCCGTCATGCCCTGCAGCATCGACCCCGCCGCGACTTCCAGGCTCAGATCATCCGGCACTTTCACCAGTTGCCAGGCGGGCACGGCGGCGTACTCCGCGTAAGAACCGCGCGCCATCGCCCACGCCACGCGGTCGCCGGCCGCGACCCCTGTTACTCCCTCGCCGGCCTGCTCCACCACGCCCGCGCCTTCCAGACCCAGCACCACCGGCGGCTCCGCCTTGTAGAGCCCCGTGCGGTAGTAGATGTCGATGAAATTGACTCCCGCCGCGTGGATCTTCACCAGCGCCTCGCCCGGGCCTGGTTTCGGCATGGGCAGATCTGCGTATCGCAGCTTGTCTACCCCGCCCGGATCGGTAACGAATACGGCTTTCATTGCGCTCTCAACCACCTCCTGAAATGCACCTGCGCGGCATAGAGTAGCAGGTACGTGAACGTAAACGGCAGCACCAGCAAATCGCCCAGATGCGGCAGCGTGTCTCCGCCGCTCAGCCCCGCGCGGATCAGCATGAATCGCCAGATAATGCGCCCGTGTCCCCGATCGAGCCAGAAATAGTCGCCGTTCTCGTTGATCAGGAAGATCTTGGAAGGCGCGTGCCAGGCCGCCAGCCACTTCCATGGCGTCATGATCGGCAGACCCGTACAGAGCAACCCGCAAATATCCGGCTGGCGGCTCCGCAGCTCTTTGAACAGGCGCCGGCGTGCCCTCCAGCCACGGTAGTTCTGCACTCGATAGATGCGGCCGCGCTCCAGATCGAAGCCCTGCGGCGCGCCCGCGTGGCAGGTCAACAGATCGATTTGCCCAAGCCGGCCGTAGTTGCGATCCAGCGCGGGCAGCAGGCGCTCCAGTACGTGGCGGGGACCGCTTTCCACCAACAACACGCGCTGCGTCGGCGGATGCGCGCGAGTGAAAAAGTATCGCATCCTCTTTTATTCTGACTCAGGACCGTAGCTGCTTGCGGCCCGGCAATGGACGTCCGGCTCGCCGTCTCAGACGCCGCCCCAGCAGTAGTCCTCGACCGCGCGCTCGATCGTCTCGTCTTTGTCCGACAGCCGCATCAGCTCCAGGCGCAGCGCGGAGGTCAGCGCGTCCCAGCTCGCCTCGATCACGTTCTCCGAGACGCCGACTGTGGCCCACGAACGCCGGTGGTCGGACCACTCCACGTGCACCCGCACCTTCGCCGCCGTGCCCACCTTAGAGTCCAGCACGCGCACCTTGTAGTCCGTCAGCCGCACATTGGTAATCGCCGGATACACCGTCGCCAAACACTGCCGCAGGCACTTGTCCAGCGCATTCACCGGACCCGAGCCCGTCTCGATCGACGAGTAGATCTCATCGTTCACCCGCAGGATCACCGTCGCCGTCGTCACCGCGTCCCGGTTGCTGATCTTGCGCATGCCCACTTCGAAATTCACGACGTCGAAGAAGTGCGCGTTGGGCGTGAGCGTTTCCCTCACCAGCAGTTCGAACGTGCCCTCGGCCGCTTCCAGTTCGTAGCCGTCGTATTCCATCTGCTTGATGCGCTCCAGTAGTTCGCGGCGCGCCTTGTCGTCCACGCGGTCGCCCAGCCCGTGTTGCTCCAGTTTGTAGACGATGTTGCCGCGTCCCGACAGGTCGCTCAGCAGGACTCGCTGGTGGTTGCCGACCGTCCCCGGAGCGATGTGCTCGTAGCTGGCCGGTTCCTTCAGTACAGCGCTCACGTGCACTCCGCCCTTGTGCGCGAATGCGCTGCGTCCGACGAACGGCTGATTCGAATTCAGCGGGAGATTGGCCAGTTCCGCGATGTAATGCGCCACGCCGGTCAGGCTCGCCAGTTTCTCCGCCCCGATCGTCGTGTGGCCCAGTTTGGTTTCCAGAATGGCGATAAGCGACGTCAGGTTCGCGTTTCCGCAGCGCTCGCCATAGCCGTTCATCGTCCCCTGCACGTGCGTTGCCCCGCTCTCCACGGCGGCGATCGAATTCGCCACCGCCAGGTCGCAATCGTTGTGCGCGTGGATGCCGATCGGACCATCGAAGCGGCGTCGCACCTCGGCCACGATCTCGGCCACCCGCGCCGTCACCGTCCCGCCGTTGGTGTCGCACAGCGTCAGCACGTCGGCGCCTGCTTTTTTGGCCGCTTCCAGCGTCCTTAGCGCATAATCCGGATTGGCGTTGTAGCCGTCAAACAGGTGCTCGGCATCGTAGATCACCTCGCGCCCGTGCCGCTTCAAAAAGCGTACCGTGTCGGAAATGATTTGCAGGTTTTCTTCTTCGCCGATGCCCAGCACGCGCTTCACGTGCAGGTCCCAGGTCTTTCCGAAAATCGAAACCGCCGGCGTTTCCGCCTCGATCAACGCGCGCACATTCGCGTCCTGCTCCACCGCGTTCTTGGCGAACCGCGTCGCTCCGAACGCGCACAGCCTCGCGTGCCGCAGCTTCAAGTCTTTCGCCCGCTCGAAGAACTCCTTGTCCTTCGGGTTCGACATCGGCCAGCCGCCTTCGATGTAGTCGATGCCCAGATCGTCGAGCTTCTGCGCGATCAGCACCTTGTCATCCACCGAAAAGCTGATGGCTTCGCCCTGCGTTCCGTCGCGCAAAGTCGTGTCGAACGTCCAGATCCTCATGGTTTCGCTGCTTGGAATCCTTCCTGCCGCCGGGGCCGCCGGCCGGCCCCGTTTCTCTGTGACTTTGTTTCCGTCCTCGCGGAAACACTCTCGCTCAGTTCGCCGGCGTATCCTGCGGCACGCCCTCTTCCTTCTTCTTCTTGAGGAACGGCATCATCTCGCGCAGTCCCTTGCCGACCGTTTCGAGTTGCGAGGTGCGCGCTCCCTCGCGCATCGCCAGGAAATTATGCCGGCCGCTCTTGTTCTCGGCGATCCAGGCACGCGCGAAATCTCCGCTCTGAATCTCGCCCAGGATCTTCTTCATCTCCTGGCGCGTCTGGGCGTTGATGATGCGCGGCCCGCGCGTATAATCGCCGTATTCGGCCGTGTCGGAGACCGAGTAGCGCATGTAATTCAAGCCGCCCTCATAGATCAGGTCGACGATTAGTTTCAGCTCGTGCTGGCATTCGAAGTAGGCCATCTCCGGCGCGTAACCGGCCTCCACCAGCGTGTCGAATGCCGCTTTGATCAACGCGCTGACGCCGCCGCAGAGCACCACCTGCTCGCCGAACAGGTCGGTCTCCGTCTCTTCCTTGAACGTTGTCTCGATTACGCCGGCGCGCAGCGTGCCGAGGGCCAGCGCGTAGGCCAGCGCGTTTTCGAGCGCCTTGCCGGAAGCGTCCTGGTGAATCGCGACCAGCGCCGGCGTGCCCGAACCTTCGGTGAACACCTCGCGGACGCGATGGCCGGGAGCCTTCGGGGCAACCATCGACACGTCGATGCCTGCCGGCGGCTTGATCGTGCCGAAGTGAATGCTGAAGCCGTGCGCGAACATCAGCGTCTTGCCCGGCTTCAGGTGCGGTTCGATATCTTTCGCGTACAGGTCCGCCTGCACGTGATCGGGCGCCAGAATCATGATCAAATCGGCGGCCTGGGCGGCCTCCGCGACGGCCAGCACCTTCAGCCCCGCGGCTTCCGCCTTGGCCCAGCTCTTGCTCCCCGGGTATAGCCCCACCACTACATTCACGCCGGAGTCCCGCAGGTTCAGCGCGTGGGCGTGCCCCTGGCTCCCGTAGCCGATGATGGCCACCGTCTTGCCTTCCAGATGGGCCAGCGATCCGTCCTTCTCATAAAAACGTCGTGACATGAAATTGTTTTCCTCTTGATTTCGATCGGCGTCTAGCGCCCTTCGGCGCTCACTGGCTCCGCCGGCACGACGGTCCTCGAGACCGGCGGCGACAGCCTCAGTTTCTTCTGTTCCAGCGAGACCGCCACGGTCCCCGACCGCGTCACGTCAATCTCGCCATAGCTCTCCATCACGGAGACGAACTCTTCCAGCTTCTCCGACTCGCCCGTGACCTCGAGCGCGAAGCCCTCGACGCTCGAATCCACCACGCGTGCGCCGAATATTTCGGCTTCTTTCAGAATTGCAGTTCTGTGTTCCATGGTGGCGCGTACCCGCAGCAGCACCAGTTCCCGCATCACCGCCGGCGTCTCCGTCAGGTCGGTGGCTTGCAATACGTTGATCAGCTTGTTCATCTGCTTGATCACCTGCGCCCGCAGTTTCGGGTCCACGTCCACTCCGATCGTCATCCGCGACAGCGTCGGGTCCAGCGTCCGCGCCACCGTCAGCGACTCGATGTTGTAGCCCCGTTGCGTCAGCAGCCCCGTTACCCGCATCATCGCGCCCGCCTTGTTTTCCATGAGCAGCGAAATCGTCATCAGCATGCTTCTTTTCTCCTCTCGTGCCCCGGGCTCACGGCTTCCCAACTGGCACCGGCTGCGGCGGCGCCAGCACCATCTCATTGATCGCCGCGCCCGCTGGCACCATCGGGTAGACGTTTTCGTATTGGCTCACCCGCACGTCCATCAGGTACGGGCCCGGCTCCTCCATCGCTTCCTTCAGCGCGCTTTGCAGCTCCGCCGGCGTGCGCACGATGCGTCCCTTCATCCCATACGCCGCCGCGAGCAGCTCCACGTTGGGAAACGCGCTCAGCTCCACCGCGCACAGCCGGTTGTTGTAGAACAATTCCTGCCACTGCCGCACCATGCCCAGGTATCCGTTGTTCATCACGATCACCTTCACCGGCAGACCACAATTGACCAGTGTCGCCAGCTCCGGCACCGACATCTGGAATCCCCCGTCGCCGACGATCGCGAAGACCGTGGCATCCGGATTTGCCATCTGCGCGCCGACCGCCCCGGGCAGCCCGAAGCCCATCGAGCCCAGGCCGCCCGAGTTGATCCACAACCGCGGAGCGTCGAAGCGGATGAACTGCGCCGCCCACATCTGGTGCTGCCCCACGTCGGAGCTGACGATTGCTTTGCCGTCGCTGATCCGGTTGATCTCGTACATGAGTTGCTGCGGCTTGATTTCGTCGCTGCCGAATACTGGCTCCAGCGGATGCTCCGCCTGCCAGCCGTGCACCCTCCGCCACCACTCCTTCCGCGCTGCCGCGCTCTGTTCCGCCGCCTGCGGCTGCAGTTCCTTCAGAATCTTGATCAGCTTGGCGATCACCCGCTTCAGGTCGCCCACGATCGGCAGGTCCGCGGCCCGGTTCTTGCCGATCTCGGCTGGGTCGATGTCCACGTGGATCACCTTCGCGTGTGGCGCGAAGGCCGACAGCCGCCCCGTGACGCGGTCGTCGAAGCGCACTCCCAGCGCGATGATCAGGTCGCACTCCGTCAGCCCCATGTTCGCGGCATAACTGCCGTGCATCCCCGGCAGCGATATGAAATTCGGGTGCGAGCCCGGCAGCCCGCCCAGCCCCATCAGCGTGCACACCGCCGGACAATCGATCAGTTCCACCAGTTCGCGCAGCTCGTCGTGCGCGCCCGAGTGGATGATCCCGCCGCCCGCGTATACCATCGGCCGCTGCGCCTCCCACATCATCTGCGCCGCCCGCCGGATCTGCCCCGCGTGGCCATCGGTGACCACCTTGTAGCCCGGCAGGTGGATCTCGTGCACCGGCGTGTAGTGCGCCTGGCCTTGCAGCGCGTCCTTCGTGATGTCAACCAGCACCGGCCCCGGCCGGCCCGTTGAGGCGATGTAGAACGCCTCGTGCACCACCCGCGCCACGTCGTTCACGTCCCGCACCAGGTAATTGTGCTTCGTCGCCGGCCGCATGATGCCGAACGTGTCCGCTTCCTGAAACGCGTCGCTGCCGATCATCTTGCTGGTGACCTGACCCGTGATCGCCACCACCGGAATCGAGTCCATCATCGCGTCCACCAGCCCCGTCGTCAGGTTCGTCGCTCCGGGGCCCGAAGTCGCGCAGCACACCCCCACCCGCCCCGAAGCCCGCGCATACCCCGATGCCGCGAAACTCGCGTTCTCCTCGTGCCGCACCAGCACGTGCCGGATCGGGTGCTCGTACAACGCGTCATAGAGCGGCAGCGTCACCCCGCCCGGGTAGCCGAAGATCACCTCCACGTTCTCGCGCGCCAGGCACTCCAGCAGAATCCGCGCCCCGCTCATCAGGTTCGACATCGCAGCCAGTTCTCCTTCTTCGTTGCAATCGTCCATCGGGTCGTCTCCACCCGCAAAAAAACTCAATCCAGATCTAAACGGAAAAGGGCCACCCGGCGGTTTGTTCCCGCCTGGTGGCCCCGGTTTCTTTTCGATTCTGGTTTCGGCCTACTCAGGCGGGATTTAGGTGTAACCCCGCAATAATGATGCCCGGTACGGCAAGAATGGCCGAAATCGATATGAGTTCCACGCCTCGCAGAGGCCGGTTGGCTGTGCTGTGCGCGTCCCTCATCACTAATAGCCTAATATGGAATCCTAGCAAATGCAAGAACGATTTACTATAAAATATGTTTATTCGATTACTCGAATTGGATCTGCTTCCTGGCGCGGCGAATACCACCCCGCTTCTGTCAGTCTTCAATGGTCATTTTCGGGGCGCGCCTGATGCCGCCGGCACCGCAGCATTCCACCACCCGCTGGGCAATTTCATAGAAACCACTGGCTTTAGCATCGTCCGGCCCGAGCAGCGCCACCGGCCTTCCCGTATCGCCGCCAATGCGCACTCGCGGGTCCAGCGGCAGGCTGCCCAGGAACGGCACGCCCATCGCTTCCGCTGTTCGCTCTCCGCCGCCCTGTCCGAAAATGTCCAGCTTCTGGCCACTCTCGGGAATCACCAGATAGCTCATGTTTTCAACGATTCCCAGCAGCTCGACCTTCACCTGCTGGAACATCAGCACGGCCTTGCGAGCGTCTTCCAGCGCCACTTCGGAGGGCGTGGTCACCACCACCGCGCCCGTGATTGGCGCGGTCTGAATCAGGCTCAGCGCCACGTCACCGGTGCCCGGCGGGAGGTCGATCAGTAAGTAGTCCAACTCGCCCCAATCCACCTGCCGCACGAACTGCTGCATTACGCTGTGCAGCATCGGCCCGCGCCAGATCAGCGGCTTGTCGCCGGGATTGACGAAACCCATCGACATCAGCTTCACGCCGTACTGCTCCAGCGGGACGATGCGTCCCTCCACGGCGTAGGGCGTGTCGCGGATGCCCATCATCAGCGGCACGTTCGGCCCGTACACGTCGGCGTCCAGCAGTCCGGTCTTGTGGCCCAGTCGCGCCAGTGCAATCGCCAGGTTCACGGCGATTGTGGTCTTGCCCACGCCGCCTTTGCCGGAGCCGATCGTAATCAGGTTTTTAACGCCCTCGATCGGCAGCTTCGGGGGCTCCATCTGGGGAGGTGTGGCCATATGAAGCTCAGTGTAGCAAGGCGTCCCAGAGCAATCCGCAGCGCTCCAGCGCATACGCGCGGTCGCGCTCCAGCAGGAATCTCTCGGCAATCAGGGAATCCACCACCGCGGCGGCGCGCCGCAGGTAATCGGCGCGGTCCTGATACCGCTCTTCGATCGATGCGCGGCTGTCGTGTGCGCGGTCGCGTTCCGCTTTCGTCTTCGGAAATGGGAAGAACGAGCCGACGAAGGATGCCATCTGTTCCGGCGCGCCAGTCAGCGGCGCGCGGAAGTTCCACCCGGTGAAGGTACCCAGCGGGACCGCCACCTCGGGCAGCCGCACCCCACCCAGGTCGTTCCCATCGGCGTCGGTCTGCGGCACCAGCAGTGGAAACGCGCCCAGCACCGCCGGCGGTTCCTTGGTGGCGTAGCCTTGAGACGCAAATTCCGCGCCGTAATCGAGCCGCCGCGCCAGCCGCGGGTGCTTGGGCAAACTCACTCCCGGAATGCGCGGGAACCGCACTTCGCTGGGCAACGCCAGTTCGCCCTTGATCAGCCGCGGGAGCACCGACGGCGGCGGCATGATGTTATCCCTCACCCACAGTTCCAATCCATGCAGCAGCGCCCGTTGAAACGGCCGCTGGTCCGTCGGATTGCTTTCGTAGCGCTCCGCCGTCTTCGACAACGGCAGACTGCGCGGGAGGTGTTGCGCCCCGGCGAAGAAGTAGACGCGCGTCTCTGGCGCTAGTGTCGAGTCGGCGCGGCCGTCCGGCTGCACATGAATCAGCGCTGCCGCGCGGCCCCAGTATTCGTACGAAGTGTTGGTCAGGAACAGCTTCGGCGCGACTCCCGCCGCCAGCGCGCGCGCCAGCAGTCCGTCTTCTTTGCCCGTGACCGGATCTTTTTCCGGCAGTCCGCCGAATGGGAACACATCGGTCGGGTAGAAAACGTTGTTCCATGGGTTCCCATCGCGCGAGGCCTGCGCGTAGCGGTAGTTGAAACTGCCGCGGCCCGCCCCGGCCACGTCGGCCCATACGCCGTCGAAAACCCGCCGCCCCTGCTCGTCGGCGTTGAAGCCCTCGTACAGAAAATGCCTCAGAAACCGCCCGCTCTGGGAAATACCGAAGCCGATCGAGTGCTTCAGGTACCGGTTCTGCTCCGACAGCAGTGCCACGTCGTCGCCCCCGCCGTGCTTCAAATACGTCGCAAAATCACGCACCGCGGCCAGCCCCAGCCCCGTCACCACCGGCGCCGCGCCCTCATAGACGAACTCGTACAGGCGTCCTGGCTGGAAGCCCTCGGGCAGGTCCACTTCCGTCCCGTTTTCGGACAGTTTCCACTTGTCGGCGGGGATCTCCACCGGCTGCGATTCGGCGCTGTCCCGGACCAGCAGCCGCAGCGCTTTGCCAACCGCGATCGGCCGATGGCCCCGGTCGCCCAGCGGCATGCGCGGCGTCGCCCGCTCGGGGATGTACTCCGACCGCACCAAGCCCGGCGTCGGGACGTCTTTCCGCAACCCGGCCGGCTCCAGCCGCAATAAGCCGGGCCGGTTCGGCACGTCCCACTGCCACCCGATCCAGACCAGCGTGTAGCCTTCTTCCAACAGCCACTTGTCGCCGAAATCTTCGTCCTTCGCGGGGTCCAGCATGCTCCGGCCGTAGCAGAACCGGCTCAGCAGCGACTTCCCGCCGCGGTTCGGCACTTCCACGAGCACCATCCCATTGCCCCGCGCCGGGTCGCGCGGCTTTAGAACGTAGACATCGGCGCTGAATTCCACCTGGCCCGACTCGTTCGTCACCGCCAGGTCCAGATCGCGGATCAGTCGGTTCGCCGGCAGCTTTGGATCGAGCGTGAACCAGGCGCGGGCCTCGATCTTCTCATACGGACCCGACTTGCCGAACGAGCGGCCGTCCAGCACGTCGCTGCGCTCCACCACGTGCACCGTCTTCACCGCCGCGCCGAGCGTGGCCGTGGCGAGCAACGCGATGCCCGTGGCGCGCAGCGCGACATCAATGATGCCCAGTCGTCTCATGACCCGTACGACACTTCCTAGCGTACAACGTGTCGGGCACAATCTTGGCCGGCGCGCGTGGATTGTCAAACTAGGGCGCCGCCCCGCGTCTTGAACCGGAGCGCCGCAGGGTCGCGTAGCTGCTCTCGCGACTCCGTTTTCCGCACCCGCCGAACCCACCGCGCGCCCCGGTCGGCCGCGCCCTGGCGCGGCGCCGGGCTGCAACGGGCCGCGAGGAGGGCGTGCCGGATAGGACGCGGCCGGGAGCGACTGGGCAACGATTTCCCAATTGGCCATTTTTTCACTTTTGGAATCAATTACTTAGGAAACGAGTTGGGCAAAATTGCCCAATGGACCCGGCACCAGCAGTGGGATTCGGAAGGCGAAGAACCGCTTCCTTTGGTCGCGGCTCGTAGCGTGGCGCGGCTCGGACACAACGGATCGATCAACGCGAAGAACCGCTCCTTTCAGTCGCGGCTCCGTCACACGTCGCGGCTCCGTCGCGCGGCGCGGCTCGGACACAACGGATCGATCAACGCGATCTCCACGCCGGAATCCGCCGCTCTCAGGCGAGCCTGAGATTGGCCTGGGCCCGCAGTCCCAGGTCGTCCCACTCGCCGCGCTCAAACTTGGGCCACGCCGCGGCGGCGATCATCGCCGCATTGTCCGTCGATAGACCCGGCGTCGTGAACCATACCGGGCAGCCCACCCGCGACACCGTCGCCGCGCGGCGCAATCCGGCGTTGCAGGCCACCCCGCCGGCGATAACGGCGGCCACCGCGCACGTCTCCCGCACCGCCTCTCCCAGCCGTTTCAACAACTCGTTGATGACCAACTGCTGGAACGAGGCGATCGCGTCCAATGTCGTCTGCGGCGTGACGCTCAGCCATTGCTCCACACTAGGACGCGGATGCAGTTTCACCAGCGCCCGCCGGGCCACGATTTCGCCTTCGAGCTCCTTCGACTGCACCCACCTGAGCATCGCCGTCTTCACCCCGCTGAAGCTGAAATCGAGCGCGTTGCCCTTCATTTTGGCCATCGTCAGCCGCAGTCCTTCCGGCTCTCCGAACGGCGCCAGAGAGTCCAGTACCGGCCCGCCCGGGTATCCGAAGCCCAGCAGTTTCGCTACTTTGTCGTAGGCCTCGCCCGCTGCGTCGTCCCGCGTTTTCCCCATCAGCCGGTAGCGGCCCGGCCCGGGCATCTCAAACAGGTGCGTATGGCCGCCGCTGGCTACCAAGGCCACCACCGGATAGCCCAGCCCGGCGCCCGCGAACTCGGCCTCCACGATCACCGCCTTAATGTGCCCTTCGATATGGTTTACCCCAATCAGTGGAATTCCACGTACAATGCTTATAGACTTCGCATAGGTCAGACCGACCAGGAGTGAGCCGACTAAGCCCGGGCCGACGGTAGCGGCCACAGCGCAAACCGACTCCCATCCGACACCGGCTTGAACCAGCGCTTCGCGCACGACGGGGATAATCGCCCGCAGGTGTTCGCGGGAAGCGAGCTCCGGAACGACGCCGCCATATTTGGCGTGCGTATCAATTTGCGAAGACACGGCACTGGAGAGGATAACTTTGTCCGCCGAGACGATCGCTGCAGCGGTTTCATCGCACGAGGTTTCCAGTCCGAGTATGCAGTTAGCCGGCATTGTAGACCATGATTAATAGATCATTAGATTAATAAATGTTCGAGAGACGGGGTAATGAAGCTCTCTGATTTTGATTATGACCTGCCGGGCGACCTGGTCGCTCAGGAACCCTTGGCCGATCGCGCTGCCTCGCGCATGCTGGTGATCGACCGCGCTTCGAAAACCTGGTCGGATCGCCTGTTCCGCGATCTGCCCTCTTTCCTTCGCCCCGGCGACGCCGTGGTGATTAACGATTCCAAGGTTTTCTCCTCGCGCCTGTTCGGCCGCAAGCCGGGCTACGCGCGCGAGGTCGAGATCTTTCTGGTCCGTCCGCTCGATGCCGAGCGGCGTTACTGGAGCGCGCTGGTCCGGCCGGGCCGCCACCTGCACTCTGGAGCCCATGTTGAAATTGCGCCTGGTTTGAGCGCCGAGATCCTCGAGACCGGCGTCCGCGGGGAACGCCGGGTCCGCCTGGAATGCACGGGCGACCTGGACGAGCTGCTCCTGCGCATCGGCCACGTCCCTCTGCCGCCGTATATCCACCGGCCCGATGTGCCGGCCGACCGCGACCGGTATCAGACGGTTTATGCCGACAAGCCGGGGTCGGTGGCCGCTCCCACCGCTGGTCTGCATTTTACCCCCGAGGTGATGCAGGCCTGCCAGGACGCGGGCGCCGAGTTCGCGCGCGTGGCGCTGAACGTCGGGCTGGGCACCTTCCAGCCGTTGATCGACGAAACCGTCGAACAGAACCACTTGCATCAGGAAACCTGGGAGATTCCCGCGGCGGCCGCTGAGATCCTGGCCCACGCTAAGCGCCGCGTGGCCGTCGGCACCACCAGCGTCCGCACGCTGGAAACCGCCGTCCGCAACGACGGCCTGCGCGCCGGTTCCGGAGAGACGGATCTGTTCATCTACCCGGGCTTCGAGTTTCAGGCCACCGATGTCCTGCTGACCAACTTCCATCTGCCCAAGTCGAGCCTGCTGATGCTGGTCTGCGCCTTCGCCGGAACGGAACTGATTCTGGATGCATACCGTCACGCGTCCGCGGAAAAGTACCGCTTCTTCAGCTACGGCGACTGCATGCTGATCGTCTGATTCCCGCCGGCTGCGGCTGGGGTGGAGGCCGCTGCCTCACTGGCCGGCAGACTCAGCCTGTTCTTTGCGGCGCGCCCGCCTGATCTACCGCGGCGCCTCAGCCGGCCAGACTCAGCTCCAGGATTCTCTGCACCCGCTCCGGCGTCACGTCCTGGCGCTCGCCCAGCCGCGACATGTCGTTCTTTTCCAGCCGCCGCGCGACCGCGGCCGGCGCGTCGGGCTGCACCTGCGCGTAGGCCTTGAGCCGCGTCGGCACGCCCAGCGATTCGAAGAAGCGCTCCGTGGCCTGGATGCCCGCCTCGATTCGCTGTTCCCGCGAGCCCTCCCCAATGCCCCACACCCGCGTGGCGTACTGCGCCAGTTTGTCGGCCTTCGGGCCGCTCTGCACCCGCAGCAGGTGCGGGATCACCGCGGCCAGCGTCCGCGCGTGATCGATGCCATACAGCGCCGTCAGTTCGTGGCCGATCATGTGGGTCGCCCAATCCTGCGGCACGCCCACGCCGATCAGGCCGTTCAGCGCCATGGTCGCGCACCACACGAAGCTCGCCCGCAGGTCATAGTCGGCCGGCGCAGCCAGCGTCCGCGGTCCGACCTCGATCAGCGTTTGCAGAATCGATTCGGCGAACCGGTCTTGCAGTGGCGCGTTCACCGGGTAGGTCAGATACTGCTCCAGGGTGTGCACGAACGCGTCCACGATGCCGTTGGCTACCTGCCGCGGCGGTAGAGAAAAGGTGGTCTCCGGATCGAGCACGGCGAAGCGTGGGTAGCCGAACGAAGACGAGAAGGCCAGCTTCTGGCCCGTCTCCGCGCGGCTGATCACCGCAAACGAATTCGACTCCGACCCCGTCGCCGGCAGCGTCTGAATCACCGCCAGGGGCACGGTCGCGGTCACCGGCGCGTGTTGGTCGAGGATCGCCCACGGTTCGCCTGCGAAAGGAATCGCCGCGCCGATGAACTTCGTCCCGTCAGACACCGAGCCTCCGCCCACCGCCAGCAGCAGGTCCACTTTCTCCGCCCGCCCCAGTTCCACGGCCCGCAGCAGCGTCTTGTACTCGGGGTTCGGCTCTATGCCGCTGAACTCGACCACAGTGCGCCCGGCCAGCGCCTGCCGTGTCTGCTCATACACGCCGTTGCGGTGGATGCTGCCGCCGCCGTAGGTCAGCAGCACTCTCGCGTCCGCCGGAATCTCAGCCGCGATGTTTGCAATCTGGCCCTTGCCGAATAGGATTTTGGTCGGATTCTGATAAGTAAAATTCAGCATGATCTACAGTTCTCTTTCCCCCTCCAGGATGCCTCAGAAACGGTCCGGGCTGCTGACCGGATGTCCGCCCGCACCAGGCTAGGGAGGAGTGATTTCCACCCGCCAGACTGCGCCCGCCCGCGCGGATTGCGGAATTCTCGCCTGGTTTTGTACTAGAACGAAAAATGCGCTGGGTTCTATACCTTCGCGCGCCCGAAGCCGCTCCGCGAACATCATTGGTTCTAATTAACCGGGACGAATGGCGATGTTTCAACTTCCGCGCTCGCTCTGGCTCATGTAAGCCGTTTAGTACCAAGCCATTTGGCCCATTCCGGCAAGCTGATCCCGTCTCCCATCATGGAATCGGACGGGTGCAACAATACATATGAAAAAACTGCTCGGAATCCCTGCGGTCGCTATCCTCGGCTGCCTCCTCTTCTCCCTGCCCGCATCGGCGGGCGCCATCCTGGTCACCTACACCGGACCCGGCGGGGCCACGGTCAATCTGCCTCTGGCCAGCGGCGGCAGCCTGGACGTCTACGCATTCCCGTATTACGTCAGTGGCATGCCCGCGATGTGCGACGACGCACAAACGGACGTGAATGCGCCGCTCACCTGGTATGCCAACGAGAACTACATCTCCACGAGCCTGACCTCACTGAAGTGGTATTCGGAATTCGCTACCTCCGCCCAGGCATTGAAGGCCTACGAGGAAGCGGCGATCATTTTCTACGAGGGCGCCACCGGCAACGGCATTGTGGCGGATGGAACTCCTGGCGGCACGAATTCGTCCCAGGGCAACGTGGCAGTCTGGTGGCTGTTCAGCAATAGCAGCCTTTATAACGGGCAATACGCTCTCGCGTCCGACTCCGAGATCGCGGGCATCGTCGCCGCTGCCGCAAACGTCGTGGCAGCCGGAACATTCAATTACTCGCAGGTCGCCTTCCTCACTCCTGACTCGACGTTGAACCCTAAGGGCCTCGGCGCCTCGCAGGAGTTCATCGTGCTCTCGTCGGAAATGCCGGAGCCGGCCACTTACGCTCTCTTCGGCACGGGACTTCTGGGCCTTGGGCTGCTGGGCAGGCGGCGCCGGGCCTAGTTCTTGGACGCCGCTTGCGGCGTTCTTCCATCGGAGCGGGAACCTCCGGTGGGGCTGCCTAAGGGTTGGGCGGTTCCACCGGCGGTTCATAACTTGTCCCTACCCCTGGGACGGACGAGCATGCTGGTTTGTTCGATCCAGGGCGCGCCCGTGCTTCAGGTCCCGGCGCCCGTTCCGCCTGAGTCTCCGTTCCACCCTGCTATACTTATTCATGCTGCCCTAGCAGTCGTGTGTCCCTCCAGCAGTCCTTGGGGAAGGTTGGACTCGCACCCTCACTCAAATGTTTGATTCATTGAGCGATAAGCTGCAGCGGGTGTTCAAGAACCTGCGCGGCGAAGGCAAATTGACGGCCGAGAACATGGAGGCCGCCCTCAAGGAGATCCGCGTCGCGCTCCTCGAGGCCGACGTCCATTTCAAGGTCGTGAAGGCGTTTATCGAGGGTGTGAAACAAAAGGCCATGGGGCAGGAAGTGCTCAACGCCTTCAACCCCTCGCAGCAGGTCGTCAAAATCGTCCGCGACGAACTGATCAACGTGCTGGGCCAGCACACCAGCCGCATCCGCACCTCCAACACGCCGCCCACGGTCATGCTGATCGTCGGGCTGCAGGGCTCGGGCAAGACCACATCCACTGGCAAACTGGCGCGCTATCTCTCGCAGAACGGCCACCGGCCGATGGTGGTCTCCGTCGACGTCTACCGTCCCGCCGCGCGCGAGCAATTGGCCGTCGTGGCCCGCGTCGCCGCCGTGCCGAATTGGGTCGGCGAGGCCGGTCAGAGTCCCTTGGACCTGGCCAAAGGCGCACGCCGCGAGGCCGAACTGACCGGCCGCGATGTGGTGCTCATCGACACCGCCGGCCGGCTGCACATCGACGACGATCTGATGGTCGAACTGGAACAGTTGAAAGCGGCCCTGAATCCCACCGAGTTGTTGTTCGTCGCCGACGCCATGACCGGCCAGGACGCGGTCAGGAGCGCCGAAGAGTTTCATAAGCGGCTGGGGATCACCGGCGTGATCCTCACCAAAATGGACGGCGATGCCCGCGGCGGCGCGGCGCTCTCCATCCGCCATATCACCGGCCAGCCGCTCAAGTTCGTCGGAACCGGTGAAAAGGTTGACGCCTTCGAGCCCTTCCATCCCGATCGCGTGGCCTCGCGCATCCTGGGCATGGGCGACATGCTCAGTCTCATCGAAAAGGTGGAGCAGGCCGTTGACACCAAGCAGGCCGAGCAGATGCAGCGCAAGCTGCTTGAGGACGACTTCACGCTGGCCGATTTCCGCGATCAGTTGAAGCAGATCAGCAAGCTTGGACCGCTCGAGTCGCTGCTGGGCATGGTGCCGGGCCTGGGCGCGCTGAAAGAGCTGAAAAACGCCAAGGTGGATCCGAAAGAGATCTCCCGTACGGTCGCCATCATCGACTCGATGACGCCCAAGGAACGCGCTAACCACATGATTATCAATGGTGCGCGCCGTCGCCGCATCGCCCGCGGCAGCGGGACGTCGGTCAATGAAGTGAACAACCTGCTGAAACAATACGGCCAGGCCCGTAGAATGATGAAGTCAATGTCCGGCGGGTTGCTGGGCAGGAAGATGGGCAAGTTTAAGATGCCGTTTCCGGGTGACCTCGGCAGCCTTTTGGGGCGCTGAGCCGGATTGCGGTTTGCGGATATTTCAAACGCTGAGTGAGCAGAGAATAAAGAAGATGCTGATGATCAGACTGGCGCGATTCGGCGCCAAGAAAAAGCCGACCTACCGTGTGGTGGTGATCGATAAGGAACGCGCGCGCGATAGCCGCGCATTGGAAGTCGTTGGGCACTATAACCCGTGCTCCGAACCGGCCGTCGCCGACCTGAACTACGAGCGGATCGAGCACTGGAACAAGCAGGGCGCCCGCAAGTCAGCCACGGTTTCGAAATTGCTGAAGAAGTTTCCCGCGGTGGTCGCGCAGCCCGTGGCCTGAGCCTCGACTCTGGGCGCGCATCGCCGGCGGCGTCGTCACGCGCCGGCACGCGCGGTCCGGGCGGTCGGGCCTAGACAAGTCAGGCGCAGGCGAGGGAGGTGCTGCACATGGCCGAGATGAAGGAACTGATCGAGGAGATCGCCCGGGCTCTCGTGGATGCCCCCGACAGCGTCGCGGTCCGCGAGCTCGAAGGGTGAGCAGGCGACGGTCTACGAGCTCAAGGTCGCCCCCGAGGACATCGGCAAGGTGATCGGCAAGCAGGGACGCACGGCGCGGTCCATCCGCACGCTGCTGCTCGCCGTGGGCACCAAGCTGAATCGCCGCTTCTCGCTCGAGATCGTGGAATAGGCCGCACGCAGGCGGCGCGGAGAGGTCTCAGTGCGGGACGTGGATACCGGCTCGTGGCTCGAAATCGCCAGTCTGGGCCGCATGCGCGGTCTGCACGGCGAAATCTTCGCCGTCGGATCGCAGCTCCCGGAATGGTACACCGCACTGCCCGCGGTCCGAATCCGGCTGGCCGGTGGAAACTGGTTCGGCTCGCAGCCCGATGAAGCGGCGGCCGACCTGAAAATCGCCGAAGCGCGTCTGTACTCGGGGCGATTGGCTTTGCGGTTTGAGGGGATTGAGACGGCCGAAGCAGCTCGGCCGCTGGTGAATGGCACGGTTTTTCTGAACCGTGCAGCCCGGCCGCCCGCGCCGGACGGGGAGATCTGGTTATCCGACCTGGTCGGCTGCCGGGTGGAAGAGGTTCGAACCGGACGGGAAGTCGGCCGCGTGACGGGTTGGCAGGATTTCGCAGGTCCCGCCGTGACCTTGGAGGTAACTCCAGACCACGGCGGCCCGCCGGCGCTCGTGCCCTACGTGCGGGCCATCTGCATCGAGGTGGACCTGGCGGCGCGGCGGATCCGCATCGACCCGCCCGAGGGGCTGTTGGAATTGAACGCCGCTCCGGCTTCGGCGGGCGGCAAAGCGAAGGAATCGCCGGTCCCGGACCGGCCGGCGGGCGAAGATCTGGTTGGAAGCGGATTGGCGGAAACCGGTCAGGATGATATGAGTCCCGCCGGTTCAACCGCGGCGGAGCAGGAATGAAGTTTCACCTGCTCACGATTTTCCCGGAGTTTTTCCGCGGACCGTTGGATCACGGCGTGGTGGCCCGGGGCGTGGCGGCAGGCTTGGTGGAGATCAAAATCCACAACCTGCGCGACTGGACGTCGGATTTCCACAAAACCGTGGACGACCGGCCGTTCGGGGGCGGGGAAGGCATGGTGCTGAAGCCGCAGCCGCTGTTCGAAGCGGTCGAAACCATCCTGCCGCAGCGCGATCCGGCGCGGCAGCGGGTGGTCCTGATGTCGGCGCATGGCCCGCTGTTCGATCAGCGGACGGCCCGGCGGCTGCTAGAGTTAGAAGAGGTGCTCCTGATCTGCGGCCGCTATGAAGGCGTGGATGAGCGGGTCGGCGAGCATCTGGCCGACGAAGAGATCTCGATCGGTAATTACGTTTTGAGCGGCGGAGAATTGGGCGCCGCCGTGGTGGTGGATGCCGTCGCCCGGCTCATTCCGGGCGTGCTCGGCAACCAGGAGTCCGCGCTGCACGATTCGTTCAGCGATTGCGGTGCCGCGGGCGACCTGGTTCTGGATTGTCCCCACTACACGCGGCCCGCCGTGTTTCGCGGTTGGAGCGTGCCGGAGGTGCTGCTTAGCGGTCACCACGAGGAGATCCGCAAGTGGCGTTTGCAGGCGGCGCTCGGGAAAATGAGCCGGCTGAGACCGGATCTGCTGGCCACCGCGGCCGCGGATCGCGCTGCCGGAGAGTTGGATTTGAAAGAAACGGAGTCAAGCCATGATCAACCCCTATCTGCAGAAGATCCTGAATAAGAACAAGCGAGTGGACCTTCCGGAGTTCCGGATCGGCGATACTATCCGCGTCCACGTGAAGATCAGGGAAGGCGACAAGGAACGCCTGCAGGCCTTCGAGGGCGTCGCGATCTGCCGCAACAACACCGGCATGGGCGAGACCATTACCGTCCGCAAGACCAGCTTCGGCACCGGCGTCGAACGCATCTTCCCGCTGCACGCCCCGGTGATCGACCATATCGACATCGTGCGCACCGGCCGCGCCCGCCGCTCCAAGCTCTATTACCTGCGCGGCCTCAAAGGCAAATCGGCCCGTCTGCGCGAGCGCGCTCGCGAATAGGGGAGTGCGCGCGATCCCGTTCCCGGGAGCGGCCCGCATGGGGAAAACCGCGTTGCCGAGGAGGCCGAACACGCTATCGGAAACCGCCGCCCGGTGGTCGCCTCGCTGCACGCGGGGAGTTCTCTCCCTCGTCTTCCGCGCCTGGCCGCCTATCACAATGCCGTTTCAGGATAAGACTTGAGTGGGCCCGCACTTTGCCGCACATGCGCTGCACCAATCAGTTTGAAGAAGCCGCCCGGAGCGAGGGATTCACGCTCATCGCCGGCCTCGACGAAGCCGGCCGCGGCTCGCTGTTCGGGCCGGTCTACGCCGCCGCGGTGATTCTCGATCCGCGCCGTCCCGTGCCTGGTCTGGCGGATTCGAAAACGCTCGCGCCGGCGCGCCGCGCCCAATTGGCGGCCCAGATTCAAGCCACCGCCGTGGCCTGGGCGATTGGCGTCGCCGACGCCGCCGAGATCGACCGTATCAACATCTACCAGGCTTCCCGGCTGGCCATGCGGCGCGCCGTCGCGGGCCTGCATCCCGCCCCCGATTACCTGCTCATCGACGCTCTCACCATCGACTGGCCGGGCCCCCAGCGCGGCATTATTAAGGGCGACGCCCAGGTGCGTTCCATCGCCGCCGCCTCCATCCTGGCCAAAACTAGCCGCGACGCCTGCCTCGTCGAGTGGGACCGCCAATGCCCCGGGTACGGACTCGCGCGTCATAAAGGCTACCCGACCGCGGAACACCGCCAGGCGCTGCTTCTGCTCGGGCCCTCGGCCCAGCACCGCCGCTCCTACGCCCCCGTGGCCCAGGCCTGGCAGGCGCTCGCTCAGGCGGCTCTATGAATGGCAACGGAACGCCCCCGCCCCAGCCGCTGCCGCCAGCCAAGAACGTCCCGTTATCCCAAAATGCGCAGCCGCCAGAAAACGCACCGGCTCAGCTACTAAATAGCGTCCAGTCGCCTGTCAACGCGCCGCTCCCGCCTCTGCGCTGGTATCACTACGCCGGGCCCGTCGTCTTCGCGTTGTTCTGCATTGAACTCGGCGTGCTGCTCGTGCTCGCGCCGTGGCTCGATCTCTACGAACATAACTGGCTGCTGTTTCTGCGGCCCGAGTGGCGCCCGTTCCTGCTCAGCCATCAATTTCGCGGCGCCCTCAGCGGCCTGGGCTTCCTCAACTTCATCGTCGCCCTCAACGAGTTCATCGATCTCGCCCGCCTTTCCGGCTCCCGGCGTTGATCCCGATCGCCATCACGCCGCCTTCCTCAGCGCCGTGAACTCCAGCGTCGCGCGCCGAGAGTCCAGATCGACCCGCACCACGCCGCCCGACGGAATCTCACTGCCGATGATCAGCTTCCCCAGCGGCTGCATCAGCCGGCGGTGGATCACGCGTTTCAATTCGCGCGCGCCGTACTCCAGGCTGGTGCCTTCCGCCAGCAGAAACTTCCGCGCCCGCGCGGATACCTCCAGGTCGAAGCTCGCCGGTCCCAGCCGCGCCCGGATGTGCGCGCGGATCAGCCCCAGTTGCAGATCCAGAATCCCCTCCAGCGCCGCGTGGCTCAGCGGCCGGTAGGTCACGATCTCGTCGATCCGGTTCACGAACTCCGGCGAGAACCGGCGCCGCACCTCGTTCATAGCGATCCGGCTCAGCTTCGTCTGTCGCTCCTTCGGCGGCTTCTTCCCATCCCCCGCAAAGCCGAACCCGCCCCCCAGTTCGTCCAGCATGCCGCGTGTGCCCAGGTTCGATGTGAGGAAGATCAGGCTGTTCTCGAAGTTCACCTCCGTGTTGTCGCCCAGCTTCAGCCGCGCCCGGTCCAGCACCCCCAGCAGGATCCGCGCGAACGAGGGCGCCGCTTTCTCGATTTCGTCGAACAGCACCAGGCTCAGCGGCGAGCGCTCGCTGGCCACCGCGTTCAGCTTCTGTTGCGACAACATCGGATGCGTCTCGCGATGCCCCAGATAGCCCGGCGGCGCGCCGATCAGCTTCGCCACCTCGTGTTCCATCTGGAACTCGCCGCAGTCGACTCTCAGCACCTGCCGTTCGCTGCCGTGCAGCGCCTTCGCCAGTACTTCCACCGTCCGCGTTTTGCCCGTTCCGGTCGGGCCCAGAAGCAGGAACACGCCCCCCGGGCGGCCCTCCGGCGCGAGTCCCGCCTCGAACATCTCGACGTACGGCACAATCGTCTCCAGCGCCTCCTCCTGGCCCAGGATGGCTTTTTTCAATGCGCTGCTCAGGTCCGGCGCGAACGCCGCTTCGCGCGCCGCGCGCAGCGGGCGGATCGATGGCAGTGGTTCCAGGGCCATGGTGAATTACCTCGCCTGGATTATAGGGCCACGCGCAAGTCTTCTCCCCGCGCTCCAGCCACGTCGTAGGCTCCGCGACGGCTTTGTTAATCTAGTTTAATCGTTTTAGAATGAATGGATTAGGTGGACAGTCGAGCCGCTCCGGCGTGGCTCGCTCAAATGCGGCCCAACCCGTGTCATCGCCCACCGCGCCCGCGCCGTTTGCGGCGCCCCGCGCTCCGGCACGCACTCGCTTTGCGGCTCGAGCGTAAGACTCCCGCCGCGCGGCTCCCGGCTACTTGTGTCGATAAGTGATGCGCCCTTTGGTGAGGTCGTAGGGCGACATCTCGATCGTGACCCGGTCTCCGGCCAGCACCCGGATCCGGTTCCGGCGCAACTTCCCGGCCAGGTGGGCCAGCACCGTGCGCTCCTGGTCCAATTGGACGCTGAATAGACCGCTGGGGAACTTCTCCACCACCGTCCCGGTCATCTCAATGCAATCTTCCTTGCTCATCTTCCTCCCGCACTGGCAGTATTCAACGCCCGGCGATCACTCTCGCCAACCCAGCCTCAGTATAGCCTAGCCCGGCACTTTCCCGCGCTTTCCTGTACCGATCGGACACGCGAGACGCCTCACGCGTGGGGGACACCGAGGCCCACTCGTCTCCGAGCACGACCACCCAGCCTTCTTCCGAGGGCGACACCAAGGCGTCCGCCGCGGGCGCCGCAGGTGTGTCCCCGCGCTACCTATGCGCCGCCGACCACTCGCGCCCTCGTCCGCTACCACCAGATTCCCGCCAGCAGCGCTCAAGTTAAGTCCCATCCCGGTCGATACAGACGTCAGGAGTATCTGTGTTGGACGCAATGGTCTCGCTCAAGGCAAGTCTCGATGCCTGGGATCAGATCGACTCACTACTGCGGCGCTCGCTCGCCGCCTATGCTGAGACCCTGCGTCATTTTGAGGAACACGTCTGCCGCCCGGCAGCCGACAAATTCAAAGTCCCGGGTGTCGATTTCGCGCCCCAGCGCGACGCCCTCACCCGCCCCGGCCTCTCTCCGGCCGACAGCCTGCCCGTGCTCGAGTCGGTCGGCCGCGCCATCGAGCAGCAGTTGCGCGCCTATGGCCAGCGGTTGCGCCAGAACGGTTGTTCGGCGGGCGATCTGCGCGATGTACTCGACGCGCTCAATGCCTCCATCCAAATGATCCTCAACACCGGCACGCAGCAGGAGGCGGCCATGCGCGGCGTCGCCGCGCGTCTGAAAGTCGCTTGTGCGTCCGACAATGTGGCGCTGTTGCGCATCCTGGTGCGCCACCAGTCCATCGAACTGTCCCGCCTGGCCGATGAAACCCAGCGCCACAGCCTGACCGTGGCGGATCAGTTCCGCCAGCAGGTGGTCGCCCTCAGCGCCGGTCTCAATAGCGCCCGCGATGAGGCCCGCCGCGACGTCCTTACCGGAATGATCAACCGCCGCGCGCTCGAGGAACTGTTCCACGAATTCGAAGGACGCCCTACTCTTCGCTGCCTGATTCTGCTCGACATCGACCGCTTCAAATCGATCAACGACCGCTACGGCTACCTGGCCGGCGATGAACTGCTGCGCCAGATCGCCGCCCGCATCCAGGCCGCGCTCGACCCCGCCGCCGTCGCGGCCCGCTGGGGCGGCGACGAATTCATCGTGCTCCTCGATGGCGACCTGCCCGCCGGCATGAACCTGGCCCGCCATCTGAACCAGCAGTTATGCGCCAGCTATGACTTGAACGCGGGTAAGACTTCGCAGATCCACGTACAGGCCTCGGTCGGACTCTCCGAATGGAAACTCGGCGAAAGCGCCGAATTGGTGCTCCAGCGAGCGGACCTGGCGCTGAAGGAGCGCAAGCGCTCGTCCAAGAAGAAACTGCCCAACGCGGTCGTGTGAGACGCCAAATCGGTGCTCCAGCGCGCGGATCTGGCGCTGAAAGCGCGCCAGCACGCCATTCCTGACAAACCGTCCGGCCTGCTCCAGTGAGCCTCAAAATCGGCCCGAATCGCGGATCTGGCGCTCAGGGCGCGCCAGAGCTCGGCCCGTGACAAGTTGCGAACGCGGTCCTGTGTGGCCCGCCGCGCGCCCGCCGCCCGGTTGACACGGTTCCCTCCTCGTTGTCATCCTGAGCAGGGTCGCTTCGTGCATGACTTGCCTGTCCGTGATCTAAAAGATAAATGCGTCCTCATCACGGGCGCCGGCCGAGGCATAGGCAAGCGCCTCGCGCTCGGCTTCGCCCAGGCTGGAGCCCGCGTCGGGCTTCTCGCCCGCACGCAAGCCCAACTCGACCTGGCCCAACTCGAGATTGAACATAGCGGCGGCCTCAGTATGAGCCTGCGCGCCGACGTGCGCGATTACGAACAGGTGCTCGCCGCGGTGCAGCGCATGACCGTCCATTTCGGCCCCCCACAGGTGCTGGTCTGCGCCGCCGGCGTGCTCGGGCCCATCGGCGCCCTCGCCCAGGCCAGCCCCGCCGCCTGGCGCGAAGCCGTGGATACGAATCTCCTGGGCGCCTTTCACGCCTGCCGCGCCGTCTTGCCGGGAATGCGCGAGCTGCGCTCCGGCAAACTGCTGCTGCTGGCCGACACCGGCGCCGAGATCGGCCGGCCCTTCTTCTCCGCCTACGCCGCCAGCAAGGCCGCCCTGGTGCGCCTGGCCGAGTCGCTGGCCGAAGAGGTGCGCGAGGACAATATTCAGGTCAATTGTTTTAACCCCGGCCCGGCCTACACCAGCCTGACCGACGAGATTCTGCGCGCCCCCGGCGTCTCCGACCACGACCGCGCCGAAGCGCTCCAGGTGCGCACCACCGGTGGCACTGCCCCCGATAAACAAATTCAGGCTCGCTTTGTTTCTGGTCTCCAGCCGTTCCAATCACATCAGCGGCAAGCTGATCCACATCTCCGACGACTGGCGCCGCCTCGAGTCCTCCACGCTCTCCCACGCCATCTTCTCGCTGCGCCGCCTCACCCGCTCCTAGCGGCCTGTCCCGAAGCCACCGCTGCCGTGCCGTCCTACGCGCCGCTCGTTTCTGAGCCGCGACCGTAAGAGAGCGGATCTTTCATGTTGTTCGCGCCGTGTTCCCGAGCCGCGACTACAAGGCGCGGTCTTTGCGCTGTAGCGAGCCGCGACAACGTTACCGAGCCGCGACCGTCAAGGCGCGATTGCCGTGCGATTGCACAATCGAAACCAAGCCGTGACCCAAGCAAGCGGTTTCGCGAGACCAGCACAACATCGCACGCTCAGACCGTGCCACTGCTCAACTTCAGCCGCAGCAGGTTCAGCGCACTCTGCACCGCGAACATGCGCACGCGCCCGCGGCCGCCCGGGAAGCGGAACATCTTCGCTTCCGCCCCGCCCGCGCTCGCCACGCCGATCCACACCGTTCCCGGCGCTGCGCCGCCCGCCGCCTCCGGCCCTGCCGCGCCCGTTACCGCCAGCGCCCACGTGGCGCCCGTCCGCTCGCGCGCGCTTTCCGCCAGCGCCCGCGCCACGGCTTCGCTTACCACGCCCTGCGCTTCGATCAGCCCTGGGTCAATGCCTAGCAGGCGCGTCTTCATCGCGGTCTCGTAAACCTGAAATCCGCCTACAAACCACGCCGACGCGCCCGCCACTTCGGTGATTCGCGCGCCCAGCAACCCCGCCGTGCAACTCTCCGCCACCGCCACCGTCTCGCCGCGGCTTTTCAACCGCTCGCCGACGACCTTTTCGAGCGGCGACCCGTCGTTCGAATAAATGCGCTCGCCCAGCGCGGCCTCGATTTTCGCGCCCAACTCGGCCGCCAGCACTTCGGCCTGCTCATCCGTCGCCGCGCGCGCTCGCAGGTGAATTTGAATGTCCCCGGCCGCCGCCAGAATCGTCGTCACCGGGTTCGCGTAAGGCTTGTACAGCGGCGCGATCAATTGGTCCAGATCCGACTCGCCCATGCCGGCCACGCGGTAGAAACGCGTGCGAATGCTCTGCGGCGGCACTCGCTCCCGCAGTCGCGCCAGGCCGAAGTTCTCGAACATCGGCTGCATCTCGTTCGGCGGTCCGGGCAGCAGCATAATCAACTTCCCGCCGTCCTCGATCCACTGCCCCGGCGCCGTGCCGTTCGGATTCTCCAGTTGCTCCGCGCCTTCGATCAGAAACGCCTGCCGCCGGTTGATCGCGGCCATCGGCCGGCCGAAGCGCGCGAAGCGCTGCTCGATCCAGCCGCGGATCTCTTCCGAAAACACCAGCCGCCGTTTGAGCGCCTGGGCCACGGCTTCCCTCGTGACATCGTCCTCGGTCGGCCCCAGCCCGCCCGTGACAATCACGATCTCCACGCGCTCCAGCGCGCCGCGCATCGCCGCCGCCAGCCGGTCGCGGTCGTCGCCGACAATCGTTTTCTGCGTGACTTCGACGCCCAGTTCGTTCAACCGCGCCGTCAGCCACAATGAGTTCGTGTCGCTGCGCGCCGGCGTCAGCAGCTCACTGCCGGCGGCGATGATCTCGGCGTTCATGGTATTTCGGAATCCGATTCAGACGCGCTTCAGCCCTTCGATCCCGGCCGCCACGCGGAACGCCGAACTGGTCGTCGCCACCACCATCTTCGCGCCCGGCGTGAACGCCAGTCCCACGATGTTCGGCCCGCTTAAAACGAGCGACGCCTCGCGCTCCGGCGTGATGCGCACGATGCCCCTGCGCCCGCCCAGCGATCCGGCCACGTACAGGTTGCCCTTTTGGTCGAAGTCCATTCCCTGCGGCCGTCCCAGCCCGCGGTAGAACACGTCCACTTCACCCGCCGGCGTGATCCGCTGCACCGCGTCGTAGCTCGACGTCGTCGGTCCGGTGACGAACAGCATATCCTCCGGCCCGAAGCACAGGTGATACGCCGAGATCGATGCCTCGAGTGTCGCGAAAACGTAGATCTGGCGTTCCGGACTGATCTTGAATATCGTCCCCGAGCGGTCGCCGACGTACAGGTTTTCCTTGCTGTCGAAGGCGATACCCGTGGCCACGCCCATGCCTTCCACGTACACCGACACTTCGCCGCCCGAGCTCACCTGGTACACCACGCCGTCGAAGCGCGACGACACGTGCAGCACACCGCTGCGGTTGAACGCCAGCCCCGTCGCGTTCATCAGTTCGGTCACGAACGGGCTCAGCACGCCCTCGGCGTCGATTTTGTAAACCGCCACTGCCGTCTTTTGGCCCCGCGATCCGCTGAACGTCGTGTAGATGTTACCTTCGCGGTCCACCGCCGGGCTGGCCACCGGGTGCAGACTGCCGCTCAGCAGCGCCCCCACCGCGATCTCCTCCGGCTCGCTCGCCGCCGTTCCGTTGTTCACCGTCAGCCGCCCTTGGCCCTCGGTCTCGGGCACCCGCGCCACCACGAATCGATCCGAGCTCACCACCAGTTGCGCGTCCATCCCGCCTATGGAAACCTGTGCCCGCGGCGCGCCCACGAATCCTTTCCCGTGGATGTGGATGTCTCCGCCCGGAATTGCCGCGGCGGGATTCAGATTGTCGATGATGGGGCGTTGTGCGCCGTTTCTTGTGAAGGGCATGCGAGACAAGGCTGCGACCGGCTTCCTATTTCAGATTGAACCATCCGGCCGCCAACTGCAAAACTCGCAGGGTCACGAAGGCGTACACGCCCGCGCCCAGGTCGTCCACCACGATCCCCGTTCCGCCCGGCAGACGCTCCAGTTTCCACACTGGCCAGGGCTTTACGATGTCGAACAATCGGAACAGCGCAAACGCCGCCAGCGCCCATGGCCACGACCATGCCTTGAGCGCCGCCAGTGCGATCCACTGCCCGAGCAGTTCGTCCACCACCACCAGCCCCGGATCTTTTTTACAAACGAGGTCCGCCGTCCGGCCCGCCGCCCAGATGCCCACCGGCGTCAATACCGCCGCCAGCACCGCGAGCGTCCACGGCGGCCAGCCCGCGTAGCGCACCAGCAGCCAGCCTACGAGCACTCCGGCCGCCGAGCCCACCGTGCCCGGTGCCCACGGCGAGTACCCGCATCCGAACCACGTCGCAATCGCCAGTGCCAGCTTGTTCATCGCTTTCAGTCTGACCCACGCCGGCGGCTTGCACGCTTCATCCCTGCGTACCGCCCGCCTGCTCCTCATCCCCGCCATCTCCGCCCGCGCCAGCCTCGTCCCCGCTCTCCGGCGTCTGGTCCACCGCCGGGAATCGGTACTCCTCGTTCGCCCAGCGCCCCAGGTCGATCGATTGGCAGCGCTCGCTGCAGAACGGAAACCAGGCCGTCCCCATTTCAACTGGCTTCTTGCACGTCGGGCACTTGAGTCTCAGAGGCATCGCGTTTGATTCTACTCGACCACATTCCGGAAGTGATCGAGCGGTCCCTCCCGGCGGTGGTTGAGTATCGCCGCTCCGATTTTACTGGTACGCCGGAACGCCCGCGGCGCGGTACAGTTTGCGGATGCGCTCCAGTTCCGGGGCCGCCTCCGCGAATCCCGATTCGCGCACCATCTTGCCAATGCTGACCTGCGGGTCGTTGGACCAGAAAATGCCGTGGTCCTCGTCTTCGTAATAGCGGAATCCGACTTTGTCCCCGTACTTGGCCTTCAGGGCGGCACCATTTTGCAGTGCTTCGCTCCACGGCAGGATGGCGTAGCTGAGATCGATTTCTTGCACCAGGACGCTCTCCGGCGGGCGAATCTGCGCCGTGATCTTGCCCGTCGGTTCGAACACTGACGCGTTGTTGCGCGGCGGGCTGGAGACGATATAGTAACCGTACCTGCGCGCCCTCGCGGCCGGCATCCCGGTCTGCGGCGATGCGCTCGGCCACACCACCAGGTCGGCGCCCTGGCGCTCCAGTTCGCGCCACCCATAGTCGTATTCCATATCGAAGCAGATCTGGATGCCCAGCTTGCCAAAGTCGCACTCGAACACCGGAACGCTCTTTCCCGGCGTCGTGCCGTCCTCCAGCGAGTCCGATCCGGTCGTCACCGCGATGTGCACCTTGCGGTAGATCCCCGCCACTTTCCCTTGCCGGTCCAACAGGATCGCCGCGTTGAACTTGCGGCCGTCTTCGGCCAGCATCATCGGCACTACCACGTAGCTGTGATATTCACGCGCCATGGCCGCGAACGCCGTCTCCACCGGCCCTGCGAACGGCAGCGCGTCCACCGGAGCCACGATGGTTTCGGGCAATACGACCAGGTCGGGGTTGCGCCCGTATTGTTGGCGCGATTGCGCCGCCACCCGGTCCATCGTCTGCCCCAGCTCTGCCAACCGCGTTTTCAGATCCTTGGACAGCCGGGAAGGACTCAGCATCACCGTCCCTACGATCACCTTCCGCGGCAGCAGCTCCGCCGTGGACCTGGTCGCGCTCTGCCCCTGCGCCGCCAGCGCGGCTATCAGCACCATCAGCAGTGCTCGCATATTCACCTCTTTTCAACCTGTCCTGCCACTCCCCATCTCGCTCGCCGTCGGCCCCGCTTGCGTGTCGGCTACTCCCGTTTCTGAAACGGAAAGCTCGATCGCACCGCCAGCACCTGGTCGTGCTCTTCTCCCGCCCCGCTGCCGCTGTAGAACCCCACCGTCGCGTTCAGCCGGATGAAAAAGGCGTCGCCCTGCCGGGCCGCATAGCGCCCTTCGTTCCCGTCGGCGCCTCCGCCCGCCACCATGTCTCCGTGGCCTCTGAGAATGTAGTAAATCTCTTCTGCCATTTCGTGGTGATGCGGAATGTTGGTCCCGCCCGGCGCAAGATCCATGATGAACAGGCTCACCATCTGGCTGGCCGCCGCCAGCCGGTCGCGTTTGCTCTCCGTCGTGCCCATCAGCAATTTGAATTCGACGCTCGGCCCATGCGAGTCGAGCTTTTGCGGCGTCACCTCTTCGGCGTTCGCCAGCATCAGCTTGTCGCCCGCCGCCATCCGCGTCCCCTCCGGAATCCGAAAGCCCATCACCAGCAGCCGCAGCGGCTCCTGCGACGGGTTCGCCACTCCGTGCGCTACTCCCGGCTTCAGGTACAGAAAGTCGTGCCGCCGCACATCGGCCGGCTGTCCGGCGTACACCACCGTGCCGCGCCCTTCGAGAATGAAATAGATCTGTTCTTCGACCCGGTAACTGACCGTCGCGCTCGCTCCGCCGGGCTCGATCGTCAATTCGCCGTACCGCTCCACGCTCTTCAGTTGGCTCGCCTGCGCGTCGCCGCTGCCGAATAACGGCTTGTACGACGCTCCCCGCGCATTCGCCGTGAGGTCGTCGGATTGCGGTTGAACGTCGGAGAGACGGCGCCGCAGAAACGTCGGGTCCGCGGCGAAAAGCGGCGCGCTCAGCAGCACCGCCAGCGCGAGTTTATTCATACGTGACACAGTTGCACCATTTGCCCGTTTCGTCGTAGTGCGGCCATGCGCCGCCCAGCCTGAATCCGGAGACGATGACATCGTCGAACAGCGGCGTCGGCTCGAAGTAGCCCGGCCGTCGTAAATGCTCCTTCACCACGTCGTCGTTCAACTCCAGCCCCAGCCCCGGCGTTTCGGGTACTGCTACGTAGCCGTGGTCGATGATCGGCTTCGGCGCGCCCGTCACCAGGTCCTGCCACCACGGCATGTCCAGCGCATGGTTCTCCATCGCCAGCAGATTCTGGAACGTGGCCGCGCAGTGGTAGCCGGCATACGCCCCCACCGGCGAGCCGGCGTGGTGCATCGCCACCTGAACCCCGGCCAGCGCCGCATAGTCCGCGATCCGTTTCGTCTCCAGCAACCCGCCCGACGTCTCGATGTCCGGGTGGATCGCGTCCACCGCGTGGTTATCGATCAGCGCGTCGAAGCCGTTCCGCAATCCGAACACGTCCTCGCCCGTTAAAATCGGCGTCGTCGTGTTGTTCTTGATCTCCTTCAACCCCTGCCAGTTCGTCCACGGCACCATATCCTCGGCCCACGCCAGTTGGTATTTCTCGAAAGCCCGCGCGTAGCGTATGGCGTCCTTGACGTTCAACGGCCCGAAGTGATCGGCCGCCAGCGGCGCCTCCGGCCCGAGCACGTCACGGATCGCCTGGATGTACTCGCACAGGTACTCCAGGCCCTTCTCCGTGGCCACCCCGCGCTCGTTTACCATCCCCGGCCGGTCGGCCATCAGGTCGGTTTCCAGGTCCATTTTGAAAAACGTCAGCCCCATCTCCTTCCGCTTGCGCATCCGCTCGGCGTACACTTTCGGATCTTTGTGCGCCGTGGTGTCGGCGTAGATCCGGATCTTGTCGCGCACCTTCGCTCCCACCAGCCGGTAGGCCGGCACGTTGTACGCTTTGCCGGCGATATCGTGTAGCGCCATGTCCACCGCGCTGTAGCCGCCGCCCATGCGCGCGTGCCCGGCAAACTGGCGCAGGTTCCGCAAATTACCCTCGATGTCCAACGGGTTTTTGCCGACCAGGTGCGCCTTGAGAATCAGCGCAATCCCTTCCACGCCCGCGTCCCGCACTTCGCCCAGCCCGTAGACGCCCTGGTTGGTGTACAGCTTGATGATCGGGTAATCGTAATTCGCCGCCACGCGGCACGCCCGCATATCCGTGATGCGCAACTCGCTCGGCGCGGAATTCGTGATGAGGCTCGCGCTCGTCGTGCCGGCCGTCGCTTTGAATAGCGGCCCCATCGCCGCTGCCGCCAGCCCGCTCCGCATCAGCCCGCGCCTGCTCAGCCCAGTCCGATTCTTTTCAGTGGCCATTGCCGGCTCCTCTCCACTGCACTCTCTCCACCGCGATTCGCGTCGCTTTTTCGCGGTCGCCCACGATTATACGCCGCGCGGATCTGGTTCCTCTGTGTAACGCCGGCTCGGCTTGGACCGCCGGGATGTGGGGTGCGCTCAGCCGCCGCCAGGGAGGCCTCAGCCAGCGGTCTTGATGGAACTGACAGACGCTGCGGCAGCAGCTTGCGGGTGCCACCTCAGCGATGCGGCAAGGCGGAATGGCGCTGCGCCGCCAGGATGTGGAACGGGTTCGGCGCCGTGGCAGGCGCGGCCTCGGCGGCCTCATCCACCAGGTCGCCGACCAGGTCGTAATCGTGCGTTTTCGTGATGCGCATCCGTCGCATCTGTCCCGGCGCGAGCGGCGAGGAACCAGGGTCGCCGATGTAGCACAGGCCGTCGATCTCCGGCGCCTGGCCGGCCATGCGCGCCTCCCACACGAGCTCGCTTTCGGCCGACGGTCCGGCAATCAGCACCGGCACTTCCTGTCCCACCCAGCGCCGCATCAGCCGCCGCGAGATCCTGCGCTGTAGCGCCATCAGGCGCCGTTTGCGGTTGTAAATCGTCCTTGCATCGACCTTGCCGTCGAGCTGATAACTCGCGCTGGTTTCTTCGTCCGAGTAGCTGAAAACGCCCAGCCGGTCGAATTGTGCGGCTTCGACGAACTGGCATAGCTCGTTGAAGTCGGCCTCCGTCTCGCCGGGGAATCCGGCGATCATCGACGTCCTGATAGTGACGCCGGGAATCGTACGCCGGATCCGCTCCAGCAGCTTTAGGAAAATGTCGCCGTTCGAGCCGCGCTTCATCCGCTTCAACACCCGCGCCGAGGCGTGCTGCAGCGGCATGTCGATGTATTTCACCAGCCCCGGATAGCGCGCGATCACATCCAGCAGCCGCCCCGTGATGCGGTTGGGATAGCAGTACAGGAAACGGATCCAGACCGGTTGCGGCGTCTCGATTTGGGCCAGCCGCGCCAGCAGTTCCGCCAGCCCGTTCTTGATACCCAGGTCGTCGCCGTAGGCCGTGGTGTCCTGGCCGATCAGGTTGATCTCGCGCACACCCTGGTCGAACAGCCGGCGGGCCTCGATCAGCACGCTTTCAAAGCGCCGGCTGCGGAAGCTGCCGCGAAACTGCGGGATGACGCAGAACGAGCAGGGGTGGTCGCAGCCCTCGTTAATTTTGATATAGGCGTAGTGCGGCGGAGTGGCGCGCAGGCGCGGTGTGGCGTCGTGGTACAGGTACGGCTGGAGCGGATTGGGCTTGGGCGTCAGGCCTTCGCACAGCTCGACAATGGAGTCGAGTTCGTTGGTGCCGACAACGGCGTCGACGTCGGGGATCTGCTGGCGGATGTCGTCGCGATAGCGCTCCACCAGGCACCCGGCGACGAGCAGCCGCTGGGCGCGTCCGGTGCGCTTGTACTCGGCCATTTCGAGGATCGTATCGACGGACTCCTGCTTGGCCGGGTCGATGAAACTGCAAGTGTTGATTACCAGCACATCGGCGTCGGCGGGCGAAGCGGTGAGCTCGTGGCCGCGCGCGGCCAACTGGCCCATCATCACTTCGCTGTCCACCAGATTCTTGGGACAGCCCAGGCTGACAAATCCGATTTTCAATTGGGTTCCGGTTCGCGGCGCGGTCTCTGACTTTCATTGTAGCGGGCCGGTCGCGGCGGAGCTTCCCGAACGCCGGCAACAGAGACGTGGAACGGCACAAACACCGTGCGCGCCGCGCGCGATTTCACCGTCACAACGCCGTTCTTGCGCGGGGTTGATGCGGTGTTTTACGGGTCGGCTGGCCGCTGCTAGTGAACGGTAAAGGAAACAGCGTTGGACGTGATCCGACCAGGGTTGTAGACGACAACACTGACGGCGCCCGCCCTGCCGAAATAAAGGGCAGGGACTGCCGCTGTCAGTTTGGTTGCGCTGACGAATGTGGTCGTCAGGGCGGCGTTCCCAAACGTCACTGTCGCGCCCGAGACGAAGCCCGTGCCGTTGATCGTCAGGGTGAAGGCCGCTCCACCCGCCGTGGTTGAGCTAGGGCTCAGGCTCGTAATCGTGGGATGAGGAATGATGGTGAACTTGGCCGTGGCCGAAGAGCCGGCGGTGGTCGATACGGTGATGCTGATCGTGCCCGCGGCCGTGAGCAAGCTGGCCGGAACTGCGGCGGTGAGCCGGGTGGCACTGGCGAAAGTGGTGGCCAGCGGCGTGTAGTTCCACACCACCGTCGCTCCCGAGACGAAGTTGGTGCCGTTGACCGTCAGGGTGAAAGCCGCGGCGCCGACCGTGACCGAAGTGGGACTGAGGCTGGTGATGATGGGCTGAGACTTGACAGTGAACGTGGCTGGGCTTGAGACGCCGCCAGTGGTGGTCACCGTGACGGTGGCCGTGCCCGGCGCCGCGATCAGCGTGGCCGGAACCGCCGCGGTGATCTGGGTGGGGCTCACGTAAGTCGTCGCCAGCGCGGTGGATTTCCAGGTCGCCACCGCGCCCGGAACGAAGTTGGTGCCGTTAATGGTCAGGGTGAACAGAGGGCCGCCCGCGATGCCCGAACTGGGATTCAAACTCGCAATCGTCGGGGGCGGAGGAATGATGGTGAATGGCAATCCAGCCGTAGTGACGCCGCCGAGTGTGACCGTGACGCTGGCCGTGCCGGCGGTGGCGATCAGGCCGGACGGGACCGTCGCGGTGAGCTGGCCGCCGTTCCCGTAGCTTGTCGCGAGGGCGGTGGCGCCCCAATTGGCCACCGCTCCCGGGAAGAAGTTGGCGCCGTTGATAATGAGTGGGAACCCCCCGCTGCCGGCGTGCGCCGAATTAGGATTCAGGTTCGAAAGCGTGGGCGGAGGATTGATCGTAAACGTCGCCGGTGAGGACGTGCCGCCAGTGGTTATGACGGTGATGCTGGGGCTGCCTGCGGCTGCGATCAGGCTGGCCGGAACGGCCGCCGTGAGCGAGGTTGCGCCGACAAACGTCGTGGTCAGCGCCGTGGTGTTCCACATCACCACCGCTCCCCCGACGAAATAGGTGCCAGTGACGGTCAGGGTGAACGCCGGTCCGCCGGCAGTGGCCGAAGTGGGGCTCAAACTGGACATCGTCGGCGGCTGAGTGTCCAGCCGGAAGGCCTGTGACAGAGCGGGCCCACCCAAATTGGGATCGGTATAGTCGCCGTTGCCGACGACCTGCCCGGAATCGTTGATCCCAAGACCCTGCTGCAGGACCCAGCCGGAATTGGCGGGCAGAAGCGTATTCAGGTCGATCATGCTGCCGCCGGAGTAGAGGAAGGCAGAATCGACGCCGCCTCCTATATCCGAGTAACCGACGATCTGTCCGAGCGAGTTGATTGCATCGGCGGCGCTGCTGGTGCCACCGGGCAGAGTGCCGAGGTCGCTCATGGAGCCGCCCGCGTACAGAAAGGCGTGCGGGACGCCGCCGGTAATCAAAGAGTAACCGACGATCTGTCCGCCGTCGTTGATCGCAAATCCGTAGCTGTCAGAGCCGCCGGGCAGCGTGCCCAGATCGGTCATGACGCCGGCCGAGTATAGAAAAGCATGGGTGTCGCCGCTGGCTGTTTCCGAAGAACCGACAATTTGTCCGCTCGCGTTGATGCCAGTAGCGGCGCTGGTGTAAGTAGCAGGCGCCGTCGGGACAGCGAGCGTGCCCAGGTCGGTCATAACGCCGTTGAAGTATAGAAAGGCATGCTGTGCGCCGCCCCTTGTATCCGAATACCCGACGACCTGTCCGGATGCATTGATTCCAAAGGCATAGCTCTCACTGCCACCGGGGAGTGTACCCAGGTCGGTCATGACGCCGCCGGAATACAGAAAGGCATGATAGCCGTTGCCGGTTTTACTCCAGGCGTAACCGACGATCTGGCCGCTAGCGTTGATGGCGTTGGCCACACTGTTCGGTCCAACCACGCCACCGAACGTGCCCAGATTCGTCATGACGCCGCCGGCGTACAGAAAGGCGTCATCATAGCCGGTAGCGGTCCACGAATGGCCGGCCATCTGTGAGTTGGAGTTGATGCCGGTGGCCCAACTGTAAGGGCCGCCAAGGGTGCCGAGGGTGGCAATCTTCTGCGCCGTGGCGGGCGGAGCCCAGACCGCGGCGGCCAGGCAGGCGACGATGGCCATAGCGGCCACCGGCGGAGTGCCGCGCCGTAAATCAGCTCCTACTGTTCGCGCTATTTTTTCCTGTAACTTCATTTTGGTGGCTCCAGCTATTCCATCGGGCCCTGTGATCGACTATAAATCTCCCGCAGGATTTCCGGTATCTCCTCCGCCCACGAATCGATTCTACATCCAGTCGCCCCTCAGCAGATCCGATTATCTTGTTGAATGTATTCCCTGCTTTAATGTATTTCCCGCGACTGCGGCGGTCCAGGAGGAGGGCCACTCCGGCTGCTCCGGGGCCATAACAGCCTTTAAGTGATCTATTTCAGGCCGATTTCTCAGTCAATTCTCCGACTTGACGCTTCCTATGACCTAATTTATCGGCGAATTCATCGGGTCTGTTGCTCGAATTAGCGAAATATTGCGGTGTATCAAGGGAACGGAGCGAAGTGGGGCGACGGGGGTTCAATGTGAGCGGGGTCAAGTGGCGAGCTCGTGGTAGAGCGAGCCGGACTCCTGAGTCTGCAGGCCGACGCGGAAGCGCATGGCGGAGGTGAAGGAGGCAACGGAGCGGCGGGTGAGCCAGAGAGCGAGCAGGGCGACGACGAAAGTGGCGGCGAGGCCGGCGGCAGCGCAAGTTGAAAGAATGCCGCCGAAGCGCTGCACAAAGATGCCGGTGCAGCTTCGCACAAAATTGTCCGATAGTTTTCATACAATGGAATTTGGCAGGGCGTCTCGCGGCGATGAAGCCGCGAGGCGCGAGCAGGGGCCCATTCTATGGCGGAGCATTCGCGAGCCCGCCAACGGCGCTGCCGGCGCAGCGTGCTGAGATCGCGTGAAACAAGGCCAGCGCGCAGGTTAGTGCGCCGGTTAACGGAGAATGCAAGACGATGAGTTCAGTGGCCGTCAATAGCGGCATGGCACGGAGTGCCGCGCTTTTCAATTCCGTGGTCGGCAGGAAGATTATGATGGCCGTGACCGGGGTGATCCTAACGGGGTTCATCCTGGCGCACATGGTCGGGAACCTGCAGATTTTCCTGGGACCGGAACGGATCAACGCCTACGGGCGATTCCTGCACGCGAACATGGAATTGCTGTGGCCGGCGCGGATCGTGCTGCTCCTGTCCGTGGGTCTGCACGTGCTGGCGGCGTGGCAGTTGACGATTCTGAACAATTTCAAAGCGCGCCCAATCGCGTATCTGAAGAAGACGGCGATCGCGTCGACCTACGCGGCGCGGACGATGGTGTGGAGCGGGCCGATTGTGGCGGCGTTCATCGTCTACCATCTGCTGCACTTCACGACCGGAACGGCGCACCCGAATTTCATCGAGGGCGACGTGTACCACAACGTGATTACGGGCTTCCAGGTACCGGCGGCGGCGCTGTTTTACATTGTGGCGAACATCCTGCTGGCGATGCACCTGTATCACGGCGCGTGGAGCATGTTCCAGACGCTGGGGGTGAACCATCCGCGCTACACGCCGTGGCTGAAGGGCGGGGCGAAGGTGTTCGGCGTGGTGATCGGGCTGGGCAACTGTTCGATCCCGCTGGCGGTGCTGGCCGGGCTGTTGAGTCAGCGCGCGTAGGAGAGAAGGAGATCCGAAAATGTCATTAACGCTCGACGCGCGAATTCCAAGCGGCCCGATTGAGACGAAGTGGGACCAGGCCAAGTTCGAGATGAAGCTGGTGAACCCGTCGAACAAGCGGAAGTACAGCATCATCGTGGTGGGCACGGGACTGGCCGGGGGCTCGGCGGCGGCGTCGCTGGCCGAACTGGGTTACAACGTGGAGGCGTACTGCTACCAGGATTCGCCGCGGCGGGCGCACTCGATCGCGGCGCAGGGCGGGATCAACGCGGCGAAGAATTATCAGAACGACGGCGACTCGGTGCAGCGGCTGTTTTACGACACTGTGAAGGGCGGGGATTTCCGCGCGCGCGAGGCCAACGTGCACCGGCTGGCCGAGGTGAGCGTGAACATCATCGACCAGTGCGTGGCGCAGGGCGTGCCATTCGCGCGCGAATACGGCGGCCTGCTGGCGAACCGGAGTTTCGGCGGAGCGCAGGTATCGCGGACGTTTTACGCGCGCGGCCAGACGGGACAGCAGTTGCTGCTGGGCGCGTACCAGGCGCTGGAACGGCAGATCGACGCGGGGCGGGTGAAGATGTACTCGCGGCACGAGATGCTGGACCTGATCGTGGTGGACGGACGGGCGCGGGGCATCGTCGTTCGGGACATGCTGACGGGCGAAATCGACGCGCGGGTCGCGGACGCGGTGATTCTGGCGACGGGCGGCTACGGCAACGTGTTCTACCTGTCGACGAACGCGAAGGGATGCAACGCGACGGCGATCTGGCGGGCGTACAAGCGCGGGGCGGGGTTCGCGAATCCGTGCTTCACGCAGATCCATCCGACGTGCATTCCGGTGAGCGGAGAGTATCAGTCGAAGCTGACGCTGATGTCGGAGTCGCTGCGCAATGACGGGCGGATCTGGGTGCCGCTGAAGGGCGGCGACACGCGCAGTCCGGACCAGATTCCGGAGAACGAACGGGATTATTATCTGGAACGCATGTATCCGGCGTTCGGCAACTTGTCGCCGCGCGACATCAGCTCGCGCGCGGCCAAGCGCGTGTGCGACGAAGGGCGCGGTGTGGGGACGAGCGGACGGGGCGTGTACCTGGACCTGGCCGAAGCCATCGGGCGGCTGGGGCAGAACACGATTGCGGAACGCTATGGCAATCTGTTCGAAATCTACGAACGGATCACGGGCGAAGATCCTTACAAAGTGCCGATGCGGATCTACCCGGCGTCGCACTACACGATGGGCGGGCTGTGGGTGGACTACCACCTGATGAGCACGATTCCAGGCCTGTTCGTGCTGGGCGAGGCGAATTTTTCGGACCACGGAGCCAACCGGCTGGGGGCCTCGGCGCTGATGCAGGGACTGGCCGACGGGTACTTCGTGATCCCGTACACGCTGGGCCATTTCCTGGCGCAGGTGAAGCCGGGCGGGGTGGATGAAACGCATCCCGAGTGTGTCGAAGTGAAGCGCCAGGTGGAGCAGCGGACCAAGGGGTTCCTGGCGATGAAGGGCCAGAAGACGGTGGACGAGATTCACCGCGAACTGGGTCTGGTGGTGTGGGACGAATGCGGGATGGGGCGCAATGCGCAGGGGCTGGACCTGGCGCTGAAGCGCATACCGGAGATCCGCGAGGAGTTCTGGCACAACGTGCGCGTGCCGGGCAGCGGCGACGACTTGAACCAGGAACTGGAGAAGGCCGGGCGGGTGGCGGATTTTCTGGAACTGGCCGAATTGCTGGTGCGCGACGCGCGGGTGAGGGAGGAGAGCTGCGGGGCGCACTTCCGCGAGGAATACCAGACGGCGGATGGCGAGGCGCTGCGCGACGACAAGAATTTCTGCCATGTGGCGGTGTGGGAATACACGGGCGAGAACAGTGCGCCGTCGCTCAACAAAGAGCCGCTGACGTTTGAGAACGTGCACCTGCAGCAACGGAATTACAAGTAAGCAGAGAGGCATCCGGAATGAAAATCACGCTCCACATCTGGCGACAGAAAGACGCGAAAAGCGCGGGCAGGATGGTGCGCTACGACGCGCAAGACGTGAACGAGCACATGTCGTTTCTGGAAATGCTGGACGTGCTGAACCAGCGGCTGATCAAGCAGGGCGACGAGCCGGTGGCGTTCGAACACGACTGCCGCGAAGGCATCTGCGGGTGCTGCGGATTCATGATCAACGGCGTGCCGCACGGGCCGATGCGGGGCACGACGGTGTGCCAGTTGCACATGCGGCATTTCAGCGATGGCGATGAGCTGTGGCTGGAGCCGTTTCGCGCGGCGGCGTTTCCGGTGGTCAAGGACCTGATGGTGGACCGGTCGGCGTTCGACCGGATCATCGCGGCCGGGGGCTACGTTGCGGTGAACACGGGCAGCGCGCAGGACGGCAACGCGATCCCGATCGAGAAGCAGTGCGCGGAGATGTCGATGGACGCAGCGGCGTGCATCGGCTGCGGAGCGTGCGTGGCGGCGTGTCCGAATGCGTCGGCGATGCTGTTCACGGCGGCCAAGATTTCGCACCTGGGCCGGTTGCCGCAGGGGCAGCCGGAGCGCGACCGGCGGGCGCTGCGGATGCTTGCGCAAATGCAGGACGAGGTATTCGGCGCATGCACGAACTACGGCGAATGCGAAGCGGTGTGTCCGAAAAACATCACGTTGGAAAACATCGCGCGCCTCAACCAGGACTACCTGCGGGCCGCGCTGACGTATCGCGAAGAGGCGACGGCTGGCGGGGGCGCGTGAAGCCGGGCCGGCGAATCGCGTAGGATGATCAAGCGAGGGGCGTGTCTTAAGGAGAGATGGAGAG
The DNA here is from genome assembly GCA_963838205.1 of Terriglobia bacterium. Lineage (GTDB taxonomy): Bacteria > Acidobacteriota > Terriglobia > Bryobacterales > Bryobacteraceae > CAIVVT01. The sequence goes on along the minus strand of CAWIQF010000015.1, from coordinate 123,122 downwards.
ACGCCCGCAGGGCAGAATGGATTCACCGCCTTCCAATCCGACGCCCGCGACCCCGTCCGGCCACTATGTTTGGGAGCCGGCGGGCGAGAACTACGCTGTCCATCTGTACTCCGAAATCATCGACCGCCTGAACTACGAAGTGATCCGGGGCTTCGGCGCGCTGCCCAAGCGCGGGGCCGAGGTGGGCGGGGTGCTCATGGGGAGCGTGGAGCGGGGCGCGAAGCTGATCGTTAAGGTAGAAGATTTTCAGAGCATCCCGTGCGAGCATCTGTCGGGACCCTCGTACGTGCTGTCGGAAAAGGACCTGCAGGAGCTGGACCGCGTTCTGGAGCGGTCGGCGAAGGCCGAGGCCGGCGAACCCCGGGTGGTGGGTTTTTACCGCAGCACGACGCGGGACGCGATCCAGCTCATGGAGCAGGACCTGGCATTGCTGGACGCGCGTTTCCCGGATGACGGGGAGATTTGCCTGTTGATCAAACCGTACAATGCGAGACCGAACGAGGCGGTGCTGTTGATCCGCGAGAAAGGTGTGTTTCCGACCGAGCCGCAGACGCGATCGTTCGTGTTCCGGCGCAAGGAGATGGGCGTCGGCCCGGCTCCGCCGCGGGAGCGAGCGAGGCCGGCAGCGCAACCGTTTCCCGCGGAGGTGGCTCCGGCGGAAGTCGCGGTGCTGGCCGATGCCGGCGCGGCCAAGCCGGCGCCGGCTGTGGAGGTCGAGACACCTCGCGCGGCCGAGCCAGAAATCCCGGTTGCGCCCGCCGCCGAAGATGAGATTGCGGAACTGATGAACCGGGGACGGCGCCGGCAACGCCAGCCGCTCACGCTGAGCGCGGGCGCCGCGCGGGAGGGTGAAACGCGAACGGAGAACGATTTCGCGAGTGCCGCGCAGACCCACAGCGCGGTGGGAGGAATGTTGCAGGCGCCGGCATTTACGCAGGGCAGGGAAGCGGGCGCGGTGCGGAAGACGGTGAAGCGCAATCGCTGGGTGTGGGTCCCGCTGTCGTTCATCTTTCTGGTGCTGGGCGTGGTGCTGGGGTTCGAGATCGGGCTGGGCTTTTATCGCGCGCAAAACCTGGCGCTGACGGGCGATCCTTACACTATCGATCTGAGTGTGTCGAGGTTCGGCGAGAGTTATCACCTGAAGTGGAACCCCGCGGCGGTGGCCGTGCGGACGGCCAAGCGCGGCGAATTGGTGGTCGAGGAAGGGGCGACGACCAAGCCCATGAATCTGACGACCGACGACCTGGCGCGAGGCGGTCTGATCTATCGCGGCGGCGACCAGGCGTCGCGATTCCGGTTGACCCTGTTCCTGCGCGACCGGTCGTCCTTCAGCGAATCAGTGGAAACGCCGCCGCCGGCGCATTGAGCGCAGGGTGGCCCGGCGCCGCCGTTCCAGTACAATAAGAGATAGTGCACGATCAGGAGATGGCGGCCCCGCCCGCATTCGAATCCGCAGCGCCGCCCGGACCATCGGCCGAGAGAGCGGGACCAGAGCACGCCGAAGCGCCGCGCAACGCGATCGCGGAGTGGACGATCACGATTCTGTTGCTGCTATTCGGCACCACGACGCTGGTGCAGGCGTTTGTCATCCCCACCGGGTCGATGGAGGATACGCTGCTGATCGGCGATCACCTGCTGGTGGACAAACTGGCGTACGCGCCGGCGGGGCGGGTGAGCAAGTACCTGCTGCCGTACACGCCGGTGAAGCGCGGCGACATCATCGTTTTCCGCTACCCGGTGGACGTGCGGCAGACGTTCGTGAAGCGCGTGATTGGAGTGCCGGGCGACCACCTGCGGATCGTCAACAAACAGGTCTACCTGAACGGCAAGCCGCTGCGCGAGCCGTACAAGTATCACAAAGACCTGGAGCTGGATTCGTATCGCGACAACTTCCCGTCCGAGCCGAATACGCGCGTTGACGAGCGCGCCGCCACGATGCTCGAGAAGCAGGTAGTGCGAGGCGAAATCGTGGTGCCCGACGAATCGTTTTTCGCCATGGGCGACAATCGCGACCGCTCGCTCGATTCGCGCTACTGGGGCTTCGTTCCGCGGGCGAACATCATCGGCAAACCGCTGCTGGTGTACTGGTCGTTCGACGCCACGACGGAGCATCTGACGAGCCCTGGCGTGGACTTCGCGCACCTGTGGGACATCGTGAGATTCTTTCCGACCAAGACGCGTTGGAGGCGGACATTCATGCTGGTTCGCGGCTATCCAACGGGGAATTGAGGCCGTCGATTGAGCCAGACGAACGAGAAGATGAAGCGCAAGCCGAAGAAGAGCGAGCCGGCTAAGGCCGCCGCCCAAGAGAGCGCCGCGCCGGGAACGCGGCCGGATTTCGCCGAACACGTGCGCTCGTTTATCGCCGAGTGGACGGTGACGATCCTGCTGCTGGTGTTCGGCACGGCGACGCTGTTGCAGGCCTTCGTGGTGCCGACGTCGTCGATGGAAGACACGGTGCTGATCGGCGATCACATGATCGTGGACAAGCTGGCCTTCTCGCCGCACTCGGGCTACGCGGGCTACCTGCTGCCGTACACCGAAGTGAAGCGCGGGGACATCATCGTCTTCAAATATCCGGTGAATCCGAAGGAGAATTACGTCAAGCGGGTGATCGGCGTGCCGGGTGACCGGATCCATCTGAGCAACCGCGAGCTGTACCTGAACGGCCGGAAGATGAGCGAGCCGTACGTGGTCCACAAGATGCCGTATCCCAACGAATACCGCGACAATTTTCCGCTGGCTCCGCCGGACGGCCTGGTGATGGAGCGCGGGATGGAGATGCTGCAAACGAACGTGCAGAACGGGGAGTTGGTGGTTCCTCCGGGCTATTACTACGCGATGGGCGATAACCGCGACAACTCGCTCGATTCGCGCTACTGGGGCCTGGTTCCGCGCGACAATATCGTGGGCAAGCCGACCATCATTTTCTGGAGCTATGACGCTTCGACGGAAGCTCTGACGGATCCGAATTTCATCTCGCTGGATCATCTTCTGGACATCGCAACGCATTTCTTTTCGAAGACGCGCTGGAAGCGGACATTCCTGCTGGTGCGCGGTTATCCGCTGGGTTGATGAAGAACGATCATCTCTACGCGCTGGTGCTGGCGGGGGGACGCGGAACCCGCTTCTGGCCGCGCAGCCGGAGGCGCCGCTCCAAGCAGGTGCTGGAGTTTCTCGGGGCCGGCACGCTGATCCAACAGACCGTGGCGCGGCTGGAAAAACTGGTGCCGCGAGAGCGCGTGTGGGTGCTGACGAACGAGCACCTGCGCGAAGAAATCGCGAGACAACTGCCCGGCGTGCCGAGGCGGCAGATCGTGGCCGAACCGGCGCAGCGCAACACGGCGCCGCCCATCGGCCTGGCCGCGAAGATTCTTCGCGAGTCCGATCCAGACGCGGTGATGGGTATTTTCCCGGCCGACCAATACATCGGGCGGCCGGCCGCGTTTCTGAAGACTGTGCGTGCCGCGTACGGCGCGGCGGCGGGCCACATGGCGATTCTAGGGATTCAGCCGCGGTGGGCGGAGACGGGCTACGGCTACATCGAATTTCCGCCCGGGTGCATGCAGCCGGGCTCGCTGAAACCAGTGGAGATCGTGCGCTTCCGCGAAAAACCGGACGCGGAAACGGCCCGGTTGTTCGTCGAAGCGGGCCACTTCGGATGGAACGCGGGCATGTTCTTCTGGCGCGCGGACGTGTTTCTGAATGCGCTGCACGAGCATCTGCCGCAAACCGCCGCGCTGCTCGATACGCTGCCCAAATACGGCGCGAGGGCGTTCGCGGCGAAGCTGGCCGAGGTTTTTCCACAGTGCGAGAACATCTCGGTCGACTGCGCCGTGCTCGAACGGGCGAAGGGCGTGGTGGGCTTCGCGGCCGGAGACATCGGCTGGAGCGACGTCGGGAGTTGGAACGCGGTGTACGACCTGCTGCCGAAGGACGCGCAAGGCAACGCCGCTCGCAGCGAGACGCTGTTCGAGCGGGCTTCCGGCAACCTGGTGGACGCGCCCGGCAAGTTCGTGGCGCTGCTCGGCGTGGACGACCTGATCGTGGTGGAGACGCCGGATGCGCTGCTGATCACGCGCCGGGAGCACACGCAAAGAGTCGGCGACGTGGTTAGATTTCTCGAAAAACAAAAACGCGACGAATTGCTTTGAGCCGGCGCGGAAGAGCGGCGCGTCAAGTGCCTGCGACGGTGCTTCGGCGCTCCAGCAGGACCACGTCCCTCCAGCGGCCATCGCGGCACGCAATCCTCTCCCGCCGGCCGATGACGCGAAACCCATGCCGCTGTTGCAGCGCGAGGCTGGCCGTGTTTTCCGGGAAAGTCGACGATTGCAGGGACCAGACGCCGGCGCGTTCCGAGGCTTCTATCAGCGCGCTCAATAATCGTGTCCCGACGCCGCGGCCGCGCGCCCGTCCGGCAATGTAGAGGCTGACTTCCGCGACGCCGGAAAAGCAACGCCGGACGGAAACCGGACTTAACGCGGCCCAGCCGAGAATATCGTCACCCGCCCGCGCCACCAGCCGGCAAGTCGCAAGATGGCCCGCGTCCCATTTTTCCCACTCCGGAGTCGAGGTCTCGAAAGTCGCATCGCCGCTGCGAATGCCCTCGTCGAAGATTCTCTCGACTGCGGTCCAGTCGCGGGCGGTCAGCGCTTCGATTTCAACTGCGTGCTCCACCTGTTCTCATCCTTTCCCCAGGTAGAAAAAGCGGGCCGCACAGAGGGCGGCGAGCACGTAGACGAGCCAGTGGATTTTGCGGCCCTGACCGGCGATGAGCTTGAGAAGAGTGTAAGACAAGAAGCCGAAAGCGAGGCCGTTGGCGATGGAAAAAGTCAACGGAATGGCGGTCATGGTGAGGAACGCCGGGATGGCCTGCAACGGGTCCGCCCATTCGATTTCGCCGGCGTGAGTGAGCATCAGAGCGCCGACCAGAATCAGCGCCGGCGCGGTGGCCTGCACGGGGATTACGCCGGTGATGGGAGCGACGAACAGAGCGGCCAGAAACAGCAGGCCGGTGACGATGGCCGTCACGCCGCTGCGGCCTCCGGCGACCACGCCGGCCGCGCTTTCGATGTAGCTGACCACGGTGGAAGTGCCGAGCAGCGAACCGGCCGTCGTGGCCAGGGCATCGGCGGTCAGGATGCCGTTGAGGCGGGGGATTTTTCCATCGGAGTTGAACAGGCCGGCGCGCTTGCCGACCGCCACCAGCGTGCCGATGTTATCGAACAGATCGACGAACAGAAAAACGAAGACGATTTCGAGCAAGCCCAGCCGCAATGCCGCCGGAACGTCAAGCTTCAGAAATGTTCCAGACAGCGCGCGCACCGAGTAAGGCTGCGGCGACCACCGGATCACGCCCGCGAGCACGCCCGCGATGGTCGTGCCGGCGATGCCGAGCAGCATCGCACCCTGCACGCGCCAGATCATCAGCGCGCCGGTGAGGAACAGTCCCGCGAGCGCCAGCAGCGTGGCGGGAGCGCGCAGGTTGCCCAGGCGGACCAGCGTCGCCGGGTCGGCCACGACGATGCCGGCGTTACGAAATCCGATGAAGGCGATGAACAGGCCGATACCCACGGCCACCGAGGCGTAGAGCTCGCGCGGGATCGCCTCGAGGATCATCCGGCGCACACCGGCGGCCGTCAGGATGAGAAACAGAATGCCCGAAACGAAGACCGCGCCGAGCGCGGCGGGCCAAGGCACGCCCAGACCCTTCACGACGGCGAAGGTGAAGTACGCGTTCAGGCCCATGCCCGGGGCGAGCGCGATCGGATAGCGCGCCAGGCCGCCCATCAGGAAGCAGCCGAGGGCCGAGGCGAGGCAGGTGGCGGCGGTCACCGCGGCAAACGGCATGCCCGTCTCGGCGAGGATGGACGGGTTGACGAAGATGATGTAGGCCATGGTGACGAACGTGGTGGTCCCGGCCAGGACCTCCGTGCGCCAGTTCGTCTCGAGGCGTCCGAACTCGAAGTAACGCTCCAGCGCCGCGCGCATACCGGCCCCGCCGCTCATCCCCGCAGCAGGCCCTGGAGGTAGCCTAGGTTGCGTTTCACGTCGGCATCCACGTCGCCGGAGGGCGAATTGGTCTCGAGGTTGGCCCAGCCGCGGAAGCCAATGTCGTGGATCGCGGCGAGGATCGCCGGGAAGTCCACCTTGCCCTCGCCGAGGTAACCTTTGTCCTTGAAATGAAATTGGCAGATACGCTCGCGGCCCAGCCGGCGGATCTCCGCGGCGGCGTTCTGGCCTTTCATGTTGGTGAGGTTGCCGACGTCGTAGAAGATCTTGAACCAGGGCGAGGCGATGAGGTCGTGCGCGCGCATGTTCTCTTCGGCCAGCAGAACGTTTTCGAAGCCGATCACGATCTTTGCCCGCGCTGCTTCCTGGACCAGTTCCTTGAAGGCGGCGATCGCGGAATCGGTCTCCTGGCGCGAGAGCAGCTCGCATTTGCCGAAGAAGACCGTCATCAGAATGGGCGCGCCGATAGCCTTGGTGGCAGCGATGCCGCGGGCGACGAAGTCCGGCGCCTTAGGATCGTTCTTCAAACAATTCACATGCAGAATGTCGAGGTAGGTGGCGTCGAGCGTCACGCCTTCGCGCTGCGCCGCCTCTTTCCAGGCGCGTTGCAGCGCGGCGTCCTCCAGCAGCAGGCGCGTTTTCGCGGCATCCTGTCCGAGGGTGACCTGGACGCCGCCGAGACCGAGCGCGCGGGCTTTGGCGACGGCCTCGGGCTGCGAAGCCAGACGCAACACGCCGTCCATTACGCCGATTCTCAACGCGGGTTCGTTCTGTGCGCGCGCGGCCATGGCGGCGGCCGCGCCGGCGGTGGCGATGAATCCTCTACGGGTCAGCATGTCTTCTACGTTACCGCGGCGGCTTGGGCGATCGCTTTGCGGGCGCAGTGCACGCGGAAGAGGATGCAGGCCGGGATGCGCCGTGGTCCTCACTTGCTCTTCATCAGCATGGCCATGCCCGGCGCGAGTTCCACTTTTTGCGGCCGCGCCTTCAGCTTCATGGTAATGACCGCCGGCTCGGAACTGGTGTGGACCCAGCGCACAATCGGCTTGCCGCCACCCGCGGGACGAACCTCCAGCGGCGCTTCGGTGACGAAGTCGTCAGGGACATCGCTCTGCCGGACAGTGACGGTCAGCGCCACCGCCGGGGCTTTGCCGCGGATGGAAGTGGACAACTCGAGCAGCGGGATGCCGGTTCCGTAGACCCACGTGTCGAAGAAGCTCTCGAGCGCCGGATCGGGGTCGTGGGGCGGGAGGAACTCCGCGGCCAGCGCGCGGAACTCCTCGGTGCTTAGGGGGCGCAGTTCGTAGCGTTTCCGCAGTTCCAAAAGCATGCGCATGAACGCGTCGTCACCCATGCGGCGCCGCAGCATGTGGACGATCCAGGTGCCCTTCCCGTAGATGATGGCGTGCCACACCGTGAGCCGGCCGTCGTCTCTCAACCGGACGCCCCAGGTGATCGGGCCGCTGGCCTCGATCGTGGACGACGGACCGGGCGCGAGCAGCGCTTTGCGATAATCCTCGAGCACAGCCTCCACCGCCTTGGGCCCGCGTTTGCGCTCGAGCACGAGCAGCGCCGAGTAGTTGGCCAAGGCCTCGGAGAGCCATTCGTCGTGGTACGTGGCGGGAGAGACGAGATTGCCCCACCACTGGTGCGCCACCTCGTGCGCGTGCATGATCGAGGTGAAGAAAGCGTCGGTGACGGAGTCGCTCTTGAGGAGCGATTTGCGCGCCGAGTCCTCCAGGTAGCTGACCGTCGAAAGGTAGATCAGCCCCGGAAAGCCTTGCCCGAAGAAGCCTGGAATGGGCGAGACCGCGATCCTTTTCAAGGGCGGCGGGCCGAATTGCGAGGCCATCCACTCGAATTCCTCGGCGATCTCCGCGCCGACGGCGCCCATGCGCGTAGCCGGATTGGGAGAGACCTTCGCGGGCGATTCGCCGGCGCCTGTTTTGCGGACCAGTGCGGGGCCATCGGGTGCGGACGAGGCCGCGGCGGCAGCGGGCTTGCGCGCGGACAGGAAGGGCTCGGCGTTAGTGTTGGCGTACATTTCCACTTCGTAATCGCCGCGCTTGATGCTCACGTGATCATAGCTGCCGATGTTGAAGCCGGCCATGCGGATGGGCTGCGCGCAGCGCCGGTGTACGATGCGCCAGTCGCCTTCGATCTTCTCCTCCAGCGGGTCTCCGGGCGCCGCCAGCAGGTATTGCTTGGGCAAACGGAAGGTCAGGTCGTAGGTCGCCAATCGGAAGCCGCGGGACGGATACCAGCTCACGCGGTCGGCGACAAAGAAGACCCCGTCTCCGGCCTTGTGGATCACTTCGCCGTCGTGCCGGATCTCGATCTCACGAGTCGCACCCGGCTCCACCGGCGTCGGCAGACCGATGAGGAATGTATCGTTGACCCCGCCGCCGGCGAGCGATTCGCGTAGCGACTGGCGGCGGAAGATTTCCACTTGCTGGCCATCCACCCGGGCTGCGGTGAGGTTCATCCGCGGAGAGATGTCGAGGCCGACGACGCCGGCCAGCCGATGTCCCGCGCGCAGCGTCATGCGCGTCACCACATTCACATGCAGATCGGGTTGGATGGTGGCCTCGATGCGGTAATTCTCGAGGCTGAAATCGGCCGGCAGCGGAGTCTCGGCGCGCAGGCTCGCTCGAGACCGGAAACTCGTCCAAATGTCGAATCGGGCGCTGGCTCCGGAGCTGGATACTTTCCCCACCACCGCCTGCTCATAGGTGGTCGGGTCGAAAAAAACGTCGAAGTTGCCGAGAGTCCGGCCGGCAATGGCCGCGAAGCTGAGCCCTTCGCCACGGCTGGCGGCGCCGATCAGTAAGTCGTGCACGACGCGGACCTCCAGGCTGGTGGCGAGGCTGCGCACAGTGTCGCCGGACTCGGAGGCGTAGAGCAATCCCCGCTCCTCGCTTTTCTTGGCGCCGCTGCGTTCGATTTCAGAAATCAGCTCTTCCCCGCCGCCGTCCGTGAAGACAAACACAGCGGCTCGAAAATGTTCGTTCAAATTCGGAGTGCCGGCGGCTTGCGCCAGGCTCGCGCGTTCACTGCGGTTGGAGGGACGGACCAGGATTTCGGCGTCGTCGGTGCTTTCGCGCGCGCTGTAGAGGGCCGCGATACGATGCCCGGCGACGGGCCGCGCAAAAATCAGCCAGCCGTCGGTGAAGAAAAACCGGATATCGGGGCGCTCGAGAGCAATATCGCGAACGCGGTAACAGGCGTCCGGATCGAGTTTCAATTGGTGCAACTCGGCGCCGATCGCAGCAGCGGGCTGGGATGGATTAGAAGGCGTCTGATTCTGCGCTTGCGTCGCCGCAGGATGCGCGGCGCCGGCCACAAAGAAAACCGCCAGCGCGACGGCTGCGAAAAGGCGCATCACGAACCCAGTCTACAGCCCCAGGCTCGAATCAGGACGCGCGTCGCGCGTCGCGTGAACGGATTCCTGCGCTTCTTTCCAGCGGCCGCCATCAGCCGAGGAAGGCCTCGTCGTCGGGCGTCGCCTGATCCACGCTGGGGCGCTGAAAATGCAGGAAAACGCGCACCGCCGTGCGCACGCCGGCCAAAATTCCACCCACTTCCCGGAGCGGCCGGATCACGCCGCCCTGCATGGTGTTAGTGATCGTTTGAACACACGAGACGGCATCGTCGAGCACCAGTTCGACGCGCTGCATCTGGGCCTGCAGCCGGCCGGCGAGATCGGCTCGCACGATTGCAATATGCGCGATTTCCGCGCGCACATCGTCGAGCACCGCCTGTGTCTTAGCGCCGGTTTCGCGGAATTGTACGAGCGCTACGTCCAGGGCCTGGCGCGAGTTCTGGAGAAACTCCGCGGCCTGTGGCAATAGCGGCCCAATTTGGGACTCCAGCCGGCGCACCGCGCGATAGGTCCCCAGGGTCGCCAGGGCGGAGAGCAGCAGCGCGATGCTCGAGATGAGCACCGCGATCGCCATCAACAGAAAAGTCGTATCGGGCTGCGGCACGTCGAGGCCGCCTCTCAGACGCCTTCAATCATGTCGTCTTGGCCGACCACCGGAGCCGGCGCCTGCGCCGCTGTGGCTTCGCGATAGGCCTGCTTGCCGGCTTCCACGGCCGTCGTGAGGTTGTCCTTCTGGCGCGAGATGGCCTGCTTGCCGCGATCGACGAGTTCCGTGGCGTTATCCTTCAACTCAACGCTCTTGCGCTTCAGAAACTCCTTCCCGTCGTCGGCTTTCGTAAGCAGAAAATCGCGCGTCTCGGGACCGGCTTTCGGAGCAAACAGAATACCAATGGCGGCTCCAATGCCCAGACCGAGAAGAAAATACGGAATTCTCTTGTCTTCGTCCATATAACGGGACTCCTTGCAACTACCAGTGTACTCCACGCTAATTGAATGGAGCGGTGGATCGCGCAGTGCGGAGGCTGCCGATCTGGCGCGGCGGTAACCTGGAATCGCCGGCGCAGCCTTGCGGCGCTATAGTGATCCCTGGATGCCCTTCAAGCCGCCTAAGAAACTCGATCTTGAGGCGCTTCGCCAATACGGCCTGCGCCTGCTGGGCCAGCGCGCCCGATCGATTGCCGAGCTGCGGCAGAAGCTGCGGGCGCGGGCCGCGCAGGTGGGTGACGTCGATCAGGTGATCGCCAGGCTGAAGGCACTGCAGGTGCTCGATGACCGGCAGTACGCCGAGCATTACGCCGAAGCCCGGGTCCGCGGCAATCGGGTGGGCAGCCAGCGCGTCCTGCGCGATTTGATGCGCAAACAGGTGGCGCGATCGGTGGCGCAGAAGGCCGTCGGTGAAGCGTATTCCGACATCGACGAGATGTTACAAATCGAACAATTCATCGTGCTGAAGCTGCGTGGCCAGAAGCCTGCCGAATACCTGGCCGAGCCGAAACACCTGGCCTCGCTGTACCGCCGTCTGCGAACCGCCGGCTTCGCCGCGGGCCCATCCATCAAGGTGCTGAAACGCTTCTCGGCGCAGGCCGATGAACTGGAGGGACTGGAGGATTCTCAATAGCGGGCGTGCCGCCGGCCGGGATGGATTCCGGCTGCCGGCGCCTCAGCCCACCAGGGCCGCGATATTCGAGAGCGTGCCCAGGCCGTCCGCGGAGATGGCCACCATGTCGCCCGGGTGCAGCGCGGCCTCCTGCGGCGCGATGATGCCCGTGCCCGTGAGCAGAACCGACCCGGCGGGTACGGGATTGGCCCGCAGCAGGTACTCGATCAGCAACTCGATTTTGCGTCCGAGCTTGGCCGTCGAACTGCGGCCCTCGAACAGCAACTCGCCTGCGCGGTGAATCGTGCAGGCCATGTCCAGCGCATAGGGATTCGCCAGTTCCTCCGCGGTCACAAACCACGGCCCCAGCGCGCAGCAGCCGGTGAAGACCTTCGACTGCGGCAGATAGAGCGGATTCTCGCGCTCGATGTCCCAGGCCGACACATCGTTGGCCAGGGTGTAGCCGAGGACCTTCCCCTTCGAGCCCAGCAGTACGGCCAATTCGGGCTCCGGCGCCGTGAACGTCGAGTCCTTCCGGATTCCAATCGCCGCGCCCGGACCGACGCACACGCGCCCCGTGCCCTTGAAGAAAATCTCGGGCCGCGGCGCGGTGAAGGCCTGCCGGTAGAAACCCTCCCGCGTACCGTGCTCCGCATCGCGGAACGAGGCGCTCATCTCGTACGTGCAGCCGCAGGCCCACACCTCGCGCGGCAGAATCGGAATCTTCGGCGGCGCCTCGATTTGGCCCTTGCTGACGTGCCGTGCCACGAACGCGAGGAATGGCTCGTGCTGCCGTTCGCTGTCGTCCACCAAATCGCGCACCGTATAGCCCGGCACGGGCAGCGCGTAGCCTTTTTCAAACACCGCGGCCGTGATGCGGCCATCCCATTCGATCTGACCGAGCTTCATGAATCATGCCTCAATAACGGAGATAAACCGTCTTATAGTCGCTGTAAAATTCCACCGCCGCGGGGCCCTGTTCCTTGGGTCCGAAGCTGGAGTCCTTAGTGCCGCCGAACGGGAGCTGATATTCCACCCCGGCGCTCGGCAGGTTAATCGTGAGCAGCCCGGCTTGCATGCCGTGGATGAATTCGAACACGCGCGACACGTTGGTCGTCTGGATGGAGGCCGAGAGTCCGAACTGGCTCGCGTTGGCCAGTTCCATGGCGTGCTGGAAATCGCGGGCGCGCGTGACCGCCAGCACCGGCCCGAAGATTTCTTCGCGCGCGATGGCCGCTTGCGGATCGACATCGGCGAACAGAGTCGGCTCGACGAACCAACCGCGGTCGTAATCCGGACCGGTCAACCGGCGCCCGCCGGCGAGCGGCGCGCCGCATTCCCGGCGGCCAGTTTCGATGTAGTGGAGCACCGTATTCATCTGCCCCTCGTCGACGCACGGGCCGATCTCGATGCCTGGCTGCATGCCGTTGCCGACTTTCAAACTGCGCGTCCGCTCGGCCAGCGCTGCGACGAAACGATCGTAAATCGGCTCCTCGACAATCGCCCGCGAGGTGGCCGTGCACTTCTGGCCCGTCGAGAAGAATGCCGCGTTGGCGACGTTCTCCACGGCGCTCGCGAAGTCGGCGTCGGCCAGCACGATGGTCGGGTTCTTGCCGCCCATTTCGAGTTGAATCCGCAGGCGCCGCGCCGAGGCCAGCGCATGCAGTTTGTGGCCGATTTCGCACGAGCCGGTGAAGGAAACGGCCTGGACCGCCGGGGCCTCGACCAGCGCGCGGCCCAGGCTGGCGCCAGATCCGGCGACGAAATTCACCACGCCCTTCGGAATGCCCGCCTCGTGGCACGCTTCGATAATCCGCCATGCGCTCAGCGGAGCCGCCGAGGCCGGCTTCAGCACCACCGTGTTGCCGCAGATCAGCGCCGGCGCCAGTTTCCAGGCCGGAATTGCGCTGGGAAAATTCCATGGCGTGATCAGCGCCACCACGCCCACCGGCTTGCGCACGGCGAACATCTGCACGCGGTCGCGCTCGCTGGGAGCGAGCACGCCGGCCAGGCGCGGCCCCTCGGCAGCGAAGTAGCGGAAGATGTTGATCGACCGCCGCACCTCGCCCTTCGACTCCGCGAGCGTCTTGCCTTCCTCGCGCGTCATGTCGGCCGAGATCTCGTCGAAGCGCTGTTCGAGCAGGTCCGCCACTTTGTAGAGCAACGCTCCACGCGCGGGGCCGTTCAGCGCGCTCCAGGCCGGCAGCGCGGCTTGCGCCGCCGCGGCAGCCCGTTCGATGTCCTCGGGAATCCCGGCGACATGCAGCCCCACGATTTCGGACGTGTCGGCCGGATTCCGATTCTCGAACAACGGGCCTTCGACCCATTGGCCGCCGATGTAATTCGGAAACGTTCTCGCGCTCATGGCGGCGCTCCTATTTGAAACTCACCGCGGGCGCCTGCCGCGCGCGCTCCTCGGTCTTGAAGTACTCGTCGTTGCGGTGGAAGCCGAGCATTGACGCGAACAGATTGTTCGGAAACAGCCCGATGTTCGTGTTGTAGCGCTGCAGCGTTTCATTGTACTTGTGCCGTTCGACGGCGATCCGGTTTTCGGTCCCGGCGAGTTCGTCCTGCAGACGGAGGAAATTCTCGTTCGCTTTCAGGTTCGGGTAGTTTTCCACCACCAGCAGCAGGCGGCTGATCGCGCTGTCCAACTGCCCGTTGGCGGTAATTTTTTCGCCGGGCGTGCGCGCGCCGCCGAGTGCCGCGCGGGCGTTCGCGACCGACGCGATCACATCTTTTTCATGCGTCGCATAGCCCTTCACGGTCTCCACCAGATTGGGGATCAGGTCGGCGCGGCGCTGCAAGGCGATGTCCACTTGCGACCACGCGGCCTTCACCGCCTCCTGTTGCCGCACCAGGTCGTTGTTCACGCCAACGCCCATGGAGAACACAATCAACCCGCCAATCAGCACCAGCGCCAGCACGACTCCGAGAATAATGAGAGCGATTTTCATGGTCTGTCTCCTAACGTTCCAGACGATCCACGGCCTCTATCAGGGCCGCGATGTCCGCGAGATATTTTTCGAATAACCCCGCCGCGTCGATGTCCCGCGCCTTGGCGCGGCCCTCGCGCAGATCCAACAAAGTATAAAACGATTGGCCCGTCATACTGAAATGCTGCACGCCCGCGGCGACGATTTCACGCTTGCTCCAGGCGGACTCCACGCCGGCCAGGCGCAGCCCGTGGCGGCCGAGAATGCAGAAGGTCGACACGGAATCGGCCATCAGCCGCAGCAGCAGTTCATTGTCGCTGAGCACGCCGGCCGCCTTCTGGCGCAAGCGCAGCAACTTGGCCATCAGGTCGTGTTCCACCTGCGCGCGGTAGAACACCTCCTCGATCGCGAGATTGGCCACGACGTCCTCACCGTACAGGACGCGCCGCCGCTCGCGCATATCCATGAACTCGATGGGGAAGCAATCGGTGCTCTCGCGCACCTCCTCGACGCTCATCAGCAGCGGCGCCGGGTGGTGCAGTTCGCGCCACCAGTGGAAAATGGGCTCGCTGGCGGCCAATTCCTTCGCTGTGACCGCCGTGAGAACGCAAAACACGTTCAGATCGGAGTACGCGGCGTGATGATCGCCGGCCGCCGCCGAGCCGTAGAGAATGACGCTCACCAGCGACTTTCCCTGAGCCGCTTTCAACTTCTCCACCAGTTGCTGCAGCAGTTTATCGTGATCGGCCATGGCACTCTCCTGAAATGCGATCCATTACCAACTGCCCGATGCGCCCCCGCCGCCGGAGTCGCCTCCGCCGAATCCGCCGAAGCTGTCGCCGGAGTCGAAGCCGCCGAATCCGCCGCCGCCACCGGAGCGCGGTCCCCCTCCTCCGCCCAGCAGGTTGCCGATGAGCATGCCAATCAAGAAGCCCCAGAAACCGCCCCCGTTGGCTCCCGCGGCGCCGCGGCCGCGGGCGAACAGGAACAGGATGAAGATGATTCCCGCCATCACCAGCGGGCCGATCGGCAAGCCCTCGGGCCGCGGACTCGTAGTGCGCCGCGGCGCCGGCCCGCCGATGGCGACGCCCTTGGACGCCGCGATCTTTTCGCCCAACTGGTGCGCCGCGTCGGCCAGCGCCTGGGCGTAATCCCCGCTGCGCAACGACGGAATCAGGCTGCGCAGCAGGCCGCCGACGTAACCGTCGGTGATGACCGGTTCCAGGCCGTAGCCGACCTCGATGCGTGAGCGGCGATCGTTCACCACGAGTAAAACAAGAACGCCTTCGTTCGTTTTCTTCAGGCCCACGCCCCATTTGCGGTACAGCAGGTTGGCCACGTCCTCGACCGGCTCGCCCTCGGTGCTGCTGAGCGTGACCAGCGCGATCTCCGCGCCGGTGGTCTGCTCGACCCGCGCGCAATAGGCGTCGATCTGCTCGCGCGAGCCCTGATCGACCACGCCGGCGAAATCGCTCACGTAACCCTGCGGCTTCAAGGCGGCGAAGTCGGCCGCGTACAGCCCCGCCGCGAGCGTACAGAGAACGACGGGCACCAACAGCGCGCAGCGTTTCAACAAATCAGATCTCCTTCTGCGACTCCCAGGTCCTCGGTCCGTCCGACGGCCGCCAGTCCGATTTTGCCGGGCTGGAAGCAACGCCGCGCCACTTCCTGGATCTCGCCGGCGGTCACTGCGTCGATGGCCGCGGCCAGTTCGTCCAACGAATAGAAGCGGCCGTACGTCAGCCACTGCCGGGCCAGGTTGCTCATCCGGCTGCCGGTCGATTCCAGGCTCAACAGCAGCGAGCCTTTCATGTGCTCGCGAGCGCGATGCAATTCCTCCTCCGGCACCGGCTCGTTCTTCAGGCGTCCCAACTCGGCCAACGTCAACTCCAGAACACGCCGCCCGGTCTCGGGCGACGTCCCGGCGTAAACAGCGAGGCAGCCTGTGTCGCGATACAGATTCAACTCCGAAAAGATGGCATAGGCCAACCCTTGCCGTTCGCGGATGCTCTGGAACAGACGCGAACTCATGCTGCCCCCCAGGATCACATTCAGCGTATAACAGGCGAAGTGCAGCGGGTGCGCCGCCTCCACCGCCGGCGCGCCGGCGCAGAGCTGCAATTGCTGCAGCGAGCGGCGGCTTTTCAACTTGAACACCGGCCGGCACTCCGGCGCGCGCTGCCTCGGCATCGCCTCTCCGGGGGCAGGGAGCCGAAGTGGCTTTCCACCAGCGACAGCACCTCCGCGTGGCGCAGACTGCCCGCCGCGGTCACAGTCAGATTGGCCGCCGTGTAGTGCGACTCATGATAGGACCGCAGCCCGGCGTCGCTGAAACTCGCGATCGTGCGCTTCGTTCCGGCGATCGGGCGGCCGAGCGGATGTCCCTTCCAGAAGTTGTGCACGAACAGATCGTGGACCGCCGACTCGGGATCGTCGTTCTCCATCTTCAGCTCTTCGAGGATGACGCCCTTTTCCTTCTCGATCTCGGCCGGGTCGAATCTCGGATGGCGCAGCATGTCGGCCAGGATTCCAAACGCGAGCCCCAGGTGTTCGTCGAGCACCTTCATCGTGTAGCCCGACATCTCGCGGTCCGTAAAGGCGTCGAGATTGCCCCCGATGGCGTCCATTTCGCGCGCAATCTGCTCGGCCGAGCGCGACGGCGTGCCCTTGAAGAGCATGTGCTCGATGAAATGGGCGACGCCATTCACCGCGGCCGGCTCGTAGCGCGAACCCGCTTCGATCCAGAAACCCACGGCCACGCTGCGCACCGCGGGCATCGGCTCCGTGATCACCCGGATGCCGTTCGGCAGCACCGTCATGCGCACGTCGCGCTCAGTTCCGTCCAGCGTCATAAACTCCATTCTCGCAGCAACCCCGCGCGCGGACGGCCGCGGGTGGACAATCGGGAGAAGGGGACCAGATCGATGCAGGCGCTGCTGGGACTTGAAACCGAAGAGATTCGCGCGCTGTTGCCCGCGGACGAGCCGGCGTTTCGCGCGCGCCAGGTGTATGAAGCGCTGTACCATCGCCGCGCGGCGTCCTTCGACGATCTGACGACGCTCGCCAAGCCGTTGCGGCAGGCGCTCGCACTGCGCTGCTGTTTCGGCTATCCCGAGGCCGTCTCGGTCTACCAATCGACGGACGGGACGAAGCGCTATCTGCTGCGGCTCGCCGACGGCAAAACGGTCGAGACCGTCTTCATGCCGGAGCAGGCTCGCGACACGCTGTGCATCTCCACGCAGGTCGGCTGCCCCGTCGGCTGCCACTTCTGCCTGACCGCGCTGATGGGACTCGAGCGCAATCTTACGGCGGGCGAGATCGTAGGCCAGGTCTTTTTCGTCGCCCGCGACAACGGCCTGTGGGCGGATGCGAAGCGCATCAACATCGTGATGATGGGCCAGGGCGAGCCGCTGCTGAACGTGCCGGAGGTCCTCAAGGCCGCGCGGATTCTGACCGACGTGAAGGGTCTCGGCCTGTCTCCCCGGCGCATCACGGTCTCGACTTCGGGCATCGTCCCGCGCATCGCCGAATTCGCCCAGGCGCCGGATTCTCAGCGTCCGCGGCTGGCGATTTCGCTCAACGCGTCGAGTGAAGAACAGCGCTGCCGGCTCATGCCCATCACGCGCAAGTGGCATCTCAAAGATCTGCTGGACGCGTGTCGCATTTACCCGTTGCGCACGTGGGAGAATCTGAGCTTTGAATACGTGCTGCTCAAGGATGTCAATGACACCGATGCCGATGCCCGCCGCGTCGCTCGTCTGCTGGCCAATATCAACTGCAAGCTGAATCTCATCCCGCTGAATCCCGGGCCGGGCATCCCATTCTCCACGCCCGACCCCGCCCGTGTGGCCGCATTTCAGACCATCGTCCGCAAGTCCGTGCCGTGTTTCGTCCGCCGTCCGCGCGGCCTCGACATCTACGCCGCCTGCGGCCAGTTGAAGCGCATGGAATCGCCGCCGGCGCTCATCAACCCGCCGGTGGCGCGTCCCTGACATGCGCGTGAAACCTTCCACTTCTAGAATGAGAGCGTGATGCTCCGCCGTATCGCGTTGCCTGCCGCGCTGGCCGCCATGTTCGCGGCCGTGTTGCTGTCAGTGGAAACTCCGCTGTTCCCGGTCCTCAAGAACTCGCTTTTCGCCGGACCGCAAAAGGAAGGCTTCTCGCTGCTCGTGACCAGCCAGATCCTGCGGCCTTGGGGTGACCAGGCGGCCATCCCAGGACGGCCCGTGGAAGGCGTCTTCGACCCCGCGGGCAAATGGTTTGCTGTGCTCGGCTCGCGCGGCGTGGAGATCTTCGACGCGCCGACGCTGATCCATCGCGCGAAGGTGGCGACGCACGCGACATCCTACGCCGGCCTGGCGTTCCGCCCGGGCACGCGGGAACTCTGGGTCTGCGAGACTTCGGCCCGGGCCGACGATTCGATCGCTATTGCGACGCTGGATGCGAATGGCTCCGCGGAAAAGACCGAGCGGCTCCGCTTCAAGAGCCACGCAGTGCCCGCGGGGCTGGCCTTCTCGCCCGATGGCCGGACGCTGTACGCGACGCTGAGCGCCGGCAATACCGTCGCGGTGATCGATGCGGACAAGCGCGAGATCCTAAGAGAAATTCCGGTTGGCGTTGCACCGATGGCGATCGCGGTTTCCCGGCAGACGGGCCTGGTCTACGTCGCCAATCGCGGCGGCCGCCGGCCCCAGCCGGGCGAAACGACGGCGTTCAGCGCCCGAACCCAGGTGCTCACCGAACCCTCGACGGGATCCTCGGCCAGCGGCACTTTGTCGGTCATCGATCCGCGGGAATCCGCGTCCGTCCGCGAAATCGCAACCGGACTCGCGCCTTCCTCCATCGCGATTTCAGAGGATGGCGCAACGCTCGTCGTCGCCAACGCGCATTCGGATTCGCTGTCCATCTTCGACACCGCTCGCATGGCCGCGGTTGATGTGAAAATCCCGTCTTTCCCCGCAGGCACGTTCGGCAGCCAGCCCGTGTCGGTGGCGTTCGCGCCCGGCGGCAAACGGCTGTACGTCGCCTGTGCCGGCATCAACGCGTTGGGCATTGTCGAACACAGCGCGGGCCAGGTCTGGCGCTTTGTCGGAGCGCTGCCATCGGCTTGGTTCCCGGTCTCCGTGGCCGTTGCGGCCGATGGCGGCGTGCGCGTCGTGTCGGTGAAAGGGACGGGCAACAACGCGGCTCCCGGCGGCGGGCACAACACGCTCAACTACGAGGGATCGGTCTCCTCCTACCCGCCCGCGCTGCTCGAGCGCCATGCCGCGGGGCTACGCGAAGTCCGCGCCGCCAACGCCCCGAAGTTCGAGCCCGCCGGCGGCGTCGCGAATCTCGCCGCGCTGGGCATTCGCCACGTCTTTCTGATCATCAAGGAGAACCGCACGTACGATCAGGTGCTCTCCGACCTCCCGCGCGGCGAGCGCGAGCCACGTTATCTGATGTACGGCCGCGACGTCACGCCGAACCATCACGCTCTGGCCGAGCAGTATGTCCTGCTCGACAACTTCTACACCAGCAGCGAGATCAGTTTCGACGGCCACCAGTGGCTGACCATGGCCTTCGTTTCGGACTATGTGCAGCGCTCCTTTGCGGCCTCGCCGCGCGGCTATTCCTGGAACATGGACGACGCGCTGACCGTTGCGCCGACCGGCTTCTTCTGGCAAGGCGCGCCGCGGCAGATCGATGTGCAGCTGATGGGCGAAGCGACCAATCCGGCGCGCTGGGACCCAGCTGCGAGCGTTGTGAAGGACATCAACGAGAGCGACCTGCAGGGCTGGGAAGCGTACTGGAAAATGTACCAGGAAGGGCGTTGGCGCGAAGCCGCGGCGGCCCGGCCCGCCGTGCCCGCGCTGGGCGCGCTGGTTGACCGGCGCTATCCCACGTCCACCATGAACATGACCGACCAGATTCGCGCCGAGGCGTTTATCGAGCGGCTGGGAGAATGGGAGAAGAATCGCCACGCGCCCGAACTCGCGGTGGTCACTCTCACTTCGGACCACACCATGGGCACGCGTCCGGGCTTCCCCACGCCGCGCGCGATGGTGGCTGACGACGATTTCGCGCTGGGCCGCATGGTCGCGGCGCTTTCGAAGAGCAGCTTCTGGGCACAGACGCTGGTGCTCGTCACCGAAGATGACGCGCAGGATGGCGTCGATCACGTTGACGGCCACCGCACCGTGTGCCTGGCCATCGGGCCGCACGTGCGCCGCGCCGCGCTGGATTCCACCCACTACACCCACGCCAGCCTCCTGCGCACCATCCAGGAGATTTACCGGATTCCACCGCGCACGCGGTTCCTCGCCGCCGCCCGGCCGATGACCAGCATCTTCCAGCCCCAGGCGGACCTGAAGCCCTACGCCGTGCTGCCGCCGCGCATCTCGCTGACCGAGATGAACCGGCCCGTGAGCGCTCTCAATGGCCGTGAACGCGAAGCGGCGCTCGCGTCTTTGCGCTTCAATCCCAACCATGTGGATGACATCCCTACCGCGACGATGAACCGCATTTTGTGGTGGGAGGCGAAGGGCTACTCGGTGCCCTATCCGGTTCGGCTCGCCGCTACAGCGCCTCGACGATCAGGCACTTCAGGTACAGCGTTTCCGGCACCGTGAGCAGCACCGGATGATCCTGCGCCTGCGAGCGGCGCTCCAGCACCCGCAGCGTCTTGCCCGCCTCCAGCGCCGCTTGCGCCAGCGTTTCCAGCAGCGCGGCTTCGCTGATGTGATAACTGCAGGAACACGTGACCAGCACGCCTCCGCTATCGAGCAGCTTCAAGGCCTTCAGGTTGATTTCGCGGTACGCTCGCAACGCGCCCTCGACGGCCGTCTTCGACTTGGCGAAGGCGGGCGGGTCGAGCACGATGGTCTGAAACCTGCGCCGCGCCTGCACGCAGCCGGAGAGGTATTCGAAGACGTCGGCTTCGCGGAAGCTGACATTCTCGATGTGGTTCTCCGCGGCGTTGGCCCGCGCCGCTTCGAGCGCTGCCGGCGACGATTCCACGGCTTCGATTGAATCGCATTTCGCGGCGCAGTGCAGCGCGAACCCGCCCGCCGAGCTGAAACAATCCAGCGCGCGCCCACGCGCCCAGCGCGCGGCCGCGACGTAGTTCTCCCGCTGGTCCAGGTACACGCCCGTCTTCTGCCCGTGCACGACGTCGGTCAGCAGCGTCAGTCCGTTCATGCGCACTCGCACACGCTCCGGCGCAGCGCCGACGAGCGTCTCCGTCGTCTCCGCCAGCTTCTCGTGCTTGCGTGACGGCACATCGTTTCGCGCCACGATGCAGGCCGGATGCAGAAGTTCTTCGAGACACGCGACGATCTCGCCGCGCACGCGCTCCATGCCCTGCGTCAGGAATTGCGCGACCACCGAGTCGGCGTAGACATCGACGATCAGGCCCGGCAGCAGATCGCCTTCGGCATGCACCAGGCGGTAGGCGTCCGAATTCTCCACGACGCGCGCGCGGTGTTCCGCGGCCGCCCGCAGCCGCCGCAGATAGAAGGCCCGGTCGGCGGCTTCGGCGTGCCGCGAAAGCAGCCGCAGCGTGATCTTCGATGAATCGCTGTAATGCGCGATGCCCGCCGTCCGGCCGCGCTGTGTGACCACGCGCACCGTGTCGCCGCCGTGGGCGCCGCCTCGTCCGGCGACGTCGGCTTCATAGATCCACAGGTGCCCGGACTCGATGCGCTCTTCGCCGCGCCGGTTGACCTGGATCGCGGGCAGATTCAGTTTGTCGTTCAAGTGTTAGCTCCGGCGCAGGCTCAGCAGCCGCGCAATGCGCTCCTCGGTCGGCGGGTGCGTCGAGAACAGGCTCGCCAGCGATTTGCCGCTCAAGGGCTGGATGATGTACATGTGCGACATGGACGGGGAAACGTCCATCGGGATGCGCTTCGAATAGGCTTCCAGCTTGCGCAGGGCCGAGACGAGTTCATCGGGATTGCCGGTGTATTGGGCTGACGCCGCGTCGGCGCTGAACTCGCGCGTGCGCGAAATGGCCATTTGAATCAGGCCCGCCGCAATCGGCGCCAGCAGCATCATCAGGAGCGCCGCGATCGGGTTGCCGCCCTCGTCATCGTCGCGCCTTCCGCCGAAAAAGAAGGCCATCTGCGCAGCCCACGTGATGGCCGAGGCGATGGTCGCGGCGATGGAACTGGTGAGGATGTCGCGGTTCTTCACATGCCCCAACTCGTGCGCGAGCACGCCCTCAATCTCGCGGTCCTCCATCAGATCGAGCAGGCCGGCCGTCACGGCGACCGACGCGTGGGCCGGGTTGCGTCCCGTGGCGAAAGCGTTCGGTGCCCGCTCCGGCGTCACCCACAGCTTCGGCATCGGCAGGCCCATGCGGTCGCACAGCGGCTTCACGATTTTCGCCAGCCGCCAGAAAACTTCCGGGTTCTGCGTCTCGTTCACGCGCACGGCGCCGCTCGATGCCAGGGCGATCTTGTCGGAGAAGAAATAGCTGAAGAAGTTCATGCCGACGGCGATGAACAGTGCGATCAGCATGCCGTTCTCGCCCGCCACCAGCCTGCCGCCAACGATCAGCAGACCGCTCAGCAAACCCAACAGCAGTGCGGTCTTCAAGCCATTCATCGTGCTTCCTGACTCCTTCTCTCCATTGTCTCCAATGCGCCCGGCGAGAGCACTCTCACTGCGGTGAACGGCCGCGGCGCATCGTCCCGCGCCCCCGCGCACTCTACTTTTTTGCCGTCCACTCGGTGATCCAATCGAGGAAGCTGTGGTACCACAGCAGGCTGTTCTGCGGCTTCAGTACCCAGTGGCCCTCATCGGGAAAGACGATCAGTTTCGACGGTACTTTCTGCGCTTCGAGCGCCGTGAACAACTGCAACCCTTGCGTGTACGGTACGCGGAAATCGAGCTCCCCGTGAATCACTAGCGTCGGCGTCTTGAACTCCTTCGCATACGTCGACGGCGACCATTTTTCGTACAGCTCCGGCTGCTCCCAGGGCATGCCCTTGAATTCCCACGCCGGGAACCAGAGTTCTTCCGTCGCCCCGGTTTCACTGCGTAAATCGTACACGCCCGCGTGCGAGATCAGCGCCTTGAAGCGGTTCGTGTGGCCCAGGATCCAGTCCACCATGTACCCGCCGTAACTCCCGCCGGCGGCCGCCATCCGGTCGCCATCCACATACGGCAATTCCGCCACGTAGTCCGTCACCGCCATCACATCGTCGTACGCGCGTCCGCCCCAGTCACCGTTGATTTCGTCCGTGAATTGCGTGCCGTAGCCCTCCGACCCCCGTGGATTCGGCATCGCCACCACAAACCCCGCCGCGGCGAACACCTGCGCGTTCCAGCGATAAGTCCACGACTCGCCCCACGAGCCCTGCGGCCCGCCGTGAATCAGCATCAGCGCCGGGTACTTTTTCCGCGCGTCGAACCCCGGCGGCTTCAGCAGAAAGCTGTGCACCGGCACGCCCTCCGCGCCGTTCGTCGTGAACTCCTCCAGCGGCCGCAAATCGTACGCGCTGAGAAGATCGTCATTCAGATGCGTCAAGGCGGTCGGCGTGCCTCCGCCGGAGACCGCCTTGAAGATTTCGACCGGGCTCGCGCCGCTTTGCTCCGTGTACACCAGCGTCTTGCCGTCGGCCGTGAACTGCAGATCGTCGACGAACGCGTTGCCCTGCGTGAGGATGCGCGTTCCGCCGCCCGTGACGGCGATCAGGTGCGCGATCTGCCGGCCGCGATCGTCCACCGTGAACGCGATTCGCTTCGAATCTGGGTGCCACGCAAAGCCCGTCACATGCCGGTCGAGGCTCTCGGTGAGCACGTTGATCTGGTTGCTCTCGCGGTTGTACACCGCCAGCCGCCAGCGGTCGCTTTCATAGCCCGCGCGCACCTGCAGCCGCCATGCGATCCATTTGCCGTCGGGCGAATACTTCGGCCCGGCGTCGGCGCCCGGGCTGGTCGAAATCTTCCGCGCCTCCCCGCCGTCGATGGGCACCGTGTAGATCTCCCAATTCGTGCTCGTCGCCTGGTTCTCGTCCAGATCGGCGGCGTACACGACCTCCTTGCCGTCCGGCGAAATCTCGTAGTCGTCGCCGCCTTCGAGCGAGAACGGCGGCACGTCGAATTTCAATCCCGGCGTCAGGTCCCGCACCGCGCCGCCGTCGGGCGCGACCACCATCAAGTGCTTGCGCCGCTCCCCGCGCCACTCGGTCCAGTGCCGGTACAGCAGCGCGGTGTAGGTCCGCGCCTTGACCTTGCTCTTGCTTTCCGCGTCAATCTTAATCGCGTTGCACGCGTCGTCGGCGTTGCAGCTTGGGCAGACCTCGCTGACGAAAATCAGCCACCGCCCTTCCGGGCTCCACTTCACGCCCGCCGCTTCGCTCGCCAGCTTCGTCACTTGCTTCGCGCCCGTGCCGTCGGGGTTCATCGTCCAGATCTGCGACGAGCCGCCGCGCGTCGAGACATATGCGATCCGCTTGGAATCCGGCGACCAGCGCGCCGTATCGTTGTTCCCATCCGCGGTGATCTGCCTCGGCGCGCCGCCGGCCAGCGGCACAATCCACACCTGCCGCGGCCGCGTGTTCTTCTCGACATCGATGGTCGTCACCGTGAAAGCGACCCATCGCCCGTCGGGAGAAACCTGCGGTTCGGCGATGCGTTTTATCTTGAGCAAGGCTTCGGCCGTGAACGGCGCTTTTTGCGCCGGCAGAAGCGAACATAGGAGTGCGATGGAGGATAGCCAACGGAGCTGCATACCTGAATTGTAACGGGCCGGATGGTAGCATGAAGGTTTCCCCGGCGAGCGCCACGCTCAAGCGCAGGCAACCTTCATGATCCGGCCCTACCAAGGCATCTATCCCAGAATCGCGGCTTCGGCTTACGTCGATCAGGCCGCACACGTGATCGGCGACGTCACGATGGGCGAGCGCGCCAGCATCTGGCCCTCCGCCGTCGCCCGCGGCGACGTCAATCGCATCGCAATCGGCGCCGATTCCAATATCCAGGACGGCTCCGTGCTGCACGGCGAGCTCGATCTGTATCCCGTGCTCATCGGAGATCGCGTCACCGTCGGACACATGGTCTGCCTGCACGGCTGCGTGGTCGAGGACGATTGCCTGATCGGCATCGGCGCCATCGTTTTGAACGGCGCTAGAATCGGCCGCGGCTCGGTTGTCGCCGCCGGTGCGCTGGTGCCGGAAGAAATGATCGTGCCGCCCGGATCGATGGTTATGGGCGTTCCGGCCAAGGTGCGCCGCCAGGTCACCGCGGAAGAGCGGGAGCGCTTCAGCCAGAACGCCCAGCGCTACATCCGCTACCGCCAGCAATATCGGGACGACCCCGTTTCATGATGAACCTGCATTTCTCCCACCCTTCGCGAGCGAAACGCGAGAGCGGCCCGTGGATACGAGGCGCGCGAAGGGAGGCGCGCGGAGGTGTACCTGGAGGGTACATCGAGCACGGCGAGCGAGCGCAACGAAGTAGACGCGAGTCTATCTCGCGTTGCAGCCGAAGAGGTGTGAGAAATGCAGGTTAAGGCAGTTCGAGGCACGCGCGACATTCTTCCTCCCTCCTCGGCGGTCTGGAACCACGTGGAGACGGTCGCCCGCCAGGTTTTTCGCGCTTACAACTACGGCGAGATCCGCACTCCGATCTTCGAGGCTGACGGAGTTGTTTGCCCGCGGTGTCGGCTCCGACACCGACATCGTTTCCAAGGAGATGTACACCTGGGACGACCGCGACGGCACGTCGCTCACGTTGCGCCCGGAGTGCACCGCGTCGGTCATTCGCGCTTGCATCGAGCATCGCCTCGATCAGATCCCAGGGCTGAAAAAGTTCTTCTACCTCGGACCCATGTTCCGCCGCGAACGCCCGCAGAAAGGCCGTTTCCGCCAGTTCTCGCAGATCGGCGCGGAGGTCATCGGCTCGGAATCGCCGGTCATCGACGCGGAGCTGATCGAACTGGTGCTCGAACTCCTCATCCGCTGCGGAGTCGACCAGCCGCACCTGCTCCTCAACTCCGTCGGCTGCCCGCTGTGCCGTCCCGCGTTCATCGAAAAACTCCGCCAACGCCTCCAGGAAGTGAAGAGCGCAATGTGCGAGGACTGCCGGCGGCGCGCCGAGACCAACCCATTGCGCGTGCTCGACTGCAAGGTGCCCGAGGACCAGCCCATCATCGGCCGCCTGCCCTCGATCCTCGATCATCTCGGCCCGGAGTGCGCCACGCACTTTGCCGCCGTGCGCGAGTTGCTCGATGCGCGTGACATCCGCTACGAAATCCGCCCGCGTCTCGTGCGCGGGCTGGACTACTACACCAAGACGACGTTTGAGGTCGTTCACGGCGCGCTCGGCGCGCAGAACTCCGTCCTCGGCGGCGGCCGTTACGACGGCCTCGCGGAGTCGCTCGGCTCACGCGTTCCTCTGCCGGGCATCGGTTTCTCGATCGGAGAAGACCGTCTCGTCATGACCATCGAGGAGCGGCTCGACGCAGCGTCGCTCTCGCCGCTCGACCTTTACGTCGTTCCGATGGGCGAAGAAGCGGTGCGCCACGCCGCGTTGCTCGCGCGCGAGTTACGGCGCGCCGGCGTGGTCGTGGAAGTCTCCACCGACGCCAAGGTCAAGCGCGCCATGGAACTCGCGAATAAGCTCAACGCGCGCTTCGCGCTGCTGCTGGGCGATAACGAGATCGCCGCCGGCGTCTACGCCTTGAAGGACATGGCTGCGGCCGAGCAGCGCAACGTGACCCGCGAGGAACTCTTCGCCGCGCTCATCCGCCGTTAACACCTCCCTCTGGTGGGGTTCCCGCCTTCGCTGCGCGGTTTCGTGTAAACTGCCCTGCGGGAGACGCTATTCATGCGCACGTTTTTGATTATCACCATGGCCGCCGCACTGGCCCTGTTGGCCGGCTGCTCGCGCCGCACTCCGGAGCAGGCTCGCGCCTTTGTCGATAAGGCCGAGACCGAACTGCTCGCTGCTTCCAACGCCGCCAATGTCGCGCAGTGGGTCCAGGAAACCTACATCACTGACGACACGCAGTCGATTTCCGCCTCGGCCAACGAAAAGCTGACCGCCATCCAGGTCCGCCTGGCCAAAGAGGCTGCCCGCTTCGACGGCCTAACCCTGCCCGAGGATGTCAAACGCAAGCTGCTCCTGATCAAGCTCGGCATCACCCTGCCCGCGCCCTCCGATCCCAAGCTGAACGCGGAGGTCGCGCGTCTGGCGGCCTCGCTTGACGCGACCTACGGCAAAGGCAAATACTGTCCTCCCGGCGCGGCGTCGAAATGTCTCAGCATCGACGACATTACCAAGATCATGGCCACCAGCCGCGATCCCAAACAGCTCCTCGATGTCTGGCAGGGATGGCACTCCATCTCGCCGCCCATGCGCCAGGACTACGCCCGGCTGATCGAGCTCTCCAACCAGGGCGCCAAGGAACTCGGCTTCGCCGACACCGGCGCTCTCTGGCGCTCGGGCTACGACATGCCGCCCGACGATTTCTCCAAGGAACTCGACCGTCTGTGGGAACAGGTCAAGCCGCTGTATGTCCAGTTGCACGCCTACACGCGTTGGAAGCTGCGCGAAAAGTACGGCGACATCGTGCCCGCCAATGGCCCCATCCCGGCGCATCTCCTCGGCAACATCTGGGCTCAGACCTGGGACAACCTCTACCCTCTGCTCGCGCCCAAGGACGCCGACCCCGGCTACGACCTCACCGCGATTCTCACTCAGCGCAAGACCGAACCGCTGCAGATGGTCCGCTACGGCGAAGGCTTTTTCGAATCGCTGGGCTTCGCACCGCTGCCCAAAACCTTCTGGGAGCGCTCGATGTTCATTCGCCCGCGCGATCGCGACGTGATCTGCCATGCCTCCGCCTGGGATCTCGACAACGTCGAGGACCTGCGCCTGAAAATGTGCATCGACATCGTCGCCGAGGACTTCCTCACCGTCCACCACGAGCTCGGCCACAACTTCTACCAGCGCGCCTACGACCACCAGCCGTTCCTGTTCCGCGGCTCCGCCAACGACGGCTTCCACGAGGCCATCGGCGATACCATCGCCCTCTCCATCACCCCGGATTACCTCGTGAAGCTCGGCTTCATCCAGAAGGTTCCCGACGCTTCCAAGGACACCGGACTATTGCTGAAAAAAGCCCTCGAGAAGATCGCCTTCCTGCCCTTCGGCCTGCTGATCGACCAGTGGCGCTGGCAGGTCTTCTCCGGCCAGATCCCGCCCGAAAAGTACAACCAGGCCTGGTGGGCGCTGCGCCTGAAATACGAGGGCATCGCGCCTTCGTCCCCGCGCGGCGAGGAGTTCTTCGATCCCGGCGCCAAGTACCACGTGCCGGGCAACGTGCCCTACACCCGCTACTTCCTCGCCGATCTGCTCCAGTTCCAGTTTCATAAGGCGCTCAGCCAGACCGCGGGCTGCCAGGATCCGCTCCACCGCTGCTCCATTTACGGCAATAAGGAAGCCGGCGCCAAGCTCAACGCCATGCTCGAAATGGGCGTCTCGAAGCCCTGGCCCGATGCGCTGGAGAAAATCGCCGGCACGCGCCAGATGGACGCCAATGCCCTGCGCGAGTACTTCGCTCCCTTGGAGAAGTGGCTCGAGCAGCAGAACCAGGGCCACCCCGTCGGCTGGTGAGTTCGCGAAAACTTGGAGACTGACGTCTCTGTCCTATCAGCCCGTGGAACTAGTCGATGCGACGCAAAAAACGGGGACAGCCACCGCTTTTCGCACGAAGCCGCATCGATTCTAAAAGGTCTGCCACAGCGAAAAACGGTGGCTGTACCCGCTTTTTGCCTTCGACGCACCTCTACCATGGGCTGCTAGGCGCGCACGACTTTCTCTGTCCACCCACTACGGCCTCTGCGCCGTGTAGACAGAGCCGTCTGCCCCCAAGTCTTGACGCCCGAGAGTCGTCTGTCACCCGAGTTTTCGCTCCCGGTTGACGACGCCTGCTTCCTCTCTGCGAGAAATGCGGGTTGGCGACACTTTACGACAGCCGGTACGTGTCCGCTTTCGCGTCCCACAGGACTTTCTTGTTCTGCTTGTAACTCAGCACCGACAGGAACCCCGGCACCGCCGCCTCGTAGCCCGCCTGCGGTGGCGCGATCGGCTTCTCCAGCCCGCGGATCGCGTTCAGGAAATTCCGGATGTGCGCCTCCACCGCCAGGTTGTCATTGCCCGGCAGAGAGATCGTCATCTCCTTCCGGTTCTTCACGATCTCCGGCATATTGGGCCGATACACTTCCGGGTAGAAGTTCAGCGTCGACCGGTTTAACACCTCGATCGTGCCCTCGTTGCCCAGATACTGCTCGCCGTATCCGTTGTGCGCGTTGCCCAGGTAGCATGAGTAGTTCACGTGCAGCTTGTCCGGATAATCCAGCAGCACGCTCCACGTGTCCGGCACGTCCCGGTCGTCGTCCACGGTCCACCGCAACACGCCCCCTGTCGCCACCACCGTTGACGGAATCCCGCGCCCCAGCACGAACGCCGTGACGTCGGTCTGGTGCACCATCAGGTCGGTCGCGATGCCACTCGAATAGTCCCAATACAGCCGCCACTGCCGGTAGCGGTGCGGATCGAACGGCCGTTCCCGCGCCGGCCCCAGGAACTTCTGCCAGTCCGCGTTCGCCTCCGTCAGCGCTGGATCGATCGGATACCGCCACGCCGCCGCCCCACTCGGCTCCGCATTCCGGTACCAGAACGCCCGCACGTAGTGGCAGTCGCCGATCATCCCTTGTGAAATCATCGTCTTAGCCATCTGGTACAGGCTGTTCGAGCGGTTCTGCGTGCCCACCTGGATCACGCTCTTCGACCGCCCCACCGCCCGCATGATCTCCTGCGCCTCCTCCAACGTGTGCGCCAGCGGCTTCTCCACGTACACGTTTTTGCCCGCCGCAATCGCGTCCAGCAGCATCCGGCAGTGCAGGTGCTCCGGCGTCGCAATCACCACCGCCTCCACCTCTTTGTCGGCCAGCAGATCGCGATAATCCACATACGTCTTCGGCGTGTTTTGCCCTTTAGTTTGAACCACATCCTTGCCCTGCGCCAGGTTCGCGTTGAACGTGTCGCACAGCGCCACAATCTTGATCCGCGCCGCGCTGCCCGCGTATGCCCGCTCCTCCAGGTAGCGCCCCCGCGTCCCCGTGCCGATCCACCCCAGGTTGATCCGCTCGTTCGCCCCCTGCGCCCCGAGTATCGCCGGAGCCGCCAGCGCCGCCGCCGTCTTCACGAAACTGCGGCGGGAGTATTCTTGACTCATCTTAATAATTCTCCTGTGAAAGGGCCTTCTGCCGGCGAAGACGCGCCGAATCTAACCCTTAAGCATATCCGATCGTCGCGAATTCCAGCACTAAACTAGCCTATTTACCGGACTCGAACGTCTTTTTTCCAGTTAGCCCCAACGGTCGTTGCCTTTTCCAGTGTGACTGATGTTACAATTCCTGTATATCAGTTGTGACCGGCTGGCCGTCGGGCCTCTGCCCGGCGTTCCGCGCCACCGGTTAGGGTAGTGCTTCGGGTTCCGGCAGTGATGATTGCTTCTGCCATAATTCTACGAGTCAAAGGCCTGAAACTCCGGTCCGATATGGGGTCCCGAGGCCATCTCGCTAGCTCTGTCCGCGCGCGCTCCGCCGCCGCTCGGCCTAGCGCCCCCACCTTTGCCGCCCTGTTGCGGCCCACGTTTTTTACCGCAGTCGTAAGAGCGTCCGCCCGCCCCATCGGCCTCAGTCGGCCCTGGCCCGGCGCTCGCCGGCTCCGGCTCATTGCAGGCACGCGGAACCCTTCGTTCGCCGGGACGGGGGGGCCACGATCTTCGTTCGGGGGCCGGCTTGTTCTGAGTTTGTTAGCTCTTCGGCCGGGAAGCCGCCTTTCCAGGCGGTTCTTGGCGGGTCGGATCGATTTTTAGAATCTTGACGGGAGGTTAGTATGCATAAGTCTTCTTGGGGCATCTGGCTCGGGGTTATCGCCCTCTGCTTCCTGCTCTTTCCCGCATTGGTCAGCGCTCAGTCGGTGAGCGGCGAATTGGTCGGCACCGTTTACGACGCCACCGGCGCCACCGTTCCCGGCGCTGCGGTCGTGGCCACCCATGTCTCCACCGGCGTCCAGACCACCACCACTTCGTCTTCCGCCGGTACCTACAGGTTCCCCAACCTGCCGGTCGGCGCTTACGATCTCAAGGTGACTGCCAAGGGCTTCAGCGTCGCCGAGATGAAGAACGTTCAGGTCACCCTGAACGTCGAGTCTACGGCCAATGTCACTCTTCAGATTGGTGAGTCCAAGACCGTCGTCGAAGTCGTCGGCGCAGCTTCCACCATCGATACCACCACCGCTCAGGTCCAGAGCACTTTCGACGCCAAGGAAATGGCCGACCTGCCGACCATGAGCTCCGGCTCCGGCGTCCTCAACCTCGCGCTCTATACCTCGGGCGTCTCCACCAGCGGCGCCGTCGGCGTCGGCACCGGCCCCTCGGTCGGCGGCCAGCGCCCCCGCAACAACAACTTCATGGTTGAGGGTATCGACAACAACAGCAAGAGCGTCACCGGGCCCATGGCCGGCATCCCCAACGATGCCGTCGCCGAGTTCTCGATCCTCCAGAACCAATTCGGAGCGGAGTTCGGCCACTCCTCCGGCGGCCAGTTCAACCAGGTCCTCAAGGGCGGCACCAACCAGTTCCATGGCGCGGCTTATGAATACCTGGATAACCGCAACCTCAACGCCCTCGACCAGTCGCAGATCGTCGCCGGCCAAACCTCGCAGCCGCGCTACGACAACAACCGCTTCGGCGGCGACATCGGCGGCCCGATCAAGCGCAACAAGCTCTTCTTCTTCTTCGACTACGAGTACAATCCCGTTGGCTCCACCGGCACCGGCGGCCAGATCTTTGCCCCCACCACCGATGGCTATAACATGCTGGCCAGCATTCCCGGGATCAACCAGACTAATCTGAACATTCTGAAAACCTACCTGCCCCCGCAGAGCACGGCCGTCGCTCCTGCCGTCAGCGGCGGTTATCCCGTCATCTGCCCCGGCACCCAGTTGGGACTCAGCAACGGCGCGTGCCCCGCGGGTACCACCACCTATACCATCCCCCTCGGCCAGTACTCCTTCGCCGCGCCCAATTACACCAACAATTACACTTATCTGGTCTCGATCGACTACAACCTCAGCGATAAGGACAGCCTCCGCGGCCGCTACGTCCGCAACAACTCCGCTACGGAAGATACCTCCGCCCAGTTGCCCACCTTCTGGGTTCCCTTGACGGTGCCCAACTACCTCGCCACCCTGACCGAGTTCCACAACTTCTCGCCAACTCTCACCAATCGAGCTCCGTTTGGGCTTCAACCGCAACTCCGCGGTCTATAACGTCGGCTCGCAGAAGTTCCCCGGCCTCGACGAGTTCCCCAACCTCCAGATCTTCGATCTGGGCGGCGTACAGATCGGCGCAGATCCTAACGCGCCGCAGGGCGGCATTCAGAACCTGTACCAGATCACCGACAACGTCTCCTGGATCAAGGGCCGTCACACCCTTACCTTCGGCGGCGACTTCAAGAAGTACATCAGCCCGCAGTACTTCACCCAGCGCGCTCGCGGCGACTACGAGTACAGCTACCTCAGCGACTACTTGTTCGACTACATCCCCGATTACCTCGGCGAGCGCACCACCGGCAACTTCATCTACTACGGCGACCAGATCATGTTCGGCGCCTACGCTAACGACTCCATTAAGCTCAGGCCCAACCTCACCGTCAACCTCGGCCTGCGCTATGAGCGCACTACGCTGCCCTATGCCGAGCGCCTCCAGACGGTCAACGCCATCTCCGACGTGCCCGGCCTGATCATGTTCAACGATCCCAAGCCGCAGAACTTCAACTTCGAGCCCCGCATCGGCGTGGCTTACTCGCCCGGAGAAAGCGGCAAGACCTCCATCCGCGCCGGTTTCGGCATCAACTACGATGTGCTGTTCGACAACCTCGGCTTGCTCTCGACCCCGCCCCAGTTCAATCAGACCGTGGACGTCGGCGGCAACGCCGGCTCCGGCTTCCTGGCCGGCGGCGGCATTCCGCCCAGCGCCTCCTCCGGGACTCTCGACCAGGCCGATGCCCGCGCCAACACCGGCGGTTACATCCCCGATCAGAAGCTACCCAAGTCCCTCCAGTGGAACATCGGCATCCAGCATGTCTTCCGCGAGGACTATACCGTCGAAGTGCGCTACCTCGGCACGCGCGGCCTCGACCTGCCCATCCAGGACCGCATCAATGTGCAGGCCGTCGTCAACGCGGATAACTCCCTGCCCGTGTTCCTTTCCATGCCCAATCAGGGCCAACTGGACCAACTTACGAACAGTCTGACGAACCTCACCGACATTTACAACGCGGGCGGCCACTTCCTGCCGCAGTACCTCGCCGCCGGCTTCCAATCCAACATCGTGGCCTACATGCCCATGGGCGCTTCCACCTACCACGGTCTCGCCACCCAGGTCACCCGCCGCCTCCACAACGGCCTCCAGTTCGTCGGTTCCTACACCTATAGCCACAACATCGACAATTCCACGGCCGAAGTCTTCTCCACTTACACCACGCCCCGCCGTGGCGAGGATTTCCAGAACCTCAACGCCGACCGCTCCAACTCGGCCCTTGATCACCGCCAGCGCTTCACCATGGCCTCGGTGTACGACTTGCCTTACTTCAAGACCGGCAACTGGTTCAAGAAGAACCTCATCGGCAATTGGGAGTTCTCCCCCATCTATACCTATGAGACCGGCACCCTCTACACCATCCAGAGCGGAGTCGACTCCAACATGAACGGCGACACCGCCGGCGATCGCACCTGGATCAATATTCAAGGCACCGGGAACACCGGCTCGACAATGACTGCTCTGACCAACACCGCCGGCGAGACCGTGGCCTACCTGGTCAACGACCCCACCGCCCGCTACGTTAAGGCACCCAAGGGCGTCATGCCCACCGGCGGCCGCAATACCGCCCACCTCAACCCCATCGACAACGTCGATTTCGCCCTCTTCAAGCGCTTCAACGTCTTTAAGGAAGGCTACAAACTCGAGTTCGGCGGCCGGTTCTACAATCTCCTGAACCACCCGCAGTACACCGGCTCCCATACCAACGACATCGCCTCCGTCGGTTACACCGGTGGCGCGGCCCACAACTTCCTGGAGCCGGGCGGATTGAACTTCTATGACCCGTCCCAGGTCTTCCCGAGCAACTCCCGCAGCATCCAGCTCAGCGCCAAGTTCACCTTCTGAGCTTCCGCGCCAACGTCAACCATCAAAACGGATCCGTGATTGAAAAAACGGATCCGTGATTGAAAAAGTGGATCGGTGATTGAAAAAGTGGATCCGTGATTGAAAAAGCGGATCCGTGATTGAAAAAGCGGATTAGTGATTGAAAAAGCGGATTAGTGATTGAAAAAGCGGATTAGTGATTGAAAAAGCGGATCCGTGATAGGAAACGGGGAGCCTTCGGGCTCCCCGTTTCCTTTGCCAGCCACTCCTGCTCTCAATCCCACGCCGCGTGTTTCAGAGCCGTGTGTTTCAGAGCCGCGACCGTCAGGGAGCGGTTCTTCGCGTTGTCACCGCGCCGCCACTGTCACCGAGCCGCGTGTTTCAGAAAGTGGATCCGTGATAGAAAACGGGGAGCCTTCGGGCTCCCCGTTTTCTTTTCCCCTCAACTCCTGCTTTCGCTCCCGCGAAAACCGCGGACTGACCGCAAACCCCTCTCGCGCGGGGGACACCGAGGCCATCTAACCTTCAAGCACGACCACCAAGCCTCCTTCCGAGGGTGACACCAAGGCGTCCGCCGAGGACGCCGCAGGTGTGTCCCCGCGCTCCCATGCGCCGCCAAGCAAGTCCCAGACGCGCCCAACGAAACGCCTGCTACTCCACAATCGCCCCCGCCCCGATCTGTGTAAACGACTCGCGCGCCATCGCCAGCGCCCCGCTCAGCGCCGGCGATTCCAGAAACGGGGAGCCTTCGGGCTCCCCGTTTTCTTTTCCCCTCAACTCCTGCTTTCGCTCCCGCGAAAACCGCGGACTGACCGCAAACCCCTCTCGCGCGGGGGACACCGAGGCCATCTAACCTTCAAGCACGACCACCACGCCTCCTTCCGAGGGTGACACCAAGGCGTCCGCCGAGGACGCCGCAGGTGTGTCCCCGCGCTACCTCCGCGCCGCGCGATACCCTCCCCGTCGAGCCTAGATCCCCGCTGCCCGCGCCATCGCCAGCGCCCCGCTCAGCGCCGGCGATTCCAGTTCCGGCGGTACGATCTCCGGTAACGGCAGGTACCCGTTCCCCTGCCGCGCCAGTTCCTCCCGGATCATTGGAAACAGCGCCGCCTGCCGCATCACCCCGCCGCCCAGCACGATCCGCTGCGGCGACAAAATGCACGCCACCGAAAAACACGCCTGCGCCAGGTAATACGCCTCCAGCCGCCACGCTCGATGCCCGGCCTCCAGCGTCTCCGCCCGCTGCCCCCACCGCGCCTCCATCGCCGGCCCGCTCGCCATCCCTTCCAGGCAATCCCCGTGAAACGGACACACGCCCCTGAAGCCCTGCGGATCGTCCGCGTGCCGCCGTACCAACAGGTGCCCCATCTCCGGATGCATCAGCCCTCTTAGCGTGTGCCCATGCACCACCGCGCCCCCGCCGATCCCCGTCCCCACCGTGATATATACGAAGCTCTCCAGCCCCCGCCCCGCCCCGTACAACAACTCGCCCTGCGCCGCCGCGCCCACGTCCGTATCGAATTCCACCCGCACCCCCAGCGCCCGCTCGAGCGTCCCCGCCAGCGGATAGCCCTGCCACCCCAGCTTCGGCGTTTTCCCGATCGCGCCGCGCGCGAAATCCACCGGCCCGAACGACGCCACGCCGATTCCCGCCACCGGCCCGCGCCTCCGGAAATACTCGATCACCGCCGCCATCGTCCCCGCCGGTTCGGGCGTCGTCGCGATCCGCTCCACCTCCTGCGGCGCGGTCGGATCCGTCCCCACCGCTACCAAAAATTTAGTCCCGCCCGCCTCCACCGCGCCATACAATTTGTCGCTCACCGGCCTCTCCTTCGCAGTTAAAAACACCGCAATTCTACCGCAAAAAGGCGCGCGGCGAAACACGGAGTGTGTTCAATAAGTCCTTTGAAAAACCATAGATACGCGGCGACGTGCGGTATTTACTGGGAAAAACGCGGTGCGCACGCCAACAATCGCTGTTCGATGTGACTAAGTCCTTTAGAAAACCATAGATACGCGGTGCGCAAATTTTGGCGAGCGGTTCAGTTCCGCTAACTCCTTTAGAACGCGCAGATACGCGGAGATGCGCGAAAAATCGGGCGCGAGTCGATTCCGCTAACTCCTTTAGAAAACCATACATACGCGGCACGCACGCTAAAATAAGCGGTTTAATTCGTCTAAGTCTTTTAGAATTAGCTATTTGCGAGTTCGCGCGGGCGGGCGTAAGAAAATCCGCGCTGCACTTCGCGGTGACGTTCGCTTAACTCCTTTAGAAATCCATAGTTACACGGGTGCGCAGGCAGAACGCAAGTGGTTCCATTCAGCTAACTCCTTTAGAAAACCATAGATACACGGTGACGTGCGCGGAAGAGCGGGATCGTGTTCGTCTAAGTCTTTTAGAACTAAATAGTTGCATGGTCGCGCGGGCGAATGCAAAGCCGGAACTCACGCTTCAATCCGCGATGTGAATCGTCCAAGTCCTTTAGAAAACCATAGATACGCGGAGACGCAAAATACACGGTAAAAATGGTGTTTTTCCCCGCTCGGACACGGTGTTTTCACCGTAAGATCGCGCGCGGCGCGCCGCCGTTAACGCATTCCGGCGCGCTTCCACGCCCGCCCCACCGCGTCCAGCACGCGCTCTTCCGCTTCCCCTCCGCCGCCCCCCGCCGCTGGACCGTCGCCCGAGCCTTCGGCGACCACGATCTCCTTGTTATGCAGTAACTTACGGATCTTTCCCGGCAGCTCGGGCGCACCCTCTCCGCCCAGCGCCACCAGCGCGAAGCCCTCCTCAAACCGCAGCACTTGCACGGCATACGGCAACTGCCGCATTTCCCTCGTATCTGCAACAAAAGGCAGGGCCGTTTCAATCAGCCCGGACCTCAGCCGCCCCTTCACCGGCTCCAGCGCCGACTTCATCAACCGCGAAACTTCGCCCGCCAGCGCCGCCCCATTCTGCTTCATAACCTCAATCGTTTCATTCTGTTGCGGGGTCTTGCCAGCGCCGCCCAACCGATACAACAGCGCAATCGCCCCAGGGTACTCCTTTTCAAGCGCCGCCTCGGCCGCTCCCGCGTAATCTCCATTGATTGCAAACGAGTTATCCTCCAGCGCCGCGTCGGAGGCGCACCCAAACAGCACCGCGATCAGGCCCCCTTTGGGCGTCAGCACGCGCAGCACCGGCACCGTCGTATCTTTATCATTCGCTGCGACTTGGCCTATTCCGAAGCCAATCCGCGCCGGCTTCAGGTCGGCCAACGCCGCCGCCGCCACTTGCGCCAGGTACCGCGCCAAGGCTTCGGAATACTGGTCGATTTTCTTCAATTCGGCCGCGTCCTCGGGCTCGTGCGCCGACTGTAACCCTTTGACCAGCGGGGCGTTGCGCGTATGGCTCGCGTTGAAAACGATCTGCGACCGCTCCAGCCCCTGGGCCTTCATAATGTCCGCCGCCACGCGCTCGGTCAGGCTCCGCGGCAACCCCGCCAAGTCGATTGCAATCAACACCGCGCGGCCGCCCGCGCCGTCGTCCAGCGCCAGAGCGCGCGCATAGATTTCGCCGGCCACCGATTCGCTCGTGTGGTTCCGCCCGGCGAGCCAGATGGAGACCCGCGGCGTGATCGCCACCCTGGCCGCGCCGGCCCGCAACTCGGCCCCCGCGACAGCGGCCGCGCACGCCAACACTAGAACCACAACCATCCAGGCACGCTGTTTCATTGACTGTCAGCCTACACCCACCAGACCTAACAGGTCGTGGGCGGAGTAGAATCGATTTGTTCGGGAGCATGAGATTCCCGAAATCGCGGAAGAGGACCCACATGCTGAACTCCCGTTGGAACCACTCGCCGGCGCTGCTTGCCGCGATCTTCATATGCGCCGCGGCAGCAGCCGCGCAGGACCCGCCCAAGGCCAGCCCCGAATCGGTCGGGCTTTCCTCGGAACGTCTGAACCGGATCGGCACTACGGTGCAGAAGGAGATCGATCAGAAACACATTGCGGGTGCGGTGACGCTGGTCATGCGGCACGGGCAGGTGGTTTGGTTGAAGGCGCAAGGGGCGCGCGATCGCGAGGCCGCGAAGCCCATGCAAACCGATTCCATCTTTCGCATCTGCTCGATGTCCAAGGCGATTACGAGTTTGGCCGTGATGATGCTGTATGAGGAAGGCCGATTCCTGCTCGACGATCCGGTGTCTAAATACCTTCCCGAATTCAAGAACCCGAAGGTCCTGGTCAAGCCGGCCAACGGCGCGCCCTACACTATTCCGGCGACCCGCGAGATCACGATCCGCAACCTGCTCACGCATACGTCCGGCCTGACCTACACCTGGAATCCGGACCTCGGCCAGATGTACCATGACGCGCACGTGGCCGACGGCCTGTCGCCTTACGACGGCACCATTGGCGACAGCGTGAAGCGACTGGCCGGCCTGCCGCTGCTGTTCAATCCCGGCGCTCGTTTTGAGTACAGTCTGGGCGTTGACGTTCTCGGATATCTCGTCGAGGTCATTTCCGGAATGCCTTTCGACCAGTTCCTGCGCACGCGCATCTTCGAGCCGCTGGGCATGCACGACACCTTCTTTTACGTTCCGGACGACAAGCTCGACCGCCTCGCCACGGCCTACACCTATGACGACAAGCAGGGTCTCCAGCGCTTCCCCGACAAGCCCATCGTCGAAGGCACGTTTTCCTACACCGCCGACTATCCCTATCACGGTCCGCGGAAGCTGTTCTCCGGCGGCGGGGGGCTCACGTCCACGGCTCCCGATTACGCGCGCTTCTGCCAGTTGATGCTCAACGGCGGGAAGTCGGGCAACGTGCGCCTGATCGGTCGCAAGACGGTCGAGTTGATGACGCACGATCAGCTCGGCAAGATCGGCCCCGACCAGGCATTCGGCCTCGGCTTCGGCATCAACGGCGTGAAAACTCCGCTGGCCGAACTGGGCTCGCCCGGCGAGTACAACTGGGGTGGGTTCTTCTACACCACGTTTAACATCGACCCGAAAGAGGACATGATCACGGTCTTCATGGCACAGTTGCACCCGACCGGCGGACTAACACTGGATCGGATGTTTCAGGTGCTGGCCTACCAGGCGATCATCGACTAGCGGCCTGGTGCGGGTCCCTCTTCGACTCGTTCGAGGATGGCTTGGAAATAGGGATTTGCGGATACTGTCCCGGTTTTCAGAGACGAACCAGCCTTCGACCGCACTGTTTTTCGATGCCGAGAATCGCGAGAGTAGTTGCGGAAGGGGTGGCCCACCATGTAACGCAGCGCGGCAACGGGTGCCAGCAGGTATTTCGCAGCCCGGCTGATTTCGCACTGTACAAAG
Source organism: Terriglobia bacterium (assembly GCA_963838205.1). Taxonomy (GTDB): domain Bacteria; phylum Acidobacteriota; class Terriglobia; order Bryobacterales; family Bryobacteraceae; genus CAIVVT01. The sequence goes on along the minus strand of CAWIQF010000015.1, from coordinate 83,662 downwards.
ATCTTCTGATGCGCTATGCCGAGCGCTCGGGCTTGGTGTTGTGGGCATATTGCCTGATGCCGAACCACATCCACCTGGTGTGTGTGCCGATGGGCAAAGAATCTTTGCCATCGGCCTTGGGTCGGACGCATGCCGACTATGCCAAGCACTTCAACATCGCAAGGCGCACGTGCGGCCACGTTTGGCAGGCGCGCTACTTTTCTTGTCCCATGGATCGCTGGCATTGTTGGCGAGCCATGGCGTATGTAGAGCGCAATCCCGTGCGGGCGGGGCTTGTCACCGCCGCCGCTGAGTACCCCTGGTCCAGCGCGGCTGCGCACACGGGATGGGCGGCTGACCCGATGGTCGATCTCGTGGAATGGCGGAGCGAGTACGATGCCGCCAGATGGAGCACAGTTCTGACGACTTCGATCGACGAAGAGGCGGCCGCAGAACGGGTCCGCCAGGCAACGCTGCGCGGCAGACCTTTGGGCGACGAGGCATTCGTGCAGAGTTTGGAGGAGATCACTCGGCGGTGCTTGCACTACCGTCGCGCCGGTCGGCCGCGGCACGATCGGACTAACGCGGCAGCGGCATCAGGTCAGGATCAACTGGCCCTGGAAATAGGGGTTTGAGGATACTGTCCCGGTTTTGGCCCACCGCACGCCCCTTACAGGGAGTTATAATGGGCGTTAGTGTCGCAAGTGTCCGTAGTGCCGGGCCGAATCCTGATCGTCAACGATGACGAGCGCCAGCGCGTCGCTCTGTCCTCCATGCTCTCCGAGTCCGCTTTTGAAACTCAGGTCGCTTCCGACGGCCTGGACGCGTTGGAACGCCTGGCGGGCTTCAACGCCGACGTCATCGTCTCCGATCTGGTCATGCCCCGCATGGACGGCTTCGAACTGCTGCGCCGTCTCCAGGCCCAAGGCGACCTCACCCCGGCCATCGCCCTCACCGGCTTCGGCAGTATGGAAAAGGCGCTTTCCGTGATCCACGACCTGCACGCCTTCTGGTTCCTCGAAAAGCCGGTTCAGCCGCGTCCCTTCAAAGTCCTCGTCGAACGCGCCATTGAATTCAAACGCAGTCTGCGGAAAACCTCCGAACTACAGCGCGACCTCAGCCTGCGTGGCGTGCTCGGCGACCTCGTGGGCACCTCTCCAGCGATGCAGCACGTGTTCTGGCTCATCCGCCAGGTCGCGCCCACTTCCGCGCCCGTTTTGATTTGTGGAGAGAGTGGCACCGGCAAGGAGTTGGTGGCGCGGGAGATCCATAATTACAGCCCCCGCGCGGATGGGCCGTTCGTCGCCATCAACGCCGCCGCGTTGCCCGAGACGCTGGTCGAGAGTGAGCTGTTCGGCCACGAAAAAGGCGCGTTTACGGGAGCCATGGAGCGCTCACCCGGTGTCTTTGAGCAGGCCCACGGCGGCACTTTGTTTCTCGACGAAATCGGCGCCATGGCGATGGCCACCCAGCCCAAGCTGCTGCGCGTTCTCGAAGACCTGCGCGTGCGCCGGCTCGGCGGCAAGCACGAAATCGCGGTCGATGCCCGGGTTCTCGCCGCCACCAGCCAGGATCTCGCCCAACATCTGCGAGAGGAACTGTATTACCGCTTGAGCGTTTTCCAGATCATGGTTCCGCCGCTGCGTGAACATACGGAAGATATTCCGCCGATCGCGGAAGTCATGCTGCAGAATCTGAACCTCAAACACGGCACGCGCGTCACCGGCATCGATGCCGATGTGCTGGAGGCTTTCCAGCGTTACGATTGGCCCGGCAATGTGCGCGAACTGCGCAATGTCCTCGAGCGCGCCGCCATCCTGGCCGGCGTAGGTTCCATCAGCCTGGCCGAACTACCCGCTCCGGCCTTAGGGTTGACCCCCGGCCCCTACACCCGGCCGTCGCCCGGCGCCGATGGTCCACTGGTGCTGCGCCCCGGCAAGCCGCTCGTGAACATCGAGGAAACCTACATCCGGCTGACCCTGGAGCATGTCGGCGGCAATCGGAAACGCGCCGCCGAAATGTTGGGCATCAGCCTGCGGACGCTCCAAAACCGTATCGCCGCTCTGCGCGAAGAAGCCAAGGCCGCCAGCCCCGGCTCGTGATCCGCTAGCCGCCTTCTCACGGCCGCGACTTTCCGCACCGTCCTACGAGCCGTGACCTCAGAGAGCGACGTCCACGGCCGCGCCGCAGCCGCACGGGGGCGGGAACGCACACGACCTCGCTCGGTCTCACGAGAGGGGCTTCCGCGCCCGCGCCATGACCGCACGGGAGCCGTCCCAGTGAACTCTGATTTTCAGGGGTCTATCAGCGGCCCGCCGGCGCGACACTCAAAGCCGCGCTCGTGCCACGCGCGAAGTACTGCTGCTGCGAAAGATTCTTGTAGACCAGGCCCGCCACGCCCGACGCCACCGGGCCATTGATGCCCCGGCCGCCCGTCAGCAATACCACCACCACCAGCTTGCGCCCGCCGACTTCGTTGAAACTGCCAAACCAACCCAGGTGCGTGCGCGCGTCGGAGCACGTGCCGGTTTTGCCGAAAATCGGCTCGTTGGGATCGTAGCTGGCGCGCCGCGCCGTGCCGAAATCGGTGGCGCCGAGCATGCCCGGTTTCATCATCGGCACCGCCGCGCGGATGTCCAGGAAGCGCTTCACCCGCGGCGCGAAGTTCTCGATTTCGGCCTCGTTGCGCGGGTATTGCAGGTAGTACAGCGTTCCGCCGTTGGCAATCGAGGAGACCAGCGCCGCCAGTTGCAGCGGCGTGATTCCGATGGCCTCGCCGAAACTGGTCATCATCCCCACCGGAATCTCGCGCGGCTTCTTGTCCGGGAATATGCCCGGGCTCTCGCCCGTCAGGTCATAGCCCGCCTTTTCGCCCAGGCCGTACAACTTGCCGTAGTGATAAATTTTGTCGAAGCCCAGCTTCTCGCCCAGGTTGGCGAAGTACACGTTGTTGGAGCGGGCGATGGCCGTGGTCAGGTCCATCGTCACCCGGCCCGACAGCCGCAGCCGCGTGTCTTTGTCGATCATCCCTTCACTCAGCGCGGCCAGGCTGGCGACCAGCTTGATCGTGGAGCAGGGCTGATAGGCTCCCTCCAGCGCCAGTTTCTGGTTGACCATACTCAGAATGCGGCCCGTCGTCGGGTCGGCTACGACCACCGCCCCGTTGAATGGCCCGAGCGCGTCCACCGCGGCGCGCCGCACCTGCAGGTCTTCTCCATCGATGACGTCGCCGATGGTCGAGTCGGCGTAGGTCGGCACATCCCACGGGCTGACCGATCGCCGGACCCGCCTGGTCGTGGCTTTCAGTGGCGTGCGCACACTGGCCCGGGCAGCCACTCGCAGCGCTGCCGCCGCTTTGGACCGGGGCTTGGCCTTGGCCCTGGTAGGCGTCGTTGCGAGCGCCGGCCGGGCGGTTTCTTTCTTCTTTGTCTTGTGAGTCGTGGTCGTGGCCGCGAAGGCGCACGACAGGCAGATGAGTGCGGTAAAAATGAATCCAACGAATCGCGTCATTATTCCGTCCTGGTGAAAGGATTCTCAAATTGCATATCGGACAGACGCTGCGCCGTTTTACCAAGCCGCGACCGAGAAGGAGCGGTCCGATTATCAGCCCTTTACCGGGCCCGGACCGAGAGGGAGCGGTCCAGCGAGCCGGCGTGAGCAGCCTCGCAGGACCAGTCCTCAACAAATCTCCTCTATTTTGTTGTATCTGCATGAGATAAGTCAAGCGCCAAACTCAGCCCTCCGGCCCCGGGCCGGCCGCGGCTATCCGCCCGTTGCCACCGTTTCAATAGCCCGGCTCGCCGCCCGCGCGCCCCGGCGGGTGATCTCGACGCTCCGGCAGGCAGTCGGAAGAGCGGTCGCAACAGCCCGCGAACCTGTCAGAATGGGGGACGGACCAGCTATGAAGATCTCGATGGGAGCGTGGTCGTTTACGTTCGGTCCGCACGCCGCCGCTCCCACCCCGCTCGCCGCCATTTGCGAGCGCCTGGCGCAGGCCGGCTATGACGGCATCGAACTGTGCGGCTTCCCGCCTCACGTGAGCCTTGAGGCCTACCCCGGCGCCGCCGAACGCGCCCAACTGCGCCGCCTGCTGGCCGATTGCGGGCTCGGCGTCTCCGGCTATTCCGCCGACCTGACTTCCGTCAACCCGCTCGTGGCCGCCAACCGCGACCGCTACGTCGCGCTGTTCCGCCGCCTGCTCGACCTGTGCGCCGATATCGGTTCGCCATCCATCCGCATCGACACCGTCGCCGCCCCCGGCTCGCTCGGCGACGAGGAGTACCACCAGGCCTTTCACCGCCTCGCCGACCTGTGGCGCGACTGCGCCGGCTTCGCGCGCCAGGCCGGCGTGGCCATCGTTTGGGAGTTCGAGCCGGGCTTCGTTTTCAATAAGCCGTCGGAGGTTCTGGCGCTCCACGATCGCGTCGGCCATCCCTGGTTCCAGGTCCTGTTCGACACCGCCCACGCCTACCTGTGCAGCGTCATCGGCGCCCGCCAGCACGGCCACCGCGAGGTGCTCGAGGGCGGCGTTTGCGAATTCCTCGAACAACTCAAAGGGCGCATCGGCGGCATCCATATCATCGACACCGACGGCACGCTTTACGGCGACGAGACCTCCATGCACCGCGCGTTCCACGCCGGCCTCATCCCGTGGCGCGTCGTCATCCCCAAGATGCTGGCCGTCTGCCCGGTCGAGTGGTGGTGCATCGACCTCTGCTTTTGCCCCGACGCCTGGGAACTCATCGCGCCCAGCCTTGCCGAGCTCAAAGGCATGATCGCCGCCGCGGGCCAGCCCTAACCCGCCGGCTCCCTTCGTCGGGAGTCGTCGGATACAATCGGCAGGTGGTGAGAGGGTGCCCGGCCTGGGTGCAGGAAAGCGACGCGGCCCTGCTGGCGGATTTCGGCGGACCAGCCAGTCTCGAAGTTCACCGCGACGTCATGGCGCTGTACCACGCTCTGGCCCGCGCTGGGATCGAGGGAGTCAAGAACCTCCATCCCGCCTATTGCACGTTGCTGGTCGTCTATGACCCGCTGCGCTGGGCGCCGCAGGATTTGATCTCCAAGCTGCAAGCAGCGGCAGGGAGCGCGGCCGTGGCAACCCCGCCGCCCCGTCAGATCGACGTCCCGATGTGTTGCGAGGCGGAGTTCGCGCCGGATCTCGCGCCGATTGCCGCGAGCGCGGGCTGGACCGTCCAAACCGCCGTCGAGCGCCTCGCCGCGGCTACCTACCACGTCGCGTTCCTGGGCTTCGCGCCCGGCTTCCCGTATCTGCTCGGCCTGCCGCCGGAACTGGCCGCGCCCCGGCTGGCGCGCCCGCGGGTCCGCGTGCCCGCTGGTAGCCTCGGCATCGCCGGTGCGCAAGCCGGCATCTATCCGGCGGAAACTCCGGGCGGGTGGCGGCTGGTGGGCCGTACGCCGCTGCGGCTGTTCGAACCTGCGCGCGAGCCGATGAGCCTGCTCCTCCCGGGAGACGAAGTGCGCTTCACGATCATCGACCAGCGGCGTTTTGAAGAACTGGCGCGCGCATGACCCTGATCGAAGTGCAGGCTCCGGGCATGCAGACCAGCGTGCAGGACCTCGGCCGGTGGGGCTTCGGCCAGCTTGGCGTATCGGCCTGCGGCGCGGCCGATGCCATGGCGCTGCGCATCGGCAACCGGGTGATCGGCAATCCGGATCGGGCCGCCGCTCTGGAAGTGACGCTGCTGGGCGGACGCTTTCTCTTCCGCGGCGACGCCTGGCTGGCGCTGGCGGGCGCCGATTTTGCGGCCACGCTCGATGGCGTCCCGGTCCCCTTGTGGACGCCCTTCCAGGCCGCCGCCGGACAATCGCTCCGGCTCGGCGGAGCACGGGCCGGAGCGCGCTGCTACCTGTGCGTCCGGGGCGGCATTCAGGTGCCTGAAATCCTGGGCAGCCGTTCGACCCATCTCCCCAGCCGCATCGGCGGATTCGCCGGCCGGGCGCTGATGAAAGGCGATCTGCTGCCGATCGGCGAGCCGTCTGCAGAACTCCCGGCGCGTGGGATGCAAGCCGAAGTGCTCGCGCAGACTCCGCCCTTCGAGCGAAGTGCTGCGCATCACCGCGGCTGCGCACAGCGCGAGTTTCCCCGACTCGAGCCGAGCCGCGTTGCTCGCCGAATCCTGGATCGTGCAGACCGACTCGAGCCGCATGGGCCTGCGCCTTTCGGGCACTGCGCTGGCGGCTCCGCTCGGCGGCTCCATGACCACCGCGGGCGCGCCGCTGGGCGCAATTCAGGTGCCGCCTGCGGGCGAGCCGGTGATCCTGTTCGTGGATCACCAGACCACCGGCGGCTACCCGATCATCGGCTGCGTGATCTCGGCCGATCACTGGCGCATCGGCCAATTGCGGCCGCGCCAGACGGTCCGTTTTGAGCTAGTGACCTTCGACGACGCGCGCCGGCTGCTGCTCGCCCAGGAGGAATTATTGCGCGCGGAGATTCTCCGCCTATGAAATCGATCGATCTGAATTGCGACCTGGGCGAGCGGGAAGATCTGGCGCCGGAGGTTCAGGAGCAGCTTCTGGCCTGTGTCACATCGGCCAACATCGCCTGCGGCGCGCACGCCGGCAGCGCAGACTTGATGCGCCTGACAGTCCGGCAGGCGCTGCGGCGCGGCGTCGCGATCGGCGCGCATCCCGGCTATCCCGACCGCCAGCATTTCGGACGGCTCGAAATGGCCCTGCCGCTCGACGAGCTGGAGTCGAGCGTCGAACACCAGATTCGAAGCTTGATGCGCATCGCCGTCGAGGAAGGAGCCCACCTGCGCTACGTGAAGCCTCATGGCGCGTTGTACAACCAGGCTGCGCGCGACGAGCGGCTGGCCGCTGCGATCGCGCGCGCCGTGGCACGAGTCCGGCCCGATCTGTGGCTGGTGGGACTGACCGGATCGCAGATGCTCACGGTCTGGAAGGATGCCGGATTCCGCGTTGCGGCAGAAGCGTTCGCCGATCGCCAATATGAGCCCGACGGCACTCTGCGGGCGCGGATTCACACCGGTTCTTTGTTGCACGATCCCGCCTTGGCAGCGGCGCAGGCGCTGCAGATCGCGCTCCACGGCGAGGCCGTCGCGTGGAACGGGTCCATCGTCCGCATCCAGGCCGAGACGCTCTGCATCCACGGCGACAACCCTGGCGCGGTGGCCATCGCACGGGCCGTGCGGCGGCGGCTCAAGCAGAGAGGTGTGCAAGTATGCCCATGGCATTCCGGGGCCGGACTCGGTTAGTCTGGACTTGGAGGAATGGCCGAGCGGTTTAAGGCGGCGGTCTTGAAAACCGTTGTACCCGGAAGGGTACCGGGGGTTCGAATCCCTCTTCCTCCGCCATCCTTTTGACGACTGCGCCGCTGGACCGGCCCGCTCTCCATCCCCTGATTTCCCTCGATCGCAAAAACTCCACCGACAGACCCCCAAGAGCACCGCAGGGCTGGAGTAGGATAGTCGCCATGATGTCCCGAATTCATCCCCTTACTGGCCCATCCATGCCGCGAATTCTCTGCGCCGGATTAGTGTTTGCCGCCTCCTGCGCCGCCGCCGGCATCGGTCTCGACGGCCTCGTGCCGATAGGGCCGGTGGCAAGCTACGCCAAAATGAGCGATGGAATTCTAGTCAGCTGCAGCGACCAATCGCAGGTCAAGCTTCAAGTACTCGCTCCCGATCTGGTCCGCGTCCGCGCTTCCTTTGGAACGGCGTTGCCGGAGCGCGATCACTCCTGGGCCATCGCCAAGACAGCTTGGGACACTCCCAAGTGGAGCGTCAAGGAAGCTAACGGAGAGATACTGCTGACTACGGAGGAATTGGAAGTTGCGCTTCACCGTACTCCTTTGTTGATTGAATTCCGCGACGCTAAAACACATCGCGCCATCAACTCCGACCAGGTGCCGATGATGCACGATCCTTCTTCCGGCGCGGTCGCCGCGGCCAAGCGGCTAGGCTTTGAAGAGCACTTTTACGGTCTCGGAGAGAAGGCCGCGCGGCTCGACAAACGGCGCGGTCAATTTACTATGTGGAACTCCGATACGCCGGCCTATCACGAAGGAACCGATCCGATTTACCAGGACATCCCGTTCTATCTCGGTTGGCAGGAGAGTACGGCCTACGGTATCTTTTTTGACAATAGCTTCCGAACTCAGTTTGATTTTGGTTCCAATCTGCAGGGCTACACCATATTCTCTTCCGACGGCGGAGAGATGAACTATTACTTTTTCTGGGGGCCGTCGATCCAGAAGATTTTAGGTCGCTATAGCGACCTGACGGGCCATTTGCCCATGCCGCCTAAGTGGGCGCTGGGCAATCAGCAGAGCCGCTGGAGCTATTTCCCCGATAGCATCGCCGAGCAGGTGGTAGCTAAGTATCGCGCGGAAGACCTGCCGCTGGATGTGCTGCATCTCGACATTCATTACATGAACGGATACCGCGTTTTTACATGGGATCCGCAGCGCTTCCCGGATCCGACGGCATTCACGGATAAGTTGAAGAAGCAAGGCGTGAAGGTGGTAGTGATCGTCGATCCCGGAGTCAAATACGAGCCGCCGGCCGCGCCCGTCGAGGCCCAATCCGCGGTGACAAACCAGGAATTGGCCGCTCAGGACAAGTCGTACTACGTGTATAACCAGGGGATTGCCGGAGACTACTTTCTGAAGCGCAAGAGCGGCGACCTATGGGTCGGGAAGGTGTGGCCCGGCGATGCCGTCTATGTCGACTACACGCTGGACGCCGCCGCGCATTGGTGGGGCGGGTTGTTCCGAGCCTATACCGATCACGGCGTCGCTGGCATTTGGACCGATATGAATGAGCCATCCGATTTCATCGATCAAACCGGCAAGACACAAATGGACGTTGTCACGTATGACAATGGGACGCATTCGACCTATGCCCAGAACAGGAATCTATTTGCGCTGGGCATGGCTCGCGCCACCTACGAAGGACTGCTGAAATTGCGGCCGAATGAGCGGCCGTACGTCATTACCCGCGCGGGGTATGCCGGAATTCAACGCTACTCCACCATGTGGACCGGGGACAATACGACGACATGGGACGCACTAGCTCTGAGTATCCCAATGTATGAAACGCTGGGGCTCTCCGGCGAGCCATTTATCGGCGGAGACATAGGCGGATTCATAGGGCATGCAGAGCCCGAGTTAATGACGCGCTGGTACGAAGTAGGCTTCCTGACGCCCTTCTGCCGCAACCATGCGGAAGTAACCGGATACGACCACGAGCCGTGGCGCTTCGGCAGCTACTACGAAGGAATCATTCGTAAGTACCTGAAGCTGCGCTACCGTCTATTGCCGTTCCTATACTCGGAGCTGGAAGAGGCGCACCGGACCGGCCTGCCGGTGTTCCGTCCACTGCTGCTGAACTATCAGAGCGACTACAACACGCTATCCATCGACGATGAATTCATGGTTGGAACGGAGCTTCTTGCAGCGCCGATTCTGCGGCCGGCGCAGAGTAGCCGGCGGGTTTACCTGCCGGAAGGAACCTGGTATGACTTCTGGACCGGCAAGCTGATTCATGGCGGGGAGATTCAGGCTGAGGCTCCGCTGGAGACGGTTCCGCTGTATGTGCGCGGCGGCTCGATTCTGCCGATGGGTCCGGAGATGAACTATGTCGGCGAAAAGACCGGCGCGCTGAGCTTCACGATCTTTCCCGATGCGCAAGGTCAGGCGCATTTGTCGCTGTATGAGGACGACGGCGTGAGCCAGGCATATCTCAAGGACGGGTTCCGACGGACCGTACTCAGTTATAAGACCGCGGCGGCGGGAGCGGAGATAGAGATCGGCGCTGCACAAGGGACATATCAGGCTGGAGCGCGTCCGCTGATATTCACCGTGCAGTCCGCGCGTTCGGGCCTGGCTACGGCGCTAGTTGATGGCGCGGCTCTGCCGGCGCGGGAAGCAACCGGCGCCGGACGCGGCTGGTGGAAGAGTGGAACCTCCGTCTCGATACAAATCGACGACGACGGCCGGGCGCACAAGATTGAGCTGCGCTAACGGGATTAGGGGTTGAGGCGTTCGAGGGCGCCGTTTTTGGAGAGGCGGAAGCGCTGGCCGCGCCATTCGACGGTATGGCCGGTGAAGGCGCTGAGCCAGACAGCGAAGGCCCACAGATCCCACAGTGGGGCGAGCGGTGATAACAGCAGCGCGAGCAGGCTTTCCAAAGCGAAAAAGCCGCAGACGATGGCCATGGCGAGCCGGGCGGCGAGGAGCGTGAAAGCGAGGCTCCACAGGCCACAGGCGAAGGCCAGGGCGATCCACACTCCGGCGTGTGTGAGGGGCAGGCCGAGGAAGCCGCCGCCGCGGGAGGCGCGGATGGTGCGGGCCCAGCGGAGCTGGTGCTTCCAGACGTTCAACCAGGAGGGGCGGGAGAGATCGGTTTGGACGACGACTTCGGAGATGACGGCGCGGCCGCAGAGGGAGGTGATGCGTTTAGCGAGCTGGTAGTCGTCGGCGATGAAGCCGGCAACGGGCTCGAAGCCGCCGGCGCGCGCGAGATCGTCGCGGCGGAAGCAGAGGGTGGAGCCGAGGCCGAATTCGCGAACGCCGACGAGGGGCGCGACGAGGGTGCTGGGGACGAAATCGACGACGATGCCGAAGGCTTCCCAGACGCCGGGGACCGAGCGCGCGGTGGCGCGGTAGGGGCAGGTGATTAGGCCCGCCTTGTCCATGATGAGGCGGGCGGCGAGGCGGCGGAGGTAGTCGGGCGGAACGCCGATGTCGCCGTCGTTGACGACGAGGACGGGGTGGCGGGCTTCCTTCAGAAGATCGATCAGGACGCCGACCTTGCCGTTGGGGGTCGCGGTTTTGCACTCCAGGAGGCGGATGGAGACGCCAGGATGGGCCGTGATGAGGGCGCGGATTGCGGGGACGGCGGGGTCGTCGAGGGAGTGGACGCCGAAGAGGATTTCGAACTCGGGGTAGTCCAGGTTGGCGTGGCTGAGGATGGCGTGCTCGAAGCCGGAGTCAAGGCCGCGGACGGGTTTCAGAATGGAAATGGCGGGCAGAGAGGCAGGTTCGGGGCGGGCGTGGACGAGGCGCGATTCGAGGCGATAGAAGAGCGCCGCGAGGATCGCTACGATCTGGTAGGCGAGGGCCAGGAAGCCGAGGGTATAGACGGCGATTATCAGCAGATTGACGGCAATGGTCACTGGATTGACGGCCGAATGGACGAGGGGCAGCCAGGGGACTACTGCGCCAGAAGAACTACCCCGCCGGCTACGAGGATAGCACCAGCCCAGCGGCGCAGCTCGATATGTTCATGCAAGACGAGGCGGGCGAGGAGGGTGTCGATGGCGATGCTGGCGGCGCTGGCGGGGACGGCGAAGCTGAGCGGGGCGATGCGCAGGAGCTGGGTGAAAGAGAAGAACGAAATGGCCATGAAGAAGATGGAGAGGGGGAGTTTCCAACGGCGGCCATTGGCGTTGCGCATGCCGTGGCTTTGGAGAAGATCGGAGCACACGGTGCCGCCGACGATGCCGCTGAGGTAGAACCACTTCATGACTTGGTCACCAGCGAGGTGGGGACAGCGGTCTCGGATTGCGGCTTAGAAGAGGGGACGGTGGGAGGGCTATTGTGCTCGGTGAGGCCGGTGAGGGCTGCGCCGAGCATGATGAGGACGGTGCCGATCCAGCCGCGGGTGGGGACGCGTTCCTGAAAAAAGTAGACGCCGGCGAAGGCGCTGAGGACATAACCGACGGCGGAGATGGGGACGACGAAGCTGAGGTCGGCCATGCCGAGCAGCCACATACGGAGCAGCATCCAGGCGCTGAGGACCGCGATGCCGAGGATGGCGACGGGCTGGAGGATAGAGGCGATGATGCCGGCCTCGGGCGGGGCGTTGAGCATGGCCTGCTTGATGATGACGTTGCCGGTGACGTTGGCGAGAACGACGACAAACGTGAGCGACCAGAGACGCAGCTTCATCGGTCGCCCTCGATGAGGACATGGCCGGCGACGTTGGCCAGAACGACGATGCAGGTGGGCAACCAGAGACGCAGCTTCATCAGTCGCCTTCGATGAGGACATGGCCGGGGACGTTGGCCAGAACGACGACGCAGGTGAGCAACCAGAGATGCAGCTTCATCAGTCGCCGTGGGCCATGGCAGAGGCGGATTGGCGGCGTTCGTCGGCGACGAAGCGCTTGCGCTTTTGGCGCAGGGCGAGGTACGAGCGGGCTTCCTTGTAGAGGCGCTTGCGATCGGCCGAGTCGAACAGGGCGCGGCGGACGATGCGCCAGGCGGCCTTGGGGCGGAAGTAATACTCGCCGTAGAAGCGTTCGACCCAATCGATCAACTCAGCGTGATCGAGGCCGGGATAGATGAGATTGGGGAGCTGGTGGCCCGACTCGTCGGTCATGGCGGCGTCGAGCTGGATCAGGCCGTTTTTCTTGGCGTAATCGAAGAACTCGGTGCCGGGATAGGGCGCGGCGAGGGAGACCTGGATGGTTTCGCAATCGAGGTCCTTGGCGAAATCGATGGTCTTGCGGACCGATTCGCGGGTTTCGCCGGGCAGGCCGATGATGAAGTCGCCGTGGACGGTGAGGCCGATTTTATGGGCGTTTTTGGCAAAACGGCGGCCCATATCGACGGTGGCGCCCTTCTTGATATTTTTGAGGATCTGCTGTTCCCCGGACTCGAAGCCAACGATCAAGAGACGGAAGCCGGCGTCCTTCATGGCGCGGAGGGTGTCCTCGTCGGTGGTGACGCGGGAGGTGCAGGAGAAGGTGAAATTGAGTTTCGCGAGCTTGTTGCAAAGCTCGATGGTACGCTCGCGCTTGTAGTTGAAGGTGTCGTCGTCGAAGAAGATTTCCTTGAGGCCGGGGAAATTGTCGATGGCCCAGCGGCACTCATTTACGACGTCGTCGGAGGAGCGCAGGCGCCAGCGGTGGCCGGAATGGGTTTGCGGCCAGAGGCAGAAAGTGCACATGGCCGGGCAGCCGCGGGTGGTGTAGAAGGAGATGAAGGGGTGTTTGAGGAAGGGGACGTTGTAGCGCGTGAAATCGAGGTCGCGCTTATAGACTTTGGTGACCCAGGGGAGTTCGTCGAGGTTCTCGATGTAGCCACCTTCGGGGTTATGGACGAAGGTGCCGTCGGGGCGGCGGTAGCTGACGCCGGGCAGCTCGTCGAGCGTCTTCTCGCCTTTAGCGTAGGCCACGATCTGGTAATCGAACTCGCGGCGGACGATGAAGTCGATGACGGTGTTGGAGAGGACTTTCTCGGGTTCGATGGTGACGGGCGGGCCGACGAAACAGACCTTTAGGCGCGGGTTGATGTCCTTCATCATCTGCGCCATGCGGACGTCGACGTCGAAGCCGGGGGTGGAGGTGAACAGGACGAGGAGCTCGAAGTCGCGGGCGATCTGGACGCTCTGGTCGATGGAAACGCCTTGGGCGGTGGCGTCGAGGACCTTGGAATCGGGGAGCATTCCGGCCGGGTAGCAGAGCCAGACGGGGTACCAGTAGGATTCGATTTCGCGGGTGGCGGGCCAGCGCGAACCGGCGCCGCCGTCGAAGCCCTCGAACGAGGGTGGATTCAAGAAGAGTGTTCGCATAAAATGCCCAATTCCCCAGACGGGTTTCCCAGGCGGGAAACCGCCGCTATCTTCAGTCTATCAGGACAGCTTCTAGCCCGCCTTTATCCCGCCGCCTGACGCAGGGCCGCGAGGCGGCGCACGCGGGATTTGGGGCTATCGAGGCTGAACGAACGGGCGTCTCCGAGCTGGATGCGGACATAATCCTCGGTATTCTTGATTGCGGCATCCAGATCCTTATTCCGTTGGATGAAGTTGAAGCAGACGATGGATTCAGAAGCCGGGTCGTAGTCCCAGAGGCCAACGAGGCGGCCGCGGTCGAGAATGGCGTGGGAGGGCAGGTCGGCGAGGCTCGAGAGGGAGGCCGGGCCGTGGGCCAGTTCCAGGGAACGGTCGAGGTCGGCGGGGTCCATGAGGCTGCGGTGGTCGCGGCGCAGGAGGACCAGGGAATCGAGGCTCGATACGAGGCGGTAGACGGGGTCGGCGGGGGGCTTGAATGACCACAGGGCGTCGAGGTCGTGGGGGAAAAGCAGGCGATCGGAGCCGGTGTCCAGAGGGACGAGACCGAGTGACGCCAGGGCGTCCGCGGCGGTCCTGACGCCGAGCCCGGAAAACCACTGGAATTCGGCCGGGGTGGCCGGGCCAATCCATTGAAAATACAGGCGGGCGAGGGCAGCATAGGCCTCCGCGGAGGAGAGCTTGCAGCTCTTCAACGGGCTAGGTTGCCAGAGCGCATAGCGGTAGCGCTGCTGATCCAGGCGGCCGTTGGTGGGCAGGCGGCGGATGTGGCCTGAGACCTGCAGGCGGTCGAGGGCCAGGGGCAGGGTAGAGGCGAGGCCCTTTCTCCGGCCGTCCGCACCGAGGCTACGGGCCTTGGGGCCGACCGTGGCGCGAATCCGGTCGGGCTCGGCGGGACCGTTCTTGAGAGCCAGCAGAACGGCGTCGCAGAGGGCGTCGACTTCCTTGGGGGTGACGCCGAGCTTGAGGGCGAGCTTCATTTCGCCGTCGCCGGCGGCAGCGGCGAGGGTGAGCGCGAGGGCGTAGTCGGAGGTCGGCAGGACGTAGGTGCAGGAGCGGGCGGCGGGGAGTTCGTGGATCTCGACGGCGGCGACGGCAGCGTCCACGGCCTCGCGGGAGAGGCCGGCGCGGGCGTGGAGGGTGAGATAAGGGCCGGCACCGGCGACCGAACGGGCCCATCCGGCGCGGGCGAGAACCACGGCGGGCGTGGCGCTCGCGAGAGGTTCGAGCAGACCTTGCTTATGCGCCCACCAGGCGCGCAGGAGTTCGGGGGTGACGGATTGCCGGGGCATGGAAGACCAGACTAGCACGCGCTCAAACGGCGAGGAAGTTGGGGCGGCGGGGCGAACTGCCGGGATGGGATTGGTTTGGATTTCGGATGGCTTGGACCAGAGACAGAGCGGAATGTCTAAACCGCATGGGGCTGCGTCCGCCGCTCCGGGCGCCTCCGGCGCCGGACAGAACTGGAGTGCGGGATTAACAACATTCGCGTGTAGAATGGGACATGTTCCAGGGGTTGCCCGGCGATTGCGGGCAGGGCGGGGAAGTCCGAAAATGCGAGTAGTAAACGGCCTGGTCACGATGGCTCTGGCGATTGTGCCTCTGGCGCTCGTGGTCGATCAACTAGGTGCGTCGCATCGCCCGGCCGGCGAGGCGCCGCCGGCGGCCAGCAGCCCGGCGGGCCTGGTCATCGACTACCCTGCGGAAGGCTCGATCTTCCCGCCCGACATTCTGCCACCGACTTTTCTGTGGCACGATTCGAGCGAGAACGTCTCCCACTGGCAGATCGAGGTCACGTTCGGCGATGGCTCGCGCCGCATGCGGGTGCTCTCCGAGGGCGAGCGGATGAGCATCGGCCCGATAGACGAGCGCTGTCTCAACGCCGGCGGCATCCGGCCCGAGCTGACGCCGGAGCAGGCCTCGACACACACCTGGAAGCCGGATGAAGAGGTCTGGGCGGCGATCAAGAAGCACTCGGTGAAGGCGCCCGCTACGGTGACCATCACCGGCTACATCGACGAGAAGCAGAAGCAGGAGGCCTCGCACTCCCAGGTCACGCTGCAGACGTCGCCGGATCCGGTCGGCGCGCCGATCTTCTATCGCGATGTGCCGCTGATTATGGTGCAGGGGGTGCGGGGCGTGATCAAGCCCCTGCCGGAGTCTGCGACCAAGCTCATCACCTGGCGGCTGAAGGACATCGGCAGGCCTGGGAGCCGGGCCCTGATCGCGGGTTTCCCGACCTGCGCCAACTGCCATTCGTTTTCCACCGACGGCAAAACCATCGGCCTGGACGTAGACGGTCCGCAGAACGACAAGGGGTTGTACGCGATCGTCCCACTGCTGAAGGAAACTTCGATCCGCAGCGAAAACGTGATCAAGTGGAACTCGTTCAAGACGGAGAATGCGACTAAGCGGTTCGGGTTCATGTCGCAGATTTCGCCGAACGGGCAGTACGTGGTGACCTCGATCGAGAACCCCGGCACCCACGTCCGCGGCCTCGACGACCGGTTCTACAACGCGGGCTACAAGGACCTCGCCTTCGGCCAGGTGTTCTACCCCACGCGCGGCATTCTGGCGTGGTACAGCAAGGCCACGGGCAAACTCCAACCGCTGCCGGGCGCGGACGACCCGCGCTACGTGCAAGCCAGCGCGGTGTGGAGTCCCGACGGCAAGTACCTGCTGTTTCTGAAGGCCGAAGCGCGCGAGCCGTATCCGGAGGGCGCCAAGGAGTCGCAATTCGCCAACTCTCCCGAGGAGACGCAGATCCAGTACGACATCTATCGGATCCCCTTCAACGACGGCCAGGGCGGGGTGGCGGAGCCGGTCGCCGGGGCCACGCACAACGGCAAGAGCAACTCCTTCCCCAAGGTTTCTCCGGATGGGAAATGGATCGTCTACGTGCAGGCCCACAACGGCCTGCTGATGCGCCCGGACAGCGAGCTGTATATCGTCCCCGCCGGCGGCGGCACGGCGCGGCGATTGAACTCGAACGCGGCGCCGATGAACTCCTGGCACAGTTGGTCGCCCAACGGCCACTGGCTCGTGTTTTCCTCGAAACGCCGCGGGCCGTACACGCGAATGTACCTGACGCACATCGACGCCGCGGGCAACGACAGTCCAGCGATCGTGATCGATGACGCGACCGCGGCCAATCGTGCGGTAAACATCCCCGAGTTCGTGAACATCCCGACAGATGGTCTGATGAAAATCGACTCGCCGGCGACGGAAGCCTACCGGCTGTTCGACGTCGCGCTGGACCTGGCAAAGAAGGGCCAGTACGCGGAGGCGATCGCCGAGTGGAAGACGATTCTGCAGCTCGACCCCGAACAGTCGAAGGCCGAGTACAACCTGGGCGTCGCGTTATCCGAGACCGGGAAGCCCGAGGAGGCCGTCGAGTATCTGAAGAAGTCCCTGGCACTGAATTGGGAAGATGCCAACGCCCACAGCAACCTGGGCGTTCTGCTGATCAAGCTGGGCAAGGTGGACGAGGCGATTCCGCACCTCGAAAAAGCTCTGGCAAATAATCCCAACGACGCCAAGGCGCGCAGTAATCTGGGGGCCGTGCTGGCCGAAAAGGGCCGTACCGACGAGGCGATTGTGCACCTCGAGCAGGCCCTCCAGGAGAATCCGCAGGACGCCGATGCCCACAACAACCTGGCGGTCGCCCTGGCCCGGTCGGGCAAGCTGGACGAAGCGATTCCGCATTTTGAAAAGGCGCTGGAGGCCGACCCCAACTCGGTGGAACTGCAGTCCAACCTGGGGCGGGTGCTGGCGCAGAAGGCGCGCTTCGACGAAGCGATTCCGCATCTCGAGAAGGCGCTGGCGGCCAACCCCAACGCCGCGGATCTGCAGTTCCATCTGGGGCGCGCGCTGGCCGCGAAGGGCCGGCTGGACGAGGCCATTCCGCATCTCGACCAGGCCCTGGCGGCCAATCCGAAATCGGCTGAGGCGCATTACTTCCTGGCGCGCGTCCTTTCGTCGCGGGGCCGGCTCGACGAGGCGATTTCGCATTTCGAACAGGCGCTGGCGATCGACCCCCGCCTGGCCGAGGTCCACAACGATTTCGGATTCGCCCTGATTTCGAAGGGCCGGCCGGATGAGGCGATCGCGCATTTCGAAAAGGCCGTCGCGCTGGCTCCCGGGTATGCCAACGCCCATTACAATCTGGGGAGCGCCTTGTACGATTTTCGCGGCCGGACGGCGGAAGCCATCGTCCAGTGGCGCGAGGCCCTGCGCATCCAGCCCAACCATTTGCTGGCACTCAACCGCACCGCCCACGTGCTGGCCACCAACCCCGACGCGGCGGTGCGAAACGGTTCCGAGGCGGCCGCACTGGCCGGGCGGGCGGTGCAATTGTCGGGCGGCCGCGATCCCGTGTTTCTCGATACGCTGGCCGCCGCCTATGCCGAGTCGGGCCGGTTCCCGGAAGCTGTCCAAACGGCGCGCCAGGCGCTGGAAATCGCCACGCAAAGGCGTGATCGGCGCCTGGCGGAAGCCGTGAGTGCCCGAATCGCGTTGTACGAAGCCCAGACGCCCCTCCGCGAGAAGCAGCAACTACCTCCCTCCGGGTCCTAGCACTCCCGCTCGATGGGCGGGCGTCTGATCCAGGCATTCAGGGGCCAGCACACGGAGTTGCCAGCATCGGAGCGGAACGGATCTTCCCTCTTTCCATCGGAATTATGATATTGACGCCGTGCCGCGGCTGGCCCCTTGCGCCACCTTGAACAGGATGCCGATCAGGCTTTCGAAGCGGCTCGGATGGGCTGCGCAAGGCCTGTCCGCCATGCTTGAAACGACCCACATTTTTCATCCGCGAGGGTATCCCGATTTCAGTAGAGATCTCCCGTTTTACGGATTCGTATTCCATAAACAAGCATCTATTTTTCAATAACGTACATCCGATGCAACGTTTGCGGGCGTGGGGCAAAATATTTCGCAAAAGGGCTTGAAAGGCGGCGGGTAGTGGAATATATTAGCCCTAGCATTTTTCTACGGGAGGCCCGTGCTTTGTCTCCCGGAATTGAGTAACTCCAAGATGAGAAGGGGTCACAAGCCAGTTATGAAGATATGGATTAGGGTCCTCGTCGGACTCGCGCTGGTGATGTTGGTGGCTTCGAGCCTTCCGGCACAGCAGATTTCCGCGACTCTGACGGGTATTGTTTCCGATCCGTCGAATGCGGTTGTGCCGCAGGCGCAAATCAAACTGCGCAACGAGTCGTCCGGCTCCGAGCGCGTAACCGTAACCAACAACGAGGGATATTTCACCTTTGCCTCTCTCGACGTCGGCGACTACACCTACGAGCTGACGGTTACGGCCAAGGGCTTCTTAACCTATAAGGCGCCCGGAATCGCCCTCAGCGGCGGTGAGAAGCGCAACGTCAACGTATCGTTAAAAGTCGGCAGCACGACCGAGGTCGTCGAGGTCACGGGTGTGGCCGATACCCTGGTCCCGCAGGACTCGGGCGAAAAGTCGGCCATGCTGACCCACAAAGAATTGGACAACTTCGTCGAAGTGGGCAGCAACGCCGCCGAGTTCATCAAGATGATGCCGGGATTCAATATCCAGAACGGCACCAAGAACTCCGCGAACTACACCGGTGAGACCATCGGCATCAACGCCAATGGCGACGCCGGCAGCATGAGCCCGCTGAACAACGCCTATTCCTACAATGGGTTGCCCAGCAATTCGCTGGACATCACCGCCGACGGCGCGCACGTGTCCGACCCGGGTTGCAACTGCGACACGCCGGTGAATCCGAATACGGACATGATCTCCGAGTTCAAGGTCGTTACGTCGAATTTCAGCGCCGAGAACCAGAAGGGTCCGGCCGTGCTCAGTTCCGTCGCCAAATCGGGCGGCAAGGACTTCCACGGTGAAGCCTACTTCTCCGCCAGGAACTACGTGATGAACGCCAACGACTCGCAATTCAACGACGAAGGCGCGTCCCGGCCGGAGAATAAGTACTACTATCCGGGCGGCAACGTGGGTGGCCCCGTGTTCATCCCCGGCCATTTCAACAAGAATCGCGAGAAGCTGTTTTTCTTTACCGGCTACGAATACTTCTACCAGGTGCTCGACACCGGCATCCTGCACGCCACGGTTCCGCTGCCGGATATGCTCACCGGCAATTTCTCGCCTGCGGAAATGGCCAAGCTTGGCACCATCACTGCCGCGGGCATCGCTCCCGGAGAGGCTCAACGCGGCGGCCCAGGCGAAGTACGGGGGCTACATGATCCCGGCCGCGCAGATCGACCCGAACATGGTCGCTCTCGCCAAGTTGTATCCGGCCGCGAACGCCGATCCAAACTCGACTGGCGGCTACAACTATGTGCAGTCCGAAATTTTCAATGAGAACAACATCCAATGGATGTCGCGCGTGGATTACAACATCAGCGACAACACGAAGTTGTACTTCCGCTATAACATGCAGCGCGAAACGCAGCAGTTCCCGGTCGGCCTGTGGTGGCGCAATGGCGACCAGGTGCCGTATCCGACGCCGGTCCTGGGCAAGAATAAGTCCGACTCCTACACGGCCTCGCTGACTCACGTCTTCAGCCCATCGATGACCAACGAATTCGTCTTCGGCTACACCTTCGTCGGCTTCCCGAACGTCTTCTCGGATCCGTCGAAGGTCGACCGCACGAAGGTGGGCTACACATACACCGGTCTGTTCAACAACGGCATCAAGCAGATCCCGTCGTTCGGCGGAAATGGCGGGAATGGGGAAGCCGCGTTGGTCTTCAATCCGAGCGGATTCGAAATCGGCGGCGCCACTCAGGGGCTGTATGCCGACAAGTGGATGCCCAGCCTGAGTGACACGGTCACCAAGGTCTTCGGCACGCACACGCTGAAAGCGGGCTTCTATTGGGAGTGGATCCGGAATGCGCAACCCGGTAATCCCGACGGCAACGGGCATGCCCAGTTCGTCAGCCCCGGCAACATAAACACGACGGGCGATTCATATGCCGACATGATGGTCGGCATGTTCTCGAGTTACGACGAGGCGAGTTTCACCACGATGCACGACATCGCCTACAACACGTATGAAGGTTTCGTGCAGGATTCATGGAAAGTGAACAAGAAACTCACGCTCGATCTTGGTATACGCATTTCCCACTTCCAGGCGTGGTATGACCGGACCGGCAACGGCTTCTCGATCTTCGACCTGGCCAACTATAATCCGTCCGCCCCGGCGTCGGCCTATAGCGGCTTCGAGTGGAACAAGCGCAGTTCCAGCGTTCCCTTGGGAGGCTTCCCGACCCGCGGCGCATTCTACGCCCCGCGCGTCGGCCTGGCCTACGACGTATTTGGCAAGGGCAACACGGTCATCCGCGGCGGCTGGGGCCGGTTTTACTATCACTCCGGCCAGTTCACGGCCGGTCTTGATGCGGCCCAGGGACAGGTCAGCGCGACGATTAATCAGACCACGGAAAACGGTACACCGATATACATGTCAGACTTGACCTCCGTCCCGCTCAGCCTTGCGGCAGCCGGCGCGGCGGCGGTGAACTCCAAGGACGACAAGGAGCCCTACACCGACAGTTACAGCTTCACGATTGCGCAGCGCCTGCCGTGGTCGACCCTTATGGAGGTGGCTTACGTCGGCAACACGAGCAACGATCTGCTGAACCAGGGTAATGTCGGCACGAACATCAACCTCATTCCGGTGGGGGCGATGCTGGCCAGCGCGAATGGCGGCGTCGATCCGAATAGCCTGAACTCCAACGCCTTCCGGCCGATCGCCGGTTTCGGGGACCTCCCGATTATAGGCAACAACCTGTCTTCGAACTACAACTCATTGCAAGTGACGTGGTTGCGGTCCAAAGGCCGGTACAACGTCAACGCCAACTACACCTATGGCAAGACCCTGGGTAACACATCCGCCGGCGGCGATCAGTTCAACGTCAATGACAACTATGGCATCCTGGGATTCGATCGCCGGCAGGCCTTCAACCTGGCCTACTCGATCGAACTGGGAAATCCAGTGCATGGCAACAAGGTGGCTGGCGGAGTGGTCAACGGCTGGCAGCTTTCCGGTCTCGTGCAGATCGCAAGCGGGGCCGACCTGACCGGTGGTGGATCGATAGGCTACAACCTGAACAGTTCCATCATTCCGGGCAGCATCAGCGCAATCAATCCCAATGGCATTCAGATCAGCAACGTCTCGATTCTCGGCACGTCCGATATCTCGCTCCAACCGTACTTGACGTGCAATCCGACGTCCGGCCTGGGGCCGCACCAGTACATCAATGGGAGTTGCTTCGCGGCGCCGACGACAATCGGTGCGAACGGTCCCAACGTGATTCCGGCGATCTACGGACCTGCCTTCTTCAACTGGGATATGGGGTTATTCAAGAACTTCCAGATCGGTGAGAAGAAGAAGATCCAGATCCGCGCCAACGGCTACAACTTCCTGAACCATCCGCTGTGGTCTTTCCCCGGCGGCAGCAACACGACCCTCAACTTCACCCAGGCGTCGGGGGGAGGGGCAATCACTGAGCAGCCAAACAGCAATTTCGGCATCGCTACCGAGAAGAATGGCCACCGCATCATCATGCTGACGGTCAAATTCTACTTCTAGTTCCGGGCTGAATTCGGCAAAACCAAGGGGCGGTCCCGCATGGGGCCGCCCCGTTTTTTTGGGCCCGCGCTCGTGCGGCCAGCCGGCTGCGGAAACTCTCGCGTTTCAATTCTGCGCTCCTGCCGGTCGCCCCCGCCGGTTCGCAATTCGCAGCTTGACACAGGGTGTATCATCAAGCAGTGAAAGGGGTTGCACGAAATTGGCCTTGTTCCTCACTTC
The DNA here is from genome assembly GCA_963838205.1 of Terriglobia bacterium. Classification (GTDB taxonomy): domain Bacteria; phylum Acidobacteriota; class Terriglobia; order Bryobacterales; family Bryobacteraceae; genus CAIVVT01. The sequence continues at coordinate 61,324 of CAWIQF010000015.1, read as the reverse complement.
TTGTTTGCAGGCCTCCTGCCAGCCCGCCGCGCCCCCGCCGCGAGATCCAGCGGCCGGCCTTCCCGAGTCTGCTCCTGATCCTCCGTCCTGCCAGCGCATTAGAGTAGGAGGGAAGCGCGGCCGGCGCGCGCTGACCCAGCCATGAACGCCCTCGAAGTCTGCCTCTACGAACTCGCCTCGCTCCTCGAACGCGTCGGCGGCTGGCCCAGCCTCGCGCTGCTCGTCGTCCTCGCCGCCCTGACCGTGATCCTGCCCCTGCGCTTCGGCGCCGGCCTGCTGAACCCGCTCCTGCTCCTGGTCTTCACCGCCATCGCCCCGCTGCTCGCCGGCAACTTCACCGCCCGCGCCTTCGCCGCCGAAAAGGCCCGCGCGCATATCCTCAATGACGGCGACCCTGCCCTCGCCGTCGCCACTGGCAAGGTGCTGGCCGCCGCCCTGTGGGGTCTCGTCGCCTGGGCCGTTCTGTTTTCAGTCCCCCTCATCGCCCTCAACGCGGCCAGCCGCCGCCTCATCCTGCCCTCCGCCTTCCTGCCGATCGCTCTCGCCCTCTTCGCTTTCGCCTCGGCCTGGCTCGCCTCCGCCCTGGGCTCGATGTTCGCCGCCGACGCCGCCAATCCGTCGCAGGCCCAGACCTTCGTCCGTGGCGTCATTCTCCTCCCGCTCGTGCTGCTGGCCATCTCCTACAGCCTTGTCCCCTTCGACCTGCGACTGACCCTGGCCCGCCTGCTTGACTCCGCCCGCCTGCCCGTCGCCCTGCTCGTCGCCTCCCTCGCTCTCATCATCGGCGGCATCCCCGCCCTGCGCCAGACCGCGGCGAAGATCGACGAACTCCGCCACCCACTCTCCATCCTGGAGTAAGCGCCCCCGCCAATCGGTGGCCGGCGCCATCGCTTGGCCTCGTCCGCGCCGCCGTTCGATACAATGCCCTCGTGAGCCCGCGCGACATGTCCCTCCTCTGCACAGCGCAAGGCCTCGGCGTCACCTACTCCACCGCGAGCGGCCCACTGCGGGCGCTCGAGGATGTGCACCTGGAGCTCATGTCCGGCGAGATCGTTGGAGTCGTCGGAGCGTCAGGCTCGGGCAAGAGCACGCTCGGCCTCGCGCTCTGCGGCCTGTTGCCCGCCAGCGCCTTGGTCACGGGGCGAATCGAACTGGCTGGCCGCCGCATCGACGGCCCGGGCGATTGGGACGACCTGCGCGGCCGCGTGGTCACCTACGTTCCCCAGGAACCGGGCCTGGCGCTGAACCCCGTGCTCCGCGCCGTCACCCAGGTGAAGGCAGCGGCTGTGTGCGCGTTGGGATTGGGCGGCCGGGCGGCGGAACGGGCCGCGCGGCAGGCCCTGGCGCGCGCCGGGCTCGACACGGCTGGGTTGCAGCAGGCTTACCCCCACGAGCTGAGCGGCGGGCAGCGGCAGCGGGTGCTGCTGGCGCGCGCGTTTCTGCTGGCCTCTCAACTGGTCGTGGCCGACGAGCCGACCTCGGCGCTGGACGCGGTCACGCAGCGCGACATCCTGGGCCTGTTCGAGGAGCTGCGCGCGGCCGGCTCGGCGGTGCTCTTCATCACCCACAACCCACTGCTCTTGATAGGATTCGCGAAGCAGACGCTGCTCCTCACGAATGGCCGGATCGAAGCTCGCGGCACGGTGGAGGAACTGCAGCGCGCCGGCAGCCTGCGCGTCGGAGGAGTCGAGTGAGCGCGCTGATCATGGCTCGAAACCTGAAGAAGGCGCACACCCGGCGGGGGCTCTTCGGCCGCGGCCGGGGCGTGGTTCTGCCCGGCGTGGATTTCGAGATCTGGCCCGGCCAGTGGGTGGTTCTGGCCGGCAAATCGGGCTGCGGCAAGACCACGCTGGCGCGCATCCTGGCCGGTCTGGACGCCGCCGATAGCGGCAAGGTGCTGGTGAACTACAACGTCGCCACCGCGCTGATGCTGCGGTCGGAGGTGTGCTGGATCCCACAGGATCCCGGGCGCAGCCTGAACCCGCGCTTCACGGCCCTGGAAGCGATCCTGGAACCAGTTGAAATCAAGCGGCTGCCGTACGAACTGGCGGAGCAATGCGCTGCCCGGGCCGGCCTGGAGGCGAGCCTCCTGCCGCGCCGCATCGCAGAGTTGAGCGGCGGGCAGAAGGCGCGGGTCGCGATTGCCCGAGCGTTGAGCGTGGAGCCCTCGCTGCTGATCCTGGACGAGTCGCTGGCGGCGCTCGACCTGGCACTGCAGGAACAGATTCTGGACGCATTATCGGCTCAGTCCAGACAAGCTAACATGTCGTGCCTCTTCATCGCCCATGAAACCGCCCTTTTGGAGAAGACGGGAGCGCGTATTGATTTGATGGAAAGGGGACAATTCGTAGAGAAAGAATCCCCGATCTGGCAGGAATGGAGAGCCGCTCAGCCGAAATGGATCGCCAAGGAATGAATGAACGGATCAGTTTCGGGTTTTCAATATGTTTTCACGATTTGAATGCGGCGGCATTACGGTGAAAATGCCGTCTATTCAGCGCGGTTGTACCGTGAAACCGACGATAATGCCGCGCCCGCTGAGGATCAGGTGAGGGCATGAGATTCCTCGTATTCGTCTTGCGGCGACTGGCGGCGACGGCGCTGACCCTGGCGGCGGTGTCGGTGCTGAGCTTTCTGCTGATGGACCTGGCTCCAGGCGATTTCTTCGATGACATGCGGTTGAGTCCGCAGATGACGCCCGAGACGGCGGCGGCGCTGCGGGCGCGCTACGGGCTGGACAAAGGGTTTGCCGAGCGCTACTCGGCGTGGTGCAAGTCGGCGCTGAAGGGCGAGTTCGGCGTCTCGATGGCCTATGACATGCCGGCGTCGAAGCTGCTGGCGCCGCGCTTGAAAAACACGCTGTTGCTGGGCGGATTGTCGATGATCGTGGCCTGGCTGGCCGCGTTTCCGATCGGCTTGCTGGCGGCGGCGCGGCGGCACAGTTGGGTGGACCGGGCGGTGCAGGCGGCGACGGCGGCCGCGTTGGCGCTGCCCGAGATCCTGTTCGGCATGCTGCTGTTGCTGGCGGCGGCAAAGTTCGGGTGGCTCAACTCGGAGGTCATTTACCTGGAGAATGCGACGGTCTCTCAGTTGCTCGGTAAGATGCTGTTGCCGGGCCTGGTGCTGGCCTTCGCCGCGTTTCCGGTGATTGTGCGCAATCTGCGGACGGCGCTGATCGAAGCCGCCGAGGCGCCGTTCGTGCGAGAGGCTCGCGCGGCGGGCATCCGCGGCGCGCGGCTGTGGCTGGGGCAGATTCTGCCGGCGGCGGCGAACCCGATCATCACGCTGCTGGGCCTGTCCGCGGCGGGGCTGATCGGCGGCTCTGTGATCGCCGAAACGCTGTTCAGTTGGCCAGGCGCGGGACCGCTGTTCATCGAGTCGATCATGGGCCGCGACGCGCATATCGTGCTGGACCTGGCGCTGGCCAGCGCGGCGCTGCTGGCGGTGGCGAACTTCGCCAGCGAGATCCTGCTGTACGCGGCCGATCCACGCTTGCGAGCCGAAGGCGGCGGGAGGACGCTGCGGTGAAAGGGCGCGCGCTGCGGACGTTCGCCGTGGGATACCTGGCCCTGCTGGTGCTGGCGCTGGCGCTGGCGCCGTGGCTGGCGCGGCATGCTCCGGAGCAGCAGAACCGCGACTGTCCGTGCGCCGGACCAGGCCGGCAGTACCTGTTAGGCACGGATGAACTGGGGCGCGATGTGTGGTCGAGGCTGCTGCACGGGGGGCGGATCTCGCTGGGCGCAGGTCTGATCGCGGCGGGGCTGTCGGTGGGCCTGGGGCTGCTGGCTGGCGCGGCGGCGGGCCTGTCGCGGGGACTGTTGCGGCGATTGGTGCTGGCACTGGCCGAGCTGTTCCTGTCGGTCCCGTGGCTGTATCTGTTACTCGCGATTCGCGCGTTCTTGCCACTGACGCTGGGGCCGGGCCAAGTGCTGCTGTTGGTGAGCGCGGTGATCGGCGTGGCGGGCTGGGCGCGGCCGGGGCGGCTGTTCTCGCAGATGGCGGCGGAGGTGCGGGAGCGCGAATATGTCGAGGCGGCGGAAAGCTTCGGCGCGGGACGCTGGTACCTGATGAAGCGGCACCTGCTGCCCGAATTGCTGCCGCTGGCGGCGACGCAATTCCTGCTGCTGCTGCCGGGCTACGTGCTGGCCGAGGTGACGCTGACGCTGTTCGGCCTGGGCGTGGGCGAGCCGGCGGCGAGCTGGGGCAATTTGCTGGCGCCGCTGCGGCACCCGGCGACGGCGGCGAATTGCCTGCAATTGGCGGCGCCGCTGCCGGTGCTGGCGCTGCTGGTGCTGAGCTGCGAATTGCTGGGCCGAGATCGCGTCAGGCAATAGCCGGGATGGTCCGCTCTGCCGCGCGTGGTGGGAGCGCGCGCAGCGGCGCGTCAAAGGTCCGGCACAACCACGCGCAATTCGGTGCAATCGCCGTGAGCGGCATGAGGTCATTTTCTCCGGTTATCGGAGAATGAGACCTTAAAAGAGGACTAATTGTGGATCATTTACGCCCACAATTGATTAGAATGAGTCAGCGTGCATTTCGATTGGGGTTGGCAACGGCGGCGGACTTGTCCACCGCGACTCCCGCCAAGCGTCCCGCGCGAGACGGGTGGATCGGCACACGCGCAGCTGGAGCTGCGCGCCACGCCGGCAGTATGCCCGATCGACTCGGAGAACCTGCTCGCGCTCGCGGCGCGTGAACGGACGCAGGACTTACTGAATTCGTGCGCGCGACCGGCGGCGATCGCGCTGGCCCTTGTGCTTTGCGTGGCGGGACTGGCAACCGCGGAGCCGGGCGTGCGCGGCGGGCGCCTGGTCTTCCTGCAGAGCGGCGAGCCGCGAACCTTCAATCCGATGTTCACGGTGGGCGAGGCCACGCACGAGGTGGTCTTCCGGATGCACGCCGACCTGGTGCACATCAACCGCGAGACGCAGAAGACGGAGCCGGCGCTGGCGGAGTCGTGGACTGAACTGCCCGGGGGGCGCGGGTTCCGGCTGAAGCTGCGACGCGGCGTGCGCTTCTCCGATGGCCAGCCGTTTGACGCCGACGATGTCATATTCACGTTCCAGGCGTACCTGGACGAGAAGGTGAATTCTCCGCAGCGTAACCTGCTGATGGTGAATGGAAAGCCGATTGGCGTCCGGAAGATCGACTCCGCGACGGTGGAATTCGACCTGGGCGGGCCATATGGGCCGGCGGAGCGGATCTTCGACAGCATCGCCATTCTGCCGCGCCACCTGCTGGAGGCGGCCTATAAACGCGGCCAACTGGCCCAGCAATGGGGACTAGCGACGGCGCCGCGCGCGATGGCCGGGCTGGGCCCGTTCCGGTTGCAGAGCTACCGGCCGGGCGAAGGCCTGGTTCTGGAGCGGAACCCATATTACTGGAAGCGGGACAGCCGGGGCATCCAGTTGCCGTACCTGGATGAAATCGTGTTCCGGCCGGTGGCCAGCGAGGAAGGGCAGGTGGTGCGTTTTCTGGGTGGCGAGGGTGACATCCTGAACCACGTCAGCGCGAAGAGTTACGCGCTGCTGGAAAAGGAGGCGGCGACTCGCGGCTACGACCTGCGGGACCTGGGCGCGGGGCTGGAGTACGACTTTCTGTTTTTCAACCTGAACCCGCCGGGTGCGGCGCCGGCGGCGCTGGCAGCGCAGCAGGCCTGGTTCCGGGACGTGCGGTTCCGGCAGGCCGTGTCGCTCGCGATCGACCGCCAGGCGATGGTGCGGCTGGTGTTCGGTGGCCGGGCCACGGCGCTGGCGACGCACGTGACGCCGGGCGTCAAACTATGGCGCAACATGGACATCAAGCTGCCCGCGCGTTCGCCGGCCGAGGCGCGGAAAAGGCTCGAGGCGGCCGGTTTCCACGCGGGTGCGGACGGCGAGCTGAGAGACCACGGCGGGCGGGCGGTGGAGTTCACGCTGCTGGTGAGTTCGGCCAAGCCGGAGCGGATGCAGATGGCGGCGATGATCCAGCAGGACCTGAAAGAGCTGGGTATTGAGGTGCGGGTGGCGGGGATGGAGTCGCGCACGCTGCAGGATCGCGTGTTAACGTCAAAGAATTACGAAGCGTGCCTCCTGGCGTTGGCGTTTGGTGACACTGACCCGGGATCGGAAATGAATCTCTGGCCGTCCAACGGGACGACCCATGTATGGGCGCCCGGGCAGGCGCGGCCGGGGTTCGAGTGGGAAGCCGAGATCGACCGTCTGATGCGGCAACAGCTGGCGACACAAGGATATGCCGCACGTAAGAAGATCTATGACCGGGTGCAGGAGATTGAGGCGCGGGAGCAGCCGATCCTCAGCCTGCTGAGCCCGAATGTTCTGATCGCGGCGAGACGGCGGGTCGGCAATTTCCGGCCCGCGGTGCTGGACCACTATACGTTGTGGAATGCCGAGGAGTTATTCCTGCGGCCGGCGCCAGGGGAGAAGAAGTGAGCTCCGGGGATCCGCCGCGAGGTCTCAGCCATTTAACGGACGAGCAGTTGGTCGAAGAGTGCCGAAAGGGCAACGGCCAGGCTTGGGGTGCGCTCGTCGAGCGCTACAAGTCGCTGGTGTATTCCATCCCGATGAAGTACCGCATGCCGGAGGAGGACGCGGCCGACGTGTTCCAGAACGTGTGGCTGGACCTGCACTCCGAATTGGAAAAACTGCGGGAGCCCGCCGCGCTCAGAGGGTGGCTGGTCTCGGTGACGGCGCACAAGTGTCTGCGCTGGAAAGAGCGGGAAAGCAAGCGCGCGGGAGTGGCTCTGGGCTGGGAAACAACAGACGAGCCAACCGACTCGCGGCCGCTGCCGGGCGAGGTCGAATCGCAGGCCGAGCAGGATCAACTGGTCCGGGACGCGGTAGAGAGCATCCCGGAACGCTGCCGCAAGATGATTCGAATGCTGTTTTACGAACAGCCGCCGCGGCCGTATCTCGAAGTCGCGAAGGAACTCGGACTGGCCGAGGGCTCGATCGGATTCATTCGCGGGCGATGCCTGGACAAGTTAAAGAAGGCGCTGGACAAGTGCCGCTTCTCACGATGAAGGAGCGAAAGGAATGAGCCCCCCCGGGCAACCCGGTTTTTCGGCCGAGGCGTGGCTGGAAGAGGCGGCCACGCAGGGCGCGGGGGCTGTGGGCGTGGAACGCATCGCGCCCGAGCGGCGCGCCGAGCTGCTGGAGCGGCTGGTGAAAGAGATCGGCCGCGAGGTGTATGCCGACAGCGCGCGGGCCGAGAAACTGGTGGAGGCGTGCGACGCTCTGGCGGCCCTGCTGCCGGGCAAGTCGGCGCAAGGCAAAGCGGTGCGGGCGCGGGGCCACCTGCAGTTCGCGTGCAGCCAGCACGCGGAGGCGGCGGAGCTGTACGAGCAGGCGATCGTGCTGTTCCGGCAAGCGGGCGACCGGCTGGAGCTGGCGCTGACGATGTCGGGCGCGTTGCAGGCGCTGATCTACCTGGGACAGTATGCGCGGGCGGAGGAGTGGTGCCGCGCGGCGGAGCAGGTGTTCCGCGAGGAGGGCGACGCGCTGCGGCTGGCGCGGCTCTACAGCAACCGCGGCAATGTGCTGTTCCGGCAGGACCGCTATCAGGAGGCGCTGGAATCCTACCAGGCCGCGCGGCTGGAACTGGGCCGGATCGGGAACGCGCGCGATGTGGCCTCGGTGATCACCAACATGGCCACCGTGCAGATCAGCATGGGGCGGTTCGGAGAGGCGCTCAGCTCCTACAGCGAGGCGCGCAAGCGCTGCCAGGACGCGGGCTTGCCGCGCATGGCGGCGGCCGCCGACTACAACATCGCCTACCTGTACTACCTGCGCGGAGATTACCTGCGGGCGATCGACATCTACCGTCACACGCGCATCCTGTGCCACGAGCTGAACGACCCGTATCACGAAGCGCTGTGCGACCTGGACGAAGCGGAAATGTACCTGGAGCTCAACCTGAGCCGGGAAGGGGCCCGGCTGGCGCGGCGGGCTGCCATGCGCTTCATGGGGCTGGGGATGAACTACGAACGCGCCAAAGCCATGGTCAGCGAGGCGGTCAGCCTGCACCATATGGGTGCGGCGCCGTATGGGCGGGCGCTGATGCGGCAGGCGCGCGACATTCTGTCGCAGGAGAGCAACCATCTGTGGCCCGCGCTGATCGACCTGTATCTGGCCATCTCCTACCTGGGCGAGGAGCAGACGTCGGCGGCCAGCCGGCTGGCCAACCGCGCCAGCGTGCGCCTGTCGACGGGCGGGCTGCCCGGCAAATCGGCGCTGTGCGACCTGGTGCGCGCGCGCGTCCGGCTGCGCTCGGGCAGCGCCCACGAGGCGCGCACATTGTGCCAGCGGGTGCTGCAGTTGCCGCCCGAAGAGCGGCTGTCGTCGATCGAGTACCTGGCTTGGTTCACTCTGGGCGAGGTGGAGGAGCATGATCGGAACTGGGCGGCGGCCTGGCAGGCCTGGCAGCGGGCGCGCGAAGCGGTGGACCGGTTGCGCAACAGCCTGGGCGGCGAGGATCTGCGCATCTCATTCCTCAAGGACAAGGTGGAGGTGTACGAGAACCTGGTCTGGCTGTGGATGAACCGGCTTTCGGGCATGGAGCAGTCGCCCGGGCCGCCGGCGGCACTGACGCTCGTGCAGGAGGCGAAATCGAGGAGTCTGGCGGACCTGCTGGAAACGCCCGCACCGGCGGGTGCGAGGGCGAGCGCGATGGATGGTTTTACGCCCCTGCGCACGGAGCTCGCGTCGCTGTACCGGCGGATCGAATCGGCCATGCTCGCGAACGGCGCCAGCGAGGCCCAGGTGCGCCAACTCGCGCGACAGGCGCACGAGATGGAAGAGGCCATGACCGAGCGGCTGCGGGATCAACGGCGGACGGGGAGCTCATCGGGAGCGGATGGAGCCCGGACGGCGCCCGGGAGCGAGGGCCACGACGTTCAGAGCGCGCTGCCGAAGGACTCGCAACTGGTGGAGTACTTTGCGGTCCGCGGACGCTATATCGCGGCCCTGGTGACGCGGCGCAAGATCGAGTTCGTCGAGTTGGGGCCGGTCGAGCCGGTGATTTCACAGGTGCGGCTGGCACGTTTTCAGTTGTCCAAGTTCCGGTTGGGCAAGGAGTATGCCGAGAAGTTCGCGCCGCGGCTTCAGGACGCCATCCGCAAGCACCTCAGAGGGCTGTATGACGAACTCATCCGGCCGTTGCGGGGGCGGCTGCGGGCAGAACACCTGGCCATCGCGCCGCACGGGATCCTGCACGTGCTGCCGTTCCACGCGCTGCAGGACGGCGAGCGCTGTCTGGCCGACGAATTCACGATCTCCTACACGCCCAGCGGCGGGGTGCTGGCGGCGTGCCTGCGGCGGCCGGTCAGTGCGGTGGAGGGCAACGTGGTTTTCGGCATCCCGGATGCTCGCAGCCCGGCCATCGAGCGGGAAGCGCGGCACGTGGCCGGTCTGCTCCCGGATACGCGGCTCTACCTGGGTCCCGAAGCGAGCGAAAAACGGCTGCGGGAAGTGGCGGCCGAGGCGCGCGTGCTGCACATCGCCACCCACGGCTTTTTCCGCCGCGATAACCCGCTGTTTTCAGCCATCCGACTGGGCGATGGGTTCCTGAGTCTGTTCGACCTGTACCGGCTCAACCTGAAAGCGGACCTGGTGACACTGAGCGGATGCAGCACAGGCTTAAGCACGGTGGTGGGCGGCGACGAATTGTTGGGGCTCACCCGGGGTCTGCTGCACGCGGGCGCCAGAGCGGTCCTGCTGAGCCTGTGGGACGTCCAGGATGAGAGTACCGCCGAATACATGACGACATTCTATGGAAACCTGGCGGCGGATAAGACAGCGGCCGAAGCCTCACGCGAGGCTGTCCGAAAGTTGAGAAATAAGTATGAACACCCCTATTTTTGGGCCCCATTCCACCTGGTTGGGGACTGGAGCGTCAAAGTAGGGGTCCCGCGCCCGGTTTCGCAAGAAAAAACTCTCTGAAATCTATATCAAAGGGTCGCGCCCGCGGCCCATTATTAGTGTCGGCGTAGTGTCTGCCGAGAGGAGTGCGGTGTGCCGTGCTCCCGATTGCCGTTGGGATCGGAGGAATGCTGGCGTCTGCCACACGGAGGTTAGACGACTGTGGTGATCCCTTGGAGTCTGGGCGGGCTGATTAGAGCGCAGTACACGCCACCAGCCCCGTCCAGCGGCAGAATTACGCGCTGACGCGTATGGATTATGTCACCGTTCGGCGGTTCAATCTTGGGTCTCTTGGAGCGCTGTAAGCGCCACCAGTCCGTCCGACGGCAGATTTGTGTGCTGAGGCGCATGAAATATCTCTTCGTTCGGCGGTTCAATCTTGAGTCTCTTAGAGCGCGGTAGACGCCACGAGCCCGTCCGACAGCAGATTTGTGTGCTGAGGTGGATGAAAAATCTCTTCGTTCGGCGGTTCAATTATGGGTCTTCCAGAGCGTGGTAAACGCCACCAGGCCGTCGAGGGCAGAGTTGTGTGCGGAGTTGTATGAAATATCATTCCGTTTGGCGGTTTGGAATTGAGCCTCGGTAGAGGTTTGTGGGCCAGTTCTCGGCGATTAAGGGGTTTAATAGGAGACGTGTGTTCTAGATTAACCCTGGGTCGTAACGACCCGCGGAGACAAGGAAGTAGAAAGACAGAGTATGCATCACCTGGACGCTACAGATTGGATTGATTACGTGCGAGGTGTTATGCCAGAGGCGCAAGCGACTCTGGCAAGAGCCCACCTGCACGAGGGTTGTCCCAGTTGCGAAGAAACGGCGCGGCTGTTTCGGCGAGTGAAGGAGACGACATCTCGCGAAATAAAGGTTCCGGAGTTCGCCGTCGCCATGGCCAAGGCGATCCTCCGGCCCGTACCCAGCGCCAACGTGGATCTTGCACGGGTCGTACTACGCCGGCTTAAGGCGACGTTGGTGTACGACAGCCTGTTTGACTTACAGCCTGCCGGGGCGCGTTCCCTTCCGCTCGGTTGCGGGAGCCGCATGCTGCTATTCCGCGCGGGCGAGTATTCCGTGGACCTGCGACTCGAGTCGGAACCGGAAAGGCTGAGTTGGACGCTGGTCGGCCAGTTGTCCAATGACGACCATCCCTCCGACGCGATGTCCAACCTGCCAGTGCTCGTGATGGCGGGGAAAAAGGTGGTTGGAAAGACATTTAGTAACGAATTCGGGGAGTTCGTGTTGCCCGATCTGCCCAGACAAAGGCTGCGTCTGTGCGTGCCGCTGGCCTCCCAAGGTCAGCAGATCGATCTGGCCCTGAGTCGTTTCAACGAGAGTTCCGATCCAGAAAGAAATTAGGGGAAATCAACATGCTGCGGCGAAACGAATTAAAGATGAGCTCAATGAGCTGGATGGTTCGCGTGCTGGGAGTCTTGGCGCTTCTGGCACTTCTTAGCGGGTCGGTCTTCGCCGGCCCGGGCTATATTCTAAAAACCCAGGGAAACAATCTCCAGACCATCGCAAATACATATGGGTTGACCCTGCAACGTCAGATTTTCTCGAATGGGAGCTTCTCCGTCGGTGTGGTTTCGATTCCGGATAATGCAGATCCAAGTCTGGCCTCCACGGTCGCCGCGGACCCGAATGTCCTCAGGTTTTCGGCGGACCACGTTCTGCCGGCTAAGTCGCCTGCGCTGCCGGCGCTAAGCCAGGCTGTGACCAACCTCCAGGCCTGGCTGCTGTCGATGCAGAATTACCAGCAGAAGACGAACTCCTATTTCAATCAGCCGGCTTTCAAGCTGATCGGCGCGCCGTCCGCAGGGCAGGGCAAGGGCGTCACGGTGGCGGTGATCGATACGGCCGTCGATCCGTCGCACCCGCTGCTGGCGGGCAATCTCGTTGCCGGCGCCGATTGTGTGGGCAGCTTCGGTAACGCCTGCGTGGCCGGGACTCCATCGATCTTCAACGACGCGACGCTGGACCAGAGCACGGTGATCATCCTTGAACAGAGCACGGTGATCATTCTGGAGCAGAGCACAGTAATCATCCTGGAGCAGAGCACGGTGATTATCCTCGAGAGCGACAAAGCCGCGGCCCTGGCGGGCACTCAGTTGCCGGCCGACACGGGCCACGGGACGATGGTCTCGAGCCTGATTGCCGGAGCGGCTCCCGGCGCCTCGATCATGCCGATCAGGGCTTTCCAGGCGGATGGCTCGGCTAATCTTTCGGATATTGTCGCCGCAATCTACTATGCGGTGGGCAATGGGGCCAATGTCATTAACATGAGCTTCTCGACGCAGAATGCGGACTCGCTCTCGGACGCCATCACATACGCGACCGGACACGGCGTCCTGTGCGTGGCGTCGACCGACAACACGGATGACAATACCGCCGTCTATCCGGCCGCTTACAACGGAACGGGCCAGCAGGTGATCGGCGTTGGATCGGTGGATTCGGTGTTCGGCCTGTTCAAGAGCAGCTTCAGCGGATACGGCCACCCGAGCGTGGACCTATACGCCCCGGGCGAGAACCTGGTCGCGGCTTACCCCGGCAACCACTTCGCGCTGGCCAGCGGAACCTCGTTCAGCTCGGCCCTGGTATCGGGAGCCGCCGCCACGCTGATCTCCAAACGACCGGGTGACACGCTGCAGAACTATGCGAGCGCTCTCATCAGCAATGGCCCGCAGGTTTGGAACCCGGCCGACGGAACGCATAGCCTGAACGTGAAGGCCGCGTTCAAGAATCTGCAGTAGGAAACGTCCGAAGGCAGGCCAGACGCCCCTGGCGGAGGGCCGGCACGTCCTCCGCCCCTGCCTGCCGGATCAGCCCTGCATTTCTCGCCACGGCCTGGGCGAAGCGCCGCACGCGGGCGCGCTTCAGTTCTCCGATCGGGCACCGCGCCCTGTCTGGCAGAGCCTGGAGCGCAGCAGCGTTGGCCTTTGCTCCAGCCGCAGCTGGGTCGTGGCGAGAAACGCAGGTTAGCCGCTAGAATTCCCTCGGACCTTTGAGATTTGGTCCATCCCCTCAGCATTGTCCGGCTGGTCGCGCTGACGTTCCACCGCGCTGCTTGATGCGGGATCCCGCGCGATTCAATCCACTTCTGCCCGCAACTGGCGGGGAATATCCTCAAATAGCGAAAGGGCAGGTCCAAAGACCTGCCCTGAGAAAATCTCGAGTGAAGAAGTGGAAACTACTTCGCTTTCTTCTGCTTCTGCTGGCCGACGCGGATTTTGAACTGCTTCTGCTGCATGTCTTCCCAGGCCTTCCAGTCGAAGCGCTTTTTGGCGTCTTCGAGGTACTCGTTCGGCTCCACGCCTTTGGGGATGACGGCCATCAGGGTCGCCCACTGGCCATGCGGGCTCTGGATGCGAAAACGGCGGACGTTGGGAATCGACATAACCCTACCAATATAACATGCGAATTGTCATCGCAAAAGGTCCCCCAACGCCGCATCGAGTTCCGGCCAATTGAATTGGAATCCGGATTGCACGGCCCTTTGCGGCGCCACCCTTTGGCTGGCCAGGACGACACCGGCCATCTCCCCGTAAAGCAGTTTCAACGCCAGCGCGGGAACCGGGAAAAACGCCGGACGGTGCAAGGCCGCACCCAGGGCGCGTGTAAACGTTTCATTGCGCACGGGATTCGGAGCCACGGCGTTAACCGGGCCGCAGACGGCCGGGTGCTCCACGGCCCAAGCGATCAGCCGCACCAGATCGTTGAGATGAATCCAGCTCGTCCAGGCCTGGCCGCCGGCGATGGGTCCGCCTAGGCCCACCCGGAACAGCGGCAGCATCTGGGCCAGCGCGCCGCCAGCGGGGTCGAGGACGACGCCGATCCGCGGCGAGACCACTCGCAGGCCCAATTCCGCGGCCGCCTGGGCGGCCCGCTCCCAGGCGCTACACACCTCGGAGAGAAAATCGCCACCGGGCGCCGCGCTCTCCGGCAATATCTCGTCGCCGCGCGAGCCGTAGTAGCCGATGGCCGAGGCGCACACCAGGACGCCGGGCCGGACCGGCATGGCACCGAGCGCGTGGACCAGGGAATGGGTTCCGTGCACGCGACTCGACAGGATGCGGCGTTTGATTTCCGCGTTCCAACGCTGAGCGACGGGCTCGCCGGCGAGATGAATGACGGCCCCGGCTCCCAACAAGGCCGCCTGGGGCGGCGGCCCGCTTTCGGGGTCCCAGGCATACCAGCCGGGCTGGGCAGCGGCCCTGCGGCTCAGGCAGACGAGTTCGTGACCCCGCTCAGTCAGGTGGGCGCGCAGGCGGGCGCCGATGAAGCCTGTCGCGCCGGTGAGAACGATCTTCATGTTTTCCTCAACCTATCCAATTCGAAACGGATCCCGGCGCGTCCGTTCCAGTTGCGCGATTTCCTGGATGTATTCGTCCACGCCGGTCTTGCGCCGCATGCCTTCATAGGACATGTAGCGGACACTGCCGAAGATGCGCCGCGAGGGCCAGGGCCGGTCATGCAGGCCGAAGCACCACAGGATGTTCGTGTAGGTGTTGGGGTCGCGGCCGTCGAGCGCGTAGCGGTCGTGGATCCGGAGCATCGTCTCCAGCGCGTCCTGGCAGGTGCAGGACCACTCGATGATTTTCTTGCCCCAATACATGCGGTAGTAGCCGTGGATTTTGCCGCGCAGCAGCATCTCCCGTTGGCAGGCGTTCCACAACTCGTCGTGCGTCTGGGCGGCGGCGAACTGCTCGTAGCCATAGGCCGGTTCGCGACGGTCCCGGGCGTGCTTCCGCAGGGTCTCTTTGGCCCAGTCCGGCAGATTCTCCAGGCAGGCCGGCGATGCAACGTGCAAGGCGTAGTTGAAGGCCAGCTCACGGCGCACGATCAGCTCTTCGAGATACTCGTCGGCGATGAGCTGATTCTGCTCCGCATGGCGCCGGACGGCGAGCGCGATTTCGAGGGAGGAGATCTGTCCGCAATGCAGATACGGGCTCACGTTCGAGGTGGCGTGCGCCGCGGGCTCATTGCGCTCGCGCGCGTAGCGCCGCAGGTTCTCGTCGAGGAAATGCGCCAGCAGCTTTTCCGCCGCGCGGCGCCCGCCGGTGTAGCCGATCGACGGCGCAACGGAATGATCGATCTCACAGCCGGCCAGGAGCGCGGGAATCGCGTCCTCGGTGACGCGCGTGTGCCACTTCGGGAGCGGCTGCCGCCAGCGCTCGGCCACCCGCGGCACGGGACACGCTTGCAGGTATTGCGGCAGCAGGCGGCGGATTTTCGGCCGGATCGTATAGGCCGCATACTCCCGTTTCTGCAGCAGCCGCATGGGGACGACGCAGCTCGAGTCCACCGCCTCATGGCGCACCTTGATTCCCGACGCGGCATCGGCGTTGGATTCAGCCGCGACTGAGGCCGGATAGTCGTCACTGACCACGCACCCGGCCTCCTGAGCCAGACGGTCCAGGACGTCATCGGGCTCCGAGTTGCGCCGCCGCAGGAGGAAGCAGTAGCCGACGCCCAGCCGTTCCAGCCGCCGCGCCTGTTCCGGTACGCCCTCCAGGATGAACTGGTGCAGGCGGTCGCTCGCATGCTTATCCGCGCAGGCTCAGGGATTCGTGACACAGAACCGGCAGGCCCAGTTCGTTGGCTCGCTCGACGGCATGCAGCAAGGCGTGGTTGGAATCCACGCGCCGGTTCAGCCGGGACCAGTAGAGAACGTATTTCGCCTGTGAATTGACCGGCGCGTCATTCAGCGCCCGGACACGCTCCCGCACACCTGACTCAGATGCCCCGGGGGCCTCCGCCGCATTACGAATTCGGGCGTCTCTAGTGTGCTTCGTTTCCGTTGGCCGCCACGACCGCGGAGTCCCGCAGCGGGTTCGTCATGCCGTGCTGCTCGTAGTAACCGGGCGTGACGCGCTCGACCACCTGGGCCGTGCTGCGCTCGATCATCGTGAAAAACGGCCTGGGCGCGAGCCCGATCCAGAACGCCGCGGCCACCAGCGGCGCGAACACCACGATCTCGCGCCAGCTCAGATCCTTGAGCGCGTGGTTCTTCTCATTGCTGTTCTCGCCCAGCATCGTGCGCTGGAACAGCCATAGCAGATAGGCGGCGCCCAGGGCGATGCCCACGCCACAGGCCAGCGCCCAGTTCAGCGAGATCTGGTACGCGCCTTTTAGAATCGTGATTTCACCGATGAAGCCGTTCAGCGGCGGCAGTCCCATGGAGCTGAAAGCGGCGATGAGAAAGACGGCGGTGAAAACCGGCATCACGCGATACAGGCCGGTGTACTGCGCGATTTCGCGCGTGTGCCGGCGCTCGTAAACGACGCCTACGATCAGGAACAGCATGCCGGTCGAAATGCCGTGGTTGATCTGCTGCAGGATCGAGCCCGAGATGCCCGCCGGGTTCAGCGCAAAAATGCCCAGCGTGCAGAAGCCCATGTGGCTCACCGAGGAGTAGGCCACGAGTTTCTTCCAGTCCGTCTGCATCAGGCACACCAGCGCGCCGTAAACGATGGCGATGATCGACAGCACGGCGGCGAAGGAAACGACCCGCGGGTCCTTGGCCGTATCCGGCAACAGCGGCAGCGAGAAGCGCAGGAAGCCGTAGGTGCCCATCTTCAGCAGAATGCTGGCCAGGATGACCGAGCCCGCCGTGGGCGCCTCGGTGTGCGCATCGGGCAGCCACGTGTGCACCGGCCACATCGGCACCTTCACTGCGAAACCGGCAAACAGCGCCCAGAAGACCCACCACGCCTCGCCTGAGCTGAGCTTCACCGCCATGAGGTCGGTCATGTCGAAGCTGTAGTGCCCGAACTGGTCGTAATACTGGAAATACAGTTTCAGCACGCCCAGCAGCATCAGCATGCTACCGGCCAGCGTGTATATCACGAACTTGATGGAAGCGTAGCCCCGCCGCTCGCCGCCCCAGATGGCGATGATGAAGTACATCGGGATCAGCGTCAGTTCCCAGAACAGGAAGAACAGCAGCAGGTCCCGTGCCGCGAAGACGCCCAGCATGCCGAACTGCAGCAGCAGGAAGTGGCCGTAGTACTCCTTCAGCCGCGTCTCGATCGCGCGCCAGCTCGATAAGATCGCCAGGAACCCGACCAGCGTGGTCATCAGGATCAGCAACGCGGCGTACCCGTCCGCGCCCACGTGCCACGAAGCGCCGAGCGACGGAATCCACGCCGCGCGTTCCTCAAACTGAAAGTCGGCCTTGGGGTTGAAGCGGAACCACAACGGCAGCGAGACCAGCAAGCCCAGCAGAAATACGGCGTTCGCCCACAGCTTGACCAGCCGCGGCCGCGACGAAGGAATGAAGAACAGAACCAGCAGCCCCGCCAGGGGCATGAGAATGGTGACGCTTAGCAGGTGATCCATAACGGCCAAACCAGCCAAAGGGCCATTCTAGCAGCCTGTGGCCGGGCCGGACAGAAATGCAAGAGCTGGACGTGAATCCGTGCCGCCGTGGGCATCCTGGCTTTCAGAGAATCGCCGGGACCGCGGCCTCACTCTCGCGGCACGATGCCCAGGGCCCGCATTTTCTTATACAGGTTGCTGCGCTCCAGGCCCAGCACCTCGGCCGCGCGCGAGACGTTGCCACCGGCCTCTTCGAGCATCTTCAGGATGTAATCGCGTTCGGCCGCCTGGCGCACATCGTGCAGGCTCGCCGGGCGCTCGGGCCCGCGCTCGGGCGCTTTGCGCGCCACCGGCAGCGGAATGTGGCGGGCATCGACGCGCACCTGCGGATTCATGATCACGATCCGTTCCATCAGGTTGCGCAGTTCCCTCACGTTGCCCGGCCAGGAGTAGGCCCGCAGCACCTCAATTGCCTCGGACGTCAGTTCCTTGTGCTTACGGCCGTACGAGGTCGCGAATTCACGCACGAAATGCTCGGCCAGCGTCGCGATGTCCTCGACGCGCTCCCTGAGCGGCGGCACCGCGAACGGGATTACGTTCAAACGGTAGAACAGGTCCTCGCGAAAGTTGCCGCGCTCGATCTCGGCCTCCAGAATCTTGTTGGTCGAGGCGATCACGCGCACGTCGGTCTGGACCGCGTCCGCCGAGCCGAGCGGTTCGAAGCGCTGCTCGTCCAGCACGCGCAATACCTTGGCCTGGGTCCGCAGGCTCATGTCGCCGACTTCGTCCAGAAACAGCGTCCCGCCGTGCGCCTTTTCGAACTTGCCGATCTTGTCCTCGCCCGCCCCCGCGAAGCTGCCCTTTCTGTGGCCGAACAACTCGCTCTCGATCAGCTCTTCGGGAATCGCGGCGCAGTTCACCTCGACAAACGCTCCGCCGGCGCGCGCGCTGTTGGCGTGGATCGCGTGGGCCACCAGTTCCTTGCCCGTTCCGCTTTCGCCGTAAACCAACACCCGGCCGTTGGTCGGTGCCATCAGCGCGATCTGCTGGCGTAAGGCTTTCATCGGGACGCTGTCGCCGATGATCGTCAGTTTGCCTAGCCCGATCGTGCGCAGTTCGCGCAATTCCAGCCGCAGGTGGCGCTGCTCAATCGCGTTACGCACAACCACCATAACCTTCTCGATCGTCAGCGGCTTCTCGAGAAAGTCGAATGCGCCCAGCTTGGTCGCCCGCACCGCGGCCTCGATGCTGCCGTGACCTGAGATCATCACTACGACTGGCCGTTCCGGATCCTGACGCTGTTCGATCCGGTGCAGCACGTCCAGGCCGTCCAGACCCGGCATCCACACATCGACCAGCGCCACGTCGAAGCTTTCGCGTTCAAGCAGTTCGAGGCACTCCTCGCCGCTGGCAGCCGTGGCGGTCTCGAAATCTTCGTCCTCCAGGACCCCCGACAGCGATTCTCGGATGCCGGGTTCGTCGTCAACAATCAGAATGCGGTTGCGTTTCATGAGCGGCTGGCCGGCTCGGTCACCGTCCTCGGAACGGGTTCGCCTTCGGCCGCGGTGTAAGCCGGCAGTTCAATGATAAAGCGTGCGCCCACCGGGCGGTTATCCTCGACGCGGATCGTGCCGCGGTGCTCTTTGACGATATGGCTAACGATGGCCAGGCCCAGGCCCGTTCCGTGCTCCTTGGTAGAGAAGTAGGGCATGAACAGCTTTGCTTTGTCCTCGGTCGTGATGCCGCAGCCGGTATCGGCGATCGATAGTTCCACCAGATCCGGCGCCGCCAGCGTGGTTGTAATCGTTAGTTCCTTATACGGCGCATCGTGCATCGCCTCGGCCGCGTTGTCCACCAGGTTCACCACCACCCGCTTGAACTGCTCGGCGTCGAGCAGCACCGCCGGCAGCCGGCCGGCCAGATTCAGGCGCACTTTCACGCCGCCCAGGCGCCCTTCGAAAACGGTCAGGGCATCGGACACGGCGACGTTCA
Organism: Terriglobia bacterium; assembly: GCA_963838205.1. Taxonomy (GTDB): domain Bacteria; phylum Acidobacteriota; class Terriglobia; order Bryobacterales; family Bryobacteraceae; genus CAIVVT01. Next base: position 42,104 of record CAWIQF010000015.1, on the reverse strand, counting down.
GATCGGCCACCACCGGGTGCGCCGAGGGGAACCGGGCAAATTGGGCGAACTCGTCCACCAGCGCCTTGACACTCTCCACCTCGCGCTGGATCGTCTCGCAGCACCGCTCCACGATCTGCCGCACCTCGGGAGTGGCATTGCTCTTTTCGATCTGCCGCTGAATGCGCTGCGAGCTGAGGGCGATTGGCGTCAGTGGATTCTTCAGCTCATGCGCGATCCGCCGCGCCACCTCATGCCACGCTTCGGCCTGTTGCGCGCGCAGCAGATCCGTCGTGTCCTCGATCACCAGAACGTAGCCGCTGGTCAGGCCGGGTGACAGCGCGGCCACCGTGACCGAGAGGTGCCGGCGCCCCTCGCCCACCACAAACTCGACTTGCCGCGAAGCCGAGCCCGTGCGCCGTGCGCTCTTCAGCAGCCGGCCCAGATCGGCCTGCATATCAACCGGGATCAGCTCGGCCAGATGCTGCGGCTGGGCCACCAGCGGGAAGATGTTGTGGAACGCGCGGTTGGTCAGCCGCACGGTGCCGTCCGCATCCAGAGAAACCACGCCCGTCGGAATGCTCTCCAGCACCGCTTCGATGAATCGCCTCCGCCGTTCGAGTTCGTTGCGGTTCGTCTCCAGATCCTGCGTCATTTCGTTGAAGGCGCGTACCAGCGTGGCGAATTCGTCGGTCGCGGCCACCCGCACCCGGTACGCCAGGTCCCCGCTGCGCACGGCCCGCGCCGCATCCAGCAGCGCCGTCACCGGCCCCGTAATCTGCCGCGCCAGAAACAGCGCTACCCACACTGCGACGAACAGCACGAAGAGCGTGATCAGCACCAGCAACTGGACGTAGAACCGCCGTGTTTCCTTTCTCGTCGCTGCCAGTTGGTCATAGTCCCGGACCTGCTTCTGCAACTCCCGCTGTGCCCGGGCCAGGTCCAGCGGCATCCGCACGGTGACTGCCATCTCGCCCAAGCCCGGCAGCGGCGCCTCCGCCGTAACTTCCTTGCCCGAGTACTGCGGCTGGCCAATCTCGCCCGGCGGCAGTTGCGGCGCCTCGCACACCGTGATCTGGCCGCCGTCCGTTCTATGAATCCACGCCCGCTCCACGCCCGTCCCATCGCACGCCGCCGCGAAAAAGTCCGAAGGCATGTGCCCGGTCTTGACGAAATCCTGAGTCTCGTCCGCGTCGGCCAGCCACCGCGCCAGCGCCACGGCCCGCTGCCGCGTCTCCCGCTCCAGGCTCGATCCGACATTCGCCAGGTTCGTTTTCATGGCCTCGCCCGGGCTGCTGAACCACTTGTCCAGATTGCGATTGAGGACCTCGACGCTCCATAACACCAGGAACATCGTCGGCAGAAAACACAGGCTCAGCGTCGCGACTAGAATCTTCGTGCGGATCTTCGAGCCCTCCACCCCCGCCCGGCGCGCAATGTACAGCTTGATGGCGTCGCGGAACAGGATGAAGCTCAGCAGGACCGTCAGCAGAAAGATCAGCGTCGAGAGCGCCCAGAAGACGTAAGTCTGCTCGGGCGTCGCCGGGCCATACCCGCCCGGCGTGGTGAACGAACCCTGGTAAATCACGACCGTCAGCAGCACCAGGAGCAGCCCCAGCCCTAAGCCGAATTTGATCCGATGACTCACTTTTTCACGGCCGTCCCGCTGTGAAGATTATAGGCGCATCCCGCGGCCCTTTTCCCGCGCCGCCGTCCGGAGTTGGACAATGGAAAGGTCCGCGTCTGCCACCGCCACCCATGCGACGCATCTTCTACCTGACCTGTGCGCTCATCGCCTTCGGCTCGCTGTACCCATTCCATTTCGTTCTTCGCGATTCGCCCGCCGGCGCCGTTCAGGCCTTTCGGGCGTCGCTCGACTTCGTCTTGAATCGCGGCTTCCTGCGCGATGTGCTTGTCAACCTGCTGGTGTACATCCCGGTTGGTTTCTTTTTCGTCTTGGATGAACGCCCGGAGCGCCCAGCCTGGCTGCGCTGCCTGCGGGCGGCCCTCGCCGGCGCAGCGCTGTCGCTTTCGATGGAGTTCCTCCAGTACTACTTCCCGCCGCGCGAGCCCAGCCTCATCGACGCGCTCAACAACACACTCAGCGCCGCCGCCGGCGGCCTGCTGGGCATCGCCTTCGCCGCCCGCGCGCGCCACGCCTTCGACGCATTGGCCGGCCTGGGTCTGGCCCGCCCTTCGTCCGCTCTCTTTCTGGCTCTTGTCTGGACCGCCGCCCTGTTCAGCCCCGGCGATTGGGCCGGCTTCCGTACTCTCATGAAAGTGCATGCGCTGCTCGCCGCGCCCGCTCCAGCCCCCGGCCTCGTCTTGGTGGCTTTCGTTCAATGGATCGGCATCGGCGCGCTGGCCGGGGCCATCGCCGGACGGAGCCGGGCGCCGGCGCTGCTGCTGGCCTGCGGCCTGGCGCTGCCGTTGCGCTTGCTGGTCCCTGGCCAACATCCACAACTGTTCGAATTCGCCGGGGCGGCCCTTGCCATCTGCTGCTGGTCCGTCGTCCCCGTCAGCCGTCGGCTGAGCGCCGGCGTGATCGCTTTTCTGGTCGCCGCGGGTCTGGTCGTGGACGAGTTGCGCCCGTGGCATTTCGTTGATCGCGCTGGCGGCTTCGAATGGGTCCCGTTCGTCTCCATGCTCCAAACCCAGTGGACCTACTCGCTGCTGATTCTGTTCCGCAAGGCCGCGGTGTATGGCACGGCGGTGTGGGCCATCGCCCGCGCCGGGATCGGAATTACAGGCTCCGCGGTCCTGGTGGCCGCCCTTCTGGCATGCCTCGAAGCAGCCCAGATCTTCCTTCCTGGACGAACCGCGGAGACAACCGACCCGGTACTCGCACTGGTGCTGGGGTTGATCCTGCTGCGTTTGGACCACAAGTACGGCGCCGACCCCGGCGCCGGAACTCCGCTTAGCAGACGCCGTGCCGCGCCGTCTCCGGCATCTGATCCGGGCCCCGCTTCGCTTCGGCCGCCAAGCCACTCGCCGGCACCCGGCCGCAAGATCTGGACCGGCGGACGCCGCTCCGACTTCTGATTTCCCCGCTCCCCGCCCGGCGCCGCGCGCGGTTCAACGCGGGTAGCTGCCCGAAATGTAGTTCTGCAGGTGCGCGATCGTTTCGCTCTGCCGGCTGATGATCCATTTCACCAGATCGCCCTGCGAAATCATCGCCGCCACGCGCGTGCCGACCATTACCGGAAGATGGCGGATGCGATGCTCCGTCATCAGGTGCATGCACCGGTCGACCGTTACATCGGGCGTGACCGTAATCACGTCCCCGGTCATGATCTCCGCGACCAGCGAGTCGCGCGATGAGCGTCCTTCCAGGACCACCCGGCGTGCGTAGTCTCGCTCCGAGAACACGCCTGCCAGCGCTTCGCCTTGCACCACCACCAGCGCCCCGACGCCTTCTTTCGCCATCTTCTCGATGGCCTCGAATACCGTCTGGTCCGGTGCGATCGAGTGTGCGCCCCAGCCCTTGTGATCGAGCACACAGCGAACGGAATCACCCAGTTCCATATCACCCCCGTGGGTTCGATTGTGACCCGAATCCGGCGCTTTCTTCAAGTGAATTCTCTTCTTCGGCGCTTCTTCTCTCTCCTCCCCCCTTAGCGCACCCAAAAATAAGGGCGGGCCCGTGAGGGTCCGCCCTTCTTAGATCGAATATTCGAACTTCGCTTTACTTGCTCTCGATCCGCATGCCGTAGAAGCTGCGATGGACGAAGAAGGTCGAAATCAGGAAGAACACCACCGCCAGGACCAGCGTCAGTACGCCATGGCCCTGGTTGCGCAGGGAAACGCCCAGCTCGACCGCCAGCAGGCCGAACAACGTCGTGAATTTGATGATCGGGTTCATCGCCACTGACGACGTGTCTTTGAACGGATCGCCGACCGTGTCGCCTACCACGCACGCCGCGTGCAGCTCCGTGCCCTTCATCTTCAGCACGACTTCCACGATCTTTTTGGCGTTGTCCCACGCCGCGCCGGCGTTGGCCATGAAAATGGCCTGGAACAACCCGAACAGCGCGATCGCGATCAGGTAGCCGATGAAGTAGAACGGCTCCAGGAACGCGAACGCCAGTGTCGTGAAGAACACCACCAGGAAGATGTTGAACATCCCCTTCTGCGCATACTGCGTGCAGATCTCAACCACTTTGGTCGAGTCCGCGACGCTCGCCTTTTCGGTCGATTCCAGCTTGATGTTGCGCTTGATGAATTCCACCGCACGGTAGGCCCCCGTCGAAACCGCCTGCGTCGCCGCGCCGGTGAACCAGTAGATCACCGCGCCGCCGGCGATCAGGCCCAGCAGGAACGGGGCGTACAGCACCGACAACTTCTGGATGTCGGTCGTCAGCCCGTTAGTCAGCGCCACGATAATCGAGAAGATCATCGTCGTCGCCCCGACCACGGCCGTGCCGATCAGCACCGGCTTGGCCGTCGCCTTGAACGTGTTGCCCGCGCCGTCGTTCTCTTCCAGGTTCTCCTTGGCGCGCTCGAAATTGGGCGTGAAACCGTAATCTTTCTCGATCTCCGCCGCGATGCCCGGAATCTCTTCGATCATCGAGAGTTCATACACCGATTGCGCGTTGTCCGTGACCGGCCCGTAGCTGTCCACGGCGATCGTCACGGGACCCATGCCGAGGAACCCAAAGGCCACCAGACCGAAGGCGAACACCGACGGGGCCAGCATGATGCTTGCCAGACCCAGCGTACTCACGCCGTAGGCGATCGCCATCAGGCCCAGAATCGCGAAGCCCAGCCAATAGGCGCTGAAGTTGCCCGCCACGAAGCCGGACAGGATGTTGAGCGACGCGCCGCCCTCTTTGGCCGCGGCCACGACTTCCTTCACGTGGCCCGAGTTCGTTGAAGTGAACACTTTGACGAACTCCGGGATCACCGCGCCGGCCAGTGTGCCGCACGTGATCACCGTCGAGAGTTTCCACCACAGCGAGTCGTCCCCGTTCAGGCTCGGGATGATCAGCGAACTGACGATGTAGGTCGCCCCGATCGAGAGCAGCGAGGTCAGCCAGATCAGAGTGGTCAGCGGCGCCTCGAAGTCCATCTTGAGCGCGTTCTTGTAGCGCGCCGACGCGACCGCGCCGTTGATGAAGTAACTGACTGCCGAGGTGATCACCATCATGATGCGCATGACGAAGATCCACACCAGCAGTTGGACCTGGATATCGCCGAAGTGCTCACCCGCCGACTGCCGGTTGATGGCCAGCAGAATGAAGCTGATCAGCGCCACGCCCGTCACGCCGTAGGTTTCGAATCCGTCCGCCGTCGGCCCCACCGAGTCGCCCGCGTTGTCGCCCACGCAATCGGCGATCACGCCCGGGTTGCGCACGTCGTCTTCCTTGATCTTGAAAACGATCTTCATCAGGTCCGCGCCGATGTCGGCGATCTTCGTAAAGATGCCGCCCGCCACGCGTAACGCCGCTGCGCCCAGGCTCTCGCCGATCGCGAAGCCGATGAAGCACGGGCCGGCCAGGGTGCCCGGAATGAACAGCAGAATCGCCAGCATGATCACCAGTTCCACCGAGATCAGCATCATGCCGATGCTCATGCCCGATTGCAGCGGGATCGACGAGCACGGAAACGCCTTGCCCGTCAGCGCGGCAAACGACGTCCGCGAATTGGCGAACGTGTTCACCCGCATGCCGAACGCGGCCACAAAGAAACTGCCGCTGATCCCGATTACGCTGAACAACACGATGATCGCCACTTTGTAGGCTTCAAAACCTTGCAGCACGCCGAAGTACAAAATGATGATCACGCCGATAAAACACTCCAGCAGCAGCAGGAATTTGCCCTGCGTTTTCAAATACGCTTTGCACGTCGCGTAGATCAGTTCCGACACTTCCTTCATCGACTTGTGGACCGGCATCTTCTCCAGCCGCGAGTAAATGATCAGACCGAACAACAGGCCCAGCATGCACACGCCGATGCCGAACAGCAGCAGCGTCCGCCCGCCCACGCCACCCAGGAATGTCACCTGGTCGAGATTCGGCAATACGAGGTTCGCCTCGCCGCCGTGGTGTTCGGCCGGTTGCGCCATCGCCGGCAGGGTTCCCGCCGTCAACAGCAACGCCAGCACAAGCAGCGCCATCCCTGCCCGGACCGTCCAGGCCGGGCGTCGGCCATCTATTGCCGCAGTCGCGCGTTGGATCGCGGGCGCGGCCTCTTTGCAGAGCATCGATTACATCCTCCCTACGTTATTGAGTGGGCTCATTGTGGGAACGGAGTGGGTCGCCCCGTTCCGGACCTATGGATCGGAAATGCAGAAATGCGTTGACCCAAGAACCAATATAGTAAGCCCCAACCGTGGAATCAACACGCCGTCGGCCTGATTCCGTACAACGCGGTCCGGTCAGCCTCTTCCAATCTGAATCCCACCCTGCCGCGCCACCATCCCGCTCGTCCGGTGATAGGATACTCCACGCCATGCCAACACCCGAATTCTCCCGCCGCGCTGCTTTCCAACTCGGCGGCCTCGCCGCCGCGCTCACGCCCGCCTTGACTGCCGCTCAAGCCCAGCCGGCCGCCGCCGCCGATGCCGACCGCGAACGCCGCATGCAGTGGTGGCATCAGGCCCGCTTCGGCATGTTCATCCACTGGGGCCTGTACTCCACCCTCGGCCGCCACGAGTGGGCCATGGAAGAGGAGGGCATCCCCGTCGCCGAATACGAAAAACAGGCCTGGGCCTTCAAGCCCAAGCCCAACGCCGCCCGCGCCTGGGCCCAGCTCGCCAAACGGGCCGGCATGAAGTACATGGTGATGACCAGCAAGCACCATGAGGGCTTCTGCAACTTCGACACCAAGACCACTAACTATAACGCCGCCAAGACCGGCCCCGGCCGCGACCTCGTGCGCGAGTACCTCGAAGCCGCCCGCGCCGAAGGTCTTCGCGCCGGCCTCTACTTCTCCCTGATGGACTGGCACCATCCCGACGGCGCCCGCTGCAAGACCGACGAGGCCGCCCGCCGTCGCTTTGTCGACTACGTCCACGCCCAGGTGCGCGAATTGTGCACCAATTACGGCAAGCTCGATGTGCTGTGGTACGACGTCAATTGGCCGCTCACCGCCGAGGGCTGGGAGTCCGCCGCCATGAACAAGATGGTGCGTCAGCTCCAGCCCGACATCATCCTCAACAACCGCTCCGGCATCCCCGAGGATTTCGATACGCCCGAGCAGGAGATCCGCGCCTCCCGCAATCGCAATTGGGAGGTCTGCATGACCATGAACGATTCCTGGGGCTATCAGCGCGCCGACGACAATTGGAAATCGCCCAAAACCGTTCTCCGCAACCTCATCACCTGCGTCCGCGACGGCGGCAATTACCTGCTCAATATCGGCCCCACGGCCGACGGCTCGATCCCGCCCGACAGCGTGCGCATCCTCACCGAGGTCGGCCAGTGGATCGACCGCAACGGCGACACAGTCCTTGCTTCCGATCGCTGCCAGCCGCGCAGTTCGGAGTTCCTCACGTTTACTCGCCGGGGTAAAACCCTCTACGCGCATGTCTACTACTGGCCGGGCGAGTCCCTATCCATCGGTGGTCTCCAGACCAAAGTCCTCTCTGCAAAACTCGCCGCCACCGGAACGGCGGTCCAGTTCGACCAGGACCCATTCCGCCTGCGCCTTACTGGCCTGCCTGCCGCTCCGCCCGACCATCCGTTGACCACCATCGCGCTGGAGTGCGCCGACGTGCCTACGCAGAACAACGAGAAGACCCGCATCGAGCGCCCGCGCCGCGGCGTCGGCATCTGAGCGGTCAGCCGGATCACACCGTTCCCCGTCGGCCTGCGGTAACATCTCCGTAATGTCCACCAGCAACCGCGCGCGACGCGCCTGCTTGTATTCCTGGCGTCATCGTGAAACTTGCCGCCCCGGGAGCTTGCAGTTATGATCCCGCGCCGCCTCTTTCTTGCCGCCGCCGCCGCGTTGCCTGCCGCCGCCAGACCAGGCTTTCGAGCGCCGGTTGGCACCAACATCTACAGCTTTCGCTACCTGGCTGAGAAAGACCTACCCAAGACGCTGGCCCTGATCCGGGAACTCGGCTTTCGCGAGGTGGAAGCCGGCGAGCTTTACGGGCGCAGTGCCGCCGAATTCCTCGGCCTGCTCAGAGCGGCCGGCCTGCAGGCCACTTCATTTGGAGCCGCTTACGACGCCCTGGGCAAGGACCTCGACCAAGTGGCCGCGCAGGCCCGGACCCTGGGCGCCGGCTACGTCGTCTGCTCCACCATTCCGCACAGTGCGAAGCATCTGGCGGCCAAGGATTGCCCGCCCGCGGCAGAGCATCTGAATCGCTGGGGCGAGCGGCTGGCCGCCGCCGGATTGCGCCTGTGCTACCACACCCATGGCACCGAGTTCGACCCCTCGCCCGACGGCACCATGTTCGACACATTGGCCCGTCTGACCAATCCGCGGTTCGTCAACTTCGAGATGGACATCTTCTGGATTGTTTATGGCTATCAGGATCCCGTGCAGCTTCTGCGCCGCTACCCGGGCCGCTTTCCTCTGATGCACATCAAGGATATCCGCAAGGGCACTCGCCTGGGCGGATCGCCGGCCGACGTCCGCGAGGAGGAGAGTGTCCCGCTCGGGACCGGCTTGGTCAACGTCCGGGCGGCATTGCTCGCGGCGCAAACCTACGGCGTCCGGCACTACTATCTGGAAGAGGAAGCGGTCGACGCGGTTCCGCAAATCCGGCAGAGCCTGCGCTATCTCACGACCCTGCGCTAAGCCGACTTTGGTGAGTCGGGGATCAGTGCAATCTGATCTATGGAAGATGAGTTACGGCACCAGCGCCGAGTGGATAGGTCCAACCCAATCGTCATTGGCCATGTTATAGGCAATGAAGTCGGCGTCAAACTGCCAATAAGTCCAGGTCCAGCCGAGCGACTCGGCGGTACGGGCGACATAGGAGGTGTAGCGCACGCGCGAATCCATCTCTCCTTTGTCATAGGCGCCAAACTCGCCTAATAAGATGGGACGGTTGGCGGCCACGGCCCACTTCTGGACGCCTGCAAAATCGGCATCCACGCGGCGCTTGTCTTCCTCGGTACCCCAGGTCACGCCAGAGAGTTTCGTATACTCCTTGGCCCACGACGCACCTTGGTGAGTAAAGGACATCGGCAAGTAGTAGTGAACGGTAACGATGATATGGCGATCATTCTCGGGCAGATCCAACTTATCCAGCGCGTGGATGCTGTTCCAATTGGCGGGTCCGATAATCGCATTGCGCGCCGGATTAGTCTTACGAATGATCGCCAGCGCCTCGCGCGCGTAATTGTTCCAGAGTTCGGGAGTGAGCTTACCGTTGGGCTCATTCAAAATCTCGAATACAACCTTTGCCGGCGCATCCTTGTAGTGATCGGATACCTGGCTCCAAAACGCCATCAGCTTGGGCTCGCACGCAACGGCATCCTCCCCGCAGGCGTTGTAATTGTGTTCGTCCAGGATCACGGTCAGATTGTTGGTGAGTGCCGTATTCACAGCCCAATCCAGCGTCTTGAACCAACTGGCGCTGAGCTGATTCGCCGCATCCATGTGCGCGAAGGCATGCAGGTTGATCCGCACTGTCTGGAACCCGCCTTCGCTGATCCTGCGGAAGTGACGGTCCTGGAAGCGCGCTTTGGAGAAATCCTGCCACAGCGGGTCGTACCCGATGATATTCAGACCGCGGCCCATCTGCTTCACCTGGTCGAACGCATCGACGGACTCGAAGCCTGCGCTAGCAGCTACCGAGTCTAGCGGCACGAACTCGAGATAGTCGAGGTTGAAGTTGCCTTCCTTGAGTACCGATAACTTCATCACGTGTGGTCCCTGGTCAAGCTTCACCTGTGCCAGGTTGGACGCGATCCGCCAGATGTGCCAGTGGGTCGTTGTGGGTAAAAGGATCGCACCGGTCTTGTTGACGCCGTCAAAAGCAATGCTGATTTGTGCAGCATCCGTTCGCGATGACATATGCGCTTTGATTACGTAGGTTCCGGACGCCTTTACATCGACGCTATAGTTGACCCATTCACCCGGCGCTGTCCAGCCCAGATAGAGTTCACCAACCTTCTCTTGGACACCATCGACAGTCTTGTCGATATTTGTTTTCGCGTAAGAGATATCCACGCCCTCGTCTTGCCGAAAACGATCGAGGTAAGTGTCTCCCTTATTCAGCGTCCCGCTACCGCTATTCACGGCATCCGTATCGTTGTACGCAATACCTTGACCGCCGCTATCATAGAGCTCCATTTCGACTCGCCCGGGAATGACTTGCCGCCGGCCCTGATATGGTTTGCCCTGATAGCCGCTCTGTGCCTGAGCCTCCGCCATGCCGGCGATCGCGGCGGCGAGCGTAAGGAGTCGCAGGCAGAGTCCGAAGCGTTGGAGCGCGTTCATGGCAACAAGTAAATCACCTTGCGGCAACAGGCGCAACGCGTCGGCTTGCGACCCTACGAGAGCCGCCGGGGCGTGCCTCAAGCGGCCGCTTGCCCTCTTCGCTGGGACCTTTACTCGGTGCTCTTCAGCAGTTACACCAGCGCCGGACGAGCCCGGCCGGGCGCGAGGACTTGCGGAATGCGCTGCGCTGCCGATGGGCGTTGCCCGATGGCCGTCAGCGGACCACCGGCTGGGATTTGTGCAGCCGGACTCCGGTTTGGATGTCGGGTGCGAAACGGAATTCGAGGATGCCGGATCTGTCTGTGCGCGCCTCGTCCAACTCCTCGCCGTCCACCTCGACGTCGTACAGCGTGGAGGGTTCGAGCCCGATGATGAAAGCCACCTGTTCGACGGGCTTGGAATCCTCGTCGGGCTTTCTCGACCACCCGGTTCGAAAACGCACGTTGCCGCCGCCGAAGAAGACGCGGACCGGGCCGAGGTCGACCGGCGGATGGCCGGTCTGGGCTTCGACGGCGTAGCGTTTACCGTCCTGGAAAAGCTGAACTTCGCCCTCCCACAGGCCGAACCAGGTGGCATCCTCCTCCCAACTGCTGCGGGCGAACAGCCGGCCGGCGCCGTGGTACAGGTCGGGCATGTAGGAGTAACTCAGGCCCGGCAGGTAGGGATTGGCCCACAGGAATTCGTAGGGCGCGCCGAGCGGGCCGCGCAGCAGAAAACGGTCCTGCATCAGCCAGCCCTGCAAGAACGAGATGGGCTGGGCGTTGGGGTCTGCGGCCACCAGGGCCAGTTCGGCCGCCCGGGAGAAGACGCTCTGGTCGAGGTCGGGGTCGCCCGAGCCCTTGTAGGCCGGGATGCGGTAGTCGTTTTCGGGGGCCGGCCAGGGGGCCGGGTAGTAGGCCAGAATCAGCCGCGGCGGAAGCTCGTTGAACCACTCGACGGCGTCGGCTCGAAGATCCACCTGGAAGTTATCGCGGACCACGTGGACGAACTCGACCAGCGCCAGAAGGGCGGCGCGGTCGGGAAAAGGATCCTCGCCTGCGCGCAGCCGCGGCACGGTCTGGGCTCGCCACCAGTCTTCGACCGCGTAGCGCAGCAGCGCCTCCGCCGCATCCGGGCCGGCGTCGAAGGCGGCCAGCGCCGCGAATACCGCGCTGCGGAGCGAGGCGGCATCGCGCGGACGTCCGGCGAGCGCCGCGAGCAGGCGCCGATTCAACGCGGCACGGGCGGCGTCGTCGAGCTTCGGCGCGCACCAATCGGCGGCCAGGGCCATTTGCCGTAGTTCGGCGGGGCGCTTCGGGTCGGCCGTTTTCAACGCCCATTCAGTGGCCTCGCGACAGGCCGGCGCGGAGTCGGCCACGATGCCGTCGAGCGCCAGGGCGAAGCCGGGCTCGGGCATCCTCGCGTGGCCATGCATCAGGGCCGCAAACTGTTCCCAGCGCTGGCTCTGGCGCTCGCGCTCGCGGCGCAACAGGCGCAGCCGCTGTCCGGTCAACAACAGCCGCGGCGACTCGCTGTACACCCTAAAGTCAATCGGCTCGGCAGGTGGCGCGATTTGCCCCCAAAGCCCGAACGAGCTCAGTACCAAAACGATGGCCAAGTGTCCAAGGCGTGTTCCAATGACACACTGGCTGTGGACAGAAGGTGCGCGCGCGCCGGTTTCAATCTGTTTACGTACTGAAAACAAAGAACTTATATTTCTGCCACAGATGGCCCCAAGTTTGCTAGAATCACAGGCGAATTGATGTAGTCTCTCAAGACCTGCCCTCTGCTGAAACAGGTGGGAGGCTGGGACGGGTGGCAGCCAAACAACGTCGTGCTTGCGGGAGCCGGTGTTCAAGTTCTTGTCCATTCGTCTTAGCACTTACATGCTTCGGCAGAGGGGATTTTTTTAGGTTCCCCCCGCTTCCAGCGTTCAGACTCCAAGATACAAGACAGGATGGCCGATGCTGCGCCGGCGCTCAGCCAACGCGGACGGACTCCACAGGCGCGGTGAGAATTCAATAGCAGAGTGTGCCGCTGCGGGGTTCTTCTTCCGCGTTGGGCAGATAGATGGTCTTGCACTTTTCGCAGCGGTAGAGTTCGGCTTCGTCGCCGTACATTTTGCGCAGCTCTTCGCCGTAGAAATACCAGCGCTTGAGATGGCCGGCGCAGAGCTTGCCCTTGGCGTCCTTCAGACTGCAGGCGCGCATACGCGGAGCGCGCTGGCGGATTCTGGTACCGTCGCTCAGCTGGCCGATGTCGACGGCTTGCGGGATCTCGCGGGTAGCCGCCGCGTACTTTGGATTCGCCATGGGGTTGCGCTCACACGTATTGTTTCACAGGGCCGCGTCGCGAATCCATGCCGGTGCGGTCGCACGCCGGTCACAAGGCGGCGCGCGAGTCAGGCCTTTTTCGCTTTGCGAACCGGGATGCGCAGAATCGTGCGCAGTTTCTCCGGCGCCACGCGACGCGGGTCGGAGAGATAAATCTCGTGGTGCGTGCCGGCGAACTCGCAGCCCGCTGCGACGGCGCAGGAGCGCATCTTTTCGATGGTCTCCGGCTCGCGATCGTACGGCCCGAGGTGGAGCATCTGAACGCAGCGGCCCTCGCGCAGGGTTTTGAAGTCCACCTCGGCGGCATGGGGCACCTGTTTGGCCTCAAGTTTGGCGCGGGCGGCTTTGAGCAGCGCAGCGTCGACAGAATCGGGCACGCGGATGATCAGATCCCAGTGCCACTGCTGGCTGGGAAGTGCGGTGAAGTCGCAACCACCCTGATCGGTCCAGTAGAGACCCTCGAGTTTGCAGACGGCGTAGTCGCGGCCGGCGAATTTGGATTCGAACTTAAGGGTGAAAGCCATGCCGTAAAGGGCTCCGATTTTGACCTGGAATTCCTCGCCCCCGGGGCGGCCCGTGCCCGTGATCGAGAGATACCGGGCAGGCTGAATATCGAGCAGCATGGGCTGGCGTGGCGCGACGTATTCGGCTTTGTTGAGCTTGTAGAGGTCGATTTTTTCTACGTTCGGCATAGCTCTAATTTAATGCGAATTCGAGGCGCCGGCTGGACCGAATTTGCGCATTTTCAAATTGCCGCGGTATCAACCGCGCATCTCCGGAATCGCGCCTGCCGTGGGGCAGGCAGCGGCGCGGCAGGCGGCCATTCGGAGCGCGCGCCGTTCAGGGATTCGGACCGCGGCGTGTGATAAACTGAAATTTAGTTTTTCCGCGCCATCAATGCCGGTCCGGGTCAGTGAGGCGTTCGTCCTCCGCACCTACCCCTTTCAGGAAGGGGACCTGATTGTCAGCTTCTTCACGCGCGATCAGGGCAGGCTGCGCGGGGTCGCGAAGCGGGCGAGGCGGCTGAAGAGCACTTTCGGCAGCACGCTCGAGCGGCTCTCGCAGGTTCGCGTCTCCTATTATCAGAAGGAGTCGTCGGAACTGGTGAGTGTGGACAACTGCGAGCTGATCCAGACGCAGTTTGGAGTGCTGAGCTGCTGGGAAGCGAGCGTGGCGCTCGACTATATCGCGGAGGTGTCCGAACAGTTGTTGCCGCCGAACGAGCCGAATGACCGGTTTTACCGGCTGCTGGCCGCCGTTCTGGCCGACCTGCGGGCCAATCCCGTGACGGGGGTATGGCGCGCCGTCACCTATTTCACATATTGGGCTGTGCGATTGTCCGGCTTCCTGCCGGAACTGAAGGTCAGCCCGGCTTCGAGCGATCTGGCGCGGGTAATGGCGGCGGCGCCGGTAGGAGAAATGACGCCGATCGAGTGGACTAAGGAAACGGGCGCGGATCTGCGGCGGCAGTTGTGCCGGGAGATCGAGATGCACATCGAGCGACGGCTGGCCACGCTGCCGCTGATGGAGAGCCTCTAAAAAGTTCGCCCTTCGAGAAACCGAATGGACACATTCCAGCAGACCATCATCAAGCTGAAACAGTTCTGGGCCAAGCAAGGCTGCGTAATCCAGGAGCCGTACGACGTGGAGGTCGGCGCGGGCACGATGTGCCCCGAGACGTTCCTGCGTGTGCTGGGTCCTCATCCTTACAAGGTGGCCTACGTGCAGCCGAGCCGCCGCCCGGCCGACGGCCGCTATGGCGAGAACCCGAATCGGCTGTACAAGCATTCGCAATTGCAGGTGATCTTAAAGCCGGCTCCGGCGAACGTGATGGAGCTGTACCTCGAGTCGCTGGAGGCTGTGGGCATACGGCTCGATCAGCACGATCTGAAGTTCGAGGAGGACAACTGGGAGTCGCCGACGCTGGGAGCCTGGGGCATCGGCTGGCAGGTGATGCTGGACGGGATCGAGGTCACGCAGTTCACCTATTTCCAGCAGTGCGGCGGCGTGGACCTGGACCTGGTGCCGGCGGAGCTGACCTACGGGCTGGAGCGGCTGGTGGCGTTTCTGCAGGACCGTCGGAGCGTGTACGAGATCGAATGGGTGGCGGGAACGAGCTATGGCGACGTGCGCCTGCTCGAGGAGCAGCAGTTCTCGGTTTACAACTTCGAGATGGCCGACGTGGCGATGCTGTGGAAGCTGCTCGAACTGCACGAGGCCGAGGCGCAGCGGCTGATCGACGAATTCAGAACGCTGCCGCAGGATCGGGAACGCGAGAAGAAACGGTTTCCTCTGTTGGCGGCTTACGACCACGTGCTGAATTGCTCGCACACGTTCAACCTGCTGGATGCGCGCGGCGCGATCAGCGTGACCGAGCGTGTGGGCGTGATCGGGCGCGTGCGCCGACTGGCGGTGGGCGTGGCGACGGCGTGGATGGAGCAGCAGGCGCTGCTGAACGCGGTAGCGCAGGAGGTGGCGTAAGCGATGGAGGCGATCGAAGCCGTGAAGCTGCCTTTCCTGTTCGAGTTGGGCGTGGAGGAGATCCCGCATTGGATGATCGAGCCGGCGCTGCGCGATTTGGAGCGGCTGTTCCGCGAGCTCCTCGGACAGAACGGGCTGGAGGGCGGAGCGTTGCATCTGGACGCCACGCCGCGGCGGCTGGTGCTGCGCTGCGAATTGCCGGAGCAGCAGGCAGACCGCGAAGAGTTGTTGATGGGGCCGCCGAAGTCGGCCGGGCCGGGCGCGGCGCAAGGATTCGCACGTAAGAACAACGTCGCCGTGGAAGCGCTGGGAACCGAAGTGACGCCCAAGGGCGAGTACCTGGCGCTGCGGCGCACGGTGGCAGGCGCGGAGACGCGCGAACTGCTGGCGGCGGCGCTACCGGGGATCATCGCGAAAATCCCGTGGCCCAAGGCGATGTACTGGACCGGCAAAGGCGGTGTGACGTTCATCCGCCCAATCCGCTGGATCGTGGCGCTGCTGGGCGACCGGATCGTCGAATTCGAAGTGGCGGGAGTGCAGTCGCGCGCGCTGAGCGCCGGCCATCGGCGCCTGGGTTCTGACGAGATCGCGTTCGAGCACGCGAATTACGAAGAGCGGCTGGAGAAGAACGGCGTCATCCTTTCTGCGGCGAAGCGCAGAGAGCGCATTCAAAAAGGAATCAAGAAGCTGCTGCGGGGCACGGGACTGAAGCTGGTGGCCGACGAGGCGCTGCTGAACGACCTGGTGTATCTGACCGAGTACCCGACGCCACTGCTGGGCGAGTTTCGCGAGGAGTTCCTCGAACTGCCTGCGGAAGTGCTCTCGACGGTAATGCGCCACCATCAGCGTTACTTCACGCTGATCGACAGCGAGGGCAAAATGGCGCCGCGGTTCATCGCCATGATGAACATGAAGGCCGATCGCAAGGGATACGTCAAGAAGGGCAACGAGCGGGTGCTGGAGGCGCGCTTCAACGACGCTCGATTCTTCTGGGAAGTGGACCGCCAGCGGCCGCTGGCCGCTCGCGCTCCGGATCTCGGGAAGGTCACCTACCAGGTGAAGCTGAACTCGACCTACGCCGACAAGGCCAAGGGGATTCACTCGAGCGCGATGCGTCTGGCCGCGTGGCTGAACCTGGATCATGAAACACTGGGCCGCGCGGCGCTGCTGTGCAAGGTCGATCTGACCACGGAGATGGTGAAGGAGCTGACCGAACTGCAGGGCGTGATGGGCGGCCTGTATGCAAGAGCCGACGGCGAGCCGGAGGCGGTGTGGCGCGCGATCTACGAACACTACCTGCCGCAGAGCATGGAGGACCCGATTCCACCGACGGTGTGCGGGCAGGTGCTGTCGATCGCCGATAAGCTCGATACGCTCGAAGGCTCGTTCGGAATCGGCCTGATCCCGTCGGGCTCGAAGGATCCGTTGGGACTGCGGCGCGCGGCGCAGGGCGTGGTGAAGACGCTCGTGGAGGGCCGGCTGCGCATCAATCTGAAGGCCGCGGTGGAAGCGGGCATGCAGGCTAACGCCGTGCTCTACCCGGGCGCGCCGGGCGAGCCGGACCGCCAGACCCAGTTGTGGGAGTTTTTCGTGGACCGCATCCGCTCCTACTTCAAAGAAGTGCGCGGCTACGCCTACGACGAAGTCAACGCGGTGCTGGCGGCGGAGTTCACCGAACTGATAGACGTCGAGGCGCGGCTGCAGGCCTTGCAACTGGTGCGGCAGACGGAGAATTTCGAGCCGCTAGCGGCGAGTTTCAAGCGCATCCGCAACATTCTGCGGCAGGCGCATTGGGAGAGCGGCGCGGTCGATGCGTCGCTGCTTGAAGCAGGCCCCGAGCGCGAGCTGCACGCGGCGATGTCGCGCGTGCTCGAGCGCGTGGCGGAGTTGCGCCGCGGCGACGACTATATCCAGGCGCTCACGGCGATATCGACCCTGCGGCCGGCGGTCGATGCGTTTTTCGACAAAGTTCTGGTGAACGCACCCGACGCGGCGGTGCGCGCCAACCGGCTGGCTCTGTTGGGCCGGCTGAATCATGAGGTTTCCTCGATCGCCGATTTTTCGGAGATCGTCACGTCTTCGTCCGAATGATAGTCATTTTGAGTTGATCATCCATCAGGAGAGCATCCGATTATGTCAAAGTACGTTTACTCCTTCGGCGCCGGCACGGCCGACGGCGACGGCACCATGAAGGACCTGCTCGGCGGCAAAGGCTCCGGGCTGGCAGAAATGTCCCGCGCCGGGGTTCCGGTGCCGCCGGGATTCACGATCATCACCGACGTATGCAACGTCTTCTTCGACAACGACAAGAAAGTTCCGAAGGAAGTCGACACGCAGATCTGGGCGGCGTTGAAGGTGGTTGAAGAGCGCGTCGGGAAGAAATTCGGCGACGCCTCCGACCCGCTGCTGCTGAGCGTGCGCTCGGGCGCGAAGTTCTCGATGCCGGGCATGATGAACACGATTCTCAACCTGGGTCTGAACGATAAGACGACCGAGGGCCTGGCGGCAAAGACGGGCAATCCGCGCTTCGCCTACGACTGCTACCGGCGCTTCATCCAGATGTTCGGCGAAGTGGCGCTGGGCATCGATATGGAGCATTTCGACGAAGTCTTCGACGCGCGCAAAGCGAAGGTGAAGGCCAAGCTCGACACCGAGCTAAGCGCGGCCGACCTGAAGGTGATCATCGAGGATTACAAGAAGGTCGTGAAGAAGCAAATGAAGCGCGATTTTCCGCAGGACGTGCGCGAGCAGTTGATTCTGGCGCGCAACGCGGTCTTCATGTCGTGGTGGGCGCCGAAGGCGAGCTACTACCGCAAGATGGAAAAGATTTCGGACCGGCTGGGCACGGCCTGCAACATTCAGACGATGGTGTTCGGCAACATGGGCGAGACCTCGTGCACGGGTGTAGGCTTCACGCGCGACCCGGGCAGCGGCGACAAGGTGTTCTACGGCGAGTTCCTGGTGAATGCGCAGGGCGAGGACGTGGTTTCGGGCATCCGCACGCCGTCGCCGATCAGCGAACTCAAGGACTGGAACGAGGGCGTGTACGACAAGCTTCGCGAGATCACGGCGATGCTCGAGCAGCACTACAAGGACATGCAGGACTTCGAGTTCACGGTGCAGGATGGGGTCCTGTACATGCTCCAGACCCGCAACGGCAAGCGCACCGGGCCGGCCGCGGTGAAGGTGGCCGTGAACATGGTGGAAGAGGGATTGATCGACGAGAAGACGGCGGTGATGCGAGTGGCGCCTAGCCAGCTCGACCAATTGCTGCACCCGGTGTTCGACGTGGTCAGTCTGCGGCAGTTGACGAAGCTCGCCCGCGGCATCGACGCCAGCCCCGGCGCGGCCGTCGGGCGGCTGGCGTTCACCAGCGAGGACGCGGTGGAGATGTCGGCGAGCGCTCCGGTCATCCTGATCCGGAAGGAGACCACGCCGGACGACATTCACGGCATGGACGCCAGCAAGGGCATCGTGACCGCGGTGGGCGGCAAGAGCTCGCACGCGGCCGTGGTGGCGCGCGGCATGGGCGTACCGTGCGTGGTCGGCTGTGGCGCGATTGCGATCAACGAACGCGCCAAGTCGGCGACGGTGAAAGCCGGTGACAAGACGATCACGATCAAGCAAGGCGACTGGGTTTCGATGAACGGCGCGACCGGCGACGTCTACCTCGGCCAGGCCGAAACGAAGGATCCCGATCCGAGTTCGCCCGTGTTCGCCAAGTTCATGAAGATGGCCGACGTATTCCGCGGCAAATTCGGCGTGCGGGCCAACGCGGACATCCCGCGCGACGCCAAGGCCGCAATCGCGTTTGGCGCCGAAGGCATCGGGCTGTGCCGCACCGAGCACATGTTCTTCGCCGAGGACCGGCTGCCGCACATGCAGGCGATGATCCTCACCGACGATGACGACGTGAAGGGCCGCACCAAGGCGCTGGCCAAGCTGCTGCCGATGCAACGCCGGGACTTCGCCGGTCTGTTCGAAGTGATGAACGGATTCCCGGTTGTGATCCGTACGATCGACCCGCCGCTGCACGAATTCGTGCCGAAGCGCGAAGAGCTGATGGTGGATCTGGCCAAGCTGCCCACGGCCGACATCAAGGCCAAGAAGGAGATGGTGGCCCGCTACAAGAACTTCGTGCCGGACGTGAAGAGCCTGAAACCGGTGCTGACGAAGCTTTTGGCGCGGGTTGAGCAACTGCATGAGTTCAACCCGATGCTGGGCCTGCGCGGCTGCCGTCTCGGCATCACCAACCCGGAGATCACGGAGATGCAGGCGCGCGCCATTTTCGAGGCCGTAGTGCAGGTCGCCAAGAGGGGCAAGAAGGTGATTCCGGAAGTGATGATTCCGCTCATTGGCGGCGTCGAGGAACTGAAAAACCAGAAGGACATCGTCGTGCGGGTGGCGGAAGAGGTGCTCGCGAAGGCCGGGCTGAAGGGCAAGCAGAAGTACATGGTCGGCACGATGATCGAGATTCCGCGCGCGGCGCTGACCGCCGATCGCGTGGCCACGGAAGCCGACTTCTTCAGCTTCGGCACCAACGACCTGACCCAGACCACGATGGGTCTGTCGCGGGACGATTACACGAAGTTCTCCAAGAAGTATGAGGACCTGAAGATCTTCAAGGAAGACCCGTTCGGCGTGATCGACCGGGAAGGCGTCGGCAAGCTGATCCAGTATGCCGTCGAGCAGGGCCGCAAGACCAATCCGGAACTCGAAATTGGCATATGCGGCGAACACGGCGGCGACCCGTCGTCGGTGGAGTTCTGCTACAACGTCGGCATGGACTACGTCTCCTGCTCTCCGTACCGTGTGCCGATCGCCCGTCTGGCCGCGGCCCAGGCCGCCATCCAGAAGGGTTCGGCCTCGTCGGAGGCGAACCGCACCGCGTAGTCCGAGCGGGGCCGTCCCCGCAAGAGTCTGATCGTTCCAGGGCCGGGCGCACGTCCGGCCCTTCGAACATTTTGGGGCGGGTTCGGTTTTGAGGTTTCGGACGGTGAGACGGCTTGCCCGGGCCGGCGGATCATCGCTACACTGCAAATGCATGAGATGACTCAAGCGGAATTGGCGGAATTCAAGCGCAACGGAATCGGCAGCGCGAAGGGCTGGCGAGCCGGCCTGTCCCGCCGGGGCTTCGCCGCCGCTGGGGCCGTGCTGTGCGGAATGCTCACGGCAGCCTCAGCACTGTCGCAAACTCCGCGCGACGATTCCGCGCCGCAGACACTTCACGCGACCACCCATCTAGTTGAAGTGAGCGTCGTCGCGCAGACCAAACAAGGCGCGCCAGTCATCGGCCTGACGCAACAGGATTTCACGCTGCTCGACGAAGGTCGCCCCGAGAAGATCGCCTTCTTCCGCACCGAGACCGCGCACGCTTCAACAGCAAAACCGCGGCCGCTGCCGCCGGGCTTGTACACCAATCGTCTGGATCTCGGCGGCCCTGCGCCGACCAGCGCGACGGTGATTCTGTTCGACGCTCTGAACACGCCTTTCACCGACCAGGCCTACGCCCGGCAGCAGATTCTCACGTTTCTGCGGCAGTTGAAGACGGGCGACCGCGTGGCGCTGTACGCCATGGGGCGCGGACCGCGCGTGCTGCAGGAGTTTACCGAAGATCCATCCGCGCTAATCAGCGCTCTGGCGGCCTACAAGGGCACTCCGCCGGCTTCGCTGAGCGAGCCGATGTACGATCCGGCGATGAGCGGCTCCGACAATTTTGAGGCCTGGCTCGGCGAGCTGGCGTTCGGGCTTTACGATTATTATTCGGAGGACCGCGCTTTCCGGACCGTGCGCGCGCTGATCGCCATTGCCGAACACCTGGAGCGAGTTCCCGGACGCAAGAACCTGGTGTGGGTCGCGGGCAGTTTCCCGGTCTCGATCGGCGGCGATTCGACGCCCGCGCCGAGAAAAACGGCACCGGGCAAACGCGATGCCTGGCCGGAAGTGGAACGCGCCGCGAGATCTCTGAACCGGTCGAACCTGGCGATTTACCCAGTGGACGCGCGCGGCCTGATGGTGGGGCAGCAGTATGTGGGCTCGATAATGAAACCGGAATTGCGCAACCCGGATACGTCGGAGTTCGCCACCATGCAGATGCTCGCCGAGCGCACCGGCGGGCGGGCGTTTTTCAACAACAACGACCTGGCTGCGGCGCTGCATCAGGCGGCTGACGATGCGCGCGTGACCTACGTGCTGGGCTACTATGCCTCGCACCACGACTGGAAGGGCCGGTTCCGGAAACTCGAGGTTCGTGTGGCGCGCCCGGACGTGGAGTTGCACTACCGCCGCGGCTATTTCGCGCAGCCGGACGAACCGGCCCAGGCGTGGTACCGCCAGCAGGTGCTCGACGCGGCAGTGTGGAATCCGATCGACGCCACGGGGCTGCGGTTGACGATCGCGGTCACGCCGACGGCCGGCGGCGGACGCGACCTTGCGCTGCAGGTGGCTGCGGACGACATCGCGTTTCAGCGCCAGGACGACCGATGGGAATGCAGCCTGGACGTGTGGCTGGTGCAATTGGACGCCAAAGAGCGTCAACTGAAGACCAGCGCGCGCAGCAACAATCTGCGCCTGGAGCAGGCCATGTACGACCGCGTGATGCAGGTGCATGGGCTGGCGCTGGCCGAGCACGTGGACCCGCAGCCGGACGCGCTGCTGCTGCGCGTGCTGGTGCGCGATGTCGCCACCGGCGCGCTGGGTTCGCTCACGATTCCTTTGAAGACGCGCGCGTTGCGATAGCCCGCAAGTGCGAATTACATCGCCGCGCCCGCGTGTGCGCGGAGCGCACCGATGCTGCTCCGGTGCGAACCGAGTTCTTACGGCTTTTCGTATGCGCCGATGGCCGGGCTCTTTCCTTCCGGCACCTGATTGCCCCAGAAGTCGCGCCCGCCGCTGGCGGGGATTGGCACGCCGGCGCCGAAGGCCTTCGAGCCGTCCTGCAACTGGTAGCCGCCGAGCGAATCGAATCCTTCCGCGCCGCTGCCGGGTTGCTTCAACAACGGGTCGAAGCGCAGCGCCATCCACGCCGCGGGGACATCCTTGAAGTTGCCGTAGAAGTCGTTGTTCTGGAAAACGACCTTCGTGGCGCGGCCCACGCCGGGCTGTTTGACAAAAGTGCCGTCATCCACCCGCTGGCGCTTGACGGCGGCGCTGTTTCTGCCCGTGCCGTCGGCATAGAAGATGTTGTTCGAGACCGTTGTATTGTCGGCCCATGGCTCGCGCCCGCCTTCCCATAGGAACAGGTCGATGTCAACGCCCTTCCCGATGTAGAAGAGGTTGTTGTAGATGGCAATGTCGCGGATCGGGCCGCCCATGTGAAACAGGCGCGTGTGGTCGTTGCGGCTGATGTTGTAGCGCACAGTCGTCTTGATGCTGTCGGTGCAGCAAATCAGCAGGAATCCGCCGTCGTTGTCGTGCGAGTAGTTGTATTGGATCGTCGTGTTGGTGCAGTAGCCGTCTGAGTCGAAGGCCTCGCCGTCCTTGGTTCCCTTCAGCCCGCTGACCTCGTTGAATTGGATCACCGTGTTATCGGAGGCCCAGGGCCAGATGCCCGCTGCATAATCGTTGCAACGGCGGCGCGCACCGCGGACTATGTTGTGCTCGACCAACGCATGGTCCGAGCCTTCGACCTTGATCGCGTCGCCACCGATGTCTTCCAGCAGGTTTTTGCGGACCACGACGTTGAGACTGGGAAACCATTTGTCCGGATCCTTCGAGTAGGGGACGTAACCGCAGATGCCATTGCGGTCCGTGCGCACCAGATGGCAACCCTCGATCAGCAGACCGTCAAATCGGCTCTTCACCTTGTGGCCGCCATTCTGCCAGAGGACGCCGTCGCCCTCGCCGTCGTCGGCTTTGACATTCGAGCCGTTGACGTCGTGCACGTCGAGGTTTTTCAGGTGAATATGGTGCACCGTGCCGTAATCCCAACTCATAACGCGCACGCCGTAGCGCACTTTTTCCGCCGTCGCACCGGTGTTGGTGAGCTGGAGGTTGTTGACCTCCCAATACTCCTGGTTCTTGAGCAGCAGCGCCTCGTGGAACTTGCCTTCGGCGGCGAGCAGCGGCTTCTCTCCTTCGCCGTACTTATCGATGACGATGGGACCCGCCTCAGTGCCCGAGCCCTGCGGATGAAGCTGGCCCTGATACGCCGTGCCGGCCTTGAACAGAATCTTCTCGCCGGGCTGGAAGACGGTGCCGTTCACCTTGTCGAGGCTTTTCCAGGCGGCCGATTCGGAAAGCCCGCTACGCGTGTCGTCGCCGCCGGAACTGTCAACGTAGTAGCTCCGCGGGCCGCGCGATTGGCGGGCTGTGAGGATGAAAAGACCGCAAACCGCGATCGGGATCAGAAGCTTGTGCATGGTATGTTGCGCTCCGGGTCCGCCTTCGCGGGCCCCGGCTTTCCTGAGCATACAACCGCTGTCTTCCGGACAGGGGATCCCGCCGCGCGCCGAATGGGAATGGGCGCGTAGGCCGGCCTGTTATTCTGGACTCGACGGTGGGAAAAAATAGGGGTCGGAAGATGACGCAGAGTTGCCTCGGGAGTGTCGCGCGCGGGCTGGCGTATGTGGTCTGTGCCGCGGCGTTCGTGGCGCTGGTTGCATGCCGGTCCGCGGTGACCGAGCGCGCCCCGTCGCCCGAGGCCGGCGCGCGGCTGCGCCCCTTGAATCTCGTTGTCGTCACGATCGACACGCTGCGCGCGGACCGGCTGCATTGTTATGGCAACGCGCACATCGAGACGCCCACGCTGGACGGACTGGCCGCAAAAGGCGCGCTGTTTGAAAACGCAGTGGCCCAGGTCCCGCTCACTCCGCCATCGCATGCCTGCATTTTCACCGGTACCTACCCGACTGTGCACCACGTCCGCAATACGGGCGGCTTCGCACTGCAGCCTTCCTCGATCACGCTGGCCAAAATTCTGCAATCGCAGGGCTGGGACACGGCGGCGTTCATCGGCGCCTCCGTCCTGAAGAAGGCCACCGGATTCGACCAGGGCTTCGACGTTTACGACGACCAGATGCCCAAGCCGGAAAAGAGCCTGCAGGAGCGCGAATATCCGGAACGCCGCGCGGTGGTGGTGGTGGACCATGCCCTGCGGTGGCTGAACGCACAATCCGGCAAGCCGTTTTTCGTCTGGCTGCACATGTACGACCCGCACGAGCCGTACGAACCGCCGGCGCCCTTTCGCGAGCGCTATCGAAACAACCTCTACGACGGCGAGGTGGCCTACGCGGACCAGCAACTGGGACGCTTCCTGGCGGCGGTGGAAGCACGATCGGG
This sequence comes from Terriglobia bacterium, assembly GCA_963838205.1. Classification (GTDB taxonomy): domain Bacteria; phylum Acidobacteriota; class Terriglobia; order Bryobacterales; family Bryobacteraceae; genus CAIVVT01. The sequence continues at coordinate 17,652 of CAWIQF010000015.1, read as the reverse complement.
CGCCGCGAAGACCCTCATCGTGGTGCTCGCCGATCATGGTGAGAGCCTGGGCGAGCATGGCGAGTTCACGCACGGCGTTTTCCTCTACGACTCCACGTTGCGCATCCCGCTCATTTTGGCCGGGCCCGGCGTTCCCGCTGGCGTGCGAGTGCAACAGCAAGCGCGCACCATCGACGTGCTGCCGACGATCCTGGCGCTGCTGGGCGGCCGGCCTCCGCAGATCTGCCAGGGCGTCAGCCTGATGCCCGCCTTCACGGGCCAGAGCGTCGCGACGACCTACTCGTACGCCGAAACTCTTTACCCCAAGATGAACATGGGCTGGGCCGAATTGCGCGCCATCCGCAGCACCAGGTGGAAGTACGTGCACGCGCCGAAGCCGGAGCTCTACGACCTGGCTCAGGACCCCGGCGAGAAGACCAACGTCATTGGAGCGCATCCCAAGGAGTATCGTGAGCTCGACGCGCAATTCAAGGCTCTGATCGGGACCGGCGCGGACGCCCCGGAGAAAGTTTCTTCGAGCCAACTCGACTCGCACACCATGGATCAGCTCAAGTCGCTGGGCTACCTCTCGGGCTTCTCCCCGCGCGAGTTCGAACTGAATGGAAAAGGCGTCGATCCCAAGGATCGCATCGCGACGCTTCAAGTTTTTCAGACCGTGCTTGGTCCCGACTCGGCTCGGATCCCGGCTGCCCGCCGGATCGAATTGCTGCGGCAGACGCTGACGTCGGATCCCACCAATCCCTCGCTGTACTTCTACCTTGGCGCCGAGTACGAGAAGGCCGGCCACTACGACCAGGCCATCCAGGTTTACGAGAACGCCCAGAAACGGGGCATTCTGAACGGCCGGCTGCTCTCGCGCCTGGGCGACCTGTTGGTGCGCAGCGGGAAAAAGGACCAGGCCATCGAGGCCTATGAGAAGGCCGCGCAGTTCAACCCGGCGGACGCGGAAAGCGAGATCAACCTGGCGACGGCTTACCTCGAACAAGGCAAACTGGCCGACGCCGACCGCTGTTTCCGTTGGGCCCTGGCGAATGGAGAGTCCGCGCCGGCATACAACGGCCTGGGGCTGATCGCGATCCAGCGCCAGGATCCGGGCGCCGCCCGCACGCACTTTGAACGCGCCGTGGCTCTCGATCCCGACCTGGTGGCAGCGCAACTCAACCTCGGCCTGATTTACAAAATGGCCGGCGACATCCCGCGCGCCCGCGCTTGCTTCGAGGCGTTTCTGGCCAAGGCGCCGCGCGCGCAGTACGCCACGATCATTCCGCAGGTGCGGGAGGAGCTTCAGGCGCTTCGTTAGAACAGTTCATCGATGTTACGCATTGCCTCCTTTTTGTTTGTGACCGCGCCGCTGCTCTTGGCTCAGCAGCCCGCCGCCGCACCGTGCGATTTGATGCGCAGCGTATCGGCGCGGCACGATGGCCAGCAGGCGCTCGGGAAAAAGGAATATGCGGCCGCGGCCAAGTCCTTTCAGGACGCTCTCGACGCCTGTCCCGGCCAGCATGCGGTCCTGCTCGATTTGTCGGAGGCCAACCTGCGCCGTAAAGAGTGGCCGCTGGCGATCCGCGCCGCACAGCAGTTTGTCGAACTGGAACCCGGCTCCATGCCCGGCCGGCTCGCTCTGGCCAACGCCTACTTCCTCGCTCAGCGATTGCCGGAAGCCCTGGAGCAGGCCAAACTCGTGTTGCGGACCGAACCATCGCAACCCGCCGCGCTGAAGCTGAAAGCCAACATCGAGTACCTCACCGGCCAGTTGGACAGCGCCCTGGATACCTTCATCCTGCTGCTCGACCGCCACCCGCAGGACGACGATGCGGCCTACATGCTGGGACGCATCTACTACCAGGAAGCACGCATCGATCACGCCATCGGCCAGTTCCAGCGAGCGTTGAAAATCAACCCGCAATCTTACAAGGCCTACGACAATCTCGGCCTGTGCTACCAGGCGCTCGGCGACACCGAACTGGCCACGCGCTATTTCCTCACCGCCATCAAGCTTGTCGAGAAGGACCATCCGGACTACGACTGGGCGTATGCGAACCTGTCCAGCCTGCTGTTCGACAAAGGGGACTTCGAGAAAGCCTTCGCCGCGGCCTCGATGGCCGCCGACCGCAATCCCTATTCGGCCCGCAATTTCTATTTCGGCGGGAAGGCGCTGGCCAAGCTCGGCAAGAACGACCTGTGCGTGAACTGGCTCGAACGCTCCGTCGCCCTGGACCCGAGCTATCCCGAGCCGCTGTACCTTCTGGCCCGGATGTACTCGCAGTTGGGACAGGAAGACAAGGCCAAGGCGGCGCTGGAGAAGTTCCAGGCGCTGAAGGCCACCGCGCCACGCCAGCGCAAATGATCCGAGAATGTTCCGTCGCGGCCGTGGATGGCCGTGGCGCTGCGATACACTGAGTTTCCACCGTATGCACCGGCGCACGTTTCTTCTGACTTCGTTGGCGCTGGAACGCGCAGCACATCGCGCGTGCGCGCAAAGTGTCGCAACGCCGCGTCTGCCCATTTTCCGCGACGTCACGGCTCGCTCGCGAATCGACTTCCACTGTCAGGGCAGTCCGACTTCGCAGAAGTATCTGATTGAGACCATGCCCGCCGGCGTGGCGATGTTCGACTACGACGGCGACGGCTTCCTCGATCTCTACTTCGTGAACGGCGCCAAGCTCGACGACCCCATGCCGCCGGGCCACGCGCCGGACAAGTCCGACCCGCGCTTCTGGAACCGGCTGTACCACAACAACGGCGACGGGACGTTCACCGACGTGACTGAAAGGGCTGGCCTGCGCGGACACTCCTACGGCATGGGCGTGGCCACGGGCGACTATAACAACGACGGCCATGTGGATGTCTATGTCACCAACTTCGGCCGCAACATTCTGTACCGCAACAACGGCGACGGCACGTTCACCGACGTGACCGAAAAGGCCGGTGTCGGCGGCGGCGGTTGGTCCTCCAGCGCCTGCTTCGTGGACTACGACAACGATGGCTGGCTGGACCTGATCGTGACGCGCTACATGCAGTGGGATTTCGCCCAAAACATCTGGTGCGGCCCGCGCGAGCCCGGCTACCGCGGGTATTGCCACCCCGCAATGTTCAAGAAGGCGACGCACCTGGTGTACCACAACAACGGCGACGGCACGTTCACCGACGTCTCACAGGAGTGCGGCATCGGCAATGTGCCCGGCTACGGCCTGGGCATCGCCTTCAACGACTACGACCGCGACGGCTGGCCGGACATCCTCATCGCCAACGACAATATCCCCGAGCAACTGTTCCACAATCTCGGCAACGGCAAGTTCGAAGAAGTCGCGCTGAAGCTGGGCCTGGCCTATGACGAGGACGGCCGCACGTTCTCCGGCATGGGCGTCGATTTCGCCGACTACGACAACGACGGCTGGCCCGACGTCGTCATCGGCACGCTGGCCAACGAAAAGTACGCGCTGTTCCACAACGTGAAAGGCAGCTTCGAATACGCTTCCGGAGCGGTCGGAGTGGCCCGCATCAGCTCGACTCACTCCGGCTGGGGGCTGAAATTTATCGACTACGACAACGACGGCTGGAAGGACCTGTTCGTGGCCCAGGCCCACGTGATGGACAATATCGAACTCAGCAGCCCGTCGCTGCGCTACCAGGAACAGATGCTGCTGATGCGCAACAATCGCGGCCGCTTCGAGGACGTCTCGGCCCTCAGCGGCGACCCCTTCCGCCAGCGCCTCACCGCGCGCGGCGTCGCCTTCGGCGATCTCGACAACGACGGCAACATCGATGTCGCCATCAGCTGTTTGAACGGCCCGGCCGTGATTCTGCGCAACGAGGGCGGCACCGGCAATCACTGGCTCATCGTCAACACGATCGGAACCGTGAGTAACCGCGATGGTATCGGCGCGCGCATTCGCGTGGTGGGCGAATCGGGCTTCGAGCAGTACGGCATCGTCTCCACGGCCGGCAGCTACCAGTCCGCCAGCGACAAGCGCGTGCACTTCGGCCTGGGCCCGGATAAGGCGGCTAAACTGGTGGAGATCCAGTGGCCGAGTGGCATCGTACAACAGCTCGAAAACGTCCGCGCCGGCCAGATCCTCGACGTGAAGGAACCGCCGGGGACGGCTAAGAAGCCGCGGCCGGCGCGCCCGTCGTGATGCGATATTGGCGCAAGCTAATGCGGAAGGATGGCGCAATTCGCTGCGCGCGGAGGCCAGTGAAAATCGTTCCGCGGAACATTCGCTGGCAGCTCAGACTGTCGGCCGGGCTCCTGCTCGCCGCAGCCGCGGCGCTTCTCATCGCGGCCCAGGCGCGCGAGGATCCGCCGATCGCGCCGATCCGGTTCCGCAACGTAGCTGCGAGCGCCGGCATCGACTTCGTTCTCGAAAACAGCGCCACCCCCGAGAAGCAGCTCATCGAGACCATGCCCGGCGGCGTGGTGGCCTTCGATTACGACGGGGACGGCCGCATCGACATCTTTTTCACCAACGGCGCCGCGATTCCATCGCTCGAAAAAAATCACGTGAAGTACCGCAACCGCCTGTTCCGTAACCTGGGCGGGATGCGATTCAAGGACGTCACGGAGGAGGCCGGCCTGGCGGGCGCCGGTTACTCCATGGGCGCCGCGGCCGCCGACTATGACAATGACGGCCTCGTGGACCTGTTCGTCGCTGGCGTGGGCGCGAATCATTTGTACCGCAATCTGGGCAACGGGAAGTTCGAGGACGTCACCGCCCGGGCCGGCATCCACGGCAGTGGATGGTCGATCACCGGCGGCTGGTTCGACTACGACAACGACGGCCGCCTCGACCTGTTCGTCGTCAACTATCTGCAGTGGTCGCCCGAAAACGCGCTCTTCTGCGGCGACCCTCAGGGTGCGCGAGCCTATTGCCATCCGCGTTTCTACGACGGTCTCGCCAACACCCTGTATCACAACCGCGGCGACGGCACGTTCGAGGACGTATCACTGAAATCGGGCATCGCCCAACACATCGGCAAGGGCATGAGCGTGGCCTTCGCCGACTACGACCAGGACGGCTTCACCGACGTCTTCGTGACCAACGACAAGATTCCCAACTTCCTTTTCCACAACCGCGGCGACGGGACCTTCGAAGAGGTCGCGCTCGAGGCCGGCGTCGCGCTCTCCGACCGCGGCAAGGCGGTCTCGGCCATGGGCGCCGACTTCCGCGACTACGATAACGACGGCCTGCCGGACATCACCTTCGCCGCCCTGGCCGGGGAGACGTTCCCCCTGTTCCACAATGAAGGCCGGGGCCAGTTCCGCGACTTCACCTACCGCAGCCGCATGGGGCCGCTGAGCAACCGCCGCAGCGGCTGGAGCCCCGCGCTGTGCGACTTCAACAACGACGGATGGAAGGACCTGTTCGTCTCCGGCGCGCATGTCAACGATACTGTCGAAGCCTTCGAGGCGACCCCCTACCGCCTGCCCAACGCAGTCTTCGCCAACGCGGGCGACGGCACTTTCCGCGATTTCTCGGCCGCGGCGGGAGCGGATTTCCAGGCGCCCGGCGCGCACCGCGGCGCCGCATTTGCCGACTTCAACAACGACGGCAAAACCGACGTCGTGGTCAGCCTGATCGGCGCTCGCGCCGAACTCTGGGAGAACGTGAGCCCGAACGACAATACCTGGATCGACGTGAAGTTGACCGGCACAAAGTGCAACCGCGACGGCATCGGCACCCGCATTCGCATCGGCAACCAGTACAACCAGATGACCTCGAACGTCGGCTACGCCTCATCGAGCCTCGTACCGGTCCATTTCGGTACCGGAAAGGCAACCGCGGTTGATATCGAAATCCTGTGGCCGGACGGGACCCGCCAGTCGCTCCGGAGCGTGCACACCAATCAGGTGCTGGCCGTTCGTGAGCCATAGCTTGCAGAGCCCTTCAGGGCGCCCCGCGCAGCGGTTCAAGGTGGAGTAATGCGCGGCTCGTTCTTCTCTTCAACCTCGTGCCGGCTCAGGATCTCGCGATACTCCCGCAGCACTGCCGCAGCGCGCTCCCGCTTGCCAGCGCCCTGATAGGCGCGGGCCAGTTGATAGTGGCGCGTGCCGCTGTCGTCATCCGCGAGCGCCGCTTCAAGCTGTACAATCGCCGCTTCCCAACGCCCCACCTCCAGATACGCCTCCCCCAGTGCGCCGTGGGTCGGCTGGAATTTGTCGTCGCGTTCGAGCGCGGTTTCCAGATACTGAATCGCCTGCGCGGGATCGTGCACCTCTATTAGCGCCAGGCCATAGAGGTAGTGAAACTCCGCCGAGGACTTGTCGCGCCCGAGCAGGTCCTGGATCAGCGGCAGCGCCGCGCCGCAATCGTTGCTGTGGCACAAAGCCAGCGCCAGTCGCCGCTGGATGCCCGTGTCGCCCTTCGCGAACTCGAGCGCTTCCCTCCACTCGACCACCGCCTCCCGGTAGCGCCCGCCCTTTTCATATGCGTTGGCCGCGGCCTCGGCCCGCTCCCGCGAAGCCGGCAACTCCGCGAGGCGCGCGTAGGCGCGCAGCGCCAGCGCCTGGAAGGCCTTGGCCTGCCAATACGTTTGATCCGGCGTGTCGGCGAACGCCGCGGCCGCCTGCTCCAGTTGGCCGGCGGCGAATGCGCACTCCGGCGTCTGGCCCGCGCAATCGGAACCCGGCCGCACCTCCCGCGCGCGCTCGGTCGTCGCCCACTCCGGATGGCCCGTTTTTGCATAAACCTCAGCAATCGCGGCATGCAGCCCCCGCAACTCCGGCCGCAGCGCCAGCGCCCCCCGATACTGCCGCAGCGCCTGCGCCATCTGGCCCCGCCCGAATTCAAAATCGCCGGCCAGCGCCAGCACTTCCGCCGAGCCCGGCCGGCCCTTATCCAGGCGATCGAAAATCTCCCCTGCGGCGCTCTCCTCGCTGCGGCCCAGTCCATACCACGCCCGCGCGCTTTCCGGCATGGCCCGCGCGGCCTCCGTGTATTGCGCGGCGGCTTCCTTAAACTGCTGCCGCTCCAACAGCGCATCGGCCAGCATCAGCCGCGCATTCAGATCGCCCGGCTGCAGCGCCGCTGCCTTGCGTAGCGCTTCCACCGCGTCCGCGGCCTGGCCCAGTTTGAGCTCGCTGGCGCCCAAAAACAACCACGCCGTGAACAGTTCCGGCTGTTGCTCCACCAGCGTCCGGCACTCATCGACGGCCTCCTGGTAACGACCCGCCTTGAATTGCGCCACCGCCAGGTTGACCCGCAGCGCGGGCATCTTCGGGAACGCCGCCACCAGTTCGCGGTAGATCGGAATGGCCTGCTCGGGCTTGTCGGCTTGCACCAGCGCGTTGGCCCGTCGCATCTTCTCTGCTGCGTCCGCGGCCGGTTGCGCCCAGCCCGCCTGCAACCCCGGCCAGACGATTCCTATCGTCAGCATTGCGATCCGCGCTGCCTGAGCCGGCCTGATCCTCATCCTGACCAGTTTGCCACCAACCCCCGTGTGAGATGGAACCCGGCCCGGGGTGACGCATCCTCCCGGGCCTGCTCGTTTTCGGGAAATGCTCGAACCCGCATCGGCCGCGTCGCCGCCACTTTCCTTGCCCATCCGCGAGATGATCTACTCAGGCAGAGATGCGCCGCAACCGAAAAGCCCGTTGCCGGCGCCGCCTGCGATTTTTGGGGCACGGCCACTGGAGAATCGGCCCGGCTGCCCCCCTTGCAAGGAGTGATCATGCGCAGACGGGATTGGATCGGCGGCGCGGCGGCGCTTGGTTTGGCGTCCGGCCGGCTGCGGGCCGACGTGCCCACCCACCTCTGGCCGGGATACGACTTCGGTCCGGGCCCGCGCGTGAGCGACCGCCTGAACCAGGGGCCGTTCGCCATCGAGCAGGACGACGGCTGGTTCACCGTCGCCGCCACCAGCGCCTCCGAGCGCGCCGTGCCCAACTATGGCCTCGGCCTGGTGGGCTACGCCTGGGAAGAGTCCGGTCCTTCGCTCCCCGCGCGCGCCGGACGCGAGTCCCTCGAGCAACACGTCGAGCGCATGGCCGGCCTGCCTTTCGTCGACGTGCTCTACATCCGCTGCGACTGGCGCGACGTGCAGCGGCGGCCCGGGGGCCTCGATCTGTCGCCCGTCTGGAGCCTGACCCTCGACGCGGCGCGGCGCCACAAAAAGCGCGTCGCCTTCCGCATCATGATTTCCAACACCGTCGGCCAGCCGCAATACCTGGCCCTGCCCGATTTCGTCCAAGCCAAGGTGCCCATTGTCCCCATCGGCAGCATTCCGGAGTACGGCTCGTTCCAATTCCGCGAACCGCGCTACGACCATCCTGAGTTTCTGAAGGCCTTTCGCGAGCTGGTCGAATTGCTGGCCGCCGAGTTCGACTCGAACCCGCTGATCGAATGGATCGACCTCATGCAGTACGGCTTCTGGGGCGAATCCCACACCGGCGGCCTGCCCAGCCCGTTCCCCGACTACGTCACGGCCGAGCGCACCATGGTCGCCTTGACCCGCCTGCAGGTGGATGCATTCCAACACGCCCAACTGGCGGTCAACACGCAGCCCGACATCAGCCACACCGGCAATCGCGAGGTCGTGGACCTGTCGGTCCGCGCCGGCGCCTGGCTGCGCTCCGACAGCATCCTGGTCGAGGAACCGGAACAGATCGACGCGCTCGCCAACCGGCCGCCCTGGCTGGCGTCGATTCTGGAAGACGGTTACCTGCGCCGCTACGACGCGCGCACGCCCGGCTATCTCCCGCTCGACGCGGCCGGCGTGAACCTGCTCGAACTCTCCATGCTCCACGTTCTCGACCTCGGCGCCAACTACTGGTCGCTGTGGACGGAAGCCGCGGAACTCGACGAGTTCAACAAGCGCTATCCACGCGGCTTCGCGCGCTTGCGCCAGCGTATGGGCTACCGCGTCCGTCCGTCCTGGATCTGGCAGCGCAAACGCTACGGCATCAATGAACTCGTCGTGGCCTTTATGAACGACGGCGTGGCCGGCGTCCCGGGCGTTTTGCGCCTCTCGCTTAAATCCGCGGATGGGAAAACGCTCGGCTCGGGCTCTCTCGACGCCGGCCAGCCCTACGGCGGCAAGACCCGCCAGGCGGCTTTCCTCGTGCCGCGCGAGCTGGAAGGTCAGCCGGTGTTCCTTTCGGCCGCGATCGAATGCAAGGCCGGCCTCCGCCGCCCCGTCCAATGGGCCTGCGAGCAGCCCCTCGAGCCGGACGGCTCCTACCGCGTTGTGGTCAAGAAGCAATCCGACAGCGACTGGCGCAAGGGCATCTAAGGCCGCCGCGCCTGCTGCTGTGCGATTTTGAAATCCACGCGCCAAGGGGCTTCTGCCCCGCGCCGCAAAGGTGTAGAAAAGGAGCGGGGGTCTACCTTACGTATGTTGATCCGTAAAGAAGAAGCGCTCGAGTACCATGCCGCCGAACCGGCGGGCAAGGTCTCCGTCACACCCACGAAACCGTGCCGCACGCAGCGCGACCTGAGCCTGGCCTATACGCCCGGCGTCGCCGTGCCGTGTCTCGAAATCTTCCGCGACCCGGCGCTGGTTTATAACTACACGTCCAAGGGCAACCTCGTGGGCGTGGTCTCCAACGGCACCGCCGTACTCGGCCTGGGCAACATCGGGCCCGCGGCCGGCAAGCCGGTTATGGAGGGCAAGGGCGTCTTGTTCAAGCGCTTCGCCGACATCGATGTGTTCGACATCGAACTGAACACCGAGGATCCCAAGGAGGTGATTCGCGCCTGCCAGTTGATGGAGCCGACGTTCGGCGGCATCAACCTCGAAGACATCAAGGCCCCGGAATGCTTCGAGATCGAGGAAGAACTGAAGCGCACCATGCGCATCCCCGTCTTCCACGACGACCAGCATGGCACCGCCATTATCTCCGGCGCGGCGCTGCTGAACGCCGTGGAATTGGTGGGCAAGAAGCTCAGCGACGTGAAGATCGTCTTTTCGGGCGCCGGCGCCAGCGCGATCTCCTGCGCCAATCACTACATTCGCCTCGGCGCGAAGCTCGAGAACATCCTCATGTGCGACACCAAGGGCGTCCTCTATGCGGGCCGTACCGAGGGTATGAACAAGTACAAGGCGAAGTTCGCCCGCGACACGGCCGCGCGGACCCTGTCCGAGGCGATGGCCGGGGCCGACGTCTTCATTGGGCTCTCGGTAGCCAACTGCGTGACGCCGGAGATGCTGCTCGCGATGGCCGCCCGGCCAGTGGTCTTCGCGCTGGCCAATCCCGATCCCGAAATCGACTACGAATTGGCCGTCGCCACGCGCCAGGACCTCATCATGGCCTCCGGACGGTCCGACTATCCCAACCAGGTGAACAACGTCCTCGGATTCCCGTTCATCTTCCGCGGCGCGCTCGACGTGCGCGCCACCGGGGTCACCGAGCAGATGATGCTCGCCGCCTCCCACGCCCTGGCCGATCTGGCCCGCCAGGACGTGCCCGACTCGGTGCGCCGCGCTTACGGCGTCGATGAGATGGAATTCGGCACCGGCTATATCATTCCCAAGCCGTTCGACTCGCGCGTGCTCACCTGGGTCGCGCCCGCCGTGGCCCGCGCCGCCATGGAGAGCGGCGTCGCGCAGCGCCACATCGACATCGACGAGTACCGCGAAGCGCTCGAGCGCAGGCTCGGCAAGTCGCAGGAGATCATGCGCATGATCGTCCATAAGGCGCAGCGCCATCCCAAGCGCGTCGTCTTTCCCGAGGGCGATCAGGACAAAATCCTGCGCGCCGCCCAGATTCTGGTCGACGAGCACATCGCCTTCCCCATCCTGCTTGGCAACGAGGAGACGATTCGCCGCCGCGCCGCCGAATTGCACCTGCACCTCGACGCTCAGGTCGAGATCATCGATCCCGTTCGCAGCGCACACTGGGACGCCTATCTGCAGGAGTATCTGTGCGTGCGCAGCCGCAAGGGCGTAACGATGTCCGAAGCGCCGCGCAACATGAGCTCCCGCACGCGCTTCGCCGCGATGATGGTGCATACCGGCGACGCCGACGCGCTGATCGCCGGCATTACCCAGCACTACCCCGACACGATCCGGCCCGCGCTCGAACTGATTCCCAAAAAAGAGAATGTGCAGCGCGTCTCCGGCATGTACATGATCATCACGCCCAAGGGCCAGGTCTACTTCCTCGCCGACACCACCGTGAACATCGAGCCAACGGCCGAGGACCTGGCTGAGATCGCCATCACCGTTGCCGACACCGTGCAGGGCTACGACATCGTGCCGCGCATCGCCATGCTCTCCTTTTCGACGTTCGGTTCGTCGCGCCATGCGCTGGCCGAAAAGGTGCGCCGCGCCACCGAACTGGTCACCACGCGCCGGCCCGATCTAGTGGTCGAGGGCGAGCTCATGGCCGACGCAGCGGTTACTCCGGAATTCATGGCCGACTACCCCTGGAGCCGTTTGCAGGGGGACGCCAACGTGCTGATCGCGCCTTCGCTCGAAGCCGGCAACATCGCTTGCAAACTGCTCATCCGACTCGGCGGCTGCGAAGCCATCGGCCCCATCCTGATGGGCTTTTCAAAGCCCGTCCATGTGCTCCAGCGCGGCGCTGAGGTGATCGACATCGCGCGCATGACGGCTCTGGCCGTCGTGGAGGCGCAGCGGGTGCAGCGGGACCAAACTCCAGCCATGGTGAAATAGCCGGACCGGCGGCGTCTACAACTCCAACCGCTCGAGCAGGCTCGCGGCCGCCTCGGCCGTCACTTCGACCGGCGCCCGCGCGGCCTCCGGGTTGGGGCGTTCATCGAATGCGGAAAACAGGGCCAGCTTCGCCACGGCGTAGCGCTCGCGGTCGTCCAGTCGGCGCTCGTGCTCCTGCTCCCACGCCTCCGCCGAGCCGGCGCACAGCCACACCGCCAGCGGAAACCACGTCTTCCGGTCGCCGGAAACCGTGAACCTGTATTCGCGCCGCTTGTCCAAATCGCGGTATCCCTCGTAGAAATACTCGTAGGCGTACCCGCTCAGCGCGGCGTAGTTCTTCATCCGCCGCACCATTGGCGTCCCGCGTAACTCCGGCGCAGCCCGCCGCCGCACCCTGTCGAGCCATCGCGGCATCTATCCTGCTTTCGGCGCGTCCCGCGCGGGCCCCGGTGCCCGTGGCCGGATCAGCTCCTGAATCTGCTCCAACGCCTGCGCCAGGCTCGTGAGCAGCCGATCCGGTTGAGTTCGTTCGAAACGCGCCTTGGCCTTCTCCGTATCGCCGCTATACCCCCACACTCCGACGACCAGCTTCAGTTTGGGGAAGCGCTCCCGAATCAGTTTGCACATCGTCCGCGCCGGTGGAAACGCATACGGCGGCAATGCCGAGATACAGATGATGTCGTCTTGTCTTTTCTCCAACAAAGCCAGCAACTCCCCGGGGCGAGCCAGGGCAATCGGCAGCGACAGCGCAGCGTGGCCCGCCTGCTCCAGCAACTGCGCCAGCATAACCGCCGTGACCTCATCGGCTCGATCGCTCGCCGGAAGGCACAGAACCCTGGCGCGCGCGCTCTCCTCCGCTCCTGGAGCCGCCGCGGCATCTTCTGTTGACGATGCATCCTGCACCACCTGGTACTCCGACAGCTCCGTAATCATTTCGTTGATGCTTAGAAAGAGAAACTCCTCTCTGGTTGTGTCGAGCGCCCCTTTGTGGCGATCCTCCTCGACCAGGCTCAAGGCTGGGATGAACACCGAATCGTATAACTCCACCAGTGGTCTTTCTTTCAGGAACCGGTCAACGATCGCATGCGCCTCCGGTTGGTCCATCGCCAGTAATCGCTGGTAGATTTGCGCCTCCGCTCCCAGCACTTCTTCATCCCCCAGCAGGATATTGAGAAATGAGAATTGCGGGACGTAGCGCCCCAGCACCACCACGCACACGGTGAGCGGCGTTGACAAGATGAGACCGGCCGGTCCCCACAGCACAGTCCAGAAGACCGCCGCCACCAACAGTGCCAGTGAAGAGATGCCCGTGTTCGTCCCGTACAGCCACGGCTCCACGAAGTTGCCGATGATCAGTTCCAGGCCGGCGAACAGCACGAACACCAGCAGCGGCGGCAGCCAGCTGTTAAAGGCCGCCAAAGAGAGTGCGATCGGCATCGCGGCGGCTAACATCGTGCCCAGATACGGCACGATGCGCAGGATCCCGGCGACCGCTCCCCATAGCGCCGGATTAGGCACGCCAATGAAGTACAAACCTATTCCGAATAATGTTCCAAAGCTCGCATTGACCAGAATCTGCATCAACAGGTAGCGGCTCACTCGTCGCGCCGCGTCGTCCAGCGCCTGTGTCATCATGTTGATCTGGCCCAGTCCCACCAGCCGGAACAGTCGATGTCGCAGGTCGAATCTCTTGATCAGCATGAAGACCGTGAATATCAGGACCAGTCCTGCCTCTGCCAGCGGCCGGACCACGGGCTGGACCAGTTCCCGCAGGAAGTCCAATTCACCTGCCGCCTGCGGCACGATCTGCACCGGCAGAGGGGCCGCGGTCGTGATCGGCGCACTGCGCTGCTTCCGAATCTGCGCCGCCGCGCCTGCGGCCGGAGCAGGCGCATACGGGCTGGAAATCTCGCGCCCGATTTCCTTTAAGCTGTTGGCCGCCAGGCCGAGCGGTCCCTCCGAGGGAATGCGCAGCGCTTCCATTTTGGAGTGAATATTCTGGCGGTAGGTGGGAAAATCCTGAGCCACGTCGACGAGCTGGACGGCGATGATCCAACTCACGCCGCCCGCCGCCGCCATGGCCACCAGCACGGTCACGGCGACGGACAAGGCGCGGCCGATGCGAGCTCTTTCCAGCAGCGCCACCACCGGGCTCAAAACGAACGTCACAATGACGGCAAATGCCAGCGGGATCAGAATCTCGCGGGCGAAGTACAGCCCCGCGATCGTGCCAAACAGCATCACCATCGCCCACTGATTGGAGTTTGGGAGTGGACGGTGGGAAGCGCCGAGCATTACCGGGACTGTGGCACTGCGCGCCTCAACCGCGCTGGTCGCGGGGCCGCTCTCGGAGCGCTTGTGGAAGAACGGTCTGTTCCAGAAGTAGGCCATGTTAGAGGCCCTGCGGGCGTTCGCGCCGCGCCGGCGTCCTGCACCCTTCGATTCGGCCCCGGCCGATGCTCGCGAGCCAGGCCGCCCGCATTCCGCAGTCCTGGCCTGTCGGATGAAAACCCGCGCGCGCCGGGCGTTTCGTCAATGCGCGGCCAACAGCGATCCGGGTCGTCATGCCACTGCAAGGGAATCTTATCAGTATTTACCGCGCTGTGATACCTGAAGAAGCGGAACCACTCCGGTTCTCCCCTTGATTTGGAGCTTGACTCCGTGCTCTAATCGAGCCCGAGGCTTGCCAGTTTCCGCGCAAACCCCCAGGATCGGATGCGGCGGCGGGTCAGCCTGAAGAGGGGTTGGGTATCGCGTTTATTGGGAGAGGACCCCATGGCTCTTTTCATAAAATGGGTATTGGTACTTGCGTTGCTGTGCGGCGGTACGCTATTTCTGGCCCACGGGATAGGTATTGAGACTCCTCTCGACAAATACGAGGGGTCGAGCGCGAATGCCATCCCGGTCGGCGCAGGGATCTTGTTGGCGGGATTTGCGCTGGCAGCTTTCTGGAAAATTGAAACGCACACTTCCGGATTTGACAACGAGAATTCGATCGATGGCAGTTTGTCTGGACCTCGAAAGATAATCAAGGTCGAGCGTCGCTTCGACAAACCCCAGTAGACAGTTATACTCAACACGGCACTCCAGTCGGCGCACAGCCAGACCGGGAGCGCTCCTCTCCGAAACCGGGCCATGACCGAAGGGAGTGGCCCCCTATACGCATCATCGCGCGGTCACAACACTACTCCACCGAGTCCAGCGTGCGCCGCGAATCCAGCAGCGGCCAGCACAGCGCCGCCAGAATGTAGGAAATGACAAACGTGTAGAGATACAGATTCCAGCCGTTGGTCTCATGCAGGAACTTGAGCATCCACTCTGGCAGCACGTTGACTCCTAACACTCGGAACGTCCAGTGGCCCGAGTGTTGCAAAATGACGCCGCCCAGAAACGGCGAGACGAAGCCCGCGAAGTTGCCCATCATGTTCATCGAGCCAGAGAGCGTGCCGGCGTATTTGCCGCCGACGTCCATGCATGTGCCCCAGGCGCAGGGCATCACAATGTCGTTGCTGAAGCTGGCCAGACCCAGCGCCAGCATTGCCGGCAGCGCGGCATGGATCTGGATGTGCGCGAAAACCAGTATTGCCGCGCCGACGAAGCCCAACGTGCCCACCGTCCGCCGCGCGCGGTCCATGCTGCCCAGGCGCCGCGCCACGAATGGCAGCGCGAAGCCTGACACCCCGCAGCCGATGCCGCCGAACAGCAGCGGGAAGATGGCGTACACCGCCGCCGTGCGTTCGTCCAGCTTGCGGTACTCCAGCAGATACGTGGTCAGCCACGTGATGTACAGATACCACGGGTAAGTCATCAGGAAGTACTGCACCCACAGCAGCCATACCGTGCGCGAGCGCACCATCCGGCCCCACGGCACATCGCCGTGGCTGCCCGCCATGTATTGGTTCATTTCGAGCAGCTTCCGCTCCGCCGCGTTGACTCCCGGATGGTGCTTGGGATTGTTGCGGAACCAGCGGAAGAACAGAATCGCCCACAGGAAACCGAGCAGACAGAATATGAGAAATGCCGCGCGCCACGGCAGATACACGAAAATGGCGCTGCACAGCAGCGGCGTGAAGGCCCCGCCCCACCGCGCCGACATCCACATAATCCCCTGCGCCCGCACCTTCTCATGCGGCTGCAGCCAGGTGCTGAAAGCCTTCGTCAGATTGGGAAAACAGCCCGCTTCCCCGGCGCCGAAAAGAAACTGGTTGATCCACAGCGAGGTGAAGCTCCACATCAGCACCACCGACGCCGTGAAGCACGACCACCACAGCACGATGCGCATCAGCACGCTGCGCGCGCCCAGTTTGTCGCCCATCCAGCCGCTGGGAATTTCGGCCAGTGCGTAAGCCAGCGCGAAGGCTCCGAATACCGCCCCCATCTGCGATTTCGTCAAGCCCAGGTCGCGCGAGATGAACGGCGCGGCTTTCGAGATCGACACCCGGTCGATGTAGGACAGCACGGCCAGCGTGACGGCAAATACCACCACGTAGTAGCGCGCGTGTGTCGGCTTTTCGGCCGGCTCGGGGCTTGGCGCCGTGGTCATGGTCCTTTATGCCATCACAGCGCGCCCTCGCCGGGCAACCGGCGCGCTCACTCCGCCTCGGCCGGGCGCAGTTCCTGATCCATCCAGTCGAGGTATTCCGGCGAGCCGTCGACGATCTGCAGGGCGACGATCTCGGGCAGTTCGTAGCTGTGCAGACGCCGGATTTCGGCGCACACGGCGCCGAACAGGTCGCGCCGGGTCTTGATCGCCAGTGACCATTCCGCGCTCTCCTCGATGGCGCCTTTCCAGTGGTACACGCTCACCGTGCCCGGCGTCGCGGCCACGCACGCCGCCAGCCGCGCGTCCACCAGCCCGCGCGCGATGCGCCGCGCCTCCTTTTCCGAACCGCAGGTGCTGAGGACGACTATTTTGTCGGTCATCGTATAAATATGTACCGCGGAGTGGTTTTTGTGGACTCGCAGCGCGAAACCGATTATAAACTATAAAGAGAACTGCAACACATTATGCGAGGATTGTTTCAGCGCCTGGCTATAATTACGTTCTTTTGTCTCGTTGCCGTCGGCGTGGCCGCTCATTTGAGAAGTCCGGCTGGAATCCCGGCGGCGCTTCAGAAGCGCGATCAGATCCGGCTCGTTGAAGAGCAGAACAGATTGCTGCGCGAGGAGATCGAGCGCCGCAAGGAGCGCGTCCACCGGCTGGAGACGGACCAAGCCTACCGCGACCGCGAAATCCGCCAACGCTACAACGTCCAGAAGCCCAACGAGCAGACCATCTACCTGCAGAGCACTCCGCCCGCAGCCCACTGATTCATCCGCCCGCAGGCTGCTGAAGAAGGCCTGAAACCGCGTGCTCGCGCGGCGGTCTTGTTGTTACTCAGCCGCGACCTCGTTACTGAGCCGCGACTGTCAAGGAGCGGTTCTTACGTTGTTTCCGAGCCGCGACCGTGAGGGAGCGGTCCCATCGAGCCCCGCTTCAGAAGCCTGCTGGAGCGCGCCGCCGCTCAGTGGCGGCCCACCACCCGCGCCGCCTTGCCATATAGCTCCTCCAGCCGATGCACCGATCGCGCCTCCGCCGCCAGCCGCAGCACCGGCTCCGTGTTCGAGGCCCGCACGTGCAGCCAGCCGTCGGGCGTCGTCAGCTTCAACCCGTCGCTGCGGTCCACCTGGCTGCCCGCGAACAGCGTCTCCAGTTCTTGCATGATCGGCCCCAGACGGCCGTGCTCGAAGCTGAACTTTTCGATGCGCCGGTAATAGGTCGGCAGCGTGCCGGCGAGCGCGCTCAGCGTTGAGCCCGTCTCGGCCATCCGGTCCAGCAGGAACGCCATGCCCATGTAGGAATCGCGACAGTAGTGCACCGCCGGGAAGATGATGCCGCCGTTGGTGCCCTCGCCGCCGATCACCGCGCCCACCGCGCGCATCCGTTGCACCACATTCGCTTCGCCCACCGGCGAGCGGTAGACCGGGCATTCGTAGCGCCGCGCGACATCGTCGATCACCGCCGACGTCGTGAGATTCACTACCACCGGACCTTTGTGC
>CAWIQF010000014.1:0-404961 GCA_963838205.1 Terriglobia bacterium | reverse complement strand
GCCCTTTTTAAATTATATAAACGGAAGACTTTGTCGATAGCAACGTCATGGCCAGAAGAAATAATTGCAGTATCAATCGGGACTCCTTCTTCCTTTAATTTTTGTATGTCAGACCAAAATTCTAAAAATCCCTTTGTCAGAGGGGGCCAAAGTTGTCCATCAACGGTTTTTTCTCCAATTTGCCCCAATAAGTACGAAAGTTTTTGCCTGACAAATAATTCACTAACAAGCTGTATGATATTTTTTTCATCCCAAACTAATGGAACGCCTTTTGCTTCAGGAACCATTTTAGATAAACCACCCACATTACTATCAAAAAAACTTTTGGCATTTTCGGTCAGAGTCGCCCTATCTGATTTAAAAATCAAGTAAACCAATTCGCTAGGGGCTCTGTTGTTTAAACCCCCTAACTTATGAAGCTGTTCTAAACCGGCTTTGCCAAGAATATCTCGAACGCTGTATTCGGTTGCCTCATTAACGCCAATACCTCTTGGACCCTTTTTAAAGGTATCGGCGATTGTTCTATCAAAGTCGAAGCTCAACAAATAACGTTTGTTCATTTATTATTTAAAATAATTAATTCCATTTTTAAAAATTTGTAATCCGGGTCCAAAGACGGGCAACTTTTTCCCGCTTCTTAAATATTTTTCCTTTAAATACGGCCAGTTGGGGAGTTGGGTAAAGAACATGTCGCGGCGGCGGTTCGCGTCGCCCAGGAGCCGGAGATGGCGGGCAAGACGATCGTGGTCATACTGCCCGACGCCGCCGAGCGCTACCTCAGCACTCCCTTGTTCGAGGGCATGTTCAACGATTGAGCCTCCGGCGCGAGCGCCGGCGCGAAATCCGGGGCTGACGCCTCTGTCCTAACACCGCGGATACGGCGTTACTGAGCCGCGACCCTGAGGGAGCCTGCGACTGTGACGGAGCCGCGACTGCAAGGAGCGGTTCTTCGAGTTGTTACGAGCTGCGAGGAAGAATGCCGGATGGGCCGCGGCCGGGAGCGATTGGGCAACGATTTCCCAACCAGTCATTTTTTACCTTTTTGAATCAACTGGTTAGAAACTGAGTTGGGCAAAACTGCCCAATTGAGCCGGCGCGAGTGCTGAAGATTCCCGGAGGCGGAGAACCGTGGGAGGGTCGTGTGTTGTTGCGGAGCCGCGACCGCAAGGAGCGGTGGCCCAAACGAGTAGTCGCCGCGAGGACACAACCGAACACCACTTCTTGCAGTCGCGGCTCCGTCACGCGGCGCGACACCGAGGCCAGCTTGCTCCCTGTGAGAATTGCGGGCTAAGCTGAAGGACCGGCAGTGCAGTATTTCCTGGGTGTGGACGGCGGCCAGTCGAGCACCACGGCGCTGATTGGCGATGCGAGTGGACACGTGCTTGGCATGGGGCGCGGCGGCCCGTGCAATCACGTCTCCGGCGACGAAGCGCGAGTCAGGTTCACCACGGCGGTCGGCGGCTGCGTGGCCCAGGCCCGCGAGGCCGCGGGGCTGGCTACTGACGTGGCTTTCGAGGCCGCGTGTTTCGGATTCTCGGGCAGCCCCACCGACAAGGACGCGCTGGTCGCGTCGATGTTTCAAATGGGCCGGCGGCTGCTCTCTCACGACGCCTTCATCGCGCTCAGCGGCGCGCACGCGGGACAACCGGGCATCATCACCATCGCCGGGACGGGCTCGATCAGCTTCGGGCGCAACGCCACGGGGCAGGTGACGCGCGTCGGTGGCTGGGGCTACGTTTTCGGCGATGAAGGCGGCGGCTTCGATCTCACGCGGCAGGCGCTGCGCGCGGCTCTGCGCATGGAAGAAGGCTGGGGACCACCCACCAGCCTGCGCGAAGCCCTGCTCAAGGCCGGCGAGGCGCGCGACGCCAATGAGCTGATGCACAAGTTCTACACGCAGCAGTTCCCGCGGCCGCGCATCGCCGCGCTGTCGCCGCTGGTCGATCAGGCCGCCAATGCCGGCGACCTGGTGGCGCAGGGGATCCTCGACGAGGCGGCGCAACTCCTCGCCGGACTTACATCGGCCACGCGCGGGCGCCTGTTTCCGCCCAGCGAATGCGTCCGCGTGGCCTACATCGGCGGCGTCTTCAAGTCCGCGCGCCTGCTCGACCGGTTCCGCACGCTGCTCGAACGCGACGGCCGTGCCACGGTCTCGGCTCCGCGCTTCGGGCCGGCGGCCGGAGCGCTGCTCGAAGCCTACCGGCTCGCTGGGCTCAGCGTCGAGTTGAGCGGGCTGCCGGAAGCCGAAAAGTAAGCGCGACGGCCCAGCGGGCGGTGGTTCCTTATCGGATGTTAGGATCTTGAATGAGGTCCTTCTAACTACCATGGCCAAACTCTCTATCCGCGATCTCGATCTCGCTGGGAAGCGCGTTTTCATGCGCGTCGACTTCAACGTTCCGCTGGCGCCCGGCGGCCAGGAGATCACCTCCGACAAGCGCATCAAAGCCGCGCTGCCGACCATCAAGTACGCGCTCGACCACGGCTGCGGCCTGGTGCTGGCGAGCCACCTCGGCCGCCCCAAAGGCAAGCCGAATCCTGAGATGAGCCTGAAGCCCGTGGCCGTGCGGCTGAGCGAGCTGCTCGGGCTACCGGTCGCGTTCGCGCCGGATTGCGTCGGTCCAGAAGTTGAGAAAATGCTGCCAGCGCCGGGCCAGGTGCTGCTGCTCGAGAACCTGCGTTATCACGCCGCAGAGGAAAAAAACGATCCCGCGTTCGCAAAGCAGTTGGCGCGGCTGGGCGACGTTTACGTCAACGACGCTTTCGGCACGGCGCACCGCGCGCATGCCTCCACGGTCGGCATCATCGAGTTCCTGAAGCCCGCCGCCGCGGGTCTGCTGATGGAAAAGGAGCTGGAGTACCTCGAGAAGTGCACCAAGAATCCGGCCCATCCCTGCGTCGGGATTCTGGGCGGAGCGAAGGTGTCGGACAAGATCGAAGTGATCGAGAACCTGCTGAAGTTCGTGGACCGGCTGCTGATCGGCGGCGCCATGGCCTACACGTTCATGAAGGCCCAGGGCAAGCCGACCGGCAAATCGCTGGTGGAAGAGGACAAGGTCGAACTGGCGAAAGAGATTCTGGCCCATTCGGGCGACAAGCTAATGCTGCCGGTGGATCACGTGGTGGCCGCGGAGTTCGCCGAGAACGCTCCCAACGAAGTGGTCGACGTGATTCCCGATGGCAAGATGGGGATGGACATCGGCCCGCAGACCAGGGCGGCGTTCGCCGAGGTTCTGAAGACCGCAAAAACGATCATCTGGAATGGCCCGATGGGCGTCTTCGAGAAGAAGCCCTTCGATGCGGGCACGGTTGCGGTCGCTAAGGCGGTGGCCGAGAGCGGCGCGCTCTCCGTGGTTGGCGGCGGCGACTCCGAGAAGGCCGTGAAGAACGCCGGGGTGGCCGACAAAATCAGCCACATCTCGACCGGCGGCGGCGCCTCGCTCGAGTACCTGTCGGGCATCACGCTGCCCGGCGTGGCGGCGTTGACGGACAAGTAAACCACGCCGCGCCGCACACGACCTTCGGCGACTGGGAGAGCTCCGGGAGGGACCATGTTTCGCTTACTGCTGAGCACGCTGGTTGTGGCGGCGACCGCTTTCGGCCAGATGCCGTCGGAGATGAAGTACGACCCCCAGGCCAATCCCAACGCCGGGCTGAAGGCCGCCATCGAGCGCGCCGGCCAGGAGCATAAGCGCATCCTGATGGACGTCGGCGGCGAGTGGTGCGGCTGGTGCCACCGCATGGACAAGTTCCTGGCGGACCACGCCGAGTTGCTGGCGCTGTTGAACAAGAACTACGTCGTGGTGAAGGTGAATTTCAGCCCGGAGAATGAGAACAAGGAGTTCCTGGCGGGCTACCCGAAGGCCGCGGGCTACCCGCATCTGTTCGTCTTGGATGGCGCGGGGAAACTGCTGGTGTCGAAGGACACCGCAGAACTGGAAGAGGGCAAGAGCTACAACCTCGACCGCTTCCGGGAGTTCCTCGAGAAGTACGCTCCGGCAAAGTAGACGCGGATTGAACGGGCGGGGCGCATGCGCCAGGCGCCTCGCCGCAGGGCATTCCACACACGCTAAATGCGGGCCTGGCTTCCGCGCCGGCGCTTACTTCAGGCCACCCATGGCGAGCCCGCCGATCGCCACGGCTGCGCCGAGAAGCCAATAAATGGCCGCAACGGCGATGCTGGCGCCACGCTTGCCGCCGGTGACCTTCTGAACCAGAATCACGAGCAGCACGAAGTACCAGACCTCGAACAATTGGAACTGGCTGAGGATGTTGAACAGCAGCTTATTGCTGGTCACGAACATCGCCGGCCCGATGGTCCACACCAGGTCCATCATGGTGTTGACCGAATCCACGCCGCGCAGGCTGACGATCACGTACATTAGGATGCTGCCGGGGATCAGCACCAGCTTGGCGAACATCAGGCCGGTGAAGAACGGCATGAACTTTCCCTTGGCCGTGAACATCGCGGCCAGACCGGTGATGATGCCGGCGCCGATCAGCACCGAGATTGCGTATCCGATCGGCGTCCAGAGCAGGCTCAAGCCTACCGCGGGCTTGGCGGCGGCCTCGCGCAGCGCCTGTGCGACCTGCGGCGACGTGTCGTCGGTAATCATGCCCAGAACGGCGCGCGACGAGTAGGGGTGCAGGAGGATTTGCACGACCGCCGCTAAGATTACGGCGACGGCCAGGGGCAGGATCCAGCCCCATTTCGGCATGCCGGCCAGGCGCTCAAAGAGGGCGCCGGGATTGATGAAAACGTCGATGAGACCCTTGACCGGCGAAGCCGGATCGGGTGCGGGGGCGACAGCGGAGGGTTGGGTTGCCATAGCGATTCTCTGAATTCTACCCGCCTGGCAACCGGGTTGCAATCCGGCATGGGTGGGATCCGGCGGGGAGCGGCATGCCGTTCAACCCCGCGCCAGCCCCGCGTTAACCCCGCGCCGCGAGCGGGAGCGTGAACGCGGTAGGCGCTCAGGTAAACTGAAGAATTGGACAGCCTGTGAATTGAGCGTTTCACCACTCACACGATGCGGCACTACCTGACCCAGTTGATCGACGCGATGCCGCGGCTCTCGATCCGCGGGGTGATCGATATTCTGCTGGTTGCGCTGCTGATCTACCAGTCGGCGATGATCCTGCGCGGCCGCCGCGCGGCGCGCATTTTGCTGGGACTGGGCACCGTCGTGGCGGCCTACATCGTGGCCGTGCTGACGGGTCTGGAAATGGTGCGCACGGTGCTCGAAGCGATCGCGCCCTACACTGCCTTCGCGCTGATCGTGATGTTCCAGAGCGAACTTAGACGAATGCTGGCGCGGCTGGGAGAACGGCCCTGGATGAGCGTAGGGAGCCGCTTCCAGACGCGTGAGGTGGGCGACGAGATCATGCTCGCCGCGGGTCACCTGGCCCAGCACTCCGTCGGGGCGCTGATCGTTCTCGAAGGCGATATCGGGCTGCGGTCGTTCATCGAAAGCGGCGTGGCGCTCGACGCCCGCGTCACGCGCGACCTGCTGCTCGCGATCTTCCAGCCCGGCGGATCGCTGCACGACGGCGCGGTGATCGTGCAGAGCGGCCGCATCGCCGCCGCGGCCTGCTTCCTGCCGCTCACGATGAATCCGCTGTTGTCGAGCAAGCTCGGCACGCGCCACCGCGCAGCCATCGGCGTGACCGAGGAAAGCGACTGTCTGGCGGTGGTGGTGAGCGAGGAGCGCGGCGCGATTTCACTCGCTTCCGGCGGCGAGATCGAACTGGACGTGACAATGGAACGACTGGCGGAGCGGCTGAAACAGCCGTTCGCGCAGCGCGGCCGCATCGTGCCGGCCGAGTCGCCGGCTCACAGCCCCGCCGATGCCGGGGAGGTCCGGCCGTGAGACGCCTGCTGTTTCGCAATCTCGGCTGGAAACTGGCGGCGCTGGCCGCGTCGTGCCTGTTGTGGGTCGTCATCAACGGGGCCAATGACCTGACGGGGTCGGTGAGCGCCCCGGTGCAGTATCGAGATCTTCCGGCGAATCTCGAGATAGGCAACGAAACGGCGGAGCAGGTTCACCTGATTCTGCGCGGACCGTCGCCGCTGCTGTCGCGCGCCGCGGCCAACCCTTCGCCGGTGGTTCTGGACCTGAGCGACGTCCACGCGCCGGGAGAGAAGACATTCTCGATTACGACGGCGAATGTCCGCCTGCCGGGCGGAGTGACGCTCGAAAGGGCTGTGCCAGGGCAGATCCGGCTGCGGCTGGAGCGGTTGCTGCCCAAGGACGTTCGGGTGCACGTGCGGATGGAGCATGTTCCGGCCGGAATGCGGGCGGTGGTGGAAGAAATGGCGCCGCCGCTGCTGACCATCACGGGTCCGGAGAACCAGGTCCGCACGATTGACGAGGTCGAAGCCGACCCGATCGATGTGCAGGCGCTGGACAAGAACGGGCGCAAACGGATTGTTGCTTACACCAACAACCCGCGCGTGAGCTTCACCGCGGCGCCGGAGGTCAGCGTGCGCATCAGTCTCACGCCGATTTCGAAGAACTAGGAATTCATGGCACGGCAATTGTTCGGGACCGACGGCATCCGCGGAGTTGCCGGCGAATATCCACTGGATGGGGCGACGGTTCACAGTTTCGGCCGCGCGCTCGGCGAATGGGCGGGCGCGGCGGCGGACCGGCGCGGGCACGATTCGGCGCGCGTGGTGATCGGCATGGACACGCGGGAATCCGGGCCCGCGCTCGCTGCGACGGTCGCCGCGGGACTGCGGCGCAGCGGCTCGATTCCGGTCTTCGCGGGTCTGACGACGACGCCCGGAGTGGCCCACCTGACCAAGGTCGAGGACTTCATCGCGGGCGTGATGATCTCGGCATCCCACAATCCGTATCACGATAACGGGCTAAAGGTCTTCGACCACTCGGGCTTCAAACTGCCGGACGAGATTGAACACGCGATCGAGCAGCGCATCTTCGCGGCGGCGAGCGGCGCGGGCGAGCCCGAGCCCGGTGGAGAGAGCGTGGAGCCCGATGCGAGCCTCGACCGGCACTACATCGAGTACCTGGCGTCCACGTTCCGCGCGCGCCTGAAAGGACGCAAGATTGTGCTCGACTGCGCCAATGGGTCGGCTTCCTACCTGGGACCCGAGCTGTTCGCGATGCTGGGCGCGGAGGTGGTGGCGATCTCATGCCGCCCGGACGGCCGCAATATCAATCTGAACTGCGGCGCGCTGCACACCGACGCCTTGCGCGCCGCCGTGCTGGCCCACGGCGCGGACTACGGCGCTGCGTTCGACGGGGACGCCGATCGCTGCATGATGATTTCGAAAACTGGCAAGCTGATCGACGGCGACCATGCGCTGTTGATCGCAGCACGCGCGCTGCACGCCCACGGGCGGCTGAATGGAGACGGCACCGAGCCCGTGGTCGTGGCCACGGTGATGTCCAATCTGGGCCTCGAGCGCGCGCTCTCGGGCGATGGCATCAGGCTGCGGCGCACGGCGGTCGGCGACAAGTACGTGCTCGAGGAGATGCTGCGCGGCAATCTGCCGTTGGGCGGCGAACAGAGCGGCCACGTGATCTTTCGTGAGTTCGCCACCACGGGCGACGGCCTGTTGACAGCGCTGCGCATCATCGAGCGGTCGGAAGAGACGGGGCTCAGTCTCGACGAACTCACGGCGGATTTCCACATCTATCCGCAGCGGCTGGTGAACGTGCGTTTCAAGGTGAAGCGGCCGCTGGAAGCGCTGCCCGCGGTGCAGTCGGAAATCCGGGAGACGGAACAGGAGTTTGCCGGCGCGGGCCGCGTGCTGGTGCGGTTCTCAGGGACCGAGCCGCTGGCGCGCGTGATGGTGGAAGGCCCGTCGGAAGAGCGCGTCGGATTCCGCGCCCAACGGATCGCATCCGCCATCGCATCGGCATTGAGTGAGTGAAGGAGGTTGTGGCATGAAGAGATTTGCAGTCATCCTGGCCGGCGTTCTGACGGCCATCGCGCTGTTCGCTCAGTTGCCCCCTGGCGCTAAGCCACCGGGCGAGGATTGGGTTCAGATCTTCAACGGCAAGGATCTGACCGGATGGCACAACGTGGGCGTCGAGCAGTGGACCGTGGAGCCCGACCACTCGGTGCGCGGCAAGGCCGTCACGAAGAATTATGGGTATCTCGAGACGGTGCAATACTACCGCGATTTCCAGCTCGCGCTGAGATTCAAATGCGTGGAGATGGGCAACAGCGGAGTCTATTACCACACTAAATTCAAGCCCGGCACGGTGGACGTCTCGCAAGGCGGCCAATTCGAGATCGACTGCAACATCAATCACCATACGGGCGGCGTGTACGACTCCGTGGTGGGGTGGCTGGTGTGGCCTGCGCCGGAGAACGAAACGGTCGTGCGCCCGTCGGAGTGGAACGAATACCTGCTCACGGTCGACGGCAACCGCTACATCTGCCGGCTCAACGGCGTGATCCTCGTGGACTTCACCGATCCGAATGCGAAGTTCCACGATGGCACGATCGCGCTGCAACTGCATTCCGGCGGCACCGCCGAGATGCTGTTCCGCGACATCTGGATCCGCGACCTCACGCGGCTCCGCGTCACCGCAGCAGGGCGTTGAAGAAAATCTTCAGCGTCAGATAACTTTGCCCGCGGTATTGCGGCCGCATGCCAAACAGGTAGACCGTGCCTTGGCCCACGCGCACCGTGAGCAGCGCGGGCTTGCCGGCGTAGTGGTTCTCGCCGAGCAG
The DNA here is from genome assembly GCA_963838205.1 of Terriglobia bacterium. Taxonomy (GTDB): domain Bacteria; phylum Acidobacteriota; class Terriglobia; order Bryobacterales; family Bryobacteraceae; genus CAIVVT01. The sequence continues at coordinate 396,255 of CAWIQF010000014.1, read as the reverse complement.
CCAGCCGGAGGCGAGCACCTTCGACTCGGGGTAGCGTAGAAGCACCTTGGCGTCGGCGCCCTCCAGCGGTTGCCAGACCGGGCTCGCCTCGTTCCACACCGCAAATTCTCGCGGCACTCCGGCGAGGGCCGCATCCTGGGCGTCCACCGTGACATTCAGCAGCGAGCCCGGCGAGTAGACTTCCTGCGCGGGAAGGCCCTCCAGAGAATTGCGGACCTTGATGCCGAGCTGCGACGCCGCGTAGGCGCCGGATTCATTGAGAAAAATGAGCCGGCCGCCGTCGATCAGAAATTGCTTCAACGACGCGGCGCCCTCGCTTCCGAGTCCTCCACTGTACTCGTCCGGCATCGTGCCTTCGGCATAGCCGCGTTCAATGGTCCGCTCTCGCTGATCCGGGAATACGATGACGTCGAACCTGTCGCTGAGATGTCCGCCGCGAATCTCAGCGTTGCCGACGGACTGGTAGGGCCAGCCGAATTGTTCTAGAATCCAGCGGGTCCAGCCTTCGTCCATACTCGGGACGAAGCTTCGATAAAGGCCCACGCGGGGAGCGCGCAGAGGCTCGAAACCGGGGGCGGCGGAGAGCCGGAAGTCGCCGCTCGCTGCGTCGCGATACACCGGCGAGCCCGTCTTCCACACTTCGATAATCCGCTTCCACGAGTCGCCGTCGGCAGCGGCGAGGACGCCCGACGCGACCGGTGTTGCGAGCTGGAATCGAAACTCGCGCGAGCGCATGAGAGAGCCCTCGATGGGCTGTGCGACGGTCTGCACGTCAACGCCCATCAGCAGCGGCAGCGTCTGCGCGGTCACGTCGTAGGGCCGCTTCGGCGGGCCGCCGGGATACTGGCGCAGATCCGGATAACTCTGGCGCTCCAGCAGCGTCTTGGCCCAGGCACTCCACGGCTGCTGCATGCGGATGACGTATGAGCCTGCGGGCCAGACGAGGCCGCCCGACGTGATCCCGGTAGAGGCGCGTTCGATTTCGATTGCGCCGAATTCGAGAGTCTCCAGCAGCTTTCGCGCCGCCGACGGATCGCGTTGCCGGGCCGGCACGACAAAGGCCCACGGCGTTGTGCGCTGCGCGGCGCGCAGGTTGATGCGATAGAAATTGCGCAGCAGATCCTCGCGTCGAACGGCGGCCTGCCAGCACAGCGATTCCATCGCGATCAGCTGATCGTCCATGATGTCGTGAACACGCCACACGCCGCCGGGCCAGGGCTCCAGATGATTCCACGAGCGCTCGCGCGGACTGTAGCCGGGGGCGGAGATCGCTAGGTCCTCGGGCTTGATTTCGATAGGCGAGAACAGGCGCGCGCTGGCCGACTCGCTCAGGATGCGCATGCCGCCGTGGTAGCTCTGGTAATGCCGTCCCGGCGTCCAGAAATCGTACATCGCATTGACCGCGACACTCTTGTGGCCGGCCGCTGTGAGGTCGGTCGCCATGCCTAGCCCGAGCATGTTGGCTTGCTGCGCGATCACCGGATCCACGTTCGGGTCGATCGGATCCATCCACGGCGGAACGAAAATGCGCGCGGCGCTGGACCCCATTTGGTGCACGTCGTATACGATCTGCGGATGCCACACGTTGTGCAGTTGCGAGACCACGGCGCGTGTTTCGGCTTGCGAAAAAATGTACCAGTCGCGGTTATTGTCGTGGCCCACGTACTTCTGATACAACTCCGGCGGAGAGGTGCCTTCAAAGGGCGTGCCGACGGTGCGCTCGTACCAGCGCGCGACGATGTCCACGCCGTCGGGGTTGATGGAGGGGGCGATCATGACGATGACGTTGTCCAGAACCTGGCGCAACTTGGGGCTGGCCGCGGTGGCGAGCTTCCACGCGAATTCCATGGACGTCTGGGTCGAGGCCACCTCGTCGGCATGCACCGAACACGTGATGAGGACGATCGTCTTGCCTTCGGCGATCAGCTTTTCGGCCTCGCTTGCCGAGGTGATGCGCGGGTCGGCAAGCCGCGTCTGAATGGTTTGAAAATGGTCCAGGCGCTTGAGGTTCTCGCGTGACGTGACGATGGCCGCGATCATCGGCCGCCCTTCCGTGGAGCGCCCATACTCGAGGACGCGAACGCGGTCGCTGCCTTTCTCCAGCGCCTTGAAATAGGCGACGACCTGCGACCATTCCACGGGCGTCCGGTCCTGCCCCAGGGGATGAGAGAAAAACGCGGCCGGCTCGGGCGGAGCGGCCCACGCGACGGCTGCAAGCAGCAGGCCCGAAACAAAAACGGCCATCCGCGTCATGGCCGGTTCATCTCCTTCCACAGCGCGCGGTACCAGTGCAAAAACCGCTCCGGCTCCTTGCTCTCCTGCGCCTCGCACAGCGTGTAGCGCTCGTAGCCGCTGTCGCGCAGCAGCGTGAACAGTTCGCGCCAGGGATAGCGCTCGTCGGCCAGCTCATTGATATGCACGTTGTGGATCCACGGGCGCAGAAGTTCGAAGCTCGGGCGCACGCTGCCCTGGATAATGTCGGTCGGGTTGGAGTTCCAGCACAGGCCGACCGATTTGTGGCCGGCCGCCTGCATGATCGCCGCGCAGACGCGAGGATTCTGCGTTTCGGGCCCATGCACTTCGAGCCAGATCTCGATGCCGCGAACCTGCGCGTAGTCTCCCAGTTCCTTGAGGCATAGCGCGATGTTCTGGATCGTCTGCTCGTGCGGAATCCCCGCTGGAAAGCCGTTGGGACGCACCTTCACGCCCAGCGCGCCGGTGTCGCGCGCGAGATCGACGAAGCCCTTCGCGTCCTCGACATTGCGGCGGCGGACGGCGGGGTCGGGCGATTCAAATTCGGCGGTCGAGCCGAAACTCAGCAGGCGGATCCTGCTGCGCGCGAATCGTTCTTTGACTTTCAAGCGCGCCTCGACGCCGATCGACGGCTCGACGCCGTGCTTGTGCTGGGTCCGCAATTCGACGGCCTCGAATCCCGAGGCCTCAAGGTTGCGAATGATGGTCTCGAGATCCCAATCCTTCAGGACGTTGTACGTGACTGCACCGAGTTTCAAGGTTGGAAACACCCTTCCGGCGCGGAGTGCCGGCACCCATCGCGAGGAAAATTCAGGTCGTCAGCGACGGCTTTTTCAACGCTCACCCCACTTGAGCTTTTGACGCAGCACGTCGAAAAACAGCATGCGCGGCGGACGAATCAGGCTGACGAATTTTTGCGAGCTGCGGCAGATCACCCGGTCCTGATCCTTCAGCGGCTCGCCCACTTGTCCGTCGATGGTCAGGTAGGCATCCTCCTGCCCCGCGTGGTTAATCATCTGGATCACGCTCGAATCCGAAACCAGCACGGGCCGGTTGGTGAACGTGTGCGGGCAGATGGGCGTGATGCACAGCGCGCCCACCGAGGGAAAGACGATCGGCCCGCCGGCCGAAAGCGAGTAAGCGGTCGAGCCCGTGGGCGTCGCAATGATCAGCCCGTCGGCCCTGTAGCGGCAGACGAAATGAGCGTCGACGTTACAGACCAGGTCGATCATGCGCGCGATCTGGCCTTTAGTGATGACCACGTCGTTGAGCGCGTCGTAGCGCGCCACGGTTTCGCCCGCGCGCTGCAGTTCGCAGGCCAGCATGCGGCGGCGCGCGATGCGGTGCTCATTGTGCAGCGCCCGCTCGAGTTCCGGATACAGCTCCTCGACCGTGATGGCGGTGAGGAAGCCGAGCCCGCCGAGATTCACCGCGAACACTGGAATGTCACGCCCGGCGATGGCGCGGGCGGCTGCGAGCAGGGTTCCATCGCCGCCGAGCACGATCACCAGTTGGCAGCCGTCGGCCACCACCGCACGGTCGAACCCCTCCAGGCCCGCGTATTCGGCCGCGACGGAATCGAGCCGGACCTGGATGCCGCGTGCGCTGAGCCATTGAATCAAGCCCGGCAGCAGCTCGCTGTTCTGCTGAACCTCAGGCTTCGCGATGATCCCGACAGTGCCGATCAGTTGCATACAGCAGGAATTCCTTATTGCCTTCGGCGCCGGGCAGCGGACTTTCCATCAGGTCGGTCCTGAACCCGAGCATCTTAGTCGCGTCTTCCACCTTACTGCAAACCGCCTTGTGCAGCGCCGGGTCGCGAACGATGCCGCCCCGTCCCACCTGATTGCGGCCGACCTCAAACTGCGGCTTCACAAGAATGACGAGTGCGCCGTCAGGCTGAAGCAGCGGAGGAAGCATCGGGAGAATGAGTGTAACAGAGATGAAGCTGACGTCGCAGACGGCCAAGTCGAACGGGTTCACCCAGTGTCGCCGGCTCGATGTAACGTGCGTTCACGCCTTCGTGGAGCATGACCCGCGGATCCGTGCGCAGCTTCCAATGCAACTGGCCGGCTCCGACGTCGACCGAGTGGACGCGGGCCGCGCCGCGCTGCAGCAGGCAGTCCGTGAAGCCGCCTGTCGAGGAACCGATATCGACGCACACGCGCCCCGTCACATCGATGCCCCAGTTGTCGAGAGCGCCGGCCAGCTTGTAGCCGCCGCGGCTGACCCACGGCATGCGAGCGAGGATCTCTATCGCGGCCGTTGAGTCCACCGCTGCGCCGGCTTTGTCAACCTTTTGGCCGTTGACCAGCACCTGCCCGGCCAGCAGCAGCGCCTGGGCCTTCTCGCGGGACTCCGCCAGACTCCGTTCCACCAGCAGTAGATCGATGCGCTGGCGGCCGGCCTTCATGCCGTGCGCTCGACGATCAGGTCGGCCAGCTCGCGCAGCCGCTGGGCCGAGTCTCCTAAACCGAGCAGCGCTTCGTGGGCGCGCCGCCGCTCCTGCCCGGCCATGCGGCGGGATTCGTCGAGGCCGTACACGGCGGGGAATGTGATCTTGTGCTGCGCGGCGTCCTTGCCGGCGGTCTTGCCGAGCGCTTCGGACGATTGAACGACGTCGAGAATGTCGTCGACAATTTGAAAAGCGAGGCCGATGTGCGCGCCATAGCGTGAAAGGGCGTCGAGCTGTTCATCGGAAGCGCCCGCGAAAATGGCGCCCATGCGGACGCTCGATTTCAGCAAGGCCCCGGTCTTGGCGCGATGAATGCGTTCGAGCAATTCCGGCGTCGGCTGTTGATGCTCGCCCTCGAGATCGTGCACCTGTCCGGCGATCATGCCGCCGACGGTACCCGAAGCGCGGGCCAGTTCCTCGACCAGGCGCGCGCTGCCATGCCGGGCGGCCACCTCGAATGCAAGAGTGAGCAGCGCATCGCCGGCCAGAATCGCCATCGCCTCGCCGAAGACGACGTGGCAGGTGGGCCGGCCGCGCCGCAGGTCGTCGTTGTCGAGCGCCGGCAGGTCGTCGTGAATCAGCGAATAGGTGTGGATCAACTCCAGCGAACACGCAACGGCCACCGCGCCCGCCACGTCCTGCCCGGCGACAGCGCGGGCGCCCTCCAGGCACAGCACCGGCCGGATCCGCTTGCCGCCTGCAAAGACGCTGTAGCGCATCGCTTTGTGGATCGTTTCCGGAGGAACCGTCTCGGGCGGCAGCAGCCGGTCGAGCTCGGCGTTGACGAGATGTTGACGTTCGGCGAGGTACTCCTGGATAGTCATCTGTTCCACCGGCGACTGCTGTGTTTTCACGGGGGCTACTCCTCCTCCGCGGCGTCGCTGTCCATCGGTTTGGCGACCACGCTGCCGGCCCGCTTCGAGAGAATCTCGACGCGCTGCTCGGCCTCTTCGAGTTGCTTACGGCAGCCTTCGCTGAGCTTCGTTCCTTCCTCGAAAAGTTGCAGCGCCTCTTCCAGAGGCAACTCGCTCTCCTCGAGTTTCTTGACGATCCCTTCGAGGCGGTCCAGGTTTTGCTCAAATGTCGGAGCTTCGAGCGCCTCGGAGTCGGAGTGCTGTTTTCGCGCCATCGTAATCCTATTTTATCCCGCGCCCGGTTTCCACCGGCGGTTGCCGGCCGGAGCAACTAGCGCACGCCGCCCATGAGGCGCGTCACCGGGCGCGCGATCATAAACATCGCAATGCCCGCCACGAGGCTGAAACCCGCCACGATTCCAAACAGCGTCGGCACCGGCAGCGCGCCGTAAAACGAGGTGAGGCGCGCGCCCAGGTAGTCGCCGATGGAGATCGAGATGAACCAGACGCCCATCATGAAGCTGCCGACACGCGCGGGCGCGAGCTTAGTGATGGCGCTCAGTCCGACCGGGCTGATGCACAGCTCGCCGAAGGTGTGCATCAGGTAAGTCACCACCAGGAATAGCGGCGAAACCTTGGCCCCGTGCGCGCTCAGGAGCGCGCCGAATACCAGGACGACGTAACCCAGGCCTACGAACACCAATCCCAGCGCGAACTTCGCCGGGCTCGACGGCTGGCGGCTGCCGAGGCGCACCCAAGCCCAAGCCAGCAGCGGCGCGACCGCGACGATGAACAGCGAATTCAGCGACTGATACCAACTGGCCGGGAATGCAAAGTGCAGGATTACGTTGTCGGAACTGCGATCGGCGAACAGGCTCAGTGATGAGCCCGCCTGCTCGAACGCCGACCAGAACAGGGACGCCGCGATGAACAGAACCAAGATCGCGCCCAGCCGCTTGCGTTCCACCGGCGTCCAATCTCCGCCTAACAGCATCCAAGCAAACAAAGCCACGACAATCGCCAGCAGCACGACTCCAGCGGAGTTCACCAATAGGGTCGGCGTGAGCGGCAGGATGCCGGTCAGATGCACGAACGCCATCGCCGCGCCGATCGCGACGACGCCCAATAAGGCGCTGCGCAGCAGCCGGCGTTGGGACTTCGCTTCCGCGGGATTCGCCGCCGGCACGGGATGCAGCCCCGCCTCCGCGAGGTGGCGCCGCCCGAACCAGAATTGGATTACGCCGAACGTCATACCCACGCCGGAAAGCGCGAAGCCGAGGTGCCAGTCGATGCGCTGCCCCGCGTAACCGCAGATCAGCGGAGCGATCGTGGCGCCGACGTTGATGCCCATGTAGAAGATCGAGAAGCCCGCGTCGCGGCGCAGGTCTGCGGGTTCATAGAGCTGGCCGACGATCGTGCTGATGTTGGGCTTGAGCAGGCCCGTCCCGCATACCACGACACACAGGCCCGCATAGAAGACGCGCACGTCTGAAGCGGCGAGCATGAGGTACCCGATGGCGATGAGCATGCCGCCGTACAGCACCGCCTTGCGCTGGCCCAGAAACCGGTCGGCGAGCCATCCGCCGGGCAGGCAGACCATATAAACCGACGCCGTGTAGAGACCGTAGATCGAGCCCGCGTTCATCACGCTCATGCCCAGGCCGCCGCTCGACGCCGGCGCGACCATGAACAGGATCAGCAGCGCGCGCATCCCGTAGTAACCGAAGCGCTCCCACATCTCGGTGTAGAACAGAGTGGAAAGGCCGATCGGATGGCCGAAAAAGCGCGTGTCCTGTGGCCGCTGCATGAGTAAACCAACGAGTGTACAGGATCGGCGCAGCTGTTGCGCTCCGCCGTTTTATCGCGCCAGCCACCCTCCATCGATGACGATGTCGGTGCCGGTGATGAACGCTGCCTCTTCCGAACACAGGAAGCGCGCCAGCGCTCCGATGTCCTCCACCCGCCCCCAGCGCCCGACAGGGATGCTTTGCAGGAACTGCGCGTTCTTCACCGGGTCGTCGATCAGCGGCGTATTCATCTCGGTGGCAAACGGGCCCGGGCTGATGCCGACCACCGTGATTCCATCACCGGCCAGTTCGAGCGCCAGCGCGCGCGTCAGACCCAGCAGCCCGGCCTTCGAAGACGAGTAAGCCGCGCGCTCCGGCAGAGAGACGTGGCTCATGATCGACGTCATGTTGAGGATGCGGCCGTAGCCCGTGCCCTGCATGTGCGGCACGAAGCTGCGGCACATCAGGAATGCGCCCGTGAGATTCGTGTCGAGCACGTTGCGCCATTCCTGATATGTGAACTCCGTGACCAGCTTGCGCAGGTTGACGCCGGCATTGTTGATTAGTATCTGTGCGCGGCCGAACCGCTGGCGGACTTGTGGCTCCAGTTCGAGAACGTCCGCCTCGGACGTGACATCGACGCGATAGCATTCCGCTTCCGCTCCGATGTCGCGCACGGCGGTAGCGACCTCGGCGAGTTTCGCTTCGTCCCGCGCCGCCAGCGCCAGTCGCACGCCCGACTCGGCCAGTGCCAGCGCCATCGCACGTCCCAGGCCGCGGCTGGCGCCCGTGATTACCGCGGTCTTGCCCTTGAGAAAATCGCTCATTTCAATTTGGTCCTGTCTCGAACTTTAGCAAGCCCGAGGCTCCTCTCGGAGACAACGCAAGTGAGCCGCAACCGTGTGACCTCGCTGCTCGTTATCGCGCCGCGACTGTGAAGGAGCGGATGCCTCGCCGCTCGTTACTGAGCCGCGACGGTGAAGGAGCGGTCGTCGCGCTGCTTTCTGGCTGCTGCCGAAAAAGCACAAAGGGCGATCGAGCCGTGCCGGCTGGATCGCCCTGCTTACTTAATATTCGCGCCCGCGATGGGTTCAAAACCCTGCCATTAGTCCATATCCCTGGACCGCTTTTTCCGGTTCCGTTTGCGCGCCAAAGCCGCTTTTACGCGCTTTCGCTCGCCGGGCTTCATGTAATGGGAGTGCTTTTTGATCTCCTTGATGATGTCCTCTTGTTGGACTTTCCGCTTGAATCGCCGCAATGCGCTTTCAAGGGTTTCACCGTCCTGGACCATGACTTCCGCCATTTGCACTCACCTCCTTCCGGCGTGGGATAAAACTAACGAACAATCTCCATCATAGCGCGCCCGCGCCGCTTCTTCAGCGGATGGCTCACTCCACCGGCGCCTGTCCGACGATCTCGATGCCGAAACCTTCCAGGCCGACGACTTTGCGCGGGTGGTTCGTGATCAGGCGGATCTTGGTGAGGCCCAGATCGGAGAGGATCTGCGCGCCGATGCCGGTCTCATGCTGCAGCAGCCGCTGCCCGGCGGGAGACGCGTAGTGCATGTGTTCGCGGCTGTGGGAGACGAGGCGCGCCAGGCCGCCCTCCGTCTCCGGCTCGCCCTGGCGCATGCCGGATCCGCTCTGGTGCAAATAGACCAGCACGCCGGCGCCCTCCTTCACGATGCGCTCCATCGCGGTTCGCAAAATCGCGTGGCAATCGCATTCCGTGGAGCCGAAAACATCCCCGAACGTGCAGCGCGCGTGCATGCGCACCAGCGCGACCTCCCGCTCGGACGGTTGGCCGTAAACCAGCGCCACGTGCGTTTCAGGATCGATGGAGCTGCGATAAGAACAAATCCGAAATTCGCCCAGGTCGGTCCTCAGCACGCCTTCGGCCGAGCGCTGGATAATGCGCTCGTGCTTCATCCGGTAGCGGATGAGGTCGGCCACGGAGATCATCTTCAGGCCATGGTGCAGGCAGAAGGAGCGCAACTGCGGCGCCCGGGCCATGGTGCCGTCTTCGTTCATTACCTCGCAGATCACGCCGCCCGGCCGCAGTCCCGTCAGCCGAGCCAGATCCACCGCCGCCTCGGTCTGGCCGGTGCGCACCAGCACGCCGCCGCGTCTGGCGCGAATCGGGAAGACGTGCCCCGGCCGCGCCAGATCCCCCGGCTGCGAGTCGGGATGGATCGCCACCTGGACGGTCCTGGCTCTATCGGCGGCGGAAATGCCCGTGGTCACGCCCTCCGCGGCGTCGATGGCTTCGCAGAAAGCAGTCCCGAACTGCGACGTGTTGTGGCGGGTCATCAGCGGCAACTGAAGGCTGTCGCAGATCTCCGGCCCCAATGCCAGGCAGATCAGGCCGCGCCCGTGCAGCGCCATGAAATTGATAATCTCCGGCGTGATGAACTCCGCGGCCACCGTGAGATCGCCTTCGTTCTCGCGATCCTCGTCGTCGACCACTACCACCATCCGGCCCTGGCGGAAGTCCTCGAGGGCATCGTCAATCGAAGAAAACGGCATTCGTCATCCCAATCATCCATTATGGGTCGCACGCCGTCCAGTCGGGCTGCCCAGGGCCGTATGGTATTCTGAGGAACGACCCATCCTGCCTCGCGGAGAGGTGGCTGAGTGGTCGAAAGCAGCGGTTTGCTAAACCGTCGTAGGCCTTTAAAGTCTACCGAGAGTTCGAATCTCTCCCTCTCCGCCAGTTTTGCAGAACAAGAGATTTACGATCAGTCTGGCCGAACGCGTTGACAAAGCCCGGTCAGAGGCGTTCCAAAAGGCCGGTCAGAAATGCCCAGAAGGGCGCGACCGAGGAGATTTTCAGGCGCTCGCTGGGGCTATGCACGTCCACGATGTGCGGCCCGAACGAGATCATCTGCATGCCCGGATGCTTCTCGCCGATCACGCCGCACTCCAGTCCGGCGTGCATGGCGACGAGCGTGGGCACCTGGCCCAGGACTTCCTGATGGACGGCCTGACATTGGCGAACGATGTCGCTCGCCGGTTCGGGTTTCCACCCCGGGTAGTCGCCACTGTGCGCCACTTCGAACGCTGCCATGCGCAGCAGCGTCGCGACGCTGCGCGCGGCGGCCAGCTTGGCGCTCGATATCGGACTGCGCTGGCTGGTCTCGATCACCACTTCATCCCCTGGTGTGGACACCGTCGCCAGATTCGTCGAAGTCTGCACCAGGCCAGCCACGTCGGGGCTCATCTCGATGACGCCATGGGGCAGACTGGCGAGCAGTCCTGCAATCAGAGCGGCATCCGATTGGTTCATGACCTGTTGGGGGCGCGGGGCGCCATCGACCGTAATGCGCAGGCCGGGATCGAAGGCGCCGAGTTCCGACTTGAGGTCGGCTTCGAGAGCCGTCACCTGCGCTCTCAGTTCCTGCTCGTGAGCGAGGTCGAGCACGACGACGGCCGACGCCTCGCGCGGGATAGCGTTGCGCTTGCTGCCGCCCGCGAGTTCGGCGATGGCCAGGGGCAGGCGGCTTGCCAGGACCTGAAGCACGCGGCCGAGGATGCGAACGGCGTTGCCGCGTCCTTTGTTGATGTCAATGCCGGAGTGGCCGCCCTGCAAGCCGGATACCCGCAGACGCCAGCCGGCGCCTTCGCCAGCGCTGTGCCGCGTCACCTTGCGCCGTGCGACCGTGTTGATGCCGCCCGCGCAGCCGATGCACAGTGTGCCTTCCTCCTCGCCGTCGAGGTTCAGGAAATACTTGGACTGCAGCAGCCGCTCGGGAAACTCGGACGCGCCGGTGAGGCCGCTCTCCTCATCGATGGTGAACAGGAACTCAAGCGGGCCGTGGGCGACGTCCTCGCTCTCCATCACGGCCAGCGCGGCGGCCACGCCGACGCCGTTGTCGGCGCCCAGCGTCGTGCCATCGGCCTTCAGCCAGTCGCCATCGCGGACCAGCCGGATCGGATCGGTGTCGAAGTCGTGGACGGTCCCTTCGTTCTTCTCACAGACCATGTCCAGGTGGCCTTGGAGGACGGCCGGGACAGCGCCCTCGCGCCCGGGCCGAGCGGGCTTGCGGACCACGACATTGCCCACGCGGTCCTGGGTCGTTTCCAGTCCCAGGCGGGCGGCCAGAGCCAGCACGTAGTTGCGCGCCGCGGCCTCTTTTTCAGACGCCCGCGGGATTGCAGCCAGGGCCGCGAAGTGCCTCCACAGAGACGCCGGTTCCAGGTTGATCAAAGCAGGATTCATAGTAGCTCCGTGAGTTGTACGACTCATTATCGTACAGCGGCTGGAGCAGGCCGTCCGCGGAATCGCCCACTGCGCCGGCGACAGCCGGTCGTGCGCCGCCACCAGCGCATCCAGAGAATGAGTCGCCACGCGCCAAAGCCGGACCTGAGCTAGCTGCTGGCCAAATTCACGTGCTTGCTTCAGGACGACTATCCCTGCACGAGATTGTTTCCTGAGTAGAAGATTACAGTCGGGCAGCGAGGAGAAACGATCGTCCTGAGGCGGCAGTGGCACTCTGGAAGCCAGTCACTTTGGCGCCTGCGGGCGCGAATCGCCTACGTACCCTGTGGCGCAAATTGCATTCCAACAGATCATCGCCTCTGCGTTTCGGCTCACTGCCTGTCAGTATGGCTTCTGGCCCACGAAATTTCCCGGCGGAAGGTAGAAACAGACCCAGAACTGGCCCCGCATTCCGCCCGCTACTCCACAGCCGACCTCCTCCGTCGCGGCCCAGATGATTTGAGTGAAATGCCCGCAAACCACGCCCGGGCGGCAATAATTCTGCGGTTCGCGGTAATCCGCCGCCTCCTCCGCCCAACGGCGCACGACCGTCGCCGGGCGCGCCGTTGCTCCGCTGATGACATACAGATTTTGCCCGACCCGGAGTTGCAAATTGTGCTCCATGACGCCGATGGAAGCGAGATGATCGGCCCACTGCTGCGCCGACTCGGCCAGGCTGAACGACCAGCGCAAAGGACGGATCTTGCGCGCCCGCCGGAGATCGTTGTGCGCCTTCAACATCTCTTCGATCGAGGCCGCATTCATGCCCGCGGTTGCGGCCGGTTGCGCATACGCTCGCGGAAGCAGCACGATGAGCCCCATCAGGATACCGGCGATACGGACTCGCCGGCCGCTGGGCCTCATCTCTTGCTGGCAATGCAGAACCACTTCGTCTATCACAGCAGAAGCGGAGCATGGCGCGCCCGCCTTGGGCCTGCGGGTTGAAATCGCATGTCTCACGCGCGGCGACCGCTCCTGATAGTCGCGGCTGGGTAACGCCGACTCGCTGACGTCGTCACGGCGACATGCCGCTATGCCGGCGGCGTAGCGTATCTGCGCTCCGCGACCACCGTGACTTGCATGTCCTTGGCGAGTTCGACGATTTTCATCGCCGGATGTTTACGCCGCAGCCAGGGAATCGATCTCTTCGGTGGCCGGGCCAGGAAAATCTGTGTCACGCCGTTCCTTCGGGCAAAGTCCACCAGCGCCTCGGCGGCATCCGCTCCTTCGAGCACCCGCGTTTCGATATGCAGCTTCCGGGCGAAGTCCAGGTGCTGCTCGATCGCCTCGCTGGTGGCATTGGGCAACTCCGCCATGCCGGCGGTCGGCAGGACGCACACGGCAAAGCAATCGGCTTTCAGGTAGTCGGCGACCCGGCGGCCGCGGCGAATCATGCCGGCGGTCGCGGCTGCTTCCGTGACGTGGATCAGGATTCGCTCCCGCGGTTCGTTCGCGGCCGGAGTCAGGGTTTCGCGCGCCGAGGCCGCGCCACTGAGCAGCGCGGAGGGAAGGCCATCGCCCTGCCGCAGGTCCACTTCGTGCGCCGTCTGGCGAAGCGCCAGTTCGCGCAACGCGGCGAGCGTCTGCTCCTTGAAAAAATTCTCCATGGCGCGCTCGGCTTTCTCAGGACCGTAGACCACGCCGCGCCGCAGGCGGTTCAGCAGCGCTCTCGGCGTAAGATCGATGAGCACCACTTCATCGGCCTGTTTGACGACCCAATCGGGAATCGTCTCCCGGACCTGAATGCCGGTGATCTCGCGCATCTGATCGTTGAGGCTCTCCAGGTGCTGCACGTTCATCGTGGTCAGCACATCGATGCCCGCTTCGATCAGGATCATGACGTCTTCCCAGCGCTTCGCTCTTGGCGCGCCGGGCACGTTGGTGTGAGGAAACTCGTCCACCGCGCAAATCTCCGGTTGCCGCGCCAGGATCGCGTCCGTATCCATCTCTTCGAAAAAATGCCCGCGGTATTCGACCCGTTTCCGGGGGATCAGTTCCAGGCCCTCAATTTTGGCGATGGTGTCCTGCCGGCCGTGCGGCTCAAAATATCCCAGCACGACGTCGTGACCCTGTTGCTTCAACTGCTGGGCCTCTTCCAGCATCTTGTACGTCTTCCCCACGCCCGCCGCGTAGCCCAGGAAGACCTTGAGCTTGCCGATCCGCTTGGCCGCCGCTTCAGCCATGCAGCGTCCCGCTGTGCGGGAAGATCCGCACGTCGATTCCCTCGGCTCCCATGATCAGCCGTTCGACCGGGTTCTTTTTCCATCCGCTCAGCCAGCCCGAAGGCGGGCTGTGGCCGACGAAGATCTGCGTGATACCCTGCCGGGCGGCGAATTGCAGGATCGACTCGATGGGCTCCTCCCCCTGCAGAATCTCGACAAGCGCGTTGGCTTCGCGGGCGCACGCCAGGTTCTCTTCGAGAATCTTCCGATCCGCCGGGTTCAGGCCATCCTGCTGCACGTAGACCACGTGCAGATCGCCGTGAAAACGATCCGCCTGCCGCCGTCCGCGGCGAATCATCAGCGACGCGTTCGACCTCGGCGTAACGCACACCAGGATGCGCTCGTGCGTGCCGTAGACCTGCGCAATGCCTTGGCGGCGCAGGTACAGTTCCAATTGCTGGTCAACGACTTCCGCGGCCAGAACGAGAGCTATCTCTCGCAACTCGGAGAGTTGGTGCTCGAGTTGGACCGGATCGACCGCCTCTCCACCCACGCCCTGCGCCGCCCGCGTCACACAGTATTCGGGCGGAGCGTCCACGATCTCGATTTCATCGGCGGTGCGCAGGAAGGTCTCCGGAACGGACTCCTTCACGCTCCTTCCGAGAATCTGCTGGACCTGCTGCTGGCGCTCCTGGACGAACTGCAGGTTGATGGAGGTGATGACGGAGATGCCGGCTTCCAGCAGTTCCTCAACGTCCTGCCAGCGTTCGGCGTGCTGGCTCCCGGGCGGGTTCTCGTACGCCAGACCGTCGATCAGACACACGCCCGGGCGGCGTCGCAGCACGGCCGGAACGTCAATCGCCGGACCGCCCAGGCTCGTCGCAGCAGGAATCTCTTCGAAACCGCTCAACAACTCCCGGACCTCGGCCGACGCGGAGGGCTGCAGCGAAGCGACGACGACATCCTCCCCGCGCATCTTACGGCGGCGCCCTTCATCGAGCATGCGAAAAGTTTTGCCGACGCCGGATGCGTACCCCAGAAAGACTTTCAGTTTGCCACGCTGGCGGTAGCTTTCTTCCGCCTCGACTTGCCGGAGTAGCTCCTCGGGCGACGGCCGGCGATAGGGGGAGTCGGGCATGGTGAACGCTTCTTCCCATTATCCTGCACGACCCCGCGAGCATTCAGTCACGAGGCGAAGGTTCACGCAGACTCAATCAGGCTTAGAACACGGGTGAGGAGACGGCTGAAGTCCACTGCGGCGCAAAGGATGCAGAGGGTGGATCGAGAGAGCTGTGTGCACCTTGGGACAGAGACGTGGCTGGGCGGCGCAGCGGTAGCGCGGGGACACACCTACGGCGTCCTCGGCGGACGCCTTGGTGTCGCCCTCGGGAGAGCGCTTCGTGGTTGTGCTCGAAGATGAGTTGGCCTCGGTGTCCCCCGCGCCCGAGGGGTTCTCGGAAGCCCTGATGGTTATGCTCCGAAGCGAGCGTGTCTCGGTATCCCCCGCGCGCGAGGGGTTTGCGCACTTCGGGAGCAACGCGTCGAAGCGAAGGGGTTGGCCTCGATGTCGCCCGCGCGAGAGGCCCTACTTCTTCTCCGGGTACTTTTGATCGAGCGCCAGGTTCAACTTCAGCACGTTCACTCGCGGCTCACCCAGAAACCCGAGGTCCCGGTCTTCGGTGAATTGCGCGACGAGTTGCCGGATCTGTTCCTGCGACACACCGCGCGCTTTCGCCACCCGTGGCGCCTGCGCCGCGGCCGAC
The DNA here is from genome assembly GCA_963838205.1 of Terriglobia bacterium. Taxonomy (GTDB): domain Bacteria; phylum Acidobacteriota; class Terriglobia; order Bryobacterales; family Bryobacteraceae; genus CAIVVT01. Next base: position 380,724 of record CAWIQF010000014.1, on the reverse strand, counting down.
GCCGGGCTGACGTGTGGATCCAGGCCGCTCCCGCTGGCAGTGAGCAGGTCCGCCGGAATCGGACCCGTGTATTCCGGGTTCTCTTTGCGGAATTTCTCCACCGACGCCTTCACCCGATCGGCCAGCTTCTGGCTGGTCGGGCCGAAGTTCGACCCCGATGAGGCCGTAGGGTCGTAGCCGTCGTTGCCGGCCGCCGAAGGCCGCGGCTGGAAATACACCGCACGCGCAAAATTCTGGCCGATCAGCGTCGAGCCGATGATCCGGCCGTTCTGCTGGATCAGGCTGCCGTTCGCTGCTGTCGGGAACAGAAGCTGGCTCAGGCCGGTTACCACGCCGGGATACAGCAGCCCCGTGAGAACCGTCAGCGTCAATGTCATGCGAACTGCGGGCAATAGTTGTTTCCACATAATTCCTCCTCACGCCAGCCGCAACAGGTGGATAATCTGGTCGATTAGCCAGATGCCGGGAAACGGCACCAGGATGCCGCCCACGCCGTAGACCAGCAGATTCCGGCGCAACAGCGAAGCCGCGCTGGAAGGCCGGTACTTCACGCCGCGCAGCGCCAGCGGCACCAGCGCGATGATGATCAGCGCGTTGAAAATCACGGCCGACAACACGGCACTCTGCGGCGTGTGCAGCCCCATGATGTTCAGCTTGCCGAGGACCGGGTAGGTCGCCATGAACATCGCCGGAATGATGGCGAAATACTTGGCCACGTCGTTGGCGATGGAAAACGTGGTCAACGCCCCGCGCGTGATCAGCAACTGTTTGCCGATGGCGACGACCTCGATCAGCTTGGTCGGATTGGAGTCCAAGTCCACCATGTTGCCGGCCTCTTTGGCTGCCATGGTGCCCGTGTTCATGGCTAATCCGACGTCGGCCTGCGCCAGCGCCGGCGCGTCGTTGGTGCCGTCGCCGGTCATGGCGACCAGCCGCCCTCCGGCCTGCTCCTTCTTGATGTAATTCAGCTTGTCGGCCGGCGATGCCTGCGCCAGGAAGTCGTCGACGCCCGCCTCGGCGGCGATGGCGGCGGCCGTCAGCGGGTTGTCACCCGTGATCATGACCGTGCGAATGCCCATCGCGCGCATCTGGCCGAGGCGCTCTTTCATGCCGCCCTTGACCACGTCTTTCAGATTGATCACGCCCAGGCCGCGCCGGCCATCGGCGACCGCCAGCGGCGTGCCGCCCTGCCGCGAGATCGGCTCCGCGACATCGAGCAGATCCTGCGGCGCCTCTCCACCCTGTTCGCGGATGAAGCGGACGATCGCCTCCGTGGCGCCCTTGCGCAGCCGGCGGTCGTCGATGTCGACGCCGCTCATGCGGGTGTAGGCCGAAAACGGAATGAAGTGCGCCTCGTGGCTGGCCACTTCGCGGCCTCGCAAGCCGTACTTGCCCTTTGCCAGGACCACCACCGAACGCCCTTCCGGCGTCTCGTCGGCCAGGCTGGAGAGCTGCGCCGCATCCGCCAGTTCGGTTTCGCTGACGCCCTTCACGGGGATGAATTCGACCGCTTGGCGATTCCCGATCGTGATCGTGCCAGTCTTGTCGAGCAGCAGCGTGTTCACGTCGCCCGAAGCCTCCACGGCCTTGCCGCTCATCGCCAGCACGTTGTGCTGCATCACGCGGTCCATGCCGGCGATGCCGATCGCCGACAGCAGGCCGCCGATCGTCGTCGGGATCAGGCACACCAGCAGCGACACCAGCACCGCGACGCTCGGCACACTGCCCGCGCCCGCCGAGGCGACGCTATAGGTGGCGTAAGGCTGGAGCGTGATCACCGCCAGCAGGAAGATCAGCGTCAGGCCGGCGATCAAAATGTTCAGCGCGATTTCGTTCGGCGTCTTCTGCCGTTCCGCGCCCTCGACCAGGGCGATCATGCGGTCCAGGAAGGTCTCGCCCGGGTTGGAAGTGATGCGCACGTGGATCTGATCCGAGAGCACTTTGGTGCCTCCCGTCACCGCGCTCCGGTCTCCGCCCGATTCGCGGATCACCGGCGCACTTTCGCCCGTGATGACGGATTCGTCCACCGTGGCGATGCCTTCGATCACATCGCCGTCACCGGGGATGATGTCGCCGGTTTCGCAGATCACAACGTCGCCCGAGCGGAGCTTGGAAGCCGGTACCTGCTCGGTGCGTTCGCCGACCACGCGCCTGGCGATGGCATCGGTCTTGGTCTTGCGCAGCGAATCGGCTTGCGCCTTGCCGCGCGCTTCGGCCATTGCTTCGGCGAAGTTCGCAAACAGCACCGTGAACCATAGCCACAGGGCGATCTGCAGCGTAAAGCCGATGACGGCCGCGCCGATGAAAATGTCGCGGATCAGGAACACCGTCGTCAATGCCGCGCCCACTTCGACCACGAACATCACCGGGTTCTTCATCAGCGTGAGCGGGTTCAGCTTTCCGAAACTCGCTTTGACGGCGCGCCCGGCGATTTCGGGGTCGAACAGCGGCCGGGAATGCGCCAGTTTCTTGGGAAGCAGCGACGTCGGATCGTCCTCCGCGGCCTTCTGGACGGGCATGGGGGGTGGGGTCAGTGTCGGCATCGTTAGCTCCCCAGCGGCAGCAGAATTATCGAAAACAGCTTGCCGCTGTGCATCAGGTAGTGCTCCACAATCGGTCCCAGCGAAACCGCCGGGAAATAAGTCAGCGCGGCGACAATGATCACCGTGCCGACCAGCAATCCGACAAACAGCGGGCCGTGCGTCGGAAAGGTGCCGCTCGTGACCGGGATTTTCTTCTTCGCCGCCAGACTGCCGGCGGCGGCGAGAATCGGAATCAGGAACACGAAGCGGCCGATCAGCATCGCCAGGCCCAGCGTCAGGTTGTACCACGGCGTGTTGGCGTTGAGTCCCGCGAAGGCGCTCCCGTTGTTGCCGGTCGCGCTGTCATAGGCGTACAGGATCTCGCTGAACCCGTGCGGGCCGCCGTTGCTCGTGTTCGCGATCGCCGCCCCGGGCGGGTTCCAGTAGCCGTTCTTCGCGAACGGCACAACGGAGCTGATGGCGCTGAAAATGAGAATGCTGGCCGACGTTGCGATGATCGCCAGCATCGCCATCTTGACCTCCTTTTGCTGGAGTTTCTTGCCCAGGTATTCGGGCGTCCGTCCGACCATCAATCCGGCGATGAAGACCGCGATGATGCAGTAGATCAGGATGCCGTACAGGCCTGCGCCCACGCCGCCGAAGATCACGATGTCGGTCATCATGTTGATGATCGGGACTAGCCCCGCGAGAGGAGTCAGGCTGTCATGCATCGCGTTTACGGCGCCGCAACTGGTGTCCGTCGTGATAGTGGCCCACAAGGTGGAATTCGTGACTCCAAACCGTACTTCCTTGCCCTCCATGTTGCCGCCGGCCTGGCCGCTGGTCGCGATCGTCTGAAGCCCCATCCGCCCCAGGATCGGGTTGCCGGCCTGCTCGGACCCGTAACAGATGAATACGCCGATCACTAACATGACGGTAAAGGCGGCGAAGATGGCCCAACCCTGCCGTGTGTCTCCGACCATTCGTCCGAATGTGTACGTCAGTGCGGCCGGAATGACGAGCAGCAGGAACATCTCGAAGAGGTTGGTCAGCGGTGTCGGATTCTCGAATGGGTGCGCCGAGTTGGCGTTGAAGAATCCGCCACCGTTTGTGCCGAGTTCCTTAATGGATTCCTGCGAAGCGACCGGCCCTTGCGCGAGGACTTGTTTGGCGCCTTCCACGGTGGTCGCGGTGGTATACGACTTCAGGTTCTGGATCACGCCCTGAGAACACAGGAACAGCGCTCCGATGATCGCCACCGGCAGCAGCACGTACACCGTGCCGCGCACCAGGTCGGCCCAGAAGTTTCCCAGCGTCTTGGCCTCATGCCGCGCGAAACCCCTGACTACGGCCATGGCGACGGCCAGGCCGGCGGCGGCGGAAACGAAATTCTGCACGGTCAGTCCCGCCATTTGCACCAGGTAGCTGAGCGTGGATTCGCCGCTGTAGTTCTGCCAATTCGTATTCGTCAGGAAGCTGGCGGCCGTGTTGAACGCGAGATCCGGCGTCATCGGCGTCGCGCCAGACATGGCATGAGCCGTGCTGAAGCCCATCGGATTGAACGGCAGGAAGCCTTGCAGTCGCTGCAGCGCGTACAGGATCAGGAAACTGATCACGCTGAATGCCAGCAGGCTCCCGGTGTATTGAGTCCAGCGCTGTTCGACGCTCTCATCCACTCCGCCCAGGAGATAACACAGCCGCTCGATCGGCCGCAGCACGGGGTGCAGAAATGTTTTCTCCCCCGCGAATACCTTCGCTATATAGATCCCCAGCGGTTTCACGAAAGCCAGGATCAGCAGGAAAAACACCACGATTTGCAGGATGCCATTCGTTGTCATGGGTGCCTCAGAAGCGCTCCGGCTTGAGCAGCGCGTAAATCAAATAGACGAACAGGAAAACCGACGTAATGCCGGCGACAATATAGTCCATCGCATTCAACCTTTCGAGTGGAAAGAAGGGCTCACAGTTTGTCGCAAGCCTTCGTCAGGAACCAGCAGCCGACGAAGAACAGCAACGTCAGCATGATGTAGAACAGATCGAGCATTTTTCATCCTCAATGCGAATTCGCAAATACTACCTGGTGCCCCAGTCTTCGCAATCGCCGCGCCAGCCTGGTCTCGGCACTCGGCCACGCCCGGCCCCACCAACTGGAACTTCGCGCGCCCACCACGATCAGTGATCGCGGCCGGAGCAAAGTCTCGAGCGCAGGCGCGATGTCCCGGCACAGCACGATTTCAACCGTCGTCTCCACGGCCGCTTTCTCCGCCACGGTCCGGAACCGGCGTTCCGTGAAACTGGTGGGAACCGGCGGGGTCTCTAAGGGCAGGGCATACGGCACCACCTGCGGCACCAGCAGTCGAACCCGCGCCGATAGTCCTTTGGCGAGCGTTGCCGCGGTCTTGAGCGCCACGAGCGTCGTGGAGATTGCCGTATGGACAACCACGACCTCGACCTGGCCTCCCGCGCCGCTCTCGCGGCACGGCGTAACGGTCGAGCAATACTGCGGTGTCCAGTGGATGGTTGCCATTCGAGCCCCTCAAACTCAGGGTACGGAGCGGGGCATAAAGGAGGCATAAGGATGCCGTAAGGACTTCATCAGCTCGCCGGCGCGCCTCCTCCGCGTCTTGCCGCCGCACATATTCTGGATGTTTGGATCCGCGCTCCGGCAGGGCCGTCAATCGCCGACCGGATGCGGCGGCGGTGTTTAGGAGGATTTCGACGGCAGAGCGAATCGGTAGCCTACCCAAGGCTCGGTGAGCAGGAACTTGGGATGCGCGGGGTCGGGCTCGATCTTCTTCCTCAATTGGTTGACAAACACTCTCAGATACTCGACCTCGTCGCCGTAGTCCGGTCCCCACACTGCCTGCAGTAATCGGGTGTGCGGGATGGCCGCGTTCGGATTCGACAGCAGGTATTGCAGCAGATCGAATTCCTTGGGCGTCAGCCGGCTCTCCCGGCCCTGCACCACCACGCGCCGCGTGGCCAGCTTGATTTCGACTTCCTCGATCACGATCGATTCCGGCGCGCCTTCCCCCGCACTCGGCTGCCGGCGCAGCGCCGCCCGGATGCGCGCCAGCAGTTCGGGAGTGGTGAACGGCTTGGTGACGTAATCGTCCGCGCCCGCGTCCAGCGCGGCGACTTTGTCGGCCTCCGCATCGCGCACCGTCAGCATGATGATCGCGATTTCCGAGCTGGCCCGGATTTCCCTGCACGTCTCGAGACCGCCGATGCCAGGCATGTTGATATCGAGCAGCACCAGGTTGAACCGGCTGTCGCGCAGCGCCTCGAGCGCTTCCTCGCCCGTGCGCGCATCGACAACTTCGTAGCCCTTCGACGTCAGCGTGGCGCGCAGCACGCGGCGGATCTGCGGCTCGTCATCTACCACCAGAATGCGCCCCGCGTTCACGGCTCGGTGGGCTCCCCCAGCGCCGGCAGTGTCATGCGGAACTCCGCTCCCTCGCCCGGCGTGCTTTCGACCGTCAGTTCCCCACCGTGCGCCCGCGCAATCTCGCGCGCGATGTACAGCCCCAGTCCGCTGCCCGGCACTCGTTGCCGCACGCTGTCGCGGCGGTAAAACTTCTCGAACACCCGTCCGATTTCTTTTCTGGGAATGCCCGGTCCCCGGTCGCGGATGAGAATGACGACCTGCCGATCGCCGGCCTCGGCGGCAATCTCCAAGGCCGCGGCCGGGGATGAGTACTTCAATCCGTTGTCGATCAGTTGCCGCAGGGCCAATATAATCAGCTCGCAGTCCACCGTGAGCGGTGGCAGCCGATCGCTCACCCGCACTGCCAGGCTCCGGCCCTCCAGTCGCCGCCCGAAGTACTCCAGAACGCGGTCCAGCAGGGCTTTCACTTGCGCCGGCCGCTTCTCCAGCCGGACACTGCCCGCTTCGATCTCCGCCATCCGCGCCGCTTCCGTCACCAGCAGGCTCAAGCGGTCGGTCTCCTCGTCGATGATCGCCATCAGTTCCCGCAGCGGCGCGGGCAAAGTCTGGCCATCGGCGAGGATCGATGTCGATGCCGCTTTGATCGACGTCAGCGGCGTCTTGAATTCGTGCGCAATGGCATCCAGCAGCGTCAACTTGAACTCCTCGCTCTGCCGCGCCACCTCGGCCCGCGTCGCCGCCTCCTGCGCCCGCACCCGCTCCAGCGCGATCGCCACCAGATTCAACAGCGCCTGCAGCGCGCCATCCGGCAACTCCATGCGCCGCGCCGCCAGGCTCCCGATCGGCTGCCCTCCCAGCGTGACCGGCGCCACCCGCAACCCGGACTCGGATTCGTACAGGCTCGTTCCTTGCAGCACCACCTGTTTGAGCTTTGTTTCAATGTCCGTCAGGTCCTCCGGGCCGCCTCGATACAACTCTCCGCCGGCTGCGTCGTATAGCGCGACCGCGTCGCATTCGAAAATCTGGGCGATAGATTGCGCCACTTGCAGACACAATGGCCGGCTTGCATCGCTCAGCAGGATCGCCCGGCTCAACGCATACAGTTGCTCCGTTTCCCGCTGCCGCTGACGCGCGTCCAGCGCCTGCTTTTTCGCGCGGTCCGACAGGTGGCTCGCGACTAGCGCGGTGGCCAGGAAGGCCAGCAGAGCAACCCAGTTCTGCGGATCCGCGATCGTGAACCGCCCGATCGGCGGCAGGAAGAAGTAGTTGAAGCAAACCGTCGCCAGAACCGACGCCAGCACGGCTTCGATCATGCCCCACGCCGTGGCGATCCACAGTACGCCGATCAGATAGCTGAAGCCCGCCGTCGTCGCGTTCACGGAGAACACTTTGGTGCACGCCGCCGTGATGGCGCACACGGCTGCCAGGCTCAGCAGTCCGCGTAACACAACTGTTTTTACATCGAGACGCAACTCCGCCTCTTTCCTCCGTCTCGCATTCTAACGAAACGCACCCCACCCGGTTGTCGCGGTGCCGGACTCGCTTCCGCTTCCCGCTGCTGAAAGCCTTAGCTCTGCTTAAGCCGCGTCGCGAATTTCTTCCGGAACTTCGCCACTTTCGGCGCAACGACAACCGCGCAATATGGCTGCGAGGGATGGGTGTTCAGGTAGTTTTGATGATAATCTTCGGCCGGCCAGAACTCGCTCGCTTTCACGATCTCGGTCACGATCGGGCCAGCGTACGCGCCCTCCTTCGCCAGTTCGCGCACCATTGCCTCGGCCGCATCCCGCTGCGCTTCGCTATGCCAGAAAATCACCGAGCGGTATTGCGTCCCGACGTCTTCACCCTGGCGGTTGCGGGTCGTCGGATCGTGTACTGCGAAGAAGACTTCGAGGATCTCGCGGAAGCTTGTCGCCGTCGCGTCGAACGTGACCTGCGCCACTTCTGCGTGCCCGGTCTTCCCACCGCAGACCTGTTCATACGTCGGCCGGTCCACCGTGCCGCCCATGTAGCCCGATACCACCGCCGTCACGCCCTGCAGTCGCTGGTAGACCGCTTCCACGCACCAGAAGCATCCTCCGCCCAGCGTCGCCGTTTCTAGGTGTTCCATATGTGTCCCATGGCCTCCAGGGTAACGGCAGGCGCGGGTGGAACTCAAAGCCTGAACCGCCACGGCTGCGCAGTTCGCCAATCCGACCAGCCACTAGGCCAAGTAACCTGAGTTGTATGCCCGCTGAGCCGTGGGGTTGGCGCATCACACCCCAGGAACTCGAATCCTGGATCATCTCGCACAGCGCCGGGCTGATCGTGTTGAACAAGCCCGCCGGCGTCGTCTGCCACCCCTCCAAGCACGGCCCCTGGTCCAGTCTCGCCGGCGCCGCCCGCGAGTTTCTCGGCTCGCCGAAACTCCACATGCCGTTTCGCCTCGACCGCGAAACCAGCGGCGTCATGCTCCTCACCGGCGACGAGGAACTGGGCAAACGCCTCCAGCGCGCCGTGCAGAAGGGCCAATACCGCAAGCAATACACGGCGTTGTTAATGGGACGGCTGCGCGGACCCGTAGCTGCAGCCCTGCCGCTGGGGTTGCGCCCCGACTCGCCCGTCCGGCTCCGCCGCGCGCCGCTGCAGGATGGAACGGGCCAGCCTGCGCTCACTGTTTTTGTCCCGTTAGTTTCCAATTGCCACGCCACCCTGGTCCAAGTCTTGCCCGCCACCGGGCGTCTCCACCAGATCCGCGTTCACGCGCGGGCGCTCGGTCATCCCGTATTCGGAGACAAGATCTACGGTCCCGATGAAACTTTGTTTTTGGAGTTTCTTGAGCAGGGTTGGACGGAGAGGCAACAGCACTTGCTGGGACTGGCGAGACAGGCGCTCCACTGTTCCAGCGTAGAGTTTACTTCCTATATCATTGAAGACAAACGGCACTTCTCAGCGCCGCTTGCCATCGATATCCGCGAGTTTTGCGAACACAGTCTGGGCTTGCACCCGCCTGCTTACTTTGCTTTGGAGTAACGGCGCTTCAGCGTCGCCTCGATCATTTTCACCGCTTCTTCGGGCACCGAGTTCAGACCGTGCTTCTTTGCCAGTTCATTGGCCCGGTCCAAGCCGGCCTTCTTGGCCTCGGCTTGGCTCTTGCCCGACTGCGCTGCGTTCGTCACCATCCGCGATCCGCCAACCGCGATGTTCGCGGCCATTGAACGGGGTTTCCGGCCGCTGCGCGTCCGGGTCGATTCCTGCGACCCCGCGAATCCGAACTTGCCCGCCAGATCGCCCTGGCGCTTCTGAAACTCGTTATACAGCTTTTTCCCATCGGCCCGTGCTTCGGCCAATTGGTGTTCGAGGTCTGCGACTTTCTTACTCACAGCCTCCATTCCGTTCAATAAATCCTGAAGAGTATCCATATATTCACCTTTCGTATTCGCTCGCTCGGTTCGTCGGGGCCCAAGGGCCCGCCGCACGAATAGTCCCGGTTCAACAGCGCGGGAGTGTTGAGGCCGCCAAATCCAGTTGAACCGTTGACCTCCGAAAAGTAACTGCCCCAGAATCGTCTGGTCAGCGGCGGATGTCTCCAGCAGACTCCTTGTCATAGTCTAGACCTTTATCTCAAAACTGTCACTTTCTTATTACAACTTAATCTTTAAGCGCCAATGCACGCCCTCATGGTCGACGTATAGGGCTCTGCGCCATAATCAGAAGCGGCTGCAGACCTCCTCATGGACTTCATCGAACACCTGAAATCGTCGGTTGACATAGTCGGCGTCATCGGCGAATACGTGCGCCTGCGCCATATCGGCACAGGCCCCCGCTATATGGGACTGTGTCCCTTCCACAGCGAGAAAACACCTTCCTTTTCAGTTCATTCCGGCCACCAGTTCTATAAGTGTTTCGGCTGTAATGCCGGCGGCGACGTCATCAAGTTCGTCATGGAAATGGAGCGCCTCACATTCTGGGAGGCCGTCCGCTATCTCGCCGAGCGCAACGGCATTCCATTACCCAAGCGCAACGACCTCGCCGACGACGAGGCCCGGCGCCGCTCGCGCCTGCTGGAAATCCAGGAGCTGGCCGCGCAACATTTTGCCCGCACGCTCGCCGGCCCTTCGGGTGCCGAGGCCCGCGGCTACTTGGCCCGCCGCGGCGTCCGTCCCGAGACCTGCCAGGAGTTCGCCCTCGGGTACGCCGAGCGCTCCGGCCAATCCATAGTCCGCCTGCTCGAGCACCACGGATTCACCATCGACGAAATGGAGCTCAGCGGCCTGGTCCTGCGCCGCAACGAAGGCTCCGGCTGTTATGACCGCTTCCGCCACCGGCTGATCTTTCCCATCCATTCCGAATCCGGCAAGGTGATCGCCTTCGGCGGCCGGGCGCTAGACGCCGACGATCAGCCCAAATACCTCAATTCTCCCGAGACCCCGCTTTACCGCAAGGGCGACGTGCTCTACAACCTCAACCGCGCCCGCAAGGCCATCCAACAGGCCGGCTTCGCCATCCTGGTCGAGGGTTACATGGACGTGATCGGGGTCTACGCCGCTGGCATCCAGAATGTCGTGGCTACTTGCGGGACCGCCCTCACGCCATCCCAGGTCTCGGCCCTGCGCCGCCATGCCATCGAGCTTGTCGTCAACTTCGACCCCGACAAGGCCGGCCGCAGCGCCACCGAGAAATCCATCGACGTGCTCTTGACTGAGCACATGCAGGTGCGCGTCCTCGAGCTCCCCGAGGGCGTCGATCCCGACGAGTACATTCTCGAGCACTCGGCCCAAGCCTACGCCGATCTCGTGAAGAACCAGACCCGGCGTTACTTCCACTGGCTGGCCGAGCGCGCCCGCGGCAAGTTCGACGTCCGCACGCCCGAGGGTCGCGTCGCCATTTTCCAATTCCTCCTGCCGCAGATTCACAAAATGCCCGACCGCATCGATCGTCTGCAGGTGGTCAACGACGTCGCCGAGTATCTCAAGATCGATGCCGGCATCGTCCGCGACGAGTTCCGCAAGGCCGCCTCCGAGCGCCGCGAGCCGCGCCCTCTTCCGCCGCCCGTCTCGCCCTTCGAACCGTACGAACAGCGCCTGCTACGCGCTTTGTTGGAATTGCCCGAAGCCCGCCCGGAATTGGTCCGCCGCCTCCGCGCCATCCCGTCCCTCGCCCATTTCGTCTCCGTCGGCATCTTCGAAACCATGCTCAGAATGATCGAAGCCGCCGAGCCTTTCTCCTACGCCGCCGTCGAAGCGCGGCTCGCCGAAGAGGACCAGAACCGGCTCGCCCTGCTCATCCACGATGCCGCGGAGTCCGCCGACCCCATCACCCTCGAACAGGCGCTAGCCGCGCTCGATCCGCTGGAAGCTCGTACGCGCAGGGCTGAGATGGCCGAACTGAAGGAACGCATCATCGCGGCCGAGCGCGCCGGCGACACCGGGGAGGCGATCCGCCTCGCCGCCGAAAAGAAAATCCGCGCGCGGCGCGACGATTCCTAAGCGCCCGACCGCGCCCGCCCATCACCCCGCCCGTCGCGTGTTGTACACTGACTCAGATACGGAGCCCGGTCGCTTCAAGGGTATTGCGCTTCGGTTGGGGGACTGCTTTTTTCGGAGGAAGGGGTCGAGTCGTGGCTGCCGACGATCGTTACAGCCGTTTTCAAAGACTCATTGAGATGGGCAAGGAACGGGGCTATGTCCTCTACGACGACGTCTCCGACGTCCTGCCCGATGAGGTCGGCGCCGGTCCTGAGCTCGAGGACCTGCTCGCCGGTCTCGACGCCGCCGGTGTCGACCTGCTCGAAGAGCCGAAGACCGACTTCACAAAAAAAGCCGAGGAGACCGAGGAGTTTGCCGACCTCGATTTGGGCCCCGAGACCGGTGACAAGACCAACGACCCCGTGCGCATGTATCTGCGCGAGATGGGCACCGTGCCGCTGCTCACCCGCGACGGCGAGATCGAACTCGCCCGCCGCATTGAGAAGGGGCAGACCAAGGTCATCCGCGCCCTATCCCGTTCCTCGCTGGTGATGCGCGAGCTCGCCGATCTCGCCGTCGAGCTCCAGGACGGCCGCAACAGCCTGCGCGATATCCTTTCCACGCCCGACGCCATGACCGCCGACGATGAGGAGGACGGGCAGATCCGCAATTTCGTCGCTTCCATCCAGTTCATCGAGACCCTGGTTCACGAAGCCGAGAAACTGCGTCATCAGTTACTCTCCCGCCCGGCCGGCTCCCGGCAGAAACACAAGCGCGAGCTGCGTTGGAAACTGTCCCGCATGCTGGTCCGCATCAGCCGCCAGGTCCGCGCCCTGCAGCTCAGTTCAGCCACCTGGCGCCGCTTCTCCAATCGTCTTCGCGCCGCCGTCGAGCAGTTGAAGCCGATTGAAAAAGAGATCGCGCGCATCCAGCGCGCCTCCGAGGACGTCGAACAGCGCGGGCTCAGTGCTCGGGAACTGAAACGCGAGGCCAAAGCCTCGCTCGACCGGCTCGCCGAGCTCGAGCGGCTCTACGGCGCGCCGGCCGCCGATCAGCGCCGTACCGTGGCCATCACCGACCGCGGCGAAAAGGACGCCGACGAGGCCAAGAAGCGTCTCATCGAGGCCAACCTGCGCCTCGTCGTCTCCATCGCCAAACGCTACACCAACCGCGGCCTGCAGTTCCTCGATCTCATCCAGGAAGGCAACATCGGCTTGATGAAAGCCGTCGATAAGTTCGACTATCGCCGCGGCTATAAGTTCTCCACCTACGCCACCTGGTGGGTCCGCCAGGCCATCACGCGCGCCATCGCCGACCAGGCCCGCACCATCCGCATCCCGGTCCACATGATCGAGACCATCAACAAACTGGTTCGCACCCAGCGTCTCCTGCAGCAGGAGTTGGGCCGCGACGCCACCCACGAGGAACTAGCCCGCCGCCTCGACTTGAGCGTTCCCAAGGTGCGCAAGGTTCTGCGCATCGCCCAGGAGCCCATCTCACTGGAAACGCCGGTCGGCGAGGAGGAAGAGTCCCACCTCGGCGACTTCATCGTCGACAAGCGCGTCGTCTCCCCGTCCGAAGCCGTCATCAACCTGAACCTGCGCGAGCAGACCGCCGAGGTTCTCAAGACTCTCACGCCGCGCGAAGAGAAGATCATCAAAATGCGCTTCGGCCTCCAGGACGGCAGCGAGCATACCCTCGAAGAAGTCGGCCAGCACTTCGCCGTGACTCGCGAACGCATCCGCCAGATCGAGGCCAAGGCGCTCAGGAAACTCCGCCACCCCAGCCGCAGCCACAAGCTCCGCGCCTTCCTCGAACACGGCCCGCGCGACTGACCCTTAGCCGCTGCCGAGCCGCGCCCTGTAACGGGCCGCGTCCGTTACTGAGCCGCGACTGTCAAGGAGCGGTTGCTCCGGCGCCATGTTACCGAGCCATGACCAAAGGGAGCGGTTTCTTCGAATTATTCAATTGACTTCAGGCCGCTACCGATACGCGCGCTCGATCTCCGCGGCGATCTCCTCCGGCGCCAGGTGCGCCCACGCCTCTCCCCGTTTGATGCGCTGCCGCAACTCCGTCGAGCTGAGCGTCTGCCATTCCTCCGCCAAATCCAGCGGATGCACGGCCGCCCGCAGCCGTTCCGGCGGCACGAATGGCGCGCCGCGCGGCGCCACCAGCAGTGTGAATTCCCGCAGTTGTTGCTCCACGCCCGCCCCGTCCGCGTAGTCCCAGTTCAGGAATCGCTCAGCCGCGTCGCTGCCGCAAACGATGAAGACTTGTTCCACTTTTCGGTCTGCCGCCCGCAGCCCCCGCGCCAGCTCCACAAACAGGCCGCTCCCGCCCGCCGCCACGCCCAGCCACTCGCGTCCCGCGGCCAGTTGCAACAACCAGTCCAGTCGCGTGTCGAAGCCCGGCTCCTCGAACTCTTTGTGCGGCAATACGCCCGGCAGCGTCAGCAGCACCTCCGGCGCAAATTCGCGCGCCGCCTCCGCCAACGCCACGTGCGCCCGCGTCGGCGGATTCCACGCGCCCGCCAGCAGCGCCACCCGGCGCGCTCCGCCGCCGCCCCGCCGCAGCAGTTCCATGCCCTGATCCTATCCGCATCCGGCGCACTGATGGCGTCCATTCAAATCTTTTTGTCCATCCATGCGCGTCAAACCCTGCCGGGGGCAACCCTTCTGCGCCGCGGTGCATCTCTAAGCTAGAGTCAAAGCAACAGAATGTTCACCTGGATTTGTCCCCAATGCGGCCGCGAAGTGCCGCCCTCGTATTCGGAATGTCCCACCTGCGCGGAGAACCGGCAGCGCGCCGCTCAAGGGTTGCCGCCCGTCGGAGTGGCGGCCGCCGCTGCCCCGCCTCAGGCTCCTCCTCCTCCGCAGCCGGCCTACCAGCCGCCCGCGCCGCCCTATCCCGTGCAAGCCCCCACTCAGTTCTTTCAGACGACGACGCCCGCGCCCCCGCCGCCGCAGTCGTACCCTCAGGCTCAAGGCTATGCGCCGCCGCAGCCCCCGCAGGCCCCGCCTCCCGCCTGGCCCAACGCGCCGCAGCCGCCGCAGCCCGAACAGCCCGTTTATACGTTGCCCGAGACCGCGCCCTCTCACGGCTTCCCCTCCTGGCTCGTGGCCATCCTCGTCGCCCTGCTCGCCATCGGCGGCTTCTTCCTGGCCTACCGGCTGCTCGGCGGTAAGAGCGAAATCGCCACCACCCCGGTGAAGACCGATTCGATTTCCGCGGCCCCCCAGGGTGCTGGTGCGAACCCCTATGCCCGCTACATCGAGGTGGCCGGCATCCGCATCATCGAGGACGAGAAGCAGCAGATCAAGGCGACCTTTGTCGTCGTGAATCACTCCGCCGCCGATATGCCCAGCCAGGATCTCCAGATCACCCTGCGCTCTTCCACGGCTAAGCCCGAGGACGAGCCCGTGGCCGTGGTCGCCATCAAAACCGGCCCGCTCGCCGCCAACGCATCCAAGGATCTCACGGTTCCTTTGAAAACCACCCTGCGCGCCTACGAGCTGCCCGACTGGCAATTCCTGCGCGCCGCGGTCGAGGTCTTGCCGCAGCACTAGCTTTTCATTCCGGATCGATTCGCATGCCCAAGTCCAGCCCTACGCCGGCGCGCCGGTCTTTGTCGAAGTCGAAAAAGCCCGCCACCGCGGCCGCCCGCCGCGAGCGTCTCGCGGCCATTCTGCGCGCCCTCGACGCCCGCTATCCCGCGGCCACTTGCGCGCTCCACCATGCCGATGCCTGGCAGTTGCTCGTGGCCACCATCCTCTCGGCGCAGTGCACCGACGAGCGCGTCAACAAAGTCACGCCCGCTCTTTTCGCCAAGTACCCCACACCGCGCGATTTCGCTGCGGCCAATCGGGAAGAACTGGCCCGCGACATCTACTCAACCGGTTTTTTCAACAACAAGGCCAAGAGCCTGATCGGCGCCGCTAGAACGATCCTGGAGAAATTCGGCGGCCGCATTCCGCTCGATATCGACCAGTTCCTCACCGTCCCCGGCGTTGCTCGCAAAACGGCCAATGTCGTGCTCGGCACGGCCTACGGCATTCCCAGCGGCGTCGTCGTTGACACCCACGTCGCGCGCATCGGCGCGCGTTTGGATCTCACGCGCGAAACCGCCCCCGAGAAGATCGAGCAGGACCTGATGAAGCAGGTTTCCCAGGACCGCTGGATCCTCTTCTCGCACCAGGTCATTCACTTCGGCCGCGAGCTCTGCCAGGCCCGCAAGCCTGACTGTGGCCAGTGCCCGCTCGCGACCCTCTGCTACGCCCCCGACAAGATCGGGAGTTGATTCACCAGTCTGGATTCGAACCCTGCCTGGCGTCGCCGCGCGCCCGGGGGCTTACGCATGCGGCCGCTTTCGGCTACCCTGGATGTTTCGGTATGCCATTGGCGACAAAGCGGAAAGTTGCCCCGCCGGCAGCCATCTCCTTCAACGATCCGGCGCTCTATGTGAATCGCGAGCTGAGCCTGCTCGAGTTCCAGCGCCGCGTTCTCGAAGAGGCCCAGGATCCCACCAATCCGCTCCTGGAACGCGCCAAATTCCTTTCCATCCTGGGCTCCAACCTCGACGAGTTCTTCATGGTCCGCGTCGCCGGCCTGTTGAATCAGATCGAATCGGGCACGCAGGAAACCGGCTCCGACGGCATGCCGGCCGCCCGCCAGCTCGACGCCATCCGCGGCGTCATCGAGCAGTTGCTCGCGGACGCCTATACCTGCCTGCGCGACCTCGTCTCCGAGTTGGCCGCCGAGGGCCTATCCATCAAGGATTTCGAGGAGCTGACCGAAGAGCAGAAGGACGCCGCCAACCGCTACTTCGAGGAAACCCTGTTCCCGGTCCTGACGCCCCTGGCGGTCGATCCCAGTCGCCCCTTCCCGCACATTTCCAACCTGAGTCTCAACCTCTCCGTGCTCATTCGCGATGAGGAAGGCGAAGAGCACTTCGCGCGCATCAAAGTGCCCCCGACGCTGCCCCAGTTGGTCCCTTTGCAGAAGCCGGCCCGCCGCCGCAACGGCCGCGAAGTGACTTTCGTCTGGGTCGAGCAGGTCATTCGCGCCAACCTCTCCCGGCTCTTTCCCGGTATGGACGTCCTCGAGAGCCACCTGTTTCACATCACGCGCGACGCCGAGATGGCCATTCAGGAGATCGAAGCTGACGATCTGTTGGAGACCATCGAGGAGGGCGTGAGCCAGCGGCGATTCAATTCGGTCGTGCGCATGGACATCGATGAGGGCATGCCCGATTCGCTGCTCGACGTGCTGCGGGAGAACTTCGAGATCGACGACAGCGAGATTTACCGTGTCTCCGGCCCACTCGCGTTGAGCCGCCTGCGAGCGCTCGCCGCGGTCGATCGCCCGGACTTGAAGGATCAGTCTTTTACGCCCGCTCCACTGCGCCAGCAGCAGGAAGGCGAGGACCTTTTCAGCACCATCCGCCGCGGCGATATGTTGTTGCACCATCCCTTCGACAGCTTCCAGCCGGTCGTCGATTTCCTGCGCGCCGCGGCCCACGATCCGGACGTGCTGGCGATCAAGATGACGCTCTACCGCACCGGCCGCAACTCGCCCGTGGTTGCGGCGTTGCTGGAGGCCAACGAGGAGGGCAAGCAGGTCGCCGTCGTGGTCGAGTTGAAAGCCCGCTTCGACGAGGAGAGCAACATCGAGTGGGCCCGGGCGCTGGAGCGCGAGGGCGTCCACGTCGTTTACGGCCTGGTCGGCCTCAAGGTGCACGCCAAGGTGGCCCTGGTCGTGCGCCGCGAGGGTAACGTGATTCGCCGCTATACTCACCTCTCGACCGGCAACTACAACGCTGTCACTGCGCACCTTTACACCGATATCGGTTTCCTCACCGCCGACCCGCAGATCGGCGAGGAGGCTTCGCACCTCTTCAATAAGCTCACCGGCTATTCGGCCAAGGTGGATTACATCAAGCTGCTGGTGGCGCCCATCAACTTGCGCCGCCGCGTCGAGCAGATGATCGCGCGCGAGACCGAGCATGCCAAGGCCGGGCGCGAGGCGCGCATCATTATCAAGATCAATTCACTGGTCAACGGGCGCATCATCCGCCTGCTCTACGCGGCCTCCTGCGCCGGCGTGCAGATCGATCTGCTGGCCCGCGGCATCTGCTGCCTGCGCCCGGGCTTGCCGGGCATCAGCGAAAACATCCGCGTCACCAGCATCGTCGGCCGGTTCCTCGAGCACAGCCGCATTCTCTATTTCAAAAACGGCGGCGAGGATGAGATCTATCTGGGCTCGGCGGACCTGATGCCGCGCAACATCAATCGCCGCATCGAGACCATGTTTCCAGTCACCAAGCCGTCGCTGGTGCGCCAGATCCGCGACCGCATCCTGGCCGTCTACTTGCAGGACAACGTCAAGGCCCGCCGGATGAATTCGGAAGGGACCTATGCCCGCCTTCAGCCCGCCCGGAACCAGCGTCCGGTCAACGCCCAAATCTCGCTGCTGCGGGTCCGGCGCTAGTCGCGAGTCAATACGCTGTCCGAAACTCCAGCGGCTTATTAATAGCCCAGTTTTTCTGCGGTGGCCAACCCTACACGGCCGACGGCCGCCGGCATGGCGGCCTCGAATCACCGCTCCGCCAAGGTCGGCTAAACCACATTCATAGAGGCGCATGCGATTCTCCACCTGCCTATATCTTCGGCATAGTACCGATACGCTCTGTGTTTTCGAGCGCCGATGCAACTTCAGAAATAACAGGGAAGGAGCTGCTAGGCAGCCGAGCAAAACCTGCACTTTCCTCACCTCAACCTGCATTTGCGGCTGCCGCCACTCCTACCCCGGGGAGCGCCAACAGCCTGAGGCGGCTGCCATGGTTTTCCAACAAGACCTTTGGGCTGAGCGATCGCCGGATGTATCTGACTACAGCGGCTGGCGATGGTTCGATGCGTGCAAGAGGGACTATGTCCAGAGTACTGGAGGTCAATATGCGAATGCGCCGAAGTGGGTGGTACGAAATCGCGAGAGCCGTCTTGGGAGTGGCCGCGGTGCTGTCCGTTCCGTGCTCCCTGGGTGCCAGCTCAATCATCCCTCGTAATACTATTTCCAGTGCCAGTCGGACAGACTCAACTCCTTCCCGGATCGGCCGCCTGGGTGGCCGCGAATGTGACGGCGCGGCCGGCGGCGGCCAATAGCCAGTCGGCGCTGAAGGCAGTCTCCGAAAGCAATGCTATCCCGGCCAGTTTCGGTATCACGCCTGAACCGTTCGGAATCGCCCAACCGCTGCAGGTGTCCATTGACGTCGTGCGCTCCGCGACTCCCGCCTCCGCCTCGGAGGAGCGCACTGTTGCGACAGTCCTGTACAAGTCCGCGGACAAAGGCCGCACCATGCGCCCGCAAAGTAACAATTTCGACCGCTACGAAACGGTAGACGGGACTGTTCGCCCGGAAAAACATGAGGAAGTCCTGATCAGCGACAGGTTTTCCCACCGTGAAATTAAGACTGCCGACGACTTTGGGCCGTTGGCCGACGATAACGGTCTATCCTCGAACAACCCCGAGCCGTTGACATTTGCTCTGTTGGGCTTAGGCCTGCTGTTTTTGTTGAAGCGCGGCGTTCGGGGACGCTGCATTTAGGGATCGATCCCGGTCGCCGGGAGATCTTGACACCGTTTCGGAAACGGGGCTGCCTCCTCTCCCTCGTTCCGAAACGATGTTCAACAGCCTGTGGTAGAGGTCACGTGATGCACGGGACTCCTGCCACAGGCTGTTGGCCCAAATGGCCGGCGAACTCCGGTGTGGACGTCGCTGAGAGGTTCCTTTCTCAGAGTGGGTGCATCTTCGCTCCGTGTTCGCCTTTGAAGGGCGGTTGCACCGTCAATTCACCGTGTGCGCACCATGCATTTCACCATGTCTTGACCATGGAAACACCATGTTCGTACGGTGACTTCACGGTAGATGCACGGTGGTTTTCCGTCCTCCGAGGCCAGTCGGCGGGTGCGGAAAGCGAGCTTTAGAGAGGAAGTTCGGTGGAGTCTCTCAGCGGCCGGCGGAGGGCTGGTGCTGGTACAGATCATGGAGCCGCAACAGGCCCACGCACAGGCCCATTTCATCGACCACCGGCAGCACCGAAATCTGGGAGCCGCGATCCTCCATTTTGCGCAGCGCTTCGTGCACGCTGGCGCCGGGCGAGATGGCTGCGGGCCGGGCGGTCATGACTTCCGCGGCCACGACGCCGCGGATGTCGTCGTGCTGGCGCAGGGCCCGGCGCACGTCGCCGTCGGTGATGAGGCCCGCCAGCCGGCCTTCGGAATCGAGGACACAGGCCGCGCCGAGCGGGCGGCTGGTCATGCCGATAACCACCTGGCGCAAGGGGTCGGTGGCGGCAGCGGTGGCGACTTGCGCGAGCGGGCGCATCACTTCGGAGACGCGCAGGAGCAGGTTGCGGCCTAACTGCCCGGCGGGGTGAAAGCGCGCGAAATCGGCGGGCGTGAAGCCGCGGCGCTCGATCAGGCCGATGGCCAGGGCGTCGCCCAAGCCCATGGCCACGCTGGCGCTCGCGGTGGGCGCGAGACTATTCGGGTCGGCCTCGGCGCGGACGGAGGCGTCGAGCACGACGTCCATCAACACACCGAGCGAAGATTGCGGCGCGCCGAGAATACCGATGACGGGCGAAGCGACGGCCTTAAGCTGTGTGACCAGGCGCAGCAATTCGGCAGTGTTCCCGCTGCGGGAGACAACGATGGTCGGGTCGCCGGGCGTGTACAGCCCCAGGTCGCCATGCAGGGCCTCGACCGGGTGCAGGAACACGGCGGGCTGGCCGACGCTGCACAAAGTGGCGGCGATCTTCTGGGCGATAATGCCCGATTTGCCGATGCCGGTGACGAGCACTTTGCCGGCATGCGCGGCAAGCAGATCGACGGCCCGTTCGAATTCGCGATCCAGGCGCGCACTGGCGGCTTCGAGCGCCCGGGCTTCGGCCAGCAGGACCTGGCGCGCCGATTGCAGTAAAGTCGAATCCATTTCCAGACACTATCCCAACACGAATCACGGCCCTACGGGGAACGCTCCGGCCGGCGGCGGCGTTGCTATGCGCTGGCGCGGGTCAGTAGCATAGCTGTATTCGAATCGTTCTGGCCCGGCCCGCGGTGCGGCCTTTTCAATGAACGATGGGATAGGGGAATCCGTGTTGCATAGATACAGAACCATTGCCATTGTTGCGGTCCTATGGGCCGCGATCGTTTCCGGCGGCTGCTCCAGACAGAAGACCGCGGCGGGGCCCACGGGGCCGCCGGCTATGCCGGCGACGCTGGCGACGGCGGAACGCCAGACCGTTCCGCAGGAGTTGCAGGCGATCGGCAACGTCGAGCCGTTTTCCAACGTGCAGGTAAAGGCGCAGGTGGCCGGTGAACTCGTGAAAGTGCAGTTCGCCGAAGGACAGAACGTCAACCAGGGCGACCTGCTGTTCGAGATCGATCCACGTCCGTACGCCGACGCGCTGAACCAGGCGCAGGCGGCGGTGGAGCGGGACCGCGCGCTGCTAACGCAGGCGGAGGCCAACGTGAGCCGCGACGAGGCGCAACTGCGCAATGCCGAGACGGACGCGAAGCGCCAGGAGGAACTGGTGAAGGCGGGGATCGTGGCGCGGTCGGTGTACGACACGAGCCGCACGGCGGCGGATGTGTACAAGGAATCGGAGCGCGCCGACCGGGCGGCGATTGCGAGCGCGCGCGCCAGCCTGGCGGCGGACGTGGCGGCGCAGGAAAAAGCAAAGCTCGACCTGAGCTTCTGCGAGATCCGGTCGCCGATTGTGGGCCGCACCGGCAACCTGCTGGTGCATGCGGGCAACTACGTCAAGGGCGCCGGCGACACGACGCTGGTGGTGATCAACCAGCTCCAGCCGATCTTTGTGAGCTTCAGCGTGCCGGAACAGCGGCTGGCCGAGATCCGGCGGTTGGGCGAGGGCCACCGGCTGGCGGTGCGGGCGGGATCGAAGGACGATCCGGAGCATCAGGCTGTGGGCGTGCTGAGCGTGATCGACAATACGGTGGACGCGACGACGGGTATGATCCGGCTGAAGGCGACGTTCGCGAACGCGGAGCGAGTGCTGTGGCCGGGCCAGTTTGTGAGCGTGACGATGACGTTGGAGGCGCACAAGGACGCGGTGGTGGTTCCGTCGGAGGCGGTGCAGGCGGGGCAGAAGGGCTCGTTCGTGTACGTGGTAAAGGCCGACCATTCGGTGGAGGCGCGGGTGGTGAAGACGGGCGCGACGGCGGGCAACAAGATCGTGATCGAGAACGGAGTCGAGGCCGGCGAGACGGTGGTGACCGACGGGCAACTGCTGCTGGCGCCGGGGGCGCATGTGTTCGCGCTGCCGCCGGGCGGCATGCCGGCGCCGAAGGCGGGGGCGGGCAAGTCATGAACCTGTCGCGGATTTTCATCGAGCGTCCGATTATGACGACGCTGCTGGTGTGCGCGATCCTGCTGTTCGGATTAGTAGCTTACCGGGCGCTGCCGGTGGCGGCGCTGCCGAGCGTCGATTACCCGACGATCCAGGTGAGCGCGGCGCTGCCGGGCGCCAGTCCGGAGACCATGGCGGCGTCGGTGGCGACACCGCTGGAGCGCGAGTTTTCGACGCTTGCCGGCATCCAACAGATGAGTTCGTCGAGCTCGCAGAGCAGCACCACGGTGACGGTGCAGTTCACGCTGGAGCGCAATATCGACGCGGCGGCGCAAGACATTCAGGCGGCGATTTCGAAGGCCGGCGGAAATCTGCCGACGACGATGCCGCGGCCGCCGTCGTATCAGAAAGTGAATCCGGCCGAGCAGCCGGTGCTGTACCTGGCGATGAGCTCGTCGACGCTGCCGATGTACACGGTGGACGAGTACGCCGAGACGCTGCTGGCGGAGCGCATCTCGATGGTCAGCGGGGTGGCGCGTGTCATTGTGTACGGGGCGCAGAAGTACGCGGTGCGGGTGCAACTGGACCCCGACCTGATGGCCGCGCGGGGCATCGGCGTGGACGAAGTGCAGCTGGCGATCCAGGGCAACAACGTCAATCTGCCGGTCGGCCGGCTGGACGGAACCAAGCAGGCGTTCACGCTCGATTCCAATGGGCAACTGGAGAACGCGGCGGCCTACCGGCCGGTGATCGTGGCCTATCGCAACGGCGCGCCGGTGCGGCTGGAGCAACTGGGGCGGGTGATCGACAGCATCGAAAACAACAAGGCGCTGGCCTGGTTCAACGGCGAGCGGGGCGTGATGCTGGCGATCCAGCGGCAGCCCGGGACGAACACGGTGCAGGTGGTGGACAACATCCGGAAGCTGCTGCCGACGTTTCGCAAGGAGATCCCACCGGCGGTCAATCTGCAGGTGGCGTTCGACGCCTCGGAGAGCATCCGCGGCTCGATCGGCGACGTGCAGTTCACGCTGGCGCTGACCATTTGCCTGGTGGTGATGGTGATCTTCCTGTTCCTGCGGAATCTGACTGCCACGCTGATTCCCGGGATTGCGGTTCCGTTTTCGATCATCGGCACGTTCGCGGTGATGTACCTGCTGGGCTACAGCCTGAACAACCTGTCGCTGATGGCGCTGACGTTGTCGGTGGGCTTCGTGGTGGACGACGCCATCGTGATGCTGGAAAACATCGTGCGCTACATGGAAATGGGCCATCCGCGGATGGAAGCCGCGTTCATGGCGTCGCGCGAAATCGGATTCACGATTCTGTCGATGACGCTGTCCCTGGTGGCGGTATTCATCCCGGTGCTGTTCATGCAGGGCATAGTGGGGCGGTTGCTGCACGAGTTTTCCGTGACCATCGTGGTGGCGATTCTAATCTCGGGCTTCGTCTCGCTGACGCTGACGCCGATGCTCGGCAGCCGCTTCCTGCGCATCGACCACGGCGCCAAGCACACGCTGTTCTACCGGACGCTGGAGGGCGGCTTCAACCTGATGGCGCGGGCCTACGACGTAACGCTGAAGATCAGTCTGAACCACCGTTTCGCAACGCTCATGCTGGCGTTCGCGATGCTGGCGGGCTCGCTGTATCTGTTCTTCACAATGCCCACGGGATTCATTCCGAGCCAGGATTCGAGCTTCCTGTTCGGTATGACGCAGGCCGGCGAGGACATCAGCTTCGAATCGATGAGCGCGCATCACATGGCGATCGTCGACATCCTGCAACGGCAGCCGGAAGTGAAGAGCATCGGCGCGTTCGTGATGAGCGGCAACCAGGCGTTCTTTTTTGCGGGTCTGAAGCCGCGCGCGGAACGCAACGTTTCGGTGGACCAGTTCATCGACCGGATGCGGCCGATGATGTTCAGCGTGCCGGGCATTCTGGCGTTCATGCAGAACCCGCCGCCGATCACGGTCAGCGGCACGTTCGGCACGAGCGCGTATCAATTGACGGTGCAGAGCGCGAATCTGAAGGAGATCTACGCCTGGGCGCCACTGCTGATGGCCAAGATGCGGGCGTTGCCGAACTTTCAGGACATCAACTCCGATATGCAGATCGCGAGCCCGCAACTGTACGTCGATATCGACCGCGACCGGGCCCAGACGGTGGGCGTGACGCCGGATCAAATACAGAACGCGCTGTATACGTTTTACGGGCAGCGGCAGGTCTCGACGATCTACAGCCCGGCCAACCAGTATCTGGTGATCGCGGAAGTGGACCCGCGCTACCAGCGCGATCCGGACGCGCTGGCGAAGCTGAATGTGCGCTCGGCGAGCGGGAAACTGGTGCCGCTGAACGCGGTGGTGACCACGCGGCGCACGGCCGGTCCGCTGACGGTGAACCACTTCGGCCAATTGCCGGCGGTGACGATATCGTTCAACCTGAGCGCGGGATCGAGCCTGGGCGAAGCGGCCCAGCGGGTGGAGGAGGCGATCACGGAACTGCGCATACCGGCGACGGTCTCGATCGCGTTCCAGGGCACGGTGAAGCAGTTCCAGCAGTCGCTCCAGGGGCTGTCGATTCTGCTGATCGTGGCCGTGCTGGTGATCTACATCGTGCTGGGGATTTTGTATGAGAGCTTCATCCACCCGATCACGATTCTGTCGGGACTGCCGGCGGCCGTGTTCGGTGCGCTGCTGACGCTGCTGCTGTTCCACAAACAATTAGACCTGTACGCGTTTGTGGGCATCATCATGCTTTTCGGCGTGGTGAAGAAGAACGCGATCATGATGATCGACTTCGCGCTGGAGGCGCAGCGGGTGGAGGGTAAGGATCCGGAGCATGCGATTTATCAGGGCTGCCTGCTGCGGTTCCGGCCGATCATGATGACCACGGTCGCGGCGCTGTTCGGCACGCTGCCGATCGCGCTGGGCTACGGCGAAGGCGGCGACGCGCGGCAACCGTTGGGACTGGCGGTCGTGGGCGGGCTGGTGGTTTCGCAGTTCCTGACGCTATACATTACGCCGGTGATCTACCTCTACATGGAACGGCTGCAGCGGGCGCTCGGCGGCAGCAGAGCGACGGCGGTTACGGGCGCGCAGCCGGCCTCATTGCAGGGCTAGGCAGGAGCTTTTCGCGGGCGCCTGGCACGTGGCGGCGGATCAGGACTTGAGCGCCGGGAGGCCGGCGGGCGTGGCGGCGGAGGTTTCCGCGTCGCCGCACCGGCGGCCCGGGCCGGGGCTCGTGACCAGGTGGCACTGATCGTCGCGCTTGCGCGCTTTCTTGTCCTTATACATCGCGGCGTCGGCGCGATTGATCGTCTCCGCGACGTCATCCCCCAGCTTCCAGAGGGCGAGGCCGATCGAGGCGCACACTTTGACCTTGAAGGCGTCGCAGCCGGTGCGGATCGTGTATTCGCCGAAGACCCAATCGCGAATCCGGCCCATCAAAGACTCCGCCTGGCCTAAGCCGCAATCGAGCAAAGCGATGAATTCATCGCCGCCCCAGCGGCCGGCCAGATCGGCGGAGCGAACCACCAGCCGCAACTCCGCGGCGAACTGGCGCAACAGATCGTCGCCGGCGAGATGGCCGAGCTGGTCGTTGACCTGTTTGAAGCTGTTCAGGTCGAACATCATGATGCAGAACGGCCGGCCGCGGGCGGTGAATTCCTCGAGTGCCTGGTCGATCCGGCGGCGGTTGGCGATGCCGGTCAGCGGGTTGACGGCGGCCATGCGCTCGGTCTCTTCGAGGCGGCTGCGGGAGGCGCCGAGTTCGGTGCGCAACAGGGTGAGCGACTCTTCGCTGTCCTTGGTCATCTGCTCGACGCAGTCCTTCAATTCGTTGACGCCCTGCAGGAGCGAGGCGCGCACTTTTGCCAGATCGTCGAGATCGGCGATGCTCCGCAGGTGCGTGCTGAGAGCCGAAAACTGGCCGGAGTAGCGCTGGTCGCGTTCGCCGACCGAATCGACCGTGCGCGCCAGGACCATCATCAATTCCTTGACTTCATCTGCCTGGTGTTTGTAATACTCGGCCGTTCGCGAGCCCCACAGCCGGAGCTCTTTCTCGGCTGCGGTGCCGGAGGCCGTGAAATCGCCGGGCGTCATCTCGGCTACCAGGTGCGCCTGCAACTGCAGAAGGCTGGCCTGGAGGTCGAGCCCCAACTGCGGGCAGGCCTGGGAGCCGGATTCGCCCATTGCGCCCAGCAAAGTGCGATAGGAGTCCACGACGGGACCAGGCAGGCGGTCGCGCGCGTCCAGGTACTTCTTAATCGAAATCACGACGAACTCATCGGCAGGATCCGGGTGCGGTTTGAGCGAAAGGCTCCGGGAACGGTGGAAGAATGCGGCTCCGCGGTCGAAGAGAGGAAGGAGGAACGAAGCGCATTGCCACGCCGGGTGACGGTGTTCATACAGCCGCTGCTGCTGGGATTGCTGGCCTGGGCGGCGGCGGGGGCCGCGCCGGGCGAGGAACGAACGGCGTTCGTCTCGGTCCTGATTCCGCTCACCTACGGCGAGCGCTGCTGGTTGACGGTGAGCCTCGAGAATCTGCGCACGCAGGCGGTCGAGGTGGAGGTGCAAGGGCACGACGGCAGCGGGGCGCTGGTGGGGCTGGAGGGGGCGCCGACGATCCCGCTGGTTCTGGAGGCTGGGCAGAAGGCGAGCCTGCGATTGCAGGTGGATGGGCAGGAGTCGGCGGAGGCGTGGGTCAAAGTTACGGAGAGGGGTGCGGGCGCGAGCCTGGCCCCGGGGGTGGCGGTGAGCGGGACGAGCGAGTGCACGGCGCGGGACGAGATTACGACGGTGCCCGGGGCGGTGGCCTTTCCGAGCCGCAATCCGTGGCTGGAGGGCGACGTCGAAGAGTTGCAGGGAAAGATGGTCCTGGTGCTGAATTCGGATGCCACGGCGGCGGCGGTGCGGGTGTGTTACTCAAACGGCAGTCAGGTCGAGATGCCGGCTGAGCGGGGCCGGGGCGGCGGGACGATGCCGGTGTGCCGGTTGACGCGCTCGATTCATCTGCCGCCGTACGGGCTGGAGCTGCTGCCGGTGGAACGGGACGGCAGCACGCGCCTGACGGTGCGCACGACCGGCGCGGCGCTGGTGCTCGAGGTGCTCAAGCCGCGGCCGGGCAAGACGCGGGTTTTCACGGTCGATTCGAGCATCGTTTTCGAGGACCTTTCGAAGCAGTGAAGGGGCGGCGGGGGCGCGCGAGTGGCCGGACGCGCGGGAGGGCCGGAGAAGGCGCCGGGGTGGGCGGCATTATCCATTCCACAAGCAAGCCTGAAGCGGGGGTTGAGCCGAGGCGCGGAAGGCGTAGAATGCGGGCATGCAGACCAAGACGCTTCTATTCCTGGTCCTGTGCGCGGGCCCGGCGCTGGCCCAGCCGCCGGGCGCGGTGGCGCTGCCCACGCCCGACAGGCAGGGCGGCAAGCCGCTGCTGCAGGCGCTGAGCGAGCGCAAGAGCCAGCGTGAATTCGATGCCAAGGCGCTGCCGCGGCAGGTGCTTTCAAACCTGCTGTGGGCGGCCTATGGAGTGAATCGTCCCGACGGCCGGCGCACGGCGCCGTCGGCGATGAATCGGCAGACGGTCGAAGTGTACGTGGTGCTGGGCGAGGGCGCGTACGTGTACGACGCCGCGCACCAGCAGTTGTTGCCGGTGGCGGCGGGGGACCTGCGCGCGGCGACGGGCACGCAGGAGTTTGCCGGCCAGGCCCCGTTGGACCTGGTCTACGTCGCGGACTATGCCAAGCTGGGGACCTCGCCGGAGACGGACAAAGCGCTCTACACGGGGGCGGAGACCGGCTTCATCGGCCAGAACGTGTACCTGTACTGCGCCTCGGAGGGGCTGGCGACGGTGATTCGCGCCTCGGTCGACCGCGAGGCGCTGGCCAAGGCGCTGAAACTCAGACCGGAACAGCGGATCGTGCTGGCGCAAACGGTCGGGTACCCGAAGGCGCGGCCCTGACGTTCGCGCGGGCGCGAGTCGCATTTCTAACCTGGACGGCAGAACTGCTCAAACGGACGTCTTGCGTTTCGGTCCGTACTGCACCAGATCCTTCGGCACGTCCAGCTCCTCGCTCAGCATGAACTCGAAGTTGTCGATGAAGCGCGCGGCCAGAGTGTCGTACTTGCGGTCGTACTCGGCGCGGCTTGGCCAGGTGTTGGCGGGGTCGAGGATCGAGGACGGAACGCCTTCGCAGGACTTCGGTACGGACACCCCAAACACCGGATCCTGCCAGTATTCGACCTGCGCCAACTGGCCGTTCAGGGCGGCGTTCAGCAGCGCCCGCGTGTGCTGGATGCTGATGCGTTTGCCAATGCCGAATGGTCCGCCGGTCCAACCCGTATTGACCAGCCACACGTCCGCGCCGTACTTCAGGATCTTGGCCTTCAGCATCTGCGCGTAGCGGTAGGGGTGGTGGACCATGAAGGGCGCGCCGAAGCAGGCGCTGAAGGTGATCTGAGGTTCGATGCCCAACCCGATCTCGGTGCCGGCGATCTTGCTGGTGTAACCGCTCATGAAGTGGTAGACGGCCTGGTCGGGGGTCAGGCGCGAGATGGGCGGCAGCACGCCGGAGGCGTCGCAGGTTAGGAAGACGACGTTCTTGGGATGGCCGGCACGCTTGTCGGGCAAGGCGTTGCCGATGAAGGCGAGCGGATAGGCGGCGCGCGTGTTTTCGGTCAGCTTGTCGTCGTTCAGATCGAGGCGCCGGGTGCGCGGGTCGAAGACTACGTTTTCTAAAACCGTGCCGAAGCGGCGCGTGCATTCGAAAATCTGCGGCTCGGCGCTTTCGGAGAGCCGGATGACCTTGGCGTAGCAGCCATCCTCGAAGTTGAAGACGCCGTTGTCGCTCCAGCCATGCTCGTCGTCGCCGACCAGATTGCGCGCGGGGTCGGCCGAGAGGGTTGTTTTGCCGGTGCCCGAGAGGCCGAAGAAAATGGCCGCGTCGCCGGACGGGCCGACGTTGGCCGAGCAGTGCATCGGCAGCACGCCGTCGAAGGGCAACAGGGCGTTGAGGATGGTGAAGACGGTCTTTTTGATCTCGCCGCCGTAGCAGGTGCCACCGATGATGGCCAGCCGCTCGGCCAGGTTCAAAATGATGAACGTCTCGGTGCGCGTGGAATCGACCAGCGGACTGGCGTTGAAGCCCGGCGCGGCGATGATCGTGAATTCGGGCACATGGCGGCGGTAGGCGTCGAGCGACTCGGGCTTGAGAAACATGGTCCGCGCGAACAGGCTGTGCCACGCGGTTTCGGTGACGATGCGCACCGGCAGGCGGTAGTCGGGATCGGCGCCGCCGAAACAATCTTGCACGAAAACGTCGCGGCCTTGCAGATAGGCTTGCAGCCGCGTGAGCAGATTGTTGAAGCTCAGCGGGTTGAAAGGCCGGTTGTGCGTGCCCCACCAGATGTAGCCCTCCGAGGAGGGTTCGCGCACCAGCGATTTGTCGGCGGCGGCGCGAGCGGTGTGCTTGCCCGTGTTGACCACCAGCGGGCCCTGGTTGCAGATGCAGCCTTCGCCGCGGAAGATGGCCTCTTCGTAGAGCGCCTCCGGCGCCAGGTTCCAGTAGACGCGCTTGAGGTTCAGCAGGCCGTGATTCTGCAGCCCGTAGGCGCTGGCCGATTCGCCCGCTTGCTTTACGGCCGGGGATGGAATGTCGGTGTAGATATTCATGGCCGGCTCCTTACATCCAGTCGCGCACCAGGCGCCGGTCGCCCAGGTAGAGTTCGTTGGGCGAGGCCGGGTCGAGGGCCCAGCGGATGCGTTCGATGCCCTCGGTGATCTCCTTGGCTGCGCCGCAGAAGCTGATTCGCAGATGGCCTTCCATGCCGAATTCCTTGCCGGGCACCGTCACCACGCGCACCTTGTTCAACAGGAACTCGGCGAGTTTCTGGGAGCTTTTCTCGTAATTGCTGAAGTCCGGGAAGCAGTAGAAGGCGCCTTCCGGTTTGGTCACGCGGATGCCGGGGAAGGCCAGCAGATGGTCCAGCATAATATTGCGGTTGTTCTCGAGCGTCATGCGCAGCGCCTCAATCGAATTCTGCACGCCGTTCAGCGCGCCGACCGCGGCCCACTGCGAGGGCGTCGCGGGCCCGGAGGTTTGCTGGCTCTGGATGGTGGCCATGGCGCCGAGGAGTTCGCGGCTGCCGACGGCCCAGCCGATGCGGAAGCCGGTCATGGCGTACATTTTCGAGACGCAGTTGATGACCACGAGCTTGGAGGCGTCGATATCCTCCTTCGAGAAGTCGTAACAGTTGATGGGCGATTTGCCGTCGAACACCAGCCGGTTATAGGTGTCGTCCATGATCAGGTAGATCGACTTTTTTGCGCACAGATCGACCATTTCAGCGATGAAGTCGCGCGAGTACATCACGCCCGAGGGATTGTTGGGGCTGTTGAGAATGACGGCCTTGGTGTAGCTGCCGATGCAGTCGGCGATCTCCTTCACGGTGGGGTAGAACGTGCCGTCCTCGGGCTTCACGGCCACGGGCACGCCGCCGGCCAGTTTGACCATTTCGGGATAGCTGACCCAATACGGGGCGGGGAAGATCACTTCGTCCTTGGGATCGAGAATCGCGATCAGCGCGGCCATTATGGCCTGTTTGGCGCCGCACGAAGCGACCACGTTTTCCGGCCGCACGGCCCGGCCGTAATACTCTTCGGTGTAGCGGATGATGGCTTTCTTGAGAGCGGGGATGCCGTCGGGCGGAGTGTACTTGATATCGCCGGAGTTGAGCACTGCCGTGCAACTGACAATCGCGTCGAGCGGGGTCTTAGACTTCGGCTCGCCACCGCCGAGGTGGATCACCGGCTCGCCTTTCTCGCGCAGCAGGGCCGCGGTCTGGTTCAGCTTCAAAGTAACGGACTCGTGAATCGTTCGCGCCAATTGGCTCAGGCTCATATCTACCTCCACACGGGTTGCACACGGAAGCGGTCTTCCGGATGCGCCTTTTCCGGTTAGTTTACTAAGCTTTTCGTTCTTGCGTAAGCGTCGGGCGCTGAAATGCGGAATTTGGGATCTGAATCGACTCTTAGGCTGGGCGTGGCGAGGAGCCGGAGAGGGCGACCGCGGCCGGGATGGGCGATTCGGGAAAGAGCGTCGCTTGGCAACGGACCGGCTGAGCGCGGGAGAGCGGCGGACTGGCGTCTGGAGAATGTCCGGAGAACGCGTTGAGAACTTCTTGAGAACGTCATGCGAATGAGATCCGGCGGGTTCCATTCGCGTACAATCTTGGGTTGTACTCCTCACGGGTGACCGTCGCAATTCCGACCGTGGCGGCCGGGCCGCGGCTGGCGCAGTGTCTGGACGCCCTGGCGGCGCAGACGCTCGCGGGCGTCCGGGCCGTGGTGGTTGACAACAGCGGGCAGGGCCTGGCGGGCGAGGTGGCACGGAGGTTCGATTTTGCCGAGGTGATCGAGAACCGCTCGAACGCCGGATATGGAGCGGCCGTGAACCAGGTCTGGCGGCATCGGCCGGCCGAGTTTCTCGTGGCGCTGAACGACGACGCGGCGATGCGCCCGGGGTGCCTGGAAGCCCTGGTGGCGGCGCTGGACGGCAATCCGGGGGCGGGCATGGCAGCGCCGCGCATTCTGCTGGCGGGGACGGGGCGCATGGATTCGGCCGGCATGTCGCTGGCGCGCGATGGTTCAAGCATCCAGCGCGGCCACGGGCAACCGGCGGCGGCCTGGGATCGGCCGCAGCAGGCGCTGTTCCCGAGCGGTTGCGCGGCCATCTATCGCGGCGCGATGCTGGCCCAGACCGGCCTGTTCGACGAAACGCTGTTTCTGTACCACGAGGACACCGACCTCGGTTTGCGCGGCTGCTGGATGGGCTGGCATTGTCTGTATGTGCCGCAGGCCGAAGTCGAACATTGGTACTCGGCGAGCGCCGGGCGCGCCTCCGCCGCCAAGGCGTGGTACGTGGAACGGAACCGGCTGCGAGTGGTTCTGAAACTGTTCCCTTTCACGCGGCTCGTGATCGCTCCGGTATACGCCGCGGCGCGCTACGCGTTGCACGTGCGGGCGGCGCTCACGGGAAAAGGCAAAGCGGCGGAATTCGGAGCCGCGGGCCTGCCGCTCTGGAAACTGCCGTGGTACGTCCTCAAGGCGCACCTGCAGTTGATTGCAGCGCTGCCGGAGCTGATTCGCCAGCGCCGGCGGACGCCACGCCGGATTCGGACGCTGCAATTCAAAGGCATACTGGACCGGTTCCGCGTCGGCATTCGGGAGGTGGCCATCCATTGAGCCCTGAAGCCAGAAGCGGTCAACGCGGCGGCGGACCGACGGTGCTGCTGATTCCGGCCTACAACGAATCCGCGGCCATCGGGACGGTCGTTCGGGAAGCGCGCTCTCTCTGCCCGTCGCTGCGCATCCTGGTGCTCGACGATTGCTCGATCGACGACACCGCCGCGATTGCGGAGGCCGCGGGCGCGGAGGTCGTTCGCCTGCCCTGTCACCTGGGCCTCGGCGGCTGCATTCAAACCGGCTACCGGATGGTCTATGAAATGGGCGGCCGGGCGGCGGTGCGCATCGACGGCGACGGCCAGCATAATCCGGCGGACATCCCGAGGCTGCTGGAACGACTCGATGCGACGGGCTGCGAGATGGTGATCGGCGTCCGCGAGGAGGGCGACCAATCGACGTCAATCGGCCTCATCCGGCGCATCGGGATCGCATTTTTCAAGCTGCTGCTGAGGCCGATTCTGGGGCGCAGGGTGACCGATCCGACCTCCGGCTTCGTGGCCGTGAACCGCCGCGCGCTGCGGGTCTTCAGCCAGAGCTTTCCGTTGGAATACCCGGAAATCGAGACGCTGGTGGTGCTGCAGCGCCGCGCCTTCCGGTTTGAAGAAGTGCCGGTGCGGATGCGGCCGCGGATGGGCGGACACAGCAGCATCACGGCGAAAAGGTCGATCTACTTCGTGGTCCACGTGCTGCTGGGCGTGCTCGTGAACATCCTGCGGCTGGATGCCTGGCGTTGGCTGGGCAAGCGCCGGGCCGCGCCGCGCGCGTGAAGGAGGAATCATGGAACGGCTGCTCAACGTGCTCGCATTCGCGAGCGTAGTGCTGTTTCTCATCGTGCTGCGCGGACTGCGCCGCTCGCGGATTCGAGTCGAGTATTCGGTGAGCTGGCTGGGCGCGGCGGCGCTCGTGTTCGCGCTGTCGCGCGCGCGCGGCGCCTTAGCGTGGGTGGCCGGATATCTGCATGTGAATGAGCCCGCGGTGCCGCTGATTTTTCTGATTTTGCTGGTGTTTCTGTGGGTTTTCTACCGCTTCTCGATCATCATCTCCCACCTGAAGGACATGAATATCACACTCACGCAGAAGGTCGCCATGCTGGATTTCCAGGTGCGCAGTCGGCACCCCCATGCGGAAGAAACCGAAAACTGAGCGCGCAGCGGCGGCCGTTCCAGTGCGCGAGTTCGCGCTGCCGAGGTGGACTCCGCTCGCGATTCTGGCCGCGCTGCTCGCCGTCTACTGGCCCGCGCTGCACGGCGCTATCCTGTACGACGACACTTTGCTGCCGGTCTTCCGGCCGGAAGGCCCGCCCTCGTGGGTTAATTATTTCTGGGGTGGACGTCCACTTTACTACCTGAGCCTCCATCTGAATTACTTGCTGGCGGGCACGGATAGTTGGCCGTATCACCTGACCAACGTGATGCTCCATTTCTTTGTGGGCGGCCTGGTCTACTTCATCTTGCGGAAGGCGCTCGAATTAACCGGCAGCGCGCGGCGCGAGGCTTCGCTGCTGGCGCTTTTCGGAAGCCTGGTATTCCTCTTCCACCCGCTGCAGACGGAGGCCGTGGCGTACATCGCCAGCCGCTCGGAAAGTCTGAGCACGCTGTGCGCCTATGGCGCGCTGGCCCTGCTGCTGGCGGTGGGCGACGCCCCGATCGGCTGGCGTCGTGCGGCGCTGATCCTGGGCCTGCTGGCTGCGGGCACGCTGGTGAAAGAGCATGTCGTGGCCATGGCCGCGGTGGTGCTGGTAGTGGATTGGTGGCTCAAAGGCAGAGGCGCAATCGCGGGCCTGGCGCGCAATTGGCGGCTCCACGCGGCGCTGGTCGCGGGAGCACTGATCGCGGTGCCGGCGATCGTTTGGTACGTGACGCGCCATTCGGCCGGCTCGGCCGGCCTGTCGGTGCCCGACACAACGTGGTACCGCTATCTGTTTACGCAATTCGAGGCGATCTGGATCTACATCCGGCTCTTCCTGTTCCCAATCGATCAGAGCCTGGACTACAACCTGCCTTCCGTCGGCGGTTTGTTTCAACCCTTGGTTTTACTGGGTCTGGCGGGTTTGGTGGGGCTGTTGTACATCGCCTGGCGCTACCGCGCCCGCTACCCGCTGGCCGCTCTCGGGCTCGTCGTTTTTCTGATCCTGCTGGCGCCCACGTCCTCGGTGATTCCGATCGCCGATACGGTCGCCGAGCGCCGCGTGTACCTGCCCGGCATCGGATTGCTGCTGGTGGTTGTGGAGTGTCTGCGCCACACGCGCAGCACGCCCTGGAGGAACGGCTGGCTAGGCGCGGTGATCGCGCTGTTGGCGCTGGGCACCTGGAATTACAGCCAGGCTTTCTCGTCGGAGGTGAAGGTCTGGGAGCACTCGGTCGCGGCGCGGCCTGAAAACACGCGCGCCAGGATCTACCTGGGCGCGGCGTACATCAAAGCCGGAAGCTGCGCGCAGGCCGTCCAGACATTCGACGCGACTGACACCGGTCCGCATGCGGAGAAACTGGGCCGGAACGCATTCCTGTTCTACATGAACTTCGCGGCGGCGTTGGAGTGCCAGAAGCAGTTCGACCGCGCCGAAAAGGCGTACCGCAGCGCGATTGACGTTGCCGCGGCGGTGCGGGGTTGGGCGCCGCTCGGCCGGATCTCTCCGCCGGCGCGCGCATGGGCGCGGCTGGCCCACCTGTACGTAATGGAGCAGCGCTGGGACGAGGCTTTCGCCGCCCAGCAGCAGGCCACACGGTTCAACCCAAGGATGGGCTGGATGGAATACAGCATTCGCGCCAACATGTACCTGAGCACGAACCAGCTGGATGAGGCTGCCGCCGCTTTTCAGAAGGCGCTGGAACTGCACCCCGGCGACCGGGACTCGCAGAATGGGCTGGCCCAGGCCAACGCGGCCATCCGCGCCCGGCAGCGGAATGGGATATCGATTTCAAAGTGAGCGCGTTGCACATTGGCATCAATGCGTTGTACCTGATTCCCGGCGGCGTCGGCGGTTCGGAGACCTATCTGCGAAATCTGCTGCGGGCGCTGGCCGCGCTCGATACGCCTTACCAGTTCACGGTCTTCACAAATCGGGAGACGGGCCCGGACGTGGCCCCGAGCCATCCCCATTGGCACGTGCGGCAGACCGGCGTTCGGGCGCTGAACCGCCCAGCGCGGCTGCTCTATGAACAGACGCTGCTGCCGCTGCGCTGCGCGGGCCTGGATGTGTTGTTCTGTCCGGGATTCACCGCGCCGGCCGTGGCGCCCTGCCCGAGGGTGACGTCCATCTTCGATCTCCAGCACAAGCGGCATCCGGAGTACTTCCGCTGGTTCGAACTGCCATTCTGGCGCTACTTCGTCTGGCAGGCGGTTCATTCCAGCGCCCGCCTGGTGGCGGCCAGCGAGAAGACGCGCGCCGACATCCTGCACTTCTATTCGATTCCGAGCCAGAAGGTCGAGGTGGTGTGGCTGGGCGGGGCGGAGGAGTTCTTCCCGATCGGGAAACTGCGCCAGGGCCGGCTCGCCGAGCCGGTGCTGCTGTGCCCATCGACAACCCACCCGCACAAGAACCACGCCCTGCTGCTGAAAAGCTTCTCTCAGTTCAGCGCCGCGCATCCGCAATGGCAACTGGTCATGACCGGGGTCAGCGGGTTCGCCGACAGCGCCGTGCGGGCTCAGATCGCCGCGCTGGGTCTGGAATCGCGCGTGCAGATTCTGGGTTGGTTGCCCAGGGAAGAACTGTATCGCTGGTTCGAACGCGCGGGCGCGGTGGTTTACCCATCGACATTCGAAGGCTTCGGACTGCCCGTGGTGGAGGCGCTGGCGGCGGGGATTCCGGTGGCCTGCTCGGACATTGAGCCGCTGCGCACGATTGCAGCAGACGCGGCGGTATTGTTCGACCCTGCCTCGGACGCCGGCCTGCTCCAGGCGTTGGAGCGTGTCTGCTCGGATGAACCATTGCGCGCGCGTCTGGCGCTCGCCGGCCCGCTCCGGGCGGCGCAGTTCACGTGGCGCAGATGCGCCCTCGAGACCCTGGCGATTCTTGAACGGGCAGTCGGGCATTCGCGGCCTGAACTGTAATCGGATTCGAGCGCGCAGGCACGAAAACCGGGGACTGACGTCTCGGTCCTAGGCGCGCACAACTTTCTCTATCCACACTTTGCATCCTCTGCGCGTGTGGACGCCAGCCGTGTGTCACCCGTGTCTTCGCGCGCAGTCGAAAACGCGCGCTTTCGCAATACCGGATCTACAATGAATGTGGAGGCGGCGATGCAGTTGGATGAAGAGCTGGCCTCACACACCCGCGCTGGCGAACTCTACGAATCGCTGACAGCGGAGCGCGTTCGCTGCTACGCCTGCGGGCATTGCTGCCCGATCCCGTCCGGGTTTGCCGGCGTTTGCAAAGTCCGATTCAATCACGGCGGCGAACTGAGAGTCCCCTACGGATACGTCAACGCGCTGCATTGCGATCCGATTGAGAAGAAGCCGTTCTACCACGCGCTGGCCGGTACGAGCGCGCTGAGCTTCGGCATGCTGGGCTGCGACCTGCATTGCGGCTACTGCCAGAACTGGGTCAGCTCGCAGGCCTTGCGCGACCCGCGATCGATGCTCGAGTTTCGCGAGATCTCGCAGCGTGAGATCGTCCGAATCGCGCTCGCGCAACGGGCGGCCAGCGTCATCAGCACGTATAACGAGCCGCTGATCACGAGCGAATGGGCGGTGGCGATTTTTCGCGAGGCCCGCGCCGCCGGCCTGACCACGGGCTATGTGTCCAACGGCAATGCGACGCCCCAGGTGCTCGAGTACTTGCGGCCGTGGGTCGATCTCTATAAAGTCGATCTCAAGAGTTTCGACGACCGCCGCTATCACGAGTTGGGCGGGCGGCTGCAGCCGATCCTCGATTCGATCGCGCGCATCCACGAAATGGGCTTCTGGCTGGAGGTGGTCACGCTGATCGTGCCGGGCTTCAACGACTCACCGCAGGAACTGGGCGCGCTCGCTGGCTTCCTGGCCGGGATCTCGAAAGACATTCCGTGGCATGTCTCCGCGTTTCACAAAGACTACAAGATGACGGGCGCGCGCAGCACCAGTGTGGAGCTCCTCGAGCGCGCCGCGGCGATCGGGCGCCAGACTGGATTGCGCTATGTCTACGCGGGCAACCTGCCGGGCCGCGTCGGCGAATTGGAAGACACGCGCTGCCCCAACTGCCGCACGGTGCTGGTCGAGCGCAGCGGATTCGATGTGATCCAGAACCGGATTACGCCCGCTGGCGCCTGTCCGCGCTGCCACACGGCGATTCCGGGCTTCTGGCGGGCCGGCGCAACCCGGGCCATGCAGAGCGCGGGCGAAGTTCCTATCGGCGGGGGTTAAACACACATGACGTCCACGCACGTTACACCCTTCGCCGGCTCGTGGTATCCGGCGCGCCGTGCCGAACTGGAGACTCTGCTGGACACTTTATTCGACGCTTCGCTTCTGCGCACCGGCGACGACCTGCTGCCGCATCCGCTGGCGTTCGTCGTGCCCCACGCGGGTCTGGTCTACTCCGGGACCGTGGCCGCGGCCGCCTACCGCAATCTGCAGGCCGCCCGGCCGCGGCGCGTCTTCATCCTCGGATTCGCGCACAGCGGAGGCCGGCCGGGTGTGTCGATTCCCGACGTCACGGCATTTCAAACGCCGCTCGGCGAAGTGGAAGTCGATCCCGCGGCGGTGCGCGCGCTGGCCGCGAGCGTTCCATTCGCGATGACGCCCGAAGGCCGCGTTTGCGACCACTCGGTCGAGATTCAGCTTCCGCTGCTGCAGCGGGCCGCCCCCGGCACGCCCGTTGTGCCGCTCTATGTGGGTCCGCTGGACGCGCGTCAGCGCACTGCGGCGGCGCAAGCTCTGGCGCAGATTGTTCAGCCCGGCGACGTGCTGCTGGCCAGTTCCGATCTGACGCACTATGGCCGCGCGTTCGGCTACCAGCCGTTTCCGGTGGATGAGGATACCCCCGACCGGTTGCGCGACCTCGATTACCGCGCCATCGAGGCCGCGGGTAGCCTCGATCCGGAGTTGTTCCTCGCCTCGCTCCGGGACACCTGGGCCACGGTCTGCGGCTACGATCCGATCGCGCTGCTGCTTGCCACGCTGAGCCTGCTCGGCGGCGAGGAGATCTTTCAGCAGACGCTCGATTACCAGACCTCGGCCGAGATTGCCGGCGGCTATGAACACTCGGTCAGCTATGGCGCTCTGGGCTACTTCCGGGCCGACTCGTTCTGCCTCGGCCCCGAGGACCGGCAGGCGCTGCTCGCGAGTGCCGGCGAGACTCTGCGGCGTCTGCGGGAAACCGGCCAGCGCGCGGCGATTCCGCCGGCCGGCGCCGGCACTGCGCTGCGGCGTCGCGCGGGCGTGTTCGTCAGCCTTCACGCGGACGGCGAACTGCTGGGCTGCATCGGCAACTTCGCCGGGCCACAGCCGCTGGCCGAACAGGTGCCGGAAATGGCGCTGGCCGCGGCGCTGGACGATCCGCGCTTCTGGCCGCACTCGCGCCTGCCGGCAGCGCTCGATGTCGAGATCTCCGTGCTCACGCCCATGAAGCGCATCCGCGACTGGACCGCGTTTCATCTCGGGCGCGACGGCGTCGTGATGGAGTCTGAAGACCGGCGCGGCCTGCTGCTACCGCAGGTGGCCCACAGCGGTTCATGGACGCCGGTCCGGTTCCTGGAAGCCCTGGCGCAGAAGGCCGGTCTGCCGCCCGGCGCTTACCGCGACCCGCACACGCGCCTATCCGTTTTCAGGGCGCAGGTTTTCTCGACGTCGGTATAGCGCCAGTGGCTCGTCGCGAAGACAACGTTTCCGCGCCGCGACTGCGTTGCCGACTCGCGACTGCGTTACGGAGCCGCGAGTGTTACGGAGCCGCGACTGTTAAGGAGCGGTTCTTCGCGTTGTTTCCGACTCGCGACTGCGTTACGGCGCCGCGAGTGTTACGGAGCCGCGACTACAAGGAGCGGTTCTTCGCGTTGTTTCCGAGCCGCGTTGTTGCCCCGCAGCGTCGACAGGCAGCGGTCGTACGTCAATGCGCCCGCCCGGCGCTCAGCCGCACTCGAATCCAGCGATCGCGTACACCAGCGAGCTAGCGGGCCCGGTCCCCGGTTCCACCGGGCGCAACTCGCGCAGCATGCGCGTGAGCTTGCGCACCCGCCGGAAGCCGTTCGCCTCGGCCAGCGCCACGGCCGCGCGGTTGTCCGCCGGAATGTCCCAATATGCCGCTGCCCCCGGGTACCGGGCCAGAAACCAAGCCAGCAGTTGGCGCGCAACCTCGGCCGAGCGCGCCACACACGGGCCGAAATACGCGGCCTGGCTGCCGGCCCGGCCCATCGCGTAACCCTCGCCCGGAACCGTTGCCGCCCCTTCGCGCGCCAGATTCTCGAGCAGCCGGCTGCGATCGGTCCCGAACGCCGCCCGGTCCAGCGCCAGATCCGGTTCCCACGCGGCGACGGCCGCCGGCGCTACGGCACCGTCCAGCCCCGGCCGTTCCCAGCGTTCGACCACCGACACCGGCGCAAAGCCGAACCGGCGGTACAACTCGAAGCCCATGTCGGTGGCGTCCAGCCCAACCCGCGCCACGCCGCGGCGCTCAGCGAACGCCATCGCGCGCTCCATCAGCCGCCCCGCGTAACCGTGCCCGCGGTGTTCCGGCAAAGTGAGGACCATCCCGATCCAGGCCAGGTCCTGGCCGTACGCCAGCGCCGTGGCGGTGGCCACCAGAACGCCGTCGCGCTCCATCCCGAAACCGCCCTCCGGCTCCAGTTCCAGCAGCCGTTCCCAGTCCTGCGCCGTCTGGTTCCAGCCCGCGCTCTCCTTCAGGCGCATCAAGTCCGCCAAATCCTCGCGCCGCAGCAATCGCAGCGCCCCGCCGCTGGCATCTCTGTCCATCGCGCCGGGCGAAAACCGGTTTCCCATGCCACAATCCATCCCTTCCTCTACCTTTTCCAGCCCCCAGGAGGCGCTGGAAAACCCTTGAGCGACTTGACAATAAGACTCGCTTCAGAATACCGTCAGTATCGAGAATTCTGGAAAACACAGTACGAACTATTCCTGACCGGCACAATCCCGAACCGGCCGGTCAACGCTCGGAACTCGCCATGATTTGTTCAGAACAGGAATTGGAAGACCAGCTATCCCAACCCTCTCCGCAGGACGTCGCCGCCCTGCGCGCATTGTCCGGCGATCTGCTCATTTTGGGCGTAAGCGGCAAAATGGGGCCCAGCTTGGCCCGGCGCGCGGCCCGGGCTATCGCCGAGGCCGGCGTCCAAAAACGCATCACCGGCGTGGCCCGTTTCTCCGATCCGCGCGCGGAGGCGCTGCTGCGCGAGGCGGGCGTGGAAACGCACCGCGCCGACCTGCTCGACTTTGAGCAGCTCAAAA
Source organism: Terriglobia bacterium (assembly GCA_963838205.1). Taxonomy (GTDB): domain Bacteria; phylum Acidobacteriota; class Terriglobia; order Bryobacterales; family Bryobacteraceae; genus CAIVVT01. The sequence continues at coordinate 340,392 of CAWIQF010000014.1, read as the reverse complement.
GCCTGCCGGATGCCGAAAACGTGATTTTCATGGCTGGTCGGAAATTCGGATCGACCGGCGCGGAGAGTCTCACCTGGGCCGCCAATACGTACCTGCCGGCGCTGGTGGCCCAGCGCTACCGCGACTCGCGCATCGTCGCTTTTTCGAGCGGCAACGTCTATCCGCTGGTGAGCGTCCTCAGCGGCGGCGCGACCGAGGAGACGGCGCCCGCTCCGGTGGGCGAGTATGCGCAATCCGTGCTGGGCCGTGAGCGAATGTTCGAGCATTTCTCGTCGCTCTACGGGACGCGCGTGTGCCTGTTGCGGCTCAACTACGCCATCGACCTGCGCTATGGCGTGCTGCTCGACATCGGCACGAAGGTCTTCCAGGGCGAGCCCGTGGACGCGACCATGGGCGCGGTGAACGTGATCTGGCAGGGCGACGCCAACTCCGTTTGCCTGCGCAGTTTCAGCGTGTGCCAGGCGCCGCCGCTGGCCCTGAACCTGACCGGGCCGGAGACGCTGTCGGTGCGCGCGCTCGCCGCTCAATTCGGCCGGATCTTCGACAAAACGCCGCTGATGCAAGGCCGCGAATCCGAATCCGCGCTGCTCAACAACGCCGGGCGCTGCCAGCGCCTGTTCGGCTATCCCGCGGTCAGCGTGGACCAGATGATCGAGTGGACCGCGCATTGGATTGCCCACGGCGGTGCACGGCTGAACAAACCCACACACTTTGAAACCCGGGACGGAAAATTCTAATGCCACTGCGCGACCGGCTGATCGCAGGCCTGGCGATTCCCGCGCATCCGCTGGCGCTGGACGCGAGCCGGCGGCTGGACGAGCGCCGCCAGCGCGCCCTGACGCGCTACTACCTGGCCGCCGGAGCGGGCGGCGTGGCCGTGGGCGTCCACACCACGCAGTTTGCGATTCGCGAGCCGCGCCACGGCCTGTTGCGCCCGGTGCTGGAGCTGGCCGCCGAGGAAATGCGCGGGAGCGCGGCCGTGAAGATCGCCGGCCTGTGCGGGCCCACGGCGCAGGCGGTGGCGGAGGCGGAACTGGCCGCGTCGCTGGGCTACGACGCGGGCCTGTTGAGCCTGGGCGCGCTGCGCGCCGCGCCGGTCGAGGAGTTGCTGGCGCACTCGCGCGCGGCCGCGGCGGTGCTGCCGATCATCGGCTTTTACCTGCAGCCCAGCGTCGGCGGGCGCCTGCTGCCGTTTGAATTCTGGCGCCGGTTCGTGGAAATCGAAAACGTCGTCGCCGTCAAAATCGCGCCCTTCAGCCGCTACCAGACGCTGGACGTGGTGCGCGCGGTCGCGCTCTCCGGCCGCGCGCGCGAGATCGCCCTGTACACCGGCAACGACGACAACATCGTCGTCGATCTGCTGACCGAGTTTCAGCTCGGCGGCGAAAGCGTGCGCTTCCGCGGCGGCCTGCTGGGCCAGTGGGCGGTGTGGACCAGCAAAGCGGTCGAGCTGCTGCAACGCATTCACTCAATCCGCACGGAGTCGGCGGCCGTGCCGGGAGAGCTGTTGACGCTGGCCGCCCGCCTGACCGATGCCAACGCGGCGCTGTTCGACCCTGCGCACCAGTTCCGCGGATGCATTGCCGGCATCCACGAAATTCTGCGCCGCCAGGGTCTGCTGGCTGGCCGCTGGTGCCTCGATCCGGAGGAGGAGCTTTCGCCCGGCCAGGCCGAGGAGATCGATCGCGTGTGCACGCTCTATCCGGAGTTGACCGACGACGAATTTGTGCGCGCGCACATCGACGATTGGCTGCGGTAGCTGTCCGCGAACCCCCGCTCGCACGGCTGCGCGCCGTTTGTTCTGGCCCCGGCTCCTGACGGACCAATGCGCCTCGATTCGGAGGTTGGAACGCGCCTGACCTGAAAAGGTAAATTGCCCAGGTTGAGTAGACTCCGCAAGAAGAACCAATAACTTGCAGCCAGATTTCTCCTCACGTGAGGAAAATGCTCCCGCCGGCGCGACTCAATCCGGTGCTTATGAGTGCCCTCCTGCGTCCAACCACAGCGCGACTCCAGCGCTCCTCGTTTAACAGCCCGTGGTAGTAATCGGCGTGGCCCAAAAAGCCGGGACAGTCACCATTTTTCGCGGGAGTTCGTTTTCAATCTAAAGTAGATCCTTCGAGCGAAAAGTGGTGACTGTCCCGCTTCTTGGTCGCGGAGCGCTTCTACCACGGGCTGTTAACCCGGCGCGAGCGTAAAATGGGATTCGCCGGAGACGCAAATGCCAGAACTCAAGTTTGCCGACCTGATGCTGACGATGCGCGCGTTTCAGGAGAGCCGCGTGCTCCTGACCGCCGTGGAACTGGACCTGTTCACGGCGGTTGGCGACGGCGTGCCGGCCGGGACGGTGGCCGGCCGGCTGGGCACGGACGTCCGCGCCACCGCCAGCCTGCTGAACGCGCTGGTGGCCATTGGCGCGCTCGCGAAGCAGGACGGCATATTCTACAACACCGGCGAAACCGCCCGGTATCTCGCGGCGTCGTCGCCGGATTGTGCCCGCGCGGGGCTGATGCACATCGTGCACCTGTGGGAGTCGTGGAGCACGCTGAGCGAGTGCGTGCGCACGGGCACGGCCAGCGCGGAGCCCGTGAATGAGGCCCGGCGGCCGGAGTGGACGCGGGCCTTTATCGCCATGATGGACCAGCGTGCCCGCGGCGAGGCCGGGCAGTTGGCGCGCGCGGCCGGAGCGGCTGGGGCGCGGCGAATGCTGGACGTGGGAGGCGGCTCGGGCGTCTACTCGATCGCTTTTGCGCGGGCCTACCCCGAGCTTCACGCCGACGTCTTCGACCTGCCGCCGGTGGTCGAACTGACGCGGGAGTACATCCGCGCCGCGGGCCTCGCGGAGCGCATCGGCACGCGCAGCGGCGACATGCGCACGGACGAACTGGGCTGCGGCTACGACCTCGTGCTCGTCTCCGCCATCTGCCACATGTTCGGACCCGAGGAAAACCAGGAGCTGTTCGCGAGGTGCTACCGGGCGCTCGCGCCGGGCGGGCGGCTGCTGATGCGCGATTTCATTCTCGACCCCGATGGGACGTCGCCCAAGCAGGCGGCGCTGTTCGCGCTGAACATGCTGGTCGGCACGCCGCACGGCTCGACCTACACCGAGGCTCAGTATGCGGAGTGGCTGCGGAGCGCGGGCTTCGGCCGGGTGGAACGGCTGAAACCCGCTGAAATCAACTTGGTCGTGGCGTGGCGGGATCCGGCCTGAGGGGCCTTCTCGAGGCTTCGAAGACCCTCATTGTGCGGCGGCTGCCGCAGCCGGTTGAGGCGCGCGATAGCCGATCTCGCGGATCCGGCAGGCGTCCATGAAACTACAGAATATGCACGAGTCCGGGTCAATCGGGGCAACGGCAATGCGGCCGTCCAGAATCTGGGCGGCGGCGCGGGCGGCTTGCTCGCCGGCGGTGCTCATCAGGGCCTCGAGATCCGGCGGCTCATTCCAGCCCTTGAGCTCACACGCGCCCTTCACGGCAATATAGTAAAACGCCGCTGGACGGAGGGATCTACGCTGCACCGCCAGCAGGTAAAGGCCGGCTTGCAGGCCGCGCCCTTTGATCTCTTTCCGGACAATCGAGGCGACGCTGGACGGCCGGGAGAACTTGTAGTCATAGAGCACGCAAGCGCCGTTATCCGCGACCTCGTAGCGGTCGATGCGGCCGCGCACGACCGCAGTGCCGAGCGGCAGTTCGAAAGGATCCTCCATGTACTCCGCCCAACCCGACTGTACATGCGGATCGGCGGCATACATGCGCAGGCTGCGCAGGATCCGCGCGCGCTCCAGTTCCAGCCGGTAACTCGCCGGCACGCGGAGCTTGGTGAGCGTGCGGTTCCATTCGCGCTCGAATCGCGCCAGGAGGTCGCCGCCGAGGCGGTGGTACTGCGCCAGCACGGCATGCACGAGTTTGCCACGCTCGAGCGCGTCAAAACGATTCTCGGGCACCGCCGGAGGATCCGCAATCTTAAGCGAATACTGAGCAAAAAAGTGGAACGGGCATTCCAGGAACGTCTCCAGGCCGGTGGGCGAAAAATGCTCGTGCAGACGGGCCAGGGCGGGCGCGGCGGCCGGTGAAAGCGCGGTGTCCGCCGGTCGTATCACCGTGGGGAACTCGATCTTTGCCGGTGTTCCACCGGTGAATTCACCGTGTTCGCGTGGTGTTTCACCGGTGATTTGCGGTGTTTCCACGGTGAAACCACGGTGGTTTTGTGGTGCCGGCGGCGCGCTGGCGCGGTACGGCGCCGGGTCGCACGCCAGCGGTTGCGCGGTCAGCAGACCTGGAATGCGGTCCAGCGCGAAGGCCCCGAGCGTGGGCTCGCCGTCGTCGTTGAGGCGCGGATAACTCAGGACCAGCTCGACGGTGGCGCGGGTGAGTGCGACGTCAAACAGGAAGCGCTCCTCGGCGTCGCGCTCGGAGCGCGTGCGGACGGCGATGCCGTGACGGCGCAAGGCGCTGCGCAAGGCTTCGCCGAGCAGCGGGTCGGGTTGCGAGGCGTGCGGGAAAACGCCTTCCAGCAGGCCGCAGACGAAGACCACAGGCAGCTCCCACTGGCGCGCCTCCTGGGCATCGATCAGCGGGACGGCGTCGCGCCGGAATTCGGGATGGGGGAGCGTGGCATCGCGCAGCGAGGGCTGGGCCAATTCCATGAATGAGCTGAGCGAAACCGGTTCGTGGGGCAGCAGAGAAGCGGTCTCGTTGAGCGCGGCGAGCCAGGCTGCAGCGGCCAATGCGCGGGCGCGCCAGACGTTGATTTGCGGAGGGTCAAGGAAGGGACCGCTCTCTGCGGTGGCGGCTCCGTACGCGTTGTGGCCGGGGCCGTCGTCAAGACGCGGCGGGTCGAGCAGCGAGTTCAACACGGCCAGCCGGCGGGCCCATTCGACGGGCGGCAGCGCGGCTTCGCGCCAGTCGCCGAATGCAGCCAGGCGGTCGAGGAATTCGACGACCGGCTGCGCGCCGGTTAAGTCCAGGGCAATCGCGCGCGGCCGTTCCAGACCCGCGCCGGGCAACTCCGCGCGCAGCGCGTATTCAAAAGACGCACAGGCCGGACAGGCGCCGGAGAGGCCGGCGGGGGAAAGAGCGGCGGCGAGCAGCGGCTCCCAGTTCCAGCCGCTTTGGACGGCCTCGACAGCGGCGGCAAACAGGCGCCCGACGGGGTGAGCGGCGAGGGCGCAAGCGAAGTACGGCCGGACCGGGATGCCGAAGCGGGCGAAGGTCGATTCGAGCAGCGCGACGTAGGGTTCGCGGGCGCGGACCAGGACGCCGATTTCGTGCCACGGCCGTCCGGCGCGATGGTGCTCGAGAATGCGCCGGGCGATTTCGGCGGCTTCCTCCTCGGCGGTGGCTGGACAGACGAGCACGCGGCGCGGCTCGGCGCGCACGGGAGAGAAGCGGCGGATGGCGAAGCCCGTGCGGCGCAGGGCGATCAAACCGCCGCGCGCCGCGCCGGTCCAGGCGGGCAGGCTGACGGTGACTGCGCCGCGCTCGGTCTGGGCGCGGATGAGATCGATCTCGGCGGCGGCGAGGCGCGCGAAGCCGTCCCAGAAAAACGTCCGCAGCGCGGGCAGAGCGCCGTCCTGCAGCGCGCGCGCGGCGCGTTGCAGATACTGATGGCGCGTGATGAGACCGGCGGCCTCCACGCGTTCCTGCAACTCGCGCCAGACGCCGGAGATGGCCTGGACCACCGGGCGGGAACCGGGCTCGAGGCTCAGAAAACCCTGCCACAGGTCGGCGTCGCAGCCGGCGTTGGCGAGTTCCTCCAAAGTCTTCGCGAGCAATGGCAGAAAGCCGGGGAGTTCCCTGAGCGCACGGAATTCGGGCGGGCAGCGGAGGGCCAGGATTTCGCCGAGGTGCATTTCCAGGGCCGCGGCGGTGAGCAACGCCGGGTTCCCAGCCAGCTCACGGGCATGGCCGGTGACGGTCGAGATCGTGTTGGAGCGCACCACCAGGCCTTCGCGCGCCAGGCCGTTGCGCAGGTGCTCGGCCATGGTGGCGGTGGGCACGATGAGGCGGAAATCGTCGCGGAACTCGCGCAGGCGGCCGCGCACGGCCTCCAGCAGGCGGGTCGTTTTGCCCGATCCCGGTGGTCCCAGCCAGACGGTGTGCGCGCTCATGAAGGACTCAACTCCGCATTTGCATCATCAGATACAAGCCGGCGAGAGCGAAGTGTGCGTTTTCGACGGGGCGCGAAAATGCGGGGGCTAGACAGCTCTCGGGAGTGAAAACCGGGGGACAGACGGCTGTGTCCACACGGCGCAGAAGACTCGGGGCGTGGATAGAGAGAAATGTGCGCGCCTAGGACAGAGACGTCAGTCCCCGGTTTTTCGCAGACGGTGTGCGCGCTCATGACGGCCTCAACTCCGCATTTGCATCATCAGATACAAGCCGGCGAGGGCGAAGATGCCGTCCGGCGCCCAGGCGGCCACGGCGGGGGGCAACTGGCCGGTGCCACCCAATTGTTCGAACAAATAGTTGAGTCCGAAGTAGGCGGCGGCGATGAGCAGGCTGACGCCGACGCCGGTCATAGCGCCGCGGCTGCCGGTCATGAAGGCGAACGGCACCGAGAGCAGAGCCATGACGAAAACAAACAGCGGCACCGCGAATTTCTTGTGGTATTGCACCTGCAGCGGGATGGTATTGAAACCGCTGCGCTGCAACTCGGCGATATAGTCGCGGAGCTGCGGGAAGGTGAGTTGTTTGTAGGTCTTGACTTCTTTGCGAAACCAGCTCGGCGGCTCCGCGATGTCCTTGAAGGTAGCCACGGAGCCGGGGAAGGGGCGGTACTTGTCGCTCTCCGTGCCGAACTCGCGCACCCAGCCGTTCTCGAAAACCCAGGTGTTGAGCGTGGGCTCCCAATGGGCCCGCTCGGCCAGCAGGTGGCGATCCAGGCGCGGGAAGGAGGCATCGATATCGTAGACCTGCACACCGCCGAGCACGCCCTGGTCCTGGTCGAAATGCTTGTAGTAGAAAATTCGCAGATCGTGCGTTGTGTTGCCGCAGATCCACTTGCGTTCCGGGTTGAGATAGGTTTGCGCGGCGTGGCCGCGAATCTTGTTACGCAGGCCGTCCTGAATGATGTTGGCCTGGGTGACGACCGAGTGGTCGAAAACGAACAGCACGCCGCTCAGCATCAGGGTGATGACCAGCACCGGGAGCGCGAGCCGGTAGAGGCTGACGCCGCAGGCCTTGAGGGCGATGATCTCGTTGTTCTTGGCCAGAATGCCGAAGGTCACCAGAGATGCCACCAGAACGCCGACCGGGGCCGTGTCGTAGATCAACTTGGGTGCGAGGTAGAACAGGTACTGCAGCAACTCGCGCATGGGGATGTCGTTGTGGAAGGCATCGGCCAGTAGTTCAAAGAAGTTGAAGACCTCGGTGAGCACGACAAACCCGCCCAGCAGGACCGTGAAGTAGAACAGGAAGGAAGTCAGGACGTAGGTGTCGATGATCTGCGGCAGGAGGAAGAAGCGGGTGCGCCGCGGGGCCGCGGCCCAGGCCGGGACTTCCGTCCCGCGCGAGACGAGGCGGCGCAGGCGCGGCCACAGCGTCCGCAGCCGGGCGCGCAACGCACCGAAGCGCTCGCGGCCCTGGGGCAATTCAAGGCGGGAGAGCAGAACCACGGCCAGAACGAAGAAGATGGCGTTGGGCGTCCAGACCGCGATGGCGGGCTTGATGCGGCCGTCCTTGGCCAGGCCGATCAAGCCGAGCAGCACCGTGTAATACAGGAACGCGAGGAAGACGGTGATAGCAAAAGCGGCCGATTTGCCGCCCTTCCGGGAGGAAACGCCGAGCGGCACGCCGGTGAGCGCGAGCAGCAGGCAGGCCAGCGGCAGGGCCAGCCGGCGATGCAGTTCGATGGCGGCCTCGACCGACTTACGCGCCTCGTGCACCAGCGTGGTGGTGGACATGGCGTTGACGGCGGCTTTGCGCTGCGGCCCGCGGTCCGGGGCTTCGAGCACCAGTTCGCCGCGCGGGGCATTGACGTGGTAGTAGGTGGCAGCGTCGGGCGCGGACTCGTAGCTGCTTTCGTGGCTCATGCTGAGCTGGAGCCGGTTGCCGCGATTGTCGGGCGCGACCAAGGCGTCGCGGGTGAGCGTGACGCGGGGGCCTTCGCCGCGGTCAACGGCCGCGCTCTTGCGTTGGTCGGGCGGCGTGGTGTCGGCGATGAAGACGCCTTTCCAATGCACGGGGCTTCCGGTCAGGACGTCGCTGACGTAGAGAATCGTGTTGGGGAACGACTCGTCGAAGACGCGCGGCATGATCTCGGCGGTGAGCTGGGAGGGGCCAACCTTGTTGATCACCCGCACCACTTCGGCCTGGCACCAGGGCGTGAACTTGATCGAGCAATAGCCGGTGAGGGCGGTGGCCAGCAGCGCGAACAGCGCAACCGGACTGGCGACGCGGCGGCTGGGGACGCCGGAGGCGCGCAGGGCGATGATCTCGCCGTCGTTGGTCATGCGGCTGAGGGCAATCAGCGTGCCGGCCAGCACGCCTAGTGGGACGGTGTAGGGCAGGGAAGCCGGGATCAGCAGCAGGAACAGGTATCCGACCATCCCGGCCGAAGCCGAGCTGTTGACCAGAATGGAGAACAGGCGGCTGGCCTGCTGCAAGAAAATGATCAGCAGGAAAAGCGCCGTACCCAGAGCGGCGCTGGTCGAGATTTCAAGCAGAATGGTGCGGGAAAGGAGGGCCATCGGGCTTCACTTTACGAAGGGCGGAAAGGGCACCAGTGGCGGACGGGCGTTCTCGACGGACTGCGGCTCCAGTTCCAGCTCCTCGAACAGAACGGCGGGCGCCACCGCGGAGCAGCCGACGATAAAATTCGCGGCGCCGGTCAGCGCCATCGGAGCGCCGTTCTCAACGTAATCGAAAACTGCCGGAGCATCCCCGGCGGCCAGGATGTCGCGGAAGGCGCGGACCGACAGATTGCGGAAGCGCAGCCCGCGCACGAGCTCCTCATGCGCGTCGGCGTAGACGCGATACAGCAACAGCGGCGCGCTGTAGGGTCTGAGGCCGGACGAGCGCATCTCGCGCCGCAGCATCTCGCGGGCCGCGGCGCCCGAGGCGATGGAGGGGAAATCCATGCGCCGGACCAGCAGGGCGTAAGGCTTGCCCTGCTGCTTCAACATGTCGATGAGACGCTGTTTCAGGAGCGCCTCGGGAGTGGTCTCCCGGGCCTCGATGAAAAGATTGCCGGGACGGGCGGTGCGGGCGCCGAAGGGTCCGGGCAGGCGCGCGTGGCCATTGGAGCCGCCGCCGCCTTTTACCGGCTGGCGGGTGGTCAGATAGGATTTCAGAACGCCGTTGTCCACCAGCGTGACCGGCGTGGGCACGACGCCTTCGAGGTCCGCTTCATAGAAGCCCGCCAGCGGGTGGCCGTTCCACTCCTTGCGGGTCGAATCGTCGCGCACGCTCATCCAGGCCGGCAGAACGCGTGAGCCGATCCGATTCGCCAGACCGCTTTCCGGCACGGGCACGTTGCGGCCCTGCTCGGCGACCGGCGTGCGGATGATCGCGAGTTCCTGCCCGAAGACCTCCGCGAACAACTGGGCGGCGGCGGTGGCCTCGACGAGCACGGGGCCGGTGTAGGCCTCGCCCAGCGGCGCGCGGGTGAGCGCATCGAGTTGGGAGGCGGTCTCGGCGGCGACGCGCCGGAGTTCGGCGTCGCCCGGCAGTCCGGCGGGATCGAGCGCGGTGAACTGCACGCCGTGATAAATCTCGCCGCCCTTCTCGAGCGCCGCGGTGGCGCGCAGCCGGAGCATGGCCAGCCGGTCGGGGAAGCGCAGGACGGTCGATTCGGAATTGTAGTAGTAGACCGCGCCGGAGCCCCAGGTCATTTCCGAATCGGCGGTAAGAACTCCCGGGCGCTCCCGAAACACGGCCGAGAGAGCGCGCACCCGCTGGGTCCACAACGCCTCATCGAAGGGCACAGCGCGCAGATCCCGCACCAGGCTGACCTTGGGCGCGGATTCGAAATCCGGCAGACGGTCCTGAGCGGCGTAGTAATTGAAGGCGGCCTGCTTCTTGCCGAGCGCCTCCACGGCGGTCTTGTAGGCCCGGTCAATGCCCAACCAGAAGGCGGAGCGCAGGCTCAGCAGATCGTTATCCAGGGGGATGAAGTCGGAGTCGAAGCGCGTGCCGGAGAAGGCGTCCGAGCCGAGGTAGCCGGTGTTGTCGAAGGCTGGCGCGCCCACGCGCGCCTCCGGCCGCTGGACGCGGAAGTGGGAATGCTGCGGCGCCAGCGAGGCGCCGAAGAAGGCGGCCAGTGTCACGCTCTCGGAGTCATCCACGCCGAGTTCGACGAAAAACGGCGCGACGCCGAAGCCCACCAGCAGCCGCGCGCGGCGGACTTCGTCCTGCATGGCGCGCAACAAAGGATCGCGCTCGAACGGATCGGCGGAGGCGCGCGCCGGCGGCCGCTCAGGCTGGGCGGCGACCGGCTCCGCGGCCCGAAGCCAAGGCGCCGGGAGCAGCAGCAGCGGCAACAGCAGAAGGGTTTTCATGGCATTACATTCCCTTCCGTCGGCCGAGGCAGCAGGGGCGGGCGGTCTCCCGTGTTGTGCTTGCGCTGGATCTCGATTTCCGTGACCAGCAGCGCCGGCGAGACCGCCGAAACCGGCACTTGGCCGGACTCCGCGCCGCAGTAGCCGTTGAAGACCGCGGGCTTATCGGAGACGGCGATGATGCGCGCGAAGCTGGCCAGCGGCGTGCCGACGATATCGGCCCCGCGCACCAGCTCGTCCGGCCGGCCGTCGGCATAGACGCGATACACGACCAGCGGAATCACGGTGAACGATTGCAGGCTGTCGCGGCGGGTTTGGGTATAGCCGCCGACGACGACATCGAAGTACAGGCCGTAGCTCTTGCCCTGGCGCTTCACTTCGTCGATCAGCATCCGGCGCAGCTCGGCTTCCTTAACCGTCTTCGAGGGAATCACGAGCAGGTTGGATTGCCGCGAGAGCGCTTCCAGGCCGGGCTGTTTGCGGCCGTGACCGTTGGAATGATCGAAGCCCGGCGCGGGGGTCCGGGAAAGCAGGAACGTCTTGAGAATGCCGTTCTCGACGACCGTCACGCGGCGCGCTGGAACTCCTTCGTCGTCGAAGCTGTACCAGCCGTTGAGATCCGCGCCGGCGGTGTTGTGCAGCGTCGGGTCGAAGATGACGCTGAGGAAATCCGGCAGAACGCTCTTGCCGACGCTGTTGGAAAACGTCTGGCCTTCCTGCAGGTCGGATTGGCGATGGCCTTCGATGCGGTGACCGAAGATCTCGTGAAAGAAGACGCCGGCGGCGCCGCCGGAGAGAATCGCCGGGCCGACGAACGGGTCGGCCTGCGGGGCGTTGCGCAGTTTCTCGAGCGAGGCCAGGGCCTTCTGGAAGGCGGCGCGCAGCACATCGTCCTTGGGCAGGCGCGAAGGATCCTCGGCGTCGAAGCTCTCCAGGGCGACCAGGTCCTCGCCATCGGCGGCCTTGCCGCGGGCGACGATGCTGAGCATGGCGAAGGTGCGGCCGTGTTGCAGGCGCGTTCCTTCGGAGTTGACCAGGGTCTTGATTTCGCGGCGCCAGGAGAGCGTGAGCGAGGAGTTGATCGCGGCGGGCGCGTCGCGGCTCAACAGGGACAGCCGGCGCAGCCTGGTTTTCCACTCCTCGGCGTTCACCTTCAGCGCCGGAACGGCCAACACGGCCGTGCGCGGCGGTTCGACGCTGAAATCGGCAGTGGCACGCGCGGGCGCCTGCTTGTTCTTCACGGCCGACTGCACCTGCTGGAAGCGCTGGACGGCGATGCGCTGCGAGGCATCGGTCAGGCGCCAGAAGTCCACGCGAATCGTCGCCGCATCGTCCTCCTCGGGCAGCGACGTGGCGCTGGTATAGGACTGCCGGTCGCCGTCCACGACGTGGAAGTTATCGAACTCGGGAGTGCCGACGCGCAGGCTGCACTCGCCGAGCCGCTGGCGCGAGCGGGTATCGGTCACGATGGAGCCGAAAGAAGCCGAAATGCTGCCCGATTCCTCGGCCGTCACGCTATAAGCGATGTAGTAGACCGGAGGCTCGGATTGCTTGCTCAGGAGCGCGAAGTTGCGCGCCAGTTCAGCGTCCAGAATGCCGATCAGCGGCGGCGCCGCCGGGGGCGATTGAGCGGACACAACGGAGAGCAGCGGACAGATGGCGAGAGCGAACCTTGCAACCCTCAAGAACACGCTTCACAGGATAGCATGTGAGGGCTTCAAGCCTTTGCCAGAGAGAAGTTTGCGATGCCATACGATCCGTTGGCCCGCGGCGGCTCGCTGGCCGCGGCCGCCTCGCACAGGCCACCCGAAAGCAGCGCCGCCGACGCCGCCACCAGTGCCGAGCGATCCCGCACGCCGGCCTTGGCAAAGATGTGTTGGAGGTGGATCTTGACGGTGCCCGGGCTGATGCCCAGATCGACCGCCACTTCGCGGTTGCTGAAGCCCCGGCGGACCAGTTCGCAAACCTCCTGCTCGCGCGCGGTGAGCCCCGGTTCACGCCGCTGCGCCCGCGCGACGCCGCGTGGGAACAGGGACGGGTGCGCCCATATGCCGCCGGCCGCCAGCCGGTGCAGGCACTCCAGCACCTCGGCCGGCAACGCCGTTCTCATCAGTACGCCCGCGGCGCCGGCGCAGATGAACCGCTCCGCCTCGGCTACGCTCATCACCGTGCTCCAGACCGCCACCTGGGGCCGCGCCGGCGCGCGGCTGAGCGCGTTCAACCACTCCGTGACGGCCAGCGAACCGAACGAGCGGTCGACCAGCACAACATCGGCCGGAGCCCCGGCCTGCGCCTCCCGCATCTCGTCGAGGCTGAAAGCGCTCCAGCGCCATTCCAGCGCCGGATCGCCTTGCAGGATGGCGCGCACTCCCTCCGCCGTGACCGGTTGCATGTCGCACAGCCCAACCTGGCACGGCTGGACGCGGTGCATTGCCGTGAGCATCAGACCACTGTTCCTTTCCACCTCCGGCGCGGCGGGACACAGGTTGACTTCGCGGGTCTTCGATGTGCACGCGCCACGCATCCGGGTATCGTCTTCACTCGGGACTTGGAGGTTCCGACCCCACCCGCTTCGCCGCGCCGGCCGGAGAAGAAGTAGCCCGCAGGTGAGGTCGCGGGGGTACCGGCGCAGCGAACGCGGGAGTTCGCCTTCAATGGATTGAACTCTGGAGTGGACCCTCCCGATTCATCCGTTTTGGCTAATCTGAACTAGAAGTGGCGAGGCCGGGGGAATTCTCTCACCGTCAAGCTGTGCGAATCGGCAACTTCTTCACGCCGGCCCGTTGCGCGGCGCGGGGGTTCCGGCTTGCGGCCGCTCCCGCCGCGATTTCGGCGCCGGTCTGAGATTGATGGTGCCGCGGCACTGCGCGGCGCCGCAGCGGCACACCACTTTTTCGACTTCCGGCTCGAAGTGGTAATCGATCGTCAATTCCTCGCCCGGTTGAATGTCGCGCGCGGCCATGTAGAGAATATGACCCTTGCAGATCCAGGCGTGGATGTTGGGATCGCAGCAATGGTTGATGTACTCGGCTCCGCTGCCGCCGACGCTGCCGTCCAGCGCCCAGTAGCTGTCCAGGGTGAACATGTAGTTCAGCGGCCGTTCGGCGCGCCGGGCCGTCTCGCGGCGGCTGCAGCGCTCGCCGGTGTACTCGATGATCTTGCGCCCGCGCGGAATGAACTGCTCCGCATAGACGCCCCAGCGGTGGATCGCCGACGGGCGCACCGAGAGCTGGAAACGGGCGTAGCGGGGATCGATGCGAGGCGATTGGGCCGGAGCTTGCGCCGGCGCCGGTGGCTTGGCTTGAGTCATGGGATCAGGGGCACGCCAAGCCTGTTTCTACAAGGAAATTGGCCGGGCTTGCAGAGAGAGTATCACGAAGCGGGGGTGCCCGGCGCGCACCGCGGGGACGCGTGAAAGGAACCGGGCGCCCCCGCTGCAATCGAACTCAGAGGCCGGCTTTCTGCTTCAGCACGTCGATCAGCTCGCGCACCGAAGCCGCGCTCTTGTCGAGCTGCGCTTTCTCGGAATCGGTGAGCGCCAGTTCGTAAATCTTCTCGATGCCCGTGGCGCCGAGCTTCACCGGCACGCCGGAGAACAGCCCTTTGTGGCCGTACTCGCCATCCAGGTACGCCGCGCACGGCAGGACCTTCTTCTTGTCCTTGAGAATCGCCTCGGCCATCTCGACCGCCGCCGCCGACGGGGCATAGTAGGCGCTGCCGGTTTTGAGATATTTCACGATCTCGGCGCCGCCGTCGCGGGTGCGCTGGACGATGGCGTCGATGCGTTCCTGCGGCAGCAGTTCGGTGAGCGGGATGCCGCCGACCGTGGTCAGGCGCGGCAGCGGCACCATCGTATCGCCGTGGCCGCCGAGCACCAGCGCGGAGATGTTCTCCACCGAGACGCCCAGCTCCAGCGCCAGGAACGTCCGGTAGCGCGCCGAATCCAGAACGCCGGCCATGCCGACCACGCGGTTGCGGGCGAACTTCGACACCTGGTAGGCCACCCAGCACATCGCGTCGAGGGGGTTGGTGACCAGAATCAGAATCGCGTCGGGCGAGTGCTTCACCGCCTGCTCGGTGGCGGTTTTCACAATCTCGTAATTGGCCAGCAGCAGATCGTCGCGGCTCATGCCGGGCTTGCGCGGGAAGCCGGCGGTGATGATCACAATATCGGAACCGCCGGTGGGCGCGTAATCGTTCGCGCCGGTCACCGACACGTCGTAGCCCTCCACCGGGCCCGACTCGGCGATGTCCAGCCCCTTGCCCTGCGGAATGCCTTCCACGACATCCACGAGCACCACGTCGGCCAATTCCTTGCCGGCCAGACGCAGCGCGCAATTCGCACCCACGTTGCCCGCGCCCACTACCGTTACTTTTTTACGCATAAGATTTCCTTCCTGGTCCAAACCGCGGCCGCCGGTGTTCGCGAAACCCCTCCGGACCAACTACGGCGGCCTGATCCGAATTATAGCTTTCGCCGCCGCCGGAGACGCGGGAGTCCGGCGGCGCTAGAATAGTCGATTCATGAATCCACCCGAGTCGGCGCGGCTTTTCCTGGAGCGGCAGATGGCCCGGCTGCGCGCCCAGCCCAAACGCCGGCGCATCGTGTTCCCCGAAGGCGACGACCCGCGCATTCTGGAGGCGGCGGCCCGGCTGCGCCAGGACGGACTGATCGAGCCGATCCTGATCTGCCGTCCCGGCACACCGTCCGGCATGGAGTGCGTCGAGCCTTCGACCTCGCCGCGCCTCGGCGCCTACGCGCGCATTCTCTACGAACGGCGGCACGCGCGCGGCATGACCGAAACCGAAGCGCAGCGGGCGGCGCAATCGTCGCTGGTCTTCGCCGGTCTGATGGTCGCCGCCGGTGACGCCGACGCTTTCGTGGGCGGCGCGGCCACTACCACGGCCGAGACGTTCCGCGCGGCCATCACGACCATCGGCACGCGGCCCGGCACGCGCACCGTGAGCGGAGTCATGATCGTCTGCGTGTATGACCAGGTCTTCGGCGCGAGCGGCGTGATCGCCATGGCCGATCCGGCGTTGATCATCGACCCCTCGGCCACTCAACTGGCCGAGATCGCCATCGCCACCGCGGAAACGACGCGCGCCGTGATCGGCGCCGAGCCGGCGGTGGCGCTGCTGTCGTTCTCCACCAAGGGCAGCGCGAAACACCCGTGGGTCGAAAAAGTCCGCGAGGCGCGGCGCGTGGTCGAAGCGCGCGCGCCGCAATTGCACATCGACGGAGAATTGCAGGCCGACGCGGCGCTGGTGGAAGCCGTGGGCCGCAGCAAGGCGCCGGGCTCCACGGTGGCGGGGCACGCCAACACGCTCATCTTCCCCGACGTGGCCTCGGCCAACATCGGCGTCAAGCTCGTGGAGCGGCTGGGCGGCGCGGTCAACACCGGGCCGTTTTTCCAGGGACTGGCCAAGCCCGCTAACGATCTGCCGCGCGGCTGTTCGCCCGAGGACGTTTATCGCGTCGCCATCGTCACTGCGTTGCAGTGCGGCTGAGGCGCCGGGCAGGACCGCATGCTGCCTTTCACCCTGATCTACGCCGAGGCCTATGACCTGAACTTCGGCGACCACGTTTTCCAGGCCGCCAAGTACCCCCTGATCCGCGATCTGCTGCTGCGCCGCGGCGTGGCCTCGGCCGGAGATTTCCGCGCCCCCGAGCCGGCCACGCGCGAGCAGTTGCTGACGGTGCACGACCCCGCCTGGATCGACCGCCTGGAGAGCGGCCGGCTGACCTACCACGAGATTCTGCACCTCGAAGTGCCGTACTCGCGGGCCATGGTTCAAGCGGCCTTTCTGGCGGCTGGAGGAACGCTCGCCGCCGCCCGCGCCGCGCTGCTCGACGGGGCCGGGTTCAACATCGGAGGCGGTTTTCACCACGCTTTCCGAGATCATGGCGAGGGCTTTTGCGCGGTCAACGATATCGCCGTGGCGATCCGCGTTCTGCAGCAGGAAGGCCGCATCGGCCGGGCGCTGGTCGCCGATTGCGACGTACACCAGGGCAATGGCACCGCGGCCATATTCCACAACGACGCCGCAGTCTTCACGCTCTCGATTCACCAGCACGACAACTATCCCCACGTGAAGCCGCCGTCCTCGCTGGACGTCGATCTGGAGGACGGCATCGGCGACCGCGACTACCTCGACCGGCTCGGCCCCGCCTACTCGGAATCCGTCGCCGCGTTCCAGCCCGACCTGATCCTCTACGTCGCCGGCGCCGACCCGTTTTTCGACGATCAACTGGGCGGCCTGGCGCTCTCCAAGGAGGGCTTGCAGGCCCGCGATCGCCTCATTTTCAGCGCCGCCGCGCGCCGCGGGATTCCCATCGCCGTGGTTCTCGCCGGCGGCTACGCCCGCTACCTGGAGGACACGGTCGAAATCCACGCCAACACCGTCGTCGCGCTGCTCGAGAGCCTGCGTCCGGCCGGCGCATAGCCGTCGCCATTTATACAAAAAAGAGAAAAGGTGCGTGCCCGCCCCGCATCGGCGGTATCCTATCGCGGAGTGGTCCTGTAGGAGACGAAGATGGCCCAACCCGTGAACGGCTCAATCGCCTGGGTGGATCTGACCATCCCCGAGGCGCCGAAAGTGAGGGATTTCTATGCCCAGGTGACGGGCTGGACCGTGCAACCCGTGAAGATGGGCAAATACGAGGACTACAGCATGCTGGCGGCATCGGGCGAAGCCGTCGCGGGCGTCTGCCACTCGCGCGGCCCGAACGCCAATCTGCCGCCCATGTGGCTGATCTACATTGTGGTTGAGAACCTCGATGCCGCCCTGCAGCGCTGCCGTGAAATGGGCGGCGAAGTCCTCACGCCGGTGCGCATGGCCAGCGGCTCCCGGTTCGCGGTCATCAAGGACCCGGCCGGCGCCTGCGCCGCGCTGTGGGAGCCCGCCGAAGCGGCCTGACACCTACGCTTCGCCCTGGCCTGTTTCCCGCTCCCGGGTCTTAACGCCGGCAGAGAATTCTTGCCGGGGTAGAATAATTGCAAGGAAATCGCTACTTTCCCGTTCTCTGGGCATCCAAGAGGCTTAGGACATCGCTCGTTTCATGAAAGCAAGTCCGATTTTGTATCGCCTCGCAGCCGCGCTGGCTGTCTGCACCCTGATCTTGCTGCTTGTGGGCGCGCTGACCGGCGGCGCCGGCGCGGCCTCCGCCGCGCGGGTCTCGTGGCTGCGCATGCACCGTCATCTGGGCGAAGCGGTGGGCTGCCTGGCGCTGGTCACGGTGGCCTGGCTGCTTTTGTCGGATTCTCAAAGATGGTTGAAAACAGTCGGCCTGTTGGCGCTGCTGCTGTTCGGCGCGCAGGCCTGGCTGGGCGTCGTGACGACCCGCACGCCGCAAGTCGGCGTGGCCCACGCCATCCTGTCTCACCTGTGCTTCGCGCTGCTCACGCTGCTCGCGCTCGGCGCATCGCCGGCCTGGTATCGCGACGCCGCGTTGCTGGAGGACCGGGGCTGGCCCTCGCTGCGCTCGCTGGCCTGGGTGACGCCCCCAGCGGTGCTGCTGCAGATCGCACTCGGGGCCGCCTACCGTCACAATTTGCTCTCCGCGATGCCGCACATCGCCTGGGCCTTCGCGGTGATTCTGCTGATTTTGATGCTGGCCACGTTTTCCATCTCCGCGCTCCCGCCGGACGCCGCTGAGCCGCGCCAGCACCAGGGCTTGCGGCGCGGAGCGATTGCTCTGATGATCCTGGTTTTCGTTCAGTTGATTCTGGGCGTGGGCGCATTTCTGGCGCGCCTGAATCTGGCCGGCGGTCTGGCGTCGGAGGAGCTGCTGTCGGCCCTGCGCGCGACCCACCTGGGCCTGGGCGCACTCGTGCTCGGCTTCACCGTCGCACTTTCGGCCGAGATTCTGCGGCGCGCCGCGCCGGCCGCGTCGGCTTCGGCCGCGCGCGCTCCACGGTTGGCTGGAAACGGGCACGGCGGATGAAAGACTACCTCGCACTGACGAAGCCTCGGATCACCTGGCTGATCCTGATGAGCACCGCCATCGGCTGCTTTTTCGGACTCCACGGCGCCTTCGATGTGTGGCTCCTGTTGAACACCCTCGCGGGCACGGCCCTGCTCGCCTCCGGCACCGCTACCTTGAACCAGTGGTCCGAGCGCGATGCCGACGCGCTCATGCGCCGCACCGAATCGCGCCCCATCCCCGCCGGCCGCGTCAGCGCGCGCCACGCGTTTCTGTTCGGCCTGGCGCTGCTTGTGGCCGGCGAACTCGAACTGGCCGCCGCCGTCAACGCCCTCTCGGCCTGGCTCGGCTTCGCCACCGTCGCCTCCTACCTGCTGCTCTATACCCCGCTCAAGCCGCGCACCTGGCTCTCGACCGCCGTGGGCGCGTTTCCCGGCGCCTTGCCGCCGCTGATCGGCTTCGCCGCCGTTCGCGGCACGCTCACCTTCGAGGCCTGGATTCTGTTCGCCATCATCTTCCTGTGGCAGTTCCCGCACTTCTATGCGATCGCCTGGATGTACAAGGACGACTACGCGCGCGCCGGCATCCGCATGCTG
This sequence comes from Terriglobia bacterium, assembly GCA_963838205.1. Classification (GTDB taxonomy): domain Bacteria; phylum Acidobacteriota; class Terriglobia; order Bryobacterales; family Bryobacteraceae; genus CAIVVT01. The sequence goes on along the minus strand of CAWIQF010000014.1, from coordinate 321,371 downwards.
CCCGTGGTCGAGCCCGACGGCATTTCCACCTCGCGCCACATCCTCGCCTTCGCTCTGCTGCTGGTCCCCGTCAGCCTTCTGCCGGGCTTTGTGAAAATGGCCGGCAACTGGTATCTCGCCGCCGCGCTGGTGCTGGGCGCGCTCATGCTGCGCGCCGCCGTGCGCGTGGCGCGGGATCGCACTCTGCCCAACGCCCGCCGCGTGCTGCTGGCTTCGGTCATGTACCTGCCCCTGCTCTACATCGCGCTCGTGCTCGATAGCCGCGGCATCTTCTAGTCTTCTAAACTAGGCGCAGGATCATCATGCACCGGCGCTTCTGGTTGACCATCTGCCTGGCCGCGGCAGGCTGCGCTCTGCGCTCGAGTCTGCCCGAACTCGGCGACGTGCCCGCGTTCACCCTCACCGCCCAGGATGGAACCGCCGTCACGCGCGATTCCCTCAAGGGCAAAGTCTGGGTCGTAGACTTCATCTTCACCACCTGCCAGGGCCCCTGCCCGCGCCTCTCGGCGCAAATGCACCGCCTGCAGCAGCGGCTCCTCGTCAACGGCCAACCGCCCGATGACGTGCGCCTGGTGAGCATCACCGTCGATCCCGCGCACGACACACCCGCCGTGCTGGCCGACTACGCCCGCCGTTTCCAGGCCGACGCGCGCCTCTGGCGATTCCTGACCGGGCCCGAGGGCGCCATCGGAGCCCTCAGCGCCGATACCTTCCACGTCAATACGAACGCCAACCTGATCGAGCATTCCACCAAGTTCGTCCTCGTCGACCGCAAAGCCCGCATCCGCGGCTACTACGAGTCCCTGGACGCCTCGACCCTCGATCAACTCATCGAGGACATCGGCCCATTGCGTAAGGAGGTCTTCTGAGCCGATGCCCCGACTGCATGACCTGCCCACCATCAATGCCTTCTTCAACGCCCTTTCGGGCATCCTGCTCGTGTGCGGATATTTTCTGATCCGCGCCCGGCGCATCGAAGCCCACCGCAAGACGATGCTCGCCGCGTTCTCCGCCTCCACGCTCTTTTTGATCGGCTATCTGGTCTATCACGCCCAGGTCGGCTCCGTGCATTTCAGGCCCGCCGGCCCCATCCGCGGCGTCTATTTCACGATTCTGATCTCGCACACCATCCTCGCCGCCGCCGTCGCGCCCCTGGCCGTCGTGACGCTGCTGCGCGGGCTGAAGGGGCGTTTTCTAAAACATCGCGCGCTGGCCCGCATCACGCTGCCGATCTGGCTGTATGTCAACCTGACGGGCGTCGTCGTATACGTGATGCTGTATCATTGGTAACCCGGCGCGAGCCGGGCAACACCGTGCAGGAAGCTCCCGAACAAATCCTCATCGATATGCTGGCGCCGCTCCCTGGCGAACGCGTGCTCGACGCCGGCTGCGGCCTGGGGCGTTGGACCGCCGCGCTCGCCGCCACCGGCGCCAGCCTCACCGGCATCGACATCCAAGCGCCCCTGCTCGAACAGGCCCGTCTGGCCTGCCCTGCCGCGGAGTTCTTCGCCGCCGACCTGCTCGCCTGGACCGCGCCTCAGCCCTTCGACGCCATCTACGCCTTCGCCACGCTGCATTGGGTCCAGCCGCCGCTCGATGCGGCGCGCGCTTTGCACGCCTTGCTGCGCCCCGGAGGCCGCCTCGCCGCCGCCTTCGGAGGTCTCTCGCCGGTCGCACGCGAGCTGGAAGGCTGTTATCAACCCACGCCGCGCGACTATCAGCGCGTGCTCGAGCGCGCCGGGTTTGCGATGCTGGAACTACGCCCTGGCGACAGCCACTTCTTCGTGCTGGCCCGGCGCGAGCAATAACCGGACTCTTGGCCACCCATGTACCCGAAGCTTTTCACCATCGGCACTTTCTACCTGCCCACCTACGGCCTCCTGGTCGCCCTCGGTTTCCTCGCCGCTCTGTTCCTCGCTCTGCGGCTCGCCCGCCGCGCCGGTCTCGATGCCGAGAAAGTCTCCAACCTGGCCGTCTATGCCGCCCTGGTCGGCCTGCTCGGCGCCAAGCTGCTGATGCTGGTGATGGATTTCGGCTACTATTCGCGCCATCCAGACCGCATCTTCTCGCTCGAAACCCTGCTTTCGGCCGGCGTCTATTACGGCGGTTTCCTCCTGGCCCTGGCTTTCGCCGCCTGGTACATGCGCCGCGAGCGTCTGCCCTTCCTGGCCACCGTCGATGTCCTGGCGCCGGCCGTGGCGTTGGGCCATGCCATCGGCCGGCTGGGCTGCTTTGCCGCGGGCTGCTGCTGGGGCACACGCTGCCACCTGCCCTGGGCGGTCGTCTTTCGGAATCCGGAGACCTACACCGGCGTCCCGCTCAACGTCCCGCTGCAGCCCGCGCAGCTCTATGAGTCCGGCCTGACTTTCATCGTGGCCGGGATTCTAGTCCTGGCCTCGCGCCGGCCCCATCCCGCCGGGCGCATCTTCGGCCTGTACCTGGTGCTCTATTCCATTGCCCGTTTCGGCGTCGAGTTCGTCCGCTACCACGAGCAGTCGCTGCCCTTCGGCGGCCCCTTCTCCTGGACCCAATGGATCGCCCTCGGCCTGCTCGCCGCCGGCGGCCTCCTGCTGTGGAAGACCGCCCGCACCGCCTCCCGCCCCTGACCGGCCTCGCGCAGCACGTTGGGCCTCGATTCGACAATTAGGCTGTCAGTTCGAACTCTGCGGCAGCGTGCCAATTTCCCGGTAACGTTTACCGTTCCGACCACCTGTCCGAGATGCTACGCGACCAATTGGATTGATTCCGAGTGGGCGACCATCCAAGAGCTAAGGGACTGGTGTTCGGAGCGCGTTCGCAATGATCCGGCTTAAAGTGGCTGACTGGACGCGGTTGTTCATTGGACTGTTCGCGAGGCGCCCGACGATATATGATATGCACATTCGCATTCAGAAGCGGGGTCGAACGTGACTGCGCAGACGCTTCTCCACTATCAGATCATCGGAAAGCTCGGCGAAGGCGGAATGGGGATCGTTTACCAGGCGCGGGACAGCCATCTGGATCGTCTCGTCGCCATCAAAGTCCTGCCGCCGGACAAGGTCGCCGACCCGCAGCGCCAGGCCCGCTTCGTGCAGGAGGCTAAAGCCGCCAGCGCGCTGCGCCATCCCAATATCGTCACGATTCACGATATCGCCTGCGACGCAGGCCACGATTTCATCGTCATGGAGCACGTTGCGGGGAAGACACTGAGTCAATTGATCGGACGCCGGGGCCTGAAGCTGCAGGATGCGGTGCGATACGCGATCCAGACCGCCGACGCGCTCGCCTGCGCGCATGCGGCGGGCATCGTGCATCGCGATCTGAAGCCGTCGAACATCATGGTGGACGAGCACGGGGTAGTGCGGGTGCTCGATTTCGGCCTGGCGAAGCTGACCCAAACCGAAGCGGGCGAGGACGTGCCGACAGAGACGATGCGGCCGGAAACGGAAGAGGGCACAATCGTCGGCACGACGTCCTATATGTCGCCCGAGCAGGCCGAGGGCAAAGCGGTGGACGCGCGCTCGGACGTGTTCAGTTTCGGCTCGGTGCTGTATGAGATGCTGTGCGGGCGCAAGGCGTTCACGGGCGGTTCCGCGGTTTCGACGCTGGCGGCGATTCTGAATCGCGATCCCGCACCGCTGGGTGAAGAGGTTCCTCGGGATCTGGAGCGGATCGTTGCCCGCTGCCTGCGCAAGGACCGGGCGCGCCGGTGGCAAGGCATGGCCGACGTGAAGGTGGCGCTCGAGGATGTGAAGGAGGATTCGGATTCGGGGCGGCTCGCAGGGGCAGAGAAGCCAGCGCGCCCCGGAGCGCGCTGGCCCACCGTGCTTGGCACGCTGGCGGTCGTTGCCATCGCCGCCGGATGCGTCCTGTGGCTGTTGAACTGGCCCGGAAAGACAACGCTAGCCGTACCGATTCCGGTTCCTCTCACCACCTACCCGGGCTCCCAGTCGTGGCCGAGTTTCTCTCCGGAGGGGGACCGCGTTGCATTCTCCTGGGACGGCCCCAAGCAGGACAACTTCGACATCTACGTCAAATTGATCGGTGCAGATCTGCCTGTCCGTCTCACGACAGATCCGGCCCCTGATCATCTTCCCGCCTGGTCCCCGGACGGACGCTGGATCGCCTTCTTGAGGATTCTGCCCGGCGAGAAGAGCGGCCTTTTCCTGATCCCGTCTGTGGGCGGGGCCGAGCGAAAATTAATCGAGGTTACCGGGGGCAGGATTTCGTGGCATCCCAGCAGCCGGTGGCTCGTAGTTCCGGACAGGGATTCGCTGCAAGAGCCGCGCGCCTTGTTCCTGGTCTCCGTCGAAACTGGCGAGAAGCGCAAGCTAACTTCTCCGCCTCAGGGTCTCCGCGGCGATGTGGAGCCAGCTTTTTCTCCAGACGGGAGGGCTGTCGCGTTCACCAGGGCGGTCACCAAGAAAGACTCCGATCTTTATCTGCTGGAACTGTCCGAAGACTTGCGCACCATCGGGGAACCAAACCGTATCACGTTCTGGCAGAGGTGCACGGGTGAGCCGGCGTGGTGGCCCGACGGAAACTCGATCCTGTTTGCATCAGGCGCATCCACGAGCAATAGAACCTTGTGGCAGATGGCCATTCGCGGGTCCGCGCGACGAGCAGGAGAACCGGAGCGGCTGCCGTTTGGCGGAGAAAGCCGATTCCTCGCGCCGGCGGTTTCCCAGCAGGGCCGCGTGGCTTACATGCAGACCTCTTTGCGGGCGCACATTTGGCGCCTGGAGTCTGGGTGGCAGCCAGCGAGTTGACAAGATGCCAATGAACTCCTCCCGTCTGGATCATGTCCCGCGATACTCACCGGACGGCAAGCGCATCGCTTTCGTTTCGAATCGCTCCGGCAGCGACGAGATCTGGTTGTGTGAGGCCGACGGGTCGAACGCCGTGAAGCTGACGTCCTTCGGCGGCCCGGAAGTAGCCAGCCCTGTCTGGTCTCCGGACGGACGCCGCATCGCCTTCTATGCCCTACCCGGTGGGACTGACGAGAGCTACATCATCGGCGCAGACGGAGGAAGACCGGAGCGTTTACGCGGCACTCAGAGTGGAGATTGGATTATTTCGTGGTCGCGAGATGGCAAGTCGATCTATTTCGGCTCCGGCCGGAGTGGAGAGCTCCAGACGTGGAAAGTCCCCGCAGGCGGCGGAGACCCGGTGCAGATCAAGAATCAGGGCGGCGCTTACGGGGTTGAATCCCCCGACGGGAAATTCTTCTACCACGTGGCCGAGACGTCAGAGGGGGGAGACACCGAACTGAGGCGGGTTCCGGTGGAAGGTGGCGAGGAAATCCGGATCACTGGCCTCGTGCACCCCCAATCCTTCGCGGTGGTCGAACGCGGTATCTATTACATCTCTGGCTGGGAGAATCCCTCGGTGCAGCGATTCAACTTCACCACGCGGAAGGTCGAGACCGTCGCAAAGATCGAGGGCAGAGTAGAAGGGGACTTCTCCGTGTCCCCCGACAGCCGGTGGCTGCTTTACACAGCGTTGGAAGGCGGAAGCGAGCAGAGCGACCTGATGATGGTGGAGAAGTTCCGCTGAGGGACGAACCGCGCGCGGTGCGTGATGCCGAGCCACCAGCGCGGAAAGGACTCCCGAACCCCAAGCCAAAGACCAACTCGTGTGTAGTCGGGAATCTGGAAAGTGTAGTGCCCGGTAATTGGCATTATCGGACACCGGGGCGACCGCCCCGCCTGCAGTATCGAAGCGCAGCCGCGCCCGACGGTCGAATCGACCACTACCGATTCGTCTTTTCGCTTGACACCCGGTGTAAGCTCAAGGCAACCGGGAACCTGCACGCCGCGCCGGTTGCGCTCTTTGACAACTGCAAATATTCAGCGGGAATGACCGAAAGATAGCCAGTTTAAGCCTATCATTCTAAAAAGAAAAGTCGACAATTGGCTTTGATCCTCCACTTTTTGTTTTTCGGCGTGCGCGACCGGTCGCACGCACGCTCTGTGGAGTGGCGGGTTCAGACCTTGAGGAACTCGCGCGTCCAGCGCATTGACGCCTCGAAGTCTTCGCGTTCTTTCACGACCGCCTGCTCCTTGGATAACTGCGGCAGCGGCGGCTGCGGCTGGCCCGGCGCGGCGAGTCGCAGGTAGCGCGCAAACTCCGCCGCCCGGACGTTGCGGTAGCCCTCCCAGAACTCGGGCTTGCGCCACGGGTACAGCATCGGTCCCATGACGATCACTTCGAGCGACATCGCCTTGCCCGGGCACAGCTCCATGTAGCGCGTGAGCAGGCTCGATATGCCCATGTTGCCTTCGCCCATCCGCACCCAGTTGACGGCCGTGCCCTCCTCGGTGTTCCACAGGTAGCTGTCGCGGATGTGCGAGGTCAGAATGTAGGGCGCCAGCGTCTCCAGCGTCAGGTGCGGATCCTCCAGCACCCAGCACGGGTTGCCCGAGTCGAAGCACGCGCCGACGAAGTCCGCGCCCGCGCCTTCGATCAGCATCTTCAGCTCGCGCGCCTGCATGTCGCCGGCGTGGTTCTCGATGGCGATCTTCAGCCCGGCGTCCAGCACGCGCGAGCGCACGCCGCGCAGCGCCTGAATGGCCGTGTCGATGTGCGACTCGATCGGCTCCTTCGAACTGCCCGGCGCGCCCTTCTTACGATCGCGGAACGTGCCCAGGAACGCCCGCACGATCTTCGAGCGGGCCATTGTCGCCGCGCGCACCATGCGCATAATCTGCTCGTCCGCGGTCCCGCTCTGGCGGTCGAACTCGCCTGAGGTCGGGCAGATCGAGCGCATGCCGATTTCCAGCTCGATGCCCAGCCCGGCGGCGTGCTCGCCGACCTGCCGCACGTGCTCGTCGTCCAGGCTGCCGAGGAACCGGATCTCCGAGAAGTGGACCGTCTTGACGCCGAATTTGGCGCAGTAATCGAGGAACTGGAACGCATCCCAGCCCTGCGAGCGCAGGCTGAACAGATCGACGCCCAACTTCGGCCCAGCGCCGGCCATGGCGCGGCCGGAGACCGTCGTCGCCGCTGCCGCCGCGCCCATCATTCCCGCGAGAAACTCCCTGCGTTGCATGGCTTGTATTATCGCTTAACAGGATGAGCTAGCTCTCCAACTGGTAGCGCTGCTCGGCCAGCCGGTATAGCGGCCGCCACAGCAGCCGGTTCACGCTCACCACCAGCGTCGCCATCACGATCGTCGACAGCAGCAGCAGCGCGAAGTTGCCCGCATCGCTAGCCGCGCTGATCTCCGAGCCCAGTCCGAAGGTTGACATCACCTGGCCCTTGAACTGGAAGTACTCAGCGATGATGCTCGCATTCCACGCTCCGCCCGACGCCGTCACGAGGCCCGTCACCAGGTACGGAAAGATGCCCGGCAGAATCACCGTGCGCCAGCGGTCCAGACGCCGGAAGCGGAAGATCTCCGCGACCTCGCGGAACTCCGACGGGATGGCGATCGCGCCGGCGATCACGTTGAACAGGATGTACCACTGCGTGCCCATCAGCATCAGCAGCACCGAGCCCACCTTCAGACCGCCGCCCAGGCTGATCAGCGCCATCAGCACCACCGGGAACAGCGCCGTCGCCGGCACCGAGGCCGCAATCTGCGCCAGCGGCTGCGCGATGCGCGAGAGGCGCGGACTGAACCCGATCGCCACGCCCACCGGGATGGTCCACAACGAGCCGAGGATCAGCGCCGTCCACACCCGCAGGAACGTCGCTCCCGCGGCCTGGAGCGTCATCCACAGTTCCGCCCGGTTCACGCCCTTCAGCGTCACCAGCGCCTGGAACACCCCGTAGCCGATCGCGATCACCACCGCGCCGCCCAGCACGATCCGCAGCGCCTGCCGCAGCCGCACCGCGCCGCGCCCCGGATGGACGCTCGGCCGGTGCCGCGCCGCGCGCATCATCAGCCGCTCTTCCAGCCCCGTGACCGTCCGCTGTTTCAGCCGGTTGATCAGCGGCGACTGGCGCAGCAGGTTCAGCACCGGCGACTCCGCCGCTTCCGCGCTCTCCACCTGTTCCAGCTTGAATTTGTCGGCCCAGGCGATGGCCGGCCGCCACACCAGTTGGTCGATCAGCACGATCACCGCGATCATCGCCGCCAGGCCCCACACGAGCGCCGGCGTGTCGCCCGCGCTGGCCGCCGCCTGCAGGTACGAGCCCAGCCCGGGCAGCCGGAAGTCGCGCTTGCCGAGCACGAACATCTCGCACGCCATCAGGAAGAACCACCCGCCCGCCACCGATACCATCGAGTTCCAGATCAGGCCGATCGTGCCGTACGGCAGTTCCAGTTGCAGGAAGCGCTGCACTCGGCCGAAGCGGTAGATTCCGGCCGCTTCCCGCAGTTCCCGCGGGATGGCCTTTAACGAGGCGTAGAAACTGAACGCCATGTTCCACACCTGGCCTGTGAAGATCAGCACCACGGAGCCGATTTCCACGCCCAACTGGCGCGCCGGGAACAGCGCCACCATGGCCAGCATCACCCCGGGGAGAAAGCTCAGCACGGGGATCGACTGCAGAATGTCCAGCGTCGCCAGCATCACCCCCTGCAGCCGTTTGTTATACGCCGCGACGTAGCCGTAGGCCACCGCGAACACCAGGCTTAGCACGTACGCCGCCCCCATCCGCACCAGCGAATACACCGCGTACATCGGGATCGCCCGCGGCGAGCGCGAGATCTCGGCCGCCGGCACGATCGCGCCGAACCAGTAGCGCCCGACGACCATCATCAGGTACACCACCGCGACCACGCCCGAAAACACCAGCGCATCCAGCACCAGCGGCCACGTCTTCTCGCCCTTCAGCGAAAGGCTCAGCGGCTGCGTGCTCATAATCCGTGCCCGACGCCGCTCTCTGCCGCGCCCGCCGGCAGTTCTTCCGGAATGAAGAACCGCTCGCGCTTGCGGTCGTAGTCGAACAGTTCGGCATAGCGGCCCCAGTTGACTGCCGTCTCGATCTGCGCCTGCGCCTCGTCCTCGCTGAAATGCTCCTCCAGCATGTCCTGGAAGAACTCCGCCGGCAGCGTCCGGTCGGCCTTCGTGTCCAGCGAGCGCGTGATCTGCCGCAACAGCGAAACGCGCTCCAGCGCGGCGTCGCGGAAGACGTCCTTGCGCTTGAGAATGTCCGCCTCCACGAAAGCGCGGCCCTCGTCGGTGATCTCGGCGTCGCCCTCGGTGAGCTTCAGGAAGCCCAGCAGCACTCCGGCCTCGACCGTCGGCAGCATGTCGTCGATTTCAAACTGCAGATCGTCGGCCAGATGGTAAATGTCGGCATGGCCGCCGTGGTCGGAGAGGATCTCCAGAAAGCCCGCGATGCCGCCTGGGCGCGCGTGCGGCAGCATCTGGTATTTGACTTTCTCCGGTTCCAGCAGCGGCGCGGTCCCGGGCGTCGGCGCCAGCCCCACGTCGGAACCCGTATCGGGCTTGGTCAGGATCTTGTAGACGTAGTCCACCAGAATCGTGAAGGACGGCGAGCGGCGGTCCCGCGGCCGCGGCAGCTCGACCTTGAAATTCGTCCGGATGCGCGCCGGATTCTTGCCCAGCACGATGATCCGGTCGGCCAGCAGGATCGCCTCCTCGATGTTGTGGGTGACGATGAACACCGACTGCGTGTTGATCTTCTTGTCCTCCCACAGCTCCAATAGTTCGCCGCGCAGGTTCTCGGCAGTCAGCACGTCCAGCGCCGAGAACGGCTCGTCCATGAACAGCACTTCCGGCTCCACCACCAGCGCGCGCGCGAAGCCCACCCGCTGTTTCATCCCGCCCGACAGCTCCTTCGGATACGCCGATTCGAACCCGTCCAGGCCGACCGTGTCGAGGATCTTGAGACTGCGCTTGTGGCGCTCGATTGCTTCCACGCCCCGCGCCTTCAACGGCGCTTCGACGTTTTCCAGCACCGTCAGCCATGGAAACAGCGCGAAGCTTTGGAACACGATCGAGACGTTCTCGCACGGACCGTTGAGCGGCTTGTTGTGCCACAGCACTTGTCCGCCCGACGTCCCCGCCAGGCCCGTGAGCATGCGCAGCAGGGTCGATTTGCCCGACCCCGATGGGCCGAGCAGCGCCAGGATCTCCCCCGGATACACGCACAGGTCCAGCGGCGCGATCACCTGGATGCGGTTGCGGCCAGATTGGCCGTAATACTTCTCCACCTGCCGGGCTTCAATCAGCGGCTCTCTCACTTCTGCCTCGTAACTGTATTGAAATACAGCCTGTTGTGATCGAACTCCATTATCGCAGCCAACCGCCGTTGGAGCCAGACTCGCCGCGCGCCCGGCCGTTTCCAAGCTATGTCGGAACGCCTGCTCAGCGCCCAGCTTGCTCGCTGCGCCTCAGCCTGGCAGCTCCAGCAGGTAGCCCGGCTTGCCGGCGTTCACGCCCCGCGTTGTGCCGAACAGCGCCGCGCGCCCCGCGGCTTCGTGAATGTGCCCGCAGATGAACCACTCCGGCTGCTGATGGGCGATGAATGCGGCCACCGCGCGCGAACCGAAGTGGCGGCCCGACGCGGCTTCGTCCAGAGGCGTGTTCAGCGGTGGGCAGTGGCAGATCAGCAGCATCGGTTTCAAGCCGGCGAACACGCTCAGATTCGCGGCAATGGTCTCCTCCGAATCCTCGCCCGGCGTGTGGAACGGCGTGGGGTTGGAATGGCCCAGCCCGGCGATGTGGAAGCCAGCGCGCAGGATCGACTTTCCATGCAGCGCGTGGAATCCGTGGCGCGCGCAGAAGGCTTCGATGTCGCGCGCGTGCTCGTGATTGCCCGGCAGGATCCACATCTTGTCCGCGCGCCGTGCGAGCACCGGCGCCAGCTTCTCCAGGCCGCGATTGAACGTGGTCAGATCTCCGGCGGCGACGTACAGGTCCGCCTCGATGTCCAGCAGCCGGTTCAGCGCGGCGGCGTCGTCATGGATGTCGGAGAAGATGAGGATTTTCACGGTTGTTCTTCAGATTGTACGATGCCCGAGCCCGGCCGGCCGGCCTCGGCTTGCATCGAAAACCGTCCTTCAACCGTCTCATTAAGATGAGGAGCCTCGACCGGCGGCGGAGCGCCGGTTCCGCGTTACACTATAGGCAATTCTGGACTTATCCCACTTCTCGAAGCAGATCGCACTATGTCGAGCCAATCCGAGCAGCGCCCCGGCCTCAATAGCTGGCTGGAAGATGAGCTGTATCAAGAATACGTTCATGACCGCGGCACCGTGGATGAGAGCTGGCGCGAGGTCTTCGACTCCGCGCCACACCAGCCCAACGGCCAGCCGGCGCTCGAAACCGCCGTCGCCGTGCGCCCGCCGGCCGTGGTCCCTTCTTCAACGCCTGCCGCCGCATCGCCGGCGCCCACCCTCGCATTGAGTCCCTCCGATCAGCTTGTGCCGCTGAAGGGCGCGCCGCTGCGCGTCGCCGAAAACATGACCCTCAGCCTGGCGGTGCCGACGGCCACTTCGCAGCGCACCATCGCGGTGAAAGTGATCGACGAGAATCGCCGTCTGCTGAACCAGATGCGCGAGCTGCATGGCAAATCGAAGGTCAGCTACACGCATCTCACGGCCTGGGCCATCGTGCGCGCCTTGAAAGCTCTGCCTGGCATCAACGACGCCTACGCCGAGCTCGGCGGCGCGCCGCATCGCGTGGTGCGCCGCGAGATCAACCTCGGCATCGCCGTGGACGTCGCCGGCAAGGACGGCCATCGCGGCCTGATGGTGCCCAATATCAAGAACGCCGGCGCGCTCGGCTTCGGCCAGTTCCTGACTACGTTCGACGATCTGGTGGCCCGCGCGCGGACGGGCAAGCTCGGGCCCGACGACTTTCAGAGAACCACGATTTCGCTGACCAATCCCGGCACCGTGGGTACCGGGGCCAGCGTGCCGCGGCTGATGCCCGGGCAGGGCGCGATCGTTGCCACCGGCTCCATCGACTACCCGCCGGAGTTCCAGGGTGCGAGCGACGCTCTGCGCGCGCAGCTCGGCATCGCCAAGATCATGACCCTGACCTGCACCTACGACCACCGCATCATCCAGGGCGCGGAGTCGGGCTCTTTTCTGGGCCGGTTGCAGGCGCTGCTCGAGGGTCAGGAAGGGTTCTACGAAGAGGTCTTCCTCGAACTCGGCATGCCCTACCAGCCCGTGAAATGGCAGAGCGACCGCGGTGCCGCGTTTCCCGGCTTCCGCGACGATAAACGCCTGGACGAGATCGCCAAGCAGGCCGCGGTGCTGCAGTTGATCAACGCCTACCGCGTGCGCGGCCACCTGATCGCCGACCTCAACCCGCTGGGCACCGCGCCGCAGTATCACCCCGAGCTCGACCCCGCCACCTATGGCCTGACCATCTGGGATCTGGAGCGCGATTTCATTACCGGCTCGCTGGCCGGACGCCCCGGAGTCGCCACTCTGAGAGTGATCCTCGACACGCTGCGCCAGACCTACTGCGGGCGGCTGGGTTGCGAGTACATGCACATCCAGCATCCCGAGGAAAAGCGCTGGCTGCAGGAGCGCATGGAGCCGCTGGCCAACCTCTGGCCGCTTTCGGGCGAGCTGAAGCAGCGCGTGCTGATGCGGCTGCTGCAGGCCGAGAGCTTCGAGAATTTCCTGCACACGCGCTTCGTCGGACAGAAGCGCTTCTCGCTCGAGGGCGGCGAGTCGGCGATGGTCGTTCTCGACGAACTGATGGAGCGCGCCGCCGACCAGGGGGTGCGCGAGATGGTGATCGGCATGGCCCACCGCGGCCGGCTCACCGTGCTATCGAACCTGGTGGGCAAATCGACGGCACAGATCTTCGGCGAGTTCGAAGGCAATGTCGATCCCGAGACCACGCAGGGCTCCGGCGACGTGAAGTACCATCTCGGCGCGAGCGGCATCCAGCGCACCTGCGGCGGCCGCGAAATCAAGGTCTCGCTCTCACCGAATCCGAGCCACCTCGAGGCCGTCGATCCGGTGGTAGAAGGCATCGTGCGCGCCAAGCAGACCCGCATGGGCGACCTCGCGCACGATAAGGTGCTGCCCGTGCTCGTGCACGGCGACGCGGCCTTCTCCGGCCAGGGCGTGGTCGCCGAGACGCTCAACCTCTCGCTGCTGAAAGGCTTCGCCACCGGCGGCACCGTGCACCTGGTGATCAATAACCAGCTGGGCTTCACCGCCACGCCCGAGGAGAGCCGCTCCTCGACCTATTGCACCGACGTCGCGCGCATGGTCCAGGCGCCCATTCTGCACGCCAACGGCGACGACCCCGAGGCCTGCATCCGCGCCATCGAGATCGCCTTCGACTACCGTCAGCAGTTTAAGAAGGACGTCGTCATCGACATGGTCTGCTATCGCAAGTACGGCCACAACGAAGGCGACGACCCGAGCTACACCCAGCCGCTGATGTACCGCAAAATCAAGGGCCGCAAGCCGGTCGGCGACATCTACGCGGAGCGCCTGCTGCGCGAGGGCGTGATCACCAAGGAATGGGCCGGGCGCATCCGCCAGCAGGTTCAGGACGTCTACAACCGGGCTCACGAAGAGGCCGTCGAGCGCGGTGAAAAGTGGGAGCTGCAGGAGGTCAGCGACTACGAGCAGCAGGCCGTCGCCAGCGCCTGCCCGCGCACGGCCGTGGATGCGGCGCTGGTGGAGACCATCATTCACGGACTCACCACTTTCCCCGACAGTTTCACTCTGCATCCCAAGCTGAAGAACTTCCTCGAGAAGCGTAAGGACGTCGTGCAGGGCGGCGCGGCCGACTGGGCGACGGCCGAGGCGCTGGCCTTCGCCACGCTCGTTTCCGAGGGCACGCCCGTGCGGCTTTCGGGCCAGGACAGCGGGCGCGGCACGTTCTCGCAGCGCCACCTCGAGTACTACGACTACTCGACTGGCGCGGTTTACACGCCCCTGCAGCACCTCGCGCCCAACCAGGCGCGTTTCGAAGTCGTCGACTCGAGCCTCAGCGAGTACGGCGTGATGGGCTTCGAGTTCGGCTACTCGCTCGGCGACCCGCTGACGCTCACCTTGTGGGAAGGCCAGTTCGGCGACTTTGCGAACGGCGCGCAGATCATGATCGACCAGTTCATCTCGTGCTGCGAGGCCAAGTGGGGCCAGCCCAGCGGCCTGGTGCTGCTGCTGCCGCACGGCTACGAAGGCCAGGGCCCGGAGCACAGTTCGGCGCGCATCGAGCGCTTCCTCCAGCTCAGCGCCGAGGACAATCTGCAGGTGGCGAACGTCACCACGCCGGCCCAGTATTTCCACCTGCTGCGCCGCCAGATGTACGGCGGCAACGACCGCCGCGGCACGCGCAAGCCGCTGGTGATCTTCACTCCCAAGAGCCTGCTGCGCCACGCCGAGGCGGTGAGCCCGTTACGCGAGTTCACGCACGGCCATTTCGCCGAGCTGCTGAGCGACGCCGCGATCGCGCCCGACCGCGCCACCAAGGTCATTTTCTGCAGCGGCAAGATTTACTATGAACTGCTGGCCGAGCGGCGCAAGCAGGGCCTCGAGGACGCCGCCCTGGTGCGGCTCGAGCAGATCTATCCCTGGCCCGCCGACCAGATCGAGGATCTGCTGTGGCGCTACCCCTCCACCGCCGAGGTCGTATGGTGCCAGGAGGAGCCGCGCAACATGGGCGCGTTCCTGTTCGTGCGCGACCGCATGCAGCCGCTGCTCGATCCCACCCGCCGCGCGCTGCGCTACGCCGGCCGGCCCGAGGCCGCCTCGACCGCCACCGGCAGCGGCGCGCGCCACAAGCAGGAACAGGCCGCCGTCGTCGCCGACGCCTTCCAGGGCGGAACTGTGATGGCCCGGCGCTATCGTGTCGTGCCCAAAAGACGCAAGCTGCCCGCGGACGTGCAGTAGTCGCGCAGCCGATTGTCGTGAACGCGCGCCGGGCCACCACCGGACTGATTTTCCGCATTTATCAAATGTGATAAAGTTCAATTGTGACGGCCAGTGAACTCAGGCGCCGCTTGAAAGAGCTTGGATGCCGGTTTGAAGAAGGCCGGCGGCATACGATAGTCGAGTATCTCGGACGACGCTCTACCATCCCCAGACACGCGTCGCAAGAGATCAAGACTGGAACACTGCACAGCATCCTGAAGCAACTCGGGCTGCACGAGAGATGGTTGAAGGAGCTTTGAGCCGCCAGGGAGGAAGGCATGTTGACCTACTACGCGCGATTTCAATCCGACCGTGAATCCGGCGGATACGTGGTCACCTTTCCGGACCTGCCCTATGGAGTCACCCAGGGAGACGATCTGGAGGACGCGCAGGACATGGCGCGGGACCTGCTGATCACGGTCCTGTCCGACCTGATGAAGCGCAACGAGCCAATTCCAGAGCCGATGGCGCGCCGCGGCCGGTTCAGGAAACAGGTGACGTTGCCGCTCCTCGAGAGCCTCAAAGTGCGGCTGTACCAGGAGTGGCGCGAGTCTTCATTGAAGAAGAGCGAACTCGCCCGGCGGCTCGGCGTGCCGCAGTCGAACCTGATGCGGATCGTGGATCTGCGTCACAAGGGACGACTGGACGCGGTCGAGCGCGGGTTCGAGGCCGTGGGCAAACAGATTCGCCTCGAAGTGGCATAGGTCCCACCGGCTGTCCGCGCCACGCGCAGTCTCGATGGCTGTGCCGCGCTGCACCTCGCCCGCTTACCTCTGAATGCGCGCCGAGCCGCCCTTGGCGAACGCGCGTACCTGTTCCAGCGTCGCCATCGTGGTGTCGCCGGGGAACGTGGTCAGCAGCGCGCCGTGCGCCCAGCCGAGCTTGACCGCTTGCTCCGGCGCTTCGCCCGTCAGCAGTCCGTAGAAGAAGCCCGAGGCGAAGCCGTCGCCGCCGCCGACGCGATCGAGCACGTCCAGTTCGGCCGTCGGCGCAACGTAGGTCTGGCCGTCGATCCAGGCCACCGCGCCCCAGCTATGGCGGTTGGTCGAGTGCACTTCGCGCAGCGTGGTCGCGACCACTTTGACGTGCGGATGCTTCGCGACCACGTTGTCGATCATGCCGAAAAACGCGCTCGGGATCGAGCTTCGATTTCGCCGCCACTTCGGGTCCGGGGATGCCCAGCCCCTTCTGCAGATCCTCTTCGTTGCCCACCAGCACGTCCACGTTCTCCACGATGCGCGCGATCACCGCCAGCGCCTTCTCGTGGCCGCCCGAGATGTTCCACAGCTTCGCGCGATAGTTCAGATCGAAGCGACGTCACCGCGCCGGCCGCCTTGGCCGCTTTCATGCCTTCGATGATCAGTTCGCCGGTGGTCGCCGACAGCGCCGCGAAGATACCGCCGCTAGTGGAACCAGCGCACGCCTGCGCCGAAAATCGCGTTCCAGTCGAAATCGCCGGGCTTGAGCAGCGCCGCCGGCCTCGTTCGAGCGGTTGTAGAACACCACCGGCGCGCGCACGCCCTGCCCGCGGTCGCTAGTACACCGTGGCCATATTGGGCCCGGTCACGCCGTTGTGCTCGGAAGCGCTTGTAGAACGGCTTCACGCCCATGGCCCGCACGCGCTCCGCAATCAGGTCGCCGATCGGATAATCGACCATCGCGGTCGCCACGCCGGTCGCCAGGCCGAAGCAGTCGGCCAGGTTGGCGGCGACGTTGAACTCGCCGCCGCTGACGTGGATCTGGCACTCGTGCGCTTTGCGGAACGGGATCATGCCCGGGTCCAGGCGGTGCACCAGCGCGCCCAGACGTCACCAGATCCAGCGCGCCGCTGGGCTTGATATTCAGACCGTATTGCATGCCTTCTCCCTGCGATTCAACCAGCCTGCGCGCATCGCCCGCACCCGCTACGCCTTGTACGTGCCCGACGCCACGCGACCGCCGCGCCCGGTCCAGTTGGTGTGGAAGAACTGGCCGCGCGGCTGGTCCACGCGCTCATACGTGTGCGCGCCGAAGAAGTCGCGCTGCGCCTGCAGCAGGTTGGCCGGCAGCCGCGCGCAGCGGTAGCCGTCGAAAAACGCCAGCGCCGTCGAGAACGCGGGCGTCGGCACGCCGAACTCGATCGCCTGCACGATGGCCCTGCGCCAGGCCGGCTGGTGCTGGAGCAACGTCGTCGCTGAAGAACTCGTCGAGCAGCAGGTTCTCGAGCTGCGGGTTCTTGTCGAACGCTTCCTTGATCTTGCCCAGGAAGCGGCTGCGGATGATGCAGCCTCCGCGCCACATCAGCGCGATGCCGCCGAAGTTGAGGTTCCACTTGTACTCTTTCGCGGCCTCGCGCAGCAGCATGTAGCCCTGCGCGTAGGAGATCATCTTGGAGCAGTACAGCGCGCGGCGCACATCCTCGATGAAGCCCTTGCGGTCTTCGATGGGGCATCGGCTCGGGCCGCTCAGCACCTGCGCCGCGTGCACGCGTTCTTCCTTCATCGCCGACAGGCAGCGCGCGAACACCGCCTCGCCGATCAGCGTCACCGGCATGCCGAGGTCGAGCGCGCTGATGCCGGTCCATTTGCCGGTGCCCTTCTGGCCGGCCGTGTCGAGGATCTTATCGACGAGCGGCGTGCCGTCCTCGTCCAGCTTGCCGAAGATGTCGCGCGTGATCTCGATCAGGTAGCTGTCGAGTTCGCCCGTGTTCCACTCGGCGAAGACGTCGTGCAATTCGGCTGCGGTCAGCCCCAGCCCGTCCTTCAGCATCTGATAGGCCTCGCAGATGAGCTGCATGTCGCCGTACTCGATGCCGTTGTGGACCATCTTCACGTAGTGGCCGGCGCCGTTCTCGCCCACCCATTCGCAGCACGGCGAGCCGTCTTCACCTTGGCGGCGATGGCCTGGAAGATCGGCTTCACGAGCGGCCATGCCAGCGGGTTGCCGCCGGGCATGATGGACGGGCCGCGGCGCGCGCCCTCCTCGCCGCCCGAAACGCCCGTGCCGATGAACAGGATGCCCTTTTCGGCGAGCGTTTCCGTGCGGCGCGTCGTATCGGGGAAGTGCGAGTTGCCGCCGTCGATGATGATGTCGCCCGTCTCCAGGTGCGGGACCAGTTGCGTCGATCATGTGATCCACCGTCTCGCCGGCTTTGACCATCAGCATCACGCGGCGCGGCCGCTTCAGCAGCGCGGTCAGCTCCTCGATCGAGTGCGCGCCAGCAATCGTGGTGCCCTTGGCCTCATCTTTGAGGAAATCGTCCACCTTGGAAACGGTCCGGTTGAAGACCGCCACGCGAAAGCCGTGGTCGTTCATATTCAGGACCAGGTTCTGGCCCATCACCGCCAGCCCGATCAGGCCGATGTCGCACAATTCCTGAGGCATAGATACTCCTACTCTTTTCGCCTTCTCCGCACGCGCGGCCCGCGCCGCTTGCGCGTTGTCGCATGCCGTGTGCGGGGGCGGCGTCTCTATTCTATCGAGAATCGTCCGCACGCCGGTTTGCGCGGCGCGGTGCGGCGAGTGCGCGCTGATGCGACGTCCACCTGGATGACGACCGGCTATCGTGCCGACGACAAGTGGCTTATAGGGCAAGGCCATTCATCCCCTGGAGTCGGGGAGTTGTCCCCGTATTTGCTTGTCGGCCATACAAAACTTTGTATACTGTTGATGTGGCTGATTCCAAACCTGTCGAGTTTCGGGGCAGTTCCTTGGAAGACTTGCGCGCCTTCCCGCTGACGGCCAGGCGTGAGGCCGGCCATCAGTTGGACCAGGTGCAAAACGGCCGGGAGCCGGACGACTGGAAGCCCATGAACACGGTGGGCCGGGGTGTAAAGGAGATTCGAATTCGGGATGAGGCTGGCGCGTTCCGCGTCCTCTACGTGGCGAAATTCGCCGGCGCGATCTACGTGCTGCACTGCTTCCAGAAGAAGACCGAGAAAACCAGCAAGGCGGACGTGGAGCTTGCCGCCAAGCGTTACCGCGAGTTGTTGAAGGAGCTAGGGCAATGAACAAGCAACGTTTTACCAGCGTGTGGGACGCTATCGAAGACACGCCCGAGCAGGCCGCCAACATGAAGCTGCGCTCGGTCCTGATGATCGCCTTGAAGGATCACATCACCCGTACCGGGATGAGCCAGGCGCAAGCGGCCCAGCTTTTCGGCGTGACGCAGCCGCGCGTCTCCGACCTGATGCGTGGCAAGATCAACTTGTTTGCCCTCGACGCGCTGGTGAACATGGCGACGGCCGCGGGCTTACGCATCGAAATGCGCGTGCTGGAAGCCGCCTGACAGCGCGTGCAGGCGAACGAGCGGCGGCGATCGGCTGCCGCTGTCCCGGCAGGGCGAGCTTGGCTGGCCTCTACGGTCCGCTGACTGTGACGATTCCCGCCAAATCACGGGCGGGATGAGTTAGGCTGTGCCTTTTCCCTGGATGCCGGCCGTCTATCGTGCCGACGAGGAGTGGCTGACAAGGGACTGTCCTTCATCCCCTAGGAGCGGGGATTGCGCTGGCCCCGGATTCCGCACATCGCTATTCTGGGAACCTGTGGTAGCCTCGCAGTTGACCGATCATCATAGGGGGTGACCACGAGATCTGTTGCGGACATGCGATTCTTGATCGGCGCGCTGGTGGCCTTGCCGCTTCTGGTGGCGGCGCAAACTCCTTCCCCGCTAGCGGGCGCCGCGTCGGATTTCGTCGAGGAGACCATCGAACTGCCCTCTCTGCCGTCGAAGATCCTGGTCCGCTACCCGGCCGCCATCGAACCGCAGTTTCTCAGTCACTTCGATCCGTACGTCGAGTTCACGCTGCTCAGCGGCGCCAAGCCGGTGTTTGTCACGTCCGACAACTTGTTTTGGCAGGCTTCGCCGGAGGCACCGGAGTGGCATGGTGGCGGCTTCGAAGTCCCGGTGCTCGAAGTCGGAAAGCAAGTCACCGCCCGGACTTGGGCCGCCCTCAGCGAACCGGTCCGCAACGGGCAAATGCGCTGCAAGTTCCGGTTCTGGGATTTAGCGCAGAGGAAAAGAGCCCCCGAGGGGTACTTCGACCTCAGCCACGCCGACCGGATCGAGATCCGGAGAACCGGCGAAAAAGGCGCGCGGCTAATTCTTGAGTACCCAATCATCATCAGCCTCCGGCCGACTCCGGCCAAGGCCCCGGAAAAATAGAGCACTTGCTGCAGACGGAGGTATAAGGGACGGCTTGGACTGCACCCCTTGAGTGAGACACGGGAGTCAGCTGAAAACCGGGGACATTTTGGCGGTTCGTCTTCGTCATTGCCATTCTAGCCGGCCGTCTATCGCGCCGACGAGGAGTGGCTGACAAGGGACTGTCCTTCATCCCCTGGAATCGGGGATTGCCCGGTTGTCCCCGTCGCGAAAGGGGCTATCGCGCCGACGACGCGCGGTTGGGCTCCCACAGCGTCTCCGGCACGCCCAGCAGTTGATTGGCGCGCCGGCTGTAAACGAAGAGCGCGTCGCTGAGCCGGTTCAGATAGCGCACGCACAGCTCGTCCACCCCGCCCTCGCGCGCCAGCGTGACGGCCGTGCGCTCGGCGCGGCGGCAGACCGTGCGGCAGACGTGCAACTCGGCGTTGAGCCGCGAGCCGCCCGGCAGCACGAAGCTCCGCAGCGGCGCGAGCTGCGCCGTCGCGCGGTCGATCTCCGCTTCGAGCGCCGCCACTTCGGCTTCGGCGATGCGCGGTTGTCGCGGCCCCAGCTTGTCCGGCAGCGTGGCAAGCACCGAGCCGAGATTGAACAGCTCATGCTGGATCCGCAGCAGGCTCGCGCTCATCTCCGCCAGTTCGGGCGCCTGCGCCGCCAGTTCCGTGGCCGTCTCGCGCGCCAAGCCGATCCACGCGTTCAGCTCGTCCACCGTGCCGTAGCATTCGATGCGCCGCGCGTCCTTGGGCACGCGCTCGCCGCTGGCCAGCGCCGTCTCCCCCGCGTCGCCCGTTCGCGTGTAAATCCGGTTCAGCGCCAGGGCCGGCTCCTTGTAAGGCTTTTCCGTCATTCGTCTTCCTTGATTGTAAAGCTCCGGTCGCAGCGGGTTTATACTTGAGATGGCCTCAATTGGGCTACATGATGCAAGAACGACTGAATATCGCCGTGTTTGTCGACTACGACAACATTGAAATCGGCGTCAAATCGACATTGCGGCGCGAATTCGACGTGTCGCTCGTATTGGAAGCGCTCAAGGAGCGCGGAGACCTGATCGCCAAGTTCGCCTACGCGAACTGGAGCCGTCAGGAGGGCGCAACGCGCCAGATGGCCGAAAATGCCGTTCAAATGGTCCAGCGGATCCCGTCGCCGCGCGGCGATAAGAACGGCGCGGACATCAACCTGGCGTTGGATGCGCTCGAGATGGCCTTCACCCACGACCACGTGAACGCTTTCGCCATTATCAGCGGCGACAGCGACTTCATTCCGCTGGTCAACAAGCTGAAGGAATACGGCAAAACCGTCTTCGTCGTCGGAGGCAAGGCCTTCACGTCGACCATCCTGCAGCAGAACTGTCACGAGTTCATCAGCTTCGAATCCCTGCTCAACCTCGAGCCGGCCCACGCCGCCCCCGCGCCTGCGCCCGTTCCCCTGGCCGGCGGCCAGGAGCCCGAGCGGCCCCACGACGGGCACGACGGCCACGATCGCAGCGAGCGCGAACACAGCCGCCGCCGCGACCGCGACGAGCGCCGCCGCGACCGCGAAGAACGGCGTCAGCAGGAAGCCCAGCAGCGCGACCAGAACGTCCAGGCGCGGCCCGCCCCGCTGGATCTCCAGCTCTCGATGGCCCTGGTGGAGCGCGCTCTGCAGGTGCTCGAACGGCGCAACGTGCAACCGCAGCTCGGGCTTCTGAAGTCCACCATGCTGCAGCTCGACTCCGCCTTCAACGAGAGCGCCTACGGCGCCCGCAGCTTCTCCGAGTTCATCGATAAGCTGAAGCGCGCCGACCTGGTCAACGTCAAAGGCACCGGCGGCCGCTACTACATCGAGCGCCGCGGCGGAGGCTTCAAGGACAAGCCGGCGCCGAGGCCCGAAGAAGCGTTGCCGCAGTTGCGCGACGTGCTCGAAATCCACCGTCTGGAGTTCGAGGAGGCTGGACAAAAAGCCTCCGACCTCGAGATGTGGATGAAGGAAGAGCACCCCGGCTTCGACCACAAGAACTACGGTTTCCAGGGATTCGCCGAGTTTCTCAACTTCGCCCAGGATAAGACCGTCGTGCGCGTCGAACCGCATCCGGAGTGGGGTCTCAGCGTCTTTCTGGGCGCCGAGTTCTATCCGCCGGCGTTGCCCGCCAGGGAAGCTCACGAGGAAGAGGTCCTGAGCGAGCACGACCTCAAGCAGCCCATCGTCCGCGGCCAGCCCACGGCAACCGGCGAGATCCCGGTCGTCGATGAGCCTCATCCCAAGACGACCCGTAAGCGCGCCGCGCCGCGCAAGCGCGCCCCGTCTGACGGCAATACCGACAAGCCGCGCCGCGCGCCCGCGCGCCGCCGCAAGCCGGAGTAGGATATGTGAAACGCGCGGAGTGCGCGGCGGGCCTGACTGCCCTGCGCCCGCGCCGTTCCGCATCGCTGCCTGCAAGGACTGAGCCATGATTGAACGCATCTTCCCCCCGGGCGCGCCCAAGCCGCGCGGGCCCTACACGCCCGTGATCCGCGCGGGCGATTTCGTCTTCGTCTCCGGCATGGGGCCGGTCGATCCCGCCACGGACCGCATGAGCTACGGCGACATCCAGCACGAGACGCGTTTGACGCTGACTTCCATCCAGCGGCTGCTCGAGGCCGCCGGCGCAGCGCTCGCCGACGTCGTCAAGGTCCAGGTGTTTCTAAAGGACGCCAACGACTTTCAAGCGATGAACGAGGTCTACCGCGAGTTCTTCGATTCGCAGCGGCCCACGCGCACCACCGTGGCCGTCGCCTTCGTCGATCCGGTCATGAAGATCGAGATCGACTGCATTGCCTACCGGCCGCTTAAGGAGAATTGAGTCATGTCCGATCGCCGCACATTTATGGGACAACTGGCCGCGGGAGCGGCCGGCATGGCCGCCTCCGCGCTGCCCGCCTCTGCCCGGGTCCTGGGCGCCAACGACCGCATCCGCATCGGCCTCATCGGCGGCGGTGCGCGCGGTCAGGAGATCTTCAAGGCCGCCATCGGCCGTCCTAACGTCGAAGCCGTCGCCGTGGCCGACATCTACACCCGGCGCCTGGACCAGGTACGCGCCTTCGTCCCCGGCATCACGACCTATCGCGACGCCCGCCAGTTGCTGGACGACAAGAGCATCGACGCCGTGCTCATCGCCACTCCGCAGCACCTGCACGTGCAGCATTTCGTGATGGCCATGCAGGCCGGCAAGGACACGTATCAGGAAAAGACGATGGCCTTCACTCCGAACCATGCGCGGCGTATGCGCAAGGCCTTCGAGGGTTCCGGCCGCGTGGTCCAGATCGGCATGCAGATGATCAGCGGCGCGGGCTTTCTCAAGGTCCGCGAGCTGGCTACGCCCGAGCGCATGGGCACGCTCACGGCGCTGCAGACCTTCCATTTCCGCAATGCACCGTACGGCGGCTGGCTGCGCGAACTGCCGCCCGATTGCGATGAGCAGCACGTCGATTGGGCCGCCTTCGAAGGCGAGGCCAAGCACTACCCCTTCGATCCGATGCGCTTCTTCAACTGGCGCTTCTATTGGGACTACTCCGGCGGCAACATGTTCGAAAACATGATCCACCAGGTCGGCTTCTGGTTCGGCGCGCTGGACCTCGGCATTCCGCTCAGCGTCACCACCGCCGCAGCCAATTTCCGCTCTCCGAAAATGCAGGTGCCGGACACCATGAACGTGAACATGCACATGGGCGAGAAGCTATTGTTCAACTGGAATTCGATGTTCGGCAACGACTACTACGGCGAGACGCAGGACCTGCTGTTCGGCTCCGGCGGCACTATCATTCACACTCAGTCCGACAAGGTCGAATACCTTCCGCAGGGCGGCAAAGACGCCGCCAAAGGGACCATCGCCGACAACGAGGGCTACCGCGAAATCACCGACGATCACATGCAGAACTTCTTCGACTGCGTGCGCAGCCGCCAGCAGCCGCACGCTCCCTTCGAGCTCGGTTTCCGCGCCTCCATCGCCGTGCAGATGGCCGTCGCTTCCTATCGCCGCGGGACTACCGTGCGCTGGGATCCGGCCAGCGACGAAATCGTCTGATTTTGTTTTAGCGCGAGTCGCCGCCGCTGTGGCCCGACATCGTATTGTCGCGCAGCGTGGGCGCAGTGGCTCCTTGCGTCTTGTAGACGCCGTAGCGCTGTGTGCCGCCCTTCCCGCGCGTCTCCGCGATCTGGTTTTTCTCGATTAGCAGATCCGTGGCGCTGGGCTCGATGTAGAATCCGTAGCCCTCTTTGGCGTTGCCGTTGTCGAGCACTTTGTTGTCTCGGAAAATGTTACGGCTGCCGCTGTTCTGCGGCGTCTCCTTGCGGAACAGCACGCCCGCCGTCCCGTTGTGCGCGATCGTGTTGCCGATAAATTCGTTGTCGGTGTCCTTGTGGCCGATCGAGATTCCGTAGTGCCCGTTACCCTCGATGCGGTTGTTCGAGAAGCGGCCGTGGCGCACCCTCCAGCACAGGAACAGCCCGATGTCGCCGTTGTCGTGCAGCCGGCAATTCTCCACCACCGAGTTCGCGCTGCCCGTGCCCGGGTGTGCGCCGAAGCCCGCATGTCCGTAGGACTCCGAGTCGAGCACCTTCACGCCGTCGCTGACCTGCCACGAAATGCCGTCGCCGTTGTAGTTGCGCGCCGTCGCCCGCCGCACCTCCACGTTGCGCACGCGGTACATGTAGATCGCTCCGCCGCGGCATCCGTCCAGGTACGCGTTCTCGGCCCGGTTGCCGTCTACGATCACGTCTTCCAGCACCACATTCTCGGCCTCCACTACGCATAGGATCGGAAACGTGTTGCGCACCTTCGCGTGCTGCTTCTCGGCGTTGTAGTCGCGCAGCGTCGCCGGGTTCACAAGGATGTAGGGCGGCCGCACCGCCGTGACTGTCGTCACCGTGATGTCCCAACCCGACTTGAGCTGATCGTTGACGAACGCCACGCCCATGCCCGGCTGGAACTTCTGCGGCTCGGCCACTGCAAACACGCTGTCGCCGTAGTCGGCGTCCTCGATCAGCTTGCTCTCGACGCCCGCGCTCTTGCGCAAAATCGTCTGCCCAGCCGTCCCGCGCACCGTCACGCCCGAGGGCACGAACACGCTGTTGTTCATCTCGTACGTGCCCGGACCGATCTCCAGGGTGTCGCCCTTGTGCAGCAATTTCATCGCCGCCTGCAGCGCTTTGTCATCGTTGCCGACGATGTCCGCCGGACCTGCCTGCGCCACTCTCAGAGTTCGCGCCTGGGCCGGGACGCCCGCCCGTTGCGCGCCGCACCCCACCAGGCACAGCATCGCCCCAGCCATCGACGTCGCGCACCAACTGAATCTGCTCATCACATTTCTCCCTTGCGAACCGCAACCTCGCGCAGCGTCGCGCTAGCCGCACCCCAGCCGCTGCTTCTGCACGCCCAGGAACTCCACGAACCGCCGCGCGTAGCGGTCCAGCGTCGGCCCATCGCCCCCGTCGCGCAGCGGCGAACACATCTCGTAGACTACGTTACCGCGGAACCCGCCCTGATACAGCGCTTCCAGAAACGCCGCGTAGTCGATGAATCCCTCGTCCACCGGCACCGCGCTCAGCGCCGGCTTCTGTTCGACGAAGTTGACGATTGCCGGGTCGTAGCGGAAGCGCGGGCGCAACTGGTAATTGGCCACGATCGTCTGCACCGTGAGCGGCGCCATCTTGCGCGCCGCGGCGACCAGGTCCGCGCCATGCAGCGCCGGCGCCCAGGCGTCGAACACGGCCTTGCAGTTCGGCTCGCCCACCTCGCCGATCAAATCGTACTGGCTCTGCCACGCCGTGCCCAGGTCGTGGTGGTTTTGCACGCCGATGGTCACGCCGTACTCCGCCGCTCGCCGCGCGCATTCCCTCAGCGTTTCCACCACCAGCTTCCATTGACGCCCGTACTCCGCCGCCGGATTCTCGTAGCCTGTGAACACTCGTACCAGGTCGCCGCCCAGGTCGCGCGCGAACTCCGCCAGCGCCGTCACGTAGTGGATTTGAAATTCGCGCTGCGGAATCTCGGCGTGTTCCAGGTCCGCCGTGAAGTTGGTGTAGGCGGCGACGCAAACGCGGCGCATACCGCGCCTTTCGATTTGCTCCCGCAGCCGCGCCCGTTCGCCCGGCCCCCAGTCGAGCACCGACAGGTGCGGCCGTTTGCCCCCCAGCATCACGCCCTCAAAGCCCAGCTCCGCCGCGCGCTCGATGAACTGCTCCAGCCCCAGTGTTTCCTGGCCCCACGATCCGGAGTAGCTGACTGAAAAAAGGAGTGCGACCAGCATGCGATCGTCCTTCCTACGTCCCCAGGAACAACGGACGCATGTGGCGTTCGTACAGGTTGTAGGTCACGTTGCGCGCGATCGGTTCCGCGCACTCCGCCAGCAGGGTCTGATACCGCGCGCCCATTTCGGCCGCGACCTTGTAGCCCACGTGCAGCAACTGCCGCAGGTCGGAGTTGAACTCCGGGTTGGCCGGCTCGTGCCGCAGCGCGCCGGTGTACTGCGCCGCCGTCCACGCCCGTACTTTCTCCGGCTCGGGCAGCCTCTCCGCCCGGATCCGCACCACCTCGGCATACGGCGCGCACAGCTCCTCGCGGCGCGCGTACGCTTCCGCGTAAACCTCCTTGGCCAGTGCGAGCCCCGCTCCGCCCGCCTCCGCCAGGCCGATCAGCTCCTCCAGCCACGTTGTGCCCGCGGTCTTCAGGTGCAGCCCCGCGCCGGTGTCGGCCAGCACGCGCCGGATGGGCGCATAGATCGAGAATTTGTCGCTGCCCGAATGCACGCTCAGCTTGAGCGTTGCGGGTAGTGCATAGCGCCCCACCGCGTGCCGGATCACTGCTAAGTGCGCCCTGAATTCGCGCTCGAACTGCGCCCCGTCGCCCTCGTAGTCGACGCCTTTATGAAATTCGCCGCAAAAGCGCGGCGCAATGGTCTCGGCCGGAACCTGCTCGTCGGCTAGCGCGGCCAGCGTCACCAGCAGTTCGAATGGCGTCTGCGGCCGGCCGGTCTCGTCCATCGAGACCTCGGTGACAAAAGCCACGCCCGCCTTGCGTTCGAGGATGTGACGGTAGATGCGGCCCGCCTCGCCACACGCCGGCAGCAGCCGCGCGGCGATCTCCGCCAATTGCTCCTTCGTCGTCTCGAACGCATCGTCGATACCGTCGATCGCCAGCTTTCCGCTCAGCTCCGGATGCCGCTCGACGAAGCCTTGGGCTTCCTCCGTGTCGGCGCGCAGCTTCAGCGACGCGGCCACGTCCAGCGTGAAGAAGTCGCACCACTCCAGGAACTCATCCACCGTTTGCAGGCCGATATGGTCGGCGTCCACGAAGTACGGCTGCCGCCAGCCCGTCCAGGCCACGGCGTCGCGAGCCTCGTCCCGCGTCTCCTGCGGATGCGAACCAACGATCGTGTGCTCACGGTGCGACTTGTTCCATGCCGGCGTGATCTCGACGCCTTGCGCCTCGGCCTTTAGAAAGGCATTCAACTGCGCCACGCCCTGCCGCGCGAAACGGTCCCCTACGCCCAGAGAGAACCGCGCCAGTCCGCCGCGCGACCCCGCTCCCGATCCGCTCTCTTCGGTCACCAATCTCATGCCCGCCTCCTAAGCTTGAATTACAGACTATCAACGCACTCGGCTTCACACCGATGCATGACCAAAGCGAGCGGTCCCCGCGCTGTTCGAGTGATTCAATAACTTCCCGACTCTCCACATCAGCGTTGCAGGACCCACACAAGCAGCCCCTCGCGCGTATCGGCTTCGAACGGAGCAACCTGGATTGACAACGCCCGCTTCTGGCCAGCCCGCTCATAGGCCGCGGTCACGCCCGCCAGCGCTGCGTCCACCTCTCTGCGGTCCAGCCTCCGCGTCTCCGCGTTCACCGGATTCAGCAGCAGCAGCGGCTTCGGCGCGAGCGCGGCGTAGACATCCTCGAGGTCGAACTCCTTCAGCACGCCCGGCAGCATCTGGCTCACCGGCAACGCATAGTTGTCCGTCTTCAGCACTTCGGCGTACGAGGCCGGCGCGCCCTCCGCCGCTACTCCTGCCGTCTCCCGGTCCAGCGCGCCGGCGAAGGCGGCTACCAGCGCTGCCCAGCCGCGTGCGGCCACTACCACCTGATTCCGCGCCACGTCCGGCCGCGCCCGCAGCGCGTGCAACACCGCCAGCGCGTCCGCCACCCGCAGGCCCAGCATCGGCCGGCCCAGCAGGAACGAAGCGTAGGTCAAATCGGCGTCCATCCCGCCGCGCGAGTGGTAATAGGGCAACGGAGTGTCACGAACATTTTGCACCGATTTGGTTTCTCCGAAGCCGCGCACATCCGCCACGGCCACCAGCCGCCCGGCCCGCGCCAGCGCTTCGACGAGCGCCGGATCGCCGGCGTCTCCGTCGCGATCCCGCAGATACAGCACGCTGCGCAGGCGTCCGGCCGCCTGGCGCGTCTTGACGATGCGCAGCGGCACCACGATGCCCGGCTCGGGTTCGACCAGCAGCTTCTCTATCACCAGGTCGCCGGCTTCCGCCCGGCCCAGGGGGCGCACCGCCGGTTCGGCCGCCGTCTCCGGCAGGGCCAGCACACGGCGGATGCGCGCCGTGAGCGTCTGCCGAAACTCGGGGCCGCGTCGTCGCGCCGCCAGTTCCTCTTCCAGGCGCCGCAGTTCCGCGCGCTGGATGCCGGCCAGCGTTGCGCCGCCCAACGACGTGACCACCTGCCCGCTCGGAGTGCAAGCCAGCGCGGCGTCGTTCTCCACCGTGATCGCCGGCTCGTGCACCGCGCCGCTTTCCCCCTTCAGCCAGCGGTTGAACCACGCCGTGGTGGCTTCGCGCAGCGGCTGGCTGTACATGTGCTCGTGATCGAAGGCCACCATGTTGACACGCTCCGGCACGCCGGCCTGGGCGTACACCTGGCGCAGCTCGGCGAAGGTGGCGCGCGTGCCTTCGATGGGGAAAAAGTCCTTGATCGCCGCCCCCAGCAGCACCGGCCGCGGCGCAATCAGGCCCACCATCTCGGTGTGATCGACACCCGCCGCCAGCGGTCCGAATAAGTCCTGCTCCGGGTCGGACTCGCTATCGTCGGCGCGCGCCTCGATCTTCTTGCGGAAGGACGTGATGTAGGTGACGATCGAGGCCGCCTTCACGCGCGCGTCGAGCATCGACACGTAGGTCGTCAGCGTGCCGCCGCCCGAACTGCCCGTCATGCCGATGCGCCCGGCGTCCACCTCCGGCAGGCTCGCGAGGTAATCGAGCGCCCGGATCCCGTCCCAGATCATCTCGCGGGCCATGTTGCGCCCCAGCAGGTATTCGGGGATGCCGATCATGCCGTGCTCGTTGCCGCTCTCGCGGCCCCGGCTGCGATTCGAGGTGTAGTCCCACAATTGGAGGCGTTCGCCCTGGCCGATGTTGTCCCAGGTCAGCACCACGTAGCCCTGCCGCACGAGCCCGATGTAGACGTGCTGGTAATTGGCGTAAGCCTTGCCGTTGGCCGAGTGGCCGTTGGCCACCAGCACCGCTGGGAACGGCCCTTTGCCGGTGGTCGGCACATATAAGTTGGCCGTGCCGTAGAGCTCCGGCTGGCTCTCGAAGATGACCTTGCGGACGACGTAGCCGTCGCGTTGCAACTCGCCCATCACGCGGGCGTTCAACGGCGTTTTCGCCGCCGGCAGACCGCCGATCGAGGCCAGGAACGCGCGCCGGTTCTGCTGCTGCCAGGCTTTGAAGTCGGCCGCGGAATGGATCGCGTCGCGGCGCGCCTTGCGCTTTGCGGAGACCTGATCGACTTGTGACAGCAGATAGCTGGACAGCATCTGGCCTTCCGGCGCCGAGCCCGGCGCGCCCGAGAGGACGCGCAGATCCTCCGCGCGGAGCGCCGCGGCGGGTTGGGACCAGACCGGAAAGGCCGCGGCCAGCAGGGCGGCGGCGATGATCACTAAAGCACAGCGATTCATGGTGTCAGGCGACCTCCAGGGGTTGTCCACGGTGCACCGGGCGGCGGGGCCGCGGGTTCGGCCCGCCGCCGAAGTTGCGATTCGATTATCGCCTATTGGGGATGGTTCCCACAGCGTGATTCACGGTGCATGAAGAGGGTGCAGAGGCGGTGCGGCGGGCGAAAACCCATGCATCTCACCATGCGCCGCGCGAGGTTCTAGCGTAATGACACCGTGTTTCCGCGGCAAAACACGGTGTCTTGCGTGTTTTTGAGTTTCTCGTATCTACGGTTTTCTAAAGGGCTTAGCCCGGATGTTTCACAGGCGCTGTGATTTCGTCGCCGCCGGCGTTTGCGTGAGGTTTGGAGGGCGCTGCGGCGGCATTCGGGCGGGCAGCGAGCCGGGATGTGGTGATCGAGGGGGCCTTGTGGCGTCCGATCGCCCTCACAAAACGCAATTCGGACGCAGTTCGACTGACCCGAAAAGTGCGAAATCGGGAAATCGTTTGTTTGCCGTGTCGCGATTTTGGCTCAGCAACGCAGCGCCGCCCACACCTGCCCAAACACCTGCTTCCAGGGGTAGCCGCTGCTCATCGACACCAGCACGCGCCGCGCGCTGAAACGAATCCGCGCGCCGATCTTGAGCAGTCGCAGCCGAATCGTGTGGACCTGGGCCTCGGCCAGCGCCGTGCCTGTTAGCGCCAGCCGCCGCAGCGCCTCCACGAGCACGTAGGCCGCCGCCGACAGATACAGCCGGAGCTGATTGGCGCGCATCGTCTCGGCACTCATGCGGTCGGCAAACAGGCTCAGCTGCTCTTTGATGCGGTTCTCCATCTCGCCGCGGGCGCAGTACAGATCCTCGTAGAGTGGGCGCGGTTGCCACTGCTCGACCGGCAGCGAAGTCACGACATAGCGCGGGTTCTGCTTGCCCGCGATCTGCTCGGCCTTGGCGATGACGCGCCGGGCGCGCGACCAACTCTTGCGCGTGCGGTAGCGAAACTCGGTGAGCACCCGCGCCGCCTTTCCCGTGCGTTGGGCCTCGCCCGCGGCCTGGCGCATGGCCTTGTCGATCCGCCGCCGCAGGCGCTGGTTGCGCGCCAGTCCGAAGACGTAGTCGACATGGTTGTCCTCACACCACCTCATCAGTTCTTCGCGGCAGAAGCCCGAGTCGGCGCGCAGGATGATCTGAGTCTGGGGCCAGCGGGCGCGGATCTGCGCGACGATGCGCTGGATCTCTTCGACGCTGCCCGCGCTGGCGTCCTGATTGGCCTCTCGCAGCCGCACGCCGACAATCTGGTCGCCCGCGAAGATGTACAGCGGCAGGTAGCAGTAGTGGTCGTAGTAGCCGTGGAAGAAACGTCCCTCCTGCTGGCCGTGCAACGGCGTATCGGTGGCGTCCAGATCGACGACGATCCGGGCCGGGGCTTGCGGGTGCGACTCCACAAACATCTCGACCAGCAGCCGGTCGATGGCGGCGGCATCGTAGCGGATCTTCTTGTAGCGGTCGGAGGCGGCGCCGGCCTCAGGCGTGCGTTCCAGGCGGCACAGCGTGCTCTTGCTGGCCAACGCCGCGCCGGGCTTGCGTTTACCCGCCAGCAGACCCATCAGCGGGTCGTCACGCAGTTGGTCGTGGTCGTTGAGATCTTCGTAACCCAAGGCCAGCGCATAGACGCGCTGCGAGACCATTTCACCCACTTCGTGGGAGATGTAAACCGGATTCCGGAAGTCGCTGAAGCAGCGCGCCAGGCGTGGCAGCAGGCCGATGCGCCGGTTGACCTGCCGCAGCAGTAGCGCCCCGGCGTCGGAAGTGATCGTGCCGCCGTCGAAACCCGCCACCACCCGGCGCGAAAAATGGGCTTCAAATTCGAAGCTGTCCTGGGTACACTGTGTCATAGCAAGAGCCGCCGCTTTCTGTGCAGAAGCACTTCGTGGCTGAAATGTTTATGCCAGAGAAGGCGGCTTTTGTACAGTGAGCCGGTGAAATATTCGGGTTAGCCGCATTTTATCGCGAATTTCCCAGCCAATACCGCGCGTCCACTTGTATTCCGCGTTTTCTAAAGGACTTAGCCGTATTGCACCAGGCGTCTTGGCGTGCGCACAGCGCATTTCCCTGCAAATACCGTGTGTCACGGTATATCTATGCTTTTCTAAAGGACTTAGCTGGAACCTGGGCGTGAATCACACCACGCTGAAATCGCGGTGTTTGAGGTGTTCCTGGCTGCGCTCTTGCGATCATTTTCACGGTGCGGCAGAGCCGGTAATCGCGAATCGCCGGCGCGTTCGGCTTTCGAGCGGCTGGCGGGAGGCACGAGAGGTCAAAGGGCACTCAAAAGAGGCCAATCGCTGGGCATTGGTCATGATGGGTACTAGTACTTTTGACTCATCAATAGGACCTCATTTATGGTACTAAAGTTTCATTTTAAGGCCCTCGTCAGGTATAACTTGTATTGAGGTGCAGAGAATCGCACAATGGGGACGGCGAGTGGTACTAGGAAGTTCGTGCGGTGGTACTGGTACTTCCGGCCAAGTCAGGTGCACGGGATCTGCTGGAAATGAGGATGGGCGTGGTTGCCGTCCCCGAGTTCGTGGCCTGCGCCTGGAGCAACGTGTTTTCGATTGTCGCTGAAGTGGTCGGCGGCGGGCTAGAGGTTCGAGAGTCTCATTTCTCCTTCTTGAGGCCGGATGGGAAGACGTGCAAAAGTTGACTGTCCGGCCGTTTTCATGAGCAGGCGAGCGAGGGGCAGGCGGCTGAACTCTACACCGCGCGGCGGATGCAGTGCGTGAATGGAGAGACTTATGCGCCTGGGAAAGACTCCCCGTCAGTTTCCGGTTTTCGCGGGAGGCGTGAGTGGCGCCAATAGTGCGCGCCTTGGGACGAAGTCAATCCCGCGGCTGAGGGGATGGAGCGGGAGACGGGAATTGAACCCGCGACCAACAGCTTGGAAGGCTGAGACTCTACCACTGAGTTACTCCCGCCCAGGGAATTCTCCAGCTCAATTTCAATTGTATTGCGTCGCGCCACGCATGTCATCGGGCGGCGGCGCTGGCGCATGTTTACAGAAGTTCCGAGGTCCGCTCCCTTACGGTCGCGGCTCTGAAGTCGCGGCTCTGAAAACGTCAGGGAGCTGCGCGCTCACGCGAGCGGATTAATCCGCCCACTTCCGCGGTTTAGTACTACTGCGAGCCCTTGCTGAGGAGCATCACCTTGGCGGTGTGGAACATGATGTAGAGGTCCATGGAAAGCGTGAGGTTTTTGAGGTAGTACAGGTCGAACTCGAGCTTGGTGATCGTGTCCTCGATCGAGTCGCCGTACTTATGATTGATCTGGGCCCAGCCGGTGATGCCGGGCTTGACGAAGTGGCGCTGGCCGTAGAAGGGGATCTGCTCGGTCAGGGTCTGGACGAATTCCGGGCGCTCGGGACGCGGGCCGACGACCGCCATTTCGCCGCGCAGGACGTTGAACAACTGGGGCAGTTCGTCGAGGCGGAAGCGGCGAATCCAGCGGCCGACGGGGGTGACGCGCGGGTCGTCCTTTTGCGCCCAGACGGCGCCGGTGTGAACCTCGGCGTCGACGTACATCGACCGGAACTTAAGCACCTTGAAGATGCGGCCGTGCAAGCCGACGCGGTCCTGGCGGTAGAGCACGGGGCCGCGGGAGGTGAGACGGACAAGCAGCGCCACGACGAGCATGACCGGCGCGGAAACGAGGATGCCGACGAGCGCGATCAGGAATGAATAGACCCGCTGCAGCGCTACGTTGAACGGCGCGGGACCGATCTCGTCGGAGAAGACCAGCATCGACGGACGCAGGACGCGCAACGAGACGCGGCCCATCACCAGTTCATAGAGTGCGCCGGCCTCCTGGATTTGCGCTCCGTGCAGACGGAGTTCCAGCAGGTCGTAGATCGGCATCAGGCCGCGGCGCTCGGAGAGGCCGACGGCCACCAGCGCCGGCTTGATTTCGGCGTGGGCCTCGCGAATGGAGGACGGCAGGCCAAGATAGGGGCCCAAGTCCTGCGACTCGACCGGCTGCGGCGCCAGGTAGCCGGCGGCGACATAACCGGTCTGCGGACGCAGCTTCATGTGCGCGGCGATCTCGCACACTATTTCGCTGGCACCGAGGAAGACGACACGGCGACGCCCCAGAATGCGCAACGCGGCGGGCGCATAGGCCAGCCGCCAGGCCGGCAGGATCACGATGAAAAGGGCGGAGCCGATCAGCATCTGCCAGTGGGGCATAGTGAACTGCAGGTTGAGATAGCCGACCAGGGCCTGGACGATGAAGGCGACGCCGGTGATCAGGCAGAACTGCTGATAGAGCAGCAGTGCCGATGGGACTTGCACGTCTTCGTACAGGTCGGCCCAATAGATGCCGAATATGAGCGTGACAACGACGATCGCGGTCCGGGCGATCCCGTCCTCGAGCAGAAAATAGACTTCGAATTCGTCGGTGCCGAGAAGCCAGTAGGCAAAAACATAGCAGGCCGATGTCAGCAAGATCTCGGAAATGAGCAACCCGAGGAGCGAAGTCGGAATAAAGACGCGGAAAAGTCTAATCATCTGAAGGCTAATAGATGGCGCGTGCAGCTCCTCCGCGCCCGGATTAGTGAGTAAGAGAACACCAGTCTAACACCGCGCCCAGCACCCCGGCCGCAGGGAGAGCGGGGAGCGGATAGCCGTTCAGCCGCGAATTGGCGCCATTGCGGGCGCACCTCAGGTCGTTCGGATGAAAAACGGGTTGACCGGGTTGACGAACCTGGAAAGCAGTGCTAATTTGGATATGGGACTTAAAAGGTCCGAGATTCATTCATGCTCAAGCTGACCAAGAAAACCGACTACGGGCTGATCAGCCTGAAGCACCTGGCCGTCAACCGGAGCAAGGGCTCGGCGAGCGCCAAGGAACTGGCCGAGGCGTACCGCATTCCGGTCCCGATGCTGGCGAAGGTATTGCAGAAACTGGTGCGCGAGGGTTTTCTGATCTCTGAACAGGGGACCAACGGCGGATACCGGCTGGCGCGCGATCCGGCGACGATGACGACGCTGGAGGTGATTCGGGCCATCGATGGGCCGATCATTCTGACGAACTGTTTCACCGCGCAGGGCGACTGCGACCTGACGAAGCAGTGCACGGTGCGGGCGCCGCTGCGGCGGGTGCACGAGGAGATTCTGAAGCTCCTGGACAGCATCACGATCAGCGATCTTTCGGCCGAGGATCAGCCGGTGGGCGGGGAGGGCGGGTTGAGGACCGGGGGCATCGCCTTGACGATGCTGGCGCATTGAAGATTTTGCGAGGAATAAAAATGCTGCAGCTTCCTATTTATCTAGACAATCACGCGACAACGCGAGTGGATCCACGGGTGCTCGAAACCATGCTGCCGTACTTCACGGAGTATTTCGGCAACGCGGCCAGCCGCAATCACAGTTTCGGATGGGCGGCGGAAGAAGCCGTGGAGAAGGCGCGCAAGCAACTGGCGGACCTGATTGGAGCGAGCGCGAAAGAAATCGTGATCACCAGCGGCGCCACGGAATCGAACAACCTGGCGTTGAAGGGCGCGGCGGAGATGTACGCCCAGAAGGGCAACCACCTGATCACGGCGGCGACCGAGCACAAGGCGGTGCTGGACACGTGCAAGCGGCTCGAAAAGCGCGGCTGCCGCGTGACGTATCTGCCGGTGCGGCAGGATGGATTGATCGATCTCGATCAGTTGCGCGACGCGATCACGGACCAGACCGTGGTGGTGTCGATCATGTACGGCAACAACGAAATCGGCACGATCCAGCCGATCCGCGAAATCGGGAAGATCTGCCGCGAGAAGGGCGTGCTGCTGCACACGGATGCGACGCAGGCGGTGGGCAAGATTCCGGTCAGCGTGATCGACGACAACATTGACCTGATGAGCTTCACGGCGCACAAGATGTATGGTCCCAAGGGAGTGGGCGCGCTGTACGTGCGGCGCAAGAACCCGCGCGTTCAATTGACGGCGCAGATGGATGGCGGCGGGCATGAGCGCGGCTTCCGCTCGGGCACGTTGAACGTGCCGGGGATCGCCGGGTTCGGCAAAGCGGCCGAGCTATGCCGCGAGTCGCTGCCGGAAGAAATGGCGCGGATGAGCGGGATGCGCGACCGGCTGAAGAACACGATCATGGCGGAGCTGGACGAGGTTTACATCAACGGCAGCGTGGAGCACCGCCTGCCGCACAACCTGAACATCAGCTTCGCGTACGTGGAAGGCGAAAGCCTGCTGATGGGCATCAACGATATTGCGGTGTCGAGCGGCTCGGCGTGCACATCGGCGACGCTCGAACCGAGCTACGTACTGAAGGCGCTGGGTGCGGGGGACGAACTGGCGCACAGCTCGATCCGCTTCGGCGTGGGGCGATTTAACACCGACGAAGAGATCGATTACACGGCGCACAAGGTGATCGAGGTGGTGAGGAAGCTGAGAGAGCTCTCGCCGCTGTACGAGATGGTGCGAGAAGGCGTCGATCTGACGAAGGTCGAATGGGCGGCGCATTAAGGCGGCAGAGGGGCGAAATCGGGAATTCACTCAAGGGGACGCAAACACGATATGGCTTACTCCGACAAGGTTCTGGACCACTACAACAATCCGCGTAATGTCGGCTCCCTGGACAAGAAAGACCCCAGCGTGGGGACTGGTCTGGTGGGCGCTCCCGAGTGCGGCGACGTCATGAAGCTGCAGATCAAGGTCAATCCGGAAACGGGCATGATCGAAGACGCCAAGTTCAAGACGTTCGGCTGTGGCTCGGCCATCGCGTCGAGCTCGCTGGCGACCGAGATGCTGAAAGGGCGCACGGTGGATGAGGCGCTGGAGATCAGGAACACGCAGATCGTCAACGAGCTGAGTCTGCCGCCGGTGAAAATCCATTGCTCCGTGCTGGCCGAAGATGCGATCAAGGCGGCGATCAGCGACTACAAGACGAAAAAGAACGGCACGATCGCGCACGCCAGCGTCGAGCAATCGGCGTGACAATGGAGGCAGGGCTGCGCGAAGGAGCGCGGCCGAGTGGCAAGGAGAAGAGCATGCCCTCCATCACGGTTACACCGATCGCGGTGCGGAAGATTCGCGAGTCATTTCAGAAGATGGGCGTCGAAGGCGGATTGCGGCTGGGCGTACTGGGCGGCGGCTGCTCGGGATTGAGCTATCAGTTCAAATTCGAGCCGCAGCCGCGGCCCAGCGACCTGGTTTACAATTTCGAGGACGTTCAGGTCTACGTGGATCCGAAGAGCATCGTGTTCCTGGATGGCATGACGCTCGATTACAAAGAATCGCTGATGCACTCGGGCTTCGAATTCCAGAATCCGCACGCGACGAAGAGCTGCGGCTGCGGCACGTCGTTCTCGACATAGCCGCGGCGCGAGTGCCCCGCCGAGGCGGGATGCGGATACAATCGCTGACTAGAAGGCGCGTATGAGTTTCCACATTGCCGACCACACCTGCTGGCGCTGCGGCCAGACGCCCGAAGAGGAGGCCGAGTCGGCTTCGCTGTTCTGCAAGTTCTGCAACTCGCTGCAGCGGCCGGTCCCGGACTACTTCGCCTTCTTCGGTTTTGAAAAGCATCTGTCGATCGACGCCGACGAATTGCAGCGGCGCTACTACATGCTGAGCCGGCGGCTGCATCCCGACCTGTACACGCGCTCGACTGACACCGAACGAAATTATTCACTGGAAGCGACGTCGATTCTCAACGACGGCTACCGCATCCTGCGCGACCCGGTGCAGCGCGCCGAATACATTCTCAAGGAGAGCGGCTTCGACATCGGCGAGCAGCGCTCGAAGGACGTACCGCCGGAACTGCTCGAAGAAGTGTTCGATCTGAACATCGCGCTGGACGAACTGAGGCAGGGCGACGCCGATGCCCTGCCGCAGCTCGAGGCATCGCGCGTGCGCTTCGTCGCGATGCAGGATGAGATAGATGCCGAGGCCGCCGCGAAATTCCGCGAGCACGACGAGGCCGCGCCTGGCGAAGCGCGCCAGCAGGTACTGGCCTCGATTCGCGGTCTGCTGAATCGCCGACGTTACATCCGCAACCTGATTCAGGAAATCAACAAGGAGTTTGCGACGCGCGAGGCGTGAGCGCGCCGGACTGGGTTTCATGAGCACGTTCCAGATCGACTTCAGCGCGGCCAAGAAGAAACGCATCGTCGGCATCGACCTCGGCACGACCAACAGCCTGGTGGCGTTCATGGATCTGACCGGTCCGCAGGTGATCCCCGGCGCCGACGGAAAGGCGCTGGTGCCGAGCGTGGTTTCGCTCAGCGACGACGGCACGTTCACGGTGGGCGAGCCGGCGCGCCAGTTGCTCATCGACCGTCCGGAGCGCACGGTGTACTCGGTGAAGCGCCTGATGGGACGCGGCGTGGAAGATGTGCGCGACGAGCTGAAGCTGTTTCCCTTTCGGATTGCCGCGGGCAGCGAGAACGTGATCCGCCTGGACCTCGAAGGGAAGCTGCTGACGCCGCCCGAGATCTCGGCGCAGGTTCTGAAGCAGCTCAAAGCGCAGGCCGAGGCGTGGCTGGGAGAAGAGATTTCGCAGGCCGTGATTACCGTGCCCGCGTATTTCAACGACGCGCAGCGGCAGGCGACGAAGGACGCCGGGCGCATCGCCGGTCTCGAGGTGCTGCGCCTCGTCAACGAACCCACGGCGGCGGCGCTGGCCTACGGTTTGGATAAGCGCAAGAACGGCGTTGTGGCGGTTTACGATTTTGGCGGCGGCACCTTCGACATTTCAATCCTGCGGTTGAAAGACGGCATCTTCGAGGTGCTCTCGACCAACGGCGACACCCACCTGGGCGGCGACGACATCGACAATCTGCTGCTCTCGATCGCACTCGAGGACATCGCCAGCGAATGGGGCGCGGATCTTTCCACGAATGGCGCGGCGGTGCAGACGCTGCGGCGCGCGGTGATCGAGGCCAAGGAGAAGCTGAGCTTCGCGCCGCTGGCGACGATCGGGTTTTCATGGAATGGCGAGCGGTTCGCGCGCGAGATCAGCCGCGGACTTTTCGAAAGGCTGATCGAGGAGATCGTGGAACGCACGCTGCGGCCGTGCCGCCATGCGATGCTGGACGCGGGTCTGGCGGCCGAGCAGATCGACGAAGTGGTGCTGGTGGGCGGCTCGACGCGAATCCCGCTGGTGCGGCAAGCGGTTGAGGCACTGTTCAAGGCCAAGCCTCATAGCGAGCTGAACCCGGACGAAGTGGTGGCGCTGGGAGCGGCGGTGCAGGCGGCGATTCTCTCCGGCGACGTCACCGACAAGCTGCTGCTGGATGTGACGCCGCTGTCGCTGGGCATCGAGACGATCGGCGGCGTCGTGTCGAGGCTGATCCACCGCAACTCGACGATTCCGGCATCGGCCACCGAGGTCTTCACGACTTCGGTGGAGGGCCAGCGCAATGTGCTTATCCACGTGGTGCAGGGCGAGCGCGAACTGGCCAGGGACTGCCGCTCGCTGGCGCGATTCGATCTGAAGGATCTCGATCCCGTGCCGGCGGGCATGGCGCGGATCGAGGTTCGGTTTCTCATCGACGCCAACGGCATTCTCAACGTTTCGGCGCGCGACATGCGCAGCGGCAAAGAGCAATCGGTCGAGGTTAAACCCTCCTACGGGCTCACGGACGAGCAGGTCGAAGCGATGATCAAAGAGTCCTTCGAAAAGGCCGAGGCGGACTTCGCGGCGCGGCAGTTGCGCGAGGCGCAGGTGGAGGCGGACACGATTCTGGGAGCGCTCAAGAAGGCCAAGGTCAACTCGGCGTGGTTCGGTCTGAGCGAGGCCGAGCGGCTAAAGATCGACAAGGCGCAGAACGAGTTGCTGACGGTCTACCATTCGGGCACGCACGCGCAGATTCGCGGGGCCATCGAGCGGCTCGACAACCTGTCGCGCAAGCTGGCGGAGACCATGATGAACACGGCGGTCCGGGCGGCGCTGAAGGGCACGAAGATCGGCTAGTATGACACTCGATTGGAACATGGCCGAGGATATCGGCATCGCATTGCAGGAGAAGTTCCCGGGAGTGGATCCGCTCACGGTGCGCTTCACGGACCTGCACAAGATGGTGGTCGAACTGGAAGACTTCGGCGACGACCCATTGGCCTCGAATGAAGCCAAGCTCGAAGCGATCCAGATGGCCTGGCACGAAGAATTCACGGACCAGTCGTAGCGGGCCGGCGGGCCCGAGCGGTTGAGACGGAATGCAGCTACCGTTTCACCGCGCGTCTGATCGGTGCATGATCCATGCATGATAGACGCGTGACCGGCGCATTATCGGCGCGCGATCGACACGGGTGTCCTGATTAAGCTCGTTTTTGGTAAGCTCAATCGGTTGAGGTTTCACATGCCATCCCCCAAAACAGTCTCACCGCTGGCACTGCGTGTGCTCGCAGGAGCGATCCTGCTGGCCGCAATCTGGAGCCCGCTTTTCGCGCAGACGAAACTGCTGCGCTTCCCAGACATTCACGACAGCCGCATTGCGTTCAGCTACGGCGGCGATCTGTGGGTAGTGGCCGCCACGGGCGGTACGGCGACGCGCCTCACGGCGCATCCCGGCGTGGAATTATTCGCCCGGTTTTCTCCGGATGGGCAGTGGATCGCCTTCACCGGGCAATATGACGGGGACGAGCAGGTGTACGTGATCCCGGCGACGGGCGGCGAGCCGCGGCAACTGACCTACTACCCGGCGCGCGGGCCGCTGGCGCCGCGCTGGGGCTACGATCAGCAGGTTTACGGGTGGTCGAATGACGGCCGCTACGTGATCTTCAGGACGCTGCGCGATGGCTGGGCGCTGGGGCAGAGCCGGCTGTACCGCGTGCCGCTGGATGGAGGGCCGGCCGAGCCGCTGCCGATGCCGGTGGCCGGTTCCGGATCGTTCTCCCCGGGTGGCAACGAGATGGTCTACTCGCCGCAGGCGCGCGACTTCCGCCCGGAGAAGCGCTACAGCGGCGGCACGGCGAATCAGTTGTATATTTTTAACCTCGAGACGCACGCGGCCAAGCTGATTTCGGAAGGACCGCGCGCGAGCCGCGATCCGATGTGGATCGGCAAGCAGATCTATTTCAACTCCGACAAAGACGGTCATTTCAACCTGTACGCGTACGACGTCGCCAGCGGCAAGACCACGCAGGTGACGCGCAACACGGTGTGGGACGTACGCTGGCCAGCGTCGGACCGCGAGCGTCGTATCGTCTACGAGCTGGACGGCGAGCTGCAGGTGCTCGATGTCAAGACGGGCAAGAACACGCCGATCTCCGTCCACGTGCCCGACGATGGGATCAACCGCCGGCCCAGCTATATCTCGGCGGCGAATCACATTGAAGAGGTGGAGCTCAGTCCCAAAGGGGAGCGCGTGCTGTTCGGCGCGCGGGGAGACATCTTCTCGGCGCCGGTGGAGCACGGGCCGACGCGCAATCTGACGCATTCGCCGGGAGCGCATGACAAACATCCGACATGGTCGCCGGATGGTTCCAAGGTGGCCTTCATTTCGGACGCCAGCGGCGAGGAGGAGATCTACGTCGTGGCGCAGGATGGGTCGACGCCCGCGGAGCAAATCACCAGCAGCGGCAAGGCCATGCGCTACGAGCCGCGATGGTCGCCCGACGGTACGAGGCTGGCGTTCAGCGATAAGGACGGCAGGCTGTGGGTGGTCACGCTGGCCGATAAGAAACTGCAGGAAGTGGCTCATTCGACCGAGGGCGGAATCTTCGACTACACCTGGTCGCCGGGCAGCGGCTACCTGGCGTTCAACATGAACAACACGGCGAATATTTCGGTGCTGTACATCTGGAGTCTGCAGGATGGAAAGCTGCACCAGGTGACGAATGGGACGTTCGACGAGAGCTCGCCGGAGTGGGATCCCAAGGGCGACTATCTGTACTACATCGCCGTGCACGAGTTTCATCCGCAGCTTTCGCAGATCGAGTTCGATTTCGCCACGAACCGTTCCCGAGGCATCTTTGCGCTGGCGTTGCGCAAGGACGTCAAGAACCCGTTCCCGATGGAGAGCGACGAAGTCACGATCAAGAAGGACGAGCCTGCGAAGAGCGATGCCTCGAAGGATAAGGATAAGGACAAGGAAAAACTGGCGGCCGAGGCCAAGGGCGCCGACAAGGACGCCAACAAAGACAAGGGCATCGACTTCGACGGCCTGGCAGGCCGGGCGACGCGCGTGCCCGTCGAAGCCGACAACTATTTTGGCCTGGGGGTGAAGGCCGACGCACTGATCTACGCCACTGGGCCGGCGCCGTATTACGGCCGCGAGGCGCCGACGAAGCCGGCGCTGCATATTTTCGCGTTCAAAGACCGCAAAGATACGAAACTGGTCGACGACATTGGCGGGTTTGTGCTGTCGCGAGATGGATCGAAAGTGCTGGTCCGCCAGGGTCCGGCATGGAACATTTACGACGCGACACCGACGGGCGCGAGCAGCAAGAAAACGGTACCGACCGACGGCCTGAAGCTGGAGCGGGTGCCGACCGAAGAATGGAAACAGATCTTCAACGAGGTGTGGCGACGGTACCGCGATTTCTTCTACGCGCCGAACATGCACGGGCACGATTGGGAGGCCATCCGCCAGCGCTACAGCCAATTGCTGCCGTATGTGGCGCACCGCACCGACCTGAATTACGTGCTCAGCGAAATGATCTCGGAACTGACCGTGCAGCACACCTACATCGACGGCGGCGACATCCCGCTGCCGCCGCGCCCGCACGCCGGTCTGCCGGGCGCGCGGTTTGAAGTCGACGCCGCTTCCGGCCGCTACCGGATCGCCAAGATCTTCCAGGGGCAGAACGAGGAAGAGATCTATCGTTCGCCGCTGACCGAGGTGGGCGTGGACGCGCGAGTTAGCGACTATGTGCTGGCGGTCAACGGCGAGGAAGTGACGACGAAGCAGGACATCTACAAGAACCTGCGCAACGCCGGCGACGCGCCGGTCCAATTGACGCTGAACACCACGCCCACGCTGGCCGGAGCGCGCAAGGTCACTTATCGCCCGCTGGCGAGCGAGAGCAATCTCGTGTACTTCAACTGGGTGGAACAGAACCGCCGCAAAGTGGATGAACTCTCGCACGGCAGGATCGGCTACATGCACCTGCCCGACATGGGCGAGGCGGGCATCCGCGAATTCATCAAGTGGTACTACCCGCAACTGCGCAAGGAAGCGTTCCTGATCGACGATCGCGCCAACGGCGGCGGCAACATTTCGCGCATGGTCATTCAGCGGCTGAGCCGCGTCATGTTGGGACTCGATTACGCCCGCAATCGGGCGACGCCAAGCGTGTACCCCGAGAGCGTGTTCATCGGTCCGAAGGCGGTCCTGCTCGACGGCAACTCGGCCTCCGACGGGGACATTTTCCCGTGGATGTTCCGCGCCGCGAAGCTGGGGCTGCTGATTGGCGAGCGCTCATGGGGCGGCGTGGTCGGTATTACCGATCATGGCGCGCTGATGGACGGGGGCCACGTGAACGTGCCTGAATTCGCCTACGCCAATGCCAAGGGCGAATGGGCCGTGGAAGGCCACGGCGTCGATCCGGACATCGTGGTGGACAACGACGCGCGCTCGGTGATTGAAGGACACGATCCGCAACTCGAACGCGGTGTGGCCGAACTGCTGAAGCAACTCGATCAGGCGACGCCGAAGCTGCCGGAGCATGGGCCGTATCCGGTGAAGATCAAGTAGAAACGGCTGAACTCTGCGCGTGGGAGACGACCGGCGCGTGGCTTGCCCTGAGGCGGCTATGTGCCGGCGATAGGCCGAAATTCGCGCTCGCGCAGGAACGGGCCGTCGATGCACGTGAGGGCGCCGGAGGGACTGGCGCATTTTCCGCAAATGCCAACTCCGCAACTGGTCATGTACTCGATCGAGCCGATGATGCGCTCCGCAGGTACCAGTTCGCTTTGAATCTCGAAACAGCGCTGGACCATGGGCCGCGGCCCGCAGTTGATGAAAACCAGGCGTTGAATCTCGCTGGCCGGCACTCCAGCTAGCGCTTCTCCGATCAGGTCCGGCACGTAGCCGTGATGGCCCACAGTGCCATCGTCAGTGGCCAGGAAAACGGGGCCGAGACGGCGGAATGCGTCGATGTCGAAGAGGTGCCGGCTGGATCTCGCGCCGAGAAGAAAGAGCTGCTTGTTCGTCGGGCGCAGCTTGTGGGCGATCTCCAGCAGCGACGCGATGCCCGTGCCGCCACCCACGAAAACCAGCGTGCTGTTCTCGAACACCGGCACGCCCTGGCCGTACGGTCCACGCAGCAGAATCTCCGCGCCGGCCTGCAAGCGGGCCAGGTGCTCCGTGAAAATGCCGACGGTGCGCACGACCACGCTTTTTTCCGAAGACGAGAAAATCGCGAAGGGTTTTTCACCGATCCCCGGCAGGCAGAGGAAGATAAATTTGCCTGCCAGGTCGCCATCGCTCGCCTCTTCCGGGAGCTTGTCGAGGATCAGCTTGAAGAGCGACTCGTCGTAATCGACACGGCCGGTGACGCGGGCTTTCACGTAGTCCATGGGCACGGTGGATTCGCACGAGCGCGCGTAGCTGCGGTCGTGGTCATGGCCCAAGTCGTGCTCGAGTTGTGTCAGGTAGTCGCGCATCTGATCGCTA
Source organism: Terriglobia bacterium (assembly GCA_963838205.1). Lineage (GTDB taxonomy): Bacteria > Acidobacteriota > Terriglobia > Bryobacterales > Bryobacteraceae > CAIVVT01. Next base: position 276,928 of record CAWIQF010000014.1, on the reverse strand, counting down.
TCCAGCCCGGTGAGCGCGCTGCCCACGCCGAACAGATCCGCGCCGGCGGAGGCGTATTGAAGGACGTGTTCGGGCGAGGCGATGCCGCCCATGCCGATGATGACTGGTTCGCTGCCGACCGCGCTGCGCACCTGCTCGACGGCGCGCAAGCCCATGGGGCGGATTCCATCGCCGGACAAACCGCCGAGCCGGTTGTGCAGGATCGGGTCCGTGCCAACCTCGGCCAGCGCGGGGCCGACGGTGTTGATGAGCGTGAAGCCCGCCGCGCCCGCCGCCAGTGCGGCTTGGGCCGTGATGCCGAGTCGCGCGAGCGTCGGAGAAAGTTTCACGAAAACAGGCACGCCAACGGCGCGCACGACCGCCTCCGTGATGGTCTCGAGCAGTTTCAAATCCTGCCCTATCTCCGCGCCGTAGCCCTTGGCGTGCGGGCACGACATGTTGAGCTCGAAGCCGTCGGCGATTGGCTGCAGCGTGAGTGCGGCTTCCACGAAACTTCCCACGTCGGAGCCGAAGATCGAAACCAGCAGGAACTTGTCGTCGGGCGTCCGCAGGCCTTCAAATTCGGCCAGATAGGCCGCGGCGCCGGGGTTGGCCAGACCGACCGCGTTGATGTAACAGCCCGGGGCGTAGCGCGCGTAGATGGGCTCGCGATAGCCCGGCCGCGGCTGGGCGCTGATGCTCTTGGTGGTGACGACGCCGATGGCCGGAATTTCGTGGAAGCATTTGTGAATCGTCGCGGCATGGGTGCAGCGGATGCCGGAAGGAATGACAAGCCGGCCGCGGACCGTTTTGGTCCCGAGTTGGTAGGGCTGATCGAAGGAAGAAAACCGCATGGCTGGGAGTAAAACCGATGATATCAGCCGGCCCTCCACGGCTGTCGCCGGAACTGGGCCGGCCGCGCTCTTCTATGCGCTCGCGCCACCTGGGGCCGGCTCCAGGGTCGCGCTCATCGACCCTTTGCTGCGCGGCAGGCGCCAATCCGCGCCATAGCCGTGGATCTGGTCGCGCGCGAATTCCGCAGCCTCGCGCTCGCAGATCATGACCACGGTCCGGCCCATCGTATCCACCTCGACCGCATGCGAGTAAGCTTCGTCTATCGTCTTCAGAAACAGCTTCATCAGCATTTCGATCACGTAGTCGTAGGTGTGCGCGTCGTCGTCGAGCAGGACGACCTTCCAAAGCGGCGGCGTCTGTTCTTTTTCAAGCTCGATCGCTTCCCGTACCGGAGCGGGCGTGGTGGAACCCATGGCCGAAGTTATCAGTGTCGCACCCCGAAACCGTTTTCGCTCAGAAACATTCTCTCCCGATTGTGCTCGCAAAGCCACAACCGCGTTGGCCGGCCGCTCGTGCACGCGGCCCGGCGCGGTACCTTGAATGCGGAGGGCGCTGTTCCGTGTGGGTGTATCCTGGAAATAAGGGGGCGTAACGGTATCGACGGGATGGAATTGATGTGATGAGGCGTGCCGGGTTCCAGGCTCCCGTAAAACGACTGGAAAAACAACAACTGCCAATAACACGCAGTTTGCCTACGCTGCCTAATTTTTAGGTGGCCGCCACCGGTTGGGTGCCTGCGCTCCTCCGGACCGGCGTCTTTCTGCAGGATCGGTCCAAAGCCTCCGCCTGGGGCAGCGGATTTAAACTCAATCAGGCTGGGTTCCGTTCCTTCTTGCCGGTTCTGAGGGCGGGACTGAGATTTCGAATCGGACACGCACGTAGTCTTGTCATGGCAAGCCATTTCGGACGCGGGTTCAACTCCCGCCGCCTCCACCAGCCTTCGCCAAGGCTTCGGCTGGCAAGCCGGAGCGTTGACGAAGGCTGGTGCCCGCCATAGCTCGCGCAGCGAGCGAAGGAGGGCCCGCTTTCAAGAGCCGCTCTTCCATGCAGGACGCAAACCGTAAACGGTAAACTGGTCGGACGTCGGAGCCGCCCCGTGTACTACGTCTACCTTCTTCAAAGTCAATCCCACTCGGAGCAACGATACGTTGGCCTGACCAGCGATCTCAAAGCCCGCCTCGCCAAGCACGACGCCGGCGGCGTTCCGCATACCTCCAAATTCACACCGTGGACCCTACGGACCTACGCTGCCTTCTCCACCCGCGAACAAGCCGCGCAATTCGAGCAGTATTTGAAGTCCGGTTCTGGACGAGCTTTCGCGAACCGTCACCTGTGGCCGGCTTGTCCGCCGACTTGTCCGCGGAAGCTCGCGTAGCGAGCGAAGGCGGAAGCTCGAAGCGCGAAGGCGGGAACTGCCCGGCTGAAATCCTGTTGACAGCCAACATCCCTATGAAGAGCTCCGCTGTACCTTTAAACCGTGGGTTGAGCGGGAAACTCCTCGCGCCTCTTCCTCACACCCACTGCCAGTCTCATTCAATACAGACGCTGCCGAGGCTCACGCCCGCCCCCGGGCCTACGGCGGGCTGCATGCCCGCCGCGAATTCAGACAGTTGTCTGAAAATCCATTCATGAACGTATCGTGTTGGAATATGGGATTTATGCGTCTTAAAATCCAGCACACATGTTGGCCATAAAGAATCTTACTCTATATGTATCAATAGCTTAGCTAGTGGCAACCGGCGTGCACTGACTTGGGTGGCGGACTACCGCCTGGAGGTTTGCATGTTTGGAGCTAGTTGGAACGATCCGCAGACGATGTGGTTGAACTGGGTCAACCTGAGTCTGGGCCTCGTCACCCTGGTCTGTTTTGCAGCCATCGGCTACGGAGTGTGGCAGGACCTGCGCGCGCGGGTGCGCAAGCCCGCGGAGCACTCGGCGAACAACGCACTGACAGACTTCGTGAAGGGCTTCGACGGCCACTCCTTCGACATGCCCGGCCTGGGTCTGACCATGGCCGACGGCGGCGAACCGCTCGGCCAGCCGGGCGCGAAGCCCAAGGCACCCGGGAAAAAGACGGACCGGTAGAACGGGTCCCGAGACGGCTATGCTCTGCCCTTTTCTGAGCGAGGTCCAGGTGCGCTCGTGCCAATTGGCGTCCGTGCGGAAGCTGATTCCGCTGGCAGGCGCCGCGGCGGGAGAGTTGTGCTCCTCGCCGCAATTCGCCGAATGCGCTGCCTTTCGGCGGTTGGGGCAGGCCGCGGCGGGCGCGACGGCGTGCCCACACTTGTCCGAGTCGTTGATGCAGTATTGCTCGGCGGCGCCGGTGATGCGCATGGTGCCGTGGAGCGAGACCGCGGTCTCGCGCTGCGGCAGCGGCGCTTACCGGTACTGCGACTTGTATCTCGAAATGAGCGCTGCTTCGGCGCAGCGCGGCTCCGGCCAGGATGCGTACGGGGACGAGGATTTGCCCATCCCGCCAGCGTTGAAATACACCGCCAACCACATGTGGCTGGACGTGGCGGAAGATGGCGTGTGCCACGTGGGCCTGGATGCGCTGTACGCGCGATTGCTGGGGCCGGTGGAAGCGATCGAGTTCCTCACACTACCGGGAACAAGCGGAGCCGCGGGCGGCGTGGCCGCCGGAAGCCAGCCGGGCGCGGTGCTGCGGGTACGCGGGCACGACTGGCAGGTGGCCTTCCCGCGCCCGATGCACGTCACGGCCTGCAACCTGGTGCTGCGGTCGGACCCGTCGCGGCTGGCCAGCGATCCGTATGGCCGGGGGTGGATGTTTGCGGGCACGGGAGTCGATGCCGCGGGCCTGCGAACCGGGGCGGAAGCCGCCGCATGGATGCAGGACGAGTCGCGCCGGTTGAATGAATTCGTCCAGACGCGCAGCGGCTGCTACGCCGACGGCGGCGTCTTCGAAAGCGGCCTGCTGGCCACGCTCCCGCGCCGCGATGCGCTGTCGCTGTTCAACGCTTTCCTGTCGCCCGCGGCGGAATCCACGCGCTCGCTGCCAGGGCACGACAGCCGGAGAGGGGAAGAAGAATGATTCGAGGCTTGATCCTATTCGCCGCCGGCGCCGCGCTCTCCTCCACGGCGGCGTGGATGATGACGCCGCGGCTGCTGTACCGGCACGAGGCGCAGCCGGTGAGTTTTTCGCACCAGGTCCACGCCGAAAAGGGCGGCATGCAATGCACGGACTGCCACGCCCTGCGCGCGGACGGGAGTTTCTCAGGGATTCCAACCATCGCGAAATGCGCCGAGTGTCATAGCGCCGTGATGGGCCAGACCAAGGCCGAAGCCGAGTTTGTCCGGGATTATGTGACCCCCAATCGCGAGCCACAGTGGCTGGCCTACACGCGCGAGCCCGACAATACGTGGTTCCCGCACGGCGTGCACATCCAACGCGGCAAACTCCGCTGCGAGCAGTGCCACGACGGCCAGGGCAAATCGGACAAACTGCCGCTGGCCGAGGTGAACCGCATCAGCGGCTACAGCCGGGATGTGATGGGCCGGCCAGGCCACGCCGGGATGCGCATGGACAATTGCATCGGCTGTCATGAGCGCGGCGGACGGCACTATGCCTGCCTGGACTGCCACAAATGAGAGTTATCGAGAACGAGCCATGGCTACCGTAAGACGAGATTTTCTGAAATTCGCGGCCGGGGCCGGAGCGGGGCTGGTGTGCTCGCCGCTGCCCTGGCGACTGGTTGGCGACAGCGCGTTGTGGAGCCAGAACTGGTCCTGGATTCCCAAAACGCCGCGCGGGGAGATCTCCTATCAACCGACCGCCTGCACGCTATGCCCGGCGGGTTGCGCGGTGCGCGCGCGTTGCTGCGGTTCGCAACCGGTTAGCCTGTGGGGCGCGGGCGATCCGCTGTGCCCCGCCGGATTGTGCGGGCATCATCTGGCGTTCCATCCGGCGCGGCTGCGCGAGACGCTGCATGGAAATGCCCGCTGCCGCCCGGAGCAGGCGTTTGAAGCGGCGCAAAAGATCGTCTCCGACGCCGGCAGCAAGGGCAGCGTAGCGGTGCTCGATCTGCGCCCGGGCCGCACCGCGTCGATTCTGTACCGCAGACATTTGGCCCGGCTGGGCGGCCGCTACCTGACCGTTTCTCCGACCATCGGCCCCACGCTCGCCGCGCTCGCCCACACGGCGGACCGCGGCGCCGTTCCGGCTTTCGATCTGGATCGCACTTCCATCCTGCTCAGCTTCGGCACGCCAGTGCTCGAAGCCTGGGGCGCGCCGGGCCGCATGCTGAATCCCGAGCGCAAGTTCAAGTTATGGCAGGCCGAGGCGCGCCAATCGGCCACCGCGCTGGGCGCGGAGCGCTGGTTCCGGATCCGCCCGGGCGCGGAGACGGCGTTCGCCGCCGGACTGATCGCCGCGATCGACGGCGACCGCGCGACGCTAGGCCGGGCCGCAACGCTCGCGGGCATTGGGGAAGACGAGTTATCGGCCGCGGCGCAGGAACTCCTGAAGACGACCGCGGTGGTCGTGGCCGACACACACCCCGTGCTCGGGCCGCCGGCTCAGGAAACGCTACGCGCCGTCGCGTGTTTAAATTCGCGGCTGCGGGCCATCGGCCGGCCTGGTGGCATCATCGCTCGCGCAGAGACGCCCATCCCTTCCGAGTGGGGGCCGCTGGCCGCAGAGACGCCGCTGGGCGCGGTTCCCGACGGCTCGCTGCAACTGCTGTTTATCGACGATTCGACGCCCGGAGCGCCGTTGCCCTGGAAATGGATCGCGGCCAAGCTGGCACCCGGTGCGCCGGTCGTGACTGCAAGTTGGAGCCGGCATGGCCTGGCTCGAACGTCGCACTACGCTCTCCCCGCAATCGCCTACCTGGAGGGATTACAGGATGTGCCCACGCCGCCCGACGCCGCGGCGGGGCGCTTCGCGTTGTCACTGCCGCTGGTGGAGCCCGCCGCCGGCGCCATCGAGCCGGTCGAATGGTTCGGACGGCTGGCCGGCGACGCCACGCCGCTCGCCGCCCGGTTGAAAGAACGCGCCGCAGCCATTCAGGCTGGCAAACGCGGGGCCGTGCGCTCGCATGCCGGCGAGATGGTAGCGCCGGACAAGCTCGCTACCGCGGATACATTTTGGGGCGCATTGGCGGCGGGCGCGCGCTGGACCGATGCGCCCAGCCGCGCCACGCTCTCAACGAAGGGAGTGAGCGAACCGCCGTTCGCGCTCGAGGCCACGCCGGAAGAGCTGACTGTGGTGCCCACGGCCTGGTTCGGCGCGGACGTCTCGCCGCTGATGACGAAGTTGTGGGTGGAATCGGACCTGAAGCCGAGCGTCCAACTGGTCTACCTGCACCCCGAAACCGCCCAACGCCTGGCGCTCGCCGACGGCGCGAGCGTGCGCCTCGAAAGCGCTTGCGGCGCGTGCCGGGTCGAAGTCCGCGTGGACGACAGCGTACAAACCGGCGCGCTGGAGATGGCCGCCAGCCACGCCTGGCTGGCGCTCGGTGAACTCAAAGATGGCGCGTGGCGCGCCGCCGCGACTAAGGTGGTGCGGCTATGACTTCCCAAACCGCCAAAACGAAGGCCGCGCGCTACGGCATGGTGGTGGACCTGGACCGCTGCAACGGCTGCGGCGCCTGCATGCTCGCCTGCGCGGTGGAGAACAACGTGCCACCGGCCGCGCCCGGTGCCACCGACCGCACCGGCATCACGCCGCTGCGCGTTTACCGTTATGAAAACGAGGGCCGCGTGGTCTTCGTGCCGATCATGTGCCAGCATTGCGAAATCGACACGCCGTGCGTTGCCGTGTGCCCGCAAGAGGCGGTCGAGTTGGACCCCGCCACGGGCATCGTCGGGCAGATTCCACAACGCTGCCTGGGCTGCCGCTATTGCATGGCCGCGTGTCCCTACCACGCGCGCTACTTCAACTGGTCGGATCCGGAATGGCCGGCCGGCATGGAGCGCGCGCTGAATCCGGCGGTGGCGCCGCGCATGCGTGGCGTAGTCGAAAAGTGCAACATGTGCCACGGGCGCTGGCACGAAGCCCGGGAACTGGCCGCGGCCCGCGGCGAGAGCGGCCCGGTGGCCTACACGCCGGCCTGTGTCGAGGCGTGCCCCGCGCGCGCCATCACTTTCGGCGATCTGAACGACGAGGCGAGTCCGGTCGCGCAGATGGCCCGGCAGAACGAGGCTTTCCGCTGGCTCGAGTCGATCGGCACCGGTTCGAAGGTCTACTACCGCTCGCGGCGCGAGTGGGTGCGCGAGGCCTCGCGCAAGGAGGTGAATGGCCGTGGCTAGCACCTTGCTGACGATTCCGGAAAGCCGGCCGATCTCGGACCGCGGACTGATCCAGCGCGGCCTGGACCGCTGCCCGCTGCCGCAATTCGCACTGTGGATCGCGCCCTGGGCGGCGCTGCTGGCTTTCGGCCTTTATGCCGCTTATCTGTGCCTGCGCCTGGGCCTGAACCAGACCAACATGGATAACCGGTTCGCGTTCGGCCTGTGGATCTTCCTCGACCTCACCGTGATCGCGCTGGGCGCGGGCGCGTTCTTCACCGGCTTTCTGCTCTATATCCTGCGGGTCAAGGAGCTGCGCGCGGTGATCCAGAGCGCCGTCGTGATCGGCTTCATCTGCTACAGCGGCGCCGTTTGCGTGCTGGCCGTCGACGTCGGGCAGCCGCTGCGCTTCTGGTACACGTTCTGGTATCCCAATGTCCATTCGATGCTCACCGAGGTGACCTTCTGCATCACCTGCTACCTGTGCGTGCTGGCGATCGAGTACGTCCCGCAGGTGCTGCGGAATCGCCGCCTGCGGCAGGCGCCGGGCGCGCTGGTGTTCGAGTTCGAACTGCACAAGCTGATGCCTATCCTGGCCGGCGTAGGCACGTTCCTGTCGTTCTTCCATCAAGGCTCGCTGGGCGGCTTGTACGGAGTTTTGCGCGGGCGCCCGTTCGCCTTCCGCGAGGGCTTCGCCGTGTGGCCCTCGACGTTTTTCCTGTTCGTGATTTCCGCCGCCGCGGTGGGCCCGTGTTTCATCGCGCTGATCACCGCCCTGGCGGAGAAACTCAGCCGCAAAACCCTGGTCGGCGCCAGCGTCTACGACGTGCTCGGGCGCATCTCCGGCCGGCTGCTGATCGTCTACGTTCTGTTCAAAACCATCGACACGCTGATCTGGATCAACCGCACTTCGCCCTCGCACGGCTTTCCGGCGCACCGCTTTTATCAGTGGATCCCCTTCGGAACGGCGATCCTGCTGGCTGAGATCGTCCTGTTCGGCCTTCTGCCAGCGCTGCTCCTGTTGAGACCCCGATGGCGCGCCCGGCGCGGCCTGCTGCTGACGGCCGGCGCGCTGGCCTGCTGCGGCGTGGCGTTGAACCGCTTCGTTCTGACCATTCAGACGCTCGCGGTGCCCACGCTGCCCTTCGACCGGTTCCTCACCTATTTCCCGAGTTGGCAGGAATTCGGAACCTTCCTGGCCGTAATCGCCTACGGCGTGCTGCTGTATTCGTTTTCGTTCCGCTATCTGTCGCTATTCCCGCGGGAGCGCGAACTCGCCGCCCGCAAGGAGCGGTCATGAACGCCGCCGCGGCCGGGTTTGTGCCTGCGTGCGCCGCGACTGCGAGCGCACCGGGATCCGCGCGCAGGCGCTTGATTTTTTGCGTGGCACAAGCCGCGCTGAGGAGTAATTGATGTTTCCCTGGAATTACGGTTTTCGGCTCGACGCGGGCCACATCATTTTTCTCGGCCTCTTCTACACCGTCCTGTTGGTGATCCTGAACACTCTGCGTGTCGCTGTTTCGCGCACGCTGCGGGACTACCGCAAGCAGCGCACCGCCGCCATCGCCTGGCACACGAACTTCGAGGATCTGCCGCCCGCCGAGCGCGCCTGCCGCCACTCCTTCACGGGCGAACTGCCTGGGCGCGTCTGCCCGCAGGGCTTCGACTGCGCGCATTGCGAGCGGCACGCCGCGCTGGTAGCCCACAATGGCCCCCAACTCATGCCCGGCGTCAACGACGATTCGCTGGGCGTCGTAATCCCGCTCGATCGTTACTATCACCGCGGCCACACCTGGGCCCGGCCCGAGCGCGATGGAACATTCACCATCGGCCTGGACGAACTGGCGCGCCGCGTCGCGCCGCATCCGGAAGCGGTCGAATTACCGGCTCCCGGCACACATCTCGCTGCCCAGGCGACCGCCTGGACCCTGCGCGTGCACGGCTCGGAAATCCACGTGAAAGCGCCGTTCGACGCGGAAGTGGTTGAGACCGCGCACGGCGAGCGCGGCTGGTTCCTGCGGGTCAAGCCCGCGCCCACGGCGGTCTTCACGCACCTGTTGCGCGGCCCCGAAGTCACGCGCTGGCTGATGCGCGAGTTGGAGCGGGTCCAACTGCTGGTCTCCGGCTCGGCCACTGTGCCGGCGCTCGCCGACGGCGGCGTCCCAGTGGACGATTTCGCCGCCGCCTGCCCGCATTCGGATTGGCGCAATATCGCCGCGACCGTATTTCTGGGAAGCTGAGGCCTCCACCGCCCCCAGACCACAGGGAGTGGCTTCTCCGAATCGAATGGTTCTCGGAAACCGCGCACCATTCCACGCTGTGCCGAAGCCGGAATCAGCTCTACCGCGGCCCCAACAGATCGTGAATCCTGGCGGCCAGGTCATCGGGCGTGAATGGCTTCTGGATGAACCCCGTGCCCGCCTCGCGCGTGCCCAGGGTGCCTTCGGCAGGGTCGTCGTAGCCGGACATGAACAACACTTTGATATCCGGCCGGAGGCGCCGCAGTTGGCTGGCCAATTCCCGGCCGCGCATGTGCGGCATCACCACGTCGGTCAGCAGGAGATCGATCCGCCCGGCTTCCAGTTCGCTCTGGCGCAGCGCATCGGCTCCGCTTTCAGCGGAGATGACGTTGTACCCGTAGGTGGCCAGCACGTTAGCCGCATAGTTACGCACCTGCGCCTGGTCCTCCACCACCAATACCGTCTCATTGCCGGCTGTGTCCGCGAGGACCTCGGGCAGCGGAGCAACCTCCGCCGGTTGCGCCGGGATGCCCGGCAGGTAGACCCGGAACGTCGCCCCGCGCCCCGGTTGGCTCTGGACCTCCACGCAACCGCCGCTCTGGCTGACGATGCCTTGGACGGTCGACAACCCCAGCCCTGTGCCTCTGCCGATTTCCTTGGTCGTGAAGAACGGCTCGAAGATATGACGCCGCGTTTCTTCGTCCATGCCAATGCCGGTGTCGCTCACCGCCAGCATGACGTAGCATCCCGCGCCCGCGCCGGGATGCAGCCGCGCGGCACTTTCGTTCCACTCCACTTCGGCCGTGCGGATGGTGATCTGGCCGCCGTCGGGCATCGCATCGCGCGCGTTCACCACCAGGTTCATCAGCACCTGTTCCATCTGGTGCGGGTCGGCGAAAACTTCGGAGATCCCCGTATCGAGGCTCAGTTGCACCTCGACGTCTTCGCCCACCAGGCGCGCCAGCATCGGTTGCAACCCCGTCACCACCTGATTCAAATCGAACGACCGGGGATGTAATATCTGCTTCCGGCTGTAGGCCAGCAGTTGCCGCGTCAACTCCGTCGCGCGTTCGCCCGCCGCCAGAATCTCTTTGATCGTTTCGCGCTGCGGATTGGTCGCCGCCAGTTCCTTGAGCAGCAGATGGCAATAGCCGTTGATCACCACCAGCAGGTTATTGAAATCGTGCGCCACGCCCACCCGCCAGCCGGCCTACGGATTCCATCCTCTGCAGTTGAATCAGGTTCGCATCCGCCTCCATTTTTTGCGCCCGCCGCAGCGTTTCCTCGGCTTGCTTCAGCGCCGTGACATCGCTGATGACCACGCGCGTTACCGGCGCCATGGGGTCTTCGCCGGCCAGCACCGACTCCACCTGCGCCCAGAATGGCGCGGCGTTTTTTCTCAGCATGCGCAACTCGAACACCTGCGACGCGCCGGTTTCCACCAGCCGTTTGCGGGCGGCGTAGTAAATGTCCTGATCTTCGGAGGCGATAAAGCGGGTCAGCGGCTGTTTCAGCAGCGCCGATTTGGAGGCCCCGAACAGGCTCGCGCCGGCCAGATTGGCCTCCAGGATCAGCCCGTGTTCGGTGAGCGTCAGATAGCCGACCGGCGCCAGGTCGAACAGGTCGAAATAGCGCGTCCGCGACGCTTCCAGCTCCTCCTGGGCGCGGCGCAGTTCCTGATTCTGCATCTCCAGTTCAATCTGGTGAACCTGGAGTTCGTGCAGCGTCTGGCGGACGGCCTCGGCCGACAGCGTCACCGAGCCTTCCGGAATCGGGGCGTCACTGGGGCCGGCCAGCCGTTCGGCCCGGTCGCGCAGCGCTTCCAATGCGGGATCCGGCAGCCCCGGGTCTGCCGGTTCCGCCATCTCGTCACGCGCCCCCCCGGAGGGTGGGCGTCCGCCAGTCATGGGCATGATCCTTTCAGATAATCGGCCATTCCGTCGTGGCAACGGCGTAGGGTTGCCCGGCGTTGTTGACCAGGGTCGAGCTGGTTACTGCCACTTCCACCGTGCTCCCGTCTTTCTTGATCCGGCGCATCCTCCGAAGTTCCGCCCCGGCCGCCGTCATGGGCCGCCGCAGCCGGGCCACCACATCCTCGCGCTCGCTTTCCAGAACCAGTTGGCGGATGTTCATCGCCAGGGCCTCGGCTTCGCTCCAGCCGTACATCCTCTCGGCGCCCGGATTCCAGGCCAGAATCCAACCTTCCAGGTCCTGCACGGTGATCGCCTCATTGGCGTCGCGCACCACTGCCGCCAGACGGCGCATCGTCGCCGATTCCCGCACCACCGTCTGGGCCATTCTCAACAGCGTGATATCGGTGAACGTGATCACGCCGCCCTCGATCACGTTTTCCATGGTCCGATAGGGCCTGATTCTCATTAGATACCAGGCGCCCGCTTTGGACTCCACTTCCACCTCTTTGGGAACCAGGCTGTCCAGCACCTCCTGCGCGTCCTCCGCCAGCCGGTCATAGTTCACCAGATTGGAGACGATGTGATTCACCGGCCGCCCGACATCCGACTGGATCAGGTTGATCACCGCGGCCACGGTCGGCGTGAAGCGCCGGATGCGCAGATGGTGATCCACAAAAATGGTTCCGATGTCAGTGCCCATCAACAGGTTGCTCAAATCGTTGTTGGCCCGCGATAAATCCGCCACCTTGTTCTGCAGCTCCACGTTCACCGTGGCCAGTTCCTCGTTGACCGACTGCAGTTCTTCCTTCGAGGTCTCCAGTTCCTCGTTGGTCGATTGCAGCTCTTCGTTGATCGACTGCATTTCTTCGTTGGAAGATTGCAGTTCTTCGTTGGTGGTCTCCAGTTCTTCGTTGGCGGCCCGCAAGTGATCCTCGTTGGCCTGTAATTCCCGCTCCAGCGTCGCCACGCGCGCCGCTACGTCCGCGTCGGGCGCGCCGGCCAAATCGGGATGCTTCCTGGCCGCGGCGCCCCTGGACGGCTGCGGATCCGGCGCCGGCGCTTCCTCGAAAATCACCAGATACAGCTTCGGCGCGGCCGCCGGTTGCAAGCTCGCGGGCACCCGCTGCACCGTCAGATCCACCAGCGTGAAATCGCCGTTTGTTTTGACCCTCAATCGCGCGTGAGAAACCGGCGCTTCCTGCGCCCCGATTTCGCGCAGCGCCGACGTCAGAGCCGGACGCAATCCTTCGCGCGCCATCTTGGCGATGTTCAGCCGGGCCTCGCCGGGCGCCGGCTCCAGGTAGCGGCCGGTGCGGCCATGCAAATACAGAATGTCGCCGCGCTGATCCACCAGAGCGCAGGAAGCAATGTAGTGTTCGAGCAGCATGCGCTCCGTCACCTGGCGCAGCGAAAGCTGGCCCTCGTCCCGCGATTTCCCACCCGCGCGGGGCGCCGCCAGGCCCTCCGCGGGGGTCGCGGCGGCTTTGTCCGCGCGCATCCGGAATATCCCGGCCCCCCCCTCCTTGCGCTGGTACAGCTTCGACCTGCGGTCCAGCGTCGCAAACAGATCCGCGAACTCGCCCACCGTCTCCGAAGTGCCCAGAAACAGGACGCCGCCCGGACTGAGAGCATAGTGGAACAACGGGAAAAGCTTCTTGTGCAATTCCCCGCCCATGTAGATCAGCAGGTTGCGGCAACTGATCAGATCCACTTTGGAAAACGGCGGGTCCCGGATCACGTCGTGCTCGGAAAAGATCAGTGCGTCACGTATGAATTTGTGGATCCGGTACGTATTGCTCTCCGGCTGACGGGCAAAAAAGCGCGCCAGTCGCTGCGGCGAAACGTCCGCTTCAATGCCGGCCGAATAGACCCCGCTGCGTGCGTGCTCGATCGCCCGGCTGTCAATGTCGCTGGCGAACACCTGGATCTTGAAACCCTGTTTCAGAGCCTCCACCTGCTCCTGCAGCAGAATGGCGATCGAGTAGGCTTCCTCGCCGCTCGAGCATCCCGGAACCCAGACCCGAACCGCGGAGTTGCGCGGCTTGCCGGCAAACAGCCGCGGGATCGCCTGTTGTTCCAGCACCGCAAACGCATCCGGGTCGCGGAAAAAACTGGTGACGCCGATCAGCAGGTCGTGAAACAGCATGTCCACTTCCGTGCGGCTCTGCTGCAGGTAGTGAACATACTCGTCCAGCCGTTCGATGCGGTGTACGATCAGCCGCCGCTCGACCCGCCGCATGATCGTGTTCTGCTTGTACTGCGAAAAATCGTGGCCCGTCCGGGCGCGCAACAGGATGAAAATCTTCTTCAGCGCGTCGTCCGTTTTGGCGGCCGGAGAAATGACCTGGCGGAACCTTCTGTCGAACGCCCGCCGGGCATAGTCGATCAGTTGGGCCGGCATCTCGGCGGGCCGCAGAACGTAATCCACCAGTCCCGTGGCAATCGCGCCGCGAGGCATCCCGTCGTACTCCGTCGATGCGGGGTCCTGCGCCATCGCCATCCCGCCCTCGCTCTTCACGGCCCGCAACCCCAGCGTGCCGTCGCTGCCCGTGCCGGACAGCACGATGCAGATGGCGCGCTCGTGTTGGTCCTGCGCCAGCGAGCGGAAGAAGTAGTCGATCGGCAGCCGGAATCCGCGCGGCGACGCCGGTTCCAGCAGATGCAAAGCGCCGTTCAACAACGCCATGTCGCGGTTCGGAGGAATGATGTAGGCGCAGTCGGGCTGGACCGCTATGCCGTCCTCCACCTCGAACACCTGCATGCGCGTGTAGCGCCTTACCAGGTCGGACAGAATGCTTTTGTGGTCTGGGGCCAGGTGCTGCACAAAGACGAACGCCATGCCGGTCCCCTCGTTCAGTGGCATGGCGGAGAGGAACGCCTCAAACGCCGCCAACCCTCCCGCCGACGCGCCAATTCCTACGATCGGAAACCGCGCCGCGCTGGGCGTCGTTTCCGACTCGGTCGCCTCGACACTGCTGGGCTCTTCCGGTTTTTCTGGTTCAGGATCAAGTGGAGTCATCGACACTCACCGCCCGCCGGCGCTGTCGGTCCTGCTGGCGCCCGCCGGCTAAGGCGTTGCCTTCCCTAACGCGATTATAGTGGCAATCGGCCGGCTTGAAATCGTCCCTCGTATTACCTCGGGACCAGCCTGATCGGGACCAGCCTGCGATGTTCCACTCCTCCCGTCGCGAGTAGTCTCACAGACTGACCGCGCGGCCACTGACGCGCTGGAGGCCAGCCCGATGACGCGGGCGCAAAAGCCGCGCTGGCGGCCAAGCCCCAGATGAGGCAGCTCCTTCAGGGCGACATCAGATCGGCGCCTGGCCGGAACGCGCTCAGGTCTCGTTGTCCGAAGGGATGTCGAAATTGACCAGCTCGGCGCGGAAACCGCGTGTTTTCCAAGCGCCAAAAGCTATGCCGGCAAGCATCCAGATAGAACCGGCGATCTGCGCCGTGCGGCTCAGGCTGATCCACAACAGGAAGCAAATGAGAAAGCCGAGCACGGGCGGAAGCAAGTTGGCCAGCGTCTTTTTCGGCGCTCGCACGTAGTAGCGCATGAAGGCCGCGAGATTGACGCCCATGAACGCGATGAGAGCGCCGAAGTTCAGCATCTGCGCGCCCAGATCGAAGCTCAGGAGGAAGGCGCCGGCCAGCGTCAAGCCCGCCACGAAGAGCACATTGTTGCGCGGGATGTGGGTTACCGGGTCCACCGCGCCGAAAAAGGATTTGGGCAGGGCGTTGCTGCGCCCCATGCCAAACAGCAGTCGCGCGGCGCCCAGCATGGCGCCCATGCCGGAGCCGAAATTCGCCACCACCAGCGTGAGGCCGACAATCCCCATCAGCGGCGCCCAGGCCCGCGCGGCGACGTGCACGAAGGCCGTGTCGACCAGCGCTTCCGTACTCAAGTCGGGATGCGGGTTCACGAGCTGCGCGGCGTACACCTCGAGGGCCGACAGGAAACCGATGGCCACGCAGGTCAGCACCGTCGCCAGCAGGATATTGCGGCGCGGATTTTCCACTTCTTCCGACAACGTGGAGATGCCGTCAAAACCGATATAGGTCAGCACGGCGATCGACGTGCCGCCGAGAACCGTGCCCACATTGAACGTGGCCGGATCGTAGAATGGCCGCGTCCAGAACCCCATCCCGGCGTGCGGCATGTGAAAGATGAAGCGCGCCGCGGCCGCGAAGAAAATCACGATCACTATGCCCATGCCCACCGCGAGCCCCGTATTGATGCGCGCCGAGGCGCGGATGCCGAGAACGTTCAGGCCAGTGAACATCAGCGTCACCAGAATCGCCCAGATCCAGTAAGGAACGTTGGGCACGAACACATTGGCCTGCTGGCTGATCCAGATGACGCAGATCATCGGATTGAGCATGTAGTCCATGACCATGCTCCAGCCGGTAATGTAGCCCAGCGCCGGATTGATCTCCTGCCCGACGTAAGTGAACGCCGAGCCGGCGCTGGGATAGGCGCGCGCCATCCGTCCGTAGCTGATGGCCGTGAACAGCATCGCCGTCATGGCGATCAGAATGGTCGTGGCCACGTGGCCCTGGCCGCGCTTGTCGAGCACGCCGAACACCGACATCGGCGCCGTGGGCTGGATGACGATGATGCCGTATAGGATCAGATCCCACAGCGTGAGCGCCCGGCGCAGTCGAGGCGCTGAGTTGCCGTCGGCGGTGCTCCCGTTTTGCATCTGTCTAGGGTACTCCTGGCACTCACCCCGGCGCAGCCGGAGTTGTCATTATCATCGAATGAACGACGCGCCGGCTATGACACCGTCACCAGGTCCGCGCCCAGATAAGCCTTGCGCCCCTGGCGGAACGCGATGTTGGCCAGGTGCGGTCCGGCGATGGCCCGCTGCGCGACGGCGGCCGTGCAGTTGGGCTGCTTGCGGCTCTTGAGGCAGTCCAGGAAATTGGCGATGTGCGCCTCCACCGGGATGCCGCCCTTGTAGGTCATCAGCGGCTCTTTCTTCTCGTTATACGGCTCGCCGTAGACGCTGAAACCGTCGTCCTTCATGATCAGGGTGCCGGCGTCCCCGTAAAAGGCGATCGACCAGTCGTTGTTATACGAACTGCAGTAGTTCAACGACCATGTGGCTATGAATTTCTCGAACTCGAAGGCCGAGGAGAAAACGTCGGCGTCCTCGCTCCCGGTGGTCTTGGCGATGAAGCCCTGGCACACCGCCGACTTGGGTGGCGGAGACTTCATCAACCGCAGCACTGTGTCCATCAGGTGCGCGCCCTGGTCGGTCATGTTGCCGCCCGCGTAGTCCCAGAAATGGCGCCAGGCGCGGAAGCGCATCGGCTCCAGCGGACGCTTCGGCGCCGTCCCCAGGAAGCGGTCCCAATCCAGCTTGCCCGCGAGCGGCGAATTGTCGAGCGGCCCGGCGATGTTCCAGTTCCACTCCGCCTTGACTTTGTAGATCTGGCCCAGCATGCCGTCTTCAATCGCTTCTTCGGCCTTGTGGACCATCGGAGAACTGCGCCGCTGGTGTCCGATCTGGACCACCTGCGGCTTGCCCGTGACGTACTGCTTCATCTGCTCGCTCTGGGCCAGCGAGATCGAGAACGGCTTCTCCGCGTAGACGTCTTTCTTGGCGTCGACGGACGCGAACAGCATCGGCATGTGGTGGTGATCGGGACCCGCCAGCACCACGAAGTCGATGCCCGGCTGCGCCAGCAGCTCGTGGTAATCCACGTAGCCTTTGGCGTCCGGCGAGTCCTTCAGCGCGGCCTGCAGATTCGGCTCGTAGACGTCGCACATGGCAACCGCCTGGCAGCCGGCCGTCTGGAACTTCTTATTCAGATACCGCCCGCGCCCGCCCGTGGCGATGACCCCGTAGGCCACCCGGTCGTTAGCCCCAAACGCGGCTCGGGGCACAAACAGCGGTGCCGCGGCCACGGCGGCAGCTTTTGTGGCGACACCCTGAAAGAACTCTCGTCGGTTCGTCTCTCGCACACTCACCTCCTGGTCGGGACGCGCGGGAATCGGCGCGTCCCCACGCATGGCGTCATTCTATCTCTCGAACTCCCTCGGCGGGCGGACAATCTCGCCAGTTCTCACGCTGGCGTGTTCACGTACTGAAAGGCGTCCGACTCCGGCCGCGCCAGCCATTCGGCCAGCGACTGCGCCACCGCGTCCTTTTGAGAGACGATCGGATCCCGGACGGGCCAGTCGATGCCGATCTCGGGATCGTTCCAGCGAATGCCCGATTCGCAGCGGCTGTTGTACAGGCCGGTGCATTTGTATTGCACCTCGGCGTAGTCCGACAACACGCAGAATCCACGCGCACATCCCGCCGGTGCAAAGACCTGAATCCCGTTTTCGGCCGACGCCTCCACGCCCAACCATTTCCCCAGCGTGGGCGATCCCTTGCGAATGTCCACGGCCATCAGGAAAGCTGTTCCGCGGGTAACCCGCATCAGCTTCGCCATCGGCGGCTCCCACTGAAAATGGAGGCCCCGCACGACCCCTTTCACGGACCCGGAGTGGTTATCCTGCACGAACGCCGTCGGCAGTCCGTGCCGGCGGAAGATATCCTCGCGAAAGCTCTCCAGGAAGAATCCGCGCTGGTCTTGGAAGACCTCCGGCGTGATCAGGTAAACACCGCCGATTTCCGTCGTTTCAATCTTGAATGGCATAGTAAGAAAACACCTCGAAAAGGACGGCCGAGGTCAATTCCCGCCCATAATAGCAGACCCGGCGCCGAGCCCTGCGAACACTCGCCGTTGGACCTTCGGAGCCACTGGCTCCGGCCTCGCCGCCCATTGCGCGCGCCACGTGCCCCATCCGCCAGGGCGCGCCGGACCAGTTGGCAGCCCGGGCGCCCGCAGGCCGCCAGCGGCGTTCCTTCAGACACGCTAATATAGATGAAAGTGGCCAGTCGGCGCAGGCTGTGGCTGGCTGAATTCATACTATGCACGACAGAATTGCGGCCGCCAACGCCATCGTTCAGTCCATTGAGAAGCAGAAGGTTACGAACCTTGGAGTGCTGAACGAGGCCTACGAGTACGCCAAGCCGAGTTCGTTTTCCCGCGCCCTGAAGCTCGAATTCGGCAATGTCGTCGTGCTGCTCATTTCCGGCACCGCCAGCATCGACGATCAGGGCTGCACGGTCCACGTCGGCGACTTCCGGCTCCAGCAGCGCCGGACTTATCAGAACATCACCGGGCTGCTCGCCAGCGAGGGCGCCACCTGGAAAGACATAGTTCGCACCACCTGTTACCTGCGCGACATCGACCGCGATTACGCCGCCTTCAACGAGGAGCGGACGCGCTTCTTTGACGAGCAGGGCCTCGACCCGTTGCCCGCCTCCACCGGCATTCAGGCCATCCTGTGCCGTCCCGACCTGCTGGTCGAAATCGAAGCCATCGCCATCTTTACCAGGAAGTCCTAGCGCCCCACCCGCCGCCAGGCCCAGCTCCATTTCGCACCCCGCCCCGCACGTTTTCCCTAAAGGATCGCGGCCGTGTGCCGATCTATATGAGTGGAGGCGTTCCGCGCCCGGTTCCTGGGGACAGGCGCGCACGATCAGGCCGGAATGGGTACAAGCTCCGTCAACTCGACTCTGGCCAGCAATCTGGCAACCATTGCGAATACGCAGACCTTCACCGGGGTCAGTACGTACTCCTCGGACCTGCAGAGTATCCTCACCCGCTCCGCGCAGATCGCCCAAATACCCGTTCTGGCGCTGCAAGGCGACCAGACCACGCTGCAGAATCAGGCCACCGACCTCGGCACCCTGCAAACGGCGGTCAGCAAACTGGCCCAGGCGATCACGACCCTGGGCGATCTCTCTTCCGGCGGGGCGCTCACGGCCACCTCGAGCGACAAAAACATCGGCGCCACGGTTTCCGGAACCGGCGCCACTGCGGGCACTTACACCATCAGCGACGTCACCAGCCTGGCCTCGCTCTCAACCGCCACATTGACCACCGGGGTCGCCGACCCCACCGCCACCGCCGTGGCGCCCACCGATACCAACACGCTGTACCTCGTCGCGGGCGGCTCTCCGATCACCATCGCTCTCACCAGCGCGACCAACAATCTCGACGGTCTCGAGGCGGCCATCAACTCCGCTGGTGCCGGGGTCACCGCATCGATCCTGACCACTACCGGCGGCTCCTATCTGACCATGACCGCCAACCAGGCCGGCGCCACCACTATCCAGTTGTTGACCGACTCCACGGATCCGACCACGGACATCGTGACGATGAACCAACCGCCCGGCTCCCTGGCTCAGTTCGAGGTCAACGGTCTGCCGGCGACATCGACCTCCAACCAGGTGACGGGCGTCATCCCCGGCGTCACCCTGAATCTGGGCTCAGCCACCACGAGTTCGGATTCCGCCACCATCACCGTTGCCGCCAACCCTCAGCCGATCACTGACGCGCTGCAGAGCATGGCCAGTGCCTACAACGCCCTGCATACCCAGATCGGAACTGAATTCGGATCCAGCGCCGGGCCCCTCAACGGCAACTCGGTTGTTTTGTCAGTCCAGAACCTGATGCAGCAATTTGCCTTCTACCAGGGCACGGGCGGCGTCCAGTCGCTGATGGATCTCGGCGTCTCCATCGATGACACCGGCACGATGAGCGTTGACACCACCGTTGTGTCCGCGATGTCGTCCGGACAGGTTTCCAGCGCCCTGAGTTTCCTCGGCAACTCAACCACCGGACTGGCTTCCCTGGCCAGCAGTTTCACCGCCTACAGCGATACCACCAGCGGCGTTCTGCAGGGGCAGATCAACCAGGACCAGACGTCGGACCAGACGCTGCAAAACCAGATTGACGCCATGAATGTCAGGATCGCCGCCGAACAGGCAACGGAAACGACGAAAGTCGAGGCCGCCGACTCTTTGCTGGCTCAACTGCAAAGCCAGCAGAGCATGCTCACGGCGACGATTCAGGGTCTCAATTACACCCTTTACGGAGCTTCGTTGACCAGTCCCACTGGAACCAGTTGAGGTTAGACCTTATGCCCGGACGAGACGATTTCCTGCAAGCCTTGGAAGCCTGCGAACGCGCCAGCGCCTTGCTGTTGCTGGCCATGGAGTCCGGCACGCCGGATCCCGCCGCCCTGGCCACGCGCCGCACTGAGCAAATCGAACTCCTCAGCCGGTCCCTGCCCGCCGAAATGCGGGCCGAGGAGTTCGAGCGCCTCAAGATCGTCTTCCGGGTCGGCGAGACGGCGCGTTCGCGTGCGCTCTCCGATCGGCTCTCCGCAACCCGCAACATCTCCGCACTGCACCGTGGATTGCAGGTCGCACGCCAGTTCTCCGTCACGCCGATTCCCCGCAAGTCGCAACTCGATTTCAAGGGATAAGCCGCACCACGCATTGCTGCCTCCGCGCCGTTTCGCCCGCCTCCCGCCGGCTGACCAGCTTCTGATCAGCGGCTGACCACCGGCCCACCATCGTCTGATCACCCGCCGACCACTCGCCGACCGCCCTGCGCGCCCGCCACCGGTCCTGTGCGCATTGCACATGCCTAACAGCCCGCGATAATAGTCGATGCGGCGCAAAAAACGGGGGACAGCCACCGCTTTTCGCACGAAGCCGCATCGATTCTCAAAGGTTTGCCACAGCGAAAAACGGTGGCTCTCTCGAAAATGCCCGCAAGCCACTGATTCCAAAAGTACGAGAATCTGGCATTTTCATGCTTCCGAGTGAAGCGGAAGCTTCATCTCTCACCGCTGTCCCCGCTTTTTGCCTTCGACGCACTTCTAACACGGGCTGCTAATAGCCCTTTTGATACAGGAAACCACCTTCCACTCTGCGGCGTAAGTATAAGTAGGGAGGCAAGTGGAGGTAACTACAATGAACAAGCTAATCAATCGGAGCATTTTCGCGGTGGCGCTGGGCGTCCTGCTGGTGGCCGGCAATCTGGCTGCGGCGCCGAAGGACACCTCGCTGGCCGGACAGGTGCGGCACGAACTCAACATGCTGCCCTATTACGGTGTCTTCGACGCCATCAGTTACGAGATCAACGGCCAGACGGTGATCCTCACCGGCGCGGTCCACTACCCCGCGATCGCGCTGGATGCGGTCAACGTGGTGAAGCACATTCCCGGCGTCGAGACGGTCGACAACCAGATCGAGGTCCTGCCCGTTTCGCGCTTCGACGACCAGATCCGTCTGGCCGCCTGGCGCACGGCCTACTCCTGGCCGAGCCTGTCCCGGGTGGCCAGCATGCCGCAGCCGCCGGTCCGCATTCTCGTGAAAAACGGGAACATCACGCTGGTCGGCATCGTGCCGACTCAGACCGATAAGGATGCCCTGACGCTACGGCTCAACACGCTGCCGGGCGTCTTCGCGGTGCAGAACAACCTGACGGTGGAAAACCCGCCGTCCCGCAAAAGCTGAGCATTCCGCCCTGGGGAGCGCGCCGGACCCCCAGTCCGGCGCGTTCCGCCGCTCCCTGCCCGCCGCTGTTTTCCCGCTTTCAGTCGCGTCGGTAATCACCCCCTTCAAATCACGTCAGCCGGGCGCCCTCCCGCGCTACTCCTCCTGACTTCGGCGCTCCCGATTCTGTAGAATCGGGAATTCGCCGATGCTCTTTTACGCTCTGACTATCTTCCTGAGCGCTTTCCTGCTCTTCCAGGTTCAGCCTCTCATCGCCAAAATGATCCTGCCCTGGTTCGGCGGCAGCGCCGCGGTCTGGGCCACCTGCCTGCTTTTTTTCCAGACGGTTCTGTTGCTGGGCTATGCCTACTCGCACGGCATCGTCATGAAGCTCAAACCCAAACAGCAGTGGATTCTGCATGGGACCCTGCTCGGGCTGTGCCTGTTTGCCTTGCCCATCGTTCCGGGAGTGGCGTGGAAACCGGCCGACCCCAGCGTGCCCGTCTGGCGCATCCTCGGCCTGCTCGGCGTCACCGTCGGACTGCCCTACTTCGTGCTCTCCACCACCGGCCCGCTGGTCCAGGCGTGGTTTGTCCAGGCCCGCCCCGGCGCGACGCCCTACCGGCTCTACGCCCTGTCGAACCTCGGCTCGATGCTCGCCCTGCTGACCTACCCCGTGCTGATCGAGCCGGCCTTCTCCTTGCGCCACCAGGCCTGGGGCTGGTCGATCGGCTTTGGTTGCTTTGCGCTGCTGTGCGCCTGGACCGGCTGGCAGAGCCAGCGCGCCGCCTCGAACGCCGCGCTCGCTGGCGGGAACCCGGCGCCGAGCCTTGCCGCGGCCGACGAAATGCCCGCCGCCGCACCCGCCTGGAGCCTGCGCCTGTTCTGGGTCGCGCTGGCCGCCGCCCCGTCCATGTTGCTGCTATCGCTCACCAGCCATTTGAGCATGGACGTTGCGCCGATCCCCTTCCTCTGGATTTTGCCCCTCGCGCTCTACCTGCTCAGCTTCATCCTGTGCTTCGACGCCCCGCGCTGGTACCGCCGCAAACTGTTCTTATGCCTCATGCCATTCGCGCTCGGCGTGATCACCTGGCTGATGACCACCGAACCCGGCGATCTGCCCAATGTCCGCCTCCCCATCGCGCTCTTCTGCCTGGCCTTCTTCGTCTGTTGCATGGTCTGCCACGGCGAGTTGTCGCGCCTGAAACCGCACCCCCGCTATCTGACCGGCTTCTACCTGATGATCGCGGTCGGCGGCGCTTGCGGCGGCGTCTTCGTCGCGCTGTTCGCGCCTGCCGTGTTCAACGCCTACCATGAGTTCCCGCTCTCGGTCGCCTTTTGTGGCGCAGTCGTGGTATGCGTGCTTTTCCGCGAGCGGGACTGGCCATTCCGGCGCGACCTGCTCGGCTGGCCCGCCATCGTCGTCTACACGCTGGCGGCCCTCCTGTTCGGTTTCCTGGGACGCGAGATCCGCGACACGGTCCAGGGGAGCCTCTTCGTCGGACGTAATTTCTACGGCGAGCTCCGCGTCCGGCAGTACAACGATTATTACGACTGGGACGGCTATCGCAACCTGGTCCATGGCTCCATCAACCACGGCGAGCAATACACTCATCCCGCCCGCCAGAAAGAGCCCGTCACTTATTACTGTCCCGATACCGGCGTCGGCCGCTTTATGGCTGCCCGCGTCGTCGGCTCGCCGCAGCGCGTGGCCCTGATCGGACTCGGCGCCGGCACTCTCGCCGCCTATGGCCGCATCGGCGATTTCTACCGCTTCTACGAGATCAACCCCATGGTCCCGCGCATCGCCCACACCTACTTCACTTATCTGAAGCAGTCCGACGCGCTGGTGGACATCCGTATGGGCGATGCCCGCCTGTCGCTCGAACGGCAATCGCCGCAGAACTACGACCTCATCGCCGTTGACGCCTTTTCGAGCGACGCCATCCCGGTCCACCTGCTCACCCGCGAAGCCCTCGCGCTCTACTTCCGGCACCTTCAGCCGCGGGGCGTCCTCGCCGTGCACATCTCCAACCGCTACATCAGCCTCGAGCCCGTGCTCGATCGCGGCGCCGCGGCTCTCGGCAAAACGGCCCGCGTCTTTGAAACCGAGGACAACGACGCGGGTACCTGCTACGGCACCACCTGGGTGCTCATCGCCGCCGATCCGGCGGTCTTCGCCGGCGCCGAATACAAGACCGGGCTTCCCTCCACGCCGGCCCCCTGGCTGCGGGTCTGGACCGACGATTATTCGAACCTCTACAAGGTGCTCAAGTAGCGCTTTCCGGGCCAGCCTCTATTGCAGCGTCCGCGTGTCGCCCTCTTGCGCCTGCAGGTTGATCGCGCCGAACGTGGCCTCGTACTGCTGCACGTTCTGCAGCAGCAGGTTCGACAACGCCTTGGTCTGCTGCGGGCTCAGGTAGATGCCTTGGAACTGCCGGACATTCACCACTTCCGCCGAGTTCTGCTGAATCGTGCCGAACAGCAGGAAAAAATCCCACAGGCTGGTGCGGACCTGGACGCTGTTGGCGTAGTTCTCCCGATAATCGCTCGTGTTCTCGACCTGGACTCGCGGCTGGCCGCCTTGGGGATGCATGGCCTCATCGTACACCGCTCCGCCGGCGGGGCGCAGCCCTCCCGGCGTGCGCGCACTCAACCGCCGCCGCGGTTCTGGATCGTCTCGTTCTGGATCAGCGGCCGCGCCCAGAAGCCCACGCCCAGCACCCAGCCGAAGGTCACGTACAGCAGCATCATCCCGGCCCGCAATCCCATCCAGTCTCCGAGTTGGCCGATGCACAGCGGCACCACCGCGCCTCCGACGATCGCCGTGCACAGGATGCCCGCAAAGGCGCCGTGCGAGTGCGCCAGCGAGTTCAGCGCCAGCGAATTGATCACCGGCCACATCACTGAAGCGAAGAAGCCCACGGCCGGGAACGCCACCAACGCCATCTGCCGGTTCCCGAACAACGCCGCCGTGAGCGCCGCCAGCGCCCCCAGCGTGGTCCCGATCAGCACCCGCCGGCTGTCCGCCACCTTCAGCAACACCATCCCCAGCGCGCATCCGGCGGTCAGCAATCCCCAGAACCAGGCCACGGTCATGGCGCCGCCGGTTTGCGGATTCACTTTGTGATACGTCAGCAGGAATTGCGAGATCCAGTTCGCCGTCCCCTGCTCGCAGCCCACATAGGCGAACATGCTCACGAAGTACAGCAGCACGATCCGGTTCGTGAACAGCCCTCGATACAGCTCCCACGAGCCGGCCCGCTCTTCCTCCGTGCGTTCAATCGCCGGAAAACGGAACAGCGCCACCGCCGCCAGCATCGCGAGCGACAGTGCCGCGAACAGCCAGTACATCGAAACCCACGGCCAGTTCGCCGGCGTCAGCGCGGCCAGCAGCGCCGGCAACCCGTGCTTCGATCCCGGACGGCCCAACGCCCCGGCTATGTAAGAGTACACCTGCGGACTTAGAAACGACGCTCCGCCGAACAGCAACTGCGCCAGGGCGCAGTTGAAAGCGAAATGCTCTTCGCCCCCGGCCACCCGCAGCAGCGGATTGATCGCCACCTGCAGCACCGCCATGGCGACGCCGATCAGAAACACCGAGACCAGCGCCGTCCGATAGCCCGGCACCGAGGCCACCAGCAGCGACCCCACCAGGCTCAGCACCCACGCCGCCAGAATCACCGGCTTCTCCCCGCTGCGCTCCACCAGCATCCCCGCCGGAATCGACATCACCCCGTACGCGATGAAGAACGAGAACGGCAGCAGCGCCGCGGCCGTCAGGCTCAAGGAGAAGCTGTGGATTACGTCCGGAATGATCGGCCCCAGGATGTTCGTGAGCAGGGCGATCGCGATGAAGATCAGGAACACCAGCGCCGCGACTTTGCGTGAGCGGCCGGTCGCGCGGCGGCTCATTCCACGCCCGTCACTTTTGTGATGCGCTCGAACCGGCCGGGCTCCCGGCCCTTCGCCGCCGCCAGCGCCAGCGTCAGCATCTCGATCGGCAGAATTTCCACCAGCGGCCGCACCCGCGCGCCGTTGGCCGGAATTCGGAATGCGCCCTCCGCCTCTGGCGAGACCACCGCCGCCCGGCCTCCCGCCTCCCGAACGTCGGCCGCCAGTTTCCAGCTCAATGCGGACGAGCGATCGTCCCCTTCGAGAATCGCGACGAACACCGCGCCGCTCAGCATTTCGAACGGGCCGTGCCGGAACGCCGCCGCGCTCATCCCTTCGGCGTGATAATGTGTCGACTCCTTCAGAATCAGCCCGCCCATGCCCGCCGCCGCCAGCGCTGTCCCGCGTCCCACCACGAAGATGTCCTGCACGCCGTCGAGCGTCCGCAGCAGCTCATCCACGTGCGCCGGCCACTGGCCGAGATACCGGCGCATCGTGTCCAAGGCCGGCCCGGTTTGAGTTTTCAGCTCTGCCGTCGTGCCGCACAACAGATCCCCCAGCCACTCGAGCGCGATGAACGTAGCGGCGTAGGTCTTGCACGCCACCGTCGTCTCCTCGCCCGCCCGCGTCAGCAGCGTGGCCGCGCTCAGCCGGGCCAGCGGCGAGTCCGCTGTGTTCGTGATCCCCACGACATCCGCCGTCCCGCGCGCCATCTCGAGCAGCCGCACCGTCTCCACACTGCGTCCGGATTGCGATACCGCCACCACCAGCGTGTCCGGCCTGAGCCAGTCGCTTTCGAAGTGGATCAACTCGCTCGTCTCCACCAGCACCGGCGTCAGCCCTGCCCCGAGTAGCCGCAGATACAGCGGATGGCACGCCCAATACGACGACCCCATCCCCGTCAGCACCACCCGCCGCCAACGCCCGTCCCGCAGCCCCTGCGCGAACGCCGCCAGCGAATCCTGCTCCTCAAGACCGGCCATCGTCCGTGCCACCGCCTCCGGTTGTTCCAGCAGGTCCTTCAAATACGAGCACTCCCGCCACAATTCTTCGAGATTCAATCGGCTTCTCCTTTGACGCCCGGCTCTCACGCCGGCTATGCGCCCACCCGGTAGCGCCACACCCAGGCCGCTTCGCGCATTGTTGCCAGTCTATCCAATCCACCGCTGCTCATATCTGTCGCGGCGCCTGGTTCTCGAATCCAATCCGCAGATCGGAGCGCGCCTCGCCAGTCGTCCTCAAGGCGTCCTCAAATGAAGATGCGTCCCGCTGAACCGATACGATTACCGTATCCTCGTATTGAGGCCCCAGCCATGATCAAGCACTTCCTGTTACTCCTGTGCGCGCTTGCGCTCGCCGCCTGCGGCGATGCCCGTTTGAAATGCTGGCGGGTTGACCCGCTGGTCAAAGTCTTTCCCGACGACACCCGCGACTCCTCCCAGTCCGGCGACTTGGTTCCGCTCATGGCGCGCAACGGCCACGCCACCATCCAGTTCGCCGTCCGCAGCCCCAGCGGCATCGCGGACCTCAGCGCCGCGCTGGATATGTCCGGCCCCGTCGTGGCCCAGCTTCGGCACGTGGGCTACGTGCCGGTCGCCTCCGATCCGCCCAAAACGCCCGCCGATGAACTGGTCCGTCCCGCGCCCGCCCTCTATCCCGACCCGCTCTTTTCGGACTTCCCCTTCCTCCTGAAACCGAAGCGCACTGAGTCGCTCTGGATCACCCTCTACGCCCCGCCCGATACCGCGCCGGGAGAGTACTCGGGCGTGCTCAAGCTCTCCGCCGGCGCTGCCCAGGTCGCCCGCTTGCCCTTCACGGTCAAGGTCACAGCGGCCGTCGTCCCCGCCGTCCAGACGCTCAAAGTCACCAACTGGCTTGAACTCGGCGAGAAACCCCTGGGCCGGCACTTCAAGCTCGGCCAGGATCCTGAGGCCTATTGGCGCCTGCTCTCCAATATCGGCCGCGTCATGGCCGACCATCGCCAGAACGTCCTCATCACGCCCGTCTACAGCCTGGTCGAAACCAAAATCGAAGGCGGCCGCATCCACTACGACTTCGCAAGACTCGATCGCTGGGTCGATACCTTTGAAAAAGCCGGCCTCCTCGGTACCATCGAAGGCGGCCATCTGATGGGCCGCCGCGCCGACAGTTATGACGGCTCGATGATCGTTCCCTCCTTCGTCATCGAAAACGGCAAGGTCGTCAAGCAGGATCTCGACACCACCGACCCGCGCTCTGAACAGTTCCTCAATACCTTCCTGCCCGCGCTCTTCGCGCATATCAAGGAAAAGGGTTGGACCGGCCGCTATATCCAGCACATCCACGACGAGCCGCATGGCAAGGAAGCGCCCATCTACAACCATTTCGCCACGCTCATTCGCAAGAACCTGCCCGGCATTCCGACCATCGACGCCGTCGGCCTGGACCAGGACATCGGCTTCTTCGCCGACGTCAGCGACATCTGGGTGCCCGTGCTCGGCAGCTTCGATCAGAAGCTCGACACCATCCATGCCCATGTGGCCAAAGGCGGCCAGGCCTGGTTCTACACCTGCATCGCGCCGCAGGGACGCCACCTCAACCGCTTCATCGACCTGCCGTTGCTCAAGACGCGACTTCTGCACTGGTTCAACTACCGCCACGGCTTCACCGGCTTCCTCCACTGGGGCGGCAACTACTGGGGCCCGGAGCCGTTCCTCGACGTGCAGCCCGTGATCAACGACAACGAAACGCTGCTGCCCGCCGGCGACAACGCCATCGTCTACCCCGACCCGGCCCACAACTCGGTCCTCAGCTCGATTCGCCTCGAGGCCATGCGCGACGGCATCGAAGACTACGAACTGCTCACGGCTCTGGCCCAGCGCGATCCGGACAAGGCCCGCCGCCTTGCCGCCGCCGCCATCCCCAATATCACCGACTACGTCCGCTCCGTGCCCGAGTTCCGCGCGCTCCAGCGCCAGCTTGTCGGCGAGTGATTCGCCGTGACGTCGAAGCCCTCGAAGCCCACTCTTGCGTTGGCCGCGGCCAGCGCGCTTCTGGCGCTGTTCGCGGCCCAGTACGCGCTCTCGCAGATGACCTCCGGCTCGAAGACCTCCATGCCTCGCCGCCCATTGCCGCCGGGCCTGAAAGCGCCTGTCGTCCGCTTCGAGGATCTCGCTGAAAAGGCCGGTCTCAGCGGCATCAACGTCTCCGGCTCCGAGGTCCAGCAGACCTACATCGTCGAGAACACCGGCACCGGCGTCGCCATCTTCGACTACGACAACGACGGCCTGCCCGACCTCTTCTTCGTCAACGGCGGCCGCTTCGACCCGCACTCCCCTCCGCCGCCCCACTTCCTCTATCACAACCTCGGCGGCTTGCGTTTCGAGGACGTCACCGCCCGCTCCGGCATCACCAATTCCGATTGGGGCCAGGGCGTCTGCGCCGGCGACGTCGACAACGACGGCCACGTCGATCTCTTCGTCACCGCCTGGGGCCACAACGTCCTGTGGCACAACCAGGGCGACGGCACTTTCCGCGACGAAACGAAGGAACGCGGCCTCGCCGCGCCCGCTCGCTGGAGCACCGGTTGCGCCTTTTTCGACTACGACCGCGATGGCCACCTCGACTTGCTCGTGGCCCACTATCTCTTGTTCGACCCCGCCCGCACGCCCAAACCCGGCGACCCCAACGGGTGCACGTGGATGGGCTTCCCCGTCGTCTGCGGCCCCATGGGCCTGCCTCCGGAAACCGTCTCGCTGTATCACAACGATGGCCACGGCCATTTCACCGATGTCACCGAGCGCGCCGGCCTCTCTACCGCCAAAGCCGCCGGCCTCACCGTTCTCACTGGCGATTTCGAGAACAACGGCTGGCCCGACGTTTTCGTCGCCGCCGACTCCACCCCCAGCCTCTTCTTTCGCAACATGCACGACGGCACTTTCAAAGAAGGTGGCGTCCTGGTCGGCCTGGCCTACAACGAAGACGGCCATGAACAGTCCGGCATGGGCGCCTCCGCCGCCGACTACGATCACGACGGCTGGCTCGACATCGTAAAAACCAACTTCTCCGGCGACATCCCCAATCTCTACCGCAACCTCGGCAAAGTCGGATTCACCGAGGTCACCGCCCAGGCCGGCCTCGCCGTCCACACCCAGTTCGTAAGCTGGGGCTGCGCCTTCCTCGACTTCGACAACGACGGCTGGAAGGACATCTTCATCGCCAACGGCCACACCTACCCCGACATCGACCGCCGCGGCATCGGCCAGTCTTTCAAACAACCCCGCCTGCTTTATTGGAACCGCCGCGACGGCCAGTTCTACGACGCCTCCGAAGACGCCGGTCCCGGCATCGCCGCCCGCCACTCCTCGCGCGGCCTCGCCGTCGGCGACCTCGACAACGACGGCGACGTCGAGCTCGCCGTCGTCAACATGTACGAGCACCCCTCGCTCCTCAAAAACTATGGCGACCACGGCAACTCTCTGCTCGTGCGCCTGCTCACTCCCTCCGGCCGCGACGCCATCGGCGCCCGCCTCGCCCTGACTACTTCCTTCGGAACCCAAATCGACGAAGTGCGCAGCGGCGGCTACTACATTTCCCAGGGCGACTTCCGCATCCACTTCGGCCTCGGCGCTGAAACCAAAGGCGACCTCACCGTGCGCTGGCCGGACGGCTCTTCTTCTTCTTATCCCGCCCTCGCCGCCGGCCATTGGGTCACCATCCAACAGGGCCGCGGCATCACCCACACCCAACTTCTCTCCCGCCGCCAGTGAGTCGTAGCGTGTCAGCCGAAATCGTTAAGTCCTTTAGAAAACCATAGTTACGCAACAAAATGTGACATTTGCTGGGGTTTGCGCACCTCGCAGCACTTAAGTCCTTTAGAAAACCATAGTTACACGATAATTCGTCGCTGAATGCGACTAAGTCCTTTAAAAATCCACACTTACATGGAAAAACGCCGTGCGTAACGCGGTGCGCACGCCACGCGAAACGCGGTAAAACGCGGTGTAACGCGGCGCGCTTGCGGCAATCCGCGCTCCATCCGGCTAAGTCCTTTAGAAATCTATAGATGCGCGACATCGCGCGCGGCTTGATTCGCCTAAGTCCTTTAGAAAACCATAGATACGCGGTGAGGCGCGCTTCGTGGAGGCTAAGTGCTTTAGAAATCAATATTTACAAGGAACCGCGCCCAGCGGACGCCAGCGCGCCTCCAGCAACGTCGCAGTGAAACTCGGCTAAGTCCTTTAGAAAACGCGGATTACGCGGCTACGCAAAAACACGGTTAAAACCCTGGTTCGCCCCGCGTCAAACACGGTGTTTTCGCGCCGCATCCCTGGCGCGCGATGTGCCGTAGGTTACCCGTTATGCAACAAGTGCGCCGGTTTCCGATCACGTCATTCTCGGCCCAAAATCCTCGGACGCGCTCGTCGGGCCCACAATTCGCGTGAGGCCTTGATACGGCCAATTGGGCCGGCCGTTCCGGATTGCTGGAGTTGGAGGACCCTTGCGGTTCCAACAAGCATCCTTCGTGATACGGACCGCGTGCGCCCCTGCCTTGTTCCGCGTTAACCTTGGGAAAAGACGGAGGGCCGGATGCATGGCTGAAAACAAAACCAAGCCGACTGAAGTAAGTGTCGCCGCGTTTATCGATGCGCTCACCGACCAGACCAAGCGCGCCGACGCCAAGGCGCTCGTCAGGTTAATGCACCGCGCGACCGGTGAAAAGCCGACGATGTGGGGGCCATCGATCATCGGCTTCGGCAGTTGCCATTACAAGTATGAGAGTGGGCGCGAGGGCGATATGCCGATTGCCGGTTTTTCGCCTCGGAAGGCCGCCATCGTGCTCTATGGCCTGATTGGGTTCAGCGGCGCCGAGGCGCTGCTCGCCCGGCTCGGCAAGCACACTACCGGCAAGGGCTGCCTTTACATCAAGAAGCTCGCCGACGTGGACCAGCAGGCATTGGAGACGCTTCTCGTCCAGGCCGTCGCCGCCAAGCGAGCCCGGCACCCGAGCTAACAGCCCGTGTTAGAAGTGCGTCGAAGGCAAAAAGCGGGTACAGCCACCGTTTTTCGCTGTGGCAAACCTCTGAGAATCGATGTCGCTTTGTGCGAAAAGCGGTGGCTGTCCCCGTTTTTTGCGCCGCATCGACCATTACCACGGGCTGCTAAGGGAACCGATCGGCCACAGCATAGAGATTGAATCCCGACAGTACAATTCGTTGCGCCGCCAGTGACGATCCGGACACGGCCTACCTTGTCCTGGCGAGGCAAGTTTCCGAGATTGCCACTCCTATGGAACAACTCCCTCTAAGCACCAATTGGGCTTTCGGGCCGTAGCTTGCCGCATCTCCGGCCTCCCCATCCTGGCCTAACTTTGTTCCCTCCGTCTCCGTCTGAGCGGAGCTCTGTCCGAAGCTTTCCGGCACGATCCCCTCTTTCCGGATGGCCGACCACACGTTCCCAAACGAGCTTCAGCAGTGCCGATGGCGTGTGAGCGGGAGCGTGTGGCGATCGCAATGGAAGAGACCCCAAAGCCTCACATGGTTTGCGCCGCGGCGATGATGTGAGCCCGCTGAGGCGGAGCGGATTTGGAGCGCATAGCGAATTGAGGTCTGATGAATGTAGTATTGGTTGAGTGTCGCGGTGATTCCGGTAAGCCTGCTGTACGGCAGAAACCTCAAATGGCTCGGCGAGTGTTCTTCAGTTTCCATTACGACGACGACATCTGGCGAGCAAACCAAGTTCGGAACGCGAATGTGGTTGCGGGATCTGAGGTTGCCGGTTTTGTGGACCGTTCAGAGTACGAAAAAGCCAAGAAGATGGGCAAAGAGGGCATCCAGCGGATGATCCGCAGACATCTTAAGGACACGACGGTCACAGTGGTGTTGATTGGCACGAAGACGGCAAAACGCCGGTGGGTGAAATACGAAATCGAGCAGTCATTGGCGCGCAAGAACGGGCTATTGGGTATTTACATCCATCACCTGAAGGACCCCAACAATCCTCCAGCCTCGCGGGGGGCCAAACCGGCGGTGCCAGAAGGGGTGGAGTTTCCCGCCTACGACTGGGATAGGGACTTGGATCGCTTTCGGAAAGAGATAGAGGCCGCAGGCAAGCGGGCCGACGCGTGGCGAGCGGCGAGATAGCGCCCACCATAGTCCATTCGTCTCGATTCGGCGTATCCTGCCCATTCCACGCTCGCCTTCGTGAAGTTATATTCCCTATCGACGATCGCCCGGAATTCGAGAGCGTCTTGATAATGGAAAGCAAGAGAGACTCTCCTGGTGTCCTGTCGCCGAGAAATCGTTACCATGCGACAAGCCGTTTGCTGCCGCGCGCGGCTCAGCGGCGGTCGGGGAACGCGGTAAGATCCGCTCCCTAACGGTCGCGGCTCAGTGACGGTCGCGGCTCAGTAACAATAGCCGCGGCTCAGTAACACAACCGCTCCTTTCAGTCGCGGCTCCGTCAGACGGTCGCGGCTCAGTAACAATAGCCGCGGCTCAGTAACACAACCGCTCCTTTCAGTCGCGGCTCCGTCAGACAGTCGCGGCTCAGTAACAATAGCCAAGGCTCAGTAACACAACCGCTCCTTTCAGTCGCGGCTCCGTCAGACGGTCGCGGCTCCGTCAGACAGTCGCGGCTCAGTAACAATAGCCGCGGCTCAGTAACACAACCGCTCCTTTCAGTCGCGGCTCCGTCAGACAGTCGCGGCTCCGTCAGACGGTCGCGGCTCAGTAACAATAGCCGCGGCTCAGTAACACAACCGCTCCTTTCAGTCGCGGCTCCGTCAGACAGTCGCGGCTCGGTAACAATAGCCGCGGCTCGGTAACGCAAGTCTCCGCGACAGGCCACTAGCCATGATCCCCTTTTCCGCAACACGTCACGTGTCGATGCCGGTTGGCGGCTGCTGGAGCAAACGCTGGAGCAATGGCAAGTAGCGAAGATCATTCATCAATTCAAGGCGGTCGGGAGTGTGTTTTTCAAAAAGAACTCGTGCCGCAGCTCCGGTAGAGGCGATGGCGTAAGCCGGTTTGGTAGGGTGGAATCGCCGGAAGATGTCGTACTCAATCTCTACGCCTTGCATGCCGCCAAGGAATACCGCTGCGTCAAAGTTGTGAGAACTGATCATGACCTCGCGCATTTTGGTCAAACTCGCTTCAAGATCGCTATCCACGGCATCAATGAAACGAACGTCCTCGAATTCGAGCACTTCGGGACGTAACTGGGTCTTGAAGAAGAGGCTTTGGTACAAGATGACGTGCTTTCGCGCGTGCTGTGACATTCGACCAACGAGCAGGTGCATCAGTGGGGTTATTGCAGGATGACCACCAAACACAATCTGGCCGCTCGGCGTAACGACGCTGACCAACGCGCTGATACTATCGAGGATCGCTACAACGTCCGCGGTCTCGGGGTATCTTGGATGGCGATGCGGCAGGGAGATGCTTGCTGACAGGAAAATGCAGGCCATCAGCGCAGGCCTCCCGAGCAAGACTGCGCCTGCGCTACTCGCAGACTCTTGACTGCCACCTGCTGGCGATCAGGCCATGCAATGCGATTCATCCATTTGTCGCGGATGCCGCTCGCATCGTAAAGGAAGATTATGCCGCTCTCCCGCTTCGGATGGCGGATGATATTGCCGTCGATCTCTTGATCACCGATGACGCCAAAACAAACACCAACGGCCGGTGCTTTTGGATCACGCCCGGCGACCGTCTTGTCATCGAAGAACGCAAGAAGGCCAAGGGGAATGCCAAGGTCTTGGAGGGCACGGCGTATGGTATTGCGCAGCTTCTCCGCGTGGGATTCGGCCCCGTCAGCGAAGAACGCGATTTCATACGAACTCATCGGTCCTCCAGCTTTTTGCGTGAACCAGCAAAGCCCCCCTTGTCGGTTTATAGCGCGCTCCCATTGTACGTGCAACCGGCGAGGTGTGCTGAGGTGAGCGTAGCGGTGGCTGGCGTTATCGGGAAAGTGCACGATTCGACGCGTGCTACAGCGTCGCCGCCGGCACCGGCGACCCGCACACTGCGGGCTTCGGGCAGGCGGCCTGCGCCTTCTTTTTCGGACTGCGCCAGACCTCTTACCGGACGGCTCCGCTCCTCATCCGCGTGGGTCCGGGCGGAATCCTCGGGAACACGCCCTGCCGCCTGCGCGTAATATCGGTAACAAGTGCCTGAACTGCTCGAACAAGCGATCGCGCTGTGGCGCGAGTGCCCGGCGGAGCTGCCAGAATTCGGCCACACCTACGCGGCCGGCGAGCAGCAGACCCGCGAGCGCGAACTGGATCTTTTTTTAGAAGATGTCCAGTCCGAACTGCGCAGCCTGCCACGCAGCCGCGGCGAACGCGAGGTGGTCCAGGGGCGCATCTCGGAGGCCTTTGTCCGCCTGGCCCAATCGGCTCTCGATCTGACGCCCGCGCACCTCGATCTGCTGCTGGCCGGCGGCTTCTCCGGCATTGGGACGGAGCTCGGCCGGCGCGCGCGCCGCCTGGCTTTTCCGGCCACGGTCACCGACATCATTCAGGCCAGCCGCAACGCCTGGACCGCGTGCGGTCTGCAAATCCTGCTGGGCGCGGAGATGCGGCTGACGCCCTCGATCTTCGCCTACAGCATGCTCTACCCGGCCACGGACAACTATATGGACGACCCGGCCGTCGGCCGCGAAGCCAAGCTGGGCTTCAGCCAGCGCTTCGGCCAGCGCCTGGCCGGCGACGCGGTCGCGGCGGCCAACGACCGGGAGACGAACATCTGGCGTCTGGTGGCGCTGATCGAGGAGGAGCACCCGCGCGCGGCCCGGCCGGAAGTTTTCACGAGCCTGCTGGGGATTCACCACGCGCAGCAGGAGAGCCTGCGCCTGACGCGCCGCGGCGCTACGCACGAGGCCGTCGATATTCTCGTTCTCAGCTTTCGCAAAGGCGGCGCTTCGGTGCTCGCCGACGGCGTTTTGGCGCGCGCATCGCTCAGCGCTGCGGAGTCGGCGTTCGTCTACAACTGGGGCGTATTCCTGCAATTGGCCGACGATCTGCAGGACGTCCGCGAAGACAGCGGCGACGGCGTCCTGACGCTGTTCTCGGATATCGCCGGGCGCGAGCCGCTAGATGCGCTGACGAACCGCACATTCCATTTCGCGCGCCGCGTGATGCAGCAGATGGTGGAGTTGCCGACCTGCGCCGCCGCGGCCACGACGCCCCGTTTGCGGGCATTGCTGGAGCTGATTCGCGGCAGCGCGACTTCGGTGCTGATTCGCTCCGCGGGCGAGGCCGGCGAGTTTTTCTCGCGCGAATATCTCGCCGCGCTCGAGACCCACTCGCCTTTCCGCTTCGCGTTCCTGAACGACTGCCGGCAACAGATGGCGCGCCGCGGCGCCCTGATGGGGCGCCTGTTTGAAGCGTTTCTCGCCGGGGAGGACGACGAACCCGTGTTCCCGCTGCTGCCGAGTTCGCTGCTGCCGCGCTGAGCGGAATTACGCGTTCGTCGTGCCGTCTTTACGCGGTTTGAGCCATGCCGCGTTTGAGGAATTCCACGCCTTCAAACGCGATCGACTCGGGCGTCGGCGCGATGTCGCGCCAGATCGAAGCCGCCGCCGAGAGCTCGCCCAGGGCGAAGCCGAAACTTTCGATGGTCAGATAATCGTCGTAGCCGATGTCGCGCAGAACGCGGAACACGCCCGGCCAATCGACGTGGCCCGTGCCCGGAATGCCGCGATCGTTTTCGCACGAATGTACGTGCTTCAGGTGCCGCGCCGTCAGCCGCAGCGCGTCGGCAACGTGCTTCTCCTCGATATTCGCGTGGAACGTATCGAACAGGATTCCGACGTTGGGATGATCGATTTCGTCGCACAGCTTCACGGCGTCGGCGGCCGTGTTAAGGAAGTAAGTTTCAAACCGGTTCAGCGGCTCGAGCGCGATCGTCACGCCATAGGAAGCGAGCGTGCCGCCGATCTCCTGATAGCACTCCACCGCCCATTTCCATTCGTTTGCGTTGCGCCGCCGGCCCGGCAGATAGCCGACCGGAGAATACAGCGGCCCGGCGATCAACTTCGCCCCCAACTCGGCGGCGACCTTGGCGCAATCCGTCAGATGCACGCGCGATTTGCGCCGCACTCCCGCGTCGTCGCTGATGGCGTTCATGCCGCCCGTCAGCAGTGAACAGCAGGTGCATTCGAGTTGATTTTCCGCCAGGCCGCGGCGGATGTCCGCCACCGCGACCTCCGCCGGCGAGAACAATGGCACCTCGACGCCGTCGAAGCCGTGCGCCTTGATGAGCGGGAGAAGATGGAGATTCGATTTGTCGAAACTCGCGCTCCAGATGAAGGTATTGACTCCGTATTTCATGACGATTCTTACCTGCCTTTCCGCAGATTCCTGAACAGAAACAGCCCGCTCTTGCCGCCTACTGCGAAGTCGAGCACGCCCTTGTGATCGAGGTCGGCCGTGGCGATTTCAATGCCGCCGCCGGCGCGGCTGCTGTAGTCGATGATGTGTTTGAACCACACGATCTCGCCGCTGGCGGCCTTGCGATATTCGTACCAGTAGATGCCCAGCGGCTCGCGCGCGCCCGGGTCGTGGTCATGGGCCATGTAGCGCTTGCCCGTCAGGAGATCTTTCTGGCCGTCGCCGTTGATGTCGACGAGCACCAGGTCGTGGAGCTGCGAGACCGTGTCGTCGATCATGTGCTTGATCCACTTGCCGTCGGCCGTCTGCTCGAGCCAGAAGATGCCGTAGTCGTGGGCCATGGTGGTGACGATGTCGGGCCGCCCGTCGCCGTTGATGTCCAGCACGTGGATGAAGCCCGTCGCGCCGAGCTTGAAGTCGGGATGCCACTTCCACTCGCCGGTGCGCGGGTCCGGCGGCGCTTCGAACCAGCCCTCGGGCGTGATGATGTCGGTGCGGCCGTCGCCGTTGACGTCGCCCGCGCCGATGCCGTGGCCGAAGGTCTTCGGGCTGACGACGTGCTTCACGAAGCCGCCGTCCTTGTGCTCGTACCACGCGGTGGGCGCGTTCGCGCCGCCATACTGCGGCAGGATGCAGTCCTTCTTGCCGCTGTTCGTGAGGTCCACCAGGAACGCGAACTCGATGAAGTAGCCCTGGTCGATGACGTGCTCTTTCCACGGCGCGCCGGTCTTGCCCGGATTCTCCATCCACACCAGCTTGTTCTGGAAGCCGTGGGCGCTGACGATGTCCACCTTGCCGTCGCCGTTGACGTCCAGCGGGAGGTCGGCGAAGACGTCCACGTAGCCGGGGACGTAAGCGACGTCGCGGAACTTGTGGGGCGTCCACTTGGGGGCTTCGTACCAATACTCGCCGGAGACGATGTCGAGCTTGCCGTCGCCGTTGATGTCGGCGAAGGCCGCCGTTTCGCTGGCGCCGCTGTCGATCATCACCTTTTCAAACGGCACTTCCGCCGGACGCGAAATGCTCCACAACGTGAAGGCGCAGACGCTCGCCAGCGCCAGGATGCAAATTATCTTTTTCATCGCGATGTTCCTCAATCAGCGCTCAGACCTCGATGTGCACGCCGCGCCATGCCGTTCCGCTCCGGTCCGCGCGGGCCGGTTTCAGATCTTCGGCAGTTCCCAGCCTTTGCGGCGCGGCCGGTTCGTGGCGAGCATGTTGGCCTCTTTGTCGCCGATCACCTGTTCTTTTTTCGGATCCCAGCGGAACTTGCGGTTCAGCTTGCGCGCCAGGTTCGCGAGGTGGCACACGCTCACCGAGCGGTGGCCGATTTCGACGTCGGCGTTGGGCCGCTGGCGCGTCGGGATGCAGGCCAGCCAGAAGCCCATGTGGTACTCGGCCTGCCACAGCGCGCGCTTATCGTGCCACTTGTCGATCTCTTCCTGCGGCGGCAGGTCGAGCGTGACGCCCGGCGCGTCGATCTTGAAGTTGTTGCGCCAGATGTCGATCTGGCCCTTTTCGCCGATGAAGCGCGCGCCGCCCATCAGATCGTTGTTCTGCGCCTGCGGTAGATCCAGATGCACCTCGACGCCGCTGGCGTAGCGGAAGGCGACGGCGCCGGCCGGTTCTGCGAGCGGCCAGAATTCCACCGGGCCCGTGCCGTCCATCCCCAGCGCCATTTGGATCTGATCGATCCCGTGGGCGCCCCAATTTGTCATTTCTCCGCCGGAATATTCGTAGAAACCCATCCAGCCGAACTGGATCTTCTTGCTATACGGACGCAGCTGCGTCTGTCCGGTCCAGACCTCCCAATCGAGCTTGTCCGGTTTGGGCTCCTCCGGAAAACCGGGGACCGGCGACGAGGAAGTATAATTCACGCCGTGAACCAGCTTGAGCTGGCCCAGACCGCCCGTGCGAACCAGCTTGCAGGCCATCTGGTTCATCTCCATCGAGCGCTGCTGGCTGCCGACCTGAAAGACGGTCTTATATTTCCTCGCGGCCTTCACTAGCACCGTGCCCTCGCCGGGATATAGAGTGAGTGGTTTCTCGGCGTAGACGTCCTTGCCGGCCTGGCAGGCGCGGATCGACGGAATCACGCGGTCGAAATCGCCCGTGGCTACGATCACGGCGTCGATGTCCTTGCGGTCGAGGATCTTGCGGTAATCCTGATAGACATCCCAGTTGGTTTTGCGCTTCGCCACGGCCTCTTCGGCGCGCGTCAGAAAGCAGTCCGCGAGCGCCACGATCTGGCCGGGCTTGGGCAACTGGTCGATCAACAGGTTGGCGCGGCCGCCGACGCCGATCACGCCCACCTGGATGCGATCGTTAGCCCCTGGATGGCCCGGCTTGCCGAACACGTGGCTTGGAATGATGGCCGGAAAAGCCGCGCCCGCGGCCGTCGCCCAAGCTGCCCGCTTCAAGAAATCGCGACGCGAATCGTTTGCATCAGCACTCATTGCCGTCACCTGAAATCCTTCTTGCCAGACCGCCTCGCCGCGGCATCTGGACGACGGCCATTCTATAGCAGACGGCCCCGCGGCGCAGATCCGTGCGCGTGCCTATGCAGACTGGCGTCGCTCGTTGTTGCGATTGCCCCCCCCCGTGAATTCGTGAGCTCTTCTCCCTCCGATAGGGGTAAACCGCGACACCGGCCGCAACGTTTATGGAGGCAGGTACGGAAAGTTGGAGGTACAAGAAGATGAAAACCAAATTGCTTGCTCTGGTCTTTCTGGCGGCGGGTTCCGTGTTAGCGGGCCCGCGCTTCTATGCCGAGGCTGGATTCGGAGACGGATACGTAGCTTTCGGGGCTGCGCCGCCTCCGGTCGTGGAGCGCTATGCGCCGAACTGCCCGGGGCCGGGTTATGTCTGGGTCGGCGGCTACTATTATCCGCGCGGCGAGCGCTACGTTTACCGCAGCGGCTACTGGGCCAGACCGCCGCACCCGCGGTCCTACTGGGTTGCGCCGCGCTACGAGCGCGGGCGCTACTATTACGGCCACTGGCGGCGGTAGCGTGCATTGCTCGCACGTAGCTTCCCAGCATGGCGAGGACACGGGACGGGCGGCTCTGCCCACACGGCGCAGAGCCTGCCCGTTATGCTGCTTAACTTTCGAGAACTTTGAAAGCTCTCCGGATCTCCTCGACGAGCGGGGTCCGCTTTTTGCCTTGGGGATGTTTCGACACGACCACATCGACTCGAGTAGAGCCCACTGAGATGGTTCCAACTCGATCCACATCTCCTCGGTTGTGTGCTATCTCCTGGAAAGGGATGTCTCCGGTCCCAAGGAACTTGTCCGCGTATTTCCATCCCGTCAGAAAAAGAATCCGCCTGGGCTTGAAGTTCGAAATCTCATGATTCAGAAGCTCGATGCATCCCTTTCGCTGTGCGATGCAAAGCCGTCCTGGAGGATTGCCTTCATTGGGCCCAAAGCGGTAGAGATTCGAGTAGACGATTTTCGAAGTCCAGTCGTCCCCCAGCCCGAGTCGCTGGGCGACGCATTGTATGGTGCGCCAGAACTGGCTCCTGACGCCCTGGCCGGTCCGTGGGTCACCACCAAGGTGCCGGTAAAGTGCTGTGACTGGACATGGTTCCTGATGGAACCTGGTGCGAAGGACATTTTGCAGGAACTCTTCCTGCGCCTCCCCATTACGAATTTTGTTCCAGGGTCGAAGAGCAACGTCCCATCCATTGACGAAACGCCCCACGACCATGAGATCCCCAGACCATTTACTGCCTTTCAGGCTCGAAAACCCAACCAGCGGGTAGTCGTCTCTTGGCGGCGGCCAATTGGCGACTACCGCGGCAAGGGTCTCGCGGAGGATTGTCTTCTTAGTGGATTCGCTCACTTGCGCCTCCCTACTCGTGGATATGCGATGCTGTGTGCCTCCAGAGGAGGCACAGAGATCAGTTGAGGATTATACGCCCTTATTGCCCGTATATCGCGCCAAGAACCTCGCGAGGCTGTGGGGCCGAAAGGAGGTGATGCATGCTGGGGCTCGAATCCTAGCGGTTTGCCATCCATCCGGGTATGGTTCGGTCCGGTGTTGCTGGACCTGTTGGACGATCGCAAGGGCCATAGCGACGCCAGCGAGAAAGGCTTCAGTGCGCGTGTTTGCGCGTTGAAGCGGGAGAGCCTCTCTACACGCGTTCGATCACCTTCAGCAGCGCCGTCAGCGATGTGCGCGTCGCCGCGGCTTTGCCGTCGGGATGGCGGTAGTGGGTCTCCAGGTTGAAACGGCCCTTGTAGCCGCTCTTCACGAGCGCGCGGATCTGGCCCAGGTTGTCGAATTCGCCGTCGCCCACGGCGCACCATTCGAACTTGCCCGCGCTGGTGTGGCGGAAGTCGCGCAGGTGCACGTTGAAGACGCGCGCCGGGTCGAGTTGCGAGTAGCCGTCGGGATAGGCATGCTCGCCCTCGCCGGCCGCGTTGTTGGGATCCCAGGTCAGACCCAGCGCTTCCTCGCGCACATTCTTCAGCAGACGCCCGGCTTCTGCGCCGGTTGAAACGTAGCTCCCTTCGAGATTCTCCACGGCCAGGCGCAAGTTGTGTGCCCGCGCCCGCCGCGCCGCCGCGCGCAGTAATTCGTAGATGCGGTCGAGTGTGGCGGAGTCTGGCGGCTGGCCCTGGCTGCGCGAGAAAGCGAATGTGCGCAGGCAATCCGTGCCCAACACGCGCGCGCGTTCGATGGCATCATCCAGCAAACGCCATTCTTTATCGAGCGCCGCCTGACCCGACGGCGTTTCCGGCGGCAGCGGGCCGCGGAAAAAAGCCGTGTCCACGACCGACGTCCGCACCTGGTTCGAATCCAGAATCGCGCGCGCCTCGCGGATCTTGTCGAGCGGCTGGTCGGTGTTGTAGCGGCCCCACACGGAGCGCACTTCGGCCCAGCCCACGCCGAAGCCGCGCAGGAATTGCGCTGCCGTGGCGACGTCCTCGTCGATCTCGTCGGTGGTGACGCTCAGCCGCACCTGCTGGAGTGTGGCGGCTTGCGACCGGCCGACGCCCAGCGAGGCCCACGCACCGGCCCATAGGAACCCTCTGCGGTTTAGCAGCATGTTGCCGAAAGTGTATGTCCCGCGCGCCGCTCAAAGCAACTGCGCGGGACCGCGCGGACTGCGATCGAAACGGCGGTCAGATTTTCAGGAAGAGCTTGCGGCGGTACATCCAGAACAGGATCAGCCAGAACATCAGCAGCACCGCCGCGCCTTGCAGGAGCGGCTCCAGGCCCTGGCCGGCGAAGGCAAAGAAGTGCGGGCCGAGGTGGATGTGGAACGATTGCACGATGAAGTCGCCGCACAGATGGGCGATCAGGTACGCGGCGATGGAATTCATTCCGATCACGACCAGCGGGAAGGCCCACTTGCGGTAGCCGCGCATTTCGATGATGTAGGAGAAGGCGGCGAGGAACAGGAAGCAGACGCCGCCGCTGAACAGAGTCCAGGCCGGCGTCCAGATGCGTTTCACGACGGGGCAGATGCCGGCCCAGTGCAAGAGCAGGCCCGCGGCCACGCCGATCGCGCCGGCATAGAGGAAATGCTTGAGCGGAATGCGCGGCGCCGAGGCGCGCAGCCAACGGCCGGCGACCAGACCGAGGATCATGGTGCCGAGCGTCGGAATGAAGCTCAGCGTGAGGTAGCCGCCACCGTTATAAAGGAACGGCCGGACGCGCGGAAACAGGTTGAGGAACCAGCCATCGAAGGCTTGGCCGAGATTGCTGTTCTTATTCCAATGCGAGAGGAAGCCGGTGAAGTTGTGCGGCCAGTTGGCGGGCACGCCGACCGCGGCCCAGTTGAAGCCAGGTCCCGGCGCCGGATACAGCGCCCAGGCCAGCCAGTAGCCGAAGAGGAGGACCGCCAGCGCGCCCCACTGCCAGCGCGGCTTGGCGAAGCCCAGCAGGAACAGGAGCGGATAGCCGAGACCGATCTGGGTGAGCGTATCTTCAAAGGTGAAATTGGTGATGGGGCCGGCGAGCGAGCGCAGGAAGATGCCGAGCAAGACGAGCAGCAGTCCGCGCCAGACGGCGTGGGCCAGCATGGGGCCGAACCTTCCGCCGCGCGCCATGCGGCTGGCGATGGAGTAGGGCAGCGCGACGCCGACGAGGAACGAGAAGGAGGGCTGGATCATGTCGTGCAGCGAGCAGCCGGCCCACTGGGTATGGGTCTGGTGGTAGGCCAGAATGCTC
The DNA here is from genome assembly GCA_963838205.1 of Terriglobia bacterium. Classification (GTDB taxonomy): domain Bacteria; phylum Acidobacteriota; class Terriglobia; order Bryobacterales; family Bryobacteraceae; genus CAIVVT01. The sequence continues at coordinate 233,890 of CAWIQF010000014.1, read as the reverse complement.
CAGAACCGACTGCCCGGGAAGTTGAACGACATTCGGGCGAATTCCAGCACCTCGGCCATCATCAGCAACATCACGAAGCCGCGATAGGCGTCGACGGCGACATTGCGCGGGGGCTTCTGCGGCAGGGCCGCGGCCGCTGGTGGGGCTAGCGTCGAATCAATCTGCATGTGGCAACCGCCTGTCTCTCATGGTACTCGACACTGCCTCTCCCGCCGTTTCTTTGAAGTCCATTGAATTCTTCGCAGCCGTGGGCAGCAGGCCGCCCTTGCAGTCGTGGCGAAGCAACAACAAGCGCGGCTCGTAGCGCAGTCGCGAAGCAACCGCTCCTTAACAGTCGCGGCTCTGAAACAAGAGTCGTGGCGAAGCAACAACAACAAGCACTCGATGCAACCGCTCCTTAACAGTCGCGGCTCTGAAACACAGTCGCGAAGGAACCGCTCCTTAACAGTCGCGGCTCGGAAACACAATCGCGGCTCTGAAACAAGAGTCGCGGCGAAGCAATAACAAGCGCTCGATGCAACCGCTCCTTAACGGTCGCGGCTCTGAAACAAGAGTCGCGGCTCTGAAACAAAGTCGCGGCTCTGAAACAAAGTCGCGGCGCGGCGACGTTTCGTCCGCGACAAGCCACTAGACAAACTTATAGATGCCCGGGACCGGGACCGGAGGCACATCCATTTTCAGAGCGTAATCGAACGCTTTGGGCTGCAGATCCTGTTTCGATGCCATGGCCATGTCCCACGTGATCTCGAGACCGGAGTAAGCCGATTCGCGGCCCATGATGCAGGTCAGCGTGCTCTCCGCCACGCTCATTGCCTGGTTCTGGTAGGGCCCTTCGCCGAGGATGCTTTTCACCAGGTCGAGGTGCTCCTGCTCGTAGGGGTTGATGCCCTTCGTGCCCATGTCCAGGCCCGTGCTGCGGCCCTTCGTGCCAACCACCAGGTCGTCCACCTTGCGATAGAGTCCGGCCGGATACTGGCGGCAGTGGCTGGACAGGTGCACTCCGTTCGGGTACACGAAATCGGTGGCCATGTGGTCAAAAATGTTGCCGTAGAGTTCCTCGCGCGGACGCCAGGCCACGCCGCCGGAAGCCACCGCCTTAACCGGATGCGCGCCCATCACCCAGTTCATGAAATCGATGTTGTGGAAGTGCTGCTCGACGATCTGGTCGCCGCAGAGCCACAGGAACGAATACCAGTCGCGGTGCTCCCACTCCATGTCGCCCCACTTCGGGTCGCGCTCTTTGGCGTGCATCACCGGCCCGCTGAGGTAGTTCGAGTACAGCGCCTGAATCTCGCCGACTGCGCCGTCGTGGATCTTCTGCACGGTTTCCACGTACGGTTTGTCGGCGTGCCTCTGCGCGCCCGAGACCACCGAGAGCTTGAGCTCCAGCGACTTCCTGGCGGACGTCATGAAGCGCCGTACGCCGGTCGGGTCGGTGGCGATGGGCTTTTCGCAGAAGACGTGCTTCTTGGCGTTGACCGCCGCTTCGAAATGCTCCGGCCGGTAGCCCGGCGGCGTGCACAGCATCACGATGTCGATGTCCGAGGCGATCACTTTCCTGAATGCGTCGAAGCTCGAGAAGCGATGCTCGGGGTCGACATTCACGCGGGCGGCGATGGCCGCGTGCGCTGGATCTTCCTTCAAGTGGCGCAGCGAGCCTTCGAGGTGATCCTCGAAGATGTCGCCCATGACCGTGAGCTCGACGTTCGGGTTGGCGGTCAGCGTGTCGATCGCGGCCTGCGTGCCGCGCCCGCCGCAGCCGATCAGCCCGGCCTTCAGTTTCTCCGCGCCGGCTCCACGGACGAGTTCCGGCTTAATGAGCGTGAACGCCGCGGCGCCGAGGCCGGCCGACGCCGTCTGTCTGAAGAACGATCTTCTGGACGTGTTTTCCATAACGCCTCCTGTGTCTCGATCCGTGCCCCGGTGCGTGCGGGCGGCTGACGCGGCCTTAGACGCAGCCGTTACGCGGCTGCGGCTGCAATTGACACTGCAGCCCGCCCGGCGATTTTCGCCCGGGACGCGTCGGCAGTCAGCATATCATTGACGGAGATCTGGAGATGGCGGTTGAGGCTTCGCCCTTCGTTCACGACGGCTTCCGCCGAGCTCGTCTGGATGAGTCGCTCAGTCGCGCGTGCTATCTCAGGACCTGTCGCCAGAGAGTGGATTACAACCTGCGGTGGCGCCGCGGGATCTCGATCAGCACCCAGGCGACGGCCGCAAATCCGACCAGCGAGATCCAGCCGCCGAGGCCAGGGAACCAGGAGAACTCCTCCGTCCCGGTCAGCGCGTGCACCAACGACGGTATCTTTGAAACCGCCAGCACCGCCAATAGAATGCCGAGAATCGCCTCGCCCGCGATCAACCCGCTCGCGAGCAGCGTGCCCTTCTCTTCCACCGCCGCGCGGCGCTCCGGCGTGGCGCGATCGTTGATCCGGTCGAGGCAATACTTCATCGCGCCGCCGGCGAAGATCGCGGACGAGGTTTCGAACGGCAGGTACATGCCTACGGCGATCAGCATCGGACTTTTCGCGCCGCACAGGATCAGCGCGATGCCGAACGCCGCGCCGATCACCAGCAGGCCCCAGGCCATTTCGCCGCCGACGATGCCCTTGGCCAGTTGCGCCATCAGCCCGGCCTGCGGCGCGGGCAGCGAGCGTCCGCCGATGCCGCCATCAGCCAGGTTGGCCTCGTGCAACACGATGATCGGGCCCATCAAGAAAAACGCGAGCACGGCCACGGTCAGCATTTCGACTACTTCCATCTTCCACGGCGTGCCGCCCAGCAGGTGGCCGGCTTTCAAGTCCTGGATCAGCGAGCCGGAGACCGAACACGCCACGCAGACCACGGCCGCCACGCCCAGCACCGCGGCCACGCCCGCGAGGCCCGTGACGCCGATGGTCACCATCAGCAGCGCCGAGATCAGCAGCGCCGACAGAGTGAGCCCCGACAGCGGCTGGTTCGAGCTGCCCACCATGCCGACGAGGTATCCGCCGACCGCGGAGAGCACAAACCCGGTCACCGACATCACCAGCGCGGCGACGATGGCGGGCATCCAACCACCGGTGAAGAAATAGTAGATGAACGCGATGGGAACGAGCAGCACGGCGATCGCCGGAAGAATCCATTTGGCGGGGATGTCGCGCTCGGTGCGTTCCACCAACTGTTCTTCGTGCGCGGCGCGCGTCGACGCGGCGAAAGCGCCCTTCAGCGACTGTGCCAGCGAGGCGCGCATGCCCCACATCGTCTTGGCCGCGCCGACCAGCATGGTGCCGACCGCGATGGGGCGGACGATGTTGAACCACAGCGTGTAGGCCGCCAGCGAGGGGTCGGTGCTGCCGATGCGCCGCGGCAGATCGGGATCGAAAAACAGCAGCAGCGGAATGAAGATCCACCACGCCAGCACGCCGCCGGAGAAGTTGACCGCCGAAAGCTCTGGCCCGATGATGTAGCCGATGCCGAGCAGCGCCGGCGAGAGGCTCGGCGTGGACCACTGAATTCCGCCGAAATGCGTGACCTCGCCGATGGGCTGCTTATCGAAGTTGAAATGCCGCACCACGGAGCGCGGAAAGCGGAGGAAGCCCTCGGTGAACTCGCGGATGATTGGCAGCCCGCGCGGATCCTTCAGAATTTGAATCAGACCGCCGAAGGCCATCGCGCCGAAAATGTAGCGCGGCGCGTCGCCGGATTCCTGGCCCGCACGGACGATTTCGTAGCTCGCCACGCTTTCCGGAAACGGCAGGCCGGCTTCGACACACAGCGCACGGCGCAGCAGCACGATGAAGAAGATGCCGATAAGCCCGCCCACGAGCAGGATCAGCGATGCTTCCCAGTAGTGCGAACGGAGGTCGGACCACAGCCGGACGCCGTTGATCTCGACCATCAGGAACGCGGGAATGGTGAAGATCGCGCCGGCCACCAGCGCTTCGCCGACGCTGCCGGCCGTGCGCGCGATGTTCTGTTCGAGGATGCCGCCGCGGAAGGCGGGCAGGCGGAATAGCGCCATCGCAATCACCGCGGCCGGAATGGTGGCCGCCACGGTTTGCCCGGCTTTCATGCCGAGATAGGCGTTGGCGGCGCCGAAGACGAGCGCGAGAAAGAGGCCGAGCGCGACGGCTTTCAGCGTCATCTCGGGTTGCGATTTGGGCTGCGGCATAAGTGCCGATGGTAGCAAGAGCGCGGTGTGGCGTGGCGGTGCACGTGACGTGCGCTCTGTCCGTCTGGCGCGGATCTTTTGGATGCGCGGGTGCATCCCAAGCCGCTGCCCGAGCGAGGTTATCATTGTGTTGAGGCAGGGGCAGGCGCAGGAGGCAGGATCCATGGATTTCGGCAATCGAGTGGCGATCGTGAGCGGCGGGGCCTCGGGCATCGGAGCCGCGGCGGCCGAATTATTGAACCAGCGCGGAGCGCGGGTCTTCGTCCTGGACGTTCGCGACGGCGCCGGCGGGCTGCCGGCGATCCACGCAGACGTCGCCCGCTTTGACGAAGTCCAGGGCGCCGTCGACAGCATTGCCGCGCAGACCGGGGGCATCGATATCGTCGTCGCCGCCGCCGGAATCCAGACTTATGGCACCGCTCTGACCACCACCGACGCCGAATGGGATCGCACGCTGAACATCAATCTGCGCGGCGTCTGGAACGTGGCCCGCGCCGCGATTCCGCACATGCGCGGGCGCGGCGGGTCGATCGTCATCGTCTCCTCGGTTCAGGCTCTGGCGACCCAGCGCAACGTTTTCGCCTACGCCACCAGCAAGCACGCGCTGACCGGGCTCACGCGTTCGATGGCGCTGGATTTCGCCGCCGACGGAATCCGCGTGAACGAGGTCTGCCCGGGCAGCGTCGATACGCCGATGTTCGCCGCCTCGGCCGCGCTCGACCCCGATCCTGACTCGGTCTACGAGGCCTGCGCGCGCATGCACCCGCTGGGCCGGATCGCGAAATCGGCGGAGATCGCGGAAGTCATCGCTTTTCTCGCGCACCCCGCGGCGTCTTTCGTGACCGGCGCCGTGTGGACCGTTGACGGCGGCCTGCTGACGCTGATCGGTGGCGTTCCCAAATTGTCGAAGTAGCCGCGGAACCGGCTCGCGATCTACACTCGGATTTCCTTCATAATCGAATCAGAGGCTGCTCATGACGCTACCCCCGTGTATCGTAGTGCCGTCTGGTCACATTGCGGAGTTGTGCCGCAAGTACCGGGTGCTCGAGCTGTCGGTTTTCGGTTCGGCCTCGCGCGGAGAGATGCGTCCCGACAGCGACATCGACCTCCTGGTTGAGTTCCAGCCCGACGCCGGAATCGGGTTGTTTGAGTTCGCGCAATTGGAATTGGACCTGGCCGCTCTGCTCGGCCGCCGGGTTGACCTGGTCTCCAAGCGTGGCCTGAAGCCTCGCCTCCGGCCTGACATTCTTAATGACGCGAAGCTCTTATATGCGGCGTGACGCGGCCATTCTGGACGACATCGTGACGAGTGCCACAAAGATCTTGCAGTTCTGTGCCGCAATTGATCTCGCCGCGCTTATGGCCGACGAACTGCGGCAGGCTGCTATCCTGCATCATTTGGGGATCATCGGCGAAGCCGCCGGCCGCCTCTCTTCACAACTGCGCGACCGCCATGCTGGGATTCCTTGGCCGCTCATCGTATCGCTCCGCAATCGTGTGGTCCACGAGTATTTCGTCCTCGATTGGGTCTTAATCTGGCAGACCATCCACGACGATCTGCCGCGACTCAGGGACCAGATTGCCGCCATCCTCGCGACCGAGTCTGGCGAGTAAGTCGGAACGTCAGCCAAAAATTGGACGGCGCCGCGGTATCGGCGTCATGCCATGACGCTGCCCCTGGCTTCCTGCCGAGTCTCATTGCCCGGCGAGGCGTTCATGGACTGTTTGGTAATAGAATGGGCATTTGCTGACTCAAGAACCGCGGAAAGGGATAGGACCAATGTCGAATCAGAATACCGGCAAGATTGGCCGAAGAGGGTTGTTCAGATCGTCGGCGACGGTGCTGGCGGGGGCGCTGCTGAGCCGGAGCGTCAAGGCCGACCAGGAGACTCCGATCAAGAATGTGAACCCCAATTCGAGCCCTTCGACCCTGAAGATCACGGACCTGCGCATCGCCACGGTCGTCAAGCCCGGACCCAGTCCCTGCACCATCATCCGCATCGACACCAACCAGGGTGTTTACGGACTCGGCGAGGTCCGCGACGGAGCGAGTTCGACTTATGCCCTGATTCTCAAGAGCCGTATCGTCGGCCAGAATCCGCTCAACATCACGCGGTTGTTCAACCGCATTAAACAGTTCGGCGGCCACGCGCGGCAGGCGGGCGGAGTGGTGGCGATCGAAGAGGCGCTGTGGGACATCGCCGGCAAAGTCTACGGCGTGCCGATTTACCAGATGCTGGGCGGCAAATTCCGCGACAAGATCCGCATTTACGCCGACACCGAAGAATCGAACGACCCCAAGATCTACGCCCAGCGCATGAAGGAGCGCAAGGAGGTCATGGGGCTGACGTGGCTGAAGATGGACCTCGGCGTGGAGATGGTCTCAAAAATTCCCGACACGCTCACACGCCCCGCGGATATGAGCCGCTGGGAACAATTCGGCCTGCCGCACATGTTCACCGGGATGGAAGTCACCGACAAGGGCATCGAGAAGCTGTGCGAGTTTGTCGCGGCGATCCGCGAAGCCGTGGGCATGGAAATCCCGCTCTCCATGGACCACCTGGGCCACGTCGGTGTGAATTCGATTATCCGCCTCGCCCGCGCCTATGAGAAATACAACCTCGAGTGGATGGAGGATGTGATCCCCTGGCAATACACCGACCTGCTGAAGCACATCACCGATGAAAGCCCCGTGCCGATTTTGACCGGCGAAGACATTTACCTGAAAGAGGGCTTCATCAATCTGTGCCAGAAGCAGGCGGTTCGCAAAATTCACCCCGATATTTCCACATCGGGCGGAATTCTGGAGACGCACAAGATCGGCGACGCGGCGATGGAGTACGGCGTGCCGATGGCGATGCACTACGCCGGCCTGCCGATTGGCGCGCTGGCCAGTGTGCACTGCGCCGCGGCCACCGAAAATTTCCTGGCCTGCGAGAACCACTCGCTCGACGTTCCATGGTGGCAGGACGTGGTGGAAGGCATCGAAAAGCCAATCATCAACAAGGGCTACATCGCCGTGCCCGACAAACCGGGCCTGGGGATCACGCTCAACGAGGATGCGGTGCGCCAGCACCTGGCTCCGGGCACGGGCTATTTCGAGCCCACCACGATGTGGGACAACGAACGCTCCGGCGACCGATTGTGGAGCATGGCGCCGCGAAAAACCCAACCGGCCGGGTAGCGGCCAAGCGGCGGCCCGGTATTGTTTCAGCGCTTCGGGCCTGGACCAATATCGAAAAATCTGGCGCGGCTCGCGGCGCCGGCAGCGGCCGCGTGCTACACCGTTTCGCGCACCACGAACGGCTCGCGATAGGCCCGCGTCAACATGGCGTTGGCCTCGGCGTCTGCCACGAACTTCTCGCGGTCGGCGTCGAATTCCAGCGCGCGGCCCAGCCGGAATGAGATGTTGCCCAGGTGCGCCAGCGCCGAGGCGCGGTGCGCCGTCTCCACCGGGCCGTTCTGTTCCTCCGGCTTGCGCGAACGCACTGCTTTCAGCCAGTTGGCGAAGTGGTCGTCGAGCGGGTCGCCGGTCTTACGCCCGGGGCCCTGCTCGCGTTTCTGGCCGAGGTAGATCTGGTAGGAGCTATAGCCGTTGATCACCAGGTATCCTTCAGAGCCGTAGAAGATGTTGCCCACATCGACACCGTCTTCCCGGTTCGTGCACCAGGGCCGCACTTCGAATTGGATCAGCTTCTTTTCCGCGGGGTATTGGAACAGCGTGGTCAGCACTTCCGGCGTCTGTTTGTCGTCGTCGAACAGGTATTTCCCGCCCATCGCCGTGATCTTGTTCGGCAGCCGCTCCAGGCCCAGGCCCCACAGGCACATGTCGGTCTCATGGATGCCCTGGTTGCCCACGTCGCCGTTGCCGTAGCTCCAGGTCCAGTGCCAGTTGTAATGGACCAGCCGCCGCGAGAACGGCTCCTGCTGCGCCGGGCCCGTCCATAGGTCGTAGTTCAGCGTCGCCGGCGGCGCCTCGTTGCCTTTATGTCCAATCGACGGGCGCCAGCGAAACACCAATCCGCGCGCCATATAGACGTTTCCGATGGCGCCCTTACGCAGATGCGCGACGGCCTCCTGAATCGCTTCCGAGCTGCGCAATTGCACGCCGTGCTGGACGATGCGCTTGTACTTGTGCGCCGCCACGACCAGCTTGCGGCCCTCGTAAATGTTGTGCGCGCCGGGCTTCTCGACATACACGTCCTTGCCCGCCTGGCAGGCCCAGATGGCGGCCAGCGCGTGCCAATGGTTGGGCGTGGCGATGGTGACCGCGTCGATCTGTTGGTCGTCGAAGATGCGCCGCAGGTCTTGTTCGATCCGGATCTGGCGGCCGTAGGTTTTCTCGAAGCCGGCGGCACGCTCCCGCGCCACCTGCAGGTCGGGGTCGCACAGCGCCACGAGTTCCACGTCGCGCTGTTTCATCAGGCTCTGGATGTGGTCCTGGCCGCGCCCGTGGACGCCCAGCACTGCGATCCGGATGCGGTCGTTGGCTCCGAGCGCGCGCGCCGCGGGGAGTTGAGATACTACGGCGGCGCCCGCCCCCGCCAGAAACGTTCGTCTGCTGTCCATGCTGTGTGCCGCTCCTGAATCCGTTTGCGCCGATTGCCCTGCATATCCATAATCACCAATCGGCACTTCCCGCGCCCGCCTGTAGAGCGCGCGCGCTTTTTCGAGCCGCGCCCTAACCGCCCTGGTCCACGACCTCTATGGCGTAGAGCGACGCGTAATCACGGATCGGCGAGAACGCTACCACCAACTTGCCCTGGCCGTTGGGCTTCAGTCCGTGGAAGGTCTTGACGCAGGCGCGGTTCGCGCCCACCTCTTTGAAGATGTCGAACTCGCGGAGCAGCGCCACGCCGTTGCAGTGCACATCGAACAACCGGCTCCCCACGCCCCCCAGCCCAGCCGGGTTGACAGGGCCGAAGAACTTCTCGGCGAAGTGGAGCGACAGCTTGTGAAAGCCGCCATCCACTGGAATGGCATAGCTGAAATGGCCGAAGCGCTCGGCCACGTAGAGCTCCTGGTCGCGCGCCCCCGCCACCGGTTGCTGATGCTGTGCGATCTGCCCGCCGCTGGCGTAGCTCTCGGGCATCCACACCTGCCCGTTCGCGTCCGTGTGCGCGCTCTCGCGAAGGTAGATCCGGATCGGGTTCAGCCGCTGCGGCTCGGCCGGCACGATCTCGATGGCGTTGACGCGCGTCCGTTCGCGCTTACTCGCGAAGCGCAGGTGCAGCATCCCGTCCGAGTCCGGAGTGATGTCCTTGAACACGCGTTCGTCGGCGATGAAAGGCCCCCCGGCATCCGACACGATGTCGAAACTCCTCAGAATCGGCCGCCCGTTGGCGTACACGTCGAAAACCCGGCTGAACTCGCCCGCGCCGCCCGGCGCGCCCGGTCCGTACGTCGTCTCCACAAAATGCAGGTGCAGTTCGTAGGAGCCCGCGGCCAGTGGAATGTGGTAGCTGAAGTCCCCGCTGCGGGCGTATTGGAACAGTTGCGGATCGAAGGCCCGCGCGATGTGCTGCCGCGGCATTTCAATCAACTCGCCGCCCTCGTAATACTGATCCGCCAGCCACTGCTGGCCGGGACGCCCGCCGCGCGCCAGCCGCTGCCCGCAGTTAAGCCGCACGGCCGCCGTGGGAAGGATCTCCTGAACGCGCGCCGCCGCCGCGCTTGCGCTTTCCCTCTCGCGCGTCGCCCGCGTCCGAAAGCTGGCTTTCTCGATCAGCCGGCCGATCAGCCCTCGCGGACCGTGCAGCCATTCCTGCACGCGTCCGCCCGCGCCTAGCCCCGCTCCCCGGTCCACGCGCTCCAGACGCGCCGCGCTGCCTGTTTCCTCCGCGCCTGCGGTCGCGCCCGCTGGCGTCGCGAGGGGTGGATACGCGCTGGACTCCCACGGCGTGAAAGACGGAGCATACTGCCCCGCCGGGATCGTGATTCGCAGCCTGTCTTCGGATCCCTGGCGCTCGTAATACTCCCGCAGCCGCTTGCGCAGCCGGTGCACTTCCACCCGCGCGCTGGCGTCCACCGCCGGGTTGAAACTCGCCGGCCGCTCCAATACTTCGACACCGATGGTATAGTCTTTGATCTGCCCGGCCTCGCCCCGCAGCGACTTCGTGCAGAGATAAACGATCAGCCGCCCCAGCCGCGGCGAGTGCGCGAACGCCGGCGAGGCGATGATCGCATTCACCTCGGCCCACACCTCTTCCGTTGTTACAGAACGTGCCGGCTCACTCATCTGACCGGCAATATCATATCACGCGGCCTCTTGTTACTCACCTGAGTAACGTCTGTACGTTTTAGAAACTTAAGGCACTAAACGTTTCTCACGGGCAGCTAACTGGCATTACTGTACAATCCCGTGGCCGTGCGGAAAGCTTTATCTAGTCGTTGTTATGAAATTGCACCCCGTCGATGTCGCCATCATTGTTGCTTACCTGCTGACGTCCGTGCTGGTCGGCTATTGGGTTTCCCACCGCGCCTCCCGCGATCTTAAGGCCTATTTCCTCGGCGGCAACACCATGCCCTGGTACGTCCTCGGCATCTCCAACGCCTCCGGCATGTTCGACATCAGCGGCACCATGCTGCTGGTTTACTGGATGTTCGTTTACGGCCTGAAAAGCGTCTGGATCCCGTGGTTGTGGCCCACTTTCAACCAGGTTTTCCTGATGGTCTTCCTCTCCTCCTGGCTGCGCCGCTCCAATGCCATGACCGGCGCCGAGTGGATCCAGACCCGCTTTGGCAAAGGCCGTGGCGCGCAACTGGCGCACATTATCGTCGTCATCTATGCTTTCGTCAGCATCATCGGCTTCTTCAGTTATGGGTTCAAAGGCATCGGGAAATTCGCTTCCACCTTTCTGCCCTGGCACCTGACGCCGAACCAATACGCCCTGGGACTCATCGCCATCACCACGATTTACGTCATCAAGGGCGGCATGTTCAGCGTGGTCATTACCGAGGTACTGCAATTCTGCATTCTCTCTATCGCCTCCTTTGCCGTCGCCATCATTGCCATGACCAAGGTGGCCCCGGCCACACTCGCGCGCGCGGTGCCCGCCGGTTGGGACGACCTCTTTTTCGGCTGGCATCTGAACCTCGACTGGTCGTCGCTGATCCCTTCCGCCAACGCCAAAATCGCCGAGGACGGCTACGGCCTGTTCGGCTTCTTCGTCATGATGCTGCTGTTCAAGGGCGTGCTGATCAGCGCCGCCGGCCCGGCGCCGAACTACGACATGCAGCGCGTCCTTTCTTCCAAGAATCCACGCGAGGCCTCCATGATGAGCGGTTGGGTCAACATCGTGCTGACCTTTCCGCGATACTGCCTGATCACCGGCCTGACCATCTTGGCCGTGGTCTTCTTCAGCGATCAGATTCGCGGCATGGGCACGCACATGGATTTTGAACTCGTGCTGCCCTACGCCTTGGCGCGTTTCGTGCCGGCCGGCCTGCTGGGCTTTTTGATCGCCGGCCTGCTGGCGGCGTACATGTCCAACTTCGCCGCCACCGTCAACGCCGCGCCGCCGTACTTCGTCAACGACATTTACAAGCGCTTCATCAACCCCGACGCCAGCCCGCGCACCTACGTCCGGCTGAGCTATCTCAGCTCCTTCGTGGTCGTCGTTCTGGGCGTGGCCATCGGCTGGTATGTCGCCAGCGTGAATTCCGTGGTGCTGTGGATCGTCTCCGGCCTGTGGGGCGGCTACACCGCATCCAACGTCCTCAAGTGGTACTGGTGGCGCTTCAACGGCTACGGCTACTTCTGGGGCATGGTGGCGGGCATCACGTCTTCGCTCACCGTGCCGGCGCTGCTCGCCGCGTTGCCCGGCGTGCAGGAGTTCGCGCGCGCCCGCTCGTTGAACCTCGACGTCTCGCTGGGCTTCCTGCTGATTTTCGTCATCTCGATCATCGGCTGCCTCGCCGGCACGCTGCTCACCAAGCCCGACGAGGAGCAGGTGCTGATCGACTTCTATCGCCGCGTTCGCCCGTGGGGCTTCTGGGGTCCGGTGCTCAAGCTGGTCCGCGCGCAGGATCCCGCTTTCGAGCCCAACCCGGATTTCCTGCGCGACATGTTCAACGTCGCTGTCGGCATCGTCTGGCAGATCACGCTGGTCGCGCTGCCGATCTATTTCGTGATCCAGCAATTCACGCGCGCCGCTGTCGCCGCCGCCATCGTGGCTGTCACTTCGCTGATCCTGAAGTTCACCTGGTACGACCACCTTTGTAAACAGGAAGCCCGCTGGGAGGCCGGCGCCATGAACCCCGCCCCGCCGCCCGGCGTGGCCGGTTGATCCTCGCGAGGCGTCCCACCGGAGCAACTCAGAATGCAATACGGACACTTCGACGACAGCGCTCGCGAGTACGTGATCACGCGGCCCGACACGCCGCTGCCGTGGATCAACTACCTCGGCTGCCAGGCCTATTTCGGTCTCATCTCCAACACCGCCGGCGGCTACTCGTTCTACCGCGACGCGCGTCTGCGGCGCATCACGCGTTACCGCTATAACAACGTCCCGTTCGATCTCGGCGGCCGCTACATCTATCTGCGCGACAACGACTCGGGCGAATTCTGGTCACCCTCGTGGCAGCCCACGCGCTCCGACATCGAGGACTACTCGTGCCGGCACGGCCTGGGCTACAGCATTATCGGCTCGAGCTATCTGGGCATCGAGGCGCGCACGCGCTATTTCGTGCCTCTCGACCAGAACCTCGAAATCTGGCAGCTCACGGTCACCAATCATCGCCCCGCCGTGGCGGATCTTTCCGTTTTTTCCTCGATTGAATTCTGTCTTTGGGACGCCCAGGACGACGCCACGAATTTTCAGCGCAACTTCAGCACCGGCGAGGTCGAGGTCGAGGACGGCGTCATCTATCATAAGACCGAATACCGCGAGCGCCGCGACCATTTCGCATACTTCGCCTGCTCGGCCCCGCTGGCGGGCTTCGATACCCAGCGCGAAGCCTTTCTCGGCCCCTATCGCGGCTGGGATTCTCCCGTCGTCGTGGAACGCGGCGTCTCCGCCGGCTCCATCGCTCACGGCTGGGCGCCGATCGGCTCGCATCACGTCAAGCTCGCTCTGGCCCCCGGCGAAACGCGCCAGATCGTCTTCGTTCTGGGCTACCACGAGAATCCGCGCGATGCGAAATTCGATCCTCCCGGCTCGCTGACTATCGACAAACGCAGCGTCAAGCCGGTCATCGCCGCTCATCTCGATCCCGCCGCCGCCGACGCGGCTTTCGAAGCGCTGCGCGCCTATTGGGACAGCCTGCTCGCCATCTGCCAGGTATCGACGCCGGACCTGCACACCAACCGCATGGTCAACATCTGGAATGCCTACCAGTGCATGGCCACGTTTAACATGTCCCGCTCGGCGTCGTTCTATGAATCCGGCATCGGCCGCGGCCTGGGCTTCCGCGACTCCAACCAGGATCTGCTGGGCTTCGTGCACATGGTGCCGCCGCGGGCGCGTGAGCGCATTCTCGACCTCGCCGCCACCCAACTTCCCAGCGGCGGCGCCTATCACCAGTACCAGCCGCTCACCAAGCGCGGCAACAACGATGTCGGCGGCGGCTTCAACGACGACCCGCACTGGCTGATCGTCGGCGTCGTTGCCTATCTCAAAGAGACCGGCGACTGGAGCATTCTCGACGAGCCCGTGACGTACGACAACCAGCCCGGCTCCGAGCAGCCGCTCTACGACCACCTGCGCCGCAGTTTCCGCTACACGCTGGCGCGCCTCGGTCCGCACGGCCTGCCGCTGATCGGCCGTGCCGACTGGAACGACTGTCTGAATCTCAACTGCTTTTCCGAGACTCCCGGCGAATCGTTCCAGACCACCACCAACCGCGAAGGCGGCGTCGCCGAGTCGGTCTTCATCGCGGCTTTGTTCGTGTACGCCGGTCGCGAATTGGCCGCCATCGCCGAGCGCAGTGGATTGGCCGAGGAGGCGCGGGATTATCTGGCCCAGGTTGACGCCATGGAACTGGCCGTGCGCCGCGACGGCTGGGACGGCGAGTGGTTCCTGCGGGCGTACGATTATTTCGGTAACAAAGTCGGCTCGCGCGAATGCGATGAGGGCCGCATTTTTATTGAGACGCAGGGCTTCTGCGTGCTGGCCGGCATCGGTCTGGACGACGGCCTGGCCCGCCAGGCGCTCGACTCCGTCCGCACGCACCTGGCCACTGAACACGGCATCGTCCTGCAGCAGCCCGCGTACTCGCACTACCAGTTGCAGTTCGGCGAGATCTCCTCTTACCCGCCGGGATACAAGGAAAACGCCGGCATCTTCTGCCACAACAATCCCTGGGTCATGATCGCCGAGGCGCGCGCCGGCGACGGCGACGCGGCCCACGAATACTACCTGCGGATCAATCCCTCGGCCCGCGAACCGATCAGCGATCTGCACCGCTGCGAGCCCTACGTCTACGCCCAGATGATTGCCGGGCGCGACGCGCCTTCTTACGGCGAGGCCAAGAACTCCTGGCTCACCGGCACGGCGCCCTGGAATTACTACGCCATCACGCAATGGATTCTCGGCCTGCGCCCGGCTTACGACGGCCTCGAGATCGCTCCCGTGCTGCCGGCGAATTGGCAATCGGTGGAGGCGACGCGCATTTTTCGCGGCGTTACGTACCGAATCTCCATTCGCCGCGCTGGCCCCGGCCACAACGTCAGCCTGACGGTGGACGGCGCGCCGGTGGATGGCAACATCGTTCCGCCGCCCGCCGCGGGCCGCAAGGAGGTCTTAGTCCAAGCTATTCTGCGCTGACAACCCCCCAGCCAGTACGGGCGCCGCAGCCGGCCATGGTCCTCCTGTCTGACCGGCTCTTTGCGGCGCCCTTTTTTTGTGCACTCGGCATGCCCGGCCGAAGTGTCGTCCCACTCAACTCCGGGCCGGCCGCCGCGCGTTGGGAAACCGCTTTTCCCCTCGCGCCGGTCCTGGTATAGTGTTTTTGTTCTGGCTTCCAGGGTGCTTTCGGCGGCCCGCACCGTCCGGTGGCTGCCCGCGGAAGCGGCTCTACTGAAGGATGCCCCCGGGAGGTCCTAAAACCCTCTCGGGGGTTCATCTTTTGCGGCCTTGAAAACCTCGCCTGCGGCCACCCGCACCGATCCGCCGCAGCGCGAAGTGGATCGTCGAGGCTAGACGACGTAGGGCGAGCGGTAGTTGCGGGTGAGCAGCTCGTCGGCCGCGGCGTCGTTGACGAAGTGGCGCGCGGCGGCGTCCCAATTGAGCAGGCGGCCGACGCGATAGCTGATGTTGGCCAGGTGGCAGAGGGCGGCCGAAGTCGCGCCGATCTCGACGTCGGCGCTCAGGTCGGCAACTTTGCGGCTGCGGCAAGCGGCCAGGAAGTTGCGCATGTGCAGGGCGGTGGTGTCCTGCTCGTCGTCCTTCTCGTCGAGCGTCTTCTCGCTGGCTTCGCCTTTATAGACCTGAATACCGTTTCCGTCGAGCCACATCCAGCCGTCGCGGCCGAAGTAAATGTTGCCGACCAGGTTTTCGCCGCGCACGGGCAGGCCGGCTTCGGGGCCGGTGAGCAGGCCGCGCACCTCGAACAGAATCTCGCGGGCGCCGTAGCCGAAGCTGGCCAACTGGGTGTTGGGCGTCTCCTGGTCGTCGTCGTAGACGAACTTGCCGCCGGTGGAGACGGACGTTGTGGGGAAGCCTATGTCGCCCAGACCCCAGCGGCACATATCCATTTCGTGGACGCCCTGATTGCCGATGTCGCCGTTGCCGGTATCCCAGAACCAGTGCCAGTTGTAGGCGAAGCGGGTTTTGGAGTACTCCTTCATCTGCGCCGGGCCGAGGAACAGGCTCCAGTCGAGGCCCGGCGGGACGGGCTCGAGGGGCGCCTTGCCGATGGATTTGCGGCGTTTAAAGCACAGCCCTTTGGCGGCGTAGAGCGGGCCGATGACGCCGTCCTTGAGCATTTGTATGGCGCGGATTTTGTGCGGTGTGCTGCGGCTCTGCATGCCGACCTGGACCATGCGGCCGGTCTTGCGCGCGACCGCGACCATGCGGAAGCCCTCGTGGATGTTGTAGCAGGCGGGCTTCTCGACGTAGACGTCCTTGCCGGCCTGGCAGGCCCAAATGCAGGCCAGGGCGTGCCAGTGGTTGGGGGTAGCGATGGAGACGGCGTCCACCTGGTTGCTCATGAACAGCTCGCGCATGTCGTTGAACTCGAGCGCCGGCTCGAGTCCGGCCTTGGATACGCGCGCCTGGGCGCGCTCGCGGGCGGCCTGGTTGACGTCGCACAGCGCCGTGATGCGGGCTTCGGGGATGGTCGAGTAGGCCCGCTGGTGATCGCTGCCGCGGCCGCCGAGGCCGACGATGCCAATGCGGATGCGGTCATTGGCGCCCAGGACGCGGACGGCGGAAAGAGCCGCGGCGGCGCCCACATAGAACGAACGGCGTGTCATCGAGGACATTGTTAACTCCTACCATTTCAAGATACAGCGCAGCGTTGCCTCAGTCGGGTGCGGCGAGCAGGCGGGCTTCGATTTCCTCGAGGGCGGCCTCGGCGGGCAGGGCCGTGGCGCTGCCGCCGTCGACCAGCGCCGAGCCTGGGCCGGCCAGTCGCACGGAGCGGGCGACCGCCTCGCTGTCATTTGACACGAAAAAGGCGGCGCGAAGGGGCACAGCCAGAGAGTCGAAGAAATCTTCGAGATCCGCGAAGCCGAGCAGGCCGCCGCGGGTGTCGATATGGGCCAGCGCAAACTGTTCGACTTCGGCGAAGGAAGCGTCCCAGAGCGAGACGCGGGCGCCGCGCGCGGTCAGGCGCAAGGCGAGCGCGCGTCCGGCCGCGGTCAAGCCGATCACGCCGAATTCGGAAGCCTGCTCGGACATGGGAAGCGGATGGACCCATCCTCGCACAGCAGCGATTTGCTGGCGTTCGACGGCAGCGCCGTGGAAGCGGGGGGTCCTCAGGCGGGGACGACAACACGGGTGAGAGACGGCTGAACTCCACACGGCGCAGGAGGGGCACGGTGCGGATAGAGGAATTGCTGCGCGCCTAGGACCAGAGACGTCAGTCCCCGGTTTTCGGAGGCATCCTCACCACTCGCTGTAGGGGGTGCCTTCGAGGGATTTCCGGTCGCTTTTGCTGTGGACGTCGAAGATGCCGGGCTCGGTCTGATTGACGCTAGAGACGGCGTCCTCCATGACGGTGGTCCAATCGGCCTGGCCGGAGATGGGGTCGGTGGGGATCTGGCGCAGATAGCCCTCGCTGACCAGATCCTGGAGCGACTGCGGGGCCTTGGCTTTATCGTAGGTGTACTCGTCGATCTGAACGCGCAGGGTGAACAGGTTCTGCCGCAACACGGTTTCCTTGGAGCGGACGATCGATTTCTGATACATCGGCACGGCCATGGCGAGCAGGATCGAAATGATCGCCATGACGATCATCAGCTCGATGAGCGTGAAACCGAACGCGAATTTACCACTCCGAATACGGCGTGCCATCGGGCGCTTTCTCCATGGTTTTTGAAAAGACGTCGAAGACGTTCTGCCCGCCGGAGCCCTGCGTCGTCGGATCGTCCTGGTTGCTTCTCACGCCCCAATCGGTGGTCTTGGTGAAGGGGTCGCGGGGGATGCGGCGCAAAAAGCGGATCTTGGTGCCTTTGGGGTCGTTGGCGAGCTTGACGCCCTGGACCAGCATGTCGAGGCTGTCGGGGTAGCAATAGGAGTCGATTTTGGTCGAGGTGATTTTCTGGGCATCGCAGGCGTCCTTGTACTTATCGATGGCGGTGCGCATCTCGCGCAGCGCGAAGCGCAGGTCGCGCTCGTTCTCGCGGCGGATGCGATAGCGCGCGATGGGTATGGCCATCATGGTCAAGACCATGAGGATAGTAAACGCCACGACCAGCTCGATCAGGGTCAGCCCGCGCTGCGATTTCCGTTTCACGATCACTGTTCCCGCTGCCTCACGCCAAT
This sequence comes from Terriglobia bacterium, assembly GCA_963838205.1. Classification (GTDB taxonomy): domain Bacteria; phylum Acidobacteriota; class Terriglobia; order Bryobacterales; family Bryobacteraceae; genus CAIVVT01. The sequence continues at coordinate 215,809 of CAWIQF010000014.1, read as the reverse complement.
GATTCCCTCCGCCGTCCCTACTTCACGACCACGGAAGCCGGCTGCGGCGGGGCGGCGTGAATTTCGAGCAGCTTCGAATTCCGTAATGTGAATTCAACCACCGCGATGGGCGAGGTCCCGGCCGCCAGGGCCTGAAACTTCATAGTCAGCAGGGTGCCCGAGCCGGCCACTCCGGTTGAGCCGGCCACGCGCTGGAGCTGGACCAGCGTCTCGCCGCCCTGTTTGGAGGGCACCTGGGAGAAAATGACTTCGTCCACGTCCTTGCCGAGGAACCCACCCTGTTTCACTTCGACCAGCTTGAGCACGGCCGGATCGTATTTTAGACGCGTGGGCGCGGCGGTTAGATCCTTCACGTTCATCACATTCATCTGCACGGTGAAAGTCGCGCCGACCGCGACCTCCTGCGCCGAGGCAACCAGCGTGACCAAGGGGCCGGCCGGGATGGCGTTAGTGCTGCGGGAGCCGCCGGGCGTGGCGCTTCCTGGCGGGGGCGGAGGAGGAGGCGCCGCATTCAATGGAACGGGCGCGGCGGAGACGGCCGCAACCAGTTGTGGCGCGAGCGTCTGGTCGGCCTGCGCCACGGGCTGCTCCACCGGTGGTGGGTCGTCGTCCTTACCGGGCGGGTTGGCGGAGGACTTGGCATCCGAGGGCTTCTGGCCGGCCGGCAGCGGGGGTGCTGGCGGGTGGCGGTAGTTCACCTTCCAGATCTGTTCGACGCCGGAGGCCACGGCACGCGTATTCTGCGCCGTCAACTCCGCCGAGCGCACGATGTGCGGGACCAGCACGACCAGTATTTCGAGACTGTTGTTATCGGTGCTGGAGGAAGAAAAGAGCCGGCCCAGGACGGGCACGTTCATCAGGCCGGGGAACCCGTTGCGCGTCGAAGTCTGCGTCTGTTGCATCAAGCCGCCGATGACGGTGGCCTCGCCTTCCTTCAGACGGATGATGTGGCTGACTTTACGTTGGCCGATGACGGGTTGCGACAAGCCGCCGAGATTGAGGGTCGAGGCGATGGTGGAGATATCCAGGTCCACCTGCAACGTCACCTCGTCGGTGCCGTGAACGCGCGGTGTGATTTCCACATTGACGCCGATATCGGCGAATTGGAACTGCGTTTGCGCGTAGGGCAATCCGCCGCTGGTGCCGACGCCCGACTGGAAGCTGCCGGAAGCATAGGGGTATTTCTCGCCGATCTTCAGCGAAGCCTTCTGGCCTTCGACGCCGCGCAATTGCGGCGCGGTGAGAATCCGGCCGCGCGTATCGGCCATCATGGCCTGAATCATGCCGCCGGGCATGGTCACCGACCAGCTATTGGAGCCCAGGTGGCCGATCTGCGAAAGCAGCACGCCGGCAGTGCTGGCGGCGCCGGTGCCGGTGCCGGTGGTGGTTGTGGTGGCCGGCGTAGAAGTGATGGTGGAACTCAGGCCGGCGGTTCCACCCGAGGCGATGCTGGCGGCGAGCTGGCGCGAAATGTCCTTATTGACCTCGATGATGAGCAGATCGACGAGCACCTCCGGCTTGGGTTTATCGAGGTCCAGAATGATCTTCTCAGCCAGGTCCACCTGGTCGCGGGTGCCGCGGACGACGAGCGCGTTTTGCGAATTGACGGGGAAGATCAGGCGGAAGTTGCTCACCGTGCGCACCGCGGTCATGACCTCCTGCAACTCGGGGGGCGAGGTGATGTTGGCCAGGTAGAAGACGCGCGTGACCTGGTCCTCGTAGTCGCGGCGCTTGGCCACGGATTCCTGGGTGACGAAGATGGCGTTGGCCGAGACGGGTTTCCAGAAAGTATGGGTCAGCAGGGCGACGTAATCCAGGGCCTCCTCGAGCGAGCTGTTCTTGAGGTCCAGGGAAAACTTCTTGTTGTCCGACATCAGCTCGGGATCGAACAGGACGTTGACGGCAGCCATTGTACCGACCGTGTCGTAGAGCGTTTTCATCGACTGGTTCGAGATCTTGAGGTCGAGCGGCTGGGCGGGGGCGGGGCGCAGCTCAGGCGGAGCCAGCATGGCTGACTCGCGCTGTTCGGACTCTTTGTGGGCGGTCTGGGCGGGAGTCAGTCCGATCTCGGCTGGCGTCTCGGGCGCGCCGCCGCGCGCCAGGCGCTGCTTCTCGCGCTCGATCATGGCCAGTGTGCGGCGGATCTCCTGCTCCGCGGAAGTGGAGGAGGGATCGATGGTGAAGGCCTTGTTGTACTCGGCCAAGGCTTCGTCGAGCTTGCCGGCGGTGCGCAGCTTCTCGCCGTTGAGCACGTGCGCCTGTCCGGCCTGGAAGCGGACACGGCGGGCGAGCAACTGGTAGTGGAAGTCGGAGGGATCGGAAGCCAGGGCCTGCTCATATTTTTCGAGCGCCTTGTCGAATTCCCGCTGCTGTTCGAAACGTTCTCCTTCGGCAGCCAGCCGATCACCCTTTTTGGTCTTGGCGGCGGCCGGCAGGGCCAGGGCCGAGAGGACGGCCAAGGCCAGCGCCGGGGCTGTGAGGATCGCTACTAAACGGTTAATCTTCAACATTTTAGGTTCAACTCGAAAAAGTTTGTCGCAGGTCCGGGCGTGCTATTCTAATGAGTTCCGATCCATCTTGCCAGGACAAAACGCAGCCTCAATTAGTTGACGCAGCGGAGCGGGCAGGCGTGGAGGCGAATCGATGGCTCGCGATCAGACAGGCTTCAAACTCGTCTCCGACAACCGCAAGGCGTACCACGATTACTTCGTGCTGGACCGGATCGAAGCCGGGCTGGTGCTGAGCGGCACGGAGGTCAAGTCGGCGCGCGAGGGCAAGGTGCAATTGCGGGAGGCCTACGCCGACATTGTGAACGGCGAGGCGTGGCTGCTGAACGCCCATTTCAGCCCGTATTCGCACGGCAACATCTGGAACCACGATCCGACCAAGAAGCGCAAGCTGCTGCTGCACCGCAAGGAAATCGACAAGCTGACGGGCAAGGCGCTGGAGAAAGGTCTGACGCTGATTCCGCTCAAAATGTATCTAAAACACGGTCTGCTGAAATGCGAGCTGGGGGTGTGCCGCGGCAAGAAGTTCCACGACAAGCGCGAAGCCGTGGCCGAGCGCGAGCAGGAGCGCGACGCGCGGCGCGAGATGAGCCTGCGAAATTCGCGGCATCTTCAGGGATGAGAAAAGTTTAGAGACTGACGGAACGGATAGACCCGAAACCAACCAACATGGAATTGAATCTCACCACAACCGGCGCCGCCGCACTCGAATGCGGTGCATTGGTCGCCCTGTGTTTCTCGAAAGGCAAGAACGGCAACGGCGAGGCCGAGGAGACGGCGGCCGCGACGCCGGTCGATATAGATGCGGTGCCGGCCGGGCTGGACGCATTGACGAACGGATGGCTGGCGGAGGTTTACGCGTCCAAGGAGTTCGCCGGCAAGGCGCTGGACACGGCGTTGCTGCACCGTCCGGCGGGACTGAAGGCGGGGCGGTTGCTGGTGGCCGGGTGCGGAGCGCGCGCGAAGTTCAACGCGAGCGAGGCGCGGAAGCTGGCGGGCGCGGTGCTGCGCACGTTGAAGGGCAAGGGCGTTTCCGACATCGGCCTGGCGCTCGAAGGCGAACTCGCGTCAGAGAAGATGATCGAGGCGCTGGCGGAGGGGTTTCTGCTGGGCGACTTCGAGCCCGATGTCTACAAGACCGATCCTAAGAAAGGCGAGAAGCGGGTCGAACGGGTCCAGATCTCGGTGCCCGAACAGACGACGGCGCTGGAGCAGGCGCTGCGGCGCGGGCGCGTGATCGCCGAAGCGCAGAACTACACCCGCACGCTGGTGAATGAGCCGTCCAACCTGATGACGCCGCGCCAACTGGCCGACCAGGCGCGGAGCACGGCCGAGGAATTCGGTCTGGAATGCGAGGTTCTGGACGAGGCGCGGATGAAGCAGCTCGGGTTCGGCTCGCTGCTGGGAGTGGCGCAGGGTTCGACCGAGCCGCCGTGCCTGATCGTTCTGAAATACGTTCCGGCCGCGCTTGCCGAGGGAGCTGAGAAGCAATCGGCAGACCATCTCGCGCTGGTAGGCAAGGGCGTCACGTTCGACAGCGGGGGCATCTCGATCAAGCCCGCCGACGGCATGGAAAAGATGAAGTACGACATGGCCGGCGCGGCGACGGTGATCGGCGCGATGCGGGCGCTGGCGCAGTTGAAGCCGGCGATTGCGGTGACCGGCTTTGCGCCGTGCGTCGAGAACATGGTGAGCGGCAACGCGCAGCGGCCGGGCGACATCGTCAAGACGTATCTCGGCAAGACGGTGGAGGTGCTGAATACCGACGCCGAAGGCCGGCTGATCCTGGCCGACGCGCTGACCTACGCGGTGCGGCAGGGGTGCACGCATGTGGTGGATGCGGCGACGCTGACCGGCGCCATCGTGGTGGCGCTGGGGCACCTGTATGCGGGCGTTTTCTCCAACAACGAAGAGCTGCAGAGCAAGGTGCTGGCCGCGAGCAGGACGGAAGGCGAACGGCTGTGGCCGTTCCCGATGGACGAGGATTACAACGACTACCTGAAGAGCGCGTTCGCCGATCTGCCGAACATCGGCGGGCGTTACGGCGGGTCGATCACGGCGTCGAAGTTCCTCGAGAATTTCGTGGAGAAGAAGCCGTGGGTGCATCTGGACATCGCCGGCACGGCGTGGCTGGACGATTCGAAACCTTACCTGGCCAAGGGGCCGACAGGGCTGCCGGTCCGCACGCTGATCCGGCTGGCACTGGATTGGACGTCGAAGAGCTGATCGAAACGCGCTGAGCTGGGCGGAACGCTAGTCGAGACTCTCGGGCTGCAGCTCGATGTTCTTCTCGCCGGCGGCTTTCTTTTCGAGATACTTCTTGACCCACGCTTCCCAGCTTTTGCCGGCTGCCGTATCGCGTCCGGTGAAGGTCAGCGAAGCGATGTCGGAGTAGGCGATGGTGAGCCTGGCACGCGGGTCGGCGGCGGCCGAGTTGGGAATAATTCTGACGCAGGAAGCGGCGAGCGTGGGGCCGGCGAGGCGGTCGAAGACGTAGCCTTGCACGCGCGTGCCGTCGCGCAGCGTGATGGTGACGTCGCCGCGGTAGTCGAAGGCTTTTTCGAGCGCGTCGCGCAGCTCTTCGTCGGTCGTGGGCTGCAGAGCCAGACCCTGCAGCAGGTCGCGCTCGACCGCGGCGGGGACGGGCGCGGCGGCGTGAGCTTCGAGGTGCGTGCGTTGTGGTTCACTCATCGGGATGCCGCTTGGCGTCAGACATTTACTCCTTTGCGCGAGCGCTCCGCGGCATCGATCTGCACCAGCGAGGAGGCCTGGGACGGCGGCGGCGAGTCGAGATCGCGCAGCGCCTGGCGGTCCAGGTAGAGGGATGAAAACGTCGCGCGAATGGTCGCGAGGAAGCCGTTCAGCGTGTGGAACGTGTCGTTGACCGCGGAAGCCTCGTAGCCCGAGTGGACCATGCAATTGGCGCACTTGGGGTTGCCGGACTCCGCGCCGTAGCGGTGCCACTCGGTGGCTTGCATCAACTCGGCGAAGGTATCGGCGTAGCCGTCCTGCAGCAGGTAGCAGGGCTTCTGCCAGCCGAAGACGTTGTAGGTCGGCATGCCCCAGGGCGTGCACTCGTAATCGCGGCGGCCCATCAGGAATTCGAGGAACAAGGGCGACTGGTTGAAGATCCAGTTGCGCTTGCGATTGGAGAGAATGGTGCGGAACAGGCTGCGCGTGCGCTCCTTGCCGAGGAAGCTCGACTGGTCGGGCGCCTTGTCGTAGGCGTAGCCCGGCGAGAGCATCATGCCTTCGACGCCGAGCTCCATCATTTCGTCGAAGAAGGCGCGCACGCTATTGGGGTCGGCGCCGTCGAACAGGGTCGTGTTGGTCGTGACGCGGAAGCCGCGCTGTACGGCCTCGCGGATGCCCGCGAGGGCCAGATCGTAGCCGCCTTCCTTGCACACCGAGAAGTCGTGATGCTCCTTCTGGCCGTCCATGTGCACAGAGAAAGTAAGGTACTTCGAGGGCCTGAAGAGGTCGATTTTTTCGGTCAGCAGGAGCGCGTTGGTGCAGAGGTAGACGTACTTCTTACGCGCCACCAGACCTGCCACGATTTCGCCGATCTGCGGGTGCAGCAGGGGTTCGCCGCCGGGGATGGAGACCATCGGCGCGCCGCACTCGTCGACGGCCCGGAAGCAATCTTCGGGCGAGAGGTTCATTTTCAGAATGTGGGCGGGGTATTGGACTTTGCCGCAGCCGGCGCAGGCCAGGTTGCAGCGGAATAGCGGCTCGAGCATGAGCACGAGCGGGTAGCGCTTGCGGCCCAGCAGGCGCTGCTTGAGGACGTATGACGCCACCGTCCACATCTGGGAGATCGGCACTGGCATAAAATGGAATTCGCGAACGCGAGCTCTCTTTCGCTTTTACCATCCCGGCCGCTATAATGTCAATGGAAGCCGGCAGGAGCGGAGTGCATGATGATGAATCACAATGCCGTGGAATCGCGCGGAGCGGGCGAAGCGCCGGCGGCGGCGGTGCGCCGGATGCCCGTGCAGGAGCGCAGCGCGGACACGGTGGAGCAGATTCTGGCGGCGGCGTCGAAGCTGCTCGGCGGCATGGCGACGGAAGAGATCACGACCAGCCTGATCGCCCGGGAAGCGGGCATCTCGGTCGGCGGATTGTACCGCTTCTTCCCGGATAAGCAGTCGATCATCGACGCGGTGGCGGTGCGGCACATGAACGACTTCAAGGCCGCGCTGCTGGGCCGCGTGGCACGCCTGGCGCTGGCGGACGGCCCGACTTTCCTGAGCCGGATCATCGATGCGTATGTGACGTTTCTTGACCAACGGCCGGATTTTCGCAGCATCGCTCTCGGCCGCCACGTCAGCGCACAGGCGCGGAAGAGCCAGGCCGAGCCGGACTCCGGGCCGGCGGCGCTGGTGCGCTGGTTTCTGATGAAGCGCCTGGGCGTAAAAAAGAACGCCGACCTCGATCTGAAATTGCGGGTTCTGATCGAAACCGGCGAACGCCTGATCGCTTACGCCTACACACAGGAGACGGCGGTGGAGCGGCGGCGGGTGATCGCCGAGATGAAGCTGATGCTCTCGAATTACCTTTTCGGCCGGGCGTAGCAGTTGGCCGGCGCTGGCTTGCTATTGGGCTTTGAGAGCCTGATCGACGGCGTCGAGCTCGGCCATGGTGATGCCTTTAGCCGTGGACTGCAGCATAGTCCGGAAGTAGGCCCGTTCGCCGTCGTCGCCGGGATAGCCGATGTTGCCTTTTGGTCCGCGCGATGTCGTCAGGAATTGGCCCGTGGCATCGATGACCGCGAACCAGGGCAAGCCCTCTTCCCCAGTTGATCCCAGGCGGCGGGCTAGGTTGACGGCGCCCGCATTGCGTTCGTAGTCAACGCGCGTCATGACGTAATACTTCGCCAGAATGGCGGAGGCCGGGCTGGTTTCGAAGAGCTTGTCCATCTTGCGGCACCAGCCGCACCAGTCGGCGCGGAACTCGACCCAGCCGAGCTTGCCGCTGAGCGCGAGCGCCGGAAGGGCCTTCTGAACCAGTTCCTGAGCGGGCGGGCCGAGCTTCCAGCGCTCCAACAGACTCTTGAGCTTCGTCGGCGCGATGTGGTCGGCGTCTACCAGGCGCTTCGCGGTCAGGGTGTCCAGCGTGGAGCCGTCCTGCTCGATGACCGCGATGAGGGGACCCGTTTCCTTCTTCAAATCGGCGTGCTGCTGCTGGGCGAACTCGCGCAGGGCGGGGAAGTCGCCGGTGCTCACGGCAACCTCGACGTAGCCCGCTCGATAGAGGTCCGAAAGGCCGGAATCGTCCTCGATCGCCCTGTGGAAACTCGGGCAGAGAGCACACCAGCCGCCTTCATAGATGACCAACAGGCGGCGCCCGGACTGGCGCGCCAGGGCGAGTCCATCGGCCACTTTCTTCTGCGTCCCGGAGTCGGACTCGAAGATCTTCGGTACAGTTTTTGGCGGCGCTTCGCCGGCCGGCGCGGAGTGCCCCGCGGCACAAATCTGGGACAGTATCGCAAGACAGACGCCGACGGCTGGATGGAGTCTCATACGCGGTTGGAGCAAGTATATCCGAACAACTGATCCTGAACCGGGCCGGTCCGAAGCCGGTCTGGGCGGCATGGCGCCCGCGCCGGAATCCAATTGCCGGCCTCGATCATCCCATGCTTCGCAGAAGTTCCGGCGCAGCATTACATTTCTCTTGATTCCGCGAGCATTCCCTGTGAAAATGCGACACAGTGCGCCGCACCTAAGCGGCAGGCATACGGCCCCGGCGGTGCACTCGGCGACAGATTGCATGGGTCTCGGCCTGAAGGTCCACGATAATGGCGATCCCAACCGTCGGCCACGGATGCTCGCGGATGGTTGGCGCGCGGAAGAAAAAACGACGACGAGAAAGGTATTCGTCAAGCAAGCCGGCACTAAGAAGAGAGTCACGAAAAAAGCTCCCGTGAAGAAGGCGGCAGTTCCAAAGAAAGCTGCCGCCAGGAAGACGGCGGTATCGCGGAAAAAGGCTGCCCCCGCGAAAAACGCCGTTGCCACCAAGAAGGCAGCCTCAAAGAAGCAGAAAGTCAGAAAGGAGTCCGAATGAAATTGGCAACCAAGAAGACGGATAGCCCTGTGGCGGCGCAGCCGGCTATGGCGAAAGCGCCGGCTCCGGCGCCGAAAAAAGCGGCAGCCAAGAAAAAGAAGAAGTAGCCGAATAGACGATGCGACACCGGCTGGGGCCCTCGTCGGCTCCAGCCCGTGTTGGCCTAGCATGCGAGCTGTGTACAAGCAGGAACCGGCCGGCACAACCGATGGAACGCCGCGCTGGAGACGCCGCCGCGGCGGGCCTGCTTAGCGATTGATCACTGATATCAGCCGAACTCCCGCACGGCGTCGAACATGGCGACGACATTCCGTGGCGGCACGTTGGCCAGGATATTGTGCACCTGCTGGAAGACGAAGCCGCCGCCGGGAGCCAGTTCCTCGCATTGCCGTAGCACGTGCGTCCGTACCTCCTCCGGCGTGCCCTGCGGCAGCACGTGTTGGGTGTCGCACCCGCCGCCCCAGAAGGTCAGGTCGCGGCCGAAGTCCCGCTTCAGCTCCGCCGCCTGCATGCCGCGGCAACTGATCTGCACCGGGTTGATGGCGTCGAGGCCGGCGTCGATCAGATCCTTGAGCAGCGGCCGCACCGCGCCGCAGCAATGCAACATCACCTTCACATTCGCCAGTTGCTTGGCCCGCTCCCACATCAGTTTGTGCCGCGGCTGGAAGAACTCGCGGTACATGCGCGGCGAAATCTGCGGGCCGTTCTGCGCTCCCAGGTCGTCGCCGAATTGAATGATGTCGATGTACGGTCCCACCGCGCCCAGGAAACGCTCCAGCTTCCGGAGATGCCGCTCCACCAGCAGATCGAGGAAACGGTGCGCCTGCCGCGGTTCGCCGGCCAGCATCACCAGGAACTCGTCCATCCGGAACAGCATCTGACCGGTCTCAAGCAAATTGCCGCCGAACAGGCCGATGATCGCGCGGCCGGTTTTCTCGCGCAGTCCGCGTGCGCCCGCAGCCAATTCCTCATCCGTCGCGGTGGGCTGCGGCGGCGAGCCGAACACCGACCACATGCTGCCGTCCAGCGCCGTTTCCAACTGCGCGCCGCCGACGTCGCCGGCAAAGGCCGGCCCGTCGAGGAACGGCCAGTAGACCTGGTCGAAGTGCAGCGCGCTGGCGGGCATGCGCCCCAGCACGCGGCCGTCTGGAGCGCGCAGCACCCACCCGTCTGAGCGAGGCTCCGGCGAGGACCACGCCGGCATCTTGCAGGGCGCGCCGTCCGGCAGTGTCCAGTCGGTCCACCATTTGTCTTCGAGGCAGAAGCCGCGCCCCATTTCGATCGTGTCCACGCCGAACCGGTCGAGCACGTCGTCGTCGACGATCGCCAGTTGTTGTATTGGGTCGTAGACGTAAACCGTCCGCGGTTCCAGGCCCAGAGCCGCGCGCAGTTTGGGATAGGCGATGGCTGCGATCCCCGACGAACGGTGTCCCGAAAAGTCCACCGGAACCCGGTCGGGCTGGCGATGATTGAGTGCTGCGAGCACATGTTCTCTGGATGTCGGCATGTCTTGATTCAAGCTATAACAACGGTGGCGCCGCGGGTTGCCGGTGCCTTCTTCGCGGCGATCCGGGTTGGAGAATCGCCGTCGGGACGAACGCGTCTACGCGCGCGCTTGGTTGACGCCTCGATCTTCGTTCCCAGCAAGGCCAGAAACTGGCGCATCCACGCGGCGTGCGCGGGCCACGCCGGAGCGGTCACTAGATTGCCATCGGTGAGCGCTTCGTTCATCTTTAATTCGACGTAGGCGCCGCCGGCGAGCGTCACTTCCGGCGCGACCGCGGGATAGCAGTTCACCTTCCTGCCCGTCACTACGCCGGCCGCCGCGAGTACCTGCGCGCCGTGGCAGATGCTGGCAATCGGCTTGTTGGTCGAGGCGAAGTGGCGCACCAGTGACAGCACCTTCGCGTTCAGCCGGAGATATTCCGGCGCGCGCCCGCCCGGGATCACCAGCGCGTCGTAGTCTTCTCCCTTCACCTGCTCGAAGGCGGCGTTCAACGCAAAGTTGTGGCCGCGCTTCTCGGAGTACGTCTGGTCGCCCTCGAAGTCGTGGATCGCCGTGCGCACCACGTCTCCGGCCTGCTTGCCCGGACACACGGCGTGCACGGTATGGCCGGCCAGTTCCAGCATCTGGAACGGCACCATTATTTCGTAGTCCTCAACGTAGTCTCCGGCCAGAACCAGGATCTTTCTTACAGCCATCGTGCGCCTCACTTTCTCTTCAACGCGCGCCTGATCGCGCGGACCGCGTCCGCGCCACTAGTGTAGTGTCTCAGGTAAGAATTGACAACGCCGACCGGGCGTCAACACGAGTGTCGACGCGGGAGGCACGAGTGCCTGCGCCACGGCGAGTGGCCGGTGATTGTCAGAGAATCTGCGAGACGCGCCGCTACGCTTGTTTCCGCAGGCCTAGCTTCAGCGTCTCCCGACAGTACTTCAGGCTGCGCTCCAGGTCCAGCCGCTGTTGCTCGCGCAGTGCCGCGGCGAGCGGTTCGCTGTGCTGGCCCGGCCCGCCGATCACCATCGGCCCGAGATAGGCGTGGCCTTGTCGCGCCAGTCTCACGAACTGCGCAAAGTCGGCCGCGGGCGTCGTGCGAAAGCCCTTCCACCACTCGTCCTCGAGATACGGCAACACCTGCGGCGGCCGCCCGGTAATGATCTCGAGCAGCATGGATTTGCCTGGGCACAGCTTCTTGTACGCATCCACGACGCCGCCGATATTGACCGCGCCGTCGCCCATAGCCACCCACTGAAAGGCCGCCCCACGCGGATGTTCGAACAGTGCCGAATCGCGGAAATGGCTGGTGACGACAAACGGCGCCAGCAGCTCCAACGCCTGCGCCGGATCTTCCATCACCCACATCGGGTTTCCGCTGTCGTAATTCACGCCCACCATGTCCGGCCCGGCAGTTTCCACCAGGGCGCGCAGTTCGCGCGCAGTCAGATCGCCGTGATTCTCGATCGCCAGCTTCAGCCCCAGATCCTGCATCCGGGCGCGCACGCTGCGCAGGACCTTCAACGTGCTTTGGATATGCGTTTCGATCGGGATTTTCGCGTGGCGATCGGTGGGCGAGCCGATGAAGACGCGCATCGCCTTCAGGCCCAGTTGATTGGCTACGGCGCCGCTGCCCGCCAGATATTGTTCGGGTGAGCCGTGGGCCGGGTTCCAAGCGGGATTGGTGGGACAGATGCCGCCCGTGCCCACGCTGAGTTCGATGCCCTTTGCGGCGGCGTAATCCCGCACCTCGTGCAGATGCCCAGCCTCGACCGACTCGAAATCGTCGGGAATCGATAGCTGCACCGCATCGAGGTTTAGTGCGGCCGCATAGTCGATGTGCTGGCGGTCCTTCCACTTCAGATCGCGGATCGAGTACGCGTCATAGCCCAGCCGCACGCGTGTTTCCGTCGCTGCAATCTCCGATGCGGTTCCCGTTTCCGCACGACCCGGAGGCGCTTGCGCCGTCCCAACGGCCGGCAACGCGGCGGCCACACTCAGGAAATTGCGGCGTGTCATGGGATCATTCTAGCGGGCCGCGCCAGCGGCGGACCAGGCCGGCGCCAGCCCGAGGCCTGCCCCGGCGCGCGGAGAAGGCCGGGAGACCGTGGAAGGGTCTCTCGAAAACCGGTGGACACAATCTATCCGAGGCGGCGGTAGGCGCTGGCGAAGTACACCAGAGGAGTACCGGCATGCGTCTCGGTACGTTCCACCTGACCCACGAAAACAGTGTGGTCGCCGGCGTCGAAGTGTCTGAAAGTCGTGCACTCCAGGGACGCCAGAACGCCGTCCAAAATCGGCGCGCCATGTAATCCCGGGCGCCACTCAAGCCCTTCGAAGCGATCGCCCGTATAAGTCGCGAAGTGTCTCGATAGATCGATCTGATCTTCGGTCAACACGTTGACGGCAAAGCCCCGCGCGGCCATGAAATGGGGATGCGCGGTGGCAGTTTTTTCGATGCACATCAGCACCAGGGGCGGCTCCAGGCTCACCGACGTGAAAGAATTGACGGTGAGTCCTTCCGGCGTCCCATCCAGGCCTTCCACCGTCGCCACCGTGACGCCGGTGGCGTAGCGCGCACAGGCCCGGCGGAACTCTTCCGGGCCCGGAACCGCGTAGGTTGACTCACTATTCATGCAGGGACTGTGAACGTAGCGCTTGACAAGACTGTAACCCTAATCCTATCATGCACTTTGACGGGGAGTCCGCGAGAGCCTGCAGGGTCCCGGCGTCATAAGGAGGCGCAACTTGATAAAACTCGACATCGTCAATGAAGTCGTCAATAAGACCGGCATCACCAAGACGAAGGCCGAGATGGCCGTTGAGACGGTGTTCGAGTCCATGAAGCGCGCGCTCGCTCTGGGCGATCGCATCGAACTCCGTGGATTCGGCATCTTCACTGTCCGGCCTCGCAAAACGGGCATCGGGCGCAACCCGCGCACCGGCGCCGAGGTGGCCATTCCGCCGGGGAAGGCCGTGCGCTTCAAGCCTGGCAAGGAATTGCAGGCGCTCGACTGAGCGCCGCCGGACCCTGGCTTAAAGTGTGCACGCAGCCCTTGGCGAAAGCGAGGAACACGCGCCCGTGCAGAGCGACGATCGTCCGCGGCCGCAGCGGGCGGTCCTGATCCCGGTTGGGCTTTTCCTGCTGACTCTGCTGTGCACCACGGCGCTCGGTTCGCGCGTGGCCTTTCACTTCGACCGCAACCTGCCCGGACTGGACTTTCTCGAAGACTTGAACACGTTCTCCGAACTGCTCCGCCGGCCCGCGTTGTTACTGGACGGATTATCTTATTCGCTGACCCTGCTGCTGATTCTGCTGGCGCATGAACTGGGCCACTACTTCGCCTGCCGTTATCACCGCGTCGCCTGCACACTGCCCTACTTTCTGCCCGCGCCGAGCTTCATCGGCACCTTCGGCGCATTCATCCGCTTCCGCTCCGCTCTAAAGAGCCGCAGGGAGTTGTTCGACGTCGGCATCGCCGGCCCGCTGGCCGGTTTCGTATTCGTGCTGCCGGCGCTGGGCATCGGGCTTGCGCTTTCGCGCATCGTCCCCGGGTTAGGCGCAGGCGCCGAGACGCGGTTGGGACTGCCGCTGCTGATTCAGTGGCTGGGCGCGTGGATCTTTCCCGGCGCGCGGATGGTCGATCTGAACATGCACCCGGTGGCCCGCGCAGCCTGGGTTGGCTTGCTGGCGACGGCGCTCAACCTGTTGCCGGTGGGACAACTCGACGGCGGCCACATCGTCTATTCGTGGCTGGGGGAACGCCACCGCTGGGTGTCGCTCGCGGTGATCGTTATGCTGGGATTGATGGGCTTCCTGTTCTGGCCGTGGTTCTTTTGGGCGGGCATCCTGCTGCTGGTCGGACGCCGCCACTTTCCCGTCTATGACGACCAGGGCCTGGACCGGAAGCGCAAGATCCTACTGGTGCTGGCAGGTCTGATCTTCCTGCTCAGCTTCATGCCCGCCCCGCTGCTCTACACCACTCCAGTACAATGACCCGCAGGAATTGTCGCGATCTGCATCCCGGATTCGCATGAACATCTCGGGGACGATCATCACGCTGAATGAGGAGCGCAACCTGCCGCGGGCCATTGAAAGCCTGCGCTGCTGCGATGAGATCCTGGTCGTGGATAGCGGCTCGACGGACGGCACCGTCGCGATCGCGGAAAAGCACGGCGCGCGCGTCCTCGACGCGAACTGGCGCGGCTACGCCGGGCAGAAGAATTACGCCTCCGACCAGGCGGCCCATGATTGGGTGCTTTCGATCGATGCGGACGAAGCGCTCAGCGAGGACCTCGAGGCCGAGATCTGCCAAATCAAGAAAAGCGGTCCGCAGTACGACGCCTACACGGTTCCGCGCATGGCCCAGTATCTCGGCCGATGGATCCTCCACTCGGGTTGGTACCCCGACCGGAAGATTCGGCTTTTTGACCGCCGGAAGGCCAAATGGGTGGGCCAATTTGTCCATGAAAGCGTGGTTTCCACCGGCCGCGTTGGCGCGCTCGAGGGCAACCTCCTGCACTACACCTGCGGGTCGTTGAGCGAGCACCTGAAATCGATGGATCGTTACACGACCCTAGCCGCCGAGGAACTGGTGGCGGGCGGCAAATCCGTGGGCGCTCGCCGGCTACTCGCCGACCCGCCCTGGACGTTTTTTAAAACGTACTTTCTGCAGCGTGGGTATCTTGATGGTCTGGAAGGATTTGTAATCGCTCATATGGCCGCGCAGTACACCTTTCTGAAGTATGCCAAGGCGCGCTACATGCACCGGCGCTAACGATGCGAGTTCTGCACATCGACGCTGGCAAAGAGCTGCGTGGCGGGCAGTGGCAAACACTGCACCTGATGGGCGGCCTGGCGAAGCGCGGGGTCCTGATCAAGCTGCTGGCGGTTCGGGGCACACCCCTGTTTCGCAAGGCGCAAACGCAAGGCCTCAAGGTGCTGCCGCTCAACCTGTTTTCGGTGTGGCGTGAATCGGGCTGGGCCGACCTGGTGCATTGCCATGACTCGCGCGCCCACACCATGGCCTGGCTGGCCTTAATCGGGCCGGGGCAACGCGCGCCGGTCGTGGTTTCGCGCCGTGTGGCATTCAGCGTGAAGAACACGATTTTCAGCAGAAAGAAATACGGTTCCGCCGCGCTGCTCTTGAGCATTTCCCGGGCGGTCAGCGCGCAACTCACAGCGGCGGGCGTTCCCGAGGATCGCATTGCACTGGTCCCTGACGGTGTCGTGGTGCCGCCTTATACCGGCAACCGGACGGGTGGAATTGTGGCGCTCGATTCATCGGATCCGGCCAAGGGCCGGTCGCTGCTGAGAGGGGTCAAGCCGCGGATCGCGTTCGTGAGGGATCTTGAAAAGGCTTTCCGGACGGCGCGCATCTTCCTGTATGCTTCTGAAATGGAAGGGCTTGGATCGGCAGTGCTGCTGGCGATGGCGCACGGCGTGCCGGTGATCGCGAGCAACGTCGGCGGCCTGCCGGAGATCGTCTCGAACGGCACGACCGGACTGCTCGTGGAGAACACCCAGCAGGCATTCGAGTCGGCCATCCGCCGCCTGGACGGGGACCTTCCGCTGGCGGAGCACATGATCCGCAGTGCGCGGGCGATGGTCGAACAATGCTATACGGTGGAGCACATGGTCGAGCGGACGCTGGCCGGCTATCGGAAAGTGCTCGGGTAATCGATTGGAATACAGAGATTTCATTGAGATTTGCGCGGCCATTTTCGGGCTCCTGCTGGGCAGTTTCGCGAATGTCTGCATCAGCCGCCTGCCGGACAACGAATCGGTCGTGCAGCCGCGCTCGCACTGCCCCCGCTGTGGCGCGATGATCGCCTGGTACGACAACATTCCACTGCTCAGCTTCGTACTGCTGGGCGGACGCTGCCGCTCCTGCAAGGCATTGATTTCGTGGCGCTATCCAACGGTTGAAGCACTCACCGGAGCGTGGTTCTGGCTGGCCGTGCGGCTGAACGGCCTGGACTGGGTGGCGGCCAAATGGTGCCTGTTCGGGTTCATCCTCGTCGAACTGCTGTTCTCCGACCTGGAAACGCGGATCCTACCGGACGAATTCACGCTGGGCGGGTGGATGGCCGCGATCGCATTGGCGCCGCTCGCGCCGCCGCCGCGGGGCGTCATCGCGTTGTTTATGGAAGGCCAGAGCGCGCGGTTCGCCGGACTGGCGGGGGCGGTGCTCGGGTCGGTGGTCCTGGCCGGGCTTTTGTGGGCCGTGGGTTGGGCGTATCTGCTGGTCCGGAAGCGCGAAGGACTGGGGCTCGGCGACGTCAAACTGCTGGGCATGATGGCGGCGTTTCTGGGAATGGAGAGCGCCATCGTGGTCCTGCTCGGAGCGTCGTTCGCGGGCAGCGTAATCGGCCTGCTCTGGATCAAATGGAAGGGCGAGGATGCCTCCACATTTGAGCTGCCGTTTGGCTCGTTTCTGGGCGCGGCGGGACTGTTGGTCGCGCTGGTCGCCATGCTCAGGCCGGCGGCGCAGTAGCCATTGGGCACGGCTGGCCTGCTATCGCTCAGGTGAGCGTTTCTGTGATCACAAGCCGTGGATTTCACGCTCACTTCAACCCAATTCCATTCAATTGCAGATTATTCCCCGCGTTTCGGCGGACTTTTGATGTCCGAGGGGCAATTATTCGAGCACTGATGCTACACTGCCGAAATGGCGGAATTCACGGTTAACTCGACTAGGTTCGACCCTTACAAGAACTTCAAATTCCGGGTGAAATGGGATGGCAAATACGTCGCCGGTGTGAGCTACGTCGGCGCCCTGAAGAGGAGCACGGACGTGGTGGAGCATCGCGAGGGCGGCGATCCCAGCACCTCGCGCAAGTCTCCGGGACTGACGAGCTATGAGCCGATCACCCTGGCGCGCGGCGTCAGCCACGACACGGCGTTCGAGGACTGGGCCAACCTCGTCTGGAGGCTGGGCGCCGGCATGGGCGCGGAAGTCGGGCTGCAGGATTTCCGCAAGGACATCGTTATCGAGTTCTACAACGAAGCCGGGCAGCTCGCGCTGGCATACAAGGTGTACCGCTGCTGGGTATCGGAGTATCAGGCGCTGCCGGCGCTGGACGCCAACACCAGCGAGGTCGCCATACAGTCCATCCGGCTGGAAAACGAGGGCTGGGAACGAGATCTGAGCGTTCCGGAACCCACCGAACCGAAGTGAGCGCGTAGCTGGGCAACCGGCATTCGCATTCCGTCGGGAAGGCCGGCTCAGCGTGGCGATACACCGCCGCCGGGACAGTTTTCTCCGCGGCAATCCCCTCTGGCGACGGCCATCTCGCGCACGCCGACATAAAGCAGCCCCCTGCGCGGGGACGCGATGACGACCAATTATTGTCGAATTGACAATCAATTCGAGTGAGTTTCAACCGACAATTAACTTGACTTAAAAGTAAATATCCCTCAATAATGTCCTGTCCCGTCCTGTCCGCGTTGTTCACGGAGTTACCGTGCGCGCGCAGGATGAGTGATTTCACAGTCCGAAAGAGAGGGGTTTTCGATGAGCAGCAAGCAGAGCGGTCGCGTTCCGGCCCCTGGCCCCGTTAAAAAACATGCGCCGACGGTGCCGCCGCCCACCGACAACAGCGGCCCGATTCCCACCGGCGGAGCTCAGTTTGCTGAGCCGGCGCCGACGCAGGATCCGGCGAAGTTTGTAGTGAAACACGGCTCGGACGCGGCGGCTTACAAAATTCTCGACAGCGAGAAGGGCACGCTCAAGCCCCGTCCGTTTCCAGTGGTGACGGCGACCGAGCCGACGCTCAGCCTGGCGGATGCGATCGGCCAGCGCGGGCCGGACGTGCTGAGCGCGATTCAACGCGCGGGTCAGATCGTCTTCCATGCCATCGGCGATACCGGGAATACAACCGGCCCGAAGGACGAAGAACTGGTGGCAGACAAGATGGTGAGCGACTTCACGGAGACGGACCCAACCGCGGTCCCTTCGTTTTGCCTGCACCTGGGCGATGTGATCTACAGCTTCGGAGAAGCTCAGTATTACTACGACCAGTTCTACGATCCGTATCGCAACTACCCGGCGCCGATCTTCGCCGTGCCCGGGAACCACGACGGCATGGTCGCGCCCAACACGTCCACGCCGACCCTGGCAGCCTTCCTGGAGAATTTCTGTACCGCCGGGCAACCGTTCCACAAGACGCCCGAATCGGGCGGTCTGAGCCGGACCGCCGGTATTCAACCAGGGGTCTACTTTACGCTGGAGGCGCCGTTTGTCCGGGTTCTCGGGCTGTACAGCAATTGCCTCGAAGATCCGGGCGTGATTTCCGCGCAGGGAGGCACGTATCCGTACCTCACCGATGCGCAACTCACGTTTCTCCAAGCCGCGCTGAAGCGGGTCAAGGCCGAGCAGTTCGTGGGGGCGGTGGTGATCGCCGTGCACCATCCGCCGTACGTTGCCCAAACGCAGACAGGCGTCGGGAGCGCCGGGAAACACGGAGGCAGCCCGCTGATGCTGAAAGACATCGACGCGGCGTGTGCCGCGACGGGCGTTTGGCCGCATGCCGTGCTCTCCGGGCATGCGCATAATTACCAGCGTTTCACGCGCATCCAGGATAGCCGGCAGACCCCGTTCCTGGTCGCCGGCAACGGCGGGCACGGCCTGTCCCAACTGACGCACAAAGGCAGCCTGGCGATCCGCGTACCGGTGGACCAGCCGGGATTGTCGCAGGGCAAAGACAAGGTCACCTTCGAGAATTACGACGATCAGGACTTCGGGTATTTGCGCGTACTGGCCGACTCGAAGCAACTGCGCATCGAGTACCACCCGCAAAGCGACGGCGAAGCGGCCAAGACGCCCGACGACTCGGTGACGGTCGATCTGGCGACGCACCAGCTTATCCACTACCAAGCGCAGTCCTGATCAGTGCGTGAGCGCACGCGCTTCGAGATGGAGCAAACGCACAACCGCGGGGCAGAAGGCGGCGTCCGGTTGCCCTTTCTGGCCCGGCTTAGCGGTGGAAGGTCATGGCGGCGAAAGAGACGACGCTGGCGTCGTCAATGTTCCATTGCTGGTAGCGGCGGAGCAATCCGGAAGCAGGCCGGGCGGCGCGCAGGAACGTATAGAAGGGCGCAGTGCCACACCACTTGAGATCGTCTTCGTTCTGGCGCACGAGCTCCCAAAAGCCTTCGGCGTCGCCGTGGCTAAGGCGGGCGATGCGGGCGCGATCGCGCTGGGCCACTTCGTCCATCACGTCGTCGCCTACGCGCACGGCGCGATCGCCGTACCGGCTGCCCATGTGGGCCATGTCCACGCCGAGGACGAAGCACGGGCGGTTCCGTTCGCGCACGACGAGTTCGCCAAGCGATTCGAGAAAGGCGCGGATGGCGTCGTCGTCTTCGGGTTTGCGGGCGGCGGACATGCTGAGCGCGAACGAGCCGCACAGGATCGGCAGGATGCGGACGGAGGGACCGAAGAGCGACTGCAGGAAAACGACCTGGAACTCGATGGAGTGTTCGATGGCGTGGCAGTAGTCTTCCATCAACACGGCGTCGGGCGCCTGCTGGGCGAGCAAGTTGACCCAGGCGGTTTCAGTCTGAGCTTCGCCCAGCGGCGTGAGGAAATTCTTGCGCGTAAGGCCGAAGCGGCCCGGCTCGCCGTAGTGCGAGGTGCCCAGGATGATGAAAACCTTTTCGCCGCGCGCACGGTCGGCGCGGGGCAGTTCGAGCACGTCTGGGGAGAGCGCGCGGAAGGCCTCGCGATAGGTCTCCCATCCACCTTCGGGACTGATGTGGGGCGCGGCGATGCCGACCAGCGTGGCTGCATCCGCGGGGCCATGTTCCGGCGTGGAGAGATAGTCCGTAAGCAGCTCGCGCAACTCGCTCTCGTCGTCGGGATAGGCGGCGCCGGCATGGGAGGCCAGGCGCACGGGCGATTCCGCAAACTGGCGATGGCTGGTGTCGCGCAGCTCTTCAAAACGATGCGTGAGCAGGAAGCCGCCGTTGTCGAGAGTCGAGATGAGGTGCTCAATCAGCTCGCCGACCTCGAGTTCGCCGGTGCTATGCGTAAGCATCTGGCGGAGGTCCAGATCGGTTTGTGTGCCGTCGAAGCATCGCAGGGACTGGATGAGTGCCGGAGGAATGATGAGCGTCGAGTCCGAGTAGCCGAAGGGATCGCGCAACATCAGCCCGGGTCGTTTGGCGACCGGCGAAGGCAGGAACTCGATGTCAAACCGCAGACGCGGGAGTTGCTCCGGCATTGCTATATGATAAGCGCGCCGTCGCCGGTCCAGCGCAAGCAGATTATAGAATTAATCAAATGAGCGGAGTACTGGGAGCGAAGAGAGTACTGATCACCGGCGCCACTGGCGGATTGGGCCAGGCGGTGGTGCGAGCCTTTCTGCGCGAGGGCGCGATGGTGGCCGGGGTGGCACGGCGCTGGCCGGAGAACGAGCGGCAGGACGGACTGCTGACGGTCCAGGCCGATCTGGGGACGCCGGAAGGCGCGGAGAAGGCAGTGCGGGCGTTGGTGGAACGCCACGCAGGCATCGATGCGGCGGTGCACCTGATGGGCGGCTTCGCCATGGACGGCCCGGTGGAATCCACGAAAGTAGAGACGTGGGACCGAATGATGGAGATCAACGCGCGGTCGGCGTTCCTGTTGTTCCGCGCGGCGTTGCCGTGGATACTCAAGTCGGGCGGCGGGCGGCTGCTGGCAGTGGGTTCGCGCGCGGGGGCGGAGGGCGCGCCGGGCGCGGTGGCCTACGCGGTATCGAAAGCGGCGCTGCATGCGCTGGTGCTGAACCTGGCGGCGGAGCTGCGGCCGAAGGGGATCACGGTGAATGCCGTGTTGCCCGGGACCATTGACACGGCGGCGAACCGGGCCGCGATGCCGAATGCCGACTTCGCGAAATGGGTCGCGCCGGAAGCCATCGCCGACACTCTCGTCTGGCTGGCCTCGGATCGGTCGGCGGAAACCAGCGGGGCGCTGATTCCGATCTACGGACGATCGTGAAGCCGCGGGCACTTATCTGAAAAAGCGGAGAAGATGAAAAGATGCCTGTTCCCAAATTGACGGCTGCGGAGATCGAGACGGCGCTTGCGACATTGCCCGGATGGAGCGTCGCCGCCGGCAAGCTGCACAAGGAATACAGCTTTCCGAATTTCATCCAGGCCTTCGGCTTCATGGCCACTTCGGCCATCAGCATCGAGAAGATGGATCACCATCCGGAATGGTTCAACGTCTACAATCGCGTGAGCGTGGATCTGGCGACGCACGACTCCGGGGGCATCACGCGCAAGGACGTCGAGCTGGCTATTCTGCTGGATTCCGTTGCGGTAAGGATGCAGTGATGCGGGCGGCCCTGGTCGTGGTGCTGGCCTGCGCGAGCTTGCAGGCGCAGGCGCCGTTCACCGCCGGACCGGCTCTCGACGCAGCCATCGAAAAGGCGATCGCGGCAGGCAAGACGCCGGGCGCGGTGGTGCTGGTGGGACAGCCGGGGCGAGTGCTGTATCGAAAAGCGTACGGCGAGCGGGCAGTGGAACCGCGGCGCGAGCCGATGAGCGAGGATACGATCTTCGACGCGGCCTCGTTGACGAAAGTGATCGCCACGACGTCGTCGATCATGAAGCTGTTCGAGCAGGGCAAGGTGCGGTTGAGCGACCGCGTGACCGAGTATTTGCCTGAATTCCAGGGCGGCCAGAGCGGCATCACAGTGCGCGATCTGATGACGCACTTTTCGGGACTGCGCCCGGACCTCGACCTGAAACCGGCCTGGAATGGGTACGAGACCGGCATACGGATGGCGCTGGCCGACAAGCCACGCACGCCGCCGGGCGAACATTTCGTTTACAGCGACATCAATTTCATTCTGCTGGGCGAGATCGTGCGCGTGGTGAGCGGCAAGCCGCTCAATGAATTCGCCGAGCAGGAGATCTTCCGGCCGTTGGGCATGAGTGAGACGCGGTTCCTGCCGCCGGAGAGCTGGCGCGCGCGCATTGCGCCGACGGAGTACGAGAACGGCGTGCCACTGCGCGGGGTGGTGCATGATCCGACGGCGAGAATGATGGGCGGCGTGGCCGGGCACGCGGGGCTGTTTACGACGGCGGACGACCTGGCGAAGTTCGCTGAGATGATGCTGAACCTGGGCGAGTATCGCGGTGTGCGCGTCTTCAGCCCGCTGACGGTGCGCAAGTTTACACAACCCAACACGCCGCCGCACCAGCCCGTGCTGCGCGGGCTGGGCTGGGATATCGACTCGCCATTCTCGTCCAATCGCGGCGAACTGTTTCCTCTGGGTTCGTATGGCCACACCGGTTTCACCGGCACGTCGTTGTGGATCGATCCGTCGACGCGGGCGTTCGTGATTCTGCTCAGCAATAGCGTGCACCCGCATCGCCGGCCGCCGCTCAACGGCCTGCGCGGAGAAGTGGCGACGATCGTGGCCGCGGCCGTGGGCATCACTGCGCCGGCGAGCATCCTGAGCACAACGCTGGAGACGTGGCAGGGAGCGTCGAAGCTGGTCACGGCGAGGACGGTGGAGACGCTGAACGGCGTGGACGTGCTTGCGGCCGACGGCTTCGTGAAGCTGCAGGGCCAGCGCGTGGGGCTGATCACAAATCAGACCGGCGTGCTGCGCGACGGCCGCCGCGATGTGGACGCAATGCTCGCGGCGCAGGTCCGAGTGACGGCGCTGTTCTCGCCCGAACACGGCATTGCGGGCCGGGAAGATCGAGAAAACGTCGGGAACGCGAAGGACGCGCAGACAGGGCTTCCGATCTGGAGTCTGTATGCCGGCCAGCGCCAACGGCCATCCGCCGAAATGCTCAAGGACGTGGACCTGCTGGTGTTCGACATCCAGGACATCGGCGCGCGCTTCTACACTTATATCTCGACCCTCAAATACGCCATGCAGGCGGCGGCGGAGGCGAAGCTGCCGATCATCGTACTCGACCGGCCGAACCCGCTGAACGGAGTCGACGTCGAGGGGCCGGTACTCGATCGCGAACTGCAGTCCTTCATCGGTTGCAGCCAGATTGCGTTGCGGCACGGGATGACGGCGGGCGAGCTGGCGCGCTGGTTCAATGGCGAGGATCAGGTGGGCGCCAGGCTGGAAGTCGTGCCGATGAAGAATTGGCGGCGTGCGGACTGGTGGGACGCGACGAGCCTGATGTGGATCGACCCCTCGCCGAATATGCGCAGCTTCCAGGCCGCGCTGCTGTATCCCGGGGTCGCGATGCTCGAAGCTTCGCCGAACTGGTCTGTGGGGCGAGGAACGCCGGCGCCCTTCGAGCAGGCCGGCGCCGACTGGGTGCAGGGCGCGGAGCTGGCGGCCTACCTGAACCGGCGTTTTGTGCCCGGGGTGAGGTTCTATCCAACCCGCTTCGTTCCGGAGAGTTCGAACCTGCAGGGTAAGATCGTGCAGGGTGTACGGTTCCTGGTCACGGACCGTGAGTCGTTTTCACCGGTCCGTCTGGGACTGGAAATCGCCGCGGCCCTACAGAAGCTCTATCCGGGAAAGATCGACCTGGAAGCGAACGCACGGCTCATCGGCAGCCGCGAGGTGATCCGCGCGCTGCGAGAGGGAATCGATCCCCAGGCGATCGAAGAGCAATGCAAGCCGCGTCTCGACGAATTCATCGCGCGCCGAAAAGCGTACCTGCTTTACGAATGATCCAGAACTGGATCTATTAAGCCGAAGCCTCAACCGGCTTACGGCCACGCCCGCGCTGCGCCATGGCGGCAGGAACCGGGCGCTCGGGAGCCTGTTTTTTGCCTAACTCGTTCATCCAGGCAGGCGGCCGTCCCCGCCGCTTGACCTGACCCTTGGCCAGCCGCTCCAAGGTCACGATAGCCTCTTCAATGGCCTCGCGTTCCCGCTTCAGTTCATCTAACATCCTAACGACGTCCATAGGAATCCTCGCCTCGATTGCGCCGCTTTCGCCCGATAATTCCGTTTGCCCTTCGAAGCTCCGGCGATTTGAAGCGGCTGCTTTATTACTACCCTCGGTCTATCGCACTTCAGCGCAGGAAAACAACCGTGATTGGACTAATACTTTGGTTTGGCAGAGATAATTCGTCTCAATTTCGCGTGGATTCCCGCAGCCGGCGCTTCCAGTTTCTGTAAAATGGAATGCCTGCGGCGATCAAAATCAGGCCCAGAATCGACTCTCTTGGCGAGTTTTTCAACGTAAATCCCAGAAAAAGAGCGGCAACGAGCACAAAAACGACTGGAACAACGGGGTAGCCAACCGTCCGATAGGGACGAGACATTGTGGGGCATTTGCGCCGCAGTACTAGTACAGAAGCGGTCGCCATTCCATACAAAATCCAGCTTGGAAAGATCACCAGGGTGAAAAGTTGGTCATAGCGGCCACTCAAAACAAGCACGGCACTCCAGGCGCTGAGGGCCAAAATCGAGAATCCCGGCACGTGACGTTGGGGGTGAACGCGGGCGAATGAGCGGAAGAAATAGCCATCGCGCGCTAGCGCATAGGGCACGCGCGATCCGCTGAGAATCGAGCCGTTCAGCGCGGCGAAAATCGAGATCATTGCCACCAAACTCACGACGGCGGCGCCCGGCGAACCGAAGAGGCGGCGCATCATTTCCGCTGGAACGCGATCGCTGGCGGCGACGGCGGAGGCAGGTAATACGGCGAAATAGGCTATATTCGCGGCAATATAAATGAGCATCACGAACGTGGTGCCGAGCACCAGCGCCCAAGGCAGGTTGCGCTGGGGATTGCGGATTTCGCCGGAGACCATGCCGACGTTATTCCAGCCGTCATAAGCCCATAATGCCGCCACCAATGCGGCGAAAAAGCCGGCGGCTCCGCCGGGCGCGGGTACCGAGGTTGCGAAATTCTCCGCGTGCGCCGCGCCGAGAAACAGGCCGCATCCGATGATGGCGGCGAGCAGCGCGACTTTCACGGCAGTGGCACTCACTTGCACGCCGGCGCCCTGCCGTACGCCCAACCAGTTGATGAAACCGAGACCGAAGATCAAGGCCATGGCGAAAAGTTGTCCGGCGCGGATCACCAGCAGGGAGCCCGGTTCGACGGCGAGCCAGTCCAACGAGAATACGATGGGACCCCAATGGACGGCCAGCGGGGCTCCGCCGGCGCCCGACGGCAGCGGAATCCGCGCCACGACGCGTCCGAGCGCCGGGACGAAGTTGGCGAGGTAGAGATAGAAGCCGGTGGCCAGCGTGGCGACCGATGCGCTCTTGGCCACCCACATCTGCGTCCAGCCATAAACGAAACCGCAGAAGGGACCATAGGCCGCTTTGAGATAGACGTACTCGCCGCCGGCCTCGGGCATCATGGCGGCCAATTCGGCGTAGGTCAGCGCGCCGGCCAGGGTGAGGAGGCCGCCGAAGACCCACACCAGCAGCACCATGCCCGGTGAGCCGACCTGCAGGATCATGGTCTTCGGCACGATGAAGATGCCGCTGCCGATCACCGTGCCGACGACAATCGACATCGCGGCCCACAGGCCCATGTCGCGGCGCAAGGAGGTCGTGGCCGTGTCAGGCATGGCGCGCCTCCTGAGAAATCAGATTCGGGCGGGTACGCGTCAAACAGCCGCGACCGGCGCCGGCGGCCACCGCCGCTCGGCGGCCACGCTCCATTGTGACCGGGGCGGGTGCGGTCATGCGGACTCCCTGGTTTCCCTAGGATGCGAGAAATCTCCGTGGACCAGCGCGGCAGCCAAGGCGACCAGCAGCGTGAGGGCGGTGCCGATGGGCACGTACCAGGTGAAGGCGATGGGCGTGGCGAAGCGAACGATGAGGTTGCCCGTGACGCCGGCGGCCATGCCGGCCATAG
This sequence comes from Terriglobia bacterium, assembly GCA_963838205.1. Taxonomy (GTDB): domain Bacteria; phylum Acidobacteriota; class Terriglobia; order Bryobacterales; family Bryobacteraceae; genus CAIVVT01. The sequence goes on along the minus strand of CAWIQF010000014.1, from coordinate 189,951 downwards.
CGGCCAGTTCGCCGACGTTCTTGAAGAGAACGCCCAGCAGGAAGACGCCGAGCAGTCCCCCATACAGAATCGACGCGATGCCGAGTCCCGCCTCGAGCACCGAGTCAACGCGCTGCGCGACGATGCCCACGGCCAGTAGAACCACGCCCCAGCCGAGCGTCGCAAAACGGGCCACCGAAAGGTAATGGCTCTCGGACCGGAGCGGCCGCATCGGGCGGTAGAAATCCATCACTGTGGTTGAGCTGAGCGAGTTGAGCGCGGCGCTCAAATTGGACATCGCCGCTGCCAGAATGGCTGCGATCACCAGGCCCGCCAGGCCGACCGGCAGATGTTCCCAGATGAAGCGTGGGTAAATGGCGTCCAATTTCGCGGGCACGCTCATGTGGTTCGTTTGGTAGAGCGCCCACAGGATGACGCCGATGGTCAGGAACAGAGCGAACAGAACGCAGACGACGGCCCAACTCGCGAACAGCGCCTTGCGGCTGTCGCGGATATTGCGCGCGGCCAGCAGGCGTTGCACCATCAACTGCTCGGTGCCGTGGCTGGCGGTGGTCAGAAAACAGCCGCCGAGAACGCCCGCCCAGAAGGTGTAAGGTTCTGAGAACCAGGCCAGAGTGGGCGCGAACGAAAAGTCGAATATCTGGAATTTGCCGGCCGGGACGGCGAGTGCGGTCACCTGCGCCCAACCGCCAGGCAACTGGCCGAGAATCGTGCCCAGGCTGAGGATGGCGCCCGAGATATAGAGCACCATCTGGATCACGTCGGTCCAGATGACCGCCGTCATGCCTCCTTCAAAGGTGTAGAAAAGCGTCAGTGCGACGATGACCACGATGGCCCAGGTCGGGGCCAGGCTCAGGATGATGGAGACGACGATGGAAATGGCGAAGACGCGCACGCCCTCGGCCAGCGAGCGGAGCAGCAGAAACAGTCCCGCCGTCAAACGGCGCAGCCGCTGTCCGAAACGCCGCTGCATCAACTCGTAGGCCGTGAAAAGCTCGCCGCGGAAGTAATGCGGAAGGAATAAGGTTGAAATCACGATGCGCGCGAAGAGGTAGCCCAGCACGACCTGCAGGAAGCCAAAGTTGCCGCGAAACGCGAGGGCCGGCGTGCCGATCACGGTCAGCGTGCTGGTTTCGGCTGAAACGATGGAAAATGCGATGGCCCACCAGGGCGTGTTGCGGCCTCCCAGGAAGTAGTCGCGGAGCGTGCGCTGCGAGCGCCGGAACCTGGCGCCGAACCAGGTGATTCCCACCAGGTAGAGGACCACCACGGCAAGGTCGATGTGGCGCATAAAGGGCCGAGTTTAACATACGTTCGCAAAAGTTTCGGTGGAATCGCCAATCTCGTATATGCTTGATAGTTGCGCCGGAACCTGGAGACGCGATACGGTTTCTAAATTGCCAGGATTGTTCGATGGAGTAAGCAGGTGCGGGCCGGCCGGGGAGCGCGCGGGAAGCCAGGGACGGCTTGCTAGGCAGATTGCGCTTCGGCTATACTCCCCATTTGCCAAGCTCTTCGGCCGCCGTTCCGGTGAACCGGCCGCGGCGGAGACGGCCGGTAGCGTTGGTGTTGAGCCCGACCCTAGGAGGCATGACGTGCAGTTTTCATTGAAACGCGTAATCGCGGTGATCGCCCTCGGTTCTCTGGCCACACTCGCGGTTGTGGCACAAGACCAGAAGAAGCAGTGGAAGGATCGCGCCGAGTACGATCTGTTCGATTCTGCCAACAAGGAGCAGAACGCGAACACGAAGCTCCAGATCCTCAACAACTGGAAGCAGAAGTATCCCGCCAGCGACTTCAAGGTCGACCGGCAGGAAACGATCATGACCACCTACCAGGCCATGGGCAACGCCAAGGAAATGCTGAATGCCGCCAAGGAACTGGTCTCTTTGGATGCGAAAAACGTCAAGGGACTCTACTGGATCAACCTGTTGACTGTGAGTCTCCAGGACAAGAGTCCCGAGGCCCTCGACGCCGGCGACAGCGCCGCCAAGGGATTGCTCGACGCCATACCTGTTTTCTTTGATCCCGCGAAAAAACCGGCCACGACATCCGACGACGTGTGGAAGAAGAGCCGGACGGACATGGAGACTATTGGCCATCGCACCCTGGGCTGGACCGCCATGCAGCGCGGCCAGAACGAGGTGGCCGAGAAGGAATTCATGACGGTGCTGCAGAACAATCCGAATGACGCCGAGGCTTCGCTCTGGGCCGGAACGGTGATCGCCAAGCAGCGCAAGCTCGAGAAGCAGTCGGCGGCGCTGTTCCAGATCGCCCGCGCGGCTTACTTCGATGGCCAGGGCGCTTTGCCTCCTGCAACCCGCACGCCGCTGCAGGCCTATCTGGAGAAGACGTACGTCAACTTCCACGGCGACAAGGATGGTCTCGACCAGGTGATCGAACAGGCGAAGAAAAGCGCGGTCCCGCCGGCCGATTTCAAGATCGAGTCCAAGGACGAGGTCCTGGCCAAGCAGTTCGAGCAGCTGAAGAAGTCCAATCCGCAGCTCGCGCTGTGGGTGCAGATCAAGAAGCAGCTCAGCGGGCCCGACGGCCAGCAGTACTTCGAGAGCAACCTGAAGGGTGCGGCGATTCCGGGCGGCGCCGAGGGCGTGCAGAAGTTCAAGGCAACCGTGGTGAGCACGGCGCCGGAGAAGAAACCGACCATGGTGACCGTGGGCATCTCGAGCAAGGACATGAGCGAAGTCACGCTGAAGTTCGAGAAGCCGCTGGCCGCGATTCCGGAGAAGGGAACGGAGATCGAGTTCTCCGGCGCGCCGTCCGCATTCACCGCCGATCCGCAGATGCTGACCTTCGACGTGTCGCCGGAAGATGTCACCGGATTGCCGAAGCCGGCGCCGCCTAAGAGGGCTCCGGTGAAGAAGGCCACCACTGCGAAAAAGGCCGCCGCGAATAATTAAGCCGACTCAAAATATAGAGTCACGGACGCCGGCCTCGGGGTCGGCGTCTTCGTTTTCGAGGCATACTTTCGGCCTGGCGGGCGCCGGTGCGCGGCTGCCGCAAGCCGCGCACCGGTAGTACTGGCAGTCCTATCGCTCAGTCACAGCGATCATTTCAGGGTGCAACCAGTGCAAGAAGAATTACTATTCAAGTGACGGGCACATCGCCAGTGGGGAAGCAAACTGCCATGGTTGACCGTAGGCGCGGGCGTGAGCCCGGGATCCCGTGGCGGGACGTCTGCGGTCAGATTCTCCCGCTGGCCATGCCCAACGCCTGGCCGCGGGAACAAGCCGGAACGGAGCCGCCGTATGTTGCGGCCTATGGCGTGGAGGGCGAGGTGTGAGAAGCCTCCTCTCCAAATTCGCTCTCCTGCAGTTCCTCTTCGTGGTGCTGGTGGGGGCCGTGCTCTACGATATCGAGGAGCGCGAGCAGGAGCACAAGCTGCACGAGGCCTTCCTTGCCAACGGGCGGAACCTCGCCGAATCCTTGTTGAAGACCATCGAACCCGCTGCCATCAAGAGCAATCGCGCGCCGCTGCAGGCCGCGCTGGAGGAGGCATGCAGCGCTTCCAAGGTCGAGTGGGCCTATGTGCTCTCGCCCGACCGCAAAGTTCTGGCGCACACTTTTGGGCCGGAGTTCCCAAACTCCTTGCGGACCGTCCAGACTCCGGACGGCCAGGATTGGCTCGATCTGAGTCTGCCGGGTGAGACCAGACCGCTGACCGTCTTTTCCGAGCCGGTCTCCAAAGGCGCGACCGGCACGGTTTACGTCGGTGTGGACCGCGATCCGCTGCTGCAGTCCATTCGCAGGATGCAGATCACGTTGCTTTCCACGGTCGGCGGCCTCGCGCTGTTGGCGCTGCTGATGTTCGTGCTGGTGGCGCGGGGTTTCCTCCGTCCGATCCGCGTGCTGACGAGGGAGGCCTCCCTGCTCAAACAAGGCCAGGCTGACGCCTTTCGGTGGTTGCCGGCTCAGTCCAACGACGAATTCGCAGTGCTCACCAACGCCTTTAACGTCCTCGCGGCCAAGCTCCGTGAGCGCACCGACCAGTCGGAGGAACTCGTCGCCGAGCGGACCCAGGAATTGATGCGCCGAAACGCGGAGTTGGCGATCGAGATCGTAGAGCGCAAGCGGGCGGAGCGGGAGTCGCTGTTAGCCAAGGACGCCGCCGAAACGGCCAACCGCGCAAAAAGTGCGTTCCTGGCCAATATCAGCCATGAGCTGCGGACTCCGATGAACGGCATTCTGGGCACGACGGAACTGATTCAGGCCACCGGACTCGACCCCCAGCAGAGCGAGTACTTCGAGATCATCAGGAACTCAGCCCAATCGCTGCTCGTAGTGATCAATGACGTTCTCGACTTCTCGAAGATTGAAGCCGGGAAAGTAGATCTCGACCTGATCGACTTCGACTTGTCCGCTTTGGTCCACAATTCCGTCAAGCCGCTCGCCCTGAAAGCTGAACAGAGCGGGGTGGAGCTCCTGTGCCGCATCGATCCGGCCGTGCCGGACCTGGTTCATGGGGACCCCATCCGCGTGCGTCAGGTCCTCACAAACCTGGCCGGCAACGCCATCAAATTCACAAGTAAGGGTGAAATCGAGATCTCCGTTGGAGTGGAATCGCTGGGGGACGCATTCATCGTCCTGCACTTCAGCGTGCGCGATACCGGTATCGGCGTTCCGTTGGACCAGCGGGAAGCGATCTTCGAACCCTTCCGGCAGGCCGATATCACCATGACCAGGAAGTTCGGCGGTACCGGGCTGGGCCTTTCTATCAGCTCGCGCCTGGTGCACATGATGGGCGGCAAGATCTGGCTCGAGAGCGAAGTGGGCAAGGGCAGCACGTTCCATTTCACAGTGCGATTTGACCACGCCTCGGCCGCGGCCGCCGCGCCGATCGAGGGTCTTGAGAAGCACTTCACCGGTCTGCGCGTTCTGGTCGTGGATGACAACCCCACCAGCCGCATGATCCTGCACGAGTATCTCACCCACGCCGGCATGCTTGCGGTCGTGCGTCCCGATGCCGTCTCCGCTTTCGAGGCGCTCGTTCGGGCCGGGGGCGGGCCGAACCCCTTCGATCTCGTTGTCGCCGAATGTCACATGCGCCAGGAAGACGGCTTTGCTCTGACCCGCCGCATTCGCTCGACGCCCGCCCTGGCCAGCCTTCCGATCGTCATGCTGACCTCCGGCGTCTTGACCGAAGACCGCAATCGTTGCCTGCGTCTGGGCGTCGGCGTCTGCCTGCCCAAACCGGTCGATGAGCGCGATCTGCACGCCGCCGTTCTGCGCGTGCTCAGCCAGCGCGCGCCGGAAAAGACGGCGCCGCACGCGCCCCAGGCCGCGCCCGTTCCCGACTCCGGCGCGTTGCACGTCCTGCTGGCCGAGGACAATAAGGTGAACCAGTTGATCGGCGTGAAGCTGCTCGAGAAACTCGGACACTTCGTCTCCGTGGCGGGCGACGGGCGGGCGGCGTTCGACGAGGTCAAAAAACAGCATTTTGACCTCGTATTGATGGACCTGCAGATGCCGGAAATGGACGGTTACGCCGCAACGAGGGCGATCCGTGAGTGGGAGAAGACGGCCGGCAGCCACATGCCCATCATCGCCATGACGGCTCACGCCATGAACCGTGACAAGGAGAACTGCTTCGCCGCGGGCATGGACGCCCACGTCGCCAAACCCGTCAATCTCACTGAACTGGAGGAACAGATCCGGTCGGTGATGCAAGGCCGCTCCGGCCCAGGCCCTGCGTAGGCCATCGCCGGTTCAGCCTGACACCTGGCGAAATTGCGGAAGTTGGCGCATCAAACCGCGTGCTTGCGCCCGCAGCTCCGTAACGACTTCTGAGACGGAATGAGAAAGCCGCGACCGGCCAGGAGCCAGTACCGGAACTTCTCCAATCAGCCACTAGCCGCGAACGCTCACATCGCCTTGCATCGCGGCCCGGGGCGATCCTCCCTCCACACGAACTCGCGCGTTTGGTGTTGAGCTGAACTTCGCTCTTGGCGGAACCGGTCCGTTGCCGCCTAGATGAAACAACTGCGCCATGGCCGATCTGAGTGGCACGCGGCTTGTGCGGTGATAGACTTCTGATCGAGTGAAGCTGGCCCAGGCACGCCGGATTTCGCAGATCGTTTTCCTGGCGCTCTTTTTGTGCCTGCTGTTCCAGACCGAGTTTCGCGGCTCCTTTCACTCGGTCCAAGGCGATCCTCGCATCCCTTACCCCGTCCGGTGGTTCCTGGAGTTGGACCCGCTGATCGCGCTGGGGAGCGCTCTCTCGAGCCACGCCCTCTACCGCGGCCTGTTGTGGTCCCTGGCCATCATCCTCCCGACCGTGTTTCTGGGCCGATTCTTCTGCGGCTGGATCTGTCCGCTCGGTACTCTCAATCACTGGATCAGCGGATTCCGGTCGAAAAGTAAACTCGGGGCTCGGCGCATCGAATCGAACCGTTACCAGCGCTGGCAGGAGCTGAAGTATTACCTGCTCGCTGCGCTGCTCGTGGCGGCGCTCCTCGGCTCGGGGCTCTACGGACTGCTGGATCCCATTTCACTACTGGTCCGGTCGCTCGCGTTCGCGGTGCTGCCGGCGCTGAATTACGCCGTGAACGCGACCGTGGACCTGCTGTCGCGGCCGGGTTGGAAGCCGCTGTTTTACATCGGCGCCGCACTCCATTTCCTGCTGAAAGATACGTTGCTGAGCTTCAGCCAGCCGCACTTCCGGCAGGGCCTGCTGATCGGTCTGATCTTCGCCGCCATTCTCCTAATGAACATGCGCTTCACGCGCTTCTGGTGCCGGGCGCTGTGCCCTCTGGGCGCGCTGCTGGGATTGCTCTCGCGCTGGTCGATCTTCGGTTTGGAGAAGCGCGAGAGCCATTGCACCGATTGCAATCGCTGCCAGCTTAACTGCCAGGGCGGTGACGATCCAATCCCCGGCGTCCGCTGGCGCCAGGCAGAGTGCCACATGTGTATGAACTGCGTGGCCGATTGTCCGGAGAGCGGGCTTGTTTTCCGTTTCTTCCCCGCTACCCCAACCACCCGCGAAGGGCCGGACCTCGATCGGCGGCGCGTCCTGACGAGCCTGGCTGCCGGCGCGGCGCTGATCCCCATACTCCGCAGCACGCCCGGCCTCGCGGTGGAGCACAGCCGCGCCCGCATCCGCCCGCCGGGCTCGCTCGATGAGTTCAACTTCCTGGAGCGCTGCATCCGTTGTGGCGAATGCATGAAGGTCTGCCCGAACCACGCGCTGCATCCCAGCTTCACCGAGGCTGGCCCGGAGGGTCTGTGGACGCCGGTGCTGGTCGCCCGCATCGGCTACTGTGAACCCGGCTGCGTGCTGTGCGGCCAGGTGTGCCCGACCGGCGCTATCTGGGAATTCACGCTGCGGGAGAAGGGTTGGACCGGCGGAACCAACCCCAGCCCGATTCGCCTGGGCACCGCCTTCTACGACCGCGGCCGCTGCCTGCCGTGGGCCATGGCGACGGAGTGTATCGTCTGTGAAGAGTGGTGCCCGACGTCGCCCAAGGCGATCTATCTCCAGCCTGCCGACGTGGCCGGCCGGGAAGGACAACTCCGGCGCGTCCGGCAGCCCTACGTGGATCCCGCCCTGTGCGTCGGTTGCGGCGCGTGCGAGCATACGTGCCCTGTGAACGACGCTCCGGCGGTCTACGTCGCGAGCGTTGGGGAAAGCCGCTCGAAGACCAACCAGATGCTGCTCCCGCGCGCCGCGGAAAAGCCCGTGGAGCTGCTGCCCGTGGCCAGCGCAGCGGGGCTGTGGCGCAAAGCCGGAGAGACGCGCGTCTTCGCCGCCGCGGATTTGTGGAAGTACGTGGATGGCGATGCGGATCGCTATCTGCGCGCGGGCGTGCAGCAGACTTTCACTGCCCTCTATCGGCAGCGGGGCGGCGCCGAAGCTATGGCGGACCTGCACATCCTGGCCACCAGCGCCCAGGCGCGGGCGCTGTTCGAATCTGAGTCCGCCGCGGGCAGCCGGCCGGTCCCGATCGGCGCCGGCGGCCGCTCCTACGGGCCCAGTGTGACCTTCTGGCAGGGCCGCTATTTTGTCCGGCTGACGGCCTATCAGGACGTCGGGGACACGCTGCTCGACCTGGCCGGAGCGATGGTAGCCGGCCTCCGTTAGTGCTATAAGTAAAGCGTAATTGGACCTCAATGTCTAGAATCGGCAGGCGGGAGTTCTTAGGCGCTTCTCTGGCCGCGGCGCTGGCCGCGCAGGACCCATCGAAGGTCGTGATCGCGCGCGATCAGTCGCCGTCCGGCCTGGACTCGGCGCGCGTGCTGAAGCTCCTCGACCGGGCCGTCCAATCCTTCTTCGCGCGCGACAATCCGGTCGAGGCCTGGAAGCTGATCGCCCTGCCGGGGGAAGTCGTCGGCTTGAAAGTGAACTGCCTGGCCGGGCGTGGCGCATCCACCCGCACCGTCCTGGTCGACGCGGTCATTGAGCGACTCCAGCAGGCCGGCCTCCGCGGCCAGGACATCGTGGTCTGGGACCGCCTGAACTCCGATCTCGAAAGTGCCGGCTTCCCCGTCGGCGTCCGGCGCGATAAGGTCCGTTTTATCGGCAACGACTCGGCGGGATACGAGGACGACCTCGCGGTGTTCGGCAGCGCCGGCAGTCTGCTCTCGCGCACCCTTACGCGCCAGTGTCAGGCCGTCATCAACCTGCCGGTGCTGAAGGACCACGGCATCGTCGGCGTGACCATGGCGTTGAAAAACATGTTTGGCGCGATCCACAATCCGAATAAGTACCACACCAACGCGGGCGATCCCTACGTCGCCGACGTCAACGCGCTGGCGCCCATCCGGCAGAAGGTGCGGCTGACGATTTGCGACGCGCTCATCGCGCAGTATGAGGGCGGACCGTCCTACATGCCGCAGTGGTCGTGGCCCTTCAACGGCGTGCTCGTCGCCAGCGATCCCGTGGCCCTGGATACGGTCGGCTGGCAGATCATCGAGGCCAAACGCAAGGAAAAGGGCCTCCTGAGCCTGCAGGCCGCCAAGCGCGCGCCAAGCTACATCGCCACCGCGGCCGACGCCCAGCACCGCCTGGGCACCAACGACGCGCGCCTCATCCGCCGCGTGGAGGTGTGACGTGCAGCGGCGCGAGTTCCTGCGAGTTGCGGCGCTGCCCTGCCTGGCGGGCGGATCGTACGCTGCCGTAGACCCTGACGCGAAGTTCATCGTCGAGGCGAAATTCTACGAGAAGCTGGCCTACAAGAAAACCAAATGTAAGCTCTGTCCGCGCGAATGCGTGATCGACGACCGCGAGCGCGGCTATTGCGGCGTGCGCGAGAATCGCGGTGGCGTCTACTACTCTCTGGTCCATTCGCGCGTCTGCGCGGCGCACATCGATCCGATCGAAAAAAAGCCGCTGTTCCATTTTCATCCCGGCTCGCAGGCCTTCTCCATCGCCACCGCCGGCTGCAACGTGAATTGCAAGATGTGCCAGAACTGGGACATCTCGCAGTCGCGGCCGGAGCAGGTGCGGAACGTCTACTGGCCGCCGCAGGAAGTCGTGCGCCAGGCGCGGGACTCCGCGTCGCCGGTCATCGCCTTCACCTATAGCGAGCCGGTGATTTTTTACGAGTACATGACCGACGTGGCCGCGGCGGCGCGCGCCGCCGGCGTGAAAAGCGTCGTCGTGACGGGCGGCTTCATTCAGGCCGATCCGCTGAAGGAGCTGTGCAAACACGTCGACGCGATCAAGGTCGACCTGAAAGGCTACTCGCAGAAGTTCTACGCGGACGTTGTGCACGGCGATTTGAAGCCCGTGCTCGACGCCCTGGTGAGCATGAAGAAGCTCGGCATGTGGACCGAAATCGTCTATCTCGTCATCCCGACGTTAAACGATTCGGAGAGTGAGTTTCGCGGACTCTCCACCTGGGTCAAGACGGAGTTGGGGCCGGACGTCCCGCTGCACTTCACGCGCTTCCACCCGGAATACCTGCTGAAAAACCTGCCTCCGACGCCGGTCTCGACGCTGGAACGCGCCAAGGCGATCGCCGACGCCGAGGGGCTGCACTACGTCTATGTGGGCAATGTGCCGGGCCATCCCGGCGAGAACACCCTCTGCCCGAAATGCGGCAAGACGGTGCTCGAGCGCGAAGGGTTCACAATCAAGAACGATCACATCCGCCACGGCCGCTGCGAGTACTGCCATCAGCCGATCGCGGGCGTGTGGGGGGCCTGATATGAAGCGTGTTCTGCTCGTGGCGGCCTTGCTCTTCAGCGCGGCCTCGTGCGCCCGGCCGCAGGCTGTGCGCGAGCCGGCGGTCGCCGGCTCGTTTTATCCGGCCGACGCCAAAGAACTGGCCGCGATGGTCGACGGCTTCCTCGCCAAGGCGCAGCCGCCGCCGATCAAGGACGTCGTGGCGCTGGTGTCGCCGCACGCCGGCTATGTCTACTCCGGACAGGTCGCGGCGTATTCCTATGCGTTGCTCAAGGGGCGCAAGTTTTCTCGCGTAGTCGTGATCGCGCCGACGCATTACGATGCGTTCGACTTCACCGCGGTGTTTGACGGCAGCGCCTACAAGACGCCGCTCGGCACGGTCCCCGTGGACCGCGCTTTTGCCGCGAAACTGGCCTCCGGCGGCGGCTCCATCCGCTTGTCGGACCATGGGCACGCCGTCACCGCGGACAAGCACGAGCACGCGCTCGAAGATCAGGTGCCCTTCCTGCAGCGCGTGCTGGGCCAGTTCGAACTCGTGCCCGTCGTGATGGGCCGCCAGGATTATGCGTCCAGCCGCGAACTGGGCGTCAAGCTCGCCAAGCTCATCGCCGGAACGGACACGCTGATCGTGGCCAGCTCCGACATGTCGCACTATCATCCCTACGACTATGCGGAGACGGTGGACCACAAGACGCTGCGCGCCATCGAGGAGTGGGACTACCTGAGCCTTTCGCGGAACTTCGAACGCAACATCTGGGAAGCCTGCGGCGGCGCGCCCATCGCGGCCGCCATGATTGCGGCGGAACGGCTCGGCGCGACCGAGGCGACGGTTCTCAAGTACGCCAACTCCGGCGACATCACGGGCGACAAGACCCGCGTGGTGGGTTACGGCGCGGTGGCCTTTTCCAAAGCGCCGGCCGGCGCGGCCTCGGCCCGTGCGGAGTTCACTTTGAATGACAAGGAGAAGGAGGAACTGCTCAGCCTGGCGCGCCGCAGTGTCGAGACCGCCGTGAAGGAACACAAGTTCTACGACTACACCGTGGACGGATCGAGCTCCCTCACGCAGGAGCGCGGCGCTTTCGTCACGCTGAAGGAACACGGCGTACTGCGCGGCTGCATCGGCTACACGGCGCCCATCAAGCCCCTGCCATTGGTCGTGCGCGATGTAGCAGCCTATGCGGCGCTCGAGGATCACCGCTTCCGCCCGGTGGTGACGACCGAGTTGGGCGAGTTGGAGTACGAGATCTCGGTCCTGTCTCCGCTGCGCCGGCTCCAGGATACGAAGCAGGTCGAAATCGGGAAGCACGGTCTGCTGATCGTGAGAGGCGACAAAGAGGGGATATTGTTGCCTCAGGTCGCCTCGGACGAGCACTGGGATCGCAAAACATTCCTGGAGCAACTCTGTTTGAAGGCCGACCTGCCGCTCGATGCGTGGCGCGATCCGGCGTCCGACATCTTCACCTTCACGGCGCTGGTCTTCGGCGATCGCGCCAGGCGGCAATAGCCGGCGGCAAGTCCACCACGGCAATCAACAGCGAGGTGCGAAAGAAGCCGAACACCGGGATCAGCCATGCGCTGAATAGAATCGCGCCGACGCACCCTCCCGCCAGGTCGAGAGCATACAGCGTGCCGGGCGCGCGAACCTTCGATACGCGGCTCGCCACTGGGAATTGGTAACCGCCCAGCGCTCCCGAGAGCAAGGACAGCAGCGTGAAAAGGAGCGGCGGAGTGTGCGGCATCGCGAGGCACATCAGAGTGGGCAACGCGGCCGCCAGACACTGCAGCGTCGCGAGACCTGGGCCGCGTCGCAGGCGCAACGCCAACCAGCTTCCCATGGCCATGCCCGCCATGAAGCTCGCCGTTACCAGCGCGAGTTGCTGGTACACGTACCCGTAGACCGCCTGGAATCCCAGTAGCAGCAGAATCTCCAGCCCGATCATCGTGAAGCCCATGCTGGCCACGCACGTCCCGGCCGTCGCCCGGCGGCGGTAGCCTGCCGCGCTCAGTCCCGCGGCGACGAGCAGCGTGATGCCGGCGAGCAACCAAAAGCTGGTGGCCGCCGCAGCCTCGAACAGGCGCAGGTAGACGGAATGAAACCGCGAGCCCCACAGCGCGACGTCGAAAAAGTAGGCGATCGGCGCGAAGTCGTGATTGATCGGCGTGCCCGGCCGTGCCCGGAGTTGCGTTGCGAGATCGGCCCGGCGGTCCGCGCTCAACTGGAACGGGAGAAAATACTCCCGCACATATTTGGTCCGCAGATGCCGCGCCTGCAGTCGCGCGATCAGTGCCTGCGGGTTCACCGTGAGCGCGCCCGGCGTCCGCGTCGCGAAGAAGTGAACGCTCGGGCCCGGCATCGCCACAAGATCGGGGAAAACCTCGCCCAGCGTCGCTTTTATGCACCGCAGGAAGGCGGCCAGTTCAGGGCTGATATAGTCTTCGGCGGCCGTCAACTGGAACGACAGGACGCCGCCTGGATTCAGCCGGCTCGCGGCCTCGCGGAAGAACTCCTCGGTATAGAAGCGGTTTAACTGGGCGCTCTGCGGATCGGCCAGATTCACGATAATCACGTCGTACGTCAGGCCGCTGCTTCTCAGAAAAAGCCGGCCGTCCGTGGGGTGGATGCGAATGCGCTTGTCGCCGGCGATGGCTTGCCACTCTTTGGGAAAGTGCATGCGCGCGAGTTCCAGAATGGCTGGATCGAGCTCCACATAGTCGGCCCGCTCCAGCGTGGGATGCTGAAACGCCTGTGCCAGCGAACCGTTGATGCCACCACCGATCAACAGCAGGCTGCGCGGCGACGCATGTTCCAGCAGCGCATAGTGCACGGCCTCTTCCGCCGCGGCCGCGTCGGGGACATTGAAGGACGGAAGCCCGTTCTCATACAGCGTTTGCGTCTCTTCCGTTTTCACCACCACCAAGTTGCCGTAGCGCGAATTGCGAACCGCCACCACCTGGAAGCCCTGCCACAGCCGTTCGAGCGATCTGGTCTCCAGTAAGGAGAACAGCGGGTAGGCCGCCAGCGGCAGCAGCATCAGGCCGGCCGCCACCGCGGGCCGTCGGAACCAGCCCGACCTTAGTAGCAATCCCGCTCCGATCAGATTGAGCCAGGCCACCAGGAACGCCACCTGCATCGAGACTGGCTGGCCCTAGAAAAATGAGCGTGGCGCAGAGGCCGCCCAGGCCCGCGCCCAGCGTCTCCAGCAGGTAAACCGATCCTGCCGCGTGCGCCGTCTCTCCCGCCGTCGCTGACGCGTACAATCGCACGCCGCTGGAAAACAACGCTCCGCACAGCAGGCAAATCACGCTCAGTGTGAACAACGCGGTCAGCAGCACAGCGCCTGGCCCGAGGATCTCGCCCGGGCTGGCGTGAAATGCGATTCTGCTCGCACGCGCGCACGCAATCGACAGCGGCAGCGCGCCCGCGATCAGAACCTGCAGCACCGCCATCTGCTTCGCCGCATCGGTTTTTCGCGGCGCCAGCGCGCTGCCCGCGGCCGCCCAGAAGAGCCACGCAGCCAGCATCAGGCCGAGTGAAATCTCGTTGCCCGAGGAGACCACGATCAGCTCGCGCATCAGCACGATCTGCGCGATCACGGCCGTAAAGCCGATCAGAACCAGCGATTGCCTCACATCAACACGATTAGACTGGTAGCGGGCGCGAGTCAAACGCCCCGCCGCTTATGGACCTCGATTTGGCTCAACCTGGACGGCGTGCCGCGCTCCTGCGGCTCCTGCGCGCCGGCGGTCTCGGCGCCGCCGCGGCGGGCGCTGGACTGTGGTTGAGCGCGCGCAGCCGGCGTCCTCAGCAGGCCGCCGTGGCCATGGCGCAGCGCAATCTCTCCGTCGCCGCCGACCTGCAGTGGCCCGCGATGGTCGTGGCGCAAGGCGCTGATCCAGCCGCGCTGGTTCGCCTGGCCGTGGAGCGAATCGGCGGCATGCGGCGCTTCGTTTCGCGCGGCGACGTGGTCGTCATCAAACCCAACATCGCCTGGGATCGCACTCCGGAGCAGGCCGCCACCACCAACCCGGAGGTCGTAGCGGCGCTCGTCCGGCTATGCCTGGACGCAGGCGCCAGGAAAGCGATCGTCACCGACGTCAGCGTCAACGACGCGCGCAGCGCCTTCGAGCGCAGCGGGATCGCCGCGGCCGCGCGCTCAGCCGGCGCGGAACTCGTATTGCCGGAGGCGCGCCTGTTCCGCGACGTGGACCTGCGCGGCGAGGTCCTGGGCGTGTGGCCCGTGCTGGAACCGTTTCTCACCGCCGACAAAGTGATCAACGTGCCCATCGCCAAGCATCACAGCCTGACCGGCGCGACCCTGGGCGTGAAAAACTGGTATGGCCTTCTCGGCGGCCAGCGGCAGCGGCTCCATCAGCGGATTAACGAAAGCCTGGCTGACCTGCTGGCTTTCCTCCGCCCCACTCTGACCATTCTCGACGCCTACCGCGTGCTGATGCGCAACGGTCCGACCGGCGGCAGCCTCAACGATGTGTCACTCAAACAAACTGTGATCGCGAGCACGGACCCAGTTGCCGTGGACGCCTACGCCGCGCAAGCCTGGTGGGGGCTGGACGAGCGCACACTCGTCTACCTCCGTCTGGCGGCGGAGCGAAACCTCGGCACGACTCGATTCGATGCCTTGCGCGTAGATTCGGTGCGCCTGTAACTCGCGCCCTGTTCGCGCCTGGTACTCAGTTGCAGAAGTTGGCGTATCAAACCACTTGCTTGCGCACTCGGTTCCGCAACGCCTTCAGAGCCGCGTGTTTCAGAACCGCGTGTTTCAGAGCCGCGACCGTAAGGGAGCGGATATTTCTGTATTTGCTGCTGAGCTGTGTCCCCCGTTGCTGAGCGCGATCGTAAGCGAGTCGGTCCGCACCCGCTGGGTGCCTTTGTCGCATCATCGTTGGTTGGCCTTCCGCCGCAGCTCCACCGGGACACGCTCTGTATCGTGTTTCAGAATCTGTATGGAGAACACCAGCGGCAGCGACACCGGGTTATAGCACGTCTTCGCATCGCAGGCTTGATAGCGAAAGACGCCTTCGAGCGTCAATACGCCCGACGGGGAGGTCACTTCGCGCAACAGCTTGTCGCTTGGGATCGTCACCTCGCGCACTAGGCGCAGCTTTTTCTCGTAGACCGGAACGGTCTCGCTGATGGCCTTCAGATGGAGCATCCTTGGCGCGGGCCACGTGACCTCGGTGAACAGTCGCCCCGGTAAGCGGACCTGCTCCGGGCCGCCCGCGGTCTGGGCCTCGCCTTCCGGCTTGGCCGGAGCAGTCAGCATCTCCCAATCCACCGGCTTGTATCCGCGCACTCCGGGCGCGTAGACGTGCATCCCGGGTTTCAGCTCGATATTCAGCACCAACGCGATCTTCTGCCCGCCTCGTGCCGCGTTCGCGCTGCTCGCCGCGGTCAGCCGCAGGTGCTTTGTTTTCTGCACGCCCGGCCCGGCCGACGGGATCGCACTAAACTGCCGCACCAGAATGTCAGACGCAGTGACGCGCTCCGAGTAGTCGTCCTCGAAGTACTTCGCGGTCACTGCGCCCGCGGCATCCAGGACGTACGTGCCGGGGTTCGGCACGCCATAGACGAAGGAATCCCGCGGCGCA
Source organism: Terriglobia bacterium (assembly GCA_963838205.1). Taxonomy (GTDB): domain Bacteria; phylum Acidobacteriota; class Terriglobia; order Bryobacterales; family Bryobacteraceae; genus CAIVVT01. The sequence continues at coordinate 174,203 of CAWIQF010000014.1, read as the reverse complement.
TTCTCGTTGAGAATGCCGAAGGCGCGGATCACCTGCGAGTCTTTGTCCGAGAGCAGTGGAAACGCGATCCCGCGCCGCGTTGCGAAGTCCCTGAGCACCTCGACGCTGTCGTAGCTAATGGCCGCAACGTTCAGCCCGCGCTTCCTGAATTCCTCCTGATGCGCCTGCAGCTGCACCAGCTGCGCTTTGCAGAAGGGTCACCAGTCGGCCGAGCGGTAGAACACCAGCACCAGCCCGCTCGGCCCTGTCAGGTCGGCGAACGCGCGGCTCTGGCCGGTCTGATCGGGCAACGAAAAGTCCGGGACCTTCGCGCCCGTGGCCGGTCCCGTCGCGATTGCCGCAACCAAGCACACCGCGCTGGCGAGTATCATCCCTCAATTCTATGCCGCGAATCCGCCGGTGGCCTTCCACCGCGCGCGCCCGTCCGGCCACCCTTGGCTGACTCCTGGTTGCTGACTCCTGGTTGCATCCCAATCTTGAATCGCCTGTGATAGAGTGCCCCCGGGACTCATGATGCAAACGATCAGAGATCTGCCGGATGTCGAGTACGAAAAATTCTGGCGGCGGCTGCAGCAGATCGGCCTGAACGCCTACGAGGCGCGCTCTTATCTTGTGCTGGTCGGTCACCCGCGCTTCAAGGCCCTCGAACTCGCCGCTCGCGCGCAAGTCCCCCGCCAGAAAATCTACGAGGTCCTCGACAGCCTGGTGGAAAAGGGTTTCGCGCAGGTCGTGCAGGAGAAGACTAAACTCTTCAGCGCCGTGGAGCCCGCGCTCGCCATCCCGGCCTACCTGCAGCGGCAGAAGGAAGATCAGGAACGCGTGCTCAACGAGCAGAAGCGCCATGCCCAGAGCCTCGTGCAGGATCTGCGCAGCGCCTACGCCGAAGGGCAGGTCGGTCGCGGAACGCTCGATTATCTGCGCATTGTCAACGATCCCGCGCAAATCGCCGTGCATTACCGCTCGATGCTCGGCGCTGTGGAGCGCGAGTTCCTTGAATTCTCGCGTCCGCCCTACGCCGTCGACCCGCTCGATGAGCAACTGGTGAAGCAGGCCGCCGCGCGCGGTGTGGCCTGCCGTATTCTGCTCGAGCCCGAGGCGCTCGACGAGGAACACCGGCAACGTCTGGATGAGTACGCCACCTTCGGTGTGCAGGTGCGTCTCATCTCGAATCTGCCCATGAAAATGGCCACTTTCGACGGCGCTCAAGGCCTCATCGCCTTGCTCGATCCCGTCATCACGCGCCCCACATGGACCTCCATCGTCTTCGACCATTCCGGCATGGGCGAGGCCATGCAGGGCCTGTTCGAACAGTGGTGGCGCAAGGCCGAGGCGCGCCCTTTCACCGACTGACGGTCGTCCGGATCACACAATCGCGCGTTTGCAGTCAATACCCCGGAGCGCGTTATTCGTCATCGACGCGCAGACGGGAATCGGCGACAGTCCGCAGCTGTGGGTTCTCGAAGTGGATGCCTACCGTGAGCCGTCGCCGGCGCCCGTCTCCTGCCGGCTGAGCACCTGCCGCACGGCGTAAATGCGCCGGCCTTGGCTTTCGAAATACGTGCGCATCATCATCTCGCCCAGCAGCCCAGTGGTGAACATCAGCATGCCCAATCCGAGCAGGATGCCGCCCGTAAACAGCAACGGACCATGCTGCGTGACGATCTGCTCGCCGAGGACTTTCTTCACCACCAGGAACGTCAGAATCCCGCCGCCCGCCAGCAGACTCACCAGCCCGATGCGCCCGAAAAAGTGCATCGGCCGCGTCAGGTAGCGCAACAAAAACCGGATCGTCAGAATGTCGAAAAAGACGTTGAACGTCCGCCCGATGCCATAGTGCGACGCTCCGCCCTCGCGCGGCGGGTTGGAAATTGGCACCTCGGCGATGCGCGCGCCGTAGTAGCTTGCCAGCGCCGGGATGAAGCGGTGCAGTTCCCCGTACAGGTTGACTTCCTTCAGAATCTCCGCGCGGTAGGCCTTGTACGTTGTGCCGAAATCGTGCAGCTCGACGCCCGACACTCTCGACATCATCCAGTTGGCGATGCGCGACGGGATCTTGCGCAGCACCATGTTGTCGTTGCGTTCCTTGCGCCACCCGCTGGCGATGTCGTACCCTTCTTCGAGTTTGTGTACCAGCGCCGGCAGGTCCGCCGGGTCGTGCTGTAGGTCCCCGTCCATCGCCACGATGATTTCGCCGCGCGCTTCGTCGAAGCCCGCCGCGAGCGCCGCCGTCTGCCCGAAATTCCGCCGCAGCCGGATCACCTTAAGCCGCTTGTCGGTCTCTACCAGGTTGGCCAGCAGATCGAAGCTGCGGTCGCTCGAGGCATCGTCCACGAAGATGATTTCGTAGCGCTGGCCGAGCTTCCCCAGCACCTCCGTCAGACGGTCGTACAGGCGCAGAATCGCCCGCTCCTCGTTATGAATCGGGATCACGACGGACAGCATGCGGCTAACCCCATGATAACGCGAAACCTACTGATGCCAAAGGAGAAAAGCCTCCGTGAAATGGCCTTATGGGGGTCGGTTTTGTTAAAATCAAAAGTAGTTCGCAATGTCGATTCCCCAAGATCCTCAGAACCCCCAGGGGCCTCCGCCCGCGCCGCCTGGAGGCACGCAGCTCCCGCTCGGCGACCGCCGCAATATCTCCCCGGTCAATATCGAAGAGGAGATGCGGCGCTCGTATCTCGACTACGCCATGTCGGTGATCATCGGGCGCGCTCTGCCCGACGTCCGTGATGGCCTGAAACCCGTCCATCGCCGCATCCTTTACGGCATGAGCGAGATGGGCCTGACCTTCAACCGCCCCACCCGCAAGTGCGCCAAAATCGTCGGCGAGGTTCTCGGCAAATACCATCCCCACGGCGACACCGCCGTCTATGACGCCCTGGTCCGCATGGCCCAGGATTTTTCGATGCGCTACCCGCTCGTCGACGGCCAGGGCAACTTCGGTTCGGTCGACGCCGACCCACCCGCGGCCATGCGTTACACCGAGGCGCGTCTTTCCAAGATCGCCGCGATGCTGCTCGAGGATATCGACAAGGACACTGTCGAGTTCCGCGCCAACTACGACGACAGCGAACACGAGCCCGAGGTCCTGCCCACGCGCGTGCCCAACCTCCTGGTCAACGGCAGCGAGGGCATCGCCGTCGGTATGGCCACGCGCATCCCGCCGCACAACCTCACCGAAATCGTTAACGCCACCATCGCCCTGGTCCAGAATCCTTCGCTGTCCCTCGAGCGCATCATCACCCAGTTTGTCCCCGGCCCCGATTTTCCTACCGGTGGAATTCTGCTCGGCCGCCAGGGCATCTTCGACTACTTCACGCGCGGTCGCGGCAGTCTCAAAATTCGCGCCAAGGTGGCTACCGAGAAGCTCGGCAAGGACCGCGAATCCATCGTCATCACCGAGATTCCTTATCAGGTGAACAAGGCGCGCCTCGTCGAGCAGGTCGCCACGCTGGTTAACGACAAAAAAATCGACGGCATCAGCGACATCCGCGACGAAAGCGATCGCGACGGTCTGCGCGTGGTCATTGAACTCAAGCGTGGCGAGCAGCCCGAAATCGTCCTCAACAACCTGTATAAGCAGACGCAGATGCAGGTCAACTTCGGCGTCATCATGCTGTCGATCGTCAACGGCCAGCCCCGCGAATTGGGGCTGATCGACTGCATCAAGCGCTTCATCGACCACCGCGTCGAAGTCGTCCGCCGGCGCACCGAGTTCCTCCTCCGCAAAGCCCGCGAGCGCGAGCACATCCTGCTCGGTTTCCAGAAGGCGCTTCAGAATCTCGACGCCGTCATCGAATCCGTCCGCGCCTCCCGCAATCCCAAGGAAGCGCGCGAGGCCCTCATGGGCGCCGCGTCGTTTCCGGACAACCCCCGCCTCACCGCAGTCATCGCCAAGTGGGCGCCCGCGCTTCAGTTCAACGGCCAGCCGCTCTCGCGCTTCGACTTCAGCGAGCGCCAGGCCCAGGCCATCATCGAGATGCAGCTCCAGCGCCTCACCGGCATGGAGCAGCAGAAAATCCTAGACGAACTCGCCGAAATCGAGCGCCTCATCGCCGGCTATCTCGAAATCCTCACGAGCGACGTGAAGCTCCGCGCCATCATCGTCGCCGAGCTCAAGGAAGTGCAGAAAAACTTCGGCGACGCGCGCCGCACTCAGATCGTCGACGATGAGGGCGAGATCAATATCGAAGACCTCATCAAGATGGAGGACGTCGTCGTCACCGTCACCCGCGGCGGTTACCTCAAGCGCACCGCGCTCGATACCTATCGCCGCCAGTCCCGCGGTGGCAAGGGCCGCATCGGCATGACCACCCGCAGCGAGGACGTCGTCGAGCACCTTCTCAGCGCTTCCACCCACTCCTACCTGCTCATCTTCACCAACAAGGGCCGCCTCTATTGGCTCAAGGTCTACAACATTCCCGACGCCGGTTCGGCCAGCAAGGGCAAGAACATCAGCCAGCTCATCTCGCTGCAGGAAGACGAGACCATCAAGGCCTTCCTCCCCGTCAAGGAGTTCACGCCCGACCAGTTCGTCGTCATGGCCACCAAGCTCGGCGTCATCAAGAAGTGCGAGCTCGCCGAGTTCGACAATCCGCTCTCGCGCGGCATCATCGCCATCGGCCTTAAGACCGACGACGACGAGCTCATCTCGGCCAAGCTCAGCACCGGCTCGGATCTGGTCTTCATCGCCACCCGTAACGGCATGGCCATCAAGTTCCCCGAGGGCGACGTCCGCGCCATGGGTCGGCCCGCCGCCGGCGTCAATTCGATGCGGCTCGCCCCCGACGACTTCATCGTCGCCATGGAGGTCGTCACCGAGGATAGCCTGATCCTCTCCATCGCCGAAAACGGCATGGGCAAGCGCACCCCCGCCGGTCACTACCGCCTGCAGACCCGCGCCGGTAAGGGCGTCATCAATATGAAGGTCAACAAACGCACCGGCCCCGTCGTCAACGTGCTCGAGGTCAAGGACGATACCGACGTCGTCGTCATCACCCGCAACGGTCAGATCATCCGCACCGAAGCCGCGCTCATCCGCAAGACCGGCCGCTCCGCCCAGGGCGTCAAACTCGTCACCCTCGAACCCGGCGATGTCATCGCCGCCGCCTGCAGCGTCCAGGAAGCCGAAGTCGAGGGCGCGGACAACGGCGATCCCCAGACAGACTTGCCCCTGGTCTGAAATCGTACCGGCGCCGCGCCGGTTGCTGTTCCTCAACACGCACCCGGCTCGGGCCAGGTGCCATTGCCCCTGGCTTCAGGATGTTTCGAGAGGGCGATTCGGAGATCCCCAATCTTCATCTGCAAGTTCCCACCATTCTCGATACAATCACCTCCCGGTTGACTCCTGTTGTCAAATATGACAACATGTCGATCAGAGAGACAGGCGCTGGCGGACTGCGCATGACCAGGAAAACACGCCCCGTTTCATGGATCGGCGCGGCTCTGAAGGAATTCGAAGCCTTCCCGGCAGAGGCCCGGTCGATGTGCCTTGCTGCTCTGACCATCGCGGCCGAAGGCGGCAAGGCTGACGTGGCAAAACCTCTGCACGGATTCGGATCCGGCGTATTCGAGATTGCGCTGCCGTGCAAGGGCAATGCGCTCCGCGTGGTCTACGCGGTCCAACTCGCTTCGGATATATGGGTTTTGCATGCGTTCCAGAAGAAATCGACGCAGGGCATCAAAACGCCGAAACGCGAGATCGACCTGATCGGCGTCCGTTTGAAGAGACTGAAGGAGATGCTCGGATGAAAGACGCGAAGCTGGAAGTGGTGCGGGGTAGCGGCAACGTGTTCCGCGATCTGGGGCATGAGAACGCCGACGCAGAGCAATTCAAAGCCATCCTGGCCGCCGAAATCATCAAGACGCTCGACCGGGAACATCTGACCGTGCGCGCCGCGCACGCTCGCACGGGCATTGCGGCGGCCGACTTCTCGCGCCTCCGCAACGCCGATCTTGCCCGGTTCACCGTGGATCGCCTCATCTCGATCATCAACCGGCTCGGGTCGCGCGTCGAGGTCAAGATCCGGGTGCGGCGCATCGAAACAGTTCCGCACCAGGCGCTGGCGTAACCCGGCCCCGCCGGGAGCTTGCGTTTGATGAACGTGTCCAACGCCGCGTTGCACAGCGCGCCCCACCCAGGATCGTGAATCCGATTCGCGTCCCTTTGCAGTCGGCCTGTCTATTTTGCCGGCCTGCCGTGTTCCAGGCACAAAGCGACCAGGTCGGAGACATTCGCCTCGCCCACGCACATGACCGTGTCTGCGCCGCCCCAATAGATCTTCACCGTTCCATCGGACTCCGCCAACGCGCCACAAGTGAACACGACATTGTGGACATAGCCCGTAATCTCCCAGGGATCTTCCGGCTGCAGTATCCACGAGTCGCCCACGCCGATCACCTTCGCCGGGTTCTGCAGGTCATGCAACGCGACCCCCAGCCGGTATACCGATCCCGCCATCGTTTGGAAAACGCCATGATAGATCGAAAGCCATCCTTTGTCCGTCTTGATCGGCGGCGCGCCCGGGCCTATTTTCATCTCATCCCAGTGATACGGTTCAGGCCTCATGATAAGTTGGGATTCGCCCCAGAAACGTAGGTCCGGAGAATAGGAAATCCAGATAGACCAGGGAGCGATTTCCGAGTGCGGACGATCTAACCGGGCATAGAGTCCGTTAAACTTTTCGGGAAAGATCACTACATTCCGATAGTCCGCCTCCGTGATGAGAGAGATCCTTTCCACCTGGCGGAAGTCTTTCGTTTTTGCCAGAGCGATCCGCACGCCATTGCGCGAGTAGGCGCTATAGGTGATGAGATACTCGCCTTCCAAGAACGTAATTCGCGGATCCTCGACGCCGAACTCTTCATAGTCCGCAAATAGGCTGTCGTGCGCGGAAGTCAGAAAGGGCTCTGGATCGGCGGTGAACTGGAATCCGTCGTGGCTGCGCGCCAGACCGATAATCGACCGTCCCGTGCGCAGATGGGAACGGAATAGCATAACGTACTCGTCTCCGTGCTTCACCACCGCCGCGTTGTGAACGGTCTCCACCGGGTAGGGAATCGCGGCTTTGGTAAGAATAGGATTGCCGCTATATCTTCTGACGATGTCCGGCTTCACGATCTCCTTCTTTCTTCCAGATCGAAAATCGTTTCGTAAACTCGCTCGTAGGACTCCACCATCGCTTCGATGGAGAACAGTTGCTCGACACGATGTCGGCAGGATTTGCGATTGATCGCCGGGAGGTGCTGCAGGCGCTCTACGGCTTCCTGGGCATTGTTGACCAGGAAGCCCGTCTGACCGTCCTCGATCACCTCGCGGCAGGAGCCGAGGTCCATCGCGATCACCGGAACGCCGGCGGCATTGGCTTCTGTCAGGACCAGCCCGAATCGCTCGGGGATAGTATTTAGATGCAACAAAGCTAAGGCCTGCGCGAACAACTCGTTCTTGCCGTGCACGTCCACCGGCCCGATGTAGCGGATCTTCTGATCAAGGTGCGGCTCCACCTGTTCCCGGAAGTACGTCTGATCCTGGATGATGCCCGCGATAACCAGCGGCAACCCGCTGAGGTGCGCAACCTCAATCGCCAGATGGACGCCCTTGTCCGGGTGAATGCGGCCGAGAAAAACCAGTTGATCGCCGCCACGCTCCTGAAGCGGGTACAACGATAGGTCGATCCCGTTATAGACCGTCGACAGATAATTCAACCCCGGCGCGCGATCGGAGTTGCTGATGGAGACGAAATATCCGTCCCGATACTTCTCATAGACGGGCATGATGCGGGGCGATGAGAATCCGTGGATCGTAGTAAGGACCGGCGTCTTCACCAGCCGACTAAAGCATAAAGCCATGAAATCGTAATTGCTGTGAATAAGGTCAAACTCGGCAGCGTGCTCGAACACTTCGGAAATATGAAGGTATTCGGCGACTTTAGGATCGATGGCGGGATCCTCTTCATAGCCCCGATCGACTACGGCATGCAGGTGCGCGCGAGTTATAGAATCCGCGGTAGCGAACAGCGTCACGTCCCAACCGCGCGCGACCAATCCTTCGGTGATATTGCCCGCGACCGTCTCCCATGCGCCGTATTGCCTGGGAGGTGTGCGCCAGGCTACGGGCGACAGGATAGCCACTTTCTTGTTGCGGATAGTCATGTTGGTCAAAGGTCAGCCTACTCCATGGCGGCCAGCACATCGGCCACCGGGACAGTGGCGAAGCCCGTGGCATGATCGGCCAGACCATAAGGAATAATCAATTCGCCGTTGTGAAGCAGAGCGCCGCAGGTGTAAACGACGTTGGGTACATAACCTTCACGCTCGTTCTGGTTCGGTTGGAGCAACGGTTCCCTCAGGCGGCCGATGACCTTGGACGGATCATCGCGATCCAGCAGAAAAGCGCCGATGCAATACTTCCTCAGAGGGCCGACGCCGTGGCTCAGAGCCAGCCATCCGGCATCCGTCTCGATCGGCGATCCACAGTTCCCCATTTGAACCAGTTCCCATGGGAAAGCAGGTTTGAGCAGCACTTTGCTCTCATTCCAGAAGTGAATGTTGTCCGAAAACATCAGGTCGATGTTTTCGTTGTCCTGGCGCGAGAGCATGACATACAGGCCGCCGATTTTCCTGGGGAACAGGGCCATCCCTTTGTTCGCGGCGGCCGGACCGTTCAAGGTTCTGAATCGAAACAGGAGGAAGTCCGAAGTTTCCACAAGTTCCGGAACCGCGATCCGGCCATCGTAGGCCGTAAAGGTCGCGAAGTAGATATTGGTGCCGTCATCGTTTTTGAAACAAACGAAGCGGGCGTCCTCGATGCCATTGCGTTGGGAGGGCGTCGCCGGGAAGAGAATGCGTTCGGAAATCTTCTGTTCCGGCCGGAACTGAACTTCATAGTTAGACCGCGCCAGCACCCAGATTCCCTGAGAGGCGCGTTGATCGTCTTCCATCATTCCATCCGGCAGGCGGAATTGTTCGGTCTGGAGACTAGCGCGAAGCTCGTCCAGTGAAAACGACTCACCCAGTTTGTTCATAACCCGGCGCGTAAATTCGCCTGCCAATCCGAGTTCTGTGAGTTTGCGCCCGAACAGTCCCTTCTCATACAGTGGGTTTGGGATCTGGCTCGGCTCGGTGAGGAAGTTGCCGGGCTTGTCTACTTCGATGCGCTGATCGGGTTGGATGACGCCGGTTCGAAAAGTAATCGAGGAAATGTGTCCTTCCCCAGTGGCGCGCAAACTGAGAATAAACCGCAGCGCACCGGACGGCAGACCAGTTTGGTCAGGATGCGGAACGATCGATGGATTGAACAGGGCGGCGGATTCCAGCGAGTATTCAGCCAGGAAATAGGATCCAATCAAAAGTCGTCTTTGTTCGGACAATTCCCCGTTTGTAGCGGCTAACTCACGCACCTGTTCGAATCGTTCAAGAAACAGAGTATGGATCTGTTGGTGCCGCCCTGAAAACTCAGCCGAGACCGCGTTCAGAAGCGGGCCAACTCCGTCCTCCGGGATCGCCATAATCCTGGCGATGATCATAGCGATCCGTTCGGGATTCCCCGGACTGAAAGGCCGCAGCAGGACGCGCGACTGGTCGGGCTCGAGGATCGTCGGCGTGCGTTTGAGGTGGATTGACATAAGTTACTCCTCTCCACGCAATCAGACACGAATTGGAGGCCACTCCGCGATCGCGCTCGGCGCTCTGAAACTAGTCAGTGCGTTTTGTGCCAATCTCATCTCCGCCAAAGAGAGCAAAAAAGCCAAGGTTGATTCCGCTCCCTGGTTCCCGTTGACTCTATCGACATGCAACCCATCGCGGCACCCTCCTGTCTGGGGAGAGTAAAGTTCGCGCCCCAGATCGTTCCATCCTATGAACCAGTCAAAGGCACGCTGCGCCTGTTCGTACCACCACGAGTCGGCTGTGGCGCGATAAGCCTCCAGACACGCCGAGACCGCTGCTTGCGCCTCGATCGGTTGCTGATCGAAATTGGCGCGCACGCCGCCACGTCGGTAGAAGCCGTTGTTGCCGATGGGACGAAAGTGACCCTTCTCCGAAATTTGAAGTTCCGTCAGCCAGCGCAGCGCCTGCAGACCCCGATCGAGCACCGCTTGTTGTCCAGTTGCTTGTCCGCTTACAATCAAGGCCTGCGCGAGCTTCGCGTTGTCGTACGATAATTCCTCTTCAAACCACTGCCAATCCGGATGCGCGCTCGCTTCGAAGTGCTCCATCAGCCGGGAGGTCAGTGTCTCCCTGGTCTGTTTCACCAGGCTGTCACCCTCCAATCGGCGCAGATACTCATGGATGCCGATCAGGCCAAACGCCCACGCCCGCGGTGACGAGAATCCCGTCAGCGCGGGCAAAGCCAGCGCGAACAACTGTCCCGCCATCATCTGAAAACTCCGATACGGCGAACGCCCCACCCCGATGCCCAGCGCCCACAGCGCCCTCCCTTGGCAGTCCTCCGATCCCTGATCGTCCAGCCAACGCCTGTCAAAACTCAGGTGGTTGTGGAATCGCTTCGATGTGAGTTCGAAAGCGTGAAAGAGGAACGCCGCGGACGTAGTGGCCAGTTTCCTCACGCGCTCCGGATCCTCTCGCAATTCACCCAGCAGGACCGCCAGGATGAAAGCGCGAGCATTATCGTCGGTGCAATAGCCCTCGGAAAAATTCGGAACACTGAATACAGCGTGTTGGAAGACTCCGGTGGAATCGGTCATCCGCGAGAGATGGCTCAGCTTCATCAGCGGCAGTTCCCGCGGCTTTTGGTCGAGCGTCTTAGTGGCAAGGAATGTCCGCGAGTGTGCCGTTACCTCCAGCCGCGAACATTCGAAGGCGCGCATATACAGTTGCGCCGTGTTGTTCCAAACCATCTCGCGGCCCATCTTGTAAGCGTTCTTGCGAATGGAATGGCGCCGTGTATCATCCCGCAGCAGCCCTATCACTTCGCGCGCTATTGCCGGTGAGTCGGCGAACGGTACCAAGACACCACGGTCTTCCGCCAGCAATTCCGCGGCGTGCCAATAGGGTGTGGAGACTACTGCTTTGCCCGCGCCGAACGCATATGCTAGCGTGCCCGAGGTGATCTGCGCCTCGTTTAGGTAAGGTGTTATGTATAGGTCCGCCGCGCCTATAAACTCCATCAAGTTTTCCAGCTCCACGAATCGGTTGTAAAAGATAATATTCTTGTCGACCTTGTTCTTCTTAGCGAGAATCTCGAGGCTGAGGCGGTAAGCTTCACCGTGCTCGCGCAGTTCGTTCGGATGGGTGGCGCCGAGGACAATGTAGACCACCTCGGGATACTCCGCCAGAATTTGCGGCAGGGCATTGATCATATATTCGATGCCCTTGTTCGGCGAGAGCAGGCCGAAGGTGAGCAAAACCACCTTCCCTTCCACCCCAAACTGATCCTTGAAATAGGTCGGATCCACGAAACCCACGTCGGGAATGCCGTGCGGAATGAGATCGATTTTGGCCGGAGGCGCCTGGTAAATCTCCTGTAACATCCGCCGTCCGCGTTCGGCCATGATTACCAGCCGCGTCGACAGTGAGATTAACCCCTCCATCACACGCCGTTGGTCTGCTTTCGGCTCAGCCAGAACCGTATGCAGCGTCGTGACAACGGGCATTCTCAGTTCGCGGAGCAGCGCCAGAATGTGTCCCCCGGCCGCCCCGCCGTAAATGCCATACTCGTGCTGCAAACAGACAATGTCCACATTGCTGATGTTGAGAAAGTCTGCGGCCCGTAGATAGGAAGACAGGTCCTGCTCCTCAATCTCGAAGCGAACCACTTCCGGGTACTCGTAGCCACCCGCAATGTCGTTGACCGCCACGGCCAGACACTGGCTTTGTGGATATGCGCCTGCGACGGCGGCAAGCAGGTCGGACGTGAAAGTAGCAATGCCACACTTGCGTGGCAGATGGTCGCCGACAAAAGCTATCTTGCGGACTCTGGAGGTTTCTTTCATATGTCAATTCCTATGCCGCCCGCGGCCGTATTGCCTTATCAGTCGAATATCTTCGCTTGCAGTACAAGCGGCTCGGTCGGGTTCGCCTCGGCCCGCGCCGGCGGAGTGGAAAGCGCCAAGATGATCGGTCGCCCAGTATGCGACGCCACTTCCTTTACGATACCTCCTGCTGTTGCGCGATCCAGCGGCATCCCCGGAATCGAAGAATTCTGCCGGGTCGGACCAGGACCGGATCCGTCCTGGCTGCGGGACCATGCCGGCCCCGTGATCCCGCCCCAGTCCAATCGCTTCAGCGATAATGGAGTTGGTGCTACTCGTGCACTGACGACCATGTCGCCCACAGCCCCCCGCGGGGTCGCGAGGAACAGGAAAGGGCACGTATGAACAAGCGATTGCTGAAGCGCCACAAGCGCCAGGTGGCGCGCGCGCATGAACGCGTGAAACTCTCCGAGCCGGACGTGCGAACCACCGAACAGATCCAGGCCGACCGCGATGCCAGTCGCCCGGCCGGCGGTTGGCGCGGCGGCTCCAGCGCGGGTTATTCCGGGCCGTCAGTCCGCAATTCGGCCGGCCCCGCCACCGGCAGCCAGGCCAAAGGCGATGGCTAGCCCATGCTGAACATCGTCACCAGGCTCTTCTCCAAATCCTGCCCCTATTGCCGCTCCATCGAGTTCCGCGGCGTGGGCGTTCGTAATTTCATGGAGGAAACTTTCTTCTGGCTCCTCCATCCTTACCGCTGCTCTTTTTGCGGCCACCACTTTTTCCTCTTCCGCTGGATGGCTCCTGTCGCCGGGACCGCCTGAGCCCAAACCCGCGCCGTCCGCGGTGTCCGCTGTGTTCAAGCCTGCCGATCTCGCCCTAGTGGGAAGCGCTGTGGCATAGTCCTAAGCTGCAGAAGTCGGCGCATCAATCCGCTCGCCTGCGCATTTCCGTAACGTTTCTGAAGCGTGCCGATCCCGTCCCAGTGAAACTCGATTTCGCATAGTCCTAAGCTGCAGAAGTCGGCCCATCAACCCGCTCGCTCGCGTGCGCAGTTCCGTGACGTTTCTGAGCCGCGACCGTCAGGGAGCGGTTCTTGTGCAACAATCTTCGCGCTGTTTCTGCGCCGCGATACTGCGGGAGCCACCACCGTAACTTCTGCTACTCGTTTCATGTCTCGCAGAATCTTTGACAATCACCAGCCATTTACCGTGTCTCAGGCACTCGTGCCTGCCGCGTTGACACTCCTGTTGACGCTCAGCCTGCGTTGTCAATTCTTTTCTGAGACACTGCACGAGCCACTCGCGCCGATTCTCTGGGGATGCACGAAAAAGGGGTTGGAGGCGCGGGCCGGAGTTGAACCGGCGCATAAAGGTTTTGCAGACCTCTGCCTTACCACTTGGCTACCGCGCCACTTTGGTGCAGTTTAGCATATTGGATTCGCGAATTGAAGCCCGTTCCATCTCGCGAAAACCGCGAACTGACGCCTCTGCTCCCAAGGCGCGCACAACTCTCCCGATCCACCTTCTGCCTTCGCTGCGCAGCCACGCCTCCTTTCATCGCAAACCCCTCGCGCGCGGGGGACACCGAGGCCCACTCGTCTTCGAACACGACCACCAAGCCTTCTGCCGAGGGTGACACCAAGGCGTCCGCCGCGGACGCTGCAGGTGTGTCCCCGCGCTCCCGCCGCGCCGCCAAGCCACGTCTCTCTCCCAAGGCGCGCACAACTCTCCCGATCCACCTTCTGCCTTCGCTGCGCAGCCACGCCTCCTTTCATCGCAAACCCCTCGCGCGCGGGGGACACCGAGGCCCACTCGTCTTCGAACACGACCACCAAGCCTTCTGCCGAGGGTGACACCAAGGCGTCCGCCGCGGACGCTGCAGGTGTGTCCCCGCGCTCCCGCCGCGCCGCCAAGCCACGTCTCTCTCCCATGGCGCGCACAACTCTCCCGATCCACCTTCTGCCTTCGCTGCGCAGCCACGCCTCCTTTCATCGCAAACCTCTCGCGCGCGGGGGACACCGAGGCCCACTCGTCTTCGAACACGACCACCAAGCCTTCTGCCGAGGGTGACACCAAGGCGTCCGCCGCGGACGCTGCAGGTGTGTCCCCGCGCTCCCGCCGCGCCGCCAAGCCACGTCTCTGGTCCCAGGCGCGCACAATTCTCTGTATCCACACTCTTTGTCCTCTGCCCCGCATGGACTTCAGCCATCTATCACGATGCCCGAGCAGTCACTCGTGTTTTCGCCCCGATCGAGGCCGCCCGCCGATCGTCCCGCTGAGCCGCGTTTACAATGAATGAGTGCCGCGCCGCCTCGCCCTCGTCTTCCTAGCCCTCACAATCACGGTCTCGGCCCAATCCCTCGCCATCTTCCCCCTGAGTGAGGTGAAGCCCGGCCTGCACGGCGTCGGCCGTACGGTCTTCTCCGGCACAAAAGTCGAACAGTTCGACGTCGAGATCCTCGGCGTTCTTGAAAACGTCGGCCCCAGGCAGAGCGTGATTCTCGCTCGTCTCTCCGGCGGTCCGCTCGAAAAAACCGGCGTTCTCCAGGGCATGAGCGGCAGCCCCGTCACCATCAATGGCCGTCTCGTCGGCGCAGTCGCCCTCTCGTTCCCTTTTTCCAAGGAGCCCATCGCCGGCATCCGCCCGATCGAGGAGATGTTGCGCGCCGAGCCCGCCCGGCCGCCCGCCGCCGCGCATCTCAATCCCTTTGAATACGGTGCTGAGCTGCCCGCGCGCGCTTCCCTCCAGGCCGGCTCCGAGCGCCTTCTGGAAATCGCCACGCCGCTTTGGCTCGGCGGCTTCACCCGTTCCACTCTCGATCACTTCGCCCCGCAGTTGCGCGCCGCCGGCTTCGAGCCCGTCCAGGGCGTCTCCGGCGGCGCATCGCCTGAAGCCTCCAATCAATCTGCATCACCCGGCAAACTCGAGCCCGGCTCCATGATCAGCGTCGAACTGCTGACCGGCGACCTCAGCGCTGGCGCCGACGGCACCGTGACCCTCGTCGATGATCCCCGCGTCTACGCCTTCGGCCATCGCTTTATGGGCGCCGGCGATACCGAACTGCCCTTCGCCCGCGCCGACGTCATCACGCTGCTCGCCAGCCTCAATGCGAGCTTCAAAATCTCCTCCACGCGCGAATGGCTAGGCACGATTCTCAGCGACCGTAGCACCTCCGTCAGCGGACTCCTGGGCCGCCGCGCGCCCATGGTCCCGGTCTCCGTGCGCCTGCGCTCCGCCGGGCGCGAATCGCGCTATCGCTTCGAATTGGTCCGCGACCGCATGCTCACGCCGCTGCTCGCGCAGATGGCGCTCTACTCGATCATCGACGCCACCGAGCGCGTCTCCGGCCCGGCTACAATCCAGGCCACCGGCCGCATCGACCTCGACGGCGCGCCCAGTGTCCGCCTCGACAACGCCTGGAGCGCCGAGTCCGGCGTGGCGCAAATCGCCTCCTCCGCCCTCGCCGCGCCCGTCGCGGCCATCGCCACCAGCGGCTTTCCGGCGCTCGCCGTGCGCGCCATCGACCTCGATCTCGAAATCTCCAACGATCGCCGCGACCTGCGCCTCGACACCGTCTGGACCTCCCGCCGCGAAGTCCATCCCGGCGACACTTTCGAGATCTTCGCCCGCTTCACCGGCGAAAGCGGCCTCGAGATCGAGCGCTCCGCTTCCTACAACGTCCCCGTCGGCGCCTCCATCGGACCGCTGAGCATCACCGTCTCCGACGCCTCTACCGCCAACCTCGCCGAGTACCGCCAATTCATCACCGTTCCGCCTCGCAACGCCATCCAGTTGGTCGACTTTTTGAATGGCCTGCGCACCAGCCGCCAGGCCTGGGTCCGGATCTCGCGTCCCTCGCCCTCCTGGACCGTGCAAGGGGAAACCCTCCCCGATCTGCCCGCCTCCATGACGCTCTTGTTCGGCCGCTCCACGCTGGCCCAGTTCCCCGGCGGCAGGATCGCCGAGTTCCCGCTTGCCGCCCCCGATTTCGTCTTCACCGGCTCCAAAACAGTTCAGGTGGATGTGAAGGAATGAACATGCCGCGCGCTACTCGCTTCGGGACTAGTAATAGGTTGCAGAAGTTGTCATATCGAACCGCTCACTCGCGTGCGCAGCTTGGTAACGACTGCAGAGCCGCGCCCGTTGTAACCGAGCCGCGCCCGTTGTTACCGAGCCGCACCCGTCTGACTGAGCCGCAACCGTTGTTTCTGAGCCGCGACCGTGAGGGAGCGGTTCTTCGCGTTGTTGTGCGCCGTTGTTACCGAGCCGTGACCGTCGTTACCGAGCCGCGACTGTCTGACGGAGCCGCGACTGAAAGAAGCGGTCCTTCGCGTTGTTTCTGAACCGCGACCGCAGGGAGCGATCTTCGCTTTGTTACGAGGGGACTTTCGACGGAGTCCGTGCCCGAGTCTCTGCAATCGGGCACTAGTCTGATGCTGAGTTCAAGTGGATGGGAAGGAATGAATATGCCGCTCTCCCTTCGTCTGGCCGCCACTGCTTGCGCCCTCGCCTGCCTGCTCCGCGCCGGCGGTCCAGCGGCTTGGGAGAGCAACTCCTGGCCCGACTTCGTGAAGGGCCGCTTCAGCGGCGTTTCTTTGACCCGCGACGGCCGCCTGGCCCTCGCCCCGCGCCTCGATACGCTCGCGATAACCGGCGAGAGCGCCGTCTGGTCCGTCATTCGTGCCTCCGATGGCGCACTCTGGTTTGCCACCGGCCATCGCGGCCGCCTCTATCGACTCTCGCCCGGCGCGTCCGCGGCTGCGAAACCGCAGCCCCTCTGGACCGCGCAGCAGCCCGAGATCTTCGCGCTCGCCTCTGCCCCCGCCAGCGCAGTGTTTGCGGCCACTTCGCCCGGCGGCCAGATCTGGCGCATCGATCCCTCGGGCAAAGCCCAGGAGTGGTTCAACACCAAAGCCAAATACGTCTGGTCGCTGGCCGTCGCTCCCGATGGCGCTCTGTTCGCCGCGACTGGCGACGACGGCCGCGTCTGGCGCATCGCCGCTCCCGGCCAGGGCGTCGTCTGGTACGAAACCGGACAAGCGCACGTCACCTGCCTGGCCTTCGACAACTCCGGCGCGCTGCTCGCCGGCAGCGAGCCCAACGGCAACCTCTATCGCATCACTGCGCAGAATCGCGCCTCGGTCGTGCTGCATTCGACCCTGCCCGAAATCCGCGACGTGCTCGCGCTGCCCGACGGCTCGCTGCTCGCCGCGGCCCTCGGCGGCGGCTTGGCTCAGAAGCAGTCGCAGGCCGCCGCCGCCGCCGCGGCGGCCATGGCCAGCATCCCGACGATGACGACTACCATCACCGTCACCGCCGACCCCTCCTCGCACTCCGTCCCTTCCGCGCCAACGCAAACCGGCCTCGACCTGAAGCCGCCCGCCCCGCGCTCGGCCGCGCCCACGGCGGACGCATCCGCCAACCCTCTTACGACTGCTCCGGTGGAGGTCGCCGGTGTTGAAAAATCAGCACTTTACCGCATTGCGCCCGACCTGACCGTTGAGACGATCTGGACTTCGAAGGAGGAGAACCTGCTCGGGCTGGCGCTTAGCGCCGGTACGCCGTTTGTCTCCACCGACCTGCGCGGCCGCGTCTATTCCGTCGCTCCCAATGCCCGCACGGCGCTAATTGTCGAGACTGGCGAAGGCGAAGCCACGCGCCTTCTCGATACGCCCGCGGGTCTGCTGGTCGCCACTGGAACACTGGCCAAGCTCTTCATTCTAAATGCTTCCAGTGAGCACACCGGTTGGTATGAATCGTCCGTCTTCGATGCCGGCGCGGTGGCCCATTGGGGCCGGCTGGAGTGGCGCGGCGATCTCGCCGGCGCGCGCATCGCCTTCCGCACACGCAGCGGCAACTACGCCCGCCCGGACAAGACCTGGAGCGACTGGTCCGAGCCCCTCACCGACCCCGCCAGCGCCCGCCTCACGAGCCCCAACGCCCGCTATGTCCAATGGAAGCTTGAGTTACAGGGATCCGCACCCTCCGCCGCCACGCCCTCCGCCAGCGGTTCTGCCGCCGGCATCGACGCCGTTTCGGTCTCCTATCAGCCGCAGAATAACCGCCCCGTCGTGCGCAGCATCACCGTCACCCCGCAGTGGGTCGCCGCTCCGCAGAAGTCCTCCGCGCAGGCCCAATCCAGCGCCGGGTCCGCTTTTAGTGTCACCGTCACCGACTCCGGCGACTCCGGCCCGGCCACCACTTCCGGCACTCCGACGCAGCAAATCAACCGCGGCGGAGTGCTCCAACTGTTCCTCTCCTGGCAGGCCGACGATCCCGATAACGACCGTCTGGTCTATACTTTACAGGTCCGCGGCGAGGGCGAGCGCGAGTGGAAAACGCTGAAGTCTGAGCTCACCGACAACACCTATTCTCTCGACGCCGACTCGCTCGCCGATGGCCGCTACCGTTTCCGCGTAACGGCGAGCGACCGGCCTTCCAATCCCCCTTCGCACGCCCGCGAAGCCGACCTCGAAAGCGCGCCTGTTTTGCTCGACCAAACCCCTCCGCAGGTCACCCTGGCTGAACCCAGTCGCGGCCCGCAAGGCATTCTAAAAATTGAGGTTGAGGCCGTCGATGCGCTCTCGCCGGTGCGCCGCGCCGAGGTTTCGATCGACGCCGGTCCGTGGCGTCCCATGGAGTGCGCCGACGGCGTCGCGGATAGCCTGCGCGAGCGTTTTCTCGTGAGTTTGCCAGCACTTACGGCGGGCGAACACCTGGTTACCGTGCGGGTCTACGACGCCTCCGGCAACGCCGGTCTGGCGCGCCGGGTGATCCACTAAAAAGGCGTCTTTGTCAGGGCAGTTATCACTGCAAGACACCGGCACAGCAGCGCGATTTTCGCGTCTGTGCAACGCGCTGGGGCTTTCGCTAAGTCCTTTAGAAAACCAGGATTACACGGCGAAGCGCGGTATTTGCTGGGAAATACGCGGTTTGCACTCGAAAATTTGCTGTGTAATACGGCTAAGTCCTTTAGAAAACCAGGATTACAGGGCGCCTTGCGGTATTTGCTGGGAAATACGCGGTTCAAGGTGACTAAGTCCTTTAGAAAACCACAGATACGCTGTGCGCGCGCGAAACATGTGGCTGAATGCAGCTAAGTCCTTTAGAACAGAGCAGATACATGGAAATGCAGTGCGCGCACGCTAATGTTTGCGATTCAATGCGGCTAAGTCATTCATAACAAATCAGATACACAGTGACGCACGTTAAAATGCGTAGTTCAATTCGGCTAAGTCCTTTAGAAAACCATAGATACATGGTGAAGCGCGGCTAAGTCTTTTATAACCAGATAGATGCAAGGCCGCGTTCGTAGGCGTCCGCAGACCAAATCGCCTAAGTCCTTTAGAAAACCACGATTACGCGGATACACAAAACCCCCGCGCAAAACCGTGTTTTCCCCGTGTCAAACACGGTGTTTTCATGGTGAAATCGCACGTAGCGCCGATTCGGCCCACCCATCAGTCCTCCCTCTCCGACCGACCAGTGCCCCGATTTTCTCACCCAGTCGCGTGTCTCAGTTTTGGGGTGCAGTACAGAGATGTGGATTGGTGGCGCGGTGGTAGCGCGGGGACACACCTGCGGCGTCCTCGGCGGACGCCTTGGTGTCGCCCTCGGGCTGTGGGCTGGGTGGTCGTGTTCGAAGCTGAGTTGGCCTCGGTGTCCCCCGCGCGCGAGGGGTTGGCGCAGCAACTGCGCTATCTCGGTCCATGTTCCATCCGGTGTCCGCCGCGCGAGAGGGGTTCTCAGTGTTTGGTCGGTACCCGGCGCGGGAGAGGGGTTTACTTCAAAGACGTCGTTTGGTGGCGCGGTGGTAGCGCGGGGACACACCTGCGGCGTCCGCGGTGGACGCCTTGGTGTCGCCCTCGGGCTGTGGGCTTGGTGGTCGTGTTCGAAGCTGAGTTGGCCTCGGTTTCCCCCGCGCGCGAAGGGTTCGCGCGGTGATTGCGGGCGAGATGGAGAAGGTATGCGGACGGCCTCGATGTCCCCGGTGCGAGAAGGGTTTCAGTCGAAGGGACGCCAGACGTCGTTTGGTGGCGCGGTGGTAGCGCGGGGACACACCTGCGGCGTCCTCGGCGGACGCCTTGGTGTCGCCCTCGGGCTGTGGGCTGGGTGGTCGTGTTCGAAGCTGAGTTGGCCTCGGTGTCCCCGGCGCGAGAAGGGTTTCCGTGTTTGGTCGATCCCCGGCGCGAGAGGGTCATTGCAAGGGAGCAAGGGTATTAGTGAGAGAATCGCGGATAAGAAGGGAATCTGCGATGAGTAACAAAATCGATGGGAAGGACTTCCGGGTGCGGCCGGGAAAGAAGGTCGATCTCAAGAAGTGGCCGACGGTGGTGAAGCCTTTTTTCGAGTCGAAGAAGGAATACGAAAAACTGTTGGGCGAACACGTTGAGGCGTTGGGCTCGCTGCAGCGCCTGCATTATGCGTCGAACCGCTATGCGTTGCTGCTGATATTGCAGGGGATGGACGCGGCCGGCAAGGACGGCGCGGTGCGCCACGTCATGTCCGGTTTCAATCCGCAGGACTGCTGGGCGCACAGTTTCAAGCAGCCCAGTTCCGAAGAACTGGAGCATGACTTTCTGTGGCGCACGACGCGCCGGCTGCCCGAGCGCGGGCAGATTGGGATCTTCAATCGTTCTTACTACGAGGAAGTGCTGATCGTGCGGGTGCATCCGGAGAATCTCCGCAACGAGGGGCTGGCGGAAGAATTGCGCGATAAGAAGAACCTTTGGGAGGAGCGCTTTCGCTCGATGGTGGACCTGGAGCGGCACCTTTATGACAACGGAACTCGGACTGTCAAAATATTCCTCCACCTTTCGAAGGAAGAGCAGCGCAAGCGATTTCTGGAACGCATTGAAGAGCCCGACAAGAACTGGAAATTCAGCCTGGCGGACATTCACGAGAGGAAATACTGGAAGGATTACCAGCAGGCTTACGAGGAGTGCCTGGGCGCGACCAGCACCGCTCACGCGCCGTGGTACGTGGTGCCGGCCGACGATAAGGAGAATGCGCGGCTGATCATTTCGCAGATTATTCTGGATGCGCTGAGCGAGGCTGAAGCTGGCGTATCCGAGGACGACGCCGAAGCGGCGGCGGGAATTGGAAGCGATCCGGGCGCTGCTGGAGAAGTAACGCAGGGAGGATGCGGTGTCGTCTTGAGACACGGGGATAGACGGCTGGAGTCCCACGACGCAGAAGAGACAGAGTGTGGATTGAAAGAGTTGAGCGCTTAGAACGGAGGCGTGGTTTGGTGGCGCAGCGGTAGCGCGAGGACACACCTGCGGCGTCCGCGATGCACGCCTTGGTGTCGCCCTCGGGCAGAGGGCTGGGTGGTCGTGTTCGAAGCTGAGTTGGCCTCGGTGTCCCCCGCGCACGAGGGGTTGGCGCGGTGATTGCGGGCGAGATGGAGAAGGTATGCGGATGGCCTCGGTGTCCCCCGCGCGCGAGGGGTTGGCGCAGCAACTGCGCTATCTCGGTCCATGTTCCATCCGGTGTCCGCCGCGCGAGAGGGGTTTACTTCAAAGACGTCGTTTGGTGGCGCGGCGGTAGCGCGGGGACACACCTGCGGCGTCCTCGGCGGACGCCTTGGTGTCGCCCTCGGGCTGTGGGCTGGGTGGTCGTGTTCGAAGCTGAGTTGGCCTCGGTGTCCCCCGCGCGCGAGGGGTTTGCGCGGTGATTGCGGGTGACATGGAGGAGGTATGCGGACGGCCTCGGTGTCCCCCGCGCGCGAGGGGTTGGCGGTCAGTCCAGTAGTTTTCTCGGATAATTGCAAGGTGGAAGGCTATTGCTGATAGAAATGCGCGTTACCCGATGACTCCACCCTCTTCCGATAAGGACGTCGCGGCCGCTTCCGGTAAGGATGCCACGGCCGCTTCCGCTAAGGATGCTGCGCCTGCCTCCGCACCGGCTGCCACGGCCGCTTCCGCTAAGGATGCTGCGCCTGCCTCCGCACCGGCTGCCACGGCCGCTTCCGCTAAGGAAGCTGCGCCTGCCCCCGCACCGGCTGCCACGGCCGCTTCCGCTAAGGATGCTGTGCCCGCCTCCGCACCGGCTGCCACGGCCGCTACCGCTAAGGATGCTGCGCCCGCTTCCGCACCGGCTGCCACGGCCGCTACCGCTAAGGATGCTGCGCCTGCCTCCGCACCGGCTGCTGCACCTGCCTCTGCTAAGGATGCCGAGGCCGCAGCGACCGGCCTGACGAGCGAGGAAGCGCGCCGGCGGCTGGAGAAGTTCGGCCCGAACTCGGTGGCCGACACATCGGTGCATCCACTACGCAGAGCGCTGAGCCAGTTCTGGGCGCCGGTTCCATGGATGCTCGAGGCGGCGATCGTGCTCGAGGTGGTTATGGGCAACTACGTCGAGGCGGCGATCATCGCGCTGCTGCTGGCGTTCAATGCGGCGCTGGGATTTTTCCAGGAAGGGCGCGCGCAGGCGACACTGGCGGCGCTGCAGTCGCGGCTGGCGCTGAACGCGGCGGTGTGCCGCGATCATGTCTGGAAGACCGTACCGGCGGCCGAGTTAGTGCCCGGGGATGAGGTGAAGCTATCGCTGGGCGCAGTGGTGGCGGCCGATGTGAAGCTGACGGATGGGTCGGTGTTGCTCGACCAGTCGATGCTGACCGGCGAATCCGTGCCGATTGAAGCCGGCGCAGGGTTCGAAACATTCGCTGGAGCGCTGGTGCGGCGCGGCGAAGCGGTGGCGGTGGTGACGGCGACGGGCGCGCGGACGAAGTTCGGACGCACGGCGGAGTTGGTGCGTACGGCGCACGTCGAGAGCACACAGCAGAAGGCCGTGCTGCGGGTGGTGCGCAATCTGGCCATCTCGAACGGCGTGATCATCGTGCTGCTGGTGGGGTATGCCTATAGTCTGAAGCTGCCGGTGAGCGAGATCATTCCGCTGGTGCTGACGGCGGTGCTAGCGTCGATCCCGGTGGCGCTGCCGGCGACGTTCACGCTGGCGGCGGCGCTGGGGGCGCGGGCGCTGGCGGGTTTGGGCGTCCTGCCCACGCGGCTCTCGGCGGTGGATGAAGCGGCCAGCATCGACGTGCTGTGCGCGGATAAGACAGGCACGTTGACGCTCAACGAGCTGAAGGTGACGGCCGTGCGCCCGATGGCCGGCTTTGACGAAGCGCACGTGCTGGGCATCGCGGCTTTGGCCAGTTCCGATGGCGGACAGGATCCGGTGGACGCGGCGATTCGCGCCGCGGCCGCGCTCGCGGCCGTCGCAGACATTCCGAAGCTGAGCAAATTCGTGCCATTCGATCCCGCGACGAAGATGTCCGAGGCCACGGCGGTGGATGCGGGCGGAGCCACGGTGCGGGCCGTGAAGGGAGCCTTCGCCGCCGTCGCGGGCCTGACGCAACCGGCGCCCGATGCGGCCACAACGGCGGGGCAACTGGAGGCCCAGGGCTTCCGCGTGCTAGGGGTCGCGATGGGTCCGCCAGAGGCGGTAAAGCTCGCGGGCATCATCGCTCTCAGCGATCCGCCGCGACCGGATTCGGCGGCGCTGATTGCGGAGTTGCACACGTTGGGCGTGAGCACCGTGATGCTGACCGGCGATGCGGCGGCGACGGCGGCGATCGTGGCGCACGCGGTGGGCCTGGAGGGCGCAGTCAGCCCAGCCGGGCCGATTCCCGCGGGTGTGCGCCCGGAGGATTTCGCAGTCTATGCGGGCGTGCTGCCGGAGGGAAAATACAACCTCGTCAAGGCGTTCCAAAAGAGCGGCCACACCGTGGGCATGTGCGGCGACGGGGCCAACGACGCGCCGGCGCTGCGGCAGGCGCAGATGGGCATCGCGGTCTCGACGGCGACCGATGTGGCCAAGTCGGCGGCTGGCATCGTGCTGACCAAGCCGGGACTCGCCGGCATCGTCGCTTCGGTCAAAGAAGGCCGCGAGACGTTCCAGCGGATCCTCACTTATGCGCTGAACTCGGTGACCAAGAAAATCGTGCAGGTGCTGTTCCTGGCGGTGGGACTGGTGATGACCGGGCACGCGATTCTGACTCCCATGTTGATGGTCATCATCATGCTGACGGGCGACCTGCTGGGCATGTCCACGACCACCGACAACGTGCGGCCGTCGCCGACGCCCAATGCGTGGCGCATCGGCGCATTGACGATCGCGGGGATCGGCGTGGGCCTGGGTGAGCTGGTGTTTTGCGTGGCCGTCCTGATGGGCGGCAAATTCCGCCTGGGGCTGGGCATTGAGGGGCTGCAGACACTGGCCTTCGTGGCGATCGTGTTCGGCAATCAAGCTACAACGTATTTGAATCGGGACCGCCGGCGCCTGGGATCCTCGCGCCCCAGCCGGTGGCTGGTCGGGTCGTCGGTAGTGGATGTGGGGATCGCCTCGACGCTGGCGATTGGCGGGATCGCCATGGCTCCGCTGCCGGTATGGGTGGTGGGAGGAATCCTGGTGGCGGCGGCGGTGTTCGCGTTCATCGCGGACTTTGCAAAGGTCCCCTTGTTCCGGCGCCTCGGGATCGTATAGCGGCGTACGGAGAAAGGGTTCGGTCAGAACGCACTTTTGGCCACGGCTCATCAGAGGCTGTGGAACGGCGGCCGCTGGCTGTGGCCGCGGCTCGGTCAGAACGCGAAGTCACAACGCGAAGAACCGCTCCCTGACGGTCGCGGCTCAGAAACAACGTCGCGGCTCGGTTAACAACGCGAAGTCACAACGCGTACTCACAACGCGAAGAACCGCTCCTTTCAGTCGCGGCTCCGTCACCGGCGCGGCTCAGAAACAACGTCGCGGCTCGGTTAACCACGCGAAGTCACAACGCGTACTCACA
This sequence comes from Terriglobia bacterium, assembly GCA_963838205.1. Classification (GTDB taxonomy): domain Bacteria; phylum Acidobacteriota; class Terriglobia; order Bryobacterales; family Bryobacteraceae; genus CAIVVT01. The sequence goes on along the minus strand of CAWIQF010000014.1, from coordinate 149,477 downwards.
ACGCGAAGAACCGCTCCCTGACGGTCGCGGCTCAGAAACAACTTCGCGGCTCAGAAACACCGGCGCGGCCCGGTAACAACGTTGCGGCTCGGTCACAACGCGTAGTCACAACGCAAAGAACCGCTCCTTTCAGTCGCGGCTCCGTTACCGGCGCGGCTCTGAAACACAGTCGCGGCTCAGAAATAACGTCGCGGCTCTGAAACACAGTCGCGGCTCAGAAACACCGACGCGGCTCAGAAACAGCGACGGCTCGGTAACGCGAAGCATCCGCTCCTTCACAGTCGCGGCTCAGAAACAGTCGCGGCTCCGTCAGACGGTCACGGCTCAGAAAAAGCGACGGTTCGGTAACAGCGACGGCTCGGTTTGGGGCGCGGATCAGTTGCTCCGATCCGACCTGGTGAACCATTGCGAACTGGAGGGCGCGGGGCGGCTCGTGGGCGGAAGGATCCGCTCAGGCGCGAGGCGGCGATGGCCGAGACGTTCGGGCACGCCGAGATTGTTTGCGCCGGGATCGGGTTTCACGAGCAGGTAGAAACCGGCATCGGCGCCGGCGGGGCTGAGTTGGGTACTGCCGTCGGTGACGGGGAAATAGGGTGAGTCGGTGTAGCCGCCGACGAACAGGTTACCCGCGGCATCCGCGGACAATGAGGTCACGGTGTTGAAAGAGGTTATGGTGTCCCCGCTGGTCGGGTCCGGGGTGGAGCCGCCGAAGCTGGTTGAGAAGAGGATGCCGGCGGGACCGGGCTGGGCGGGATCGATGGTGGCGAGGAAAGCGTTCTGGAGCTCGTTCTGGAGTTGTGCCGTCGTGGCCTGGATGGAGAGGGGCGCGACGATGGGCAGGTCCGTCGAGCGGGTATAGCCGCCGATGGTGGGACGGCCGAGGGAATCGAGCGCCACGGCGAAGGGGACGGTGGTTTGCGAGCCGTTGAAATAAGTGGAGTAGGTCAGGAAGGCGGAGCCGGATTTCGTGATATCGACGCGCGCGAGCCAGGCGGAGACAGTGCCGCTGAAGGTGGTCTGGACGGCGCCGGAAGTGACCGGGAAGCGCGTCGAAGTGGTGTAACCGGTCAGCCAGACGCGGCCCTGGGCATCGAGGGCCAGGGCGGTGGCGACATCGAGCCCCTCGCCGCCGAGGTAAGTGGAGTAAACCAACTGGCTGGCGGGGACCTGGGTGGGGTCGATTACGGAAAGGAAGGCATTTTCCCAGCTACTCAAGTTGCTCTGGTAGGGCACGCCGGCGAGCGGGAAATTGGCGGAGGCGGTGGATCCGGCGAGATAGATGCGACCGTTGGCGTCAACGGCGACGGCGTTGGGGATGTCGGTCAGGTTGCCGCCTAAGAGGGTGGCGTAGAGCAGGCTGGCGGCGGGGGTGGTGGCGGAGGGATCGACCTGCAGGACAAACACGTCCTGGGCGCCGGCGGTGGCGGACTGGATGCCGGCATTGACCGGGGTTTGGGGCAGGGAGGCGACCGAAGTGGTGCCGGCAACGATGATATTGCCGTTCGGGTCGAAGGCCACCGCGGTGCCGTAGTCGTTGGTGCCGCTACCAAAGAAGGAGGCGTAGACGACCTGCGAGGTGCTGGTCAGGGAGGGGTCGAATTTCAGCACGAAGGCGTTCCAGGAGCTGCCCCAGGTGGATTGAAAAGCGGTGGTGGTGGTGACGGGGAAATCCTTCGAATAGGTAGAGCCGACGATGGCCAATGTCCCGTCGGGAGCGGCCGCGATGGCCGCCGGAATGTCATCATCGGAGCCGCCGATATAGGTGTAGTAGGCCAGGACGGGGGCGCCGGTGGAACTGACGGTGATTTTGGCCAGGAAGAGGTCCAGATAGGCATCGCGCGCGGCCTGGAAGGGGGTGATGGTGGAGGGGATGGTGAAGGTGGAACCGGTCGCGCCAACGAGCCAGTAGCCGTCCGACACGGCGGCCACGCCGTAGATCCGGTCCTCGGTGTCGCCCGAGATGTAGCCGGCAAAGGCGAGCACGGGGTCGATGACCAGTTCGCGGGCGGGATCGTAGCCGCGGACGTCGAAGCCGACCGAGCCGTCGTGCTGCAGGCGGAAACTGGAGGCGAGTTCGACGCGCTGGCCGGCGCGATGCTGCCAGGCCAGGGGCTTGAGCTGGCGGAAAGTGACCGAGCCGTCGGTGACCTCGAGATTGCCGGAGGCATCGATGGAGGCGCGCCAGCCAGGGCCGAATTGCATGCGAACGCGGCGCAGGTCGGAACCGGGGGCGAGGACGAAGTCGTACTCCATGCGGCGGGCCTGGCTGTAGATCAACAAATCGACGCCGGGCCAGACCGAGGGGGCGCGGACGCGGGCAAACTGAGGCACGCCGGTGCGCCAGAGAGCACGATCGGAACCGGTGAAATAGGAGGTGGAGCCAGGCAATTTGCGCTCGCCGGTCCAGCGCAGCCAGTGGGCGCCGGGGAGCGAGACGGGCAGGACGCGGGCGGGTTGGCCGTCGCCGGAGGGGAGCGAGAGGAAGATTCCGCGTTCCTGCAAAGCGACCGTGGGGGCGTGGCCGTGGGAGACGAAGACGCCCGGACGCTGCGGCTCGAACCAGCCTGGAATGGCCGAAAAAGCCTGAACGGCGGGGGTATTGCGATCAAGAGCCGCAGGTGTGCCGGAGGGCAGAGGGGCGGCACACAGCGCCAGGCCGGCGCAAAGGGCGGCCGGCGGAAGGAGGGCGACGAGTTTTAACAAGAGCATGAGTGGGTTCCGGTCGGGACCAAATCCGAAACTCCTATTATACGGGCACAGGCCCGGGTATCAGGAAGCCTCTGGGATTAGATGGCGCCGCCGGGCGGGGCGGTTACATGGTTATCTGCGAACCGAGCGAGCGGATGGCGGAGCGCAGCAGCAATTCGCGGTTGAGCATCCGCAGTTCCTCATGGCTGGTGCGTTGCCGGAAGCGGGCGTGACACTTCTCGCAGTGATATGTCGGAAGGTCCAACAGTCTCAGCACCCGCTCGATGGGTTTTTTCGAGCGCGAGGGGTAGACATCGTGGCCGTTGCAATCAGGGCAGGTGATCAACATAGCAAGGCCAGAATAGATCGCAATGGTATAGTCCACAAGCCGGGTTGGTACTGGTGCTGAGGTGAAGACAAGACGAAAAGGACCAGAACTCACATGACCAGCCGCACGACGGCGAGCACGCGAGGCTGCTCGGGCAGGTGTAGTTTCCCTGCTATGGCGGTTGGGCGCGGGGCAAAAAGGCGCTGGAAGGCATGCGGATCGGCGCGCGGGTGGAAGGCATGTGGAAGAATCAGGGTATGCGACCGAAGTTTCGAATCGGACTGGTGCAGATGACCTGTTCCAGGGATCCGAAGGAGAACCTGGAGAAGGCGGTGGCGCGCACCAGGGAAGCGGCGGGGCGCGGGGCTCAAATTATCTGTCTACAGGAGTTATTCCGCTCGCAATACTTCTGCCGGGAGGAGGACGCCACGCGGTTCGAACTGGCCGAGGCGATACCGGGTCCGAGCACGGAGATTATGGGAAAGATCGCGCGGGAAACGGGCACGGTGGTGGTGGCAAGTGTGTTCGAGCGGCGCGCGGCGGGCGTGTATCACAATACGGCGGCGGTGCTGAACGCCGACGGCACGCTGGTGGGGATTTACCGGAAGATGCATATACCGGACGACCCGCTGTACTACGAAAAGTTCTACTTCACGCCGGGCGACCTGGGCTTCCGGAACTTCGAGACGGCGTACGGGCGGATTGGGGTCCTGGTGTGCTGGGACCAGTGGTACCCGGAGGCGGCGCGGCTGACGGCGATGCAGGGGGCGGAGGTCCTGTTTTATCCGACGGCCATCGGCTGGCATCCACAGGAGAAGGAAAGCGAGGGAGCGGCGCAACTGGATGCCTGGCGGACGGTGCAGCGGGGGCACGCGATCGCCAACGGAGTGTACGTGGCGGCGGTGAACCGCATCGGTTTCGAGGGCCCGGCGGACAACGGCCTGGAGTTCTGGGGTCATTCCTTCGTGGCCGATCCGTTCGGCGTGGTGGTGGCCGAGGCGGCGGGCGACCGGGAAGAGACGCTGGTGGTGGAGTGCGACCCGGCGCGGGCCGAAGAAGTGCGGCGGAACTGGCCGTTTTTCCGCGACCGGCGCATTGACGCCTACGGCGGCCTGACGTCGCGCTGGCTGGGCAAGGCATAGAGGTCCCACTTTGTTCCCGGACGCAATTGCGTCTGGCGTGCCGGCGGCAGGCGGCAGCGCGGTGGATCGTCACGCAGGCTCAAACTAATTGAACCAACGGCGGGAGTGATCCGGCCAGGCCGGTCATCAGGATGGCCGGGGTGGGGCGCGTGGGACTCGAGGCGCGCCTCGACCGTAGAACCAACGTACTACTCCAACAGGGACTGGCGTCCTATGCGCGGGCATTGGGGTGGCCTGGATTCCGGGAAAAACGATATTTTAGGGTCTTTAAAGGCGGATTGCAGCGGACAAACCGCCTGGAGAGCTGATAGTGTGGCCAGCCATGGTCCTAGTCCTATGGGGATTACTCCACTGCTAATACAAGGAAATATGTACTAACTATTGGGCTACCGGTTGTACTCCACAAATTGTGAGTTCCGGTTCATTGTTGTTTATCGAGCGAGGAGGGATCCTTGAATTGTCGGAAGAGGACCGCGGAGGAGCAGGAATAATGACGCTGCCAATTAGACTTGGCGCAGATCTGGGCAACGGTAGCCGCGATTGCGATCGGCGCAATCCGGGACGATATCCCATGGATCGCGAAATACGATTTCGGATGACGAACAAGCGGAACGAGCTGGTCGGGACGGGCCGCGTGGTGAACATGAGCAGCAAAGGGCTGCTGTTTCTCACAGATGAGAGATTGCCCGCCGGCAAGCGGCTGGAGATGGCGATCAGCTGGCCGGCGCAGCTCGACCACAAGTGCGCCCTGAAGCTGATCGCGCGCGGCAAAGTGGTGCGCGCGGGAGCGGGCATGGCCGCGGTTTCGATCGACCAGTACGAGTTTCGAACGCTGGGCCGGAGCGGTCTGGCGGTCTGAGTCAGCGCAATCCTGCACCACGGCCGCCGGAGGAGAGCGGGGCGTGGGTTGTAGAAACAGAATTCGTTCGTAGCAGTTTGATTTCCTCCTCTTTCATGCGGCTTCGACCTAGTGTTCGAAGCCGCTTTTTTATTGTGTTCACGGCCGGTGGATTCAGAGTCGCAGCGGGCGTGCCGGCGATTGTCCCCGATGCGCCAACTGTACAGTGTTGTGGCCGCCGGACGATCAGAAGCGGCGCGGGCCGAGGCTCAATTCCGACTCAGCGTGGTAGATTGGGGCGTCATGGGCGCGCTGCATCGGACCGGGCTGGAAATGGGCGTTCTGGCGACGCTTCTGGCGATCTCCGGGCTGCTGTTCGCGGGACCGATGAAGAGGGTTCTGGCGATCATCCTGGGGTCGAAGCCGGACGCGGATTTCCAGTGGACGCCGCTGTGCCGGCGGGCCGCGGATTTCCTATGGGAAGTGGTCTGCCAGGCGAAAGTGATCCGCGAGCGGCCGTTAGTTGGCCTGGCGCACGCGTTCGTGTTCTGGGGTTTCTGCGCCTTCGCGGTAGTTACGATCAACCACATCGGCATGGGGTTTGGCGTGCGGTGGATCGATCCGCGAGAAGGGGTGTGGGGGCCGGCGTATTACGCAGTGGCGGCGTTGTTCGCCGGGGCCGTGGCGTTCTCGATCAGCGTCCTGGCGATCCGCCGGTTTGTGCTGCGTCCCAAATGGCTGGGAGAGAAGCTGAGCCTGGGATCGGGGCTGGTGGCGCTGCTGATCCTGCTCCTGATGGGCACCTACCTGGCGGAGTACCGTCTGCGGCTGGAGCCGGCGAGCGGCGCAGGCAGGCTGGTGTGGTGGATGCACACGGCCGCGCTGCTCATTTTCCTGCCGGTGATCGTGCGCACGAAGCACTTGCACCTGCTGCTCGCACCGGTGACGATCTTTGTGTCGCGCGGAGGATTCTCGCGGATCCCGCCGCTGGTGGGAGAGGAAGATTTCGGCCTGGTCACGGGGGCGGACGCCACGCGGCTGGTGGCGCTGCAAGCGTTTTCGTGCGTGGAATGTGGGCGGTGCCAGGAACACTGCCCGGCGTACAACACGGGGAAGATTCTGAATCCGAAAGAAATCGCACTGGGCTTGCGGTCCTATTTCAAGGCCCACGGAGCGGGTTCGGACAAGCCGCTGCTGGGCGAGTATCTATCCGAGGAAGCGATCTTCCAATGCACGACGTGCGGCGCGTGCGAGTATCAATGCCCGGTGGGGATCGAGCACCTGCCGCTCCTGGTGGGGCTGCGGCGCGGCGCGGTGAACACGGGCCAGTGGGAGGATGCGCACGGCGGGGAGTTGTTCCTGCGACTGGAGCGCAACGGCAACCCGCTGGGCATGTCGGCGCTGGAGCGCGACAAGTTCATCAAGCGGGCGGAACTGCCGCTGTACGACGGGACGCAGGAGTACCTGCTGTGGCTGGGCTGCATGGGCGCCTACGATCCGGCGGGGCGCGAAAGCGTGCTGGCGCTGACGCGCGTGATGCGCTACCTGGGGGTGAGCTGGGGCGTCTTAAAAAAAGAGAAATGCACAGGCGACGCCGCACGGCGGCTGGGCAACGACCTGGCGTTTCAACAACTGGCGGAGTTCAACATCGGGCAACTGCAGGCGGTCCAGGCGCGGAAGCTGATCTCGATCTGCCCGCACTGCGTGCGCACCATCGGCGAGGATTGGAAACAGGCCGGGGCGAGTTTCGAGATCGAACACCACTCGGTGTTCCTGGCGCGGCACGATGCGCAGCTGCCCGCGCCCGGCACGAGGGAGAGGACGGTATACCACGACCCGTGCTACCTGGGACGGTACCTGGGGACGTACGATGAGCCGCGGGCGGTGGTTGCCGGCGCGGCCGAGCTGATCGAGGTGGCACGGAGGAGGGAGCGCAGTTTCTGCTGCGGCGCGGGCGGGGGATTGGCGTTTCTGGGCGAAGAAAAGGGCACGCGCGTGAGCCGCGAGCGGGCGGTGGAACTGGCCGCCACGGAGGCCGGGACGGTGGCGGCGGCGTGCCCGTTCTGCCACACGATGCTGAGAGACGGGCTGGCGGCCGTGAGGCCGCTGAATGCGCCACAAATCGTGGACATCGCACAACTGGCCGCCGCACGCCTGCCGCGGACGCCGGGAGCGCGGAACGACGATTCGAAGTGAGATGGCGGGATGCGCTGCCGGGCAGGCGTGAGGAAGGCTCAGCGCGGTTGAGGCGAGGCCGGGGATGCAGAGCGCCCGGAATCTGAGGCCGGGGCCGCTTTGATGGCGGGATGGGGCTGCGGCTTCTGGCAGCGCCGCCAATCGTAAAACTGCAGGCGGCAGGGGGAGCAGTAGAGCAGCGGGGCGCCGAGGAACTTCTGAAGCAAGCTGAGCGGATTGCGGTGCTGCCGATCGATGGGGTCGAGGCGTGGCAGAACGCGCAGGGCGGTGTTGGCGCACTCCGGGCAGCGTGCGACGAGCGAGAGCATGGGGAAGTGCTCGATATGCGACTCCAGATCCAGGCAATGGCATTTCTCGCACTCGTAGATGGCGGCGTAGCGCAGGCGCTCGGCGAACGTGCGATGGCGGCGGTGGAAGTGGTTGCTCTTACAAACGGGGCAATGCATCAGGTTCTACCGCGGGCGCATCCAGCGTGCAAAGACAGTCGCAGGGCCGGCGGCAATAATCTCCCTAAGAGATAGGCTGATTCGGATTCCGCCGCATGTCAAGACACGACAGGCGGCAAGCATAGGAATGGCGTGGCAGCCGGTGGCACAAGCCGCGCGGTCTACGGGACTACGGCCACAGGCTGCGGGGGTTCAAAATGGGCGCGAAAAGGCGCGGGCGCGGCGATGCGGCCGAATCGATGCTGAGCCAGCGGGAGCGCGGCGGCGCGTGGTTCCGCGGCGAGAAGCGGCGAGAAGCATTGCCGGGATGTCGCTCCTTTGATACACTGAAGTTCGTTTGGCGTTGTCCAAGTCCGGCCGCTTTCGGGCCCGTAGCTCAACTGGCAGAGCAACTGACTCTTAATCAGTAGGTTGAAGGTTCGATTCCTTCCGGGCTCACCAATTAAATCATATAGAATCAATGCTTTGCGGCTTTCTCCGAAGCGGCTTCGGAAGCTCCATTTTCGCTAGTAGGCCCATTTTTAGTAGCACCCGAGCAACGCACGCCCGCTGCATTGCCGCAAGGACCGTTTTCGCCTCCGGGTGAGCGTAAGGCCGCGTTGTGGCGAAGCTCGCGTGTCCGGCGAGCCAGGCCAGAGTGTACGGGTCCATCTGTGCAGCCCTTCAAGAAGGCGTGGAACGACAGCCGCCCGGCCCCGCTCATCTGCAAAAGGGCCGGCTACTTGCCGGCCGCGATGCTGGTGTTGCCGGACTGAAGACCCGCGGCGGACGCTGTGATCTGAATCATGCCGAGTTGGCCGCTGCGCGAGCGGACGATCAGCAGCGCGAGGCCGCTGAAGGCCTTGCGCGAGCCGCCCTGGAAGGACTCGAGCGACGCCGCGTCGCCATTGTTGACGCCCGCGATGGTTGCGGGTCCGTCGATATGGAACTGCACGAGGTTGTCGGCGAGCGGGCAGAAGTTCCCGTCCCGATCCTCGATTCGGACCGTGATGAAGGAGAGATCCTCGCCGTCGGCCGCAATCGCCGCGCGATCGGGCGTCAACACGATCCGCGCGGGCGCGCCGGCGGTCTTCACCGTGTTGACGGCGAACTGCTTGCCGTCGCGATAGCCCACCGCTTTCAACTCGCCGGGCGCGTAGGGCACATCCCACTCCAGCCGGAACTTACTGACGAAGGTGCCCGCCTGGCTGACATTCTTGCCCACGGGCATCGTGAAGGTGTTGACGCCCAGTTTCTTGCGGCCGAGCGATTTGCCATTGAGGTACAACTCGACCTCCTGGGCGTTGGTGTAGACCATCACCGGGATCTTCTGGCCCGCATGCCCCGCCCAGTTCCAGTGCGGGAGGATGTGGACCGTGGGCTGATCGGTCCACACACTGCGGTACAGGTAGAAGCGGTCTTTGGGGAAACCGGCCAGGTTGACGATGCCGAAATACGAACTGTGCGAGGGCCAATCGCCGGCGTCGCCGTAAGGCGTCGGCTCACCGAGATAGTCGAAGCCGGTCCAGACGAATTCACCCAGGACGTTCGGGAGTTGGTGCTGGGCCTCGAACTCCACGTCCGGGCAATAGGCCCAGGGCGGAGCCTCGATGTCGTAGCTGCTCACCTGGTGATCGGCGGTCTTGCCTTCCAGTTTCATCGGCAGATGATAGACGCCGCGCGAGCTCACGCACGAGGCGGTCTCGCTGCCGTAGATCGCATCTTTCGGAAGCTCCCGCTGCAAGCGGGCGTACTCCGTCGGCTTGTAGTTGAAGCCCGGCACGTCGACGTTTGCGGCCAGCCCGTTCTTGATCGCGCCATCGGGGTTGTCGAAGGCCGACGTCGTCGGGCGCGTGCGGTCCTCCTCATGGCAGATCGCGGTCAGCCGCTTGGCCAGCTCGCCGCCGGCGGGCTTATTCTGCTCGGGGATTTCATTGCCGATCGACCACAGGATCACGCTCGGATGATTGCGGTCGCGCCGCAGCATGTCGCGCAGGTCACGCTCGTACCACTGATCGAAGAACTTGCTGAGACCGTTCTTGACCTTGGGGATGCGCCACATGTCGAAGGCTTCGTCCATCACGACGAGTCCCAGGCGATCACACAGCGTGAGCAGTTCGGGCGAAGGCGGATTGTGGCTGGTCCGGATTGCATTCACGCCCATCGATTTCATGATCTGGAGCTGGCGTTCGGTGGCGCGCCAGCTCACGGCCGCGCCGAGCGCGCCCAGGTCATGGTGATTGCAGACGCCCTGGAGCTTGCGGTAGCGGCCATTCAACAGGAAGCCCTTCTCGGGGTCGAAGGTCAGCGTGCGGATGCCGAACGGCGTCACATAGCGGTCAACGACCTTGCCGGCCTGCCTGATTTCCGTGACCGCGCTATAAAGATAAGGGTCATCGAGGTCCCAGCGATGCGGGTTCTCAAGTTGGACGGTCTGGGTGACCTTCCGCTCGCCAAAAAAGGTCACTGCGGCATCGCTCCACTCCCCGGTCTTCAGATTGGTCTTTGCTATGCGTCGGAAACCGGAGGGTGGTACCGTGACCTCACTGAACGGGCTCGACACACCCTCGCCTTTCTCGTTAACGATGAGCGTCCGCACCTCGATTCGTTGTTCCGAGGCGACCTCGTTTTGGATTTCAGTTTGGATCTGAATCGACGTCCCCGCCGCGCTCACGTCGGGCGTCGTCACGTAGGTCCCCCAATGGGCGACGTGGACCGGGCCCGTCATCGTGAGCCAGACATTGCGGTACAACCCGGCGCCGGGATACCAGCGTGAGGAGTCGGGCTCCGGCTTCAGCCGGACCGCGAGCACGTTCTCGCCATCCCAGCGCAGGTAGGGCGTCAAGTCCAGCGCGAAGCTCGAGTAGCCATACGGCCGCTCGCCAATCTCATGCCCGTTGAGCCAGACGTGAGCGTTGGACATCGCGCCGTCGAACTCCACCGAGAACTGGCGGCCTTGCGCGTCGGCGGGCAGCATGAAGTGCTTGCGGTACCAACCCGTGCCCGATACCGGCAGGCCGCCGGTGTTGGCGTTGTTGGCGCGGTCGAAGGGTCCTTCGATCGCCCAATCGTGGGGTAACGAGAGGACGCGCCATTGCGCGTCGTAATAAATCGGGGTCTCTGCGCCCGCGGCTTCGCCTTTAAAGAAGCGCCAGTCGTCGTTGAAGCGGATGCGACGCTCATTCTTGAGCTGGTCGAGATTGAGCGGGGCGGGGGGAGGCGCGGGCGCGGCTGCGGCGACGGTGGGCAGGATCAGACCGAGGATCAGGCAAACTCTCGACGTTAGATGAAGCATGGCTGGGTACTATTCCATCACGAAGCCAGCGGGCGTGGCGCAACGTTCCGGCTGTCGCGTCCCTACCTGCGATTCCCGGCGACCTATTGTTGAGCCAGAGGCTTTCCCAGTTCTACGGAAGCGTCTTCCGCGCCAGCCGTATGCCTTGGTAACCGAGATAGCCCGCGATGACAACGGCGATCCCACTGGCCCACAACGGGACTGGCATGTCGTGAACGACGACCGCCACGCCAAACAGGATACGTAGTAAATGGACCAGGGCAAACAGGGCGAAAAACGCCCCGGCAGTCAGCAAAAACGCCTTTTGGTTCATACTGTGTCCGCCTTTCTCCCAGACGAATTGTACACCGAGAATTCGTATCAGCGCCGGAGGCGGCATTGACCAGTGATCGCCGCTTGGGCGGTGTCTGGCGGCGGTCAAAAAGCAGACCGCGTGCGGCCGGCGCTGAAGCCGGTGCGGCACGATTGCAGCGGGCTTCAGAACTGGTTGAACTCAGTGGCGTAACGGAAAGCTTCCACGGTGTGGCCGTCGCGGTGGACCTGCGCGGACTTGAGCTCCGCCAGGGCTTTGGCGCGGTCTTCCGGAAGCCAATCGGGACGGTATTTGTGGACGGCGGGCTCGAACTGGCTGACGCTAGCCAGGCCGGCGTCCAGTTTCTTGTCGAGAACGGGGTCGATATTGACCCAATAGTTGGCATCGCGCGGCGTGACGTAATAGAAGAGGTAGGCCGGCACGTGCCACGGCTCGAGCCCCAATTGCAGGCGCTGGTTGGGGAAATAGAGATGCCATTCGGCGGCTCGAATAGCGTCCATCGTATTCATCGCGGCCATGCGGTGATCGGTCTTGTGCCAGCGCACGTAATCGGAGCCGGGGTCTGGCAGCAGGATCAGGTCGGGCCGGTAGCGGCGAATGATCTCGGTGGCCTGTTCCACGAGGCGCAGGCTGTCGACGTATTCGAGCATGCCGTCGTGGTGGCCGAGCCACAGCAGGTTCTCTTTGGGCACGCCGACGACGGCGTTGCCGGCCTCCTCCTCGGCCTTGCGGATGCGGGCCAGGCGCTCGCTGGTCATGTCGAGGTCGTAGGAGCCTTTATCATCGTTGGTATAGATGACGACGAAGATGCGATTGCCGTTGGCGGCGAGCTGCGCCACGGTGCCGGCACAGCAGAAGGCGTCGTCGTCCGGATGAGGCGTGAACAGCAGGACGGTCTTGCCCTTCAGCCTCTTCGATGCGCGGCTGCGGCGCGGTTTGGGCGCCGGCGGCGCATGCGCAGATTGCCACGAGCAGGGGCAGCTCGAATCTCATTGGTCACCTCCGCGGAGAATCCAGGCCATGCCGAGGCGCACGTGTTCGCTTGACTGCGCCTCCCATTCGCCGTCCGCTATTGTCTCACTGTGGCTGCCGGTGCGATGGAGCGCGAGTGGGGCGGGGGTGGATGCACCGGTCGTGCCAGGGACGTTCAGGCGGGGACGCGGCGATCGGCGCGCCGGTCAGTAAGGCCGGCGGCCGCGGCCGATCAATTACTGCCGTTCCGGCCGGTGTTCGTGTATAATTCATTTATAGGCCGAACCAAGCAAGTGGGCGCAAGCCCACTTTTTTGTTGCCCGGCCCGAATGGCTCGTAAAAGGTATCAGAGATGCAGGAGACATCCCGGATGACGCTCGTGGAGCGCATCGCCGCCGTCGCCGAGCGCGCCGCCAGGCGCGAGGGGCTGGAGGTATGGGACGTCGAGGTGGCCGGCGCGGGGCGTGGGCGGATTGTGCGCATCTACATTGACAAGCCAGACGGCGTGACGCTGGACGATTGCGAACTGATCTCGCAGCAGGTGGGGACAGTGCTGGACGTGGAGGATGTGATTCCAGACCAGCACTACAATCTGGAGGTCAGCAGCCCGGGCGTGGAGCGGCGGTTGCTGAAGCCGGAGCACTTTGCACGCTTCGCGGGCCAGAAGATCCGACTGGCGCTGCGCGAGCCGATCGAGGACCGGCGGCGCTGGGAGGGCACGGTGCGCGGTGTGGAGGATGGCATGATCCTCTTCGAGGCGGACGGCGGCCCAACGCTGCGTCTCGGCATGCAGCAGATCGACAAAGCGAGTCTCAAGTTCGAGTGGTAGAGCGCCCCGCGCAACGCATCCAGAAAAACAGACCAGAAGAAGGACCAGCGTGGCTTCCATATTTCAGTCCATCGAGATCCTGAGCAAAGAGAAGGGCATTGACGCGCAGATCGTCATCGACGCGGTGAAGGACGCGATTCTCGTGGCCGCCCGCAAACAGTTCAAGGGCAATGAGGAACTGGTCGCCGAGTTCGATGAGAAATCGGGCGCGCTGCTGCTGTTTGCGGTGAAGAATGTAGTCGAGACCGTGATCGATCCGGCGAAGGAATTGACGCTGGAGGAGGCGCGGAAGAGCGACCCGGCGGCGGAAATCGGCGCGCTGATCCGTTTCGCGCGGCCGACCGACGTGCTGGGCCGGATCGCGGCGCAAACGGCGCGCCAGGTGATTCTGCAGAAGGTCCGCGAGGCGGAGCGCGAGAACATCTTCCTGGAGTACTCGGGTCGCGTGGGCGAACTGGTGAACACGACGGTGAAGCGTGTGGAAGGCCTCGACCTGATGGTGGATCTCGGCAAGACCGAGGCCCGGCTGCCGAAAAAGGAACAGTCGCGGCTCGAGAATTTCACGGTCGGCGACCGCGCCCGCTGCGTGATCAAGAGCGTTGAGAAGGCCGGCAAGAACGCGGGCGTCATCGTCTCGCGCGCCGCGCCGGAGCTGGTGATGCGCCTGTTCGAGCAGGAGGTGCCGGAGATCTACGACGGCACGGTGGTGATCCGGGCCTGCGCGCGGGAAGCCGGCGAGCGCACCAAGATCGCGGTGCTGAGCAAGGACCGCGACGTGGATTGCGTGGGCGCGTGCGTGGGCATGAAAGGCATGCGGGTGCAGTCGATCATCCGCGAACTGCGCGGCGAGAAGATCGACATCATCGAGTTCAACGAGGATTCGCAGAAATTCGTCGAAAAAGCGCTGAGCCCGGCCAGAATCTCGCGGGTGGCGATCGTCGACCCCGAGGGCAAGCACATGGAAGTGATCGTCGAGGACGCGCAGCTTTCGCTGGCGATCGGTAAGAAAGGCCAGAATGTGCGGCTGGCCGCGAAGCTGATCGGGTGGCGGGTGGACATCAAGACCGAGGAAGAGAAGCGGCAGGAGGTCGAAGCGACGATGGTGCAGCTCGGCGCAGGCTCGCCGCTGTCCACGCTGATCGACCACGGACTCAGCGAGGAGGTTTACACTTCGCTGGTGGCGGGGGGCATCGGGACGGTCGAGAAAGTCGCATCGATGACGCCCGAGGAGCTGGAACTGATCCCGGGAGTCACGCCCGAATCCGTGGCCCAGCTCGGCGCGGCCGTGAACAGCTTCTATGGGCACGTGGCGCCTGAAGCGGCGCCGGAAGAGCCGGATGCGCCGGTCAGCGAAGCCGCGGAAGCGGTGGTCAGCGAAACCACCGAAGCGGAGACCAGTGGAGCCGCGGAAGCGATGGTTGAGGCCGCGGAGCCCACGCTCGACGCACCCGGCGAGGGGGCCTCAACGGCTGGGGAAACCGGCGACGCGACGGTGGCCGCGAGTAATGATGAAGCCGTGGGAGTGGCCGTGGAAACGCCCGCCACAACCCCTTCGGCGTCTTCCGTGCAGGAATCTGATACGATTGAAAATCAGGGTCTTTCCCTCAACGGCTCCACTGAAAACTGACCAGCCGCCGTGCTTGCAGGAGCGAATGGGCCGGGTTGCGGGCGTGGGGCGTGATGGAAGGGTCTGAGAGCTCGTCCGTGAGTATGAAGAAAATTCGGATTAATGAATTGGCGAGGGAGCTCGAGGTAAAGCCGGGCGCGATCCTGGACCTCCTGCCGGAACTCGGTGTCGCCGAAAAGAAGACCCACTCCAGTTCGGTCGACGAAGATGTCGCGGAACTGCTGCGCAAGCGCCTGACGGGCGCGGGTGGGGAAGAACACCGGCGCGCCGCTCGGGACGAGCAAGAGTCCGCGGCCGAAATTGCCGCTACGGACGAAAAGACCAAGGAGGACGGCCATATTTTGACCGCTCCCACGCACGCCGAGGAGACGACGTTCAAGCCGCCGGCCGAGCCGCTGGCGCAGGAAATGCCGCTTCCGCCTCTGCCCGAGATTGCCGCGGTACATCCGGCCCCACGTCCGCTCCCGATCCGGCCGCCTCTGGCCGCTCCCGCCGGGCTGCGGCACGCCGGCCCGGCAGTTCCGTCGATTCCCATTCCTCCGCACCCGGTCACGCATGTGGCGCCACATGCGGCGGCGTTTGCGGCGGTGCCAACGGTTCAGAGCGCGGCGCATACGCTCCCCCTGCCGCCGGCTCGTCCGGTGACGTCTGGGCTGCCTGTGCCCCCCACGGCGAGGGTGCAGACTCCGGGTCTTCCGCCGCCCCGGCCGGCCGTTCCCGGCGCACCGCGTCCGGCCGCACCGGCCGCACCGCTGAAGCCGCGAGAGCGCGTGGCGAAGGTTGTAGATGCGGAGAAACCGCCGATGCCGGGCGAGGCCGCTCCGCGCCCGTCCATCCCGGTCCAGCCTGCGCCTCCGCAGGCTGTTGCCGCATCACCGGCGGCTCCGGCTGTTCCGGCGATGCCGCGGACGCCCGCTATGCCGATGTCGCGCAACGTTCCGCTGGGAGTTCGAGCGGGCGCTCCCGCCGGGCCGCGTCCGGGCACGATTTTGTCGGGTCCGCGCCAGCCGCTGCCGGGCGGGGAAGTCCCTCGCAGTCCCATTCTGCCGGGCGCCCCAAGATCGCATCTGGCGCCGCCGCCACGGCCCGCGCCGCAATCGCCTATGCCTCCGTCAGGTCAGACCGCACATAGCGGACAGCCCTTGCGTCCGACCCTCGCCGGCCAACCCGCCGCCAGGCCCATCGTTCCTCCACGTCCAGACCTGGTTGCGCGTCTATCGCAAATTCAGACCAAGCCTTCCCCGGGCCAACCGCCGGCGCCGCGGCCGGGCATGCCTACTCCCGGGCGACCGTTGTACCAAGGGCCGCGACCTGGTCAGCCGGGTCCCCGCCCGTCGGGTCCGGGCGCACCGATGGGGCCTGGACGTCCGGGCATGCGGGGCCGGGGCTTGCACCCGACCACACCGGTGCTCGAGCCTCCATCTCCCGCCACTGACGCCGGACGCCGCGATGCCGCCAAGAAACGCCCGTTGCAGCGCGAGCGGGAAATAGACCGCGAGGGCAAACTCCGGACCTTCGGGCCGCGCAAGCAGGAAGCCACCCCGCTGCCCGTAGTCGATCGCGAGATCACGATCTCCGAGGGCATCACGGTGAAGGAATTCGCCGACAAGCTCGGCGTCAAGGCCAGCCTGGTGATCAAGACCATGTTCGAGCGCAAGATCTTCGCCACGATCAACCAGACGCTGGATGTGAAGATGGCTACCGAGATCGCACTCCAGTTCGGCGCGAAGACCTCGCGCATGAGCTACGAGGAAGAGTCGGTCCAGGCGATCGAAGGCACCGAGGTCGAGGGCGACCGTGCCACTCGTCCGCCGGTGGTCACAGTCATGGGACACGTCGATCACGGCAAAACGTCGCTGCTGGATGCGATTCGCGAAACCAATGTTGCCGCGCGCGAAGCCGGCGGCATTACGCAGCATGTCGGCGCATACCACGTCGAGATCAACGGGCGGAAGATCGTTTTCATCGATACGCCCGGCCACGAAGCCTTCACCCGCATGCGCTCCCGCGGCGCCAGCGTCACCGACATCGTGGTCCTGGTGATTGCCGCCGACGACGGCGTGATGCCGCAGACGCGGGAAGCGATCGACCACGCCCGCGCAGCCAAAGTGCCGATCATCGTGGCCCTGAATAAGATCGACAAGCCCGACGCGCAGCCCGACCGCGTGAAGCAGCAATTGACCGACCTCGGTCTGATGCCCGAAGAGTGGGGCGGCGACACGCCGTTCGTGCCCGTGTCGGCCAAGAAACGGCAAAACATCGAACTGCTACTCGAAATGATCCTGCTGGTCGCGGACATGCAGGAGTTGAAGGGCAATCCCGGGCGGCCCGCCGTGGCCACTGTGCTCGAAGCCGAACTGGACCGCGGGCGCGGCCCGGTGGCGACCTGCATCGTGCGCAACGGCACGTTGAAGATTGGCGATTTCTACATTTGCGGCTCGGTCTTCGGCAAGGTCCGGGCGCTGTATGACGACCGTGGCGGACAGATCAAGGAAGCCGGTCCGTCGATGCCGATCGAACTGCTGGGCCTCGAGTCCATGCCCGAAGTCGGCGATACTCTGCAGGTGGTGACCGACCTCGCCAAGGCGCGCCAGATTGCCGAGTTCCGTGAAGTGAAGGCGCGCGAAGTGGCGATGGCCAAGACGCGCATCACTCTCGAGATGGTTCACGCGCAATTGCGCGAGGGCGAGAAGAAAGAGCTCAACATCATTCTCAAGGCCGACGTCGGCGGCACGGCGGAAGTGCTCTCCGACACATTGCAGAAGCTCTCCAACGACAAGGTGTCGATCCGCGTCCTGCATGCGGGCGTGGGCGCCATCACCGAGACCGACGTCACCCTGGCATCCGCTTCCGAGGCGATCATCATCGGCTTCAACGTGCGGCCTGACCGGAAGGCCGCGGAACTGGCCGAACACGAGGGTGTGGACATTCGTCTGCACACGATCATCTACGAACTGACCGACGAGCTGAAGCGTGCCATGTCCGGCATGCTCGAGCCGGTTTTCAAAGAGGTCTACCTCGGGCGCGCCGATGTCCGGGAGACCTTCCGCATCTCCAAAGTCGGCACCGTTGCCGGCCTGTACGTTCAGGACGGCATGCTGCAACGGGACTGCGAGGTTCGGCTGCTGAGAGACAACGTCGTCGTTTTCACGGGGCGCCTGCTTTCTCTCAAGCGCTTTAAAAACGATGCTGCCGAGGTCAAGGCGGGCTTCGAGTGCGGCGCCAGTATCGCGAATTACAACGATCTCAAACAGGGCGACGTCATCGAAGCTTTCGCCAAGGAAAAGGTCGCCCAGGAAATCTTCACTTAAACCGGCCCTGGTCCGGTGCAATGCCCGCCGTCGGCATTCTGATACTCGAAATCCGGCTCAGCGAGGCCTTCTCATTGAAGGACAAGCGGCACTGGGTGAAGGGGCTGAAAGACCGCCTGCGGGCCGGCCACAACGTCGCCGTGGCCGAGGTGGAAGACCAGGAGTTGTGGAACCTCTCCACCGTCGCCGCGGTCACCGTGTCGGGGTCGCGCGAGAACGCCGCGAAGGTGCTGGAGTCGTGCGAGCGCGTGGCGGCGTCGCATCTCGGACCGCAACTCGTCTCGGCGTCGATCGACTGGCTCGCCTAGCGGCCCGCCGCGGACTTGACCGCGGCCCGCGGCACAGAAACAATAACTGCATGCGTTCCGCAGAGTCACGCCGCCGCCCGGCGCCCATTGCCGATCAGGGTTCGGCTGGAGTTCGAGGCACGGTCCTTTCCAATCCGCCGCGCACGGTCCTGCTATCCGGTTGACACTCGCAGCGCACCAAGGCGCTGGGCCGCGTGCGGAGCGGATGCGCTGAGATCGGCGGTCGGCTGCTTTCTGGCGGTCTCTGTTTTCTCCTGCTGGCCGCAATCGGGCTGGCCGGATTTCCAGCTGCCGCCCAAATGCCGCAGCCGGCCGGGCCGCACGACCCGGCGGAGTTGGCCAGGTTCTTCGACGGACTCTACGCCCGCCTGGATCGGACGCAGCATCTCAGTGGAATGACTGTAGCCGTGGTGCGCGACGGCGTGGTGCTGCTCGTTCGCGGTTACGGCTATGCGGACATTCGGAAGCGCTCGCCAGTGGATCCCGAACACACGCTGTTTCGCATCGGTTCGATCTCGGATACGTTCACCTGGACCGCGGTGATGCAACTGGTCGGGGCAGGGCGGCTCGATGTCAACGCGCCGATCGATCAGTTCCTCACCGACGAACTCGACATCCGCTCGCCGTGGGGCGCCAGCCCGACACTGCGCGACCTGATGACGCACACGCCAGGTTATGAAGATGTTCCGGTCGTCGGCCTGTTCCGTCACGCGCCGTTTCCCGGATCGCTGCGAGACGCGCTGATCGAGATACAGCCGGTCATCGTGCGCCAGCCCGGAACTCTTGTCTCGTACTCGAACTATGGCAGCGCCCAGGCCGGGTACGTCGTCGAGCGCATATCTGGCGTGAACTGGGAGAGCTATTTGGAAAGCCAGATCCTGAAGCCGCTCGGAATCGAGGATGCCACTTTCGCGCAGCCGCTCCCGCCGGAACTGGCCCCGCGCATCGCAACGGGTTACCGCTGGTCCAATGGGGTATTCACGCCGCAGGGCTTCGAGTATGTGCCGCTGGCGCCGGCAGCCGCGGGATCGGCCTCCGCTGCCGCCATGGCCCGCTTCATGATCGCCCACCTCCAGGACGGCCGCTACGGCGACGCGCGCATCATGCCCGAGTGGACGGCACGCCAGATGCACGAGCCGCTGTATCGGGCCGCGCCGCAATTGGGAGCCTGGCTGCACGGGTTCTATGAGCTGCGGCCCGCCGGACCCCGTGTTTACGGCCACTCCGGGAGCACCCTCTGGTTCCATTCGCTGATGGCGCTGTTCCCGGAGACCAATACGGGCCTGTTCTTCAGCTTCAACTCGGACACCGGCCGGCTGGCGCGCGACCAGGTTTACGATGCCTTTCTCAATCGTTATTACCCGCAGCCTATTCCGGAAACGCCCGCCGCGCTTCCAGGCGCCGCCGCGCGCGCCGGCTCCTGTGCGGGGTGGTTTGTCTCGACGCGTGTACCCCGGCGCACGCAGGCGCGCATCTGCGCACTCGGTGCAATGGTGTCGATCGTACCGGAGGGCCCGGGCCGGCTGGTCCTCAGTGGGCAGGAGTTCCAGGACCCGATCCATCTTGTCGAGACTGAACCCTGGGTTTACAGGGAAGTGCGCGGACAAGAGACGCTCGTCTTCCACAGTCCAGCGAACGGCAAGCCGAAATTGGCCTTCCTGGCCTCCCATCCGGGCGCGGCCTACGAGCGCATTACCTTCGTGCAGAGCCCGCCTTTTCAGTTGGCGATTGGCGGATTGGCCAGTCTGGGGATTCTCCTTGCGCTGCTCGGCTACCCGGTTGCTCTGCTGAGCTCGAGAGCGCTGCACCGCCACGTGGATATCGAGGTCCGAGCGGCGCACGTGGCGTCCTGGGCTGCCGCGGCGGCATTCACCGTGGCCATCGTTGCATTCGCCATCTTCTTTCAAGATACGCGGCAGATCATGTTCGGACTGCCGGATTCGCTGGTCGTGGTCCAGTGGTTCGGGCGCACCGGCTCCGTGTTGGCGGTGGTTTCGGCGGCTTCCGCCGCGATGCTCTGGGCACGCAGATTCGGCAGCCTGGGCGGCCGCATTGGGCATACTCTGGCGGTGCTCTGCCAGTTCACGCTGGCATTGTGGTCGGCGCACTGGGGCCTGCTGGGCTAACCGGCGGCTAAGACTTGTCGGCCTTCATGACCGCGATGAAGTCCAAATTGCGGTAGAGCTGTTTGTAGTCCAAACCACAGCCGATGACGAACCGGTCGGGGATCTCGAAACAGCAAAAATCGACCTGCAGCGGAACGATGCGGCGCGGCGTGCGATCGAGCATCGTGCACAACGAGATCGAGTTCGGTCCGCGTCCGGCCAGCGTCTGCATGAGGTAGCGCGCAGTGAATCCCGTGTCAACGATATCCTCCACCAGCAGCACGTCCTCGCCCTCGATCGATTCGTCGAGGTCCTTCGCGATGCGCACCACGCCCGGCGCGCCGCTGTGATTGGAGAAACTTGAAATAGCTAGGAAATCGACCTTCACCGGAATCGTCGAGCTCGCGCGCCAGCGCCGTCAGAAAAAAGACCGAGCCCTTGAGCACTCCGATCATCTTGAGACTGCCGTTCCAGTAGCGCTCCGAGATCTCGGCGGCAACCTCGGTGATTCGCGCCGCGATCTGCTCCGGCGTGAACAGTACGCGTTCGATCATCGGCAGGGCAGGCGTCTTCATGCGCTTCTCACGATTCGACCGCCGCCGGAGCGAGGCCGTACTTCAACACGAGCTCCTGCAAATCCTTCTGGTAAAACACCTGGATATTCACTCCGGGGTAGATTTCGCGAAGCAGTCGTATCTTGCGGTTCTTCTTCGTTACCAGCGACTGCTTCATCGTCGTCAGCTCAACGTACATATCGGACTCAGGCAGAAAAAAGTCGGGCGTAAACGCCTCCAGGACGCGGCCCGCGGCGTCCCAAGCGATCGGAAAACTCTTCGGCTCGTACTCCCACGCGATGCGGTAGAAATCGAGCAGGTTGGCGAAAATCTCCTCGCTCGGATGCGAAAACTGAGCTTTTTTCAAGCTGGCCCGTGCGCTCGGGACCATGCCGTAGCGGGCCAGTTGCAGGCGCAGCTGGAACTCGCGTAGGGCGGCGGCGGCCGGCGCCAGAAAGCCGAAGCTCGAGAGCGTGTCGCGCCTGGGCCGCGTTGACGATCAATCCGGCCATCACGTCGCCATCGAAGGCGCCCGCGTTGAGGATCAGGTCGAAGCTGTCGGGGGCCGGGTTGGCGCGGCGGAAGCGCAGCCGGCGGAGCTTGCGGGCGTCGACCTCGCGTGCTTTGAGCTGATGCCTAGCCGCGCCGCGGTCGAGATGGTTGTCGAGCATCACGTTGCCGATGCGGCGGCTGGCCGAAGCGACAACCCGTATTCTCAGCAATGCGGGGAACCCGGGGAACAACAGCTCCGCGCTGTCGACGCCGATCACCAGGTGCGCTTGCGAGGCCAGCCGCACCAACACCGCGGCGGCCATCGCGGGCCAGGCCTTGTGCGGCCACGGCGTTTCGCCCGGCTCGCCGAACTCCTCGATCAGCAGGGCGTCGAGTTGAGCCGCGCTGACGTGTTCGTAGCCCAGGTTCAGTGCCGCCAGGCGCGCCAGTTCGCCAGTGCGGCAGCCTGGCTCTCCCGAGACCGTAACGATTGCCATGCGCTAACCTAAGCGCCCCGTTTTGCAGGCCCGCTGAGCTGTCCAGCGCTCCCGGCGGACGCCAGGCGCAAACGCTGAGATTCGAGCGCCGCCGCCCAGTGCACCGCGTTCATCGCTGTTGGCCAACGCTCCGGGATACCGCCGGGCTGCCGGCGTGCATGTAAATTGTAAGATCAAACCGCCTCGCGCCAATCTCCGGTTCGCCTCGCGCTCATGGAGCATGCTGCGCGAACCGCCCCACGGCCATAATAGCGTACCGATGGCAGATCCATCCGCGCCCTCGCGCCGCTCCTTCGTGCAAACATTTTCCAGTCTGCGTGTCGCAATGCCGGTGGGGGGCCGGGCGCGGGCTTCCGCCGCCCATTCATGCGCCACAATGGACTCATATGGAGTTCAACGCGGCGGTCGTGGCCGGAGCCACGGGGATGATCGGCCGATACCTCATTCGTACACTCATCGAAGATTCGTTCTACGACGTGATCGTCGCGCTGACGCGACGCCCGCTTGAAGTGACGGCGCAGAAACTGGAACAACGCTTTGTCGATTTCGACCGTCTAACGGCCGACGACATGATGGGCGCGACACACCTGTTCTGCTGCCTCGGGACGACGATGAAAGCAGCCGGAAGTCGCGAGGCATTTCGCCGCGTCGACTACGAATACTGCAAACGTTTTGCGCGTCTCGGCCACAAGGTCGGCGCGGTGCGCATGATGCTGCTGTCGAGCGTCGGCGCCGACCCCAACTCCTCGACCTTCTATCTTCGGACCAAGGGCGAGTTGGAAGCCGCCGTGTCGGCGCTGGACTTCGAAGCGCTGCACATCTTCCGTCCCGGCGTATTGATGGGCAAGCGAAACGAGAATCGTCCCGGCGAGCGCGTGGCGGCGGGCTTCTCGCGCGCCTTTGAGTTCCTCATGACCGGTTCGCTGGCCAAATACCGGCCCATGCCCGCGGGGGTCCTGGCGGCGTCGATGGCGGCGGCCGGCGAGCGCGGCGAGAGTGGCCAGCACGTGAACTACTATCCGCAGATTGTGCGCCTGGCCGGCTTCTCGCAATGAGGTAGCGGCGCGCGCCGCACGCGAGCCAGGAGCGGATTTGTTGGCGCTCGACCGCACTCTTCCCTTGACTATTTGCATAATTCTGCGATTATCGAAATATGGGCACGGCCAAGGGCACTGTAAAGACGGCGGAGGCGGTTGCCCGCTACGCCGACATGTTCTCGGCTATGGGCACCGAGCCGCGTTTGCGCATCATGCAGCTCCTGCTCACGGCGCATCCGCAAGGGTTCGTGGTGGGCGATATTCAGGCCGAACTGGACATTCCGGCTTCCACGCTGTCCCACCACCTGGAGAAGCTGAAGAATGAGGACCTGGTCCGCGTGCGGCGCGAGGGGACCTTTCTTTGGTACAGCGCCAACACCGCGGCGCTGCAGGAACTGGTGGGCTTTCTGTATGCCGAGTGCTGCACGCGGAACAAGGCGATCAAGCCAAACCAGTTTGCCGCGTGCTGCCAGGATCTTAGAATTCGGAGTTGATGGGAGGTTGTACGATGAGTGGCAACATCAAGGAAATCGTCCAGGAGAAATACGGTCAGGCCGCGCTGCGGGTGGTGTCGGGGCAGGGCAATGCCTGCTGCGGCAGCAGTCCCTCGTCCTGCTCGTCAGGCGCGGACCCGATCACGTCGGAATTGTACGACGAATTGCAGAAGAGCGAACTGCCGGAAGCCGCCGTGCTGGCCTCGCTCGGCTGCGGCAATCCCACGGCGCTTGCGGAACTGAAGCCGGGCGAAGTGGTTCTGGATCTGGGCAGCGGCGGCGGCATCGACGTGTTGCTGTCCGCGCGCAGGGTTTCGCCTGGCGGCAAGGCCTACGGTCTGGATATGACCGATGAAATGCTGGCACTGGCGAACGAGAACAAGCGCCAGGCGGGCGTCGCAAACGTCGAATTCCTGAAAGGCGAGATCGAGCACATCCCGTTGCCGGACTCTTCGGTCGACGTGATCATCTCCAACTGTGTGATCAATCTTTCTGCCGACAAGGACGAAGTGCTGGCCGAAGCTTTCCGCGTGTTGAAGCCCGGCGGCCGTTTGGCCGTATCCGATGTCGTGACTCGCGGTGAGATCCCGCCCGAAATCCGCAAGAACGTGCTGCTGTGGGTCGGTTGCGTGGCGGGGGCGCTCGAAGAGAATGAATACAAAACCAAGCTGACCGCGGCAGGATTCGACCAAGTCGGCATCGAGCCGACCCGCATTTATCAACTCGACGAGGCCCGCGCGTTCCTGTCCGGTCAAGGCGTTCAACCTGGAAGCGATTGCCCCACAGGTTGACGGCAAGTTCATGAGCGCCTTCATTCGGGCCACCAAGCCGGCGGCGGGAATCTGAATCATGGCGGAAGAACCCGTTGCCGCCCCGACCCTGCAAGGGCCAAGACGGCTGGCGTTTTTTGAGCGCTATCTGACGCTTTGGGTGGCTTTGTGCATGCTGGCGGGAGTCCTCCTCGGCAGGCTCCTGCCATCCGCCGTGCAGGCTTTGCGAGGCCTGGAATTCGGCCAGGGCAGCCAGATCAACATCCCGATCGCCGTGCTCATCTGGCTGATGATCACGCCGATGATGATGAAAGTGGATCTGGGCGCGATCCGCGACGTTGGACGCAAACCCAAAGGGCTGATCGTCACCCTGATCGTGAATTGGCTAGTGAAGCCGTTCTCAATGGCTCTTCTGGCGTGGCTGTTTTTTCGATTTGTCTTCGCCTCGTTCATCAGCCCGGCCGACGCCGACCAGTACATCGCCGGCTGTATCATCCTCGCGGCCGCGCCGTGCACCGCGATGGTGTTCGTGTGGAGCTATCTGACGGAGGGCGACCCGGCTTATACGCTGGTGCAGGTGTCGGTGAACGACCTCGTCATGCTGTTCCTGTTCGCGCCCATCGTCCGCATCCTGGTGAATGGCGCATCCGCGCTGCACGTTCCATTTCAGGTATTGCTCTACGCGGTCGTGATCTTCATCGTGGTTCCACTGGCAGCGGGGACGGCGCTGCGCTTCTATTTCATTCGGGCCCACGGGAGAAGCTGGTTTGAACAGGTGCTGCTGCCCCGTTTCGCGCCGCTCAGCGTGCTCGCTCTATTGGCCACGCTCGTGCTCATCTTCGGATTCCAAGCGGACAACATTATCTCCAAGCCATTGCACGTGGCTCTGATTGCGGTGCCGATTCTGCTGCAGGTCTACTTCAACGCATCGCTGACCTATGGGCTGATGAAGTGGTTCAAGGTGCGCCATGCCGTGGCCGCTCCGGGGGCGCTGATTGGCGCCAGCAACTTCTTCGAATTGGCAGTGGCAACGGCCATCGCATTGTTCGGTCCCGGTTCCGGCGCCGCTCTGGCGACGGTGGTTGGAGTCTTGATCGAAGTGCCCGTGATGCTGTCGGTCTGCTCGTTCTGCAACCGCACGCGCCACTGGTTTCCGGAGGAGGACGCCACCGGCCATCAGGCTCCACGTTGCGCCGTAGCTCGGTGATGCTGAAATGTAGGCTTAACTCGTCGCGGTAATTGCGGGCACGCTTTTTCGGCGGTTTCTCCCTCCGGATCTGCTGCCCGCATCAGACAGGGCGTGTTGGCGAGTATGGAGAGAGTACCGTCTCCATCAGGGCAGAGTGGCGGGACGGGATTGGAAGAGAGGGCGATGGAATGCAAACGACACGAGATGCCATTTTAGTTCTTTGCACGGGCAATTCGGCCCGCAGTCAGATGGCCGAAGGCCTGCTGCGCCGAGCTGCCGGTGATCGCTTCGACATCTTCAGCGCGGGCACGAAGCCATCTTCGCTGCGTGCGGAGGCCATCGCCGTGATGGCCGAAATCGGGATCGACATTTCGGGCCAGCGCTCCAAGTCCGTCAACGAGTTCATCGGCCGGCCGTTCCGCTACGTCATCACGGTTTGTGACAACGCGCGGGAGAGCTGTCCGGTTTTCCCGGCGCAAACGGAGCGCATCCACTGGGGTTTCGAGGATCCCGCCGCGGTCGAGGGCACGCTCGCGGAGCGCGCAGCCGCATTCCGCCGCATCCGCGATCGGATTGCCCAGCGGGTCGAAGGATTCGTCGCCGGACCCGCTGACGACCCGTCTTCGACTGTCATGTCGAGGCATCGGGCATGACGCCGCGGCCGGTCGGCTTCGGGGCTCTGGTGATCCTGCTGCACGCGCTGGCCGGATGGGCCCGGTGCGGCGCGTAATCACTTGATTCTGGAAGCCAATGGGGTCACACTAAAGTGGAATGACTAGAATTTACGCCATCTTATTTTTACTGATTCTGATGTGCGGCTGCGAGTTCGGCGCATTCGCGCAGGAGCGGGTCGCGCGCGGCTCCGAACAATCCGGCTCGGCGCGGGTCGTCAAAGTGACCAAGCGCGCGAAAAGGTACAAGAGGGGCCAGCACCCTGCCCAGGGGAAGCGCGGCCGCAGGCCGCAGGGGCACCGCAGCAAGAAGTAGTAGGGCCAGATCTTGTTCCCACGTAGTGGCTCGCGCGACTATTCAGCGCACAGCCACTCTCCGATTCCTGGAAAACCTGGCGTTTGCTAAGCTGAGGCTGAGCGCCCCCGTAGCTCAGTGGATAGAGCAACGGCCTTCTAAGCCGTCGGTCGCTGGTTCGATTCCAGCCGGGGGTACCATTCCTGCGCATCTGTCTTTCCACCGTCCGACTCATGCGTATGTATTGACTCGCAGACCCTGACAGGTCGCCGGCGTTCCCGATAGTTCCTTCTTAACAACCGATCGGCCGCGATCTCTGAGATGATGGTCCTGAACTCGGATTAAGGTCCGTTCCGCACCCTGAGTTCCGGCCCACACCGGGCGGCCAGGCCGCGCCGCCGGCGGATGCGCGGCACACAAGTATGGCGCAAAAGATCGGCAGCATTCTCCACGGCGCGTATGGCGACTACTACTGGCAGGCGACGAGTCTCAAACTGTTCGTGGAACAGAATCCGGGCACGCAGCTCTATCTGTTTTCTGCCGACCCGGCCCGCCTGCCGCCTCTGCAAAAATTCGATTTTTCATTCGCGGAATGTTTCTTGTCCTGGGAGGAAATGCCGTCAACGCCGGTTGAAGAATTCCTACAATACCAGGTCCTCGATAGCGAACTGAAGCTGGATGTTCTCGACCATCTGCCCGTCGATCTGCTGGCTAAAATCGATCGCACCAGGAACCGCATTTTCTATGATGACTTGCGGGGGCTTCTTCCACTCCCGCCCGCCCATCGTCTGCGATTGAGCGACGAGGGCCGCCAGGAAGTCCGCCTGGCGATGGAGCAGTATGGCATTCCGGAGAATCTGTTCCGCACGCGCACGACCGTCGCTTTCGTCTGGCGATACCGCGCCTGGGGATCCGCTGTGAAGCCAATCGGACAACCTTCGGCCGAATCGTTGGTGGATAAGTACTCGCGCGTCTTCCGGCGCTTGATCGACGATTTTGATTGCCACGTTCTCATCACCGGGATGAATCCGGCCTCGCAGGCGACGGACTTGTCCCGCGCCGGCCCGAAGTATGCACCCTTTGGCCTGGACCTGCCGGCTGAACGCTGCACCTATCTTCAGGCCCGCAACTGGGTCGCGGACCTGGAGATTCTGTCCCGCTGCACTTCGGCGGCGGTGATGGCGTCCGGTATTTCGGAGGCCCTCGATGCGCATCGCGGTGGCGGCGCCATCCTCCTCGATCCCCCGCTGCACTATGTGCTGATGTTGCTGAAGTACCGCGTGGCTTTGTACAACTACATGACGCCGCGCGGCTTCTGGAGAATCTGGTCCCGGCCGCATTCCGCGGGGCGTCTCTACCGCTGGATCGCGGAAGATCTGCGACGCGCAGAACAATAGGCGGCCGCCGGGCTCGTGCGCCCAACGCGCTACACCATGTAGGCCCCGCCGTTCACTTCGATCGTTTGTCCGACGATGTTACGTGCCGCGTCGCTCAGCAGGAAAACGATCGCATCGGCCATCTCCTCATTCGTTCGACAGCCGCCCCTGCGGCGTGTTGGCGGCCACCTGCGCCAGCGCTTCACGAGTCGAAAAATGGGCGTGAAAGTCGTTGTCCACCGTGCCCGGACTGATGGCGTTGACGCGGATGCCGCGCGGTGCGAGTTCCTTAGCGAGACCCTTGGTCAGCGCCGAAACCGCGGCTTTGGACGCCGCATACACGGCGGCGCCGGAACCTCCTCCCGTGCGCGCCGCGATGGAGCTGAGGTTGACGATCGCCCCGCCGCGCGCAGCCATGCGCGGCGCCACCGCCTGCGTGAGGAAGAACATGCTCTTCGCGTTCAGGTCCATCACTTCGTCGAACAACGCGTAGGTGAACCCCGCGAGCGTGGCGCGACGCACCAGCGAGCCGGCGTTGTTCACCAGGTAATCGATCGCGTGCGGTTCTCCCGCGACCACGTCCACGAACGCCCGGATGCCGGCTTCGCTCGACAGATTGCCCGCCAGCACCATCGCCTCCGCGCCCGCTTGCCGGATCTCCGCGGCCGTCCGCTCGGCGCCCTCCGCGCTCGAGTTGTAGTGCACGTAAACGCGCTTGCAGCCGGCGCGCGCCAGCGCAATCGCCGTCGCCGCGCCAATACCTCTCGATGCGCCAGTCACGAGCGCCATCTTGCCTTGAAATTCATCGCCCATGCTCACAACCTATCAGAACCGCGGCCCGCCTCCGCCAGCGCGTAGGGCCGCAGCGGAGCGCCTGTCGCGCCTTCCAATTTGAGAGCTGCGGCTACAAATAGAAATTCGCCCACGCCCGCTGCCGCCAGCTCTTCGAGTCGCAGGCACTCCATAATGTGGATCCCGCATTCCACCAGCAGATGAACGTGCACCTCCATTAGCGACGATGGCATTCGTTCGAAGGATGCCGTGTCGCTGCCCGCGGCGAAGATCCCGCGCCCGCTCAGCCAGCGCGCTCCGTCCAGCGTCACGCCCGGCAGCTTCATCCCGTTGATGAACCGCCGCGGCTCGTTCCAGTAGCTGCCCCAGCCCGTGCGGATCAGCGCGACATCGCCCGCTTCCAGGCGCGCGCCCGCCGCTTCCTCCGCCCGCTCGAGCAGCTTCGCATCGATGCCCGTTTCCGCGTCGAGTGCGCCAGCGCTCTCACTCGGCTCCGCATCTGCCAGCCCTGCGACATCCAGCAGCACGCCTCGCCGCAGCATCAGCCCCATCGTCTCGGCGCCGTGCCGCGCCATGCCGCTGCTCCAATCCTGGAGACTCGCGACCTCCGCTCCGCCGTGCATCTTCCCGTCCCGCGAGTAGTGGCACAGCGCGTCGATGTGCGTGCCCGTGTGCGTGCCCAGCGCGATCGCGTCCCCCGCCGACGAGGCGCCGTTCGCTAGCACGAAGTCTCCGTGCAGTTTGGTGAGGCTGTGCGTGTACGGCGGATGAGTCGGGTGGTGCGGCATTCCCACGCGCCAGCTTTGAGCGAGGTCGAATCGCCGCAGGCCGGAAAGTTGATCCACGAGCCGACGCATTCCCACTTGCGTTCCTCTCACGTTCACGGCTTGGCCCGATGCCTGCGCCGCACCGCCGGCGCCGCCTGCCTGGCCGCCCAGCGGCCCAGTGAAAACTCGCGCTGATAGCCCGCCGTGAGATTTCGCAATCGCACCGTGATCGTGCCCGAACTGCTGACGTCGTACTCTTCTTCGATGCGCTGATTCGCCGCCACGTCGTCGCGCTCCACCGGGATGCCCGTCAGGTCGGCCAGGCCCGCCAGACGCGGATCGAACGGGAATCGGATCTCGTCCCACGGCGTCAGGTCCCCCGTCGGCGTGCCGGCCTCGTCCAGGGCCGTGCACTCGAGAAACCGGTAATGACCGATATTGTGCGCCGGCGAGTATTCGTACGTTATGCGCATCGGAGGCTCGCCCGTTTGAGGCAGCGGCGCACCCCGGCGAATCAGCGGATCGAATACGATCCGGTCTCCGCCCTCGGCCTCTCTCCATAGCCCGAAGTGCCGTGTGAAACGCTCTTTCAGCGGCGTTGGCAATGCTCCTTCGGCATGAATCGCAAGCCCGATCGCAGTCGCTGATCGCATGTACGCGCTGCGGTGCACCCGCCGTCCGAATCGCTCCCGAACCATCCGGCTCACCAGCGGCAACTCACTCGCGCCGCCCGTCAGGTACAGCACCGGCGGCCTTCCCGAGGCCTGACTCCCGCTTTTCTCGAGCACCTGTTCGGTGAGCGCCAGCGTCTCTTCGACCATCGGCAGGCACGCCTCGTAGTACGCCGCCACCGGAATCGAAACCTCGCCCCAGCCCGCGGATACCGCGTCGAGCTCCAGCGTGATTTTGCGCGAGTTGGGGTGGATCGCTTCTTTCTTCTGCCGGCACTCCTCGATCAGCAGAAACTCCTGCGCCTGGTTGAGGCCGTGTCGCGCCTCCAGCCGTC
The DNA here is from genome assembly GCA_963838205.1 of Terriglobia bacterium. Classification (GTDB taxonomy): domain Bacteria; phylum Acidobacteriota; class Terriglobia; order Bryobacterales; family Bryobacteraceae; genus CAIVVT01. Next base: position 119,160 of record CAWIQF010000014.1, on the reverse strand, counting down.
CCGCCTGGCGCAATGCCAGCTCTGCCAACACATCGTCAAAATCGTCGCCGCCCAGCGCCGGCAGGCTTTCGCTACCCAGCACTTCAAACGCGTTCTCCTCGCGCCGCACCAGGGACACGTCGAACGTGCCGCCGCCGAAATCGTACACCAGCACCGACTCCGGCTCCTGCACGCCCGCCTTGCGGTGGCCGAACTCCACCGCCGCCGCCGACGGTTCGTTCACCAGCGCGCGCACGTGGAAGCCCGCCCGCGTGAACGCCTCGACGGTCAGGTAGCGTTGGTTGGAATTCGCCAGTGCCGGCACGCCCACCACGGCTTCCAGTACTTCGTCAGCCGCCGGCCTGGCATTGGATCGCGCATACAGGTCCGCGCGCACCTGGTGCGCCAATCCGGCCAGCAGCTCCGGCACCGACAGCGCCACGGATCCAAACTGCACCAGCGACTGCGGCCCCGCCGTCGCCAGCACGCTCTTGATCGATCGCAGGTGGCTCCATCCGGGGCTGCCGTAATGCCGCCACGCCTCCCAGCCGTACGCCACCTCGTTCCCGCAGACTCCAATCACCGGCGGAATCCATTCGACCGCCTCGCCCTCCGGCGTCTCGAAGGAGACCACCGGGTAATTCCCCCGGTCGGCCACTGCCACGACAATCCGCGACGTGCCGAAATCGATTCCCAGCCGCATGTTCTTTCAGGATAACTGCGCGTGGGCGATGCGCGCTTTTTCACGAGCGTCCCGCTCGCGCCGCGGCGCGAACCAGCGCGCCTATTGCTTGCCCGTCAGGGCGTGGATCAACGCAAAGCTCAGCCCGCCCACCAGCGCCGACATCGGCAGCGTCAGAATCCAGGCCCAGAGAATATTCCGCGCCAGGCCCCAGCGCACCGCTTTCATGCGCTGAATCGAGCCGACCCCGGCGATGGCGCCTGTGATCACGTGCGTCGTCGAAACGGGTATCTTCAAATACGTCGGCACCAGGATCGCGATGGCGCCCGCCGTTTCCGCACAAAATCCGCTGCGCGGCTTCAGCTTCGTCAGCCGGCCGCCCATCGTGTGCACGATGCGCCATCCGCCGCTCATCGTCCCGCCCGCAATCGCCGCATGCGCCAGCAGAATCACCCACCAGTTCACGTGGAATCCGGTGGAAAACCCCGCCGCGAACAGCACCCCCGCGATAATCCCCATCGTCTTCTGCGCGTCGTTGGCGCCGTGCGAATAACTGAGTAGCCCCGACGACACGAGCTGCAGATGGCGGAACCACACGTCCATCTTCTTCGGCGTCGACTTCCGGCAAATCCAGTACACCAGGATCATCAGCCCAAAGCCCAGTACCAGTCCGACCATCGGCGCAATCACGATGAACGCTGTCGTGACAATCCAGCCGTGCGCGATGGTGGCATCCGGAATCCGCGCCGCGCCCAGTGTCATCCCGACCTTGGCCATCGCCGCCCCCGCATAGCCGCCCATCAGCGCGTGCGAGCTGCTCGATGGAATCGCATAGTACCAGGTCAGAAGATTCCAGAAAATCGCGCCCAGCAATCCCGCCAGAATCACAATCGGCGTGACGTATTTGAGGTTCACCATCCCTTTGCCGACCGTGCCCGCCACGCCCGCTTCGCCGAAAAACAGCGGCAGCGCGGCGATGAAGTTGAACGAGGCCGCCCACAGCACCGCCTGCAATGGCGTCAGCACTTTCGTCGCGACCACTGTCGCAATCGAGTTCGCCGCGTCGTGAAATCCGTTGATGAAATCGAACGTCAGCGCCACGCCGATGATGACGATGACAAACAGCAGCGTCCCGCTCATCGCTCCGTGCCTAACCGTTCTTCACAATCACGTTCTGCAGAGTGTCGGCTACGTCTTCGCAGCAGTCCACCGTCTGTTCGAGGTGCTCGTAAATCTCTTTCAGCTTGAACACCGTCAGCGCGTCGCCTCCGCTGCGAAACAGCGCGCTGATGGCCGCGCGGTGCACTTTGTCAGCCTCGTTTTCCAGACGGTTGATCTCGATGCAGTGGTCCAGCAGCGCCTTGTCGTGGCTCAGCGCGGCGAACGCCCGCCGCAGCACCCCGGAGCATCTGCAGATTAAGCCGCATAGTTCGACCATCGGCGGCGGCGGCTTGTGGATTTCGTAGGAAACCAGCCGGTGCGCCGCCTCCTCGATCTCGTCCAGAACGTCGTCCAGGTGCGAGCCCAGCGCGTGGATGTCCTCGGGATCCAGCGGCGTAATAAACGTCTGGTTCAACCGCGTGAAAATCTCATGGATGATTTCGTCGCCCTGTTTTTCCAGATCGGCGATCCGGCCCGCTGCATATTCGAGCCGCCCGCCATCCCCGGCAACGCCTTGCTGCAGCAGGTCGGCAGCCTGATCGATCAGTTCTACCTGGCGAACGAAGAAGTGGAAGAATTTGTCTTCGCGAGGAAGCAGTCTCATATGGGTTCAAAGAACGTTCCCGCAATCACGGCCGCGGCGGGGTCGAACTCTTTACGCGAAGTTACAATTATGTCAAAACGGCGACGGAAACGTGAAGCTCTCGCGACGGAATCATTCCAAATCGATCAACGCGCCGCTCGCCACCTGCGGGAAGGGATCCGCCGGCGCTTCTTCCTCGGCGCCCGGCTCCAGCGCCAGGTAGCGCAGATCCAGCAGCCGCGACGGCGTCAGGTTGCTCATCGCCGTCAGCAGCGTCTGCTTCAGGTGCGGATGTTCTTTCTCCAATTCGGCGAAAATTTCGCGAATCGATCGCCGCACCGTGCCCGTCTTTTGCGAACATCCGCACGGCACCACCGGCGCGCTACACGCCCGGGCGTAGGCCGTCGTCAGATCCTCCGTCACCAGCATCAGCGGGCGGATCAGTCGGAATTCTTTCTTCCGCGACCACGTCACCGGCGGCAGCGCGGCCACTCTTCCGGTGAACATCGCGTTGCGCAGAAACGCCTCGCAGAAATCGTCGGCCGTGTGCCCCAGCGCAATCACGTTCGCGCCCAGTTCGCGGCACGCTTCGTACACCGCGCGCCGCCGGAACCGGCTGCACGTGTCGCAGCCATGCTCCGGCCGCTCGCTCATCAGCCGCACCGACGGCTGGTCCACGCGGTAGGTCCAATCCACGCCGCGCGCCCGCAGGAATTCGCCCCACGGCTCGATCGGACTAAGGAATTTGCCCTGGTCGATGGTGAACGCGCGGATCGTGAAATCGATCGGCGCGCGCTCTCGCAGCGCCACCAGCGCCTCGATCAGCGTGAACGAGTCCTTCCCGCCCGAGAATCCCACCGCGACCCGGTCGCCCGCGCGGATCATCTTGTATCGCGTGACCGCCTCGCCAACCCGGTGCAGAATAACTTTCTTGAGGTCCAAGTCCCTATTATAAGGGGGTGCATAGCGCCCGCCAGATCGCCTTCGACGTCTTGCTGGCCGTCAACGGCGGCGCGCCCTCCGGCGACGCGCTCGACCGCGCCCTGGCCGGGCTCGACTCTCGCGAAGCCGGGCTCGCCACCGAAATCGTTTACGGCGTGCTCCGCCGCCGCGCCCAATTGCAGGCGCTCATCGCCCGCGTCTCCAGCCGCCGTCCCGATCAGTTGGATCCGCGCGTCCTCATCGCCATTGAGATCGGCGCATACCAGATGCGCTTTCTCGATCGCGTGCCCGACCATGCCGCCGTCAGTGAAAGCGTCAACCTGGCCAAACGCGCCCGCAAGGCCCCGGCCGCGACTCTCGTGAACGCCGTGCTGCGCCGTCTGCCGCCTTTGCCCGCGCGTTGGAACGATGACGCGATCGAGTACTCGCTTCCGCCCTGGCTCTGGCGGCGCTGGGCCACTCGCTTTGGCCTCGACGCCGCGCGCCGCCTCGGCGCGGCCTGCCTGCACGCGCCCGCCACCTACATCCGCCTGCCCGGTGCCGCCGAACCTCCGCCCGGCTGCGAGCCCGCCGAGCTTCCCGGCTGTTGGCTCCTCACCGGTCCGCTGCCCGCGGGCGCGCGCCGCCAGGACATCGGTTCGCAAACCGTCGTCCCGCTGCTCGAGCTCGCGCCCGGCCAACTCTTTCTCGACCTCTGCGCCGCGCCCGGCAACAAGACTGCCCAGGCCCTCGAGACGCCCGCTCTCACCGCCGTCGCCTGCGACGCGAGCCCCGCCCGCCTGCGCGATTTCCACGCCGCCGGCGCGCGCCTCGTTCGTCTGGACGCCGCTCAGCCCTTGCCCTTCCCGCCCGTCTTCGACCGCATCCTCGTCGACGCGCCCTGCTCCGGCACCGGCACTCTCGCCCGCAACCCCGAGATTCGCTGGCGTCTCAAAGAAGCCGATTTCGCCCGCTACGCCGCGCGCCAGCGTCGCATCCTGCGCCATGCCCTGAGTTGCTTGAAACCCGGCGGCCGCCTCGTCTATTCCACCTGCTCCCTCGAGCGCGAGGAGAATGAGGATGTGGTCCGCGCCGTCGCTCCCGACCGGGTCCGCGCCGAGCGCCTGCGCGTGCCCGGCCGGCACGCCGGAGACGGCTTCTACGCCGCGGTGCTAACCTGAAGAGGCTTCTCCCGATGGCCGAGATTTTCCCTTCAATTCTGGCTGCGGACTTCGCCCGCCTCGGTGAACAGGTCCGCGCCGTCGAGTCCGCCGGTGTCACCGCCCTCCATTGCGACATCATGGACGGCCATTTCGTGCCCAATCTGAGCATCGGCGTCCCGGTCGTCGCTTCCCTGCGCAAATTCACCCGGCTGACCCTCGATGTCCACCTGATGATCACCGACCCCAACCGCTTCGCCCCGCTGTTCATCGAGGCCGGCGCAGACTGCGTCTCCGTCCAGCAGGAAGCCTGCCCGCATCTCGATCGCACTCTGAAAATGATCCAGGCCGAGGGCGCCAAGGCCGGCGTCGTGATCAACCCCGCCACCCCCATCGTCGTCCTCGAACACGTCCTGGACTACTGCGATTACGTGCTCGTGATGAGTGTCAACCCCGGTTTCGGCGGCCAGCGCTTCATTCCTTTCGTCCTCGAAAAGGTCCGCCGGCTGAGAGAATTGCGCGCCCGGCTGCATCTCGGCTTCGCCATCGAGATCGACGGCGGCATTACATTGGATAATGTAGTAGAAGCGGCGGAAGCCGGCGTGGACTGGTTTGTCGTGGGTTCCAGCGTCTTCGGCGACCCGGATCCGGCCCTCGCCGTCCGGCGTCTGAGTGAGGCGGCGCGATCTGCCGGGAACCGGCGGGCCTAGCCGTCCGTCTCGTCGCATGGGCCTGGAGTCTCGTTCTTCAGGTTTGTCCGGCTTGTTGGCTGTTCGTTTTTCCAGGCGTGGTCTCCCTGGCTGACCTTGGAGACTGGTTTTACATAATCGAGAGAGGGCCCTCTTCCGGATGAGCATCGTGGCGCGTTTTACTAAGGCAAGACCAATCCTCACGGCTTTGGCGCTGCTGGCTTTGGCGCTGTGTGGCGGCTGCATTCATAAGAAGTACGAGAACCCGATCACCAAGGACACGCAGCAGCCCGACAAGGTGCTGTTCGACAAGGCCATCAAGGACATTGAGCACGGACGCTATGAGGTCGCGCGTCTCACGCTCAATACCCTGATGAATACCTACGACACCAGCGAGTACCTCGCCAAGGCCAAGCTCGCCATCGCCGATAGCTGGATGCGCGAGGCCGGCACCCACGCCTGGGCTCAGGCCGAGGCCGAATACCACGACTTCATCCTCTTCTACCCGTCGATGGAGGAGTCGGCCGAAGCGCAGATGAAGATCTGCGACATCCACTTCAAGCAGTTGGACAAGCCCGACCGCGACAATACCCACCTGTCGAAGGCCGACGAGGAGTGCAAGAACGTCCTCTCCAAATTCCCCAACAGCCGCTTTGCCCCGCAGGCCGCCGCCCGCGTCCGCCAGGTCCAGGAGGTCATCGGCGAGAGCGAATACCAGGTCGGCACTTTCTACCGCGCTAAGGCCAACTACTCCGCCTCGGCCAACCGTCTGCAGGCCATCACCGACCAGTACCCGCTCTACTCCGGCTCCGATCTGGCGCTCTGGGCCCTCGGCGACGATTACGCCAAGCTCGGCCCGCGCTTCCGTCAGAAGTCGATTGAGGCTTACCAGAAGCTCGTCCGCCAGTACCCCCTCAGCCTCTACGCCGAGGATGCCAAGAAGCACTTGAAGGCCATGGAGGCCGAGATCCCCGATCCCGACCCCGTCGCCGTCGCCCGCATGCGCTACGAGCAGGACAACGTCACCCGCCCCAGCCTCTTCAATCGCTATTGGGGCCAGATCGAGCTCTCGTCCCGACGTCAGCCGGGCCGCCAAGTCCGGCGAGCCCTCCCTGGCCTCCTTCCGGCCGACCATCCCGGTCCTGGTCCCCATTCCCGCCGCCCAAACGACTTCTCCCGGCGGCGTCACCGATGTCCAGGCCAGCGCCGGCGTCGGCTCCTCGACCGCCCTCGAGACCAGGCCCGACGCCCGCCAGAGCAAGGCCCCGCCGGCGAAAGAGCTGGATGCCAACGTCCGTCCCCAGCAGATGGGCGCCGCTGACGCTCAGGCCGCCGCCGACAAGACCCGCGCCGCCGCCGAGGCCAAGGCCAAGGCCGACGCCGCTGCCGCCGCCGCTGCGCCCCCCGCTAACGCCAAGCCCTCCAAAAAGGCCGCCAAGCCCAAGCCGCCCGTCCGGCCTAAGCTCCAGAAACCGTCTAAGCCGAAAAAGCAGAAGGCCATTTTGCCATCTGGATCGACCCCACCAGCCCAGGCCGCTCCGGCCCAGACCGCGCCGGCCCAGACCACTCCGGCCCAGACCACGCCAGCCTCCGCCCAAACAATAGCAGGGACAACCGGATGAACAGCCTCATTCTCCTCGCCGACGATAGTCCCCACGCTCAGCGGATGGGAGAACGCATTCTGCGCGAGGAGGGTTTCGACGTCGTCTCCGCCACCGAAGGCGACGCCGCCCTGGCCTGCATCAACCAACTCGACCCCGACGTCATCCTCGCCGACGTCTTCCTGCCCGCCGTCTCCGGCTACGAACTCTGCCGCCGCGTCAAAACCAGCGATCGCCATAAGCACGCCGGCGTCATCCTCATCGCCGGCCTGCTCGAGCCCGTCGACGAGGAGGAGGCCCGCCGTGCCGGCTGCGACGCCGTTCTCAAGAAACCTTTCGAGGCCTCGGCCATGCTCGAGGCGATCCGCCCGCTGGTCGATAAGGCGCACTTCGCCCGCGGCCTCTTCTCCGATTCGCTCCCCGCGCCCACAACCGCCGAGCTCACCGGCAAAATCGGATGGAATCCCGCCCATCCGCTGCCCGACCCCGAGGCCGTCCGCGCCGCCGTCACCATCGCCCTCGACCGCAGCCTGCCGGCCCTGGTCGAAGAGATCACCGAAAAAGTCATGATGGCGCTCGGTTACTGAGCGCCCTATTGTTTTTGAACCATGGCCGACAGTATTATGAAGCACGCCGCCATGATTGCTGGCGCCAGAACCGCTCATGTTGTTTCCGAGCCGCGACCGTGACGGAGCCGCGATCTTGTTTCTGAGCCGCGACCATTAGGGAGCGGTTCTTATGTTGTTTCTGAGCCGCGACCTCGTTACTGAGCCGCGATCTTGTTTCTGAGCCGCGACCTCGTTACTGAGCCGCGATCTTGTTTCTGAGCCGCGACCTCGTTACTGAGCCGCGATCTTGTTTCTGAGCCGCGACCGTTAGGGAGCGGTTCTTATGTTGTTTCTGAGCCGCGACCGTGAGGGAGCGGATGCCCAATGACTCAGAACGCTCTGTTTGACGTCGTTTCCAAATGAACCATGCCCGACAACACTTTTGACGTCGTTTCCGAAGTCGAGATGCCCGAAGTCGCCAACGCCATCCAGCAGGCCACCAAGGAACTCTCCCAGCGCTTCGATCTGAAGGACTCTCACAGCTCCATCGAGCTGAACGAGAAGGATCTGAAGATCGTCCTGCGCTCGCAGAATGACTTCAAGCTCAAGGCCGTCGCCGCCATTCTGGAAGCCAAGCTGGTCAAGCGCAAGGTCCCTCTCAAAGCCCTCAATCCCGGCCCGATTGAGCCCGCCGCCTCGTCCACCGTCCGCCAGGAGATCGCCCTCCAGGTCGGCATCCCCACCGAAAAGGCGCGCGAGATCGTCAAGCTCATCAAGGACGCGAAGTTGAAAAAGGTCCAGGCCTCCATCCAGGGCGACTTCGTGCGCGTCAGCGGCCGCGACCGCGACGCGCTCCAGGAGGTCATCGCCCTGCTCCGCGCCCACGACTTCGGCATCGACATGCAGTTCACCAACTACCGCACCAACTGAGCCCCGCCGGGTCCCTTGTGCCGCGCCGCATCGAATCGTTCTTCGTCGCCGGTCCCGCCGGGCGTCTCGAAGCCCTGCTCGAAGAGCCTGACCCCGGCCCGCCCATCGAAGCCGCGCTCGTCTGCCATCCCCATCCCGTCTACGGCGGTACCCTGCATAACAAGGTCGTCCACCGCACGGCGCGCGCCCTGCGCCGCTCCGGTTGCGTCGTTCTGCGCTTCAACTTCCGCGGCGTCAACCTCAGCCGCGGCAAGCACGACGGCGGTCCCGGCGAAGTGGAAGACGCCCGCGCCTGCCTGGCCGAACTGCGCCGCCGCTACCCCGCTCTGCCGTTCACCCTGGCCGGCTTCAGCTTCGGCGCACGCGCAGCCATTTCCCTCGCGGCTTCCTTGGAAGACGATGGCCCCGGACGCGTCATCGCCGCCGGTTTCCCGACCATCGATGCCGCCCAGCTCAGTGACGCCGTGCGCTGCCGCCGCCCGCGCGTTTTCATCCAATCGACCCACGACCAATACGGCCCCCGCCCCCAGTTCGAGGCCTTCTACGAGCGCCTGTGGGGCCCCAAACAACTCCTGTGGATCGACGCCCGCGACCACTTCTTCCTGGGCGCTCTCGACGAGTTCGAACACGCCGTCACCACTCTCGGTTCGTTGAGTCGCGCCTGACTCGTATCGCCGCCCCGCCAAGACCACCACCAAAACAGCGTGATTTCACCGATCTGCGCAACACGCTGAAAACTTCGTTAAGTCCTTTAGAAAACCGTACATACACGGTGAAATGCGGATTTCACCCCAAAATGAGCGGTTTTTTGCAGTTAAGTCCTTTAGAACACCGTAGATACACGGTGAACACGCTGAATTGCACGGTCAAATTCGCCTAACTCCTTTGATTGCAATAGATCCACCGTGAAACACGACGCTGCGCCAAATGCGCGGTGAAATGCACGGTGGAATTTGAATAAGTCCTTATATTGCAGCAGATCCACCGTGACGCAAGTTGTCCGTAAAATACCGTCTTTTCACGGTCCAAACACGGTGAAATGTGGCGTTTTCACGGTGAAATCGCGCGCGCCACACGGAGGAATATGGCCTGTCCGACCGCCAGTCGGCCGATGCGCGTGACCGCACCGTAGATGCCCGCGGTGTTCTCGTGCTCACGAACGACCGCTTTGAGCACTTCTGGCGCAGGCCTTGCTGTGTCGGGATCAAGGTTCACCATCGAGCAGCGAACGTCGCGCATCGTGACCGCAATGGCGGGGGCGTCGTCCCCCTCGCCGAAGGAGAGCACACCGCCCACCCACTCGTCCTCCTGGAAGGGAACCGGTCGCAGTAAACGAACGACGACATTGGGGCGAAATCGTCGCATGTCCAGGCTCCGCCCGGCGAGTCGTCCGATCTCGCTCATCGTATCGAGGGCGATCACCGAGATGCTCGCTTCATCGAAGATGCCATGTTTCATCTGCATCATCTGCACGGGAGCCCCGTACCGGCGTCCGACCTCCCTGGCCAACTCCTCCCCGAAGACCGGCATCGCTGCGCCATCCGGCGTGCGTATATGCGTAGGAAGCTCTCCCGGAGCACCGTCTTCACGGCGCTGCGGAGCAAATAGGAGCAGGTCGGAGAACGGGTCAGCCTGACACGAGGGGTTGGCGATTCTGGCCAAAGCACCAGTCGGCTCTGCCACTTTCGTTTGATTCCCGTTTTACGCCTGATTTCTATCCTTCTTCGCCGGGCCTGACCTTTCAACACGCGACCGACTGCGCCTGATTCTCTTTCTCGAAGCCCCATTTCCGCCAAATCCGCCGAAAACGCTCTTCGAACATCCCCAAGTACTCATTTTCGCCAAACGGCAGCGCTCGGAAATCATCGAAAACCTCCAAGGTGGCAGAGCCGACTGCCACCTTGGCCAGAATCGCCAACCCCTCGTGTCAGGCTGACCCCTTCGCCGACCCTTCGCCGGATCTGCTGCACAGCATTTAATGTTCCGTTATGATTATCTGGGTGGTATTGACCAACTGGACCATCTGACCCAACCATCGCGTAGTTTGCGTATGAAGGAAGAGCATAAAATGTGCTATATCCGACATAAAAATCGGTAGAGGTACAGTCACCGCCATAAGACGGACATACCGTAGGGGAACGGGGGAACGGGGAACGGGTCAGCCTGACACGAGGGGGGAACGGGAGGGGAACGGGAACGGCGGGAACAGAGGGAACGGTCAGCCTGACACGAGGGGTTGGCGATTCTGGCCAAAGCACCAGTCGGCTCTGCCACTTTCGTTTGATTCCCGTTTTACGCCTGATTTCTATCCTTCTTAGCCGGGCCTGACCTTTCAACACGCGACCGACTGCGCCTGATTCTCTTTCTCGAAGCCCCATTTCCGCCAAATCCGCCGAAAACGCTCTTCGAACATCCCCAAGTACTCATTTTCGCCAAACGGCAGCGCTCGGAAATCATCGAAAACCTCCAAGGTGGCAGAGCCGACTGCCACCTTGGCCAGAATCGCCAACCCCTCGTGTCAGGCTGACCCCTTCGCGCGACCGACCCCCTCGTGTCAGGCTGACCCCTTCGCGACCCCTTCGCCCAGGCCATTGCGAGCTGGGACCAGCCGTCGTGCAATGCGGAGCATCCGGGGATCAGCGCAAGGCAAGCCGCCTCCGGCTCTGCTCCGCCCTGCGAATCTGTTCGTTTGAAATCCCACTGAAAACACCCACCACGTAATGCACAAGTGTGCCCGATTTAAGGCATAAGTGTGCCGGCCACCACCCCCCAGCGCCGAAAGCAATAAGGGCTCACTGATTCTCGTCCACCAGCTATTGGTTCCAAATAAAAATCTAAGTAACCCCTGACCGGCTTCATGCTTGCAGCAAGCGCCACCGGGCGGCCGGTCAGTCGGCGAGTTCGCCGCGCGTTTTGGCGTGGGGCGATTGGCGCTCGGCCCACAGGCGCCAGGATAGGGGCAGGCGCGTGCCGATGGCGACGATGAGCTTATAGCGCCAGCCGGGGATCACGATCAGCTGGCGCGAGGCCAGCGCCCGGAGCGATTCGCCGACCACGAAATCGGCGCGCATCCACGCTGTTTCGCGATCTGCTTGCGGTCCGAGCCGAGCACGTCGTGGAACTCGGTGTAGGTGAAGCCGGGGCACAGCGCCTGGACGACGACCGGGGAATGCTGGGCGTCGAGCTCGAGGCGCAGGCCCTCGCAGAAGTCCCTCATCCAGCCTTTCGTGGCGCAGTAGGAGACCGAACCGGGGCTGCGGAAGAACGAGGCGACGCTGCTCACGTTGATGATGGCGCCGCTGGCGCGGGCGATCATGGCCGGCAGGACGGCGCGCGTCAGGCGCAGCGGGGCCAGGACGTGCAGCTTGTGCATTTCGAGCTGGCGCGCGTAGTCGGTCGAGTGGAAATAACCGCGAGTGCCGAATCCGGCGTTGTTGACCAGCAGATCGATGGGCGGGCCGGACTCGAGGCGGCGGGCCAGGGCCTCGACCTGGAGGTCGTCGGCGAGGTCGGCGCAGAACGGCTCGACGCGTATGGGGTGAGCACGCTCGAGTTCCGATTGCAGTTGCTCCAACCGCGGCAGCCGGCGCGCCACCAGCAGCAGGTTGTGGCCGCGCGCGGCGAGCTGGCGGGCGAACTCCGCGCCCAATCCGCTGGAAGCGCCGGTGATGACGGTGACACGGTCGGAGGTTGGCATAAGTGGAATCCCGTTGGCTATCATCGTAGCCCGGCCTGGCAGCGGTGTGCAGCAGCCCGCGTCAGCGGCAGAAAATTGACCGACAAATACGGATTCAAAGGAACTCGGGAGTTGAAAATCTGAAGATCTGGAGATATGATTTACACAGCGTACTGGTACCAAATAGGCATGGTGCTGACCCTGGTACTGGAGTACACTGCTAGGAAGGGTTGGGGGGAGTACCAGCCCAAAAGTTGTGCTGCGGCAGAGGAGAAGGCCGGTGAGGAAACTGATGGTTCGCGGCGTGATTGCGTTGTGCCTGCTCGGCGCTGCCACGACGGCGACGGCGGGCACGGTTATCGCTTACGACAACACCTGCGATGCGACGTGCCAGGGGAGCCAGCAGAATTATGGGAACTCGCTGGGCCTGGACTTCGAGGTTCTGGCACCGATCGACGTGTTGGCGCTGGGCATGTATGACGGCGGCAACGACAGTTACCCATATATTTTCAACGGAGTGGCCGGAACTGACTTCACTACGCTCATTCCAACAGTACAGCAGGTCGTGGGTGTCACCGTCCTGATCTACAACATCCCAGCCGACGGGCCCGCCACCATCGTAGCCAGCGTCTATTTCAACCCTGCAAATTTCAATCTCAGCCAGCCGAATAACGGCGAAGGCCAGCAGATTAATGCAGAGAACTTCCTGTTCCTGTCGAGCGCCGTGGAATTGCAGCCGGGCAACTACAGCGTGGTGACGTGGAACGACTGGGACTGGAACGTCAACCTGACTGGAGCAGCTGGTGGGACGAACCCTAACACGACGGAGAATGACGGCGGCGGCCTAATCTCGTTTGTTGGCCTCGGGCGCTACGCTCCTGTACCAGGCTCCCCGAATCCGTTTTTCGGTTTCCCGACGATAATTGACGCCGGTCCTAGTGACCGCTACATGGCCGGTTCTTTCATTTTCGAAAATCCGAACGACCTCGGTAGTATTCCCGAGCCGTCGACGCTGGGCCTGATCGGCGCCGGATTGCTCGGCGCGTGGGCGCTACGGCGCCGCCGGCGTCAGAACTAGACGCACCTGAATCTTTACGTCCGAAAGGGCCACCCGCGGGGGTGGCCCTTTTTGCGTTCAAAGGAGGATCAGACAAGCGGCGCGTCGGTGGGCAGGGGCGCCGGTTCAGCGGGCGGCGGCGGCACAAGCTGGCCGGCGCCTGATTCGACGGCGGCGAAGAGTTCGTCGGGCTGAAAGGGTTTCAAAACGACGCCATCCATTCCGGCGGCGAGGCATTCGGCGGGGGTGGAATCCAGGCTGTGCGCGGTCATGGCAAAGATGGGCGTGCGGCGGCCGGAGCCGTTTTCGGCGGCGCGGATGCGGCGCGTGGCTTCGAAGCCGTTCATGCGGGGCATCTGCACGTCGATCAGGATCACGTCGAAGCTATCGGCGGCAGCACGCATGACGGCGGACGAACCGTCCTCGGCGATCACGACGAGGTGGCCGCGCTGGCCGAGCAGGGCCGTGGCGATGCGTTGATTGACGGGGTTGTCCTCGACCAGCAGGACGCGCCGGCTGTGGACGGCGCGGGCGATTTCGACGGGCGCGAGTGGCTCGCGATCAGAGGCGCCGGGGGCGGATTCAACAGATAGTACGCGGACCGCGAAGCGGAAAGTGCTGCCGGCTCCGGGGGTACTTTCGACCGCGATGCGGCCACCCATCAGAGCGACCAGTTGGGAGCAGATGGCGAGCCCCAGGCCGGTCCCGCCGAAGCGCCGGGAGGCGCAGCCGTCGCCCTGATGGAAGGGTTCGAAGATGGTGTCGACGTGCTCCGCGGCGATGCCGATTCCGGTGTCGATGACGGCACAGGAGAGCAGGATGGCAGCGCCCTCGAGCGGGCGTGACGAGAGTTCCACGTGGACGCTGCCGCGGTCGGTGAACTTCACGGCATTGCCGACCAGGTTGAGCAGCACCTGACGCAGACGGTCGCCGTCGCCGATGACGAACTCGGGCGTGAAGGGCGCGATCTGCCAGGTCAGGGAGAGGCCCTTGCCGGTGGCGTCGGCCAGGAAGTTGCGGCAGGCGCCGCCGATCGAGTGGGCGATGGCGAAGGGCGCGGGGAAGAGCTGCAGCCGGCCGGCCTCGATTTTGGAAAGGTCGAGCAGATCGTTGAGCAGGGCGTGCAGCGAGTCGGCGGAGGATTGGATGCTGCACAGGCACTCCTGCTGCTCGGGGTTCGAGGAGGCCGAAAGCAGCAGGCCGGTGGCGCCGAGGATGCCGCTCATGGCGGTGCGGATCTCGTGGCTGACATAGGCCAGGAACTCGCCTTTGGCGCGGTTGGCGGCCGCGGCACGCGACTGCTCCTGCGCGGCGAGGGCGGTTTGGCGCTGCAGTTCGGCGGTCTGGTTGTGCAATTCGAGGGTGCGCTGGCCGACGGCTTCCTCGAGCGACTGGCGCGCGGCGGCCTCGCGGCGCTGACGGTTGAGCAGCAGGAACGCGGTCAACAGAACGGGTATCAGCACAACCAGCAGCCGGAACCACCAGGACTGCCACCAGGGGGCGCGGATCTCAAATCCGAAAGCGGCGGGCTGTTCGCTCCACTGGCCGGCGGCGTTGCGGGCCGCGATTTGCAAACGATACGAGCCTGGCGGCAGGCCGGGGAACTGAATCTCCCGCAGGTTGGTTTCGCGCCACTCGCCGGAGAGCGGGGCGAGGCGGTAGCGGAACTCAACGCCGCTGGCGTGGGCGAACGTGAGGGCGGAGTAGCTGGCGGTGAGCGTGTTGGAGCGCGCATCGACGGAGACGTCATCGGACGGAGTGAATGGGGACCGGCCGAGCAGGAGCGAGGTGAAAGCGACGGCCGGGGGCCGGGCGGCAGGGAGTATTCCGGAAGGGCGGAAATGGGACAAGCCGCCGCTGGTGCCGATCCAGACCGAGCCATCGGGAGCGAGGGCCAGGGCGTGGAGGCCGCAGTTGTCCCAGGCGAGGCCATCGGCGCGGCCGTAGGTGGTCCAGGCATCGCCATCCCAGAAGGCAGCGCCCTGGTCCGTGCCGGCCCAGAGCCGGCCGCGCGCATCGATCGAGAGAGCATAGGTGGCGCCGCCGGCGAGGCCCGGAGCGCGGCCGTAATCGGTCATGCGCAGATCGCGGCCATTGGGCTGGATGCGGGTGAGCGTGCCGGAGGACTGGTAGCCGACCCACACATCGCCTGAAGGGGAGACGGCGGTGGCGAGGATCGCGTCTTCCACGAGTCCGGCGGTTTTGGTCAGGCGCTCCCAGTGGTTTCCGGAGAGATGAAAAAGCCCATCCGCGGTGCCGGCCCACAGGTCGCCATTGGGAGCTTCACTCAGCGACCAGACGCGGATGGCGGGAAGATCGAGGACGCGGGAGAAGCGGCCGCGGGCGAGATCGGAGACGAACAGGCCGCGCTCCGTGCCGGCCCAAAGGCGGCCGGTATGATCGATCTGGAGCGCATAAGGCGAGTCGGCGAGCAGGCCGCGGGCGTCGCCGAACCACTGCAAGCGGCGGCTGGCGGGATCGAACAGGGCCAAGCCACGGCCTTCGGTGCCGAGCCACAAGCGGCCACCGGGCGCGCGCTGGAGGGCATGGACGGGGATTGCGCCCACGCTCAGAATCCGCTCCCACTTCCAGGAATCGCCGGTCTTGCGCCCGTGGAACAAGCCGCCTTCGGTACCGACCCAGACTCCGTCGGAGAGCGGCAGAATCTCATAGATGAGATCGCTGGTCAGGCCGCTGTCGCCCCAGAACGCTTCCCATTCTCCATAGCCCTGCCAGCGGGCCAGGCCGCGTCCGGCGTAGCCCAGCCAGAGCGAGCCTTCACGGTCCAGAAGCACGGAGTTGACAGGCGGATTCAGACCTGCCTTTTGGCCCGCGATCCGGAAACGGCCGTCCTCGTGGATGGCCAGACCGGTGCTGGCCGGAACGAGCAGGCGCCCCTGGCGGTCCACGCTCAGCGCCAGGCCGAGCGGGCCCGCGGGCAGGGCGGATGTGGCCAGTTCGAAGCGCTTCGCCCCGGGATGCAGGACGGCCAGCTCGCGGCGGCTGGCAACCCACAGATCGCCTGGTCCATCCAGTGCGATGGTATTCCAGTCCGACGGCGGGAGGCCCTGTGGCTCGGCAAAGGTGGTGACAGTATCGCGTTCCATCCGGCACAGGGCCTGATCGCAGCGGAACCAGAGAACGCCGGGGCCGGCGAACAAGGCGGCGAACAGAGGCTGCTTGACGCCCGCGGGGACGGGGAGCAGGCGCACCTGCAGGGCCGCATCCGCTGCCAGGGTGAGGACGGCGAGGCCCTTGTCGGTGGCGACGTAGGTTCGTCCGTCGCCGTCGAACGCCACGCCCTGACGAGGGTTGACGGCGATTGCGCCGGGCATTTTCAGGGGCACGAAGCGGTTGCCCCGATTACGGAAGAGCCCGGCCTGGGATCCGACCAGCACGCTGCCGTCGGGGGCTTCCCCGATGGAGACGGCGAGAGTGCGGGGCAGCCCCTCGTCGGGTCCAAAGCGGCAAAAGCGCTGGCCGTCGAAACGGAAAACGCCGTTTTCGGTACCGACCCAGAGGAAGCCGGTGCGGTCCTGAAATAGAGTTGAGACCGCGAGATTGGTCAGCCCCTGCTCGACGCCGTAGTTGTGAAAGCCGTACTGTTGCGCATGGAGGGCGGGGAGCAATACGAGGACGGCGAGGAGCGGGACGCCGAGCGCGCGGCCGATGAGGCGCGAGGCGCAACGCAGACCAAGGGCTGTCCGCAGCGGGAGTGCGCAGCCGGACAATCCCTTCAGCACAGAGCACCTCGGCCGAATTCGGGACGGGGCCGGGGCGTGATCGATTCCTCCGAAACAACGCGTTTAGTCATATGGCGGCCGCGTTTTGGTCCCCAGCCGGTACATGCCGGAGATCCAGCGCCATTTGTCCGATTCGATGATATTTTACACCATTCCCATCGCCGCCCGACAGCGGTTTTTGGCGGTTTTCGGCCGACGCCGGAGAGAATGGCATGGGGTGTGAGAACGAGTTCTCGAATGAGGCCGCGGCTGGGGCCGGAGGCGCGGTTCGACGGATCGAGACGACGACGGTTTGGGAGGAAGTGGAAAGCCACGCCAGACGGGAAGGGAGAGGATGGCGGGCCTCAGGAGGAGGCCCGCCGCAGAACTGGCATAGGCAGAAGAAGCAGGCCAGTCTTTAGTGGGCGCTGCACGAAGCGGGGGGCGTCAGCGTCACCGACTGCAGAAGTCCGCCGGCCTGGGCTTCGAGCGTGAAGGAATACCCAGGGGCAAGCCAATTTACCGTGGTGGTTTCGGGAGAACCGTTGGCGTCAACATAGCTGCCCGTCCCCATGACGAGGTACTTCGCCGGGCCGACGTGCAAATAGACGAACCAGGGGACACTGGCACTGGCGGTGATGGTTCCCGGATACAGGCCGCTGCAGGCGCTGGGTTGAGGATCCACCGTCAGGTAAGAGGAAGGGCCGGTGGCGGCCGGCACGGCGGGGAAGGCCGACCAGGGAGTGGCAATGATGGCGCCGCTGGGAGCGATGTCCTCCCGCAGGACGGCGAAGCCGAAGTTCTGGCTGGCCGTGGCCGAGAGGAAACCCTGAAGCAGACCAGGCGTTCCGACAGGATTGCCGCTGCTCGTGTTCTCCACGAAGTTCACACCGGGGAAGAGCTCGGTCAGCAGGCCCGAGACGCGCCCCAGCGGCTGGAGCAAAATCTGCTTGGTGGCGATGGGCGCGCGCGAGCCGGCACCGGACTGGCCGTCGTAAACGTCGAGGGTGATATTGATGGATGCGCTCGAGGAAGGGTTGGCGAGCAGGATGGACTCGTCGACCCACGGCTCTTCGTCAATGCCGGCGGCGTAAGAAGAGGTGACGCCCGGCACAAGCAGCCCAGGATCGGTCAACGCCGCGGACGAGAGGAGATTGCCGTGGGCATCGATGTGCTGGACGATGGCGGTGAAGGCATAGCCGCCCCCCGAGAGGAGCACGATATTGAAGGGCGCGACGGGCGTAGTTGGAGTCAGGCCGGTCAACACGATGCGCTCGGCGCCGGAGGCGAGGAGAGAATTTCCGGCCCACTCGCACATGGTCGAAGCAGTACCGTCGGCGGCCGTGCAATTCACGAGAACTGCGTTCCCGGTTTCATCCTGCAGGGTCACCAGCGCGGCGTTCTGAGAGCTGGCGGACACGTTGATGAACCATAGCAGCGTCTGCCACGTGGAACCGTCCGGCGCCACACCCACTTGAGCGCCATTAATGGTAAAGGTTCCGGCCGCAGGCGCCCCTGAGGTGGCCTGTCCCCACGCCGCGGGCAAAACACACGCGGTGAGAGCAGCCATGACAGCGAGCGAGCGGACGATTTTCAGACATCTGGTCATGATCTCGGCCTCCTGGGAGTTAATCTAGTATTTCGGATTCCATTCTACAGGAAAAGCGACTGTTTGCAAGGGGCGCAAGTCGGCGGCATGGCTCCAGAACGGCGCTATCCGGAAGTGCGAGAATGATGGGCTTATGTCATCCATCCGGCGTGTGCTTCTCAGTGTCACTGACAAGAGCGGACTGATCGAGTTCGCGCAAGGGCTGGCGGGGTTCGGCGCGGAACTGATTTCCACGGGCGGGACGGCGAAGCTGCTGCGCGGGGCCGGACTGACGGTTACGGACGTCAGCGACGTGACCGGCTTTCCCGAAATGCTGGACGGGCGCGTGAAGACGATTCACCCGGTCGTGGCGGCCGGCATTCTGGCGCGACGCGGCGACCCGGAGCACATGGCGGCGCTGGCCACACACGACATCGTTACAATCGACATGGTCGTGGTAAACCTGTACGATTTTGCCGCGGTGGCGGCCAAGGCTGACGCGACCCTCGAAGAGCTGATCGAGAACATCGACATCGGCGGGCCAACGATGATTCGGGCGGCGGCGAAGAATTTCGAGGACGTCGCCGTGGTGACAGCGCCGACCGATTACAAGCCGTTGCTGGCGGAGTTGGAGGACTCCGGCGGCTCCTTATCCAAGCGCACGTTATGGGACCTGGCGGGCAAGGCGTTAGCCTTGACGGCGCGCTACGATGCGGCGATCACGGCGCGGCTGGCGCGGGTGGAGGTCGTGGGTGACAAATTCGTGGTCCAGCCGGAGGAATTGCCGGCTAGGCTGAGCATCGTGCTGCCGCGGCGGCAGGCGCTGCGCTATGGCGAGAATCCGCATCAGAAGGCAGCGCTTTATGCCGACGGCGCGACCGGCATCGGCGGAGCCGAGCAGCTCCACGGCAAGGAGCTTTCCTACAATAACCTGGTGGACCTGGATGCGGCGTGGGCGTTGATCCAGGAATTCAGTGCACCGGCGGCGGCGATCATCAAGCACACCAATCCGTGCGGCTGCGCCGAGCAGGATTCGCTGGTGGAGGCTTACAGGAAGGCCTACGAGGCCGACCCGGTTTCGGCCTACGGCGGCGTGCTGGCGTTCAATCGGGAACTGGATGGGACGACGGCGGAGGAAGTGGCGAAACTGTTCGTCGAGGCGATCGCGGCGCCATCGTATTCCGAGCAGGCGCTGGCGCTGCTGAAGGCGAAAAAAAATCTGCGGCTGGTGAAGGTGTCGGGCGGCGGCAGCGCGGGCGAGTTGGTGGTGAAGAGTATCAGCGGCGGCATCCTGGCGCAGTCGCCCGACAGCGAGACGTTCAACAAGGATACGGCGCGCGTGGTGACGGCGGCGCAGCCTACAGAGGAGCAGTGGCGGGCGCTGGAGTTCGGCTGGAAGGTGTGCAAGCACGTGAAGTCGAATGCGATCGTGTACGCGCGGGCGGGACAATTGCTGAGCTCCGGCGCGGGCCAGATGAGCCGGGTCTTCTCGGTCGAGATCGGCGCCAAGAAATCGGTGCTGGCACTGGAAGGGTGCAGCGTGGCGAGCGATGCGTTTTTCCCGTTCCCGGATGGACTCGAAGCCGCGGTGGCGAACGGTGCGCGGGCGATCATCCAGCCGGGCGGATCGGTGCGGGACGCGGAGGTGATCGCCGCGGCGGACCGGTTGGGCGTGGCGATGGTATTCACCGGCGTTCGGCACTTCCGGCATTAAGAAGACCGGGCGCCTCGCGTTGAATGAGCCTCAGGCGTGCGCCCAACACAGCGCGTCGAGACGGCGCTGCAGATAATCGACAAATCTCGCAGTGGGGTTGAAGCCAACGACCGATTCCGCGGCGGCGACGAAATTGGAGAGCGCGTTGATGTCGTAAAAGAGCGGCTCAGCGGAGGCGTCTTCGAGGTATTCCACGCCGCCCACGTCGAGGCGCGCGGCGCGGGCCACGGCCAGCGCGGAGGTGGCGATGTGCGGCGGCGGCTCGAAGCGCTCGACGCGGCGCTGGCCCGGCGCGCAGGCGTCGGCGGGACAGAGATTGAACGCTGTCGCCTCGATGCGCAGACCGTAGAGGACCTCGCCACCCAGCACCTCGACGCGTTGGATGAATCCGTTGCGCGGCGCGTGGTACTCCTGCACGAGCACGACGTTGTCAGCGCCGAAATCGATTTCAGCGACGCGCTGTTGCAGGTCGCGCGGCGAGTCGCAGCGCAGCATGCCGCTGCCCGCGCCTCCGCAATTGGGTTTCACGATGACGGGGAATTTCAGGGCCGCGGCGGCCTGAAGCAACACGGCGGCACTATTGGCGGCGCGGGTGCGGGGCGAGCGCAGCCCGCAGCGAGCGAAGATTTCCAACTGGCGCAGCTTCGAGATCTCGACCTCGTAGGACGCCGCGCCGTTGATGACCTCCACGCGACGGGCCGCGAGCAGGCGCAGCATTTCCAACACGGCGAACTGAGCGCAGCCGTGCCCGCGCCAGTGGGCAGACGGGCTCATGCGGTTCAACACGAGGTCGGGCCACTCGGTGCGCTCGGGGTCGAGAGCCAGCGACTCGGCCTTCCATTCGTCGAAGGCGATGCCGCGGGCGCGCAGCTCGGCAAAGAGGGCTTCGAACCAGCGCGGATGTTCGTACAGGATGGCGAGACGCGGCTTCACGGGTGAAATCCCATTGTGCCGCTTTGCGGTGCGGCGTGGGCCGGGAGATTAGAGCTTCCAGTCCTCGGGCACCTGGCCCTCGGGCAGCAGCTTGCCTTTTTCCAGATGGCGGATCTTCGAAGCGTGGTGAGCCGCGTGGGGGTCGTGGGTCACCATGACGATGGTCTTGCCATAGTCCTTGTTCAACAGCCCGAGCAGGGCCAGCACGTCCTGGGCGGAGCGGGCGTCGAGGTTGCCGGTGGGCTCGTCGCACAGCACCAGGTCGGGGTCGGTGACGAGCGCGCGGGCAATGGCGACACGCTGCTCCTGGCCGCCCGACAATTGGCGCGGATAGTGCTGCAGGCGGTCGCCGAGGCCGACCAGACGCAGCGCGGTGGTGGCGTGCTGGAAGCGCTCGCCGCGCTTGAGGTGGGTGAGCTTCAGCGGCAGTTCGACGTTTTCAAGCGCGGTCAGCACCGGAATCAGGTTGAAGGTCTGAAAAACAAATCCGATGTGAATGTTTCGCCAACGCGCAACCTGGCGTTCGCTGAGCGAGGCCAGATCGTGGCCCAGCACGGTGATGGTGCCCGACGTGGGCCGGTCCATCGCCGCGGTGAGATGCAACAGCGTGGACTTGCCGGAGCCCGAGGGGCCCATCAGGGCGATGAACTCTCCGCGGTAGACGTCGATGTCCGCGCCATCGAGCGCGAGCACCTCGTAGGAGTCGCGGACGAAGCTCTTGGTCAAGCCGCGCGCACAGACGACTACGTCGCTCACGGCTGCTGCGCTCCCCGCACAGTAACTTTCGCGCCGGGCTTGAGATCGGTGGGCGGATTGACGATCAGCTCCTCGCCGCCCTTCAAGCCGTCATCCACGCGGATGCCCGCGGGCGTGTTGCCGCCGGTTTTCACATCGCGCGGCGAGGCTACGCCGTTCGCAACAACCCACACATGGCCATCGACCAGCGTCGCCGGCGGGATGTGCACGGAGGGCCGGCCGGGCGTGCCCGAACGTTCCGCGCCGAGGAACGCCGCGGTGGCGTTCATCTCGGGCCGCAGGAACTGGTCCGGGTTGGCGACCTTGACCTTCACCTGCACGGTGGCCTTCTGGCGATTGGCTTCGGGCGACATTTCCTTGATCCAGCCCTGCCATTTCTTGTCGGGATAGGCGTCGACCGTGAGGATCGCGTCCTGCTTCATGTAGAGCTTGCCGAAGTCGTTCTGCGAGATGTCGAGTTCGACCTCCAGGTCGTTCAGGTCGGCCAGCGAGACGACGTAGCCCTTGGCGCCGCGCTCGCCCACGAAGCTGGTGGTGACGAATTCGCCGCGCTCCACGGCGCGCTCGAGAATGGTGCCCGTGACGGGCGCGCGGATGATGGTGTCTGGAGAGCTGCGTGGCGGCAAACGCGGCCGCGCCCTGGGCCTGCACGACCGCGCCCCGCGCGGCGTCGATCTGTTCCTGCCGGGGGCCGATTTTCACGAGGTCATAGGTCTTCTGCAACGAATCCACGCGCGCGATGGCGGAGCGATGGCGCGCTTCAGCGTCGTCGAGGGCCTGCTTGGAGAGAACTCCTTCGCGCGTCAACGGGCCGGTGCGCTCGAGGGTCACGCGCGCGTTTTCAAGATCGGCCTTGGCTTGATTTAAGTTGGCTTGAGACGTGGCAATCTCTTCCGGGCGGGAGCCGTGTTCGAGCTCGGCCAGACGCGCCTGCAGGTTCTCCAACTGGCCCCGGGTCTGCTGCAACTGGGCGCGGTATTCGTCGTCCTCGAGACGCACCAGGACCTGACCCTCCCGCACGTGGTCGCCCTTCTCCACGCCGATCCAGGCGACTTTGCCGACCACCTTGGCCGCGACCTCGATCTTGTGGGCGGCCACGATGTAACCGGTGGCGTTCAGAACGACGTCGCGGCCGCCGGTGACCTGCGAGGAGACGACCTTGATGGTTTCGACGACAGGCGCGGCGGATGCGCGCTTCCAGATCATGGACGCCGCGCCCAGCACGAGGAGAAGGACGACGCCGGTGACGATCCAGCGCGACGACCAGCGCGACGAGCGGGACTCGGTCTCGAGGCCGGTCTCGGCACCGCGCTGGATTCTCAGGCTCTTCAATTCGGGTTGCACGGGATGCTCCTATATTTGTCTCAGCGCGACGAGAATCTGTTTCCGGGCCGCGCTGAAGGCAGGCAGAAAGCCGCCCAGCGCGCCCATGATCAGCGCGAACGCCAGGCCGCTGATGACGACCTTGGGTGTGATGGCCAGTTGAAACGAGGTCTCGGCGAAGGTGGTCATGCTGCCGACGCCGGTGGAAAGACCGTGCAGTGGCAGAATCAGCAGCAGGCCCAGCAGGCCGCCGAGCAACGAGATCAGGACGGACTCAAGGACAAAGCACAGCAGGATGGAGAAGCGCGAGAATCCGAGCACGCGCAGCGTGCCGATCTCTTTCGAGCGCCGGGCCACCGCGGCGTACATCGTATTCATGGCGGCAAAGCAACTGCCGACGGCCATGATGATGGCGACGAACGTGCCGAGATAGCGGATGATATCGCCGGAGTCGGTCTGCTTGGCGAAGTATTCTGTTTCGGGAAGGGCCTCGAGTTGCAGACGCTGCTCCACGGCGAACTCGCTGGCCAGCGCCCGCATGGCGACTGGATTGGCGGCGCGCAGGAGGACGCTGGAGCAGGCGTCAAAGCGATTCAGGTCGGAGCGCACCTGGTCGAGGTCACCCCAGATTTCACTGTTGCGGGCCGGGTAACTGCTCGTGAAAACGCCGACGATGCGCCATTCGCCGCGTCCGAAGCGGATGCTTTTGCCGACCTGCGCAGAGGGGTTTTGCGAACCGATCTCCGAGCCGACGACGATCTCGCGGCGGCCGGGCTGAAACCAGCGGCCGCGCTCAAGACGACTTTCGTCCCTGAGCTCCAGACCGATGGGCGAGAGGCCGCGCACATTCACGTTCACGCCCTCGGGGAACTCGCGGCTGGGCAGGTTGATGATGGTCACCAGCTCCAGCGAGGCCAGGGGCCGGCCGTCGGGGTCGCGTGCGATGCCCGGCCGAAAGCGGATGACTTCGTTGTAATCGTTGCGCGAGACGACGCTGCTCAGTTCGGCTCCGCTGCCCTTGCGGATCAGCAACAGATTCAGCGGATGGCCGGAACTGGTGAAGGCGACGCGCAGGCCTTCGACCATCGACAGCACGGCGCACAGCACGGCGACCGTGAGCGCGATACCGAGCGCGGTCATGACGGTGGTGGTCTTGCGCACGGCCAGATTGCGGATGTTGTAAGAGATCGGGATCGGCATCGGGAGCTTCTCGAGAGCGCGCTAATCCGCGTCCTGCAGAGCCTCCAGAATCGACATGCGCGAGGCGCGCCAGGCGGGCACGATCACGCTGGATAGGCCGATGAAAACGGAAAACCCCAGCAATATGGCCAGCACCGGGGGCTGCAGAGTCAGCGTCTTCGTTTGCTGCACGATGGCCGGGCCGTGATGGAGCACGCCGATGAGAAGGTTCGCGAGCAGCAGGCCGACGATGCCGCCGAGCATCGCGATGACGGCGGATTCACCCAGCAGCAGGCACAGAATTCCGCGCGGCGTGAAGCCCAGAGTTTTCAAAATGCCGACCTCGCGAACGCGCTCGCGCACCGACATGGCCATGGTGTTGCCCGCGACGAGCAGGATAGTGAAAGTCACTGCGCCGCAAATGGAAATCAAGGCGAGTTTGATATTGCCGAGGAACGAAAGGAAGGTCAGGCCGAAGGCGTATTCGCTCTCGGTGTGAGTTGGCGCCTCGGCGTTCGCGAACATCTCGTCGATCGCCGTGGAGACGCGCGGCACGTCCTCGGGCGAGTCGACCAGACTGGTGAATGTGCCGGCGTAGCTGCGCTTGGAACCGCGCGCCTCCAGCGCTTCCTGAAGGTACTTCAGTGGGAAGTAGAGGTTATCGGCGTCGATGTCGGAATCGTAAATGGCGCGCACCGTCAGGTCCAGGTCGAAGGGGAAGATATTGCCCTTGATCTTGATTTTGTCGCCGAGCTTGAAGCCCTGATTCGCGGCCAGGTGCGCACCGACGAGCGCGCCGGCGATGTCTTTCTGAAACGCCAGTTTCTGCGCCGCCGGCACGCGGTAATCGGGGTAGACCTCGAAAAAACGATCGGCCTCGACGCCGACGCGCGGAAAGAATTTCGACCGGTCGCGCTCCTCATCTTTGTACGCGCCGCCGTACCACTGCCAGGTGCAGACCTGCTTAACGCCCGGCAGGCGCGCGATCTTGTCGCGATAGTAGACCGGCATGGCGAAGGCGATGGCGACCTTGTGACGCGTCACCACGCGCAGCATTTGCGCTTTGGGCGCCTCGCCGTGGAACAGCGCATAGTAGAGGGCCATGAGGACGCCGAGGATGCACAGCGACAGGGCCAGCGAGGAGATGGTGAGCAGGCTGCGGCGCCGGTTGCGCAAGGCGTTCTTAAAGATGAGTCCGAGGTAGCGCATCGGCGGCAGTGCTCTAAGGTCTTATTCTAAGGGCATCGGGTCGCGCATTCCCGGACAGAGGGATCAGGCGCTGGCCTGGCGGGATGAAATGACGCAAACACGCGACGAAATATTCATGCGGGAAGCGTTGCGGCTGGCGCGCGACGCCGAAGCGGCGGGCGAGGTGCCGGTGGGCGCGGTGGTTGTGATTGGGGAAGAGATCGCCGGGAGGGGCTTCAACCGCCCGATCGGGCTGCACGATCCGACGGCCCACGCGGAGATGCTGGCGATAAGAGAGGCCGCCCGAACGGTGGACAATTACCGGCTGAGCGAGGCCGAGGTTTTCGTCACGCTGGAGCCGTGCGTGATGTGCGCCGGCGCGCTGGTCCAGGCACGCGTGCGGCGGCTCGTGTTCGGCAGCCGCGATCTGCGCTTCGGCGGAGTGAGGAGCAAATTCCGCCTGGCCGACAGCGACTTGCTGAATCACCGGATGAGTGTCGAGGAAGGCCTGCTCGGGGGCGATTCGGTGGCGCTGATCGAACGCTTTTTCCAGCAGAAACGCTGACCGCTATAGCTCCGCGGCGCCGGTCCCGTTTGACCTCCGAGGGACCGGCGCGGGTTCAGGCGGGCAATGTGTCAGGCGGCCGGCCGCAAGGCCCAGAACTGCGGGAGTTGCGGACGTAGCGCTATCAGGTTGGGTTGCGGTTCCGGCGCGGGGGGCCAGTCGTTTTCAAGACGGCCGTGAAAGTACTCATCCAAAGGGAACAGGCCGTAGGGCTTGAGTTCGCGAAAAATCTTACCCAATTTCTGTTCGATGCGGTAGACCGAGTGGAAGAAATTGCCGCGGTCGATGTTCAGGCGGCGGCAGCACAGACGCCAATCGGCGCCGAGCAGGAAATGAAAGCTGAAGAGCTTGTATTCTTCCGGTGTCAGAGACCGGCGGGAAACGAGCGTGAAATCGGCGACGTATTCTTCATCCTTGCGACCCCAGACCCGGCGGCCGCCGCGAGCGGTGCAATCCAGCGACACCTTGCTCAGGTACTTTTCTTTGGTTGCGCAATGGCGAAACCGGGCGTAGCACGCCCGGAAGATCGCGCGCAACACGCAATTGCATGCGTGCGGTTCGCCTCTTTTCAGACTGCGTATGCCCGTCCCAAAGCAATGCGTGCAGTTGGGAACGGCCAGCGCCAAAGTTTCCGATCGGGTCCACTCCATTGATTCGGTCCTTTCGTCGGCTCTACCGGCTGCCTCACACAGCCGGGGAAACGCTCTGTGGGAAGTTTGGGACTAGGGTCGAATTCCGTCAACTGACGAGGAGACCTCGCTATAGTACTGTCGGGCCTGTTGGTACTATTTCTGTCCAATGAGCTTTTATTTGCAATAATTTATCGACACAAATCGGCTGAGATTATTTTCCGTTCATTGACAAGGCCGGGGTAGGGCACCAGTATGATCTAGTACGCACCTATTTCAACGAGCTATATGCCATGGCCGCCGCCACAAGTGTCGTTTGAGCCGCTTTTTCAACGTCTTCTGGAACGGCTGCGGTTCCAGATCGCGGCCGGCTCGCTGACGGTGCGGCGGCTGGCCAAAGAGATCGACGTCTCGCAGCCGCATATGCAGAACGTGGTCAGCGGAAAGCGGGCACTGACCGTGGAGCTGGCGGACCGCCTGCTGGAGTTCCTCAGAATTTCGCCGTTCGACTTGGCCACGGGGGCGGAACTGGGCGGCGCGCTGGAACGAGTTGCGCCGTCGCCGGAACTGATCCGCTACGTGCCGCTGCTAGCCGGACCGTTGGGGCCGGCGCATCCCTTTCCCGAACTCGGGGGCAACGCCGGTTGGATCCCTTTGCCGGCCCATTCCAGCGGTGAGTTGCGACAGCCCGTGTTTGCCGAACTGGGAGCGGACTCTGAACTGGCGAAGCAGTTTCCGGGGGCCACTTGCGCTCTGTTGGAGACGAGCCTGGCGGTCCGGCTACAGGTCCGGATCGACGCCTGGTACGCTATCCGCTGGTGTGGCGGCGGCTGGCTGCGGCGGTTGCGCTATGAGCCCGGACGCCTGGTTGTGCTCGGTCAGGAAGGGCTGCGGCCGGCCATTGGGCCGGACTGGATCGAGTTGCAGGGTTCGACCGCCGACGCGCATATCCGCGGAGTGGTGGTGTGGATGGGCGGAGATCCGCGACGGATCAACCCGCTGGCCCAGTCCGGCTACCTGATGCCGCCGCCCGCGGCCGACTCGTAAAGGGCGTTGACCTGGCGCGCCGTTTCTTCCCATGTGAACTTGGCGACCTGGGCATGGCCGCGAGCGATCATCTGCTGCCGCAACGCCGGCGAAAGCAGCACTTCCTTGATACCGCGGGCGATGTCGAAGACGTTGTCCGGGCTGACGATGACCGCGGCCTCGCCGACGACTTCGGCCAGCGACGTGGACTTCGAGCAGACCACCGGCGTGCCGGAAGCCATGGCTTCCAGCGGCGGCAGGCCGAAGCCTTCATAGAGCGAGGGAAAAACAAACACGGCGGCGGCCTCGAAGAAGACGCGCAGCGTATTGAGCGGGACGAAGCCCAGGAACCGCACCGCGCCTTCCACGCGCGATTGCAGCACGGTCTGGCGGACCAGAGGATAGCGCGAGATTTCGTCACCGATGATGATCAGCCGCAGGTCGGCGTAGTCGGGATGATCGGCGAGTTCGCGCTTCACCAGCGCGAAGGCTTCGATCAGCCGGGGGATGTTCTTCTGCGGGCGGATCGTGCCGGCGTAGAGCAGAAAGGGGTAGCTGACCTGGTAGCGCTCGAGAATGCGCCGGCGTTCGAGCTCCCAGGCCGCGGGCCCGGCGGCGCGGGCATCCGCGCCCGGCTGGTGATGGGAGAAGCGGGGATCGGTGGCGCCGTAAATCCGGACCACCTTCTCGCCCGCAATCCCCAGAATGCTGACCACGTCGTGGCGCGTGGACTCCGAAACTGCAATTACGCGCTCCGCGCGCTCCAGGGCCCGGTGCAACTCCATGATGCGCAGTTGATGCCGCCAACCGGCCGGCGCTTCAAAGACCAGCGCGCTGAGGTCGTGAACCGTCACCACGTATGGGCGGGGCATCAGCAGCGACACCTGGGCCAGGGGAATGTGGCTCAGATCCGCCTCCAGGCGCCGGATCAGCAGCGGGAATCGGAGCTGGTCGGTCCACTCGGTGTCGCGCTTCTCATAGGGCACGCGTTCGAAGTTGGACGGCAGTCCATCGAATTCGTGCCGGTCCTCCTCGCGCGAGATCAGAAGAAAGCGGTGCGGCACGCCGATGCCGGCTAATGCGCGGAGCAGATTACGGATGTAGGTCCCGAAGCCGAAGTCCCGGACGTGGCGGGCGTCAAACGCGATCCGCAACGGCATACGGCGTCCTCCCGTGCGCTTCAGACGGCCGCGGGCGCCAGTTTCCAGCTATAGAGCGGATAGCGCTCCGTGAGAATCTGTACGCGGCGGCGCACCGCGGCCAGATTATCCAGGTCGTCGGGCGCCGAGAAAACCTGCGCGATCAGCGCGCCCACTTCGCGCATCTCGGCCTCGCCGAAACCGCGCGTGGTGACCGCCGGGCTGCCCAGGCGGATGCCGCTGGGATTCATCGGCGGATTGGTGTCGAACGGGATGGCGTTCTTGTTGGCAGTGATCCAGGCTTCGTCGAGAGCCTTCTCGGCCTGCTTGCCGCGCAACCCTTTCGAAAACACGTCGACCATCGCCAGGTGCGTGTCCGTGCCGCCTGAAACGATGCGGTAGCCCGCCTGGGTTAGCGTATCGGCCAGGGCTTTGGCATTGGCCACGACGCGTTTCTGATACTCGGTGAACTCGGGGGTCATGGCTTCCAGGAAGCACACCGCTTTGGCGGCGATGACGTGCACCAGAGGGCCGCCCTGGGTGCCGGGAAAGACCACTTTGTCGATGGCCGCGGCGTATTTTGCCTTGCTCAGAATGATGCCCGAACGCGGCCCGCGCAGCGTTTTGTGGGTCGTCGACGTGACGATGTCGGCCCACTCGCAGGGGTTCGGATAGAGCCCCGCGGCGACCAGGCCGGAGAAGTGCGCCATGTCCACCAGCAGCAGCGCGCCACAGGCGTCGGCGGCTGCGCGGAACTTCGCGAAATCGATGATCCGCGAATAGGCGCTGGCCCCGGCGATGATCAGCTTCGGCTTGTGCTCGTCGGCCAGCCGCGCCAGTTCCTCGTAGTCGATGATTTCGTCGTCGCGGCGGACGCCGTAGGCCACCACCTTGTACGTTTTGCCAGAGAAATTCAGCGGATGCCCGTGCGTGAGGTGCCCGCCGTGCGCCAGGTTCATACCCAGAATCGTGTCGCCGGGCTGCAATACGGCGGCATAGGCGGCCTGGTTGGCCTGCGAGCCCGCATGCGGCTGGACGTTGGCGTGCTCGGCGTGAAACAACTGCTTGGCCCGCTCACGCGCCAGATTCTCGATGACGTCGGTGAACTCGCAGCCGCCGTAGTAGCGCTTGCCCGGATAGCCTTCGGCGTATTTGTTGGTGCACACGCTGCCGGTGGCTTCGAGCACCGCCTCGGAGGTGAAATTCTCACTGGCGATGAGTTCGATGCGCGAATGCTGGCGCTGCCCTTCGTTGCGAATCGCGGCGGCAATCTCCGGATCGACCTGCTCCAGAGTCCGGCTCATGCGCTGCTGATCGTTCATGCCTGCTCCCCCTTTGGCGCGTCGGCTCCCGCGTCATCCTCGCGTTCCAGCGCCATCATTTTGTTGACCCGGCGCTCGTGACGCCCGCCACTCTCGAACCCGGTGTTGAGGAAGATGCGCGCCATCTCGTCGGCCTCTTCCGGTCTGGTGTAACGTTCGCTGAATGCCAGCACGTTGGCATCGTTGTGTTTGCGGGTCAGGGCGACTTCTTCCGGATTGGTCGCCAGCGCGGCGCGGATGCCCTTGACCTTGTTGGCCGCCATGGTCATACCCATGCCGGTCATGCAGACCAGGATGCCGCGATCGGCTTTACCCTGCATGAGCTCGTGCGCCACCGCGGCGGCGTAATCGGGATAATCGGTGGAAACCGTGTCGTGAGTGCCCAGATCCTCGACGTCGTAGCCGCCGGCGGCCAACACACGTTTGAGATGTTCTTTTAGCTCGAACCCAGCGTGGTCGGCGCCAATCGCGATTCTCATGGGAAATCCAAGTTTAACATGCGGGCCGGGCCTGGGCCGCGTGCTAAACTAATGAGTTTAACACCACAGAAAATCAGGACTTAGCATGCTCTGGAGCCATCTTTTCATTCCCACATTACGAGAGCCCCCGGCCGAAGCCGAGGTGGTCAGCCATCAGCTTCTGCTGCGCGCGGGCTACGTGCGCCAACTCGCCTCGGGCATTTACAGCTACCTGTACCTGGCCCAGCGCGCGATCTTGAAGATCACCCAAATCGTCCGCCAGGAGATGGACGCCATCGGCGCGCAGGAGTTCTACCTGCCGGCGCTGAACCCGGCCGAGATCTGGCAGGAGTCGGGCCGCTACGAGGTCATGGGCGACAACCTTTTCAAGCTCAAGGACCGCTTCGGCCGCGCGCTGTGTCTGGGCATGACGCACGAAGAGGTGATGACCTCGATCGCCCGCGGCGAACTGCGCAGCTACAAGCAACTGCCTCAGATCTGGTATCAGATTCAGACCAAGTTCCGCGACGAGCCGCGCCCCAAGTCGGGCCTGCTGCGAGTGCGGCAGTTCATCATGAAGGACAGCTACTCCTTCGACCTCGCGCCCACGGGGCTGGATGTCAGTTATGAAAAGCACCGCGCCGCCTATTGCCGCATCTTCGACCGCTGCGGGCTCGACTATCTGACCGTCGAGGCGCACTCCGGCGCGATGGGCGGCAGCCAGTCGCAGGAGTTCATGGTGGCGACCGAAGCCGGCGAAGACTACGTGGCTTTCTGCCGCGAGACGGGCTACGCGGCGAATCTCGAGAAGGCGGTCTCGCGGCCCGTCCCGCCCGCAGCTCCAGACCCCCAAGGCGAACTGACGCCCGAGGAAGTTCATACGCCGAACCAGAAGACCATCGAAGAGGTCGCGGCGTTTCTCGGCGTGCCCGCGACAGCGTTGATCAAGACCCTGGTGGTGGTTGGCGACGGCAAGCCCTACGTGGCCCTGCTGCGCGGCGATCACCAGCTCAGCGAGACGAAGTTTCAGAGCGCGACCGGATGCCAGGAGTTTCGTCCGGCGCATCCCGAGGAGATCCACGCGTGGTTCGGCGCCGACGCCGGCTCGCTCGGGCCGGTGGGCGTGACAGGCTTGCCCATGCTGGCCGACGAGTGCCTGCAGGGTCGCGTCAACATGATCAGCGGCGCCAACAAGAACGACTACCACCTGCGGCACGTCACGCCCGGCGACGATTTCGAGTGCGCCTATTACGACCTGCGGCAGGTGGCCGAGGGCGACACCGAAGCGAACACCGGTCTGCCGCTCGAGATCAAAAAGATGGTCGAGATCGGCCACATTTTCAAGCTCGGCTACAAGTACTCGCACTCGATGGGGCTGAACGTGCTGAACCAGGACGGCATCGAAACGCCGGTCATCATGGGCAGCTACGGTATCGGCATCGAGCGCATTCTGTGCGCCGCCATCGAGCTGTACGCCGACAAGGACGGCATGTCGCTGCCGCCGGCCATCGCGCCGTTTGAAGTCGTGGTGACGCCCATCAAGTACAGCGACTTGGGCTTGCGGGGCGGCGCCGATCAGCTCTACGCCGGGCTCAAAGCGGCTGGCGTGGACGTGCTCTACGACGACCGCGACCTAAGCCCGGGCGTCAAGTTCAAAGACGCCGACCTGACCGGCATTCCTTACCGCATCAATGTGGGCAAGAAGCTGCCCTTGGGTCTGGTCGAGGTCGTGGATCGCCGCACCCGGCAGGTCCTCGAAGTGCCGATTGCCGAAGCGCCGGCCTGGATTGCGGAAAAGGTTCGTGCGGCCAAAGCGCACGCACGCTCATGACGGCGCCGCAGCCGAATTGGGAAGCAGTTCGCGAGGAGTTCCCGTCGCTTGCCGGTTGGACCTACCTCAACACCGCAACCTTCGGCCAACTCTCCCGGCGCGTGGACGAGGCCATCGCGCGCCACCTGGCCAACCGCCGCGAAAACGCGTGCTCTGACTTCCTCTCCTGGTTTGGCGAGCACGACCAATTGCGCGCCCGGCTGGCGCAGTTCATCTCCGCGACCCCGGCCGAGATCGCCTTCCTGCCGAACTCCTCCTGGGCGCTAGGCCATCTGCTCACCGGGCTGGACTGGCGCGCGGGCGACGAGGCGGTCACGGCCGAGGGCGAGTTCCCGAATCATCTCTACGCCGTCGAACACCTGGCGCGGCGCGGCGTGCGCGCCGTGCGCTGCGGCTACGACGAACTGCTTGCAGCGCTCACGCCGCGCACGCGGCTGGTCGTGCTGAGCACCGTGAATTACAGCACGGGCTACCGTGCCCCGGTCGCGGAGCTGGCGGCCGAGTTACGCAAACGCGGCATTCTGTTTTATCTCGACGCCACCCAAAGCCTGGGCGCGCTGCGCCTCAACTTCCAGGAGATCCAGCCCGACCTGCTGGCTGTGAATTGCTACAAGTGGATGCTCGCCCCGAACGGCGCCGCGTTCATGGCCGTCGCGCCCGCGTTACGCCAGCGGCTCGAGCCGCTGGCCATCGGCTGGCGCAGCCATCATGACTGGCGCCGCGTGGACTGGCTGCACGAAGGCGCGCCCGAGCTCATGGACGGCGCCGAGAAGTACGAAGCGGGGATGCTCGCCTCGCTGCCGCTCTACGCCCTCGCGGCCAGCCTCGAGCTGATGTTCGAGCTCGGGCCCGAGCGCATCGAGGAGCGCGTGCTCGGCCTCGCCCGCGAGGTTCGCGCCCGCATTCGCGCGCTCGGCGGCGAGCCGCTGCCCTACGACAACACGGCCATCGTCGCCGCGCGTTTTCCAGGCCACGACGCCTCGGAGCTGGCGGCGCGGTTGAAACAGCAGCGCGTGCTGGTCTCGGCGCGCCACGGCCTGCTACGGGTTTCGACGCATTTTTACAACAACGCGGCCGACATCGCCCGTTTCGCCGAGGTACTTTCGAAGTCTCTTTGACGCGCGGAGGAGTCCGATTCCCGGGTAGTGGGTCACCAAGTCAGCCGCGCGGCTGCAGTTCGAGAATGCGGACGGGCGACGCTATTTTCCGATAACGCCACATATCGTTCCCAACTGGATGAAGCCCGGAGGCTGGGGACGGGACGCTTCCGGCCAAGGCATACGGGAAACGTCCCGTCTGTCCCCCGCCTCCCGATGCGGCTCTCCTGGTCCGCCACGAATCTGGGGACACGCCTCGGGCTGAGTTCGGGGACGGCGGTGCTCGTGAGGGAGGAAGAGAAATCGAGTCTGCCGGGGCCTTCAGAAGCTGCCGCAAAGCTCCCTTTTTGAAACCGGGCATGGTCCGAAAACCTTCTGGAAGATACGCCTTCGTGCCATTAGATCAAAACAGGACCAAGTGCGTTATAATCGTGCTCGGCTGCAACTGAATGGCGAGCCACTCAGTCCACTGCTTGCCAAGAAGGGAGTCATCTCCATGATAGTTATTCCAAAACACGTACAGGAATTTTTGCCTGGCAAGATGGGATGGGTGGCCACTGCGACAAAGGACGGTGTCCCCAACACCACGCCGAAGGGCTCGATACGGGTGCTGGATGATCAGCACATCGTGTTTGCCGATCTGTTTTCCTTTAAGACCCGACAGAACCTGGAACAGAACCCCAGGGTGGCCGTGACGGTGGTCGACATGGCCAGCCACATGGGCTACCAGATCAAGGGCACCGCTGAATTGATCTCCTCCGGCCCGCTTTACGATCAGATGGCCGAAGAGTTGAAGCAGAAATCGGTTGGGCTGCCTTCGCTGAAGTACCTGGTGAAGATCACCGTGGAAGCTGTTTATGACCAGTCCGTTGGGCCAAACGCGGGCAAGCAGATCGCTTGACCGGAGCCACGACCGTTATGTTGTTTGAGAACTCGCACGGTTTTCGGGCAGTTCTCCACATGCTTGCCGCTTGCTAAATGGACCCTTCCCATCGTGTTCAAACGACTGAGAGTCTGCGCCATGATCGCGCCTAACTCCCTCCCGCGCCGCTCGCCGAAGCGAACGCCTGCCCGACAATCTCTTGCGCCTCCTGCTGGATGTGACGAAGATGTTCCTGGCCGCGCGGGACTTTCCGCCTTTCCCGCAGACTGACAGGTTCACTCGGTGCTCGCTGGTGATTCTGTCCGCCCACCGAGCGACCACCCCTCGGTGTTCGAAGGCTGCTTCTGGGCTGAGCGGTTGGTCGCCAAACCGGAAGTTGGTCCCTGATCATGAGTTGTGGTCGGCAAACGTTAGTGCTGTATCGGGAGCGGCCCGGCGCGATTATCTCTCGGGGATGGGCGAGCTTGGATCGTCGGGGCGCTTTCGATACAGCCGTTTGAAGGAAGCCGTCTTGGAACGGTGCGGCTATGGGGTTTGAATGGCGGGCGTGAGCTTGGAGCGGAGTGGGAGCGGCGGTCGGCGGATGGGATTCGGGCTGTGAGCCCGCGGGCCGAGAGATCGATGCGGGAGGGTCGAGTTGCGGTGGGCATGCGGGGACGCGGCGTAGGCGCACGCCTGGCGGTGATGCGCTGGCTGGTGAGTTATAGAGGTTGAGAAAGATCGGGTCATGGCCGTCCGGGATGGAGGGTGGGAGGCGAGCGGAGGAGAGTTTGCGCCGGGGTGAGACGTTCGATCAGCGCCATCGGGCCGCCGCAATGCGGGCACGTCCACAGGGGACCGATGGCGTCCGGGGATGGCGCATCCGGTGTTGGAGCGGCGGCCAGCAGTTGGCAGCACAGGGGCAGCAGGCTGCGGCGCCGCCGATGAGCAAAGATGCCGAAGTGCCGGATGCGCACGAAGCCGGGTGGCAGCAGGTGCAGCAGAAAGCGCCGCAGGAACTCCTCGACGGGCAGAGTCATCCGGCGCTGCTTGTTGTTATGGGCCGAATCGCGCCAGCGGAAAGTCACGCTGTTGTCGGCCAGTGACACGAGCCGGTGATTGGAGATGGCCACGCGGTGGGTGTAGCAGCCGAGATAATGCAGCGCATGTTCGGCGCCGCCGAAGGGTCGTTTGGAATAGACGACCCAGTCGGTGCGGAACAGAGTACGGATCATGGCCGCAAACGCCTTGGGCGCGGCGAGTGGAGCGAGGGCGCCGTGGAAGCCGAGTTTTCCATGCGCGTGCAGCCTGCGCAGGCCCGCGACAAACTTGCCTCGGAAGACGCGGCTGAGCACTTTCACCGGCAGGAAGAAGCCCTGCCGGGCGGCAATCCAGCGACTGTGATCGGCACTCAGTCCGCCGGCTGGAACCACACAGTGAACATGGGGATGGTGCAGCAGTTGCTGATTCCAGGTGTGCAGGACGCTGAAGAATCCGATCTCCGCGCCCAGGTGATTGGGGTCGCGCGCGACCGCGAGCAGGGTCTCGGCGCTGGCGCGAAACAGAAGACCGTAGATCGCGCGTTTGTTCTGCAGCGCCAGCGGCGCGAGTGGACGGGGCAGAGTGAAAACGACATGCGCGTAGCGGGTCGGAAGCAACTCGCGACGGCGCGCCTCGAGCCAGCGGTCGCGCGCATTGGTCTGGCACTTGGGGCAGTGCCGGTTGCGGCAGGAATTGTAGGAGATGGCTTGGTATCCGCACCGCGAACAGGCGTCCACATGGGCGCCGAGCAGAGGCGTGCGGCAGCGCAGGATGGCGGTGAGCACTTTGACGTGCAGCCAGCTCAGCCATCCGCGGCTGCGATCGAAGAACCGTGTCCCCGCGGCGCGGATCACATCGGCCACCTCGACCGGTGGCCGCGGCAGCTACTTCGTCTGCGGCCCGTTGGCGGGCTGGTCGAACAGCGGGAGCGAGTCCAGCGGACTGGCCGTGGCATGCAAATGCCGGCTCGACAGATGGAGATAAATGGAGGTCTCTTTCAGGTCGCGATGGCCCAGCAGAAGCTGGATGGTGCGGAGATCGGCGCCGGCCTCGAGCAGATGCGTGGCAAAGCAATGCCGCAGCGTGTGCGGGTGGAGTTGCTTGCCGAGGCCGGCCCGTTTGGCGGCTTCGCGGCAGGCATGCCACACGACCTTCGGATCGATGGGCCGGTCGGCGCTGTGATAGGTGCCGCCGGGGAACAGCCAGGTGGCCGGCTTCTGGCGCAGGCTGCGGTAATGCTGCCGCAGCACGCCGAGCAGCTTCGGGCTGAGCATCACGTCGCGGTCCTGGCGCCCCTTGCCGCCCTGGACGCGAATCACCATGCGTTGGCTGTCGATGTCGCTGAGTTTCAAATTCGCCAGTTCAGCGCGCCGCAGGCCGGTGGCATACAGCGTCATCAGGATGGTCCGATGAAACGGCGTCAGCGCGCATTCGAGCAGGCGGGCGACTTCTTCCCGGCTCAGGATCATCGGCAGTTGGTGGGGCTTCCTGGGGTACGGTGTCTCCTCTACGCTCCAGTTCCGCTTCAATGCCTTGTTGAAGAAGAAGCGCAGAGCGCCGACCCGTTGATTGACGGAGTTGGCGCTGAGATGCCGTTCCCGGAACAGATACGCCTGGTATTCGCGGATGTGCTCCGGGCGGAGTTCTTCAGCGGGCCGATTGAAATGCCGGCTCAGATCCTCAACCGCGCGCAGGTAGGAACGCGTGGTAGTCTGCGAGTAATTCCGCCGCTCGAGTTCCTCGAGCAGCAACGTTTGTGAATGGGTCACAAGCTTCTCCTTGTGACCCGAACATATCCCCTGCCACGACCAACCCGTCAGCCATCAGCACGCGCAGCGTCTGCCGCCCAGGCTTAGTTCAAACGGCGTTATCGGAAACTCGCTTGCCGCCACCGATTTCAAACCGATCCATTACCGATCCCCGCCCCGACTTGCCGCTGCGGACCGCTTCTATGGCATACTGAAAGTTGTTCGTTTCCTGACGGCCGCGCCTTGGGCGCGCGTCTCTCGCGGAATCCCCGCGGTTTGACTCCTGTAGCGCGCCGGTCGTAGCATGGTAGTTTCGGAGAATACGCACGGAGATCGTCTGTCTATGAAGACCGTATTTCCGTCCAAGAGCGAAATCAAGCGTTCCTGGTTTATCCTGGACGCCAGCACCGCGCCACTTGGACGGCTAGCTACTCAAGCGGCCCGGATCCTGATGGGCAAGACTAAGCCTATTTTCACGCCTTTCCTGGATACCGGTGACCACGTGATTGTGATTAACGCCGATCGGGCCGTCCTGACCGGCAACAAGGAAAACCAGAAGGTGTACCACCGGCACTCCGGTTATCCGGGAGGACTGCGCGAGGACAAGGCGGCGGAGGTTCGCGCCGTCCGTCCCGTGCGCATGGTGGAAGAGGCGATCCGGGGCATGCTGCCGAAGACCAAGTTGGGCAAGCAGATGTACCGGAAGCTGAAGGTGTACGCGGGCGACAAGCATCCGCACGACGCCCAGCAGCCCCAAACCCTGGCCGCGACGTCCGCCCGTTGACGGCGCCGCGGATCGTACTGAGGAACAAGAATGGCTTTGATCCAATATCTCGCGACCGGCCGCCGCAAGCAGGCGACAGCCCGGATCTTTTTGCGGCCCGGCACGGGCAAAATCACGGTTAACGGCAAACCGCTGGAGGCGCACTTCAACACCTACACGTCGAAGAGCATCGTCCGGCAGGCGTTGCTGGCGACCGAAACAGCCGACAAGTTTGACGTCATGGTCAACACCCAGGGCGGCGGGCTCACGGGCCAGGCCGGCGCGGTGCGGCTCGGCATCAGCCGCGCGCTCACTGAGTTCAACCCGGAACTCAGGGGGAAGCTGAAGAGCCTGGGCTACCTGACGCGCGATCCGCGCGAGCACGAGCGCAAGAAGTACGGTCAGGCCGGCGCGCGCGCCCGCTTCCAGTTCTCCAAGCGCTGATCGCTCCGGTTTCTCTGTTTTGGCCCAGCCGCCCTTTCCCGCCATGGCACCCCGATTGGGACCGCCGGCGGACCTCCTGGGGCGGCTGGTCTTGTGTCCACCTCGGGTTAGCGCAAGCGCCCCTAAATTAAGTCATTAAGGAGACAACTTGCCGTCCATTTCAATGAAAGAACTGCTCGAAGCCGGCGTTCACTTCGGGCACCAGACCAAGCGCTGGAATCCGAAAATGAAGGAATACATTTTCGGAGAACGTAACGGAATTTACATCATCGATTTGCAGAAGACCCTGAAGCTGTTCAAAGACGCTATGCGCTTTGTCGGAGAACAAGCCGCCGCGGGTAAGACTGTGATGTTCGTCGGCACCAAACGCCAGGCGCAGGAGGCGATCGCCGAAGAGGCCACGCGCTGCGGCCAGTTCTACGTGAACAACCGCTGGCTGGGCGGTTTGTTGACCAATTTCCTGACCGTGAAGCAATCGCTCAAACGGCTCAAGGAACTGGACGAGCTGTTCAACGACGAGACGGGCGGCCGCGAGCGCCGCACCAAGAAGGAACTGATCGGGCTGGAGCGCGAACGCGGCAAGCTGATGCAGAATCTGGCGGGCATCAAGAACATGACCGAACTGCCGGACCTGCTCTTCGTCATCGACTCCAACAAAGAATCCATCGCCGTGAAGGAAGCCCGCAAGCTGGGCATCCCGGTGGTTGGGGTCGTGGACACGAATTGCGATCCTGACGAAGTGACCTGGCCGATTCCGGGCAACGACGACGCGCTGCGCGCGATCCGCCTGTTTACCAACAAAATCGCCGACGCCGTGGTCGAGGGACGCGCGCTCGCCAGCGAGCAGGATTTCGCTCCCAAGGAATTGGTCATCACCGAAGAGGGCCCGGTCGAGGACATGTCGCAGTTCGCGCACTATGTCGACCCGCGGTTGAACGAGGATGTGCTCACCGAGGGCATTTCCGACATCGACCTGCCTTCCATGTCGCTGCCGAAAGGCGTCAAGGATGCCGAGGCGGCCACCGAGAAATAGTTGTTGTACCGGGGGACGTCCGGCGCGGCGTCCCTGGTTCGAGAGGCACCTGAGACCGGCGGCTCCGCGGCGGACATTCCAATGCGTAGAGTTTCTTTAGTACAGAGTTTCGTCATCTAAAAGGATTCATCCATGGCAGAGATCAGTGCGCAGCTTGTCAAGCAGCTCCGGGAGAAGACCGGGGCGGGAATGATGGAGTGCAAGAGCGCTCTCGTAGAAGCCAAAGGCGACATGGGCGAGGCGGAGGTGGTGCTGCGCAAGCGCGGTATGGCCAGCGCCGCCAAGAAGGCCACGCGCAGCACGAAGCAGGGCCTGATCGGCGCGCAGATCGCCGCCGACGGCAAGACCGGCGTGCTGATTGAAGTCAATTGCGAGTCCGATTTCGTGGCTCGCACGGGCGAGTTTCAGCAGATGGTCGCGCAGCTCGGCCAGCAGGTTCTGGCCGAGGCGCCGGCTTCCGTCGCGGCGCTGAAGGCCTCGGTTTATGCGGCCGATCCGAGCTTCACGGTCGAGGCGCTGCTTAAGTCCAAAATCGCCAAGGTCGGCGAGAACATGAACATCGCCCGGTTTGCGCGGCATGCGGCCGCGGGCCTGCTGGGCAGCTACGTCCACCCAGGCGCGCAACTCGCGGTGCTGGTGGATCTGCAATGCGGGCAGCCGGAGACGGGGGCCAAGGAAGGGTTCAAGGACGTCGTGCACGACATCGCCATGCAGGTGGCCGCGGCCGATCCGAAGTTCCTGCGGCGCGAGGATGTCACTGCCGAGTTCCTGGCGAAGGAGCGCGATATTCAACGCGCCCGCGCGCTGGCCGAAGGTAAGCCGGAGAAGATCGTCGACAAGGTCGTGGAAGGCCGCATGTCGAAGTACTACGAAGAGGTCTGCCTGCTCGACCAGCCGTTTATCAAGGACAATGCGATCAGCATCGCCCAGCACGTCGCGGCGAAGGCCAAGGAATTGGGCGATACTCTGACCGTGGCCGCTTTCATTCGCTTCAAAGTGGGCGAGAACGCTGCTGCCGAAGAAGCCGCCGCAGAGTGAGGAGGCTTGGCCGTGCCCGAAGTTGAGCCGGATCCCGCGCCGCGCTACAAGCGCATCCTGCTGAAGTTGAGCGGCGAGGTGCTGGCCGGAGGGGCGGATTTCGGCATCGACGCCGGGCGCGTCCGCTCCCTGGCCGAAGAGATCGCCGAAGTGGCCCGGCGGGGCGTGCAGCTCGGCCTCGTGATCGGCGCCGGCAATTTTTTCCGTGGCGTCGCCGCCGCGGCCAGCCAGATGGACCGGGTCACAGCCGACAACATGGGCATGCTGGCGACCATCATCAACTGCCTCGCAATGCAGGACGCGCTGGAAAAGCAGGGCATCCCCACGCGCGTCATGACGGCCATCCAAATGAACCAGGTGGCCGAGCCCTACATTCGGCGCCGCGCCATCCGCCATCTCGAAAAAGGCCGCATTGTCGTGTTTGGCGGAGGCACTTCCAACCCCTACTTTTCTACCGATTCGGCGGGCAGCCTGCGCGCGCTCGAGATCCAGGCCGAATTGTTCGCCAAAGCCACCAGCGTGGACGGCGTCTACGACCGCGATCCGAAAAAGCACCCCGACGCGGTGTTGTATGAAGAAGTCAGTTACAGCGAAGTGCTGGCCCGCGACCTGGCCGTGATGGACGCGTCGGCGGTGGCAATGTGCCGCGACAACAAGCTGCCCATCCGCGTCTTCAACCTGACCCGGCGGGGCAATATAATGCGGATGTCGATGGGCGAACCCGTCGGCACCGTGATTCGTTGATAAACTTCACAGGACGGAAGGATAAACGGATGAAACCTGAACAGCAGAGCGCGGCGCCCGCCGGCCATCCCCAATCCCTGAAGGATATTGAGAATGTGGCCCGGCAGCGCATGGACAAGGTCATCGCGGCACTGCAGCACGAGATGTCCACATTGCGCACCGGACGCGCGTCGATCAACCTGTTTGACGGTATTCAGGTGGAGGCCTACGGCTCCACGATGCCGATCAACCACGTGGCTACGTTGCACGTCCCCGAGCCTTCCCTGATCACCATCCAGCCGTACGACGTTTCGCAGATCGGGCTCATTGAAAAGTCGATCCGCGCCTCGGACCTTGGACTGAACCCCAGCAACGACGGGAAGATGATCCGCGTGCCGATCCCCGTCCTGACCGAGGAGCGGCGCAAGGAACTGGTCAAGCACCTGCACCATGCGGCCGAAGACCATCGCATCCTGGTCCGCAACGTGCGGCGGGACGCCAACGAAAGTACCAAGAAGCTGTTGAAGGATAAAACGATCAGCGAGGACGATGAACGCCGCGCCATCGAGGAAACGCAGAAGCTGACCGATAGCTACATCGCCAAGATCGATCAGCTCTCGAAGGGTAAAGAGAAAGAGATCATGCAGGTCTGACGCCTGCGCGCTCCCCAGCCTCAGTTGCACCCGAACGCCGGCCGATAATTAGAGCTTCCCCGCACCACCAGCGCAGCGCGGGCACGGCGCTGAGGATCGCCCGGTCCGATTTTTCGAGTACCCGCACGGCAGCTCGCGCCCAGGCCTGTTCCAATCGGCCGCGCAGCAGACGCTTGGCCATGGCGAGGAGGTGGAAGGTCTCGATCCGCCACTCACCGAACCACGGCTCCAAGCGGCGCAACTGCCGGCGGGATAGGACGATCTCTTCGCCCTGATCCTCCTCCTCCCGCGCCACCAGGGCGCGCAGCCGCCGGGCCGCCTGGAGCAGCGGATTCTCGCCCCACGTCTCGCACAGGATCAGCCTTCCTCCCGGCCGGACCACGCGCGCCAGTTCCTCGGCCGCGCCCGCGTATTTCAGCGTGTGGTGCAAGGCGGCGCAGGCGAAAACCAGGTCGAAGGAAGCCGTTTCCAATTGCGGCAACCGGCTCGCATCCGCCGCCAGCCCGCACACTCGTTCGGCCACGCCGCTGGCTCGCGCTCGCACGAGCCCCAGTTCAATCGCCGTGGGCGAGAGGTCGAGCAGTGTGACCGCGGCGCCCTCGGTCGCCATCCATACGCCGAAATCAGCCGGGCCGCAGCCGTAATCGAGCACCCGCAGGCCCGCCAGCGGCTGCTCGAGCAGCGCCAGCAGCGTGGCCCGGTACAGCGCCGCGCGTTCATAGAACGGATGCCGCGGATCTTCGCAATTGCCGCGCAACACCTGCCGGTTGACGCGCTGCGCCTCGGCCGGCGCCGCCAGCAGCGGCTTGTATTGCCGTTCGTAAAACGTCCGCTCCCGGTCCGCCCCGGTCACCGGTGTTCCTTTTTTCGATGCCTGTCAAGAAGGTACGGGCCGCTCACCCGTTGGAGGCCGCCCGCACGTCCCGGAACGGCGGCGTGTGTAAATCGGCTACGCCGCCGTGTCCACGCGGCAGACAGATTCCTGGCGCAAGAGCGGGCTTCTGGTGCGCCTGGAACGCGCGCGAACCCGCGCTCGCGCACCATCGCCCGTTCGCCGGCTGGCGCTTCGATTCCTGATGTGGGATGGTGCGGCCGCCGGGTCCGGCCGTAATGACAGCGAGCCCGCAGGCACGGACCTGCCGCAGCCTGCGG
The DNA here is from genome assembly GCA_963838205.1 of Terriglobia bacterium. Classification (GTDB taxonomy): domain Bacteria; phylum Acidobacteriota; class Terriglobia; order Bryobacterales; family Bryobacteraceae; genus CAIVVT01. The sequence continues at coordinate 76,246 of CAWIQF010000014.1, read as the reverse complement.
GCTCACCAAAACCGATCGCCTGCGCATGCAGGCTATTGTACGCTGTTACGTGCCTTTTCCTTCGTTTTGAAGATGTTGAGCCACCGTTTTTTCCCGCCTGGGAGACGATGAGAGCATCGTAAAAAACAGCCCCAAAACCAGCAACCCCGTCAGAACGCCTCCGATCAACATGTCCGCCCTCCTTTCGCTACCGCGCCGGAGTCAATCTCCGGACTACTTATCGGCCAAGTCTCTATTGCTCTTTACGCGCGCGAGGCCGATTGGGTTTATTTAATATTTGAAAACTCTGCAATCTTGTCGCCAAACGCCGCCGCCAATTCAGCGAGAACGCCAGCAGAGGCGGCCTCATCGCGGCAGCGGCTGCTCGGTGGGGTAACATTCAGGCAAACTGCCCGCCTGGCGGCAGGTGTGCTAGCTTCGGGGCATGAACGTCGATCTGGCATTCGGCCGGCACGGGCTCCGTCTGGAGTTGCCCGAAGATCCGGCGCCGGCGGGCGCCCGCTGGAATCTCCTGGAACCCCGCTGGGCCACGCCGCTGGACGACCCGCGCGCGGCTATCGAAAAGGCTCTCGATCAGCCCCTGGCCGGCCCCCCGTTGGAAGAACTGGCGCGCGGGCGCTCGAGCGCCGCCATCTCGGTCTGCGACATCACCCGTCCGGCGCCGAATCAGACTCACTCTGCCGCCGCTCGTCGAGCGCCTCCAGCGCGCCGGCATCGTCCGTGAGAACATCACCATCCTGATTGCGACCGGCTTGCACCGTCCCGCCACGCCCGAGGAAATCGCCGCCATTGTGGGCCGGGAGATCGCCAGCCAGTACCGCGTCGAGAACCACTTCGCGCGCCGTCAGGACGACCACCGCCGCCTGGGCACAACGTCTCGCGGCACGCCCGTCTGGATCGACCGCCGCTTCACCGATGCCGGCCTGCGCATCACTCTCGGTTTCATCGAGCAGCATTTGATGGCCGGCTTCTCGGGCGGACGCAAGTTGATCGCCCCGGGCCTGGCTTATCAGGAGACGATCCGCGCACTGCACAGCCCGCGCTTCATGCGCGATTCGAACGCCGTGGAAGGCTCGATCGAGCACAACCCGCTGCACGCCGAACTGCTGGAGATCGCCGCCCTGGCCCAGCACGATTTTGCCTTGGACGTCGCGCTCGCTCCCGGACGCAGGATTTGCGGCGTCTTCGCCGGAGCGCCTCGTGCCTCCCACGCCGCCGGCATCGAATTTGTCCGGGACCGCACTACGGCCTGGATTCCCGGCCTGTTCGATGCGGCCATTACGAGCGCCGCCGGCTACCCGCTCGACCTGACCTTCTACCAGTCCGTGAAGGGCGTGACCGCGGCCGCGCACATCGTGAAACCGGGCGGCGCGATCCTGCTCGTCTCCGAATGCGCCGAAGGCGCCGGCGCGGCGGAATTCTCGCGCCTGCTTCTGGAATCGCCCAGCCCTTCCGCGTTTCTGGAAAAGATCGAACACGCGAGCGTGGAAGTCGATCAGTGGCAGCTCGAGAAGCTGGCCCTCGTTTTTCTATCGCATCGGGTTCTGTTTTACGTCCCGGGCCTGCCCGCTGAGTTTCATGCCAAACTGTGGGGACCGGCTTTTTCGAGCGCCGCGGATTCGGTCGCAGCGCTCGTCTCGATGCTCCCCGCCGCCGCCCAGGTAGCCGTCCTGCCGGAGGGTCCGTACGTTTTCGCCCGGCCCACCGCCTGCCCGGTCGAGCCGGTCGCTGTCTGAGATTGCGGGGAGGGCGCTTCTGCGTGGCGTTTGTCGCAGGAGTCAAGCTGCCGGGTGGCTAGGCCGTGCGCTACTACGCTGACTACGAATAGTCGGTATTCACAAAATAATTCTCTAGAATCAGTAATTTACGGATATGAATGACTACTCAGTAGCCATTTGAGCCCGGCCGAGTTGGGCCGGTGTGGGACGGATGAGCTTTGCCCGGTGCTCTCAAGACAGCGCGCCATGCGGCCCCTGGCCGCCCCTCCCACGCGACTTTTTGAGCGGTCGCCCGTGCAGTGGACGGCGGCCGGTTCCAGGGTCTGGCGCCGCGCCTCAGTCCGATGTGCCCGCGCAGTGCCGGTCCGCGCTGTGGTTGACAAGGCCCAAAGCCTCGGCTATAGTTCTGAAGTGTCGCACTTTCAACGGTTTGTCGGGATGGTGCGAGGCTTCTGAGTGGGGGGAATGGTCCGGATCGCCCAGCTTCCAGCCGGTATGGCGGAAAGCCGCCGGCGATCTGTGTTTCCAATTCCCTTCTAAAAAGCCTCGCCGGCCCGTGAGCCGTGACTTGAGTTGTACTGGGGAGACCTCGAGATGAATACCAACCAGGACGACCTTCCGGTCGACCTGTCGGGCGCTGAGGAGAGTTACGAACAGCTTCTCGACGACTATAGCCACGTCGGTCTGCCTGCCGAAGGCGAGCTGATCCAAGGGCATGTGGTGCAGGTGGCCACACAGGGCCTGATTGTGGATGTCGGCCAGAAACTCGAAGGAGTCGTCCCGCTCTCCCAGGTCTCCACCGCCGATGGTCAACTGACTTTTCAGCCCGGCGATCCCATCGACGTGCTGGTCGATCGCCGGCATCCGCCGGCCATTGAAGGCTATATCTCTCTGACCCATGAGCGTGCGGCCAGCATGCGCGCCTGGGACACGCTCGAACACGCCTACCGCTCCAATCTGCGCGTGCTGGGCCGCGTGCTGGGCCGCGTGAAGGGCGGCCTGTCGGTCGATGTCGGCGTCGTCGCCTTCATGCCCAGCACACAGGTCGACACGCGCCAGATCCACAACGTCGACTCGTTCATCGGCCAGGACATCGAAGTCAAAATCATCAAGCTGAACCGGCGTCGCGACAACGTCGTCGTGTCCCGCAAGTCGGCGATGGAAGAAGATCTGGGCGCGCGCAAATCCACGCTGCTCGGCAACCTGCACGAGGGCGACCTGGTCCAGGGCGTGGTCAAGAACCTAACCGAATACGGCGCCTTCATCGACCTCGGCGGCATCGACGGTCTGCTGCACGTCTCCGACATCTCCTACGGCCGCGTGGGGCATCCTTCGGACGTGCTACAGGTCGGCCAGGAACTGACCGTCAAGGTGCTGAAGTTCGACCACGAAAAGGAACGCATTTCGCTCGGCCTGAAGCAGGTGGTGCCCGATCCCTGGGAGACGATTCACGAGCGCTACACCAACGGCATGAAAGTGGTGGGCCGTGTGGTCAGCATCAAGGATTACGGCGCATTCCTGGAACTCGAGGCCGGCGTCGAGGGCTTGATCCACATTTCCGAAATGACGTGGTCGCGGCGCATGAAGCACCCCTCCAAGGTGGTCAAGGTCGCGGACAACGTCGAGTGTGTAGTGCTCGAAGTGAAGCCCTCCGATCGGCGCATTTCGCTGGGTATCAAACAGCTCGAGCCCGACCCCTGGACGACGGTCGATCAACGCTACTCCGTCGGCAGCGTGGTCGAGGGACGCGTTCGAAAATTAACCGACTTCGGAGCCTTCATCGAAATTGAAGAAGGCATCGACGGCCTGGTGCACGTCTCCGATCTGAGCTGGACGAGGCGCATCCAGCATCCGTCGGAAGTCCTCAAGAAGGGCCAGGTCGTGCAGGCCGTGGTGCTGCAGATCGACGCCAAGGACCGGCGGTTGTCCCTCGGCGTCAAGCAGCTTCAGCCCGACGCCTGGGAGACCTTTTTCCGCACGCGGATGGTGGGCGACATCGTCAAGGGCAAGCCCAGCCGGGCGGCCACCTTCGGCGTGTTCGTCGAACTGCTGCCGGGAGTCGAAGGGCTGTGCCATAATTCCGAGATACCGGCGGAGATGCGCGAGGATAGCCCTCCACTGCCGATCGGCGTGGAGATGAATTTCAAAATTATCAAGTTGAATGAGGTGGAGAAGCGCATCGGGCTGACCCTTTCCACGGCTATCGCGGAACAGGAGAGGCAGCGCCTTGGAGAATACCAGCGGCAGGCCGAACAGGCCGGCCACGGCATTGGCGAAGCGGCCCAGACGGAAGAGAGTCACGAGTAACGAACTGGCCTGATTTAAGCTGAAAAAGAGGAACGGAACCCCTGCCCATGACCAAAGCGGACCTAATCGAAGAAGTTTCGCGTGTCGTAGAGTTCACGCGCAAAGAGTCGGAGATCATCGTGGAAGCGATCTTCGATTCCGTCGTCAACGCTCTGCGGGCGGATGACAAAATCGAGATTCGCGGCTTCGGCAGTTTCCGGACACGGCAGCGCCAGTCGCGCATCGGGCGCAATCCCAAGACGGGTGCGCGCGTCGATGTGCCGGCCAAGCGTGTCCCGTATTTCAAGCCGAGCAAGGAGCTGAAGGATCTGGTCAACGAGCAGTCCTCCGCCCCGTCTTCCGAACCGGCTAGCCGGATCGGAGACTGAGTCCCGGTCCGCCCCCGATGGACCGATTATGGAGCCCTTGGCGCTACAGGTACGTTTCCAGCGACCTGAAGGCGGAAGAGTGCGTCTTCTGCGCTAAGCCGCGCGAAAGTGATTCCGACGGCCTGATTCTGTTCCGCGGCCGGCACAATTTCATCCTGCTGAATCTCTACCCCTACACCACCGGCCACCTGATGGTGGCGCCCTACGCGCACGTCGCCAACCTGGAGGACCTGCCCGAGGAGACGGCCGTCGAGATGATGGCGCTGGCCCGGCGCGCGGTGCGCTCGCTGAAGCGCGTCTACCGGCCGGAAGGCCTGAACGTGGGCCTGAACCTCGGACAATGCGCCGGGGCCGGCATCGCCGACCACCTGCACCTGCACGTGCTGCCGCGCTGGACTGGCGACGCCAATTTTCTCAGTACCATCGGCGAGACGCGCGTCCTGCCCGAGGACCTTGGCGAGACCTGGCGCAAGTTGTCGGCAGCCTTCCGCGAACCGGTCGCGGAATATAATTCAGCGCCGCATTCCGGCGCCTGATGCCTTGATAGTTTCCGCCAGTTGCCGCACCGACATCCCCGCTTTTTACAGCGAATGGTTCTTCCGGCGCCTCGAAGCCGGTGACTGCACCGTCCGCAATCCCTACTCCGGCCAGAGCTACCGTGTGGATCTGCGGAAAAAACAAGTGGACGGCTTTGTGTTCTGGACACGCAATTTCGAGCCCATGCTGCGGCGGCTTGATGAATTGACGGCTTTCGGCCGGCCGTTCGTCGTGCAATACACCGTGACGGGTTATCCGCGGGCGATCGAAGCCGCGGTCATCGAGCCGCAGCGCGCCATCGAGCAGATCGGCTCGCTCGCCGCGCGCGTCCATCCGGCCTGCCCGGTGTGGCGCTACGATCCGATCCTGATCACCTCGCTGACCCCGCCCGAGTATCACCTCGAGAACTTCCGCGACCTCGCCGCCCGGCTGCAGGGTTCCACCGATGAGGTCGTCGTCTCGTTTGCCCAGATGTACGCCAAGACACGGCGTAATCTGGACGCCGCGGCGGAACGCAACGGCTTTCAATGGGTCGATCCAGCGCCGGAGCAAAAGCTGGCTCTGGCCGCCGAATTGACTCGCATCGCTAAGCAATTCGGGCTTCAGCTCACCGTCTGCACGCAGCCGGAGTTCGTTTGCGCCGGCGCCCTGGAGGCGCGGTGCGTCGATGCGCGGCGGCTAGAACGGATCGGCGGTTTCCAAATCGTGGCGGCGCAGAAAGGCACCCGCCCGGGCTGCGCCTGCCACGAGGCGCGCGACATCGGCGACTACGACACCTGCCCGCACGGCTGCGTTTACTGCTATGCCGTGCGCCACCGGCGCGCCGCGCTGGCGCTCTACCGGACCCACGACCCGGCGGCCGAATCGCTCCTGCCCATCCTGCCGTAATCCGTCTTTTTCACCGCAAAAGAAACGTAGATTTACCATGTTTTCACCATGCACGCACCATGAACTTACCGTGCTTTCACCACGCGCGCATGGTGATCTCGCGGTGTTTTGACGGGCGCGGCGCCGCGCCCCGGAGCGGCGCTTAAACCGATTTCGCGGACAATTCACCCGAGCGGTCGCATTTCATTGCAAACAAAAGGCGAACACGGAGAAAGATGGAAAGAAACCGCTTGAAAGCGCAAATTCGATGAGCTACAGTCCTTATAGGATCCACGGACCGAATAGGCGCGTTTCGGCCCGTTTAGGACGATCATGCCGGACACTACTTCAGACACGACTCCTCGGCCGCTCCGCAATCCGCGGGGCTACCATGCGACTCGCGTGGACGGGACCGGACGTCTGAAATTGCCCTCACGCTTTTCAGATTACATCCACCAACTGGCTGAGCAGACATTATTTGCAACGAAAATCAAGAACGTCGCCCGGATCTACGTCAACGGCGCATGGGAGCGGGAACTGAATAAGCTGGCCCCGGATCCCGCGCTGAGGAAGCGGATGGCGCGCACGGCCGAGGCTTTTGGCGGAGACGTGGACTTGGATCCGCAGGGGCGGGTGACCCTGCCGCAGAAGTTAAGGGAAGCGTTGGAGCTGGAAAACAAGCAGGTGCAGCTCCGCTTTTTCGAAGACATTATCACGCTGTACCTCCAGGAGCAGTTTGACGCGGAGTTCCAGGCTAATGTGGCTGCGAACCCGACCGACCTGGAGCGGGCGGCGGAGTTGGGATTCGATGTCGATTGAGAAATGGAACATATCCCCGTCCTGGTCACCGAAACTCTCGCCTACCTGGCGATCCGGCCTGACGGGATTTACGTTGACTGCACCTGCGGGTTGGCGGGACATACACGGGCCATCGCCGAGCGCCTCGACTCGGGCTGCGTGTTGGCCTTGGACCGCGATGCGGAGTCGCTCGAACGAGCGCGAGAGAACACGGCAGGCTTGCACGAGCGGATTCGATTCCGCCATGCGGCCTTCTCTCAGTTGGCTGAGTCGTTGGCGTGGGCGGGTTGGGAACGGGTTGACGGAATTCTGGCGGATTTGGGTGTGAGTCGCTTGCAATTGACCAGCTACGAGCGCGGATTTTCGCTGATGAACGCAGGTCCTCTGGATATGCGAATGGATCGCCAGGCGGATCGGACCGCCGCGGATATTGTAAATCGGGCTACCGAAAGGGAACTCGCCACGCTGTTCACCGAGTATGGCGAAGAAAGGGGGAAACTGGCAGAGAAGATAGCTAGAGCACTGGTACGCGCGCGGCCGATCCGCGATACCCGCCACCTGGCGGACGTTGTGGCGTCGGCCGTGCCGCGGACCGGAAAGCTGCATCCGGCAACGCGAGTTTTCCAGGCCCTGCGCATGGCGGTCAACGACGAACCGGGCGAATTGGACGCCCTGCTGAACCTGGCGCCCGGATTCCTGAAGCCGGGTGGGCGATGGGTTGTGATTTCTTTTCAATCACTGGACGACAGGAAGGTCAAGAACGCTTTCCGCGACCTGGGGCGCGCGGGTCAAGCGAAGGTCTTGACGAAACATGTGATACGGCCGGGCGTGGAAGAAGTCCGGCGCAACCCCGCCTCGCGCAGCGCCGTGCTGAGGGCGTTGGAAATGAGCCGGGGCGAAACCGACAACGACGGGATGGAGTGCGATTGCGAGAAGGATGAGACGCCATGAGAAGCCTGGCGGCAGTTTACGACTGGTTGGGAGCGGGCAAGCCGGAAGAACCGCGGGACCGGAGACCGAATCCACCCGATTACCGTTTGCGGGCACTGCCCCGCGAAGACATCCATCTATACGTGAAATCGATCGACAACACGAATGTCGTTCGCGTGGTGGACAAGAAAGACTGGACAGCCAACATCTGGGCGGCGGGCTCGGCGCTGTTGGGCAGCCTGGTCGTGAGCGCGCTGGTGGGACCGACGTGCTACGGATTGCTGGCCAGCCGGCGCGTGGAATTCCTGCGCGAAGAGCATACGCGGCTGCAGACGCAGGTGCTCGAGCTGAGGGCGCAGGAGTCGCGCCTGCTGAATCCCAAGAATGTCGAGGAATGGGCCGGAAAGAGGTTCGCCCCGCCGACGGCGGAGCAGGTGATCTACCCGCCGCCGCCGAAGGAATCCGTCGCGCAATTGGGCGGAACGACGAAAGAGGCGCATTAGGGGCCGGCGGCTGAGGCGGCCGGGCCGGGCTTGGCGACCGGTTGCAGGCATTCCGCCACGGGGGCAGGCGCAAGCTCGAGGGGGGCCGCAACGAGAGAGGAAACCGCTCCTGGTAGCGGTCGTCGAATGAGGAATGAGTCTTGAATCTTTGAGGCACGGACCGAAGACCGCCACCCCCTGGCGGTTTTGTCCGTTCTGTTCCACTCAATTTAAGGGAGGCACGCGGGGCGCGGCATGCGATTCCCTGTCGAAAGGCTGAATGAGCGGCGCCTGCGGACCGTGGCCGGCATCGCCCTGCTGTGGGCGATCGTCATCGCCGTCCGATTGTGCATTCTGCAGATCGTAGAGCACAAGGAACTGAAGCAGGCGGTCGAGTCGCAGCAGCAGCGCATGCTGGAGATCCCGGTTCTGCGCGGAGAGATCAGCGACCGCACGGGCCACCTGTTCGCGGTCAGCATTCCGACTGAGTCGGTGGCCGTCAATCCTAAAAAAATCGCCTCGCCTGAGTTCTTCGCCGGCAACGTCGCCGCGACGCTGGGGCTGGATGCGCAGGAAGTGCGCCGGAAGATCGAGGAACTGCAGAGCCGCAAGGGCGCGGGACGCGGCTTCCTGCTGCTGAAGCGCCACATCACGCCGGCAGAGGAGGAGGGGCTGAAGAGCCTGCCCTTCAAGGCGGTCGAATTCCTGCGGGACGCTCGGCGCGAGTATCCCAACGGCGGCGTCGGAGCGCACGTTGTGGGCAGCGTTGACGCGGAAGGCAACGGCAATTCGGGCCTCGAGCAGAAGTTGAACGCCGATTTGCAGGGACGCCCCGGCCGAATGCGCGTCCTGACGGACTCGCTCCAGGACCCCTACATCACCTTTGTGAGCGACCCGGGTGAGCAGGGCGCGAATGTCACGCTGACGATCCACAACGTGATCCAGCACGTTGCCGAGCGCGCGCTCGAGGAAGGCATCGAGGCGGCGCACGCGGAGAAGGGCAGTGTGGTGGTGATGGACCCGGTCAACGGCGAGATTTTGGCGCTGGCCAATTCTCCGAGCTTCGACCCTTCGGACGACAAGCCCACGCAGAAGGAAGTCGAAGCGCGGCTGAATACGGCCGTGCAAGCGCCGTGCGAGCCCGGATCGGTGATGAAGATGATCACGCTGACGATGGGTCTGGAGAGCGGGCGAGTTACGCCCGAGACGCCGGTGTACTGCGAAAACGGCGTGTTTCCGCGACCGGGGCGCAAACCGATCCACGACGTGCACCGCTACGGGACGCTCGATGCGGCTCACGTTCTGATCAAGTCGTCTAACATCGGCATTGCGAAGATTTCGATCGCCTCCGGCCCGCACCTGTTGTACGAGTACCTGAAGAAATTCGGCATCGGCGACAAGACGCACATCGAACTGCCAGGGGAAACGGCCGGCATCCTGTGGCCGCTGGAGTGCGGGGCGACCAACAGCGAAGGCCGGCCGATGCCGTGCTGGTCGGCCTCGTCGCACGAATACATCGCGTTTGGCCACGAAGTGGAAGCGACAGCCGTGCAACTGGCGCGCGCGGTGGCGGTGATCGCCAACGGTGGCCTGCTGGTGGCGCCGCACGTCGTGCTGCGCAAGGAACGGCCGCGCGCCGACGGAACGGTGGAACAGTTGTCGCTGAACCTGCCTCAGCCGACGCGCGCGGTGGGGGCCGAGATCGCGGTCACGATGCGGCGCATCATGGAGCGCGTGGTGCTGGAAGGCACGGGACGCCGGGCGCACGTGCCGGGCTACACGATCGGCGGCAAGACGGGCTCGGCCCAGTTGTTCATCCCCGGCAAGGGCTGGGTGAACCGGCACAACTCATCGTTCATCGGCTTTGGTCCGGTGAATAATCCGCGCATCGTGGTGGTCGTGACACTGAACAATACGCCGCAACAGGGCGGCATCGCCGCGGCGCCGGTTTTCGAGAAGATCGCCGAGACGGCATTGCGGGTCCTGCAGGTGCCGAAAGACGACCCGGACAACGACATCCATTCCGTGCCGCTGGCGCCCAAGGAAGTGAACGAAGAGCCGGCGCCGGCGGCGAGCCGCAGCGCCGGTTTACAAACAGCGCCGCAGGACAAAGCGGAGCCGGAAGTAGCGCTGAGTGCGGGCCGCGTATATGTGGCGGGCCCGCGCGTTCCCGATTTTCGCGGGAAGCCGATGATCGCCGTGATGCGTGAATCGGCGGCCCGCGGCATGGACGTGGAGCTGGTCGGCTCGGGCGTGGCGCGGGAGCAGAAGCCCGCGCCGGGCACGATTCTGCCGGCCGGGGAGAAAATCCACGTCGAATTCGCGAGGCCTCAATGAAACTTGGCCAACTGCTGGAGGGTGTTCCACTGGCCGTCGGGCTGAGCGCGGGCGCGGCGGAGATGGACGTCCGCGGGCTGGAGTACGACTCGCGCCGGGTTGAGGCGGGTTTCGTTTTCTTCGCATTCCCCGGCGCGCGCAGCGACGGGCGGCAGTTCGCCGCGGCGGCACTGGCCCGAGGCGCCGTGGCAGTGGCGTGCGAATCGCCTAAGCCGGACGGCGTCGAAGCGCCGTGGATCCAGGTGCTTCACGGGCGCGAGGCGCTGGCGCGGATGAGCCGCGCGTTCTATGACCGGCCCGACGAAGCCCTGAAACTGACCGGCGTGACGGGAACCAATGGCAAGACGACAACGGTCTACCTGATCGACGCGATGTTGCGCGCGAGTGGCGCGCAGACGGGCATGGTGGGCACGATCCTGTACCGCGTGGCGGGCGAAGAGCGGGCGGCGGTGAACACAACGCCGGAGTCGCTGGACCTGATGCGGCTGATGGCGGAGACGCGCGACCGGGGCGGGAGTTATTTCGACTTCGAGGTGTCGTCGCATGCGCTGGCCCTCCGACGCGTGTTCGGACTGTCGTTCCACACCGTGGTGTTCACTAATCTGACGCGCGACCACCTGGACTATCACGGGACGATGGAGTCTTATTTCGAGGCCAAACGGCTGCTGTTCGAAGGCGCTGGCGGTGCGCCGCCGCGAGCGGCCGTGCTCAATGCCGACAACTCCTGGTGCGCCCGGATCCGCACGCGGGACGAGACCCAGCGGCTCACCTACAGCGCCCGCTCCGCCGCGGAAACGCCGTCGGCCGACCTGCGCGCGATGCAGGTGGAAAGCGGGTTCAAGGGCGTGAGCTTTCGCGTGCTGCACAACGGAAAGAAGACGCGGATCCATTCGCCGCTGTGCGGCCTGATCAACGTGTACAACCTGCTGGCGGCCTTCGGCGCGGGCCTGTCGCTGGGGCTCGAGGCACAGCAGGCGGCGGAGGGTCTGGCCTCGCTGGCGGCGGTGCCGGGACGATTCGAGGGCATCGACGAGGGACAACCGTTCCTGGTGATCGTGGACTACGCGCATACGGACGATGCACTGCGCAACGTGATCCTGACGGCGCGCGCGTTGAAGCCGCGGCACATCATCACGCTGTTCGGTTGCGGCGGCGACCGCGACCGCACCAAGCGGCCGCTGATGGGGAGCGCGGCATCGGAACTCAGCGACCTGGTCGTGGTCACGAGCGACAACCCGCGTTCAGAAGATCCGCTGGCGATCATCAACGATGCGATGGTGGGTGTGCAACGCCATTCCACGCGCGCCATCGTGGAGCCGGACCGCCGCGTCGCCATCCGCCGCGCGCTGCGCGAGGCGGCGCCGGGCGACATCGTGATCGTCGCCGGCAAAGGCCACGAAACCTACCAGGTGCTGAGAGACCGCGTGATCGATTTCGACGACCGCACCGAGGCCCGCATGGCACTGCGCGAATTCGGCTATCACAAGAAGGGCCAGGCGGAGAATGGGGGCGGCCATTCGTGAGATTGGATTTGGGGTTTTGCTTTACCGCTACGGGCGCCCGGGCTAACTCCTCCAGCGCCGGGATCGAAGTGCTGAGTTGCAGCACAGACTCTCGGAGCCTGAGTCCGGGCGCCCTTTTTTTCGCGTTGAAGGGACCCAGCCACGACGGCCATGAGCATGCCGGCGAGGCTTTCCAGCGCGGGGCCGTGGCGGCCGTGGTTTCGCGTCCGCTCGAATTGGACCGTCCGCAATTGTTGGTGGAAGACACGCTCGCGGCGTTGCAGCGGCTGGCGCGCGCGGCCCGAGAAAAGTGGGGCCGTGAAGTTTCGCGACGCGTAATAGGAGTGACGGGCAGCGCGGGCAAGACGATGACGAAAGACGCCATCGCCGCCGTGCTTTCCACCGCATTCGCCACGTCCAAGACGACGGGCAATCTGAACAACCATATCGGCGTGCCGCTGAGCGTGCTCAACCTGGCCGACGAGGCGCAGGCCGCGGTGATCGAAATCGGAATGAACCATGCCGGCGAGATCCGCGAGCTGGCAGCGATCGCCCAACCGGACATCGGCGTGGTGACCAATGCGGGAACGGCGCACATTGAAAGCTTCGACTCCATCGAGGAGATTGCGCTGGCCAAGCGCGAGTTGATCGAAGCACTGCCGGCCAGCGGCATCGCAGTGCTGAACGCCGACGACGGGCGCGTGCGGCGGTTCGCGGAGATTCATCCTGGGCGAACGGTATTCTACGGGACTTCCTGGCACAACAAATCCGCGGGCGCCGAGGTGCGCGCCAGCGACGTGGCATGGCAGGCCGATGGCTGCGATTTCAATATCGAAGGCGCGGGGCGATTCCATTGCCCGCTGCCCACGCAGGGCGGCCTGATGGCCGCGCTGGCGGCGCTGGCCACGGCACACGCATTAGGGCTGGACCTTGCGTCCCTCAAAGAAGCCGTCGCCCATCTTGAGCCGCCGAAGATGCGGCTGCAGCGGATGGAACGCGACGGCATCGCGATCTGGGACGATTGCTACAACTCGAATCCCGAGGCGGCCTGTATGATGCTCGACCTGCTGGCGGCGACGCCGGCCGGGCGGCGCATCGCGGTGCTGGGGGAGATGCTGGAACTCGGGAAGTGGTCGGAGCAGTTGCACCGCGACGTGGGCCGGCACGCCGTACAATGTGAGGTATCTGTGCTCGTTGGAATACGCGGCGCGGCACGCCACCTGGTGGATGAAGCCAGGGGCGCTGGCCTCACGGCCGGCGCCGCGTACTTTTTCGACGAGCCCGCAGCCGCCGGACGATTTCTGAAGACGATCGCCCGCCGCGGCGACTGCATCCTGTTCAAAGGCTCGCGCGGGACACGCGTCGAACTGGCACTGGAGGAGTTCCTGCATTAGCCATGCTGTACTGGCTGCTGTACGAAAGACTGTTCCCGGTCCTCTCCCCGTTCCGCATCTTCGGATACGTGACGTTTCGCACTTTCGCGGCCAGCATCACCGCGCTGCTGGTGGCGATCCTGGCGGGCCCGTGGATGATCCGGCGCCTGCGCGCGATGCAGATCGGCCAGCCCATTCGCGAGGATGGTCCGGAGACGCACCTGAAAAAAGCCGGCACGCCGACCATGGGCGGCCTGCTGATCATCACCGCCATCGTGGCGCCGACGCTGCTGTTCGCCAACCTGACCAACCCCTACGTCTGGGTGGCGCTGCTGGGGCTTCTGGGCTACGGCGCCATCGGATTCCTGGACGACTACGCGAAGATCAAGCGCGGGCGCAATCTGGGCCTGACGGCGCGGCAGAAGATGCTGTTGCAGATTCTGCTGGTGTTGGTGCTGGGCGTCATCCTGATGGTCCTGGAGCGGCTGCACCTGTACTCCACGGCGATGAACGTGCCGTTCGTCAAGAGCTTTCGTCCGAGCCTGCTGATCACGCCGTGGATGCGCAATATCTGGACCTGGCCGCTGGCGTTTCTGCCCTTCTTCGCATTCCTGTGGCTGGTGATCGTCGGCTGTTCGAACTCGGTGAATCTGACCGATGGACTCGACGGGCTGGCGACGGGCCTGATGATCATCGCCTCGGGCGCGATGACGGTGCTGTGCTACATCAGCGGCCATGCGCGCTTTGCGAATTATCTCGATATCGCGCGTCTGCCGGGCGCCGCGGAGCTGACGGTGTTCTGTGCCGCGATGACCGGAGCGTGCATCGGTTTCCTGTGGCACAACGCCCATCCCGCCGAGGTTTTCATGGGCGACGTGGGCTCGCTGGCGCTGGGCGGAGGGCTGGGCGTGGTGGCGGTGCTGATCAAGCAGGAACTGCTGCTGCCCTTCATCGGCGGGGTGTTCATGCTCGAGACAATCAGCGTCATCATTCAGGTAGCCAGCTTCAAGAGCCGGGGCAAGCGCGTGTTCCTGATGACGCCGATTCACCATCACTTCGAGAAGCTGGGCTGGACGGAATCGAAAGTCATCATCCGCTTCTGGATCGCCGGGCTGATTCTGGCGCTGTTCGCGCTGACCAGCCTGAAACTGCGTTAGGTGTCGCCGCAACGATGGATGTAAGGAATCGACAATTCGCGATCTTCGGAATGGGAGAGTCGGGCGTGGCCACGGCGGAATTCCTGGCGCGCCGGGGCGCGCGCGTGCGCGCTGTGGACCGGAAGGCGTTGAACGAATTGAAGCCGGAACATGCGCGCCGGCTGGAGCAGTCGCGGATTGCGCTCTGCGCGCAGGACGAGGCCGCGCTGGAAGGCGTCGAACTGATCCTGCTCTCGCCCGGCGTGCCGCCGCAACTGCCGCTGCTCGCGGAGGCGCGGCGGCGCGGCATCGCGGTCACCGGAGAACTCGAGTTCTGCTCGCGCTTCCTGCGCGGTCCCGTGCTCGGCATCACCGGTTCCAACGGTAAGACGACGACCACCGCGCTGTGCGGCCATCTGCTGCAGGAAAGCGGCATCGCGGTGCAGGTGGGCGCGAACATTGGCACGCCGCTGGCGGCAATGCTCGAGAGTTCGTTCGAGGACCAGTGGAACGTCCTGGAGCTCTCCAGCTTCATGCTCGAACTGGCCGACACGCTGCACGTGCGGATCGCGGCGATTCTCAATATCACTCCCGACCACCTCGACCGCCACGGCACGTTCGAGAACTACACGTCGGCCAAGCGGCGCATTCTGCGCAACCAGACGCGGGACGATTTCGCCGTGCTCAACGCGGAGAATGCGCCCTCGCGCGAGTCGGCTCCGGACACCGCCGGCGCGGTCTTCGAATTCTCGGCGGGTGGGCCGGTGCGACGCGGTTTCTGGATGGACGGCGCGGACCTTGTGGCCAACGGCCGGTTCTGGATGCCGCGCAGCGAAGTGCAGTTGCAGGGCCGCCACAACGTTGAAAACGTGCTGGCGGCGGGCTGCTGCGCGCATCTCGCGGGCGCACCGCTGGAAGCGCTGCGGCGCGCCGCGGCTTCCTTTCCGGGCGTCGAGCATCGCATCGAATTCGTGCGCACGGTCAACGGCGTGCGGTACTACAACGACTCCAAGGGCACCAACGTGGACGCCACAATCAAAGCGTTGGAGAGCTTCGACTCGGGCATCTGGCTGATACTTGGCGGTCGCGACAAGCATAGCGACTATACGCCGCTGCGAGAACTGATCGCGGCGCGCGGACGCGGCGTGCTGCTGATCGGCGAGGCGGCGGCGATTATCTCGCCGTATCTCGACGGCCTGCCGGTCCCGGTGACGGATTGCGGCGACATGGCGACGGCGCTCGAACACGCCGCCGCACGCGCCGTGCCCGGCGACGTGGTCCTGCTTTCGCCCGCGTGTGCAAGTTTTGATCAATACTCGGGCTATAATGAGCGCGGGCGCCACTTCAAGCGCCTGGTGCACGCGCTCGCGGATGGGGGTTAGCGCGCATGCCGGCCCGCATTCATACTGACTGGCCCATGTTCATCGCCATCCTGGTGATCCTGGCTTTCGGCCTGGTGATGGTATTCAGCGCCTCGAGCACGTCGCCGCGCATGCTGAAACAGGGCCAGACGTGGCAGCCCGAAAAGGCCTGGGACTTTCTTGAGAAACAGTTCGCCGCGGCCGTGGTTGGATTGCTGTTGCTGTTCGCGCTGCGCCGCATGGACTACCAGAAGCTGCAGCACCCGTTGTACGTCTTTCTGCCCATCAATCTGCTGTTCATCTTGCTGATCGGCGTGATCTTCGCCGATCCGAAGGCGCACCGCTGGTATCGTCTGGGGAGCCTGCAGTTTCAGCCCTCCGAACTGGCTAAGCCGGCGCTCGTGGTGTTTCTGGCGTGGTTCGTCGCGCGCCGTGAAAACAAGATCAACGACCGCTACACGCTGCTGCCCGCGGCGCTGGTGGTGGGCGGGCTGGCGGGGCTGATCGGTTATGGCGACCTGGGCACGGCGATGGTGCTGCTCACGCCCGCGGTGGCGGTCTTCTTCGTGGCCGGCATCGAGCGCCGGTACTTCTACCTCACGCTCGCGCTGGCGGCGGTTCTCACTGTCGGGTTCATCTGGCAGAAGCCGGCGCGCATCATCCGCGTCACCAGTTTCTTCGGGCTCACGGAACAGAAGATCCAGAGCGACGCGCGCCTGCATTGGCTGGCCAAGCGACTGGAGGAGACCAGCGTTACCCGCGACGCCGAACATCAGCAGCGGCAGGCAAAGCTGGCGATCGGCAGCGGCGGCGTGGCGGGCGTGGGACTCGGGCAGTCGACGCAGAAGCTCGGCTATCTGCCCGAGGCGCACACGGATTTTATTTTCGGAGTGATCGGCGAGGAGACGGGGCTGGTGGCCTCGATGCTGCTGCTGGGAGCCTATTTTTTCATTTTCTGGCGCGGGCTGCGGCTGTACTGGATGACGCCCGATGCCTTCGGACGCTACCTGGCATTGGGCTGCGTGGCGCTGGTCACGTCGCAGGCGTTCTTCAATATGAGCGTAGTGCTGGGGCTGATGCCAAACAAGGGCATCCCCCTGCCGTTGATCAGTTACGGCGGCAGCGCCGTGTTGTGCACGCTGATCACGTTCGGCCTGCTGCTGAGCGTCAGCGACCGCGCGACGACGAGATAGCGCAGAGGAGGGACGGCCATTCTGTTTGTTTTCGCGGGAGGTGGCACGGGCGGACACGTGGTGCCGGCGCTGGCCGTGGCGGGCGAGTTGAGGCGGCGCGGCCACGAGGCGCTGTTCATCGGCACCGAGCGCGGCATGGAGGCCCAACTGGCGCCGCGCGCCGGCTTTCCGATCGAGTGGATCGAGATCGGCGGACTGCAGGGCGTGGGCCTGGGACGCGCGCTGCGCACCGTTTCACAGTTGCCGCCGAGCGTGCTGCGCTCGCGCGCCATCCTGCGTGGACGCGGCGCGGCGGCGGTGTTTTCGATGGGCGGCTACGTGGCGGCGCCGGTCATGATGGCGGCGATGCTGCGCGGCACGCCGATGGTGATCATGGAGCCGAACGCGGTGCCGGGTCTGGTGGCGCGGCGGATGTCGCGCTTCGTGCGGCGGGCGCTGGTGGCGTTCGAAGAGGCGCGGCGGTATTTCCCGAAAGGGCGCAGCGAGGTCTGCGGCCTGCCCGTGCGGAAGGAGTTTTTCGAAGTGGGCGAGCGCGACACGAACGCGGCCTTCACGGTACTGCTGACGGGCGGCAGCCAGGGTTCGCGGGCTCTGAACCGCATCGCGCGCGTGTGTTGGCCGCTGTTGAAACGCACGCTGCCGGGAATGCGCTGGATCCACCAGAGCGGGCCCGCGGAGTTCGAGACGATGGGCCGAGCCTTCACCGAGTCGGGCCTGGACGGCTACGTGACGCCGTTCATCGAAGACATGGCGGGCGCCTACGCCGGAGCCGACCTGATCGTCGGCCGTTCCGGCGCGGGCGCGATTGCCGAGATCGCGGCGGCGGGCCGCCCGGCCGTGCTGGTGCCCTTTCCGTTCGCGGCCGACGATCATCAGCGCCACAACGCGGAGGCGCTCGAGCGAGTAGGCGCGGCCATCGTGCTGACGGAGGACCGGCTGACGGTGGAGCGGTTTTGCGACGCCATCGGAACATTGGCGAAGGACCCCGAGCGCAGGCAGAGAATGGGCCGCTGTGCGCGGTCCATGGCGCGGGAGGGCACGGCGGAACGGGCCGCGGATGTGTTGGAGGAGGTCGCCGCAGCGCGTTGACGCGGAAGCGCAGCGGTCGAAACAATAAAGGGACGCAATGTTGGATGAGCACCAGGCGCTGCACTTCACGGGAATTGGCGGAGCGGGCATGAGCGGCCTGGCCGAGATCATGCACCAGCTCGGCTACGCCGTGCGTGGCTCCGACCTGCGCCTGACCAGCGTCACGGAGCGGCTGGCCGGTCTCGGCATTCCCGTCCTGCCGGGCCACTCGGCCGGGAACGTCGCCGCGGACGCCGCCGCCGTGGTCATCACGTCGGCCGTGGATGCGGGCAATCCGGAACTCGTCGAAGCGCGTCGCCGCGGCCTGCCCGTAGTGCTGCGCGGCGAACTGCTGGCGGAACTGATGCGCGCGCGGCGCGGCGTGGCCATCGCGGGCAGCCACGGCAAGACCACGACGACCACGATGCTGGCCGCCATCTGCCTGCGCGCCGGGCTCGGGCCCACGATCGTGGTGGGTGGCAGCGTGCCCGCGCTCGATGGCGCCAACGCCAGGCTGGGCACGGGCGACCTGATGGTGTGCGAGAGCGACGAGAGCGACGGCTCCTTCCTATTGCTGAGCCCGCAATACGCTGCGATTACGAACATCGACCGCGAGCACCTGGAGCACTACGGTGGCTTCGACGGCCTGCGCCAGGCATTTGTCGATTTCGCCAATCGCGTGTCATGGCAGGGCGCCGTGGCGGCCTGCATCGACGACGCGGAGGTCGCACGCGTGCTCCCGCAAGTCCGGCGCCGCGTCGTCACCTATGGGCACTCGAACCAGGCCCGGGTGCGGATCGTGCGGCCCGTGGCGGGAGCCGGTGGAATCTCGTTTGAACTCGAACTCGACGAGCGCGCGCTCGGTGGCTTCGACGCGCCGATTCTCGGCGAACACAACATCCTGAACGCCACCGCCGCGGCGGCCCTGGCGCTGGAACTGGGTATTGGAATCGAAACGGTGCGCTCCGCGCTGGCCGCATTCCGCGGGCCCGGCCGGCGCATGGAGCGGAGAGGCGTGGAGCGCGGAGTGACGGTGATCGACGACTACGGTCATCACCCGGCGGAGATTCGCGCCACGCTCCGGGCGCTACGGCCCGCGGCCGCGCCGGGACGGCTCTACGTCATCTTTCAGCCGCATCGCTATACGCGCACGCGGGCGTTGATGAAGGAGTTTGCAGCGAGCTTCCAGGACGCCGACATGGTGCGCGTGGTCGATCTTTATGCGGCCTCCGAACAGCCGATCGAGGGCGTTTCCGCGCAGGCGCTGGTGAGCGGGATTCGCGCCGAGGGCCATCCGGATGCCGATTACGCGGGCTCAGTGGCGGCTGCGGCGGCCGCAGCGGCGGCCGAAGTGCGACCCGGCGACACGGTATTGACTCTGGGAGCCGGCAGCATAACGCAGGCGGCCGGACTGGTTCTGGATGGTTTGCGAAAGGGAGGACCGAGTGGCCAGGCGGAAGACACGGGAAACTGAGGACGATCCGCGAGACTCCTCCGCTGAGACGCCCGCGGCACGCTCGCCCTGGCGGACGGCGTTGATCGTCTCCGGCTGGACTTTCGCGGCCGTGCTCGTATTGTTCAGCCTGTCGTGGATCACTTGGGAGGCTGAGACGTTCCTGATTCACGACCAGCGATTCCGCGTCGCTACCCGCGTATTCGATGAGAGTGGCGACGCCGTGCGCGTCACCGGCATCCGGCGCGCTTCGCGGGCGGCCGTGCTGGCCGTGTTCGAACCCGACCGGGGGCGCAGCCTGTACGAACTGGATCCGGAGAAGCGCCGCCTGCAGTTGCGCGGCATCGAATGGGTGCGCGACGCGGTGGTGCGCCGCGTGTGGCCCAATCGCGTAGAGGTGGAAATCTTCGAGCGCAGCCCGGTGGCGTTCATCCGCGTGGCCGAAGGCGCCAGCGGCGATTTCAACAATCCGGTGAAATTCCGGCCCATGCTGATCGATGCGGAAGGCGTGATCCTGCCGCTGCAGGGCGCGGTGCCGCAAAGCCTGCCGCTGCTGACCGGAGTGCGGGATCAAGACGACGTCGAGGCGCGCCGCCAGCAGGTCGTGCTGATGCTTCACGTGCTGCGCG
Source organism: Terriglobia bacterium (assembly GCA_963838205.1). Lineage (GTDB taxonomy): Bacteria > Acidobacteriota > Terriglobia > Bryobacterales > Bryobacteraceae > CAIVVT01. The sequence continues at coordinate 56,187 of CAWIQF010000014.1, read as the reverse complement.
CGCTAGGCCAGCACAAATCGCAAATCGTCGAGGTGGACGTGAGCCGCCCGCAGGAGATCCGCGTCGGCTGCGTCGTGGGCAATCAGACGTTTGTTCTGAACCTCGGCGCCGATCAGTTCCTCGAGAGAGTGGAACTGTTTCTCAAGCAATATGAGAGCATGCACGATCAACTGGATTCGCGCAAGGAATACGATCTGACGAACGAGGGGCGCATCCTCGCCATCGATCCCGAAACATCGCCCGGCACGGCGCGCAAGTAGGAGCGGAAGTGGCGAAGAAATCACCATTGGCGGTAGGTCTGGACGCGGGCAGCGGACGAGTGAGGGTCGTGGCCCTCGGCGTGGAAGACGAGCGGCTGTACTATCGCGGGCATTCCTCCGTGGCATCCAAGGGTTGGCATCGCGGCCAGATTACGGATCAGACGGCCCTGGCCGAAACGGTGAAACAGGCTGTCCGCGAGGCCGAAGGACGCGCCGGCGAGCCCATCGGCTCAGCCGTGGTGGGCGTGGGCGGACCGAGAGTGCGCTCGCAGCAGGGGCGCGGGTTGTACGAATTCGGCCACCGCCGTCCCATCGAACGCGGGGACATGGTCTACGCGGTGGAGATGGCCGCCCGGGCCAAATTCGAGGCCGACCGCGCGCTGCTGCAGGTGTTGCCGCAGGACTTCACCGTGGATGGCCAGGCGCCGCTGGCGCACCCGTTGAACATCGAAGCGCTGCGCCTGGAAGCCCACGCGCTGCTGGTGACCTGCTCCGAGCAGGAGCACCAGGCGCTGGTCAGCGCGGTCCACCAGGCGTCGCTCAAAGTTGAGGAGACGGTCTTCGAGGCCATGGCCGCGGCCTACGCTTCGATCCTCGCCGAAGAACGTCAGGGCGGCGCGGCGCTGATCGACATCGGCGCCCACTCCACGAATCTGAGCTATTACGATGGCGACTCGATGCTGTTCGCCGTGGGCATTCCGATCTCAGGCGACCACTTCACGATGGACGTCGGCAAAGTCCGTGCCCTTTCCTACGAAGAGTCCGAGTGGCTCAAGCTCAACTACGGCTGCGCCCTGACCGGGCTGTCGGCCGACAACATCGTGATCGGAATTCCGGGTGAGGGCGGACGCACGTCGCGTGAGATTGCGCGCCGCGAGCTGGTCACGATTCTCGAGGCCCGCGCCGTGCAGTTGTTCAACTACATCGAGGACTTCCGGGTGCGCTATGCCCGCGACATGACCCTCACCGAGGGCGTGGTGCTGTGCGGCGGAGGTTCGAGACTAGAGGGCATGGTCGAGGTGGCGGAAAAGGTCCTGAACTGCCCAGCCCGGCTGGGGCTGCCGCGCGGCATCTCGCAGTGGCCCGACGAATTGCTGACGCCGGAGTGGACCGTCGCGGCTGGCCTTGCGATGTACGCCGCCCGGCTGGGCCAGAGGCGGGAAACGCGTCGGCGCGGGCCTCATTTTTGGGACCTGTTTACGAGCCGATGAAAAGAGGACAGAATTAAGACTGGCAGAAGACAGGCGGCGTGGGAAAGGGTGAATCATGGCTGAGCCGGATCCGCTGAAGTTTGAAATTCAGGAAGAATCGCTGGGCGGCACGCACATCAAGGTGATCGGTGTGGGCGGCGGTGGCTCCAATGCGGTCAACCGCATGATCGAGGCCGGCCTGGAGGGCGTCGAGTTCTACGTGATGAACACCGACGCCCAGGCGCTGCGGGTCTCGAGGTGCCCCAACCGCATTCCCATCGGCGCGCGCATCACGCACGGTCTGGGCGCCGGTTCCGATCCGGAAATCGGCCGCCAGGCGGCGCTGGAGGACACCGACCGCATCGTCGAGGTGCTGGAAGGCGCGGACATGGTCTTCGTCGCCGCGGGTCTCGGCGGCGGCACGGGCTCGGGCGCCGCGCCGGTGGTGGCCGCGCTGGCCAAGGAACTGGGCGCGCTCACCGTGGCCGTGGTCACGCGCCCCTTCGGGTTTGAAGGTCCGCGCCGCATGCGCCAGGCCGACATGGGTCTGGCCGAGCTGCATGCCACCGTCGACACCGTGATCTCGATCCCCAACGACCGGCTGGTGGAGCTGGTCCCCAAGGGCACCAGCTTCTTCGAGGCCTTTCGGCTGGCCGACGACGTGTTGCGGCAGGGCGTGCAGGGCATCAGCGACATCATCACCACGCCCGGCCTGATCAATCGCGACTTCGCCGATGTGCGATCGATCATGACCGGCATGGGCTTCGCGATCATGGGTACGGCTTCGGCCAGCGGAGAAAAAGCGGCGGTCGAAGCGGCGCGCGCGGCCATCCGCTGTCCGCTGATCGACGAGTCCGGTCTGCAGGGCGCGCGCGCGATCCTGATCAACATCACCGCCTCCGGGAACCTCTCGCTGAACGACATGCATGAGGCCTGCCAGTTGATCCGCGACGCGGCGGGCGTCGAGGATGTGCAGATCAACTTCGGTATCGTGCCCGACGATTCGCTGGGCGACGAGGTGAAGGTCACGGTCATCGCCACCGGCTTCGAGCGAGCCGGCCTGCCCGAGGCTCAGGCGCCACATGTGAAAGTGCACGCCGAGCCGGAGATCGTCGCCGCGCCAGCGCCCGCTACCGCGCGAGTCGAGCCGCCGGCGCCCGTCGCCGCGAGCGCTCCAGCCCCGGTCCCCGCGATCGTTTCCCGGCACGAGGAGCCGGAACCGGAAGAAGTGCCGGAGTTGGATTTCGAGGCGGAACCCGCGTACGTCGAGGATCCGCAGGCGCCGCTCGAGCTCGACTTCGTTCCCGACGAAAGACCGCGCGTGGCGCAGGAATACGCCTCTCCGCCACCGCGGGAAGATCCTCCTGAAGCCTTGCGCGATGCCCGTTCGGAGCCTGTGCCGATCAGCGAAAGCGACGACGACTTCGCGCTGGACGACATCGACACGCCGCCCATTCTGCGCGCCGATCGAAGACCTTACTGATGACCGCCGACACTGCCATCTCGCCCGGGCGCATGATCCTCCGCGGCGGACACCCGCTGGCGGGAGAGGTGGCGCTGCGCGGAGCCAAGAACTCGCTGCCAAAGATCATGGTGGCGGCGCTGCTCACCGGCGAGAAGTGCACCTTGCGCAACGTGGCGGAGATTGCCGACGTCGCCATCGTCTCCGAGCTCATCCGCGCCCTGGGCGGCGAAGTCAGCGCGCCCGAGCCGGGCGTGCTGGAGATCAGCGCCGCCAATCTCCGTCCCATGGAGCGCCACGTCCTGAAGACTTTCTCCGGCAAGAGCCGCATCCCGATTCTGGCCTGCGGACCGATGCTCGCCCGCTTCGGCGCCTCGCCCGTGCCGAGTCTCGGCGGCTGCCGCATCGGCACGCGGCCGGTCGATTTCCACATCCGCGGGTTGCAGGACCTCGGCGCGACGCTGCACGACGAGACCGGCAACGCGCACCTTACCTGCGAGCGCCTGACCGGCAATAAACTGCATCTGGAATACCCCAGTGTCGGCGCCACCGAACAGATGATTCTGGCGGCGGTGCTGGCGCATGGTAAGACGGAGCTGTCGAACGCGGCCATCGAACCCGAGATCATGGACCTGATCATGGCGCTGCAGAAGATGGGCGCCATTATTTCGGTCGACGTGGACCGAGTCATCACCATCGAGGGCGTGCGCGAACTCGGCGGCTACGATCACGCCGCCATGCCCGACCGGCTCGAGGCCGCCTCCTGGGCCAGTGCCGCCGCGGCCACCGGCGGGCGCATCTTCGTCCGCAACGCGCGCCAGGTGGACATGATGACGTTCCTCAATCAGTTCCGCAAAATCGGCGGCGATTTCGAGGTCACCGGCGACGGCATCGCTTTCTGGCGGCGCGACTGGGGCCTCCACTCCACCGTGCTCGAAACCGACGTGCACCCCGGTTTTATGACCGATTGGCAGCAGCCTTTCGTCATCGCCCTCACGCAAGCCGCGGGCGTGTCGATCGTCCACGAAACGGTCTACGAGGAGCGTTTCGGTTACATCGAGGCGTTGAATCGCATGGGCGCGCAAATCCAGCTCTACCGCGAATGTCTGGGCGGGTTGCATTGCCGCTTCGGCCAGCGCAACTACATGCACAGCGCCGTCATCGTCGGCCCCACACCGCTGCATGGCGCCGAAATTTTCATTCCCGATCTGCGGGCGGGCTTCTCCTATGTGATCGCGGCGCTCGTCGCCGAAGGCGCATCCACGCTCACCAATACGAGCCTGATCCAGCGCGGCTATGAGAACCTGATCCCCAAGCTCCACGCCCTGGGCGCGGAGGTCGTCGAAGCGGAGTAGACGCCTCGCTTGCCGAAGCCTGCCGCGCGCCCCGGCGCGCGTGCGAGAATAGACTTTTGAGTCCTCTTTATCTCATCTAACGCCATGAAAGTCGTCGCATTCAACGGAAGCGCCCGCAAGGCTGGCAACACGGCCATCCTGCTGAACTACGTCCTCGCCGAGCTCGCCGCCGAGGGCATTGAAACCGAACTCGTTGAGCTGCACGGATTGGAGATTCACGGCTGTGTCGCCTGCCGCCAGTGCGCGGCCAATAAGAACCGGCGCTGCGGCCAGGCCAAGGACGACGGCAATCTGCTCATCGAAAAGATGATCGATGCCGACGGCGTGCTGCTCGGCTCGCCGACCTACGTGGCCGACGTCTCGCCGGAGATCAAGGCGCTGATCGACCGCGCCTGCATGGTCTCGGGCGCCAACGGCGGCATGTTCCGGCGCAAGGTGGGCGCCGCCGTCGTGGCCGTGCGCCGCGCGGGCGCCATCCACGCTTTCGACACCCTGAACCACTTCTTCCTGATCACGGAGATGATCATCCCCGGCTCGAGCTACTGGAACATCGGCTACGGCCGCGAGATCGGCGAAGTGGAAAACGACGCCGAAGGCATCCGGACGATGCAGACGCTCGGCCGCAACATGGCCTGGCTGCTCAAAAAGCTGCACGCTTAACCCCGAATTCCTTGCGGGGGTGGCCGTCTCGCTTGCAACGGTATTGCGAAAACACGGGTGACAGACGGTTCTGTCCACACGGCGCAGAGGACGCAGAATGTGGATAGAGAAAGTCGTGCGCGCCTAGGACAGAGACGTCAGTCCCCGTGCTTTCGTCAGCGCCAGGCGTGGATGTGTTCTTTCACGTAATAGCGCGGATCGTCCGCGCGGACCGTTAGCTGGAAACCCGCGGCGCGCAGCGTCTCGACGACGAAATCGTGCGTGCGGAACTCCTCGCCCTCGCCCCGCGCGGCGCGGAAATCGTGGGCCGCGATGCAGGCATACCGCACGCGTTCTAGCGTCTCCGGCATGCCGCGCAGCGCGAAGCGCTCCGCGCCCTCGATGTTCATCTTGAGGAAGTCGATGCGCTCGATGCCGTGCTGCGCGCGGATCTCGTCGAATGGGAACGCCTCCACCTCCTGGCTAGTCGGTGTCGGCGGTCCGTCGTGCACGAAGTTCGACTCCCACACGGGCAGCGTCTCGACTCGCAGCCGGCTGCGCCGGTCCATGGCCGCGCAATTCAGCAGTCGCACGTTCGTGAGGCCGTTCTTCCGGCAGAAGCGTTCGAGCAGCCGGAAGCTGCCGGGATGCGCTTCCACCGCCCACACCGTGCCTCCCGGCCCAACCGCCTCGGAGAACGCGAAGACGTCCTCGCCGCGCCCGGCGCCGATATCGACGATCACATCGCCCGGCCGCGGCTGGTAGACGTGGAACCAGTAATCGGCCGCGTCGCGGCGGAACTTGGCCGCGCGCTCCGGCCACTTGGCCCAGCAGCCTTCCGCGTAAACGAAGGCGGGCCCGTCGGGGAACCACAGCGGGCCGGCGCGGTGCATCCACAGTCCGTCTTCGTAGACGATCTCGAGGTCTTCGCCCGACGCGCCGCGCAGCAATCGCGTGGTTTCGGCCGCGAGTTCGGCCCGTGTGCCGGCAGAGTCCAGATCCGCGGCGCGCGCCTCAGCAATCCACATGCTGGCTGAAGAAGCGGTCGAGCGAGGCGCGCATCTGCGCCGAGACGCTTTGCGGCAGCGCCTTCATCTCCTCCGGCGAGAGCGGCCGGAAGCTCTTGGCCACGGCGATGTTGGCCTTGAGGAATTCGAGCTTTGGCATGCCCACTACCGCCGCCGAGATGGGCAGCGACATCGAATAGCGGATCAGCATTTCGGGCGCCGCCTGGCCGACCAGCTTGTCCTGGCCGAACAGCTTCATCGCCGTCAGACCCATGCCCTTCCTGAGTGCCACCGGCATCGCCACCGACTCGAAGCCTGAAGCGCCGGTCATGCCTTGCCCCGCTTTGTCCGAGGGCGCGGCGTTGCCGATCTGCGCGATGTTCAGCGCCATTTGCGTGGAGTCGAAATCATGCCGCTCAAGCGCCGTCTTCAGCACCTGCGGATTCTGATGGCAGGTGACGCCGATGAAGCGCGCCACCTTCTGGTCGCGCATCTGGTGCAGCACTTTCAGCAGCCCGTCGGGAGCCTCGACGGCGGCCAGGTCGTCCTCATTGCCCAGGCCGTGGACGTGGATCAGGTCGATCTGCGCCAGCCCGAAGTTCTTCAGCGAACGCTCGATTTCGCGCTTCGCTTCGTCGCCTTTGCGGGCATCGATTTTGGTGACGACGAAGAAGCTCTTCTTGTGCGAGCGCAGATATTCGCCGATCCATCTCTCGCTCTCGCCGTCGCCGTAGCCGGACGCGGAATCGACGTAGTTGATGCCCAACTTCAGCGCCGTCTCCAGCGCCTCCAATCCCTTCTCGCGGTCCTTGTACGCCAGGAAGCGGCTGCCGCCCCCGAAGCCGAGCAGCGACACCTTCTCGCCGGTCTTGCCGAGCTTGCGCATGGGCATGCCGGTGACCGGGTCCGGCTCCGCCGCGACGGCCTGCCACGCCAGCGGCGCCAGTGCCGCGGAATTAAGGAAACCTCGCCGAGTGATGCTCATGGTTTCGATCTTACACCTCTTCTGGAAGATTCAGCGCCTGCGGTCGAAGCGAGTGTGTTTTCTGCCCGCCGCGAACCTGAGAAATAAAAAGTGAGGAACAAAGCCAATTTCAAACAACTTCTTTCCCTGCTTGAGCATACATCCGCTGTCAAAGCCATTATTCGCCTAGGAGGTGGCCCAGCACGTGGCGCCGATGCGGGCGGTCGCGGTGTTCAAACAGGTAGATGCCCTGCCAGGTACCGAGCGCGGCGCGGCCCTGCGCGATGGGGATCGTCAGTGACGTCGGGGTGAGGGCGGCGCGGATGTGCGCCGGCATGTCGTCCGGGCCTTCGCTCGAGTGCCGGTAGAGATTGGCGCCTTCTGGCGCCATTCGCGAGAAGAACGCCTGCAGGTCATGAACCACGTCCGGGTCGGCATTCTCCTGGATCAGCAGTGAGGCCGAGCTATGGCGGCAGAACAGGCTCAGCAGGCCCTGCTGCAGGCGTTCCTCTCGCAGCCACCGTTCCACCTCGCGGGTGAACTCGTACAGGCCCTGGCCGTGCGTGTCAATGACGAACTCGCGCTGCGCCTGCCGCACCGTGCCTCACTCCACCGTGACGCTCTTGGCCAGGTTGCGCGGCTGGTCCACGTCGCAGCCGCGGCGCACCGCGATGTGATACGCCAGCAACTGCAGCGGCACGACCTCCAGAATCGGCAGCAGCAGTTCGCGCGTGGGCGGAATCCAGATGATCCAATCGGCCGCTTTGCCCGCCTCTTCGCTGCCTTCGGTCGCTACCACCGCGACCTTCCCGCCGCGCGCCTTCACCTCCTGGATGTTCGACAGCGTCTTTTCGTAACGCAGGCGGCTGCCCTCGTCCGCGGGATCCATCGTCGCCAGCACCACCGTCGGCAACGTCTCGTCGATCAGCGCGTTGGGCCCGTGCTTCATCTCTCCCGCCGGATAACCCTCGGCGTGAATGTAGCTGATCTCCTTCAACTTCAACGCGCCTTCCAGCGCGATCGGGTAATGGATGCCGCGGCCCAGGTACAGGAAGTCGCTGGACTTGAAAAGCACCTTGGCCAGTTCTTCATAAGGCGTGTTCGAGCTCAGCACGGACTCGAGCTTGCCCGGTATCAGCATCAGCTCCTGGCCCAGGTCGCAGGACTGCTCCGCCGTCAACGCGCCGCGCGCCTGGCCCAGCGCCATCGCCAGAATGAACAACGCCGTGAGCTGTGCCGTGAAGGCTTTGGTCGAGGCCACGCCGATCTCCGGGCCGGCGTGCGTCAGCAGCGTACCCGCGGCCTCGCGCGAGATCATCGATCCCATCACGTTGACGATGGCCAGCGTCCGCGAGCCCTTCGACTTGGCCTCGCGCTGCGCCGCGATCGTGTCCGCCGTCTCGCCCGATTGCGAGATCAACACCGTCAGCGTCTCCGGCCCGATGATCGGGTCGCGGTAGCGGAACTCACTGCCGTAGTCCACCTCCACCGGCATCCGCGCCAGCCGTTCGATCATGAATTTGCCGGCCACGGCGGCATGCCAACTGGTCCCACAGGCCACGATCCGCACCGCGCGGAACGCGGCGAAATCACGCGCGTGAATCTGCATCTCATCCAGAAACACGCGCCCTGACTCCTGCCCCACGCGGCCCAGAAGCGTGTCCCGCACGGCCCGCGGCTGCTCAAAGATTTCCTTGAGCATGAAATGTTTGTAGCCGCCCTTTTCGGCCATGATCGGGTCCCACAGAATGTGCGACACCTGGCGTTTCACCGGTCGGCCCGCGAGGTCGGTCAGCAGGACACCGTCCTTGGTGAGAATCGCCACATCGCCATCCTGCAGGAAGAAGACGTCGCGCGTGTGGTTCAGGATGGCCGGAATGTCGCTGGCCACGAAATACTCGCCCTCGCCCAACCCGACCACGATCGGCGGCCCGTTGCGCGCGGCGACGATCTTGCCCGGATCGAGCCGCGAAATCACGACCAGCGCGAACACGCCCTGCATATCCTCCACCGCCGCTCGCACCGCGTCTTCGAGATTGCCGCGGAAGTGCTTCTCCACCAGGTGGGCGATGACTTCGGTGTCCGTCTCGGTGACGAACGTGTGACCCTCTGCGGTCAAATGTTGCTTGAGCGCCAGGTAGTTCTCGACGATGCCGTTGTGGATCACAACCGTATCGCCATGGCAGTCGCGATGCGGGTGCGCGTTCTCCTCGGTCGGCCGGCCATGCGTCGCCCAGCGCGTGTGACCGATCCCGTACCAGCCGTCCACCGGGTTCAGCCGCACCGCCTCTTCCAGGTTGTGCAACTTCCCTTCGGCCCGGCGCACTGTCAGAACTTCGTTGTCATCCACCACCGCCAGCCCGGCCGAATCGTAGCCCCGGTACTCCAGCCGCCGCAGGCCGTCCAGAATGATCGGCACCGGCTTCCGGTGTCCCACGTATCCGATGATTCCGCACATAAGCTCCTCCCAGTGACGCTCGGGACGCCAGGGTCGTAACAGACACCGGAGTGCGAGCGCGGCCCGGCGCGGATCTGGTGCCGGTGGCGAAGCGGAACAGCCCTTCAGCCCGCGATCTCGACGCGGTACTCTTCGATCACCTGATTGGCGAGCACATCCTCCGCCAGTTGTTTCATCCGCTCCAGCGCTTCTGCGCCGCTGAGGCCGTCCGCCAGTTCCACCTCGAAAAACTTGCCTTGGCGGACATTCGTGATTTCCTTGTGGCCCATCCCGTTCAGAGCGCGGCAGATGGCCTGCCCCTGCGGGTCCAGAACGGTCTTCTTGGGGGTGACGTAAACGTGGATCTTCATGGCCTTACTTACCAGCATAGATGAGCCCGGAAGCGCAGGCAGAGCTTCACCGCGGCGCGCTGTGTCTGGAGAAACGCACGTAGGTGAACGTTTCCGGAATGTGCGAGTCCATGTAGCCGTGACGGTTCCAGGTCCAGCCGGCGCTGAGCTTCAGCGGCTTGCCGTCGCGGCCAAATTGCTCGAAGCGCGAGCAGTCGATGCGCCACACGTCGCCCTCTTTGGGCGGCAGCGAGCGTCCATCGGTCAGCCATTTCAGGCCTTGCCAAGGAAACGCGACTTCGGCCGTCCAACCGCGATCGACGTCCCGGCTGTCATTGAGCGTGCCGTTGACATGCACCGCGTGCAGCAGGCCCGGAAAGTCGTAATCGATATAGCCGTTGCGCTTGCCGCGCGGATGTACGTGGCCTCCCACGCCGTCCAGCACCATGATCTTGCGGCCCTGCAGGTCCCATTCCGGGACCTTGTACGGACTGCCCTGGAAGTACATGTCCTGCCAGATCCAGAACACGTCGTAGACCGTATTCAAGGCATTCATCTCAAACTCGTAGTAGGCATCTTTCCCGGCGATGAAGATCTCCAGGTCGTTGTCATCGTAAATCGGCGAATCGTGCTCGGTCAGCGTCGCCCGCACGTCGCGCTCCTCGGCGCGAATGCCGAAATACAGGTACTTGTCGTCCCACAGGATCGACACCCGCGTGTCATACCAGGCCGGCTTGCCGGTCACGATGTCGACGTAGGGAGTCGACAGCGGCGCATGCTGCCAATCCGGCTCGTCGAGTTTGCCGTCGATCTGGATCGAGCCCATGGCGCGATAGCTGGTGTACGTCGCCGGGCGCACGACAACCTTCTCGACCGGCTTCGCCCCCTCCGGCGGAGCAGCCGCGAGATTCGCCGCGGCCGCCAAGCAGAGGACCGGCCCCAGCAACGTCAACCATGCCCGCATTCCGAACCAAAGGACAGAAGCAAGTTCCAAACGACATCCCCCAATCCGCTTGTCAGTATATGCCCGGCCGCTGCCGCGCCGCGCGCGTCCGTTTGAAGCTCCGGCCGGCGCCCCGCGTTCCCAAACAATCATTGCGAATATGTTTGGAGCGAGGGCGCGAGTCTGGATTACCATGGAAGGGTCAGGAGGGCCGCCATCGTCAGGATCTGCGTGCTCGCCTCCTCCAGCGCGGGCAATTCCATTTTCATCGCCAGCCCGGCCACCCGCATCCTGATCGACGCGGGGTTGAACCGGAAGCAGATTCTCGCCCGCCTCGAAGCCATCGGCGAAGATGCCCAGCGCCTGGACGGCATCCTCATCACCCACGAGCATAGCGACCATGTCAATGGCCTGCCCGTGCTGACGCGCACCAAAGGCATGCAGGCGCCGGTCTTTGCCACCCGCGGCACGGCGGAAGCCATCGACTGGGGCGGCCCGGAGCCGGAGATCGCCGTTTTTCAGGCCGGTGCGGAGTTTGAGATCGGCGATCTGCGGATCCAGAGCTTTACTATCCCGCACGATGCCGCCGACCCGGTCGGCTTCACGGTCACGGTCGGGAAGACGAAGCTCTCCATAGTCACCGATCTCGGCTACCTGCCGAACAGCGTAAAATGGCACCTCCGCGACAGCCAGTTCATTCTCCTGGAGTCGAACCACTGCCCGGAAATGCTGCGGGTCGGGCCGTATCCGTGGCAGGTGAAACAGCGCATCCTGTCGCGCAAAGGTCACCTTTCGAATGACGCCGCTTCGGACTACATCGCGGATGACGAGGGTCTGCCGGAGCAGACCGAGACGCTGATTCTGGGCCACTTGAGCGAGACCAATAACTCGCCTTGGCACGTGCGGCTGGTGGCTGAACAAGCGTTGCAGATGTGCGGTAAGAAGCCGCGCCTGGTGGTTGCCGAGCCGCGTCAGCAGAGCGAATTATTTCAATTGTAGGATTTTATGATTGCACGATATACCAGGCCTGCGATGGGCCGCATCTGGAGCGAGGAAAGCAAGTTTTCTCAATGGCTTGCCGTCGAACTCGCGGCCAGCGAAGCGCTGGCTGAAAGAGGCGAGGTTCCAGTGGAGGCGGCTCAGTTGCTGCGGCAACACGCCGGTTTTACCGTCGCCCGGATCGACGCCATCGAGAAGGAAGTCCGGCATGACGTTATAGCTTTTACAACTGCAGTATCTGAAACGATGAAAGCGGCCGGATGTGCCAAAGCTTCGCGCTGGTTGCACTATGGTCTTACTTCAAATGACGTAGTAGATACCGCCCAAGCCCTGCAGATCCTGGAGTCGGCGCGGCTGATTCTCGCCGGACTTGATACGCTCATCGCAACCTTGCGGCGGCGCGCCCTGGAATTCAAGCATGCCGTGGCTATCGGCCGCACCCACGGGGTCCACGCCGAACCGATCACTTTCGGGCTGAAGTTGGCCCTGTGGTACGACGAAGCCCAACGCGCCCGGCGGCGGATCGAGGCCGCGTCCGAGGACCTGCGCTATGGCAAGCTCTCCGGCGCCGTCGGCACGCTGGCGCACCTCAGCGCCGAAGCCGAGGAAGCGATCTGCGGGAAGCTCGGCCTGAAGGTGGCGCCGATCGCCAGCCAGGTGATCTCGCGCGACCGGCATGCGGCCCTGATCTCCGCGCTGGCGCTGGCCGCGGCGTTGTGCGAGAAGTGCGCGCTGGAGATCCGGCATCTGCAGCGCACCGAGGTGCGCGAGGCGGAAGAGCCGTTCGCCGCCGGCCAGAAGGGCTCTTCGGCCATGCCGCACAAGCGCAACCCGGTGGTGTCGGAGCAGATCTGCGGTTTGGCCCGCGTGGTGCGTGCCAACGTGCAGGCCGCATTCGAGAATATCGCGCTGTGGCATGAGCGCGACATTTCCCACTCGTCCGTCGAGCGGGTGATCCTGCCCGACTCGTTCATCCTGACCGACTACCTCCTGGCTAAGACCGATTGGCTGATCGCCAACATGCGGGTCAACACCGCGCGGATGCGCCGCAACCTGGACCTCACCAAAGGCCTGGTTTTCTCCGGCCAAGTGCTGCTGGATCTGGCCGCCGCCGGGATGCTTCGCGAACAGGCCTATCAGATCGTACAGGGCGAAGCCATGCGGGCGTGGAACGAAGAAGGCGACTTCCGGGCGGCGATCGAAGCCCATTCGGAGGTTCGCGCCCGCCTAAACAAAGAGCAGATCGAGCGCGCCTTTTCAGTTGAACGACAGTTGAAGAATGTCGATGCTCTGTTTGCCCGGGTTTTCGGTCACGACGCCGCGTAAATTCCTCTACAAGTGCAATAATTCAATCTTTGGGATCAAATCTCCCAAGTTTGGGATAAACTGCTCCTAGGTAGCAAAACCTAGCCGAGGACCTCTTCGAGCCGGGCGAATGCGAGTAAGAACAAGATGACTTGCCCGAACGCTGTGCACTCCGGCAAAAAACGCAAACACCCGCGGATGGCCCGGGTACTGCTGGCGGACCATAACCCGACATCGCGCCTGACGCTGAAAACCGTCCTGGAAGCAGGAGGTTACAGGGTCGATTCGGCTGCGACGGCAGCCGAAGCGGTGGGCTTGATGGACGAGAAAGAGTACGCGCTGGTGCTGAGCGACCTGGCGATGGAATCGCCGGAAGCTGGACTGCGGGTGCTGGCTCACGCGCGCATCAAGGACTACCAACCCGCCACCGCGCTGGTGGCGGCGTGGCGCAATGAGGCGGAATCGCCGGCTGAGACGGCGAGCGTGCCGCTGGCCAAGATGCTCGTCGAGCCGCAGGGCGTGCCTGAACTCCTGGGTCAAGTCGCCATGTTGATCAGCCGCCGCGCCACGCGCCTGGTGGCCCGGCGCATGCGTCGGCACGCGCTGGCGGCCTCCTAACTCTGATCGATTACCAACAATTCACTACCACGCGGCCAAGAAGCGTGACCACGGAGGGGCGGAATCGCAAAAACACAGTGCGCACACCGTGAATTCATCGCGAAAACACCGCACTCCGCCGCGCTTGGACCGCAAGAACACCGTAATCCGACGCCGGATATCGGTCGAGCCGGGTTGCTCGCGACGAGCCATTTTGTGACCGGCGTTCTGGACGAGAGGCCGATCATCGAACAGGACGTGACGCGGGTATCGCACCGCGACCAACTGGCGGACCTGATGCAGGAGGGCCGGGAATTGGAGCGGCTCGTGCTGGCGCGGGCGGTGCGGTGGCACCCGGAACGCCGGATACTGCGGTACGCGAATAAGACGGTGGTGCTCGACTGAGCGGCGGCCGCCAGGCTTGCGAGTATATGGATTCGTGGATACTGGCCCGGGGGTTCCGGGTTTCATTGAAAAGACGCGAACATTGGAGGTGGTGGCCGACGAATGAGAGAAGTCGATTTGCTGATAAGGGGCATCATCGTCGGGCTGATGATTGCGATGCCCGTGGGACCGGTGAATATCTTATGCATTCACCGGACGATCGAGGGGGGATGGAAGTCGGGCGTCATCTCCGGCCTCGGAGCGGCGGCGGCCGATATGTTCTACGGCGCTGTCGCGGGATTCAGCATCACACTCGTCGTCCAGTTCCTTGTACGGGAACAATTCTGGATTCGTTTTTTCGGCGGTATTCTGCTGGTCATTGTCGGCATCTGGTACTTCTTCAAGCGGCCCGAGTCGCTGGACGCGCAAACGCAAGACCGCGCGAGCGCGTACTCGGATTTGAGGTCGACATTTCTCTTGACGCTCACGAATCCGACGACGGTGCTGTCATTTCTCGCCATCCTGGCGGCGCTTGGCATAGGGCATCAAAGGCAGTGGTGGTTGACCGTGTTTCTCGTAGGCGGAATCTTCTGCGGTTCGATGTTGTGGTGGATTGTGTTGGGTAGCATCGTAAACCTGTTCCGCGACCGGTTCAACGACCGCAGCCTCCGATTGATGAACCGCTTCGCCGGCCTACTGATCGTTGGGTTCGGCATAGCCGCAGTCGTCCTTAGCCGAACTTGGCTGTGACCCTGGTCCTTACAGCCATCGACTCATAGATCGCGGGGAAAAACGTCCTTTTCCCGACGTACTGGACGAGCGGCCGATCAGCGAGCAGGACGTAACGCGGGTGTCGCACCGCGACCGACTGGTTGGCCTGATGCCGGAGGGCAGGGAACTGGCGCGGGCAGCACAACAACGGCTCGGCCCACCACTAGAATGTGCGGACGCCCATGGTGACGATGTCGTCGACGCGCAAGGTTTCCTTTACGACGAAGGGTTCGCCGTATTTGACGCCGATGAGGTTGCCGTAGAAGCGGGCGATGGAGCGGTGGCGGTCGAGGATTTCGTCGCGGTTGGGGAACAGGCCGGCGGCGGTTTCGGATTCGCCGTATTGCGAGGCGTAGGCGAACAGGGACTCCATGCGGCGGTCGAAGTAGGGCGTGATGTCCACGACGAAAGAGGGCGTCACGTTGGCGTAGAGCGAGGCGTAGAGCAGCTTGTGAGGTCGGTGGGGCGCGACGGATTCTTCCATCTTGCGCAGGCCGGCGAGGAAGCAGGCTTCGAAACCCAATTGCGAGGCGACGGAGTGGTCGGGATGGCGGGCGTCCCAAGAGGGCAGGATGACGACCTTGGGTTTGAGGCGGCGGACGACGCTCATGAGGGTCATGCGCAGCGCCAGGCTGTTGTCGAGGCGCGCATCGGGCATGCGCAGATTCTCACGAAAGGCCAGGCCGAGGATGGAGGCGGATTGGCGGGCCTCGGCGAGGCGCAACTCGGGGGTACCGCGCGAGCCCATTTCGCCGGCGGTCAGGTCGAGGGCGCCGGTGAGGTAGCCGGCTTCGGCCATTTTCATGAGAGTGCCGCCGCAGGTCTGCTCGATGTCGTCGGGATGGGCGGCGATGGCCAGCAGGTCGAGCGCGGGCGCGGCGGAAAGATCGAGATCGGGTGGATAGAACATGGCCGGAGCGACCACTACCAGCTTAGATCGCGGCGCACGGTGAAGCGCTGGCGCGTCTGCAGAACCAGAATCAGGAGCATGCCGGCGAAGAAGCCGCCGATGTGGGCGAAGTAGGCCACGCCGCCGCGCTGCGCGGCCACGTCGGCGATGGAGCCGACGCCGCTGAAGAACTGCAGGCCGATGAACCAGAGCAGCAGCAGCCAGGCGGGGAGCTCGAGGCTGAACAGGATAATGAACCAGCCGACGGTGGTGATGCGCGAGTGAGGGAACTTGACCAGGTAGGCGCCCATGACGCCGAAGATTGCGCCGCTGGCGCCGATCTGGGGGATGCGGCTGTCGGGGCTGAAGGCGTATTGCGCCAGCGCCGCGGCGGCCCCGCAAAGCAGGTAGAAGAGCAGGAATCGACTATGACCGAGAAGGTCTTCGATGTTGGGGCCGAAGACCCACAGGAAGACCATGTTGCCGATGATGTGCAGCCAGCCGGCGTGGATGAACAGCGAGGTGAAGACGGAGATCCAATGGAAGCGCGCGGGCACGAAGCCGAAGGCGTAGACGAAATCGTTGGTCGAGAAGGGATCGAGAGAAAACTGATAGAGGAAGATGAAGACGTTGAGGGCGATCAGGCCGCCGGTAATCAGCGGGATCCTGGAGGGGCGGCGGGAGTTGTCGTGGAGCGGGAGCATAGGTGCGGTTCCGTTTTCACTCGCGGAAGTCGGAGAAGGCGCCCTCGACGCGCCGCTCGCCGCGGGCCATCAGCGCCCGCGCCTCAGACTGTGTGGCGATGCCGCCGCGGGCACCGAGCGCGGTGCAGTTGAGTGCCGCCATGGCGTTGGAGAATTCCAGCGATTCCACGAGAGAAAAGCCCCGCACCACAGAGTAGCAAAATGCGCCGTGAAAGACGTCGCCGGCGCCGGTCGTATCGAGGCACGCGACGACGAAGCCGGGCGAGTAGAAGAAGCGGCCGTCCATGCGGGCGAGGGCGCCGTGCGGGCCGAGGGTCATGGCGGCGCAACGCATGCCGTACTCGTTCTGAATGCGGGTGAGCGCCTGGAGCGGGTCGGCGACGCCGGTCCAGCGCTCGGGGAATTCGCTGCTGGCGATGAGGTAGTCGACACTCGGCAGCACGTCTTCGAAGCCTTTGTAAATGGTGTTGACGTTGACGGTGACGGGAATCGAGTGACGGCGGGCGATGGCGGCGGCGCGGGCCACGAGCGCGGTGTCGTGGCCGTCGATGTGCAGCAGGCGTGCGCAGGCGATCATCTCGTCGGTCAATTCCGAGGGGTTCATGGTGAGGCACTCGGCGCGGTGCCAGAAGACGGTGCGCTCGCCGCTGCGCTGGTCGATCAGGATGTAGGCCGACTGGTTGGGGCAGTTGCGGCGGACCTGTACATGATCGAGATTGACGCCGGTGTCCTGGAGGCTCTCCCACTGGACGCGGCCGCGCTCGTCGTCGCCGATGGCGCCGATGTATTTCGCGCGCAGGCCGAGTTTCGCGCAGCAGACCATGGCGCTGGCCACCTGGCCGCCCGGGCTCAGGAGCTCCGAAGTGAAAGGGACTTTGCCGCCGTAGGGCGGGAAATGGGGAATAAGAATCAGCGTGTCGGTGGCGTTTAAGCCGACTCCGACGACATCGAACTGGGCCAACGACAAACCTCCGCAGGGGGCGCTCTACTCAGGATGACATGGGGCGGTGGGCGCGGGATGGGCAGTGGTTTCTAAGGGAATCGCGGGCGCGCTCAGCGCTGCGGCATCTCGTAGACGTAGATCATGTAGGGATGGTTGTGGAGCTCGACCTTCTCGACGTGCGAGGGCTTCCAACCGCGCATTTTGAATTCCAGAGAAACCACGCGGGCGCCGGGCTTGAGCTCGCGCTCAAGCTTGGGCCGCAGCGTGTCGTTGGCTTCAGTCATCAGGTACAGCGAGACGACGTTGGCCTGGCTGAGGTTGACGTTGAGCATGTCGCCGGCGATGATCTTCACCTGGTTCTGCAGACCCTGGCTTTCGGCCTGCTCGCGAGCGCGTTTGACGAGGCTTTCGGAGATCTCGACGCCGACGGCGCGCGCGCCGAAATTTTTGGCCGCGGCGAGCACAATGCGGCCGTCGCCGCAGCCGAGGTCATACAGCACTTCGCCGCGCCGCAGGCTGGCCGCTTCGAGCATTTTGTTGACGACGGAGATGGGCGAGACGACGTACGGCGCCAGCTTGCGCGGCTCACCGGCCGAACGCGGCGGCTGGATCCACCACGCCTGTGCCGAAACGACAAACAGGATGGCCCCTGCGGCCAATCCGGCAACACCCCTGAGAGTTTTCTTCATGACCCTTGTCGCAGTGCCGCGCTGGCGGCGCCCCGCTTTTCTGTTTTAGATTTTACTACCTTGCCGACGAGCTCGGTGATCGCAAACCAGAGATCGCGCGGCTTCGAGATCGTATATTCCTGGCCCTTAAAGACGCGCACCGCCGCGCTGATGGCATCGCGCCAGGGCGTCACCGTGGGCGTCAGATTGTAATTCAGGTAAAAGACGGGAAAATCGGGGCCGGGCGAAGCGCGGAGTTTGTCGGCGGAGATCGATTCCTCAACCAGGGTCTTGGGCCCGATGATGACGAAGGCGTCGGGCTTATCGGGAGCCTCGAGCTCCTGCACCAGAAGGTCTGCGAGGAACTCGGTCTCGCTGTTCTTGTTAGCCAGGCGGGTGATATCGACGCGTCCCAGATGGAGCGTGCGGACGGCCTCCCCGATGGCCGGAAAATCGATCTGCGTGGCGCCTTGCTGGCGATAGAGGACCTTCTGTTCCTGGGTGTTGAAGGCGACGACGGAGAATTTTCCGATGCGCGGATCGCGCTGCATGCAGCGCAGCAACGACACGAGCGCGCTGGTGTCGGTCTGCTGGAGCGTCGACGCCTTCTCGTTCTGCGGAGCGAAGTTCACCAGCACTTTGAGGTTAAGGCCGTTCGTGCCCTCGCTGCGCGTGGTGAACGGCTGGGGCTCGAACGGTTCCAGGTCCGTGGGTGCGATCTCACCGGCATCGAGGGTCAGGGCCACGCCCTTGTCCTTCGGGCCGAGCACCGCTTCCGAGTCCCAGAAGGAGGAGCAGACTCGTTCCGCGCGGTCTTTCATCAGCCAGTCCACCTGGTATTTCCCTTCGCCCAGGTCGAAGCTTCCTTGCAGGTTGGCCTCGCCGCGGGCATCGTCCTCAATGGGTGGGACGTTAAAGGACTTCATAAAGTAAACAGGAGAATCGGGTTTAGCAGCGAGGGAAACGCGAAAAAGCACCGTCAGGGTATTGTCCGAGCCGGCCAGATCTTTGAGCGGGACGGTGATGTCGAAGCCCGAATGGAAGCGCAAGTCGAAGCCGAGAGAGGGTTTTTGCGGCGTGACGGTGCACAGCAGGTCGCGGCGGGGTTCGCGCGCTTCCAGCACCGCCAGGTCGGTGCCGGGCAGATTGGGCGCGCCGCCGGGACCGTTGAGCAGGGTTTGTCCAGAAAGGCCGCCACAGGCGACGAGCGTGCAGAGCCAGGCGAACAATGGGCGAAATAAAGAGCGAGCCGCTAAGCTGCTGGAATGTCGCCTGGTCATACCCGTAGTGCCCTGTGATAAGGTGCGCGCTCCGATGACACGTTCTCCCGGGGAGGACAACGTATTCACAACTGATAGGTAATGATGACTCGAACAGCGCGCGGAGACAAGGGCTTTAACCAGTAATTCATAGCCGCCGGGCGCGGCGGCGGGCGAAAGGAAGGCCGCGGATGAATTGCGGAGGCGCTCCGAGGCGGGGGCGCGCGCTGACGCCGGTACGGCCAGGGTGTCGCTTTGTGCTACGCTTCCGAATTATGGCAGGCCGCAGCGTCAACAAAGTAATCCTGCTCGGGCACCTCGGTAAGGATGCCGAAACCAGGTATACAGGGAGCGGAGTTCCCGTCTCAAAATTCACTCTGGCGACCAATCGCCGCTTCAAGGACACGCAGACCGGCGACTGGAAAGAAGAAACCGACTGGCACAATATCATCCTGTGGCGCGCTGAAAACCTGGCGCCCTATCTGACCAAGGGCAAGCAGGTGTACGTCGAGGGAAACCTGAGAAGCCGGAGTTGGGAAGACAAGGAAGGTCAGAAGAGATACATCACGGAGGTCGTGGTGGACGAGATCATCCTGCTGGGCAGCCAGGGCGGCGCAGCCCGCGAACCGGCGCACGGCGAGGAGAGCCAGGAGAGCCGCCCGCGCGGGCCGGCGGCGGGACCGCGGCCCGACCGCGCCGCACCGCCCAGCGCGCCGCAAGCCGCGCCGCCGGCGGACGATTTCGGGCCCGGCATCACCGACGACGACGTGCCGTTCTAGCGGCCGGCGCGCGCACTGAGCGTGGAGTCACGGCCTCAATTCCCGGCGCGCCTGGAGTTGGGCGGAAGAGTGGCGCTGCGGGCCATTCACTCCGACGACGCTGCGGCGGTCTATGCGCTGGTGGATCAGTCGCGGGAGCACCTGCGCGCGTGGCTGCCGTGGGTGGACGCCTCGCATAGCGCCGTTTACACCCGCGAATTCTTCGAACATGTGGTCGAGCAGCGCGCGCGGCAGGCGACTGCGGCGTACCTGATTCTGGAGCGCGGGCGCATCAGTGGCATGATCGGGCTGCACGACATCGAGTGGACCAACCGCAGTTTCCTGATCGGCTACTGGGTGACCGCGCGCGCGCAAGGGCGCGGGTTGATCACGCGCGCCTGCCGGGCGCTGGTGGACCTTGCCTTCGAGGCGTGGGGCCTGGAACGCGCCGTGATCCAGTGCGGCGTGGGCAACCAGCGCAGTTCGGCGGTGGCCCGTCGCCTGGGATTCACTCTGGAAGGCGTCGCGCGCCACGCGCAACTGTTGCACGGCGAGTTTATCGACCTCGAAATATGGAGCCAGTTACGCGCGGAGCGCCCGCTGTAACAGTCTGACCGTGTGATGTTGTGCAGTCCTCGGGAAACTACTACGCCTCTTGGTTGTGGCTTCCGAGAGCGCGAACGAGCGATCTCCGGTAGCACCGGATCTTGCGGTGAGAGCACTACCTCCGAGCGATCTCTTTTTTCAATTCCGCCACGGCAAGGCGCCAGCCGGCTTCGGCACGGAACATATCGGCATCCGAGGAAGCGGCGGCGGCCTGGGATTCGGCGTAGGCCGATTTGAGAGCCAGGCCAAGTTCGAACTGATCCTTAGTCAGGCGCTCGCTCTCGCGGCGCAACTCGAGGCTTTCACGCGCGACGTCGACCATTTGCAGGGCGCGTTCGACGTTGCGATAGCTCTTGCGAACACGCTGCTCGACGCCGTCCTGGACGCGGCGCAGGTTTTCATCGGCCTGCGCCCGCAGGGTCTCGCGCTCGCGCACGAGTTCACGGCGTTTGCCGAAGTCGAACAGGGTGTAGGTCAGGGTCCCGCCGACCGCGCCGAAATCGTCCGGCAACGTTGGGACGCCGGCCTGATGAAAGTACTGCACCAGCGCCGTCACTTCAGGGATGTAGTCGGCGCGCGCGGCGCGAACGCCGGCGCGGGCCTGGTCCACGCTGGCGCGCGCCGCGTGCACCTCGGGGCTGCGATCGAGGGCTTCGCGGACGGCCTCGTCGACTGACGAGAGTTGGAACTCCGGGCGCGGCGGCTCGGCCGGGGCGAGGCCGGTGGTCGCCGGCAGGCCGATGCACAGGTTCAACGCTTCGGTGTAATCGGCTTCCAGATCACGCGCGGCCAGGAGGTTCTGCCGGGCTTCGAGCAGGCCGGCGCGGCGTCCGATGGAAGTGACCTTGAGAGCATTGCCGGTATCGACCGCATTCTCGGCATCGGCGAGAAGCTGCTCGGCGGCGGCGAGCTTGGACTCGGCGGCCATGCGCTGGCGTTGCGAGACCAGCAGCGCGTAATAGAGCTGCTCGACGGCGTAGCGGACTTCATCCTCGCTCCCGGCGGAGCGCGCCGCGGCGATCTCCTGCTCGCTCGTGGCGGCCCGGACTTCCTGTTGGATCTTGAACAGTTGGGTGAGCGGCTGGCCCACGGTGATGCCGCCCAGGAACAGGTCCTGTTTGACGAGGTTGATCGGCACCGGAATGCTGGGAAACGGCGGCGGCAGGAAGCCCAGACCGAGTTCTCCCGCCGTCACCGTCGTGCCCAGCTTCCGGCTGAAGTAGAGGTCCGTGGCGCTGGCCGCGGCCTTGGGGAAGTAGTCGGCGCGCGCACCCGCGCGCTTGTGCATCGCTTCCTGGACTTTGAGCCGGGCGAGTTGGAGATTCCGGTTGTTCTTCGCGGCGAGCTGTTGCGCCTCCTCCAGAGTCAGTGGCCGGGCGGCGAACAACGGCCCCGCGAGCAGCGCCAGCGCGAGTGCGGAAGCCAGTCTCATTTTGTCCCTCCTTCCGCCACATCCTCCAGCGGCTGGCCGGCGGTGAGCACGTATAGCGCCGGTACGACCAGCAGCGTGAAAAACATGGAAAACAGCAGTCCGAAGGCGATCACGGCCGCCATCGGCGCCCACATCAGCGAACCCGAAAAGATCATTGGCGACACGCCGACGGCGGCGGCCAGGGTAGTGAGGAAAATGGGCCGCATGCGGCGTGCGCCGGCGGCGCGCGCTGCGTCGAGCAAGCCGTCGCCCTTCTCGCGGCGGTCGCGGATATAGTCGATCAGCAGAATCGAATTCCGGACCACGACGCCGCCGACGCCGATGAATCCAATCTGCGCCACGAAGCTGAAGGGCATGTGGACGATCAGCAATCCGATCGCGCCGCCAACGAGCGACAACGGGATGGACGACATGACGACGAGCGTTTCGGTAACCGAATGGAACTGGAACAGCAGGATCAGAAAGATCAGCAGGACGCTGATGGCCGCGGCTCTCACGATGCCACCGGTCATGTCGGACTGCGACTCATTTTCTCCGCCGTAACCGATGCGGTAACCCGCCGGCAACGGGAGCGCGGCGATCTCCGGACGCGCCCGGGCGAGGAGTTTCGACGCATAGACGCCCTGCTGAAAGAAGCTGCGCACGGTGATGGTCCGCACGCCGTTGCGGCGCACGATGCGGCCGGTTTCCCAGGCAGGCGTGAGCGCGGCGATCTGCCGCAGCGGAACCTTGGCGCCGGTGACGGGCGAAGTCAGATAGACGTTGCGCACGTCGTCGAAACTCTGGCGGCTGGATTCATCCAGGCGCAGCAGGATGTCCACCGCGCGCGAGCCTTCCCAATACGTCGAAACGACCACGCCGTTGAATCCGGCGGCCAGCGACTGGCTGACGCTGGCGTTGGAGAAGCCCATGCGGTTGGCGAGTTCGTTGTCCAGGTTCACCTTTAGCTCGTAGGGGTCGTCGCGCCAGTCGGGGTGGACGTAGTCCGAGCCGGGAATGTCGCGCAGAATTCTTTGCACGCGCGTTGAGAGCGACTTGAGTTCGGCGAGATCGTCACCCGAAATGCGCACTTCGATCGGCGCCGAGAAAATGTTGCCCTGCTGCAGTTCCTTCACCACGGTCATGGCCTCGGGCACGACCTCGCGCAGGCGCTTTCGCAGATCGTAGACCAGTTGCGGGGTCTTATCGACATCGCGCGTGTTCACCAGAATCTGGCCATAGTTGCCTGCCGGCTGCTGGGGATCGACGTTGTAATAGAAACGCGGCGCGCTGGAGCCGACGAAGGTTCCATAGCTCGCGACCAGCGGATTGGAGGCAAGCTCTCGCTCCACTTTCTTGAGCAGCGCGTCGGTGAATTCGATCTTCGATCCCTCGGGCAGCCACAGGTCGATCACGAACTGCTCGCGCTCGGCCGGCGGGAAGAAGCGTTGCGGCAGAACGGCCATCAGCGCCACGCCCGCCAGCACCGCCAGCATGCCGCCGGCGACCGTCAGCTTCGGAAAGCGGAGCGTGACCGCGGCGATTTTCTCGTAGCGCGCTTCGAGCCGGTCCACCAGGCTGATCTTTTCCGCCTTTCCCTGATCGTGAGAGTGAAGGCCTTTCCGGATGAACTGGCGGCAGATCAGAGGCGTAAAGAAAAAGGCCACGGCGAAGGAGACGCTGAGCGAGATGGCGACCACGATCGGCATGCTGTGGACGAACTCGCCGACACTGCCGCTGAGCGTAAACAGCTCGGGCAGGAAGGCGGCGATGATGGTCAGCGTCGCAACCAGCAGCGGCACCACGATGTCCTTCGCGCAGTGCTCGGCGGCGTAGCTGAGCGGATGGCCCTGATCGAGGAGTTCCACATAGTTGTCGGCCACAACGATGGCGTCGTCGACCAGGATGCCCAGCATCACGACCAGCATCGAGATCGAAACCTGCTGCAGGTCGATGCCGAACAGGTTCAGCAGCGCGAAGGTCACCGAAACCGTCACCGGAATCGCGACCGAAGCCACCAGCGCCACGTGGAACGGCAGCAGCAGCATGGTCACGGCGATGACGGCGATGATGGCGATGCCGAACTCGCGCATGAAGCTGGAGATGCGTTCCTGAACCATGTGCGGCTGGTTGGCGAGCATGTCGAGCTGCAGATCGGGCGGCAGCAGACGGCGCACTTCGCCCAGCTTGGCGGCGATCTGCGAGCCGAATTCAACGATGTTGCGGCCCTCCTGCATTTCGACCGAGAGCATGAGCGCGGGCTGCCCGTTATAGCGCGTCAGGAACTGCGGTTCCTGGTAGCGGCGCTCGATTTTGGCGACGTCGCCGAGGTACAGCGGCTGGCCCTCCGGGCTGACGTCGATCATCAGACGCTTGAGCTCGCCGGCGCTGTCCAGCAGGCCGTTGGCCTGCAGCGGTAGCTTATCCGCGGCGGTGTCGAACTGGCCCCCGAACTGCACGCTGTTGCGCGCCTGCAGGGCCTGGATCACGCGCGGCAGTGGAACCCGGTATTGCGCCAGTCGCTCGGGCGTGCTGGTGACGTAGATCTGTTCCTTCTGTTCCCCGTAGCGTTTAATTTTCGAGGCGGCGGGCAGCGTGCGCAGCGCTTCTTCAATGCGCTCGGAGTAGTCCTTCAGTTCGCGATAGTCGTAGTGGCCGCCGTGCAGGGCGATCAGAACGGCGATGGTGTCGCCGAAATCGGTGTCGAGGATCGGTCCCATCACGCCCGCCGGCAGGCTGGTCCGGCGCAGTTCGAGCATGTCGTGGCGCAGCTTCGACCAGAATTGGTCGGGCTGCTTGACCCACTCTTCGAGTTCGATATTGATGAACGCCGCACCCGGGCGGCTGGTCGAGTAGGTCTTCGCCTTGCGGACCTCTTCGTAGCGGAACAGCCGCTCTTCGAGAACTTTCGTCACCTGTTGCTCGACCTGCTCGGATGTGGCCCCGGGATACAGCAGCGCCATCAGGCCGACGCGCACGGTGATCTTGGGATCCTCGCGGCGCGGCATGGTCCACAGCGAGTAGACGCCGGCGGCGAACAACAGCGCCGTGCACACCAGGGTCACTTGCGGGTAACGCAGCCAGGCGGGTCCGGTCCTCATTGCGCCTGGCCCGCTTCCCCGGCGACGACGAGCGCGCCGTCATGCACCAACTGCTGGCCGGCGACGACGACTCTCTCGCCGCCCGCTAGCCCGCTCACGATTTCCACTTCCCGTCCGAACACCGAGCCGGTGTCAACGCGGCGCGCATAGACGCGATTTTTCTCGGGGAATAGAACGAATACGGTCGCAGCGCCGTTGGAATCGGGGACGATCGCCTGCCCCGGCAGCGTCGTGACGGAGACCTTTTCGCCGGTCTCGATTCTCGATTCCGCCACCATGCCGGCTCGCAACACCAACTCGGGATTCGGGACCGCGATCTTCACCGCGAAGGTCCGCGCGGCCGGGTCGGCGGCGTAGCCGATGGTCTCGACACGACCGTCGAAGCTCCGCTCGCCCAGCGACGGGATGCGCACCGTGGCGTGCTGGCCGATCCGGATCCTGCCGATTTCGGCTTCCGGGACGCCGACTCTCACTTTGGCCGGACTCAGGTTCATCAGCACGAAAACCGGGCGCGAGGAACTCGCCAGCATTCCGTTTTCAACGTCGCGTTTCACAATCACGCCCGCGAACGGCGCCGTCAGCCGCGTGTCGCCTAGCGCCTTGCGCGCAATGCCTTCTTGAGCCTGGGCCGCCTGGAAGGTGTCCTTGGCGGCCACTTTGTCTTCCTGCCGCGAACCTTCCTCGGCTAGGCTGTAGCGCTCGCGCGCGGCCAGCCACGCCGCTTCGATCTTCTTGTAGTCGTTCGGGGCCAGGCTGCCGCGCTCATACAACGCTTTCAGGCGTTTGTATTCGTCCGCGACGCGATCCAGGTCGACCCGCGCCTGCGCTAACTCCTGCTTGCGCGGACCCGCATTCACTTTCTCGAGAGTCGCCTCGGCCACGCCTGCTTGCGAGGTTGCGGCGTTGACACGGAACTGCGAATCGCGCAGGTCGAGTTCCGCCAGAAGCTGGCCGGCGCGCACTGCCTGGCCCTCTTCTACATAGACCCTTTTCACCTGCCCGGAAACCTGGAACGACAGGTACGCCGTCTCGGCCGCCTCGACGTTGCCGCTGGCGTTGACGGCGAGCGGACGTTCGAAACGGCTGGGCTGCCGGACCAGCACCTTCTGTGCAATCTCGCCGGCGCGCTCCGGAGACTTGGCGCCGCAACCGGACAGACCAACGCTGACCAGCATCACAATTCCCGACAGAACAATCGCAGCCGGGCGCACCCTCAAACCAGTTTCCGAGCCACGATCGTGCACTTTGAGCTTCATGTTCAACTCTCACTCCCGCGAAAACGATTCGTCGCACCAGCACATTCATCAGGTTGCCAGACCGTCCAGAATTCTCCTCAGGGATCGGCTGCACAACTCCAGGAATCCCTCTTCGCTGAGGGCAAAACGGCCCGCTCTGTAGAGCGCTACGTAGCCGTGGGCCAGCGCCCAAAGCTGCAGCGCGATCTCCCATACGTCATCCAGTTTCATCGCTCCGCAGCTCATGGCCTCGGCCACGCAGTCGGCGATGGGTGTCAGCGTTGGGGAACGGCGGGCGCGGAAATCTTCGGGAAACTGGCGGGCGTCCTTGAGCGCTTTGGAGAACACGTAGTCGTAGAGCCGGGGATGCGCCAAGGCGTACAGAAAGTAACCTTCCATCATCCGGATCAGGCGGTCAAAAGGCGCCGCCAACTGGCGCCATCCGGTCTCTTCGATGGCCTCCCGCAGATTCAAAAACTCATTTTCGGTCAATGACTTAAGAAGAGCATCCCGATTGGGGAAATGGTAATAAATCGCCATCGGGGTGATGCCTGCCGCAGCCGCCACGGCGCGCATGGTGACCGCATCGGGACCCGCTCGTTCGAGCAGTTCCAATGCCGCCTCGCCGATGCGTTCGGCGGTCGGCTTTGCGTTTGCCGGCATTTCTCCTATACAGTGTACAGCTTCTTTTTATACGCTGTACAGCCAATTCACATGGCACGGCGCAATTCCACGCTGCGAATGAGCCCGGTGCAGGCACAATGAGAAAGGTATGCCGGAGCTTCCGGACGTCACGATCTATGTCGAGGCCCTGCGCCAGCGCATCGTCGGGCAGACCCTCAATCGAATCGTCGTGTGCAGCCCCTTTTTGCTGCGCTCCGCGGATCCTCCTCTGGAATCCGCTCACGGCAGAAATGTCCGCGAGGTTCGCCGCTTGGGCAAGCGAATCGCCATCGGCCTCGAGGGTGGCCCATGGCTGGTGCTCCACCTGATGATCGCCGGCCGGCTCCATTGGCGGCTTCCGGGCGCCAAACCCGGCGCCGCGCGGCCCGGGGCCAAGGGCGTGCTCGCGGTATTCGAATTCGAGTCCGGTTCCCTGGTGTTCACCGAAGCCGGCTCGCAGCATCGCGCTGCGCTCCACGCCGTCTCCGGAGAAGACGGCCTGCGCGCGCTGGACGGGGGTGGAATCGAGGTTCTGGACGCCACTCCTGAGGCCTTTGCCACAGCGCTGCGGTCGGCCAACCACACGCTCAAACGGGCGCTCACCGATCCGCGCCTGTTCAGTGGAATCGGCAACGCCTACTCCGACGAAATCCTGCACCGCGCCCAGCTTTCACCCGTCGCGCTGACATCCCGGCTCACGCCGGACGAGATGGCCCGGCTGCACCGCGCGGCGTGCGCGGTTCTCGTTGAGTGGATTGAGAAACTGCGCGCCGCCAGCGGCTCGGCGTTCCCCGAGCGGGTGACCGCATTTCGACAGGATATGGCGGTTCATGGAAGGTACGGCCAGCCGTGTCGGCGCTGTGGAAACCGGATCCAGCGGATCCGCTATGCGTCGAATGAAACGAACTACTGTCCCGTGTGCCAGACGGGAGGCAAGCTGCTGGCCGATCGGGCGCTGTCTCGTCTGTTGCGGGAGGATTGGCCGCGCACGTTGGAGGAACTCGAAGCTGTGCGCGGACGCTGAGGCGTAATACCCCGCGAGGCTTCGATCGCTTACGGGCTGACGGGCGATTGCCGCGCTCGCGGCTTCATCTCAATGCACGTGTAGCGCGGTCTCATTGCACTTGCAGTGCGTATTCCCGGAGCAATTGGCCGTCCGGAGCCGAGAGGCGAACCCAGTAGCGCGAGCTCTCCAGGCTCTGCTCGACCGGGAAGCTCACGCTTCCTCCAGATGCCGCCACGGTCTTTGTTTCGAGCACACGTCCGGCCGGATCCACGAGAGCAATGTTGTAGCGGCTAAAAGAAGCGACGTCCGAAATGTCGATGCGCAGACGTAGATGCCCGCCCGCCGCGCTTTCCACGGTAGCCGGTGTGGCACTCCCGCGCTCGCTTCGGAGCAGCACCTCACTCCCGCCGTCCGCGGCGCCGTGCCAAGGCACGTAAATCCCCAGCCCCACCAGCACGCAGGCCGCGGCCGCCACGGCCGCCCAGCGGATTGAGAGAGGGGCGCCTAGCCAGCCTGCCAGGCGCTGTCTCCAGCTCAACGCGGAGGCCGCACCGCGCGCTGCTGATTCCTTCCGCTCCACTAGGAGCGCGGCGTCCCGGGTCGCTCGAGCAAACTCGCGTTCCTCCTCGACCCGCTCCTGACATGCCCCGCACCAGAGCAAATGAGTCAGACACCGCTGCCTGTCATTACTTGGAAGCCGGCCGAAGATCAGTTCGTCAATTTCCCGTTCTTTAAGGCAACTCAAACCACGCTCCGACTCTTCCACCCGCGCCTCCGAACCACCAACAAATGAGCACGCTAAGAACCGAACCATTCGATCCCTCGCTATTCTGATTTTGGGCGGAGGTTCGTCTGACGTCCGTCTGACCTCCGTCATCCTAACAACTCATTAAACAAGTGTCATGCTCCCGCCATTTTTCTCATCCCAAATTCAGGTTCTGCCATCGCCAGCCGTTTCCGGCCCAGCTCGCCGAAGCGTGCTTTGGCGCGGGATTTCAGCAGCCGGAACTGCGTTTCGGTCAACTGCATCTCCCGGCAGATCTTCCCCTGAGTCTGGCCGCGCAGGTAAAAACGCGTGAGAATCTCCTTGTCGCGAACCGATATTTCCTCCAGCACCTGGACCATAAGTTGGGTTTTCTGGCGGCAGATCGCCTCCTGTTCCGGGTTCTGGCGGCCGTCCGCGATCAGGGTCCCGACTTCAAACTCCGCGCGCTCGCGCCGCGACTGCACGGCGGCGTCGATCCCCGCCGCCACCTGCCGCCGGATAATCGTCCGGACGAATCCCATCAGGGCTTCGGGCTCGCGCAGTGCTCCTGCTCGAATCGCCTGAACCACCGTCAGATACGCGTCGTGCACGCGATCGTCCAGGTCCGCCGGCCCCAAGTGCTTGCAGAAATAATAGCGGATGCCCCGGCTGAAATTCGTGTACAGCTCCTCCATCTCTGTGCGCTCACCGCGCTGGACGCCTTCCACCAACGCACTCCAGCTCCGCAATGAGCTGCCGGGCGACGGATGGACGCCCGCTGGGGCCTCATTCGAATCTTGATTCGCCGGAAGATCTTGTGCATCGTCCCGGTCGGTGTGCCTGCTGGAATTACACTGCTTTGCCATTTTAGTTCCGCCCAACCGAAATCCACGCGCCCCAGAATGCGGGCCGTGACTGCCAGCCTCCCTTTGCCAGGAGTGCCAGTTGTGCTTCCCGCAGGGCGGCCGAGGGTTCGATGCCCCGCCGGAAGCACGCATAGAAGACGTCGAACAGCGCGGAGGCGTCGTCCGGAATCGACCACAAAGTCCCGATTGCCCCGGAGGCGCCCGCGGCGATCCAAGACTTGAAAAACCCAGCCAGTCCCGCCCCCGGCTGATGCGTGCCCAGGCCGGTGCCGCATCCGCTCATGACCACGAGACTCCCGGGCAGCGTGAATGCCCCGACGCTGCGCGCCGTCAGCCCATCGGCACGGCCGTCCGGGCGCAACGACAACATCAGAAACATCTCCGAAGGCCGGCGCACTACCACCGCCGACTGCTCCGTCGGCCCGCCGGGCATCAATACGAAACCGCGCTGGTCGGTCTCTTCCTGGATCAGGTGCGCCGCAATGTGAATCACTTTCGGCCGCGCGGCCACTTCGAGTGCGAAGCGCTCCGGCGTCGCCGCGCCGCCGGTGAGGAGCCGCGCTCGCGTTCCCTGGCTGTTCCATTGCCGGCCGATACGCTCCAGTTCCGTCAGGCTGCCCGGCAGTCGCGGCAATTCCAGGCCGGGCCCTGCCGCCGCACTCCTCCGCTGCCCCGCCCAGCGCGCGTCGGCCCGGTTGTAGATCGGGTCGCCAACGCCCAGAAACAGTTCGGCGGCCCGCTCCTGCGGCTTCCCACCGAGTGCCAGGAATACCGACGCCACCGGCTCCAGGATGTGGTCCTGCATCAGGTACCGCCGGACTCCACCCTCTTTTCGGCAGATCGCCGCCAACGGCGCTTCCAGCAGCGCGTCATCCAGCGACAACAACCATCTCTCGCGTGAGCGGACCTTCTCCGAGAGTCCGCCGAACAACTCCCGGTACAGACCCTCTCCCTGCGTCTCCGCCCCTGGAAGCCCCCGTCGTACGGCCTCGCGGAACGCGTTCAGCGCCCGCGCCAGCCGCTCCCGCCCCTCGAGCGGCACTTGTTCGAAGGAATCGCGCGTCACCGCCCACAACCACGAGCGCTCCTCGCCAATGCTGAACGACAACAGCGCATCGCCCCGTCCCAGCTTCGTTTGCAGCCGCTGCCACCCGGCATCTCCATTCAGTCCGAGACTCGCCCCGGGCGCCCTCGGCCCACGGTTCTCCAGCGTTCTCAGTTTCCTTTGCAGCGCCCACGACGCCGCGGCAGCGCGCGCCTTGCCCGGTTGGTCGCTCCCAAACCGCCAGAACTCCTGCGAGCGCCATCGCACCAGCGCTTCACGGTACTCCGCGCCCTCGGCCAGCTTCGCTTGCGACTGCTCCCACAGCGCCACGTTCCTGGTCTGCTCCACCGCCACGAATGCCTTCCACATGAGAGCCTTGCTGCCCTCGCGCGCGCCCAGCTCCGCGGCCAGTGAGGCGTACGCGCTCGCCACCTGGTATAGGCCGATGCCGGCCAACAATTGAATCTCTTGCGACGGTACGATTTCCTGCCGCCATGTCGTGGCAATATCGAGCGCTTTGCGGTACGCTCGCAGAGCTTCGTGCTGCCGTCCCGCCGCGGCAATCGATTGCGCCAATGCGAACGCGCTTTGCCACGGCGACGCGCTCGACGGCGAATCCGTCCGCGAATTGCCCGCCAGCCTCGCCAGCCACTCCGCCCGCTCTGCCTGTCCCCGCTCCAGCGCCAGGCGCGATAGCGCGATCAACACGGGCTCCACGTCCCGCAACCGGTGCAGACGCCGCAGCCGGTAGGCTTCCAACAGCGCCCCCTCCGCCCGGTCGAACGCGCGGCGTTCCATCCACAGCAGGCCCAGGTCCTCGGCCAAAGCGGCCCTTACCTCGGTGTTGCCCAGCGCGTCGGCGGCGTCCATGCCGCTTTCGGCCGCGCGCTGCACCTCGTCCGCGTCCCGCATGCGCAGTGCCAGTTGCGATTCGCTGGCGTAGTAATGGGCCCAATACTGCGATTTGGCTGGCAGGGCGCGCTGCGCTTCGTGCAACTCCTGCGCCGCCGCGTCTACGTCGCCTAGCAGCGAGTACAGCGACACCAGGTTCAGCCCCACCACGGCTTCCGCTTCGGCGTTGCCACTCCGCCGCGCCACTTCCCGCGCCTCCTCATACACATCCAGCGCTCTGCGGTACTCGTGCAGCACCAGGTAACTTCCCGCCAGCGCATTCAGAAACCGCTGTTCGCGGCCCGGATTGCTTGCGCTTTTCGCCGCCTCGGCTCCCGCCGCAAAGGCCCGAATCGCTTGCCGGTACTCCAGATTCGCCAGGGAATGCATTCCCTGCGCACTCAATTGATCCAATTGCGAATCAATACCGGAATGTGAAGAAGGCGCCATCCTCGCGTTGGCGACAAACGCCAAGCCGGCGAGCCAGACGGCGGCACGCACTCCAATCTGTTTCACGATAAGTTCTGTATATCAGAAATAGGACCAAAGGTCTAGTACTAAATCTAGTACTGACAGTACTTCCAGTGTAGTACTTCAGTTTGAAATCCTACCTGGGAGTTTTGTCACACCTTCGTAGGTGCGCGATGTCAGAATCGTCGGTTTTGAGACGCGCGCTGTGTTCGCACGATCGGGCCGGCAGAGCCTGCCCCGTCCAGTTCATCCTGCAACGAGCCTGGACTATAGCACAGGCGGAATGATGATGATAATGGGGCCGAATTCCATGTTCAATCTCCTCTTCCGAAACCCGATCTGAGGACCGGGTTCGACTTCCAGCTAGCCCCACCATCGGCACTGGCAAGCCAGCACTTTAGGCAAGTGGATGAAAAGATTGTGAAAATTTGGCGCGTTACCGCGTCATCCTCGTCTCGGCGCCCTGCTGTTCGCCCTCACCACCGTGTTGGTTCCGCCAGTCTCCGCGCGGCGCACACTCCTGACGAGCCTGCGCGCGGCGCTTTTCGGGCTCGGCGGTGCGCCCACTTTCGTGCGCACTATGCCAGGACCTGGCCGGCGCCGGCGGCGGAGTTTGCTGTTCGTGTTGCGGGAGGCCGCGCCTCTTGGCTCAGCTCTCAGAATCCCGCTTGACGCCGGGTGTAGCTTGAAAGCAGCGGGCTCGCGCCATGGTCGATGGGTCCCGCTTGTGCAGCCGCTCGAATGATGCAAAAACATGCCAAATCTATCTAAGGATAGCTTATTATCTAATTGATTCTAAAAACAAAAGTCGATAATTGGCTTTGTTCCTCCGTTTTTTCGTTTTTGAGCGCCGCGGGACGAACTCTGCCACCCTTTTGAATGCCCATCTGGCCGCGCCGCACTCCCGGCGCGCAAATCCTCACTGAATCAGCCAGAATCACTCCTTGAGACGCCCCTACGCTCCTGCCTTGAGCTCTGCCACCCGAGCGGGCCGCGCCATATCCCAACAGGCATCCGGGCCAATTACGTCTTTGAAATGGTTGCAGTCGGGTGTACAATGCCCCGAGGCCTTTGGCCCGACGCGGAGGCCTGGTTCGGACGCCGGCTGGAACTCCCGGCGCCACCTGCTGATCGAATGTTGAGACTGGTGCCCACGCTGGGCTGGGCATCCGTCCTTGGAGGAATCCACAATGCCGTCTCCCAAATTACCGAAGCGCCAGACGCTTCCCAAGAGCCACAAGAATGCTCTGAAAAACGCCACCTTGATCGGTGCCGTCAACCCCGAGCAGACCATAGAGGTGACCATCCGCATCCGTCCGCGCCCGGCCACCGCGGCCGCCGCAAAGGCGCGCGCCGCCGGCAAGCCGCTGACCCACACTCAGTTCGCGGAACTGTTCGGCGCCGATCCCGCCGATATCGCCCGTCTCGAGGACTTCGCCCACCGCCACGGCCTGACCGTCCTCGAAGCCAGCGTCGCCGAGCGCAAGTTGCGCCTCTCCGGACCCGCCGCGGCGATGCAGGCGGCTTTCGGGACGACTCTCAACAACTACTCCATCGGCGCTGTGGAGTACCGCGGCCGCACCGGCACCCTCTCCGTCACCGACGATGTGCACTCGCTCATCGAGGCTGTGTTTGGTTTGGACAACCGGCCGCAGGTCCGGCCCCACTTTCGCTTCCACCCCCATAAACAGCCGACCGGGAACGAGCCCAAAGCAGGGTTGAGGCCGCGCGCCGCCAGCGACGGCTCTTTCACTCCGCTCGAGGTCGCGAAGTTGTACCAGTTCCCGGCTAAGCTCGACGGGACCGGCCAGACCATTGCCATCATTGAACTCGGCGGCGGATACACCAACACCGACCTGAAGAACTACTTCGCCGGTCTCAAGGTGACTGAACCCCAGGTGACCGCCGTCTCCGTCGATGGCGGTAAGAACGCCCCCGCCGGCGACCCCAACAGCGCCGACGGCGAGGTTATGCTCGATATCGAAGTCGCCGGTGCCGTCGCGCCGGGCGCGCGCATCGCCGTCTACTTCACGCCCAACACCGACTCCGGTTTCATCGACGCCGTCACCGCCGCCGTGCATGACACCGTGCGCAACCCAAGCGTCGTCTCCATCAGTTGGGGTTCGGCCGAAAGCGACTGGACGGCTCAGGCGCTCAAGGATCTCGATTCGCATTGCGCCGACGCAGCGTTGCTCGGCATCACCATTTGCGTCGCCGCGGGCGACAACGGCTATACGGATTCAACCGACGCCAAGGTGAAGACGGCCAGCGTCGATTTCCCCGCCTCCAGCCCCAATGTGCTCGCCTGCGGTGGCACCCGGCTGCTCGCCGACGGCACCGAGACCGTCTGGGGTGCGCTGCTGAGCAAGGGCGGCGGCGCCACCGGTGGCGGCATCAGCAGCATCTTCCCCGTCCCCGCTTTCCAGAACGGCGTGCAACTCCCGCCCTCGCTGAATCCCGGCGCAGGGCCCGGCCGCGGCGTGCCCGATATCGCCGCCGACGCCGACCCGCAGTCCGGCTACCAAATTCTCGTAGACGGACAACCGGGCGTTGTCGGCGGAACCAGCGCCGTCGCCCCGTTGTGGGCCGCGCTGATCGCAATCCTGAACCAGGGCTTGGGCAAATCCGTCGGTTTCCTGACCCCGCAACTCTACCAGCTCCCGGCTACGGCCCAGGCGCTCAAAGACATCACCATCGGCGACAACGGCGGTTACCACGCCGGACCCGGGTGGGACGCTTGCACCGGCCTCGGCTCCCCCATCGGCAGCGCTCTCCTGGCCGCATTGACTGGCAAGGCCCCCAGTGCGCCCACCAAACCACCCGCCAAGAAGCCGACCAAGAAGCCCACGAAGCCGCCCGTCAAGAAGTCCGCCAAGAAGCTTGCGTCGCCGAAGAAGCGGCCTTCCAAGCGCCGCGCATAGCGCCAGATCAGCCGGGTCGGCGCCGTTCGGCGTGGGCCCGGCCGCATCGCCTGCGCCGCATCGGCTTGCCCGTCAGCGCCGCCCGCGATCCAGCCCGCCGCTCAGCGCTCCGCGCCGCCCGCTCCCGAGGCCGGTGATACAATCGGCAGAACGATGTGCCCCGTCATCGCGCCATGGACGAAATTCCACAGGTTTGTCCGCTTTCTTCAATCGAGTGATTGAATGCACTGATTTATGGATAACAAGCAATCCATCGGACCCCTCTGGCAATTTCCTGATAAAGATTACATATTAAAATGGGCTGGAATTATTTCGACTTTTGCCGGATTTCAGGTGCTCATCCAGTTTGTTGCTTTTCTGACTGGAATCCTGATCGTCCGCAACCTCACAAGAGCCGACTTTGCAGTCTACACGGTGGCGGCCAGCTCTCTTATTATTCTCTCCACTCTCTCCGACCTCGGCATTGGTAATGCCTTGCTGGCTTTGGGTGGCAAAGTCTGGAATGATAATCTGCGCCTGGGACAGCTTCTTCGCTCCGCTCTCAAATTGCGCTTGTTCTACTTTCTCTTCGGCGCGCTCGTGTTCACTGCCGTGCTCTTCTCGCTCAGTCTCCGCGCGGGCGCTTCGCTCAAGTTGACCATCGGCATCTGGGCGATCCTCCTGGTCAGCGCGCTGCTGCAGATGAACTACACCATCTGGTCGATCGTGCCCCGGCTGCGCACCGAAATCACCCGGCTGCAGACGCTCGATCTGTCGGCCGCGCTGCTCCGCCTGGCCTTCATCGCCGCCGCCACTCTCACTTTCATGAGCACGGCGGTCGTTCTGATCGTCAACGGCCTGGGCTTTGCTCTGCAAGCGCTTTTCGGCTGGCGCTGGGCGAACCGGGTGATAGCGCCGGAGGCGCAGGCGACGCCGGGAGACAGACAAGCGATATTGGATCTGTCGAAGAATGAAATACCCAACGCGCTGTTCTACTGTGTGTATGGACAGGCCAGCGTGATCGTTATTTCCATCTTCGGCCACACAAAGGAAATTGCAGAAGTCGGAGCGCTATCCCGCCTGGGAGCGGTATTCACGATTCTTGGTTCCATCATGACCACTGTCGTTCTGCCACGCTTCGCTCGCGTGCAGACACGGCATGCATTGACCACAAAGTACATTCAGGTCGTTTGTTGCTATCTGGCCGGCGGCGGCGCATTGTTGCTGCTGGCATTCCTGATCCCCAATCAGCTCATCTGGGTGCTGGGCGCAAAGTACAGTGGACTGCAATCCGATGTTCAGTATATCGTGGCGGCGAGTCTTCTGATTTCCTTTATAGGATTAGTCTTTTCGATGAATGCCGCCAAAGGCTGGGTCGGCGGCCTCTACTTCAGTATTCCGGTCATCGTCGTGTGCCAGCTTGGGGCCGCCGCCTGTCTGAATCTGTCCACGGTTCGCGGAGCGGTGCTGTTTGGAGCGCTCCCACTCGCTGGCGGCCTGTTGGTTATGATTCCCCTCGCCTGGCGCGGACTGCGGCTCGCGCCGGAAAGCGCCACGCCATGAGCGCGCCCCAGTGTCCCGCCTGTGGCCACAACGCCGCCGAGCCGGTCGAACGCTACAACGTGGCGGACCAGCATGCTTTGCTCGCGCCGGCCGATGCGGGCCTGCAGCAGCGCCTAACCGCGGTCGCGGCCGAGACGGCGCTCGAGTACGCCATGCTGCGCTGCCCGCAGTGCGGCCTGGAGTTCTGCTCGCCGCTGCGTGCGCCATCGGCTGACTGGTATCGGCTCGCGTATGAGGCATTGGATCTCTACGCCGCGGAGCGCTGGGAGTTCGACGAAGTGCTGCGCCACGTGCACCCCGGCGAGGAGCTTCTGGAGGTCGGTTGTGGTGCCGGTGCGTTTCTTGAGAAATGCCGCCGGCGCGGCCTGGCTGCGGCCGGAGTCAACTTCTCCGCCGAGGCGGTCCGGCTGTGCCGCGAGCGTGGGTTGCTCGCACGCCAACTGAATCTGGCCGCCGAACTGGAAGACGAGGGCTGCGAGCGCGTCGCCCACATCGCCGGCTTCCATGTCCTCGAGCATCTCGACCGTCCCGGCGCTCTGTTCCAGTTCGCCCGCCGCCACGCGCTTCCGGCGGCCCACCTCTGGCTCTCCGTGCCGTCCGAGCGGCGCCCCACCCGCGGCTTAGGCCAGCGCGACGTTTTGGATGAGCCTCCGCACCACCTGACGCGCTGGAATCAGGCCTCCTGCGCCGCGCTCGGCGCGCGCCACGGTTGGCGTCTGGTCCAGGTTCTGTACGAGCCCATCACGCTGCGCGTCGCGGTGTGGTGGATCTCCGTCTGCTCGCCCGCTTATCTGCGCTGGAAAGCTGCGCGGCGCTTCCGCAACCGGTGGATCGAGCGCGGCTTTCGCGCCGTGTTTTGCCCCTTCGCCGTGCTGCAAAGGCTCACCAACTCGCGGCACATCAGCGGGCATTCCATGTTGGCCCATTTCGTCCTGGAGGCCAGCCAGCCGCTGGTTGGCCGCGAAGGGGCATCGTGATGGATTCAGTCATCTGCACTCTCTTCGAAACCGATTACCACTATGGCGTGGGCGCTTTGGTGAACTCGCTTTACCAGCATGGATTCCGGGGCACGGTCTACGCCGGCTATCGCGGCGATCTGCCACCCTGGGCCACGGCGGCCCGGCGCGAAAGCCGCTACTCGGAGCTGGCCGTGGCGCCCGGCCTCGTCCTGCGCTTCGTGGTCCTCTCGACACAGGCGCATTTCATGAATTACAAGCCCGACTTCATGCTCTCCCTGTGGGACGATTACTGCCCCGAGGCTGGCGCGCTGTTCTACTTCGACCCGGACATCCTGGTCCAGTGCCGCTGGTCATTCTTCGAGGAGTGGATTCGGTGTGGCGTAGCCGTGTGCGCCGATCTAATCCCCAGCCTGCCGCCGGATCATCCCCTGCGCCACGCCTGGCGGCAGTACTTCGAGCCGCATGGCGTCCGCTTCATCCGCGAGCAGTCGATCGTTTTCAACGCCGGTTTCGTCGGAGTATCGAGGCAACACAGTAACTTCCTCCAGACATGGCAGCGCTTGCTGCTGTTGATGGAACCAGCCATTGGAGGGCGGCAGAATGTGTTCGTCAAGGACCGCACCTTCCTTTTTCACATACCGGACCAGGATGTGTTCAACACGGCCACGATGGTTTGCGACGAGCCCATGAGTTCGGTCGGCCCGGATGGGATGGACTTCATGCCCGGCGTCGTGTCGTACATCATGAGCCATGCCGCCGGCGGCGTGAAACCGTGGAACAAGAAGATGCTCTGGAGCGCGCTGCAAGGGATCCCTCCGCGCCGCGCGGACAAGGCGTTCTGGAAGAATGTGAGCGCCCCTATCCGGCTCTACTCGCCGTGGTGGCAGGGTGTGAAGAAGCTGGATCTTCTGGCCGCTTCGGCGCTCGGCCGTTACATCCATCTGTAAGCGGGCGCTGCCGGCCGCTTACATCTCTCTGCGGTTTTCGAGCGACTTCGACATCGTGACCTCGTCAGCGTACTCGAGATCGCTGCCGACGGGGATGCCCATGGCGATGCGCGTGGCGCGCACGCCCAGCGGCTTGAGCAGGCGCGCCAGGTACACCGCCGTCGCCTCGCCCTCGACCGTGGGGTTGGTAGCGAGGATGATCTCCTGCACCGTGCCGTCCTCCAGCCGCGTCAGCAGTTGCTTGATGTGTAACTGCTCCGGGCCCACGCCCCGCAGCGGGCTGATCGAGCCGTGCAGCACGTGGTACACGCCGTCAAACGTGCGCGTCGTCTCAATCGGCAGAATGTTGGGCGGCTCTTCGACTACGCAGATCTTGGTCCGGTCGCGGTGCGGATCGGTGCAGTAGGGGCACAGCTCGGCTTCGCTGATGTTGCCGCAGATCGCGCACAGCCCCAGCTTCTCTTTCACGTCCACCAGCGCGGTCACCAGACGATCGACGTCCTCGCGCGGCGTGCGCAACAGGTGGAACGCAATGCGCTGCGCGGATTTCTGCCCGATGCCGGGCAGTCGTTTTACTTCGGCAATCAGGCGTGCGAGCGGTTCGGCAAAGTCAGGCATCGGCGTGCTCTTGCGGGGCCGCGGCCAGGCGCTGTCTCAAGGACGCACCCCGGCTGGCCCCTTCTCAATTTAGATCAGACCGGGGGGCAGGCCCATCCCGCCCAGCATGCCGGCAGTCTTCTTCTGGGATTCTTCGTCGACCTTGCGCGCGGCTTCGCTGAAGGCCGCCTGAACCATGTCCTGCAGCATCTCCGCGTCGCCCGCCGCTTCCGGGTCGATCTTCACGCCCAGGCAGTTCTTGTGGCCGTCGAGTTGAACGGTCACCATGCCGCCGCCCGCTGAGGCCTCCACGCGAATGGCGGCAATCTCCTCCTGCAGGCGCGCCTGCATCTGCTGGGCCTGCTTCATCATGCCTTGGATGTTCATGCCACCTGGTAACTTCATGTCGGTTTACTCCTTCAGGTCGCGGACGCCGCGCACCTTGCTTTCGGGGAACAACTCTTGAAAGCGCTGCACCTCGGGGTTGGCCAGCGCCCGCTGCGCCACCGCATTCGGTTCCTGCTCAGCGGACTCCACGCCCGGCTGAGCCGCGGCCGGAGTTCCGCTCCCGGCGGCGCCGGTGGCCGCCTTCGCGGCGTCCCCAGGCGCGGTATCGCCGATGGTCAGCTTCACTTTCAGGGCCCGCCCCGCCGCCGCGGCCACGTTGCGCTCGAAGTCGGTGCCGCGCAGACCCATGGCCTGCGTCCTCGATGTGATGAACTCCACGCCCCCCGGGCTTTCCACAATCTCCGAACTGCGCACTGCGTCCAGGGCCAGGCGGGCGTTCTTTTGCTCGAGCACCGAGGTCAATCGCTCCCGCAGACTCCCACCCGCGGGTGCCGCCGGCCGTGGCGCGCTCACGCTCGCTTGCAGGCTGCGCGCCGTCAGCGGCGGGGCCTGCGCGGTGCGTGGCTTCTCCGCCGCCGCCAGATCTCTCAGCGCCTCCTCGATCGGCTTCAACCGTCCCGCATGCACCAGCCGCAGCATCCCCAGTTCGAGGTGCAGACGGGGCTGCAGCGAGTATTGCAATTGTCCGTAAATCTCGATCGCCAGTTGCAGCCACCGCGTCAGGTCTTCCTCGCTGAACTTCGACGCGCTCTCGCGCAGGCGCGTCTGCTCGGCTTCGCCGGCCGCGATCAACCGCGTCGGTTTGCCATCGGCGCACGCGATTTTGGCGACCGTCAGGTTACGGAAATAGCGCGCGAGTTCACGGCAGAAATGCTGGAAATTCTTGCCCGTCCGCTCGAGCTCGGCGACGATCTCGAGCATCTCCGCCGTAGACGATGCTTCCAGCGCGTGCGCCACCCGCGACAGCGACTCGATGGAATACATGCCCAGCAGATCGCGCACCGCCTCGCCGGTCAGCTTGGCGCCGCAGCAGGCGATGGCCTGGTCCAGCGCCGAGAGCGAGTCGCGCACGCTGCCCTCGCCCGACTGCGCCAGCACGGCCAGCGCTTCCGGCTCGGTCTCGATGCCCTCCTGGCGGCAGATGTAGTCCATGCGCGCCACGACGTCGCCGAATTCCACCGACCGGAAGTTGAACTGCTGGCAGCGCGAGGCGATGGTCGCCGGAATCTTGTGCGACTCCGTCGTGCACAGAATGAACACCACCCACTCGGGCGGCTCCTCCAGAGTTTTCAGCAGCGCGTTGAAGGCCTCGCTGGTGATCTGGTGGGCTTCGTCGATGATGAAAACCTTGTAGCGGTCGCGCGCCGGCTGGTAGCGCACGTTTTCCCGCAGCTCGCGCATCTCATTGATGCCGCGGTTGGAGGCCGCGTCGATTTCGATGACGTCCGGCGCGTTGCCTTGGGCGATCTCGAGGCACGAGGAACACTTGCCGCACGGCGTCGCCGTCGGTCCTTCCACGCAGTTCAGACAGCGTGCCACGATGCGCGCAATCGTGGTCTTGCCGGTTCCGCGCTGGCCGGCGAAGATGTAGCCGTGCGCGATGCGCTGGCGCGCGATGGCGTTCTCGATCGTCGTGCGGACGTGTTCCTGACCGATCAGCTCGTCGAAGCTCTGCGGCCGGTACTTGCGGGCGATGACCTGGTACATGCGGGAGGGGAAAAAACTTGCCAGACCCCGGGGGATCCGCGGCACACAGGGTGAACTACTACCGTTGCTTCCTTCCGGACCTGGCGGGGTTCGCAGCCTCCTGTTGCACGGAGCCCGGAGCCTGACTTCTCCAATGCTAGCACGCGCTGTGGCCGCGTCCCGGCGCGATTCGGCGCGGGCGCGGACCGGCAGCGGCCGTGGCGTCCGGCGGCCATCGCGCCGCACCGGGCGCGGCGTGCGCGCGGCGATTCCACTTAGAATCGGAACAATGATCAAGGTGCTCATTTTCGACCTCGGCCGCGTGCTGCTCAACGTGGACTTCGAGGCCGGTTACGCCAGGATGGCCGCGGTGAGCGGTCTGAGCCGCGATGAAATCGGGCGGCGGCTCCGCGACTCCGGGCTGCCCTATGCATTCGAGAGCGGGCAGATCCCGCCACGCGACTTCGCGCAGCAGGTGTGCGAGTTGTTAGGCACGGCCGTTTCTTTCGAGGACTTCCGCGCGATCTGGTACTCGATCGTCGACCAGGGGCCCATCATCCCCGAGCAATTCATCGTCTCGCTCCACCAACGCTACCGGCTGGTGCTGCTCTCCAACACGAATGAGCTGCACTTCAGCATGTTGAAAGAGCGCTGCCCGATCCTGGGCCACTTCGACGCCTGCACGCTGAGCTACGAGTTAGGCGTGCAGAAGCCCGATGAGGCGATCTATCGCGATGCGGTCGCCAAGGCCGGTTGTGAACCGCGGGAGTGTTTCTACACCGACGATATCGAGGCTTACGTCGAGGCCGCGCGGCGAATCGGAATCCAGGCCGCGCCATTCCGCGGGCTGGAGCAATTGAAAACCGATCTGCGCGCCGCCGGGGTTGAAATCTGAGCGGCCGCTCGTCGAGAGCGCCTGAGTCCGCGCTGTGAGAAATGCCCCATAGGCCGGCGCGCCAGTCCGAATCAGCCGAAGCGGCTACAGCAGCACGGCGTCGATATCGGGACCGTCGCCATCGGGCTGCTCGGCTTCCGGGCCGGCCGCGGGCGCGGCTGCCGCGACGAACACGCTCGCAGCGATCGCGCCTGGGCCCGCGCTCAGGAAGCCCGTGAGTTCATCCCGCGAGCCGTCGAACAGCGAGTCGAGCAGTTGCCGCAAGGCGCGCTGCCGCACCGTGTCGCGGTCCACTTCGGGCGTATAGACGAAGTGCCGGCCGATCTTGCGGCGCGTCACCAACTGCTTGCGCGCCAGGCGCTCCAGCATGGTCATCACCGTCGTGTAGGCCAGCGGACGGCGGCCGGCGAGAGTCTCCTGCACGGTGCGCACATTGGACTCGCCAAGCCGCCACAGCACGTCCAGGCATTCCAGTTCGAGTGGCGGAGGAATTTCACGCGCGGCACGCCGGGGCATTGTCTCAACGGCCTCCCGGCGGCTGGTCGGTGAACGCAGCCTGCAATGCCGAAGCCAGCGCCGTCGCCGGTTTTGGACGCGCGCCAGGGCCCGGCGCGGCCTTCGAATCCGTTGCATTCGCAGCCTCGCCGGCGGGGCGTTCCCGCAAATAGAACTCCTTGTCCAGCACCTGCCGTTCGAGCGCCGGATTGTAGCCCGTCCACTCCGTCTCGCCGTCGCGATCCTTCTCCACGCTGGCGCGCATCGTGGCCATCCGGGCGTCCAGAGTGTCGATCTGATTAAGCAGCACGGCTTCGATAAACTGCGGCACTTTCGGCGAGCCGAACTCCATCTGTCCATGATGGCTGAGAATCATGTGCTCCAGCAGCAGCCTCAATTTCGGCGGAAAATCAGGCCGCCCGCGCAGCTTCTCCTCGACCATTTGCAGGCCGATGACGATGTGTCCCAGCAACTGCCCGGGCGTGGAATAAGAGAAGCTGCGCTCGTAGCGCAGCTCCTCGGTTTTCCCGATGTCGTGCAGGATCACGCCGGCCAGCAGCAGGTCCAGATCCACCGGGTAGCCGCAGGCGATGTAATGCGCGCCGATCGTTCGCGCCAGCGCGCACAGCGAGAGGTTATGCTCCAGCAAACCGCCCAGCCAGGCGTGGTGGATGGACTTCGCGGCGGGCGCCGTGCGGTAGCCCGCGGCAATCGATTCATCCGCGAACACAGCCTCCAGCAGCGCCTTCAGATGCGGGTTGCGAAAGCCGGCGATGAGCGCCTTCAACTCGGCGTACATCTCGTTCGCGTCGCGCTGCGACGTGGGCAGATAGTCGCGTGGATCGACCTCCGCGTCGGAGGCCTTTTTCAGTTTGTGGACGATCAACTGGCGCTTGCCCTGGTACTCCTGGGTCTCGCCCTCCACGCGCACGAAATCGTCGCGTTCGAAGACCAGGCTGGCCGTTTCCACGTTGTCCCACATGCGCGCGTCGATGTCGCCGGTGCGGTCCATGAGCGTCAGGCTCATGTACTTTCGGCCGGTCTTGCCCTCGCGCACATCCTTGGAGGAGACGAGGAACAGGCCGCTGAACGGACTGCCGGCGGCCTTGCCGGCACGCAAATCGGCCACGGTTGGAGATTTCATGCCAATTCGGGCTCCTGCTGCACGGACATCATCCCCGGCTGGAGGACGTGTGGTCGATTCTCGTTTCCGTGCCCGGGATTGGCATGACCCACAGCAGCTTCTTCTTCCGCTTGCGCGTGGAGACTTCCTCTTTCGAAACCGTGTCCGGCTTCAACAAGGCCGATTCCTGCCAACGCGTGTCCTTACCTGGCGCGGCGCCCGTGTCGGCATAGCCGTCGCGGATTTCGAGAAACGCAGTCTTGCGCAACTCGGTCAGATACTCGCGGATTTTGGGCTGGAACAGCGGCATGTAGAGTTGTTCTTTGATATCGTTCTCCACGTCCGACAGAGCGGCCTGGCCTTCCTTGAAATGCTCTTCGACACGCAGGATCAGGAAACCCGCCGGCACCCGGATCGGCTCCGTGACTTGTCCCTTGGGCTTGTCCCACACCGCCGCCACGAGTTCGGGCGACAGGTCGCTCTTCGCGTATCCCGGCAGGTCGCCCCCTTGTTTGGCGGTCAATGCATCGGAGTTGTCGCGGACCAGGTCGCCGAAGCGCTCGCCCTTGCGCGCGCGGGCCACCACGTCCTTGGCCTTCTTCTCGGCGGTCGCGATGAGCGCGGGATCCTTGCTTTCGACGCCGATCAGGATCTCGCGCAGGAAGACTTGTTCCTTGCGGATGAACGTGGCCTTGTGCTTCTCGTAGTAGTCGACCACCTGCTCGTGGGGGACGTTGATCTTGCTGCCCACTTCCTGCCCGACGACTTTCTGGGTCAGGATGTTGTTCTTCATATCCTGCTTGAAGTCCTCGTAGCTCTTCCCGGTGTTCTCCTTGATCCACTGCTGGAACTTGTCGGGATCGGCGATTTTGGCATCCGCCTGCACTTCGGCCATGCGCTTGGAGACATCGTTGTCCACTTTGATGTCGAGGTCCTTGCCGCGCTGGATCAGCAGCAGCGAGTCGATCTTCTCGCGCAGCATGTCCTTCTCGTGGTCTTTCATTTCGTCGCGGATCTGGACGGCCGTGCCGCCGCGCTGCTGCAGTTCAGCCGCGAGCTGTTTGCGCAATAGGTCCAATTCGCTGCGGGTGATGATGTCGCCGTTCACTTTGGCGACGATCTGTTCAACCACGACGGTATCCGCCGCGAACAGGGCGGGAGCGATGGCCAGCACCAGGGTGCAGGCGCTCAGGGCGCGAATGCTCATACGAACCATTATCGCCAACTGGCGCCTCCCGCGGCCACCCTCCCGTTCCACCTCCTGGCCGCGACGGGATTGCGGTGCGGCGCGGCCGGCGGCGCTGCGGCCCCTCCGCTCCGGGCCGGCGCGGCTTATCGCGTGTGGCGGGCGCGCTGCTACACTTTGAGATAGCGCTCCCCAGGATTGGGAAACGCGTGGGATCATCCATTCGTCAGAAGAGAGTGTTCAGGAGGTCTGTGTCTCTGCGCAAGTGTTTTTCCATAG
Source organism: Terriglobia bacterium (assembly GCA_963838205.1). GTDB lineage: Bacteria > Acidobacteriota > Terriglobia > Bryobacterales > Bryobacteraceae > CAIVVT01. The sequence continues at coordinate 11,285 of CAWIQF010000014.1, read as the reverse complement.
GGGCGCTGCTGTGCGTTCTCATTTGCCCCGGTTTCATGTTTGCCCAGGAAGGGGCGCGCCTGTCGGTGGTCGTTCTCGATCCTTCCAACGCCGCCGTCCCGAGCGCTAAGGTGACTCTCATTCAGAGAAGCCGCGGTTCGGCCCGCAGTGCCGAGACCGAGGTGGCGGGCAACTGCTACTTCGGGTCGTTGAACCCGGGCGCCTACCGGCTCGAAGTCGAGAAGCAGGGGTTTGACAAGTATGTCATCGAGGACCTGGAGCTGCATGCCCGGGACTTCCAGACTTTGCGTCTGAACATCAAAGTGGCCGCCGCCGAAAAGACCGAGATCACCGTCAAGGGCACGGTGGAAGGGGTCCAGATCGACACTGCCACTGGAACCACGGTGAGCGGGCGTTATTCGATCGACCTGCCGTCCAACGCGCGCAGCATTCAGTCGCTGGTGCTGATGGCGCCGGGCATCGTCTACGCCGGTGGAAACATGGTCGGAGGCGGCGATGTGAACGCCAACGGGCTGCGGTCCAACACGAATTACTATACGGTGGATGGCCTCAGCGCCAATGCCGGTGTCGCTCCCAGCGTGGCCACCGGTCTGTTCGGGGCGGGCGGCATGGGCAACGCGGGCACATCCCTGGCCACCACCGCCGCCGGCAACACCTACAACCTGATCTCGCTCGAAGCAATGCAGGAGTTCCGTATTCAGACCTCGACTTTTGCGCCTGAATTCGGCCGCTCTCCGGGCGCGCAGGTCTCCGTGGCGAGCCGCAGCGGCTCCAATTATTTCCATGGTTCGGCCTACGGCATGTACCGCAACGACCGCTTCAATTCGAACGACTGGTTTGCCAACAGCTATGGGCTGGCCCGCGGTGAGATGCGGATGACGGACTACGGCGGCACGCTCGGCGGGCCCATCCAGCAGAACAAGACGTTCTTCTTTGCCTCGTTCGAAGACCTGCACCTGACCCAGCCGCGAACGGCGCTCGACGTCGTGCCCGATCTCGCCAGCCGCAAGTTCGCCGGGCCGGCTCTGCAGCCGTATCTGAACGCCTTTCCGATCCCCAACGGCCCCGATCTTGGCAACGGCGCCGGGCAGTTTTTGAGCGTCTACTCGACGCCCTCCACAACCGAGGCCACCAGCATTCGAGTGGACCACGTGATCTCCGACCGCACCAGCGGTTTCCTCCGCTACAGCTACACTCCCTCCGACAACACCAGTCGCGGCGGCTCCGACTCCAGCTCCAACAGCCTGGAGCACTTTACCTCCTCCTCGCAGTCGATGACCGCCGCCATCACCGTCATCTCCAAGGACGATTTCGTGAACGACGTTCGCTTAAACGTCTCGCGCACGCTGTCGCGGATGAGTTCGACCATGGATACGTTCGGCGGAGCGACCGTGCTGCCGGATACGCTGATTTTCCCGACAGGCGTGGACGCCAGCACTGGAACCTATTCCCTCCAGGCGATCGGCGTCGGCGGTTATTCCAAAGGCCAGAGCAGCGACAACGCCCAGAACCAGGCGAACCTGGTGTTTACACAGTCGGTTTCCGATGGCGGTCACCAGTACAAAGCCGGGGCCGATGTTCGCGTGCTCATGCCGACCTACCGTTACCAGCCCTACAGCGAGGATGTCAGCTTCGATGGTTTGAACGGCACCAACGGAGGCTTGTTGACTGGCACGGCGACCGATTACGTCGTCAGCTCGAACATTACCGACCGCTACCCGTTGTATCTCAACTACGCCTTCTATATGCAGGATAGTTGGAGGAAGACCAGCCGGCTGACGCTGACCTACGGTTTCCGTTGGGACGTCAACCCGGCGCCGTTCGCCCGCAGCGGCCCATCGTTGATGGGACTCGACTCTTCCTACAATCTGAGTTCCTCCAATAAGCTGTACTCGACCGGCTGGTTCAATTTCGCGCCCCGGTTCGGGCTCGCCTACCAGCTCCACGGCGATGGCAATCACATCACGCTCGTGCGCGGCGGTTTCGGCATTTTCTACGACACCGGTTATGGGGCCAGTGCCAATGCTTTCAATAGCGCACCCTACGTGAATACCGTCATCACCACATCGCCGTCCTTCCCGATTACCGCCAGTTTGCAGACGCCGCCGGGCCTGCCCCCGATCCCGCCCTACGGCCAGGTGTTCGCGGCCAATTCAAACCTATCGTCGCCGCGGGTCTATCAATTCAACGCGATCCTCGAACGTTGGCTGGGAGCAGGTCAGGTGGTGAGCGCCGGCTACGTCGGCACAATCGGCCACCGGCTGCTCCTGCAGACTAGCGCCCCTACGTTTTTCACGACCGCCTACGACATCGCCCTGGTCTCGACCAACGGCGGTTCATCCGATTACAACGCGCTCCAGGCGCAGTACCGCCGTACGCTCAACCATGGCCTCCAGGCCCAGCTCGCCTACACCTATAGCCATTCCATCGACACTTCGTCCAGCGACTATGGCGGGCTCGGTTTTGCGATCTTCGGCGGTTCCAAAGGTCCTTCCAACTTCGACGTCCGGCAGAACCTGACCGGCACTTTCTCGTACCAGATCCCCAGCCCGAAGGAGACCGTCTTGCGTTGGGTTTTCGGCAACTGGGCCGTGGATGGCGTCGTGACCGCCCGGACCGGCATGCCCTTCGACGTCACCGGTCTGCTGACGCAGGATACCGGCACTACTGCAACCTCCAGCACCAGCTTCTTCTTCGCTCAGGTCCGGCCGGACTACACCGGCGCGGCGCCCTGGATCAGCGATCCCAACGCGCCCGGCGGACGACGTCTGAATCCGGCCGCCTTCTCCGCTCCCGCCACCGGGACGCAGGGCGATCTTGGACGCAACGTGCTGCGCGGTTTCAATGCCTTTCAGACCGATCTGTCGTTCCGGCGCGTGTTTCCCATCGGCGATCGGTTCAGGGTCCAGGCGCGCGTGGACGCTTTTAACGCCTCGAACCATCCCAACTTCTCCAACCCGACCGAGAATGCGGGCGCCAACCTGGCCAGCCCGTTGTTCGGCGCCGCTACGCAGATGCTGTACGCCGGCGCGGGCGGCGGCATGAATCCTTCGCAGACTAACGGCGGTCCCAGGTCCGTGCAGTTCTCGTTGAGATTCCAGTTCTAGAACGAATTCCGGGCTCTGACGCATCCCGGTCTCCCGGTTCCGCATCCGAGCATTCCTTGCCGCGGGGAATCTGGACACGCCCTTGTACCGTATTGACACAGGGGCGTTTCCTTGATAGCGTAGGGTTTTCGCAGACGATCGCCGATACTCTTCAAACGGCGCCGGCTGCGGTCACGCGTCTCGGTGGCCCCGTTCCGGTGTTTCGGAAAAGTGGAATTACCGGCCGACGATGAATCAGCCATACTTCATAGTTGTTCTTGCCCACTCGCTCCACGGGCGGATCCGTCGGTTCCATATCGATCAGAAGATCATCTTTGCTGTCTTGGGCTTAGCGCTATTCGGCTGCTTTACGCTGTTCGGAATGGTCTCCAGTTATCTGCGCATGGCCTGGAAGGTTTCGCAATATAATCGGCTGCAGGCGCAAACCGATGCCCTGCGTGCCCGCTATCAGAATCTGCTCAAAGAATCCAGCCAGAAGTCGAGCCAGGTGGCGCAGCTGCAATTGCTCGCCAGCGAAGTGTCCATGGCCTATGGAATCAAGCAGATTCCCGTCTCCCGCAACGTTCCGGCGCAATCGGCGCAGTTCACCGAATCCAAACTCACCGGCCCCATCCAGCCGCCCAGCTTCACCGAGTCGCTGGCCGAATACAACCTGCTCAAGTCGGCCAACCTCAATGTTTTCGGCAACAGCTACGCCCGCCGCTATCTGATCCATGCCAAGCCCTCGCTGTGGCCCGTGATCGGGCGTTTGTTGAGCCATTTCGGGAAGCGCGAGGACCCTTTCAACGGCATGCAGGCGTTTCACACTGGAGTGGACATCTCGGCCGTGATGGGCACGCCCGTGCGCGTGACCGCCGACGGGATCGTGGTCTCGGCCGAGTTCTCCGGCGGCGGCTACGGCAAGCTGATTGTCGTCGATCACGGGGGCGGCCTGGAGACCTGCTACGCTCACCTGTCGCGGATTGACGTGCTGCCCGGCCAGGAAGTGCGGATGGGCCAGTTCATCGGCGCCTCCGGGGCGACGGGCCGGGTCACCACCCCGCACCTCCACTATGAGGTCCGGGTGGGCGGCAACCCCATCGACCCGCACTCCTTCCTCGACCATAGCTTCGCGGCGCCAGCCGCCCAACGCGAGTTCGGTTTCTAACCCGCCGTTTTCGCCGCGCCCGCCAGCGCCGGTTATCCCCAATCTTGCCCATACAGTAGGATTTGCGCTGTACAATGGACGGAATGCGAACCTGGGCTCTTCTGTGCCTCTTTGTTATGGCCGCCGTGGCGCACGATAACTCTTCGGCTTTACCGCGCATGGTATTCACGGCGCGCAACTTCCTCGCCTCGCTCACGCCCGAGCAAAGGGCCCTGGCGGTGTTCACGCTGGAGGACGAGGAGCGCTTCTTCTGGCATTACATCCCGGCGCAGGATCTTGCGGCAACCTTCGGTCGTCCACGCCGCGGATTGCCGCTCAAGCAGATGAGCCCGCATCAAAAAGCGCTGGCTGCCGCGCTCTTGAGCGCCGGGCTGAGCCAGCAGGGCTACATCAAGGCGACCACCATCATGAGCCTCGAAGACATCCTGCGCATCATGGAGAACGACACCCAGGGCCGCCGCGACCCGGAGGCCTATTACTTCAGCATCTTCGGCGAGCCGTCGGAAAAAGGCGCCTGGGCCTACCGCATCGAGGGCCACCATGTCAGCCTGCATTTCACCGCCGTCAACGGCCGCGTCGCCGGCAATCCGACCTTCTTCGGCTCAAATCCGGCCGAAGTCCGCGCAGGGCCGCGGCAAGGGCTGCGCATACTGGGCGCGGAGGAGGATAAGGCGCGCGCCTTGCTGGATGCGCTCTCGCCCGCCCAGCGCAAGACCTGCGTCGTAGCCGAAACGGCCTATCCGGACATTCTCACCGAGCACTCCCGCAAAGCGGCTCTGGCGGGCCAGCCGAGCGGGCTCGCGGCCTCCCAGATGAACCCGGCGCAGCATAAGCTGCTCGACCTGCTGCTCGCTGAATACGTGGACAACCTCCCCGGCGAACTCGCGGAACAGAGGCGCGGGCGCATCCGGGAAGCCGGCGGGAAGATCTGGTTCGCCTGGGCCGGGGAGACCCAGAAAGGCGGGCCGCACTACTACCGCATCCAGTCGCCCACCTTCCTGGTCGAGTACGATAACACCCAGAACAACGCCAACCACATCCATACGGTGTGGCGCGACTTCGAGGACGACTTCGGCGTGGATCTGTTGGCCGATCACTATCTTACGGCCCCGCCGGGCCACGGCCACAACCATCCGCATCGGGACGCCGGGCCGGCTTCGCAGTAGCCCTCGACCAGAATGCTAAGATGACTGCCATGAACCTGTGGCAGCCCGGCGCGACTCGACCCTCGCGGCGGACGTTGCTGCTGGCCTCGATAGGGGTGTCGGCTCTGGTTGGCGCGCCGGCAAAAGGCGGGATTCTGCCGGCCGATGGGAACCACTACGAAGACCCCACGACTGAGTTCGAAGTCCGGCGGCTCACCCAACCGAGCTATTCCAGCTATCTGCCCGCGTGGCCTGGGCGGGCCGTCTCCCGCCGTTCGGAATTCGCGATTGTGGCCACGGACCGGACGGGCTCGCTGCAGCTCCAGCGCCTGGATTTGAAGTCCGGACAGAGCCGGGTCCTGGCCCCGCTCAGTGATCCGCGCGCTTTCACGCTCTCCGCGGATGACCGTACGGTCTATTATCACGACCAGGATTCCGTCTTCGCCGTACCAATCGTGGGCGCTTCCCGCGGGGTCCGCCTGTGGAGTTCCGCGCATCCCGCGCCGCCCAGTCCCTTGTGCCTCTCGGAAGACGGCACCGCGCTCTGGTTCAGCACAACGACGGACCAGGGCGCAGGGCTGATGAAACTGCCATTGGGCGCTCGGGCCGAGCCCGCATTGGTCCTTCAGCAGGCCGGTCTGCGGGAGCCCGTGCCCAACCCCCGCCGCTCTCTGGTCCTGTGGCGTTCGGTTGAGGATTCACTCTGGCTATGCCAACACGACGGCGCGAACCTGCGCCGCCTCGACACCCCCGCCGGCACGGTTCGGCAGGCCATGTGGAGCCCCGACGGCCAGAGCGTGCTCTACCTGCACGAGCCCGCCGCGGCGGGCGAATCCGTCGCCATTCGCGAGCAGGAGGTGGACAGCCGCGCCGACCGGCTGGTAGCCAAAACGAGTCAGTACGCCTGCTTTGCCCGCAACGCCAATGCCACCGTATTCGTCGGCGCGAGCCGCAGCAAGGCCGGACCCTTTGTCCTGCTGCTGCTCAGGATTACGCATCGCGAACTGGCGCTGTGCGAACATCGCTCGCGCGACGCCTCCGCTTCCAGCCTGGCTTTCTCTCCCGATAGCCAGCGCCTCTTGTTCCAGGGCGATGCGGAAGGCAAGCCCGTGGTTTACTCCATGCACATCGAGAAGCTGGTCGAGAAGACCGAAGCCTAGCTAGCGTCATGTCTCGCAGATTCTCTGGCAATCACTGGCCATTCACCGTGGCGCAGGCACGTGGCGCAGGCACTCGTGCCTGCCGCGTTGACGGTATTTACCGGGCACATACTGGACAGACCGTACCGGGCACATCGTGGACACATTTCGGGCATGCTGCAACGTATGCCCTGGAAGGGAAGGGGGACGAAGGGACGAAGGGAAGGGGAAGGGGGAAGGGGGGGAAGGGGGACAGCCTGACCCGTCCCCTTGGGGTTTTCATGGAAGGGAAGGGGGGGAAGGGGGACAGGAAGGGGGACAGCCTGACCCGTCCCCTTGGGGTTTTCATGCGATTTATGCCGAGCCGAAAGCATCGGATTCCGCCAGATGCTCTCAATCTGAACGAGTTACAGGTTTACTGGCCGGCGGCGCGGCGACGGAATGCCACGAATCGCACTGTCCGCTGCGAACGCCTCTGGACGATGTCTCATGGGTGCCTCATACTGGAACTGCATGCCCGTCAGGGACTTGCCGGGAGGCGCGCCTGGAATCCAATCGACGGAATCCGGTTTCAGCGAAGGCAAAACGCCGTGGGGACGGGTCAGGCTGTCCCCTTTCACTTTCACCCTTTCACCTTCAGGTGCGCCGGACCCAGCGCGCAGGAATTGAAACGGTTCTGCCAAAAATGTCCGCACCGCGACAGACGGCCGTTCCGGTACTGCGCATACCGGCCATGCACCCGCTGCAGCACCGACGCCAACTGGGCCCCGTCCTGGGGCACCAGGACCAGGTGGATGTGGTTGCTCATCAAGCAGTAAGCGAGGATCGGCAACTCCGCCAGACGGGCCTGCTCGCGCAACAAGCCAAGGTACACGCGACGGTCCATGCGCGTGCTGAAGACCGTCTGGCGCGCGCTCCCGCGCTGCGTAATATGGTGTGCCACACCGGGCACGACGAACCGCGCAAATCGAGGCATCTCAGCCAATCAGTACCCCGAATGCCACGCAAATCTCTCACGAAACCCCAGAGGGACACATCAGGACGTCCCCTTCCTTTCTCCCTTTCTCCTTTCTCTTTCTCCGGTTGAAACCCAATCCCTTATCTTCGGCTGCAGTTCTCTGAGAATTCTCCGCACTCGGAGCAGGCGTGCTGGGCTCTGTGAGGCTGACACGGTTTCGGCGACGCTATTCCTAAAAAAATAGAAACACACCCGATTGTCGTCATCGGGGAGTACACTAATTGTTGGTCAGGACGGCAATACGGAACTACTGATCAAGATAGGCAGGTGTAGTGAGTCATCGCACGTTGGTGAAGCTTCTTCTAGCGCTGGTATTCCTGACGCTTCCTGTCACGGCCGGGGTCATACTTGGCGGACACCGCGATTTGGCTTCCGACTCCTTCACTCTCACCTCGGACGCCGAGGTCATTGGAGTAGATCTCGATGGTTGGCTGCTTCCAGACACCATCGACACAGTTGACTGGTCGATCGGCACGACGCCCTACGGCGCCGACTCCGGTTCCGGCACGGCGGTCGTAAGCGGCACGAGTCAATTCACTAACGATGCATTCATCAATGTGGATGTCGTAACCTTCTCCATCCCAAGTTCCGATCTTTCGCCCGGAACGTATTACCTGACTCTGCAGTATGCCGTCGTCCCGCTGCGGAATCCGGCTCTGTGGGCCGTCAACAATGGTCCAAGCGCGGAAGCCTGGCTGAACGGCGATCTGCGGCTTACCTATTTGGGCAGAGAGTGTCTTAGGGATTGCGCATTATCGCTCCAGACAATGGACGATCCCGCGCACATGCCGGAGCCGTCCACGTGGGTGCTGCTCGGATCGGGCATCCTCGCCACGTTCGCCCTGCGCCGCAAGGCTATCCGCCGCTAGAGCGGGCGCGTGAAAGTGAAAGGCAAATGAGGCAAATGGGACAGCCTGGCAAATGGCAAATGGGACAGCCTGACCCGTCCCCACGGGGTTTTCATAAGATCTATGCCGAGCCGAAAGCGTCGGATTCCTCCAGATGCTCTCAATCTGAACGAGTTATAGGTCTACTGGCCGGCCGCGCGGCGATGGAGCGCCACGAATCGCGCCGTCCGCTGCAAACGCGCCTGGACGATGTCTCATTGCTACCTCATACTGGAACTGCATACCCGTCAGGGACTTGCCGGGAGGCGCGCCTGGAATCCAATCGACGGAATTCGGTTTCAGAGCAGGCAAAATGCCTTGGGGACGGGTCAGGCTGTCCCCTTTCGTCCCAGCCGGCGCGAGCGATCTCGCTTCCGTTGAGCTACTGTTTGCGAATTCCACGACCTTGAGCAAAGCCTGTGCGGTCACTTACAGCTCTCAGCAAAAGACTGTGGGGTTAACCAACGACGCGGGCACTGGGAGTGCAGGCTCCATCACGCCTGGGCAGGCAGGCAGCGTTTCCAACTCCCAATGCACGGTATCTGGCATCGGGTCGTCGATTCAGAGCTCGGGCAGTTCGCTGATCATGACCGTCAATCTGCAATTCAAGACTGCGTTCGCCAGCATTGGGAGCGGCGCGACAAAGAGTATCTATGCCAATGCTGTCAATTCGGCCGCCCAGGGTCCTACCGGCGGAATGGCCGCGAAGGGGACGTGGACGCTCCCGACGCCGCCCACGGTTGTGAGCCTCTCTCCTGCATCCGGACAGGGCTCATCCCAGGCTTTCGCCCTGACATCCGCTGATTCGGCCGGAGGGAGCGACCTCTCAAGTGTGGAAATCATTTTCTCCTCTTCTGGTAGCTCGAGCGCGGCCTGCGTGGTGAATTACATCAGTAACCAGAAACAATTCGGTTTGCTCAACGACGCCGCCAGCAATTACGTCGCTTACCTCACACCCGGAACGAATGCCAGCATTTCGAATTCGCAGTGCACGCTCAATGGGAGCGGATCCTCCATCAAGATAACCGGCAACAATCTAACCATGACCGTCAGCCTCCAGTTCAAGCCGGCCTTCAAGACCACTGGGAGCGCGACTAAGAAAGTGTATGGGTATCCGGTCAGTTCGGCGGGTCTAACCCCCACCAACTGGGTCGCCATGGGAAGCTGGACTGTCCAGTAGCGTCGGTGGACAGGTGTGCTTTCTCCGGTTCAAGATCGACTAGCTTCGCATCAAGCCCGCAGCGATGGAAGCAACCATCGAATTCAATTTTTCAATCACGTCAGTCCACGCGCCAGAAACCTCCAATTCCATTTGGACGCGGAGTTTCAGTTCCAACCCTGCTGTCACTGGGGTGATCTCACGGGCCTGATTTATCAGGTCTTTGATCTGGGCCGGCCGGAGTTTCGCGCGGGCGACCCGGATGCCTGGCTTGGGAGAGGGATTGCTGACGGACGCGCGCTACTGGTCGGGATAGGGGAGTCCGGCTGTTTCGTTACCACGTCCGAGACCGCAGAACGCGAAACCCGGGACAAGCCCAGGACGCACCTTTCTCCCTCGGCGGCCCGCCGCGGCGGCGAGTCGCGTCCATCCGACAGGTCTGCCGCGCGGCGCGCGAGCGTGCGCCTTTTGCAACGCGAATCGAGCGCATGCGCGGGGGTAAACCAGGAACACCTTATATGCCTGGCCGGTTGAGGCTCGGCCGCGCTGGTCTGCATGGGCAATTCCGGGGCCGGCCGCGGACAAGCCGCTACGGTGTAGCGGGGGTGTTCTAATTGGCTGTTTATAATCAATAACTTGCAGACGAGGGCCGCTACTAGAGCGCTTTCGAACTTTCTATAATGCATAACCGCAATGGCGGAAGAAGGCAGCGGTGTGCTCGGCGGTGACTAAACGCAGGGCTTCGGCGATGGCTTGATCGAGGGCCTCAAGCGTTCGGGCGCGCAGGCATCGAAGTTTCTGTTTGACCATCGACCAACACGCTTCGATGGGATTGTAGTCGGGCGAGTAGGGCGGCAGATAGCGCAACTCCGCCCCACGCGCCTCGATCAGTGCGCGAACGCCCGCCACCTTGTGAGCACTCAGATTATCCATCACCACCACGTCGCCGGCGCGCAGTTGCGGACCCAGCACGTCTTGCAGGTAGGCCAGAAAAACGTCGCCGTCGGCGGCACCCGCGATGCTCATCGCCGCCTTCCATCCGGTCACGCCTACGGCCCCCAACAATGTGACGCTGTGCCAATGGCCGCCGGGGGCACCCTCGCGCACTCGTTGCCCGCGCGGAGCGCGCCCGTAGCGCCGCGTCAAATCGGTCGTAACCCCGCTTTCGTCCAGGAAAATCAGGCGTTCGGAGTCAATCTCCGCGATTTCGCGCCACCACTGTTGGCGTCGCGCCCGTCCGTCTGGAGTGTCCTGCTCGGCTGCGTGGAGCGACTTTTTTTAAGCCGCAGTCCCAGCTCTTGCAGCACCGTGCACAGCCGCGAAACGCTCACCGCCACGCCATGCTGCTCGCTCAACCACTGCCGCAACTCGGCCAGCGTTGCGTCGGGCCGCGTTTGAATCTGAGTGCTCAATGCGGAGCGCAACTCCGGCGTCAGCCGACTCGGAAATCCGCGCTTGGCACCCGCCGGCCGCTCGACGCTCCCCGTGCGCCGTCGCGTGGCGGCCACCTTCTGCGCCCAGCCGTAACTGACACCGAACAACGCCGCCAGTTTCTCCAACCCACCCCGCCCCTGGTCGTAGGCCCCCAAGAGCTTACGACGCAGATCGTCTGCGTATGCTTGCGGCATAACGGTTTCGGCAGAGAAATCGCCAGGGCACTTATAGTATGTCAAAAATTGCTCT